>NZ_JAULSC010000001.1:0-512036 GCF_030518195.1 Nocardioides cremeus
GGCGGCGCGCGACGCTGGCGGTGGTGCCGTAGGCGAGGAAGACGCACAGGCCCACGGCGGTCTGCAGCACCACCGCGGCGATGCCCAGACCGGCCAGCTCGGTGGTGCCGAGCCGGCCCACGACGGCCGCGTCGCCGAGGAGGAACAGCGGCTCGGCGACCAGGGCGAGGAAGGCCGGGACGGCCAGCCGCCAGATCTCGCGGTCGGTGGCCCGGTGCTCGGATCGACCGGGTCGTGGGCTCACCTGCGGATCGTAGGCGGCGGGCGGACCAGACCGGCCGGCGGTCTCTCTCCCGAATTGGGGACAAGTTGTGGAAAGTGCGCTAGCGGAACCATTGTCGACAAACCTCCAGGGCGGCATCGAGGTGACGGGCCGGTGAACGAGACGACCGCGCCACAATTTTCTGTCCACAGGTGGGGACAAGCATCGCCGCAGGTCAGAGGGTGTGTGTGACATGGTTTGATCGCTTTTTCCACAGCTGTGTCCCCAGGCAGTGCACACGCCACCGCGTGTCGTCCACGGGTGCAGGGCAGTTATCCCCAGGGCCTGTGGACAACTGGCTTTCGGCTACGGCCGATCGGCACGTACGGTCACGCGGACGAGGTCCTCGAGACGTCGTGCGGGACCGGTCTCCACACGGTCCGGCGCCGGTCTGTCGGTGGCCGGACCTAGCGTCGTGGGCACCGGCCCAGCCGGCACGGGGTCGATCCGGGACCAGCATGGGAGAGCACGTGAGCATCACCGAGCAGAGCGGTCGCACGGCCGAGGAGCCGCCGTACGAGGACTGGGGCGACGGCCCCGTCTCCTACGCTCCCGGCGAGCGTCCGCGCAGCGGTCCCAACGATCGCACGCCGCCGCAGGACATGGCGGCCGAGCAGTCGGTGCTGGGCTCGATGCTGATCAGCAAGGACGCGATCTCCGAGGTCACCGAGCGGGTCCGGGGCGGCGACTTCTACCGGCCCTCGCACGAGACGATCCACGACGCGATCATCGACCTCTACGGTCGCAGCGAGCCCGTCGACATGGTCACGGTCGCCGCCGAGCTGCAGCGCCGCGGCGAGCTGCAGAAGGTGGGCGGCGCGCCCTACCTGCACACGCTGTCGGCCAACGTCCCGATCGCGGCCAACGCCGGCTACTACGCCGAGATCGTGCGCGAGAAGGCGGTGCTGCGCCGCCTGGTCGACGCCGGCACCAAGATCGTGCAGATCGGCTACGCCGGCGAGGGCGAGGTCGACGACATCGTCGACCAGGCCCAGGCCGAGGTCTTCAAGCTCGCCGAGAAGCGCTCCGGCGAGGACTACGCCCCGCTCTCCGACATCATGGACGGCGTCCTCGACGAGATCGAGGCGATCGGCAACCGTGAGTCGGGCATCTACGGCGTGCCCACCGGCTTCGCCGACCTCGACGAGCTGACCAACGGCCTGCACAAGGGCCAGATGATCATCGTGGCGGCGCGTCCCGCCATGGGCAAGGCGCTGGCGCTCGACACCCCGCTGCCGACCCCGACCGGGTGGACGACCATGGGCGACGTGGCGGTCGGCGACCTCCTGTACGACGCCGAGGGTCGCCCGACCCGAGTCGTCGCGGCCACCGACGTGATGACCGGGCGCCCCTGCTTCGAGGTGGAGTTCTCCGACGGTTCGCGGATCGTCGCCGACGCCGAGCACCAGTGGTTGACGGAGACGCGGGCCGCCCGCAAGTCGCGCTGGGCCGCAGCGAACCAGTACAACCGCGCCCGCAACCAGCGGATCCACTCCCAGGTCGTCACCACCCAGGAGATGGCAGCCACGGTCCGGGTCGGCGGGGAATCACGGGCCAATCACGCCGTGCTGAACGCCGCCCCGTTGTCGGGGTCCGTCGCTGACCTGCCGGTTCCCCCATACGCCCTGGGTGCTTGGTTGGGCGATGGACACAGCGCCAGCGCTCGCATCACCTGCGAGACCGATGAGATCCCGATGTTCCTGGAGGGATGCGGTCTGCGGGTGGAGCCGCACGGCAACATGTCGTACACGATCCGGCTGCCCGAGCGCAGCGGAGACATGGCGGCTCGGACGTGCCCCGACTGCGGTGGGTCCTTCGCCGGTGGCGTGATGTGTCGTGACTGCCGAGCTGACCACGGCAGCTTCCAAGCCCAGCTGCGGACCCTCGGTGTGCTGGGGAACAAGCACATTCCGATGAACTACCTGCGTGCCTCCGAGGCAGCCCGACGCGAGCTGCTCGCGGGTCTGATGGACACGGACGGGACTGTGGTGAAGGGAGTGGGCTCGTGTCAGTTCGCCGTCACCAACCAGCGGCTCGCTGATGATGTGTACGAGCTGGTGGTGAGCCTGGGCTATCGCTGCGGTCGTACGACCAAGCGGGTTGCGGGCCGCTCGGAGGACTCGTCCACCTGCTTCATCTTGAACTTCTCCACGACCGACGACGTCTTTCGCCTCGAGCGCAAGCGCATCTTGCACAAGGAGGAACGACCCACCTCGACCGTGCGGATCGGACGTCGCTACGTGACGGACGTACGGCCGGTCGAGTCGGTCCCGGTGCGCTGCGTGCAAGTGGACAACGAGGACCACCTCTACCTCGCGGGACGCTCGATGATCCCGACCCACAACTCGACCCTGGCCCTGGACTTCTGCCGCGCGGCGTCGATCCACAACAACCTGACCAGCGTCTTCTTCAGCCTCGAGATGACGCGCTCCGAGATCACGATGCGCCTGCTCTCGGCCGAGGCGAAGGTGCCGCTGAACCACATCCGCAACGGCGCGATGGGCGACGACGACTGGACCAAGCTGGCCCGCAAGATGGGCGAGGTCTCCTCTGCCCCGGTCTTCATCGACGACAGCCCCAACATGACGATGATGGAGATCCGCGCCAAGGCGCGGCGGCTCAAGCAGAAGCATGACCTGCAGCTGATCGTCATCGACTACCTGCAGCTGATGAGCTCGGGCAAGAAGGTCGAGTCGCGCCAGCTGGAGGTCTCGGAGTTCTCCCGCCAGATCAAGCTGCTGGCCAAGGAGCTCGAGGTCCCGATCATCGCCCTCTCGCAGCTCAACCGTGGCTCCGAGCAGCGCGCCGACAAGCGACCGGCGATGAGCGACCTCCGCGAATCGGGCTGCCTGACCGCCGAGACGCGGCTCCTGCGCGCCGACACCAACGCCGAGATCAGCCTCGGCGAGCTGATGGAGACGGGCGCGACCGACATCCCGGTCTGGGCGCTCGACGAGCGGCTCAAGCTGGTGCCGCGCACCCTGACGCACGCGTTCCCGAGCGGGACCAGGGCGACGTACCGGGTGACGTTGACCTCGGGCCGCACGGTGGAGGCAACCGGCAACCACCCCTTCCTGACGTACGACGGCTGGGTGCCGCTCGCCGAGCTGACCGTCGGCTCCCGCGTGGGGTCGGTGCGCCACGTGCCGCCGCCGCTGCAGATCACGCCGCGTGACCCTGACGAGGTCGTGCTGCTCGCGCACCTGCTCGGCGACGGATCCTTCGTCAAGCGCCAGCCGCTGCGCTACGCCAGCATCGACGAGGCCAACCTCGCCGCGGTGGCGGAGGCGGCGCACCGCCGCTTCGGCATCACGGCCGTGCGCGACGACTACCCGGCGGCCCGGGTGACGACGCTGCGGCTCCCGGCGCCGTTCCGGCTGGCGCGTGGTCGTCGCAACCCGATCGCGGCCTGGCTCGACGAGGACGCTCTCTTCGGGCTCCGCAGCCACGAGAAGTTCGTGCCCGACTGGGTCTTCGGACTCCCCAAGGAGCAGGTCGGCCTCTTCCTGCGCCACCTGTGGGCCACCGACGGGTGCGTGCACCTCGACGAGAAGCGGCGGATGGGCCGGGTCTACTACGCCTCCACCAGCCGGCGCCTTGCCGACGACGTGGCCCGGCTCCTGGCGCGCTACAACGTCTTCACGCGGATCAAGCGGTCCCGCAAGGCCGGCTACCGCGACGGCTGGCAGGTGCACGTGGTCGGCGCCGAGAACCAGCTGCGCTTCCTCGACGACATCGGCGTGCACGGGGCCCGCGGCGAGCAGGTCACCCGCCTCGCGGCGGCGCTGCGCGACGTCCGGCCCAACACCAACCTCGACACGGTGCCGCAGGAGGTGTGGGGACGAGTGCGCCAGGAGCTGGCGGATCGCCAGATGACGCACCGCGAGTTCGCCACCGCGATGGGGACCTCGTTCGGCGGCTCGACCATGTGGAAGCACGCGCCGAGTCGAGAGCGGCTGGCCAAGGTGGCCGGCGTCCTCGGCGACGCCGACCTCGAGGTCCTGGCCACCAACGACGTCTACTGGGACGCCATCGCCAGCGTCGAGCCGATCGGCGAGCAGGCCGTCTACGACGCCACCGTCCTCGGCGTGCACAACTTCGTCGCCAACGGCATCGCGCTGCACAACAGCATCGAGCAGGATGCCGACATGGTGATCCTGCTGCACCGCGAGGACGCCTACGAGAAGGAGTCGACCCGCCCCGGCGAGGCCGACCTGCTCGTGGTCAAGCACCGCAACGGCCCGACCCGCGACATCACCGTCGCCTTCCAGGGCCACTACTCGCGGTTCGTCGACATGGCGCACTGACCTCTGCGGTCAGGGGTCTGCCGTGGGCCCGCCGTCCGGACCTGTCACTCGTCTATACGGCAGCCTGTGGACTCCGCGCACTGGGCCGTGACGGTCTTCGCCTGTACGAGCGCCGACGTCGACGGCAGCGTTCTCGGATGGCAGGAACGCGGAAAATCCCTAGTCCATCGTGCCGGCGTGCTGACTGAGTAGCGCGCCGTTACTACGATCCGTCGAGCTCGAGACCGCGGATGTCGCGCCACATCTCGGCGACATCACCAGTCATGGCCCAGTACACCTCGTGGGTCAGTCCGAGTTTTTCGCGTCCACCAACCGCAACCAGCGGCCAAGAGTCCAGCGGAACGACCTCGGGGTAGTGCTTCTTGAGGTGGTTGGGGAGCTTGCGGGGCGCGTCGCGCCACTGGTTCAGTTCCAGCGTGGTCGCTTCGACGACCTGAGAAGTGGAGAAGAACGTGTTGGGCTCCACCGCGCAATGGTCCATGACCAGCTTCCACCGCTCTACCGTCTCGTACTCGGAGCGAGCGAACCTCTCCAAGGACTCCCGCGGCCATGCCGGGTGCTGGATCAGCGCCGTCTGCGCCGCCTCACAGGTCTCGCGGTTCCACGCCAGCCACGGCTGCAACGCGCGAGTCGAACCAGACCCGTCCTGCACCTCGGCGTCAGTGCGTCCGGCCCCCGCCATCGTAAAAGGGTGCTCGCCCTGAAACTGCCCGGACGCTGAGTCGCGCTCCAGACCACGACGGCGAACCGTCGCCGCGAAGTCCAAGAAGTCGTCCGTGTGAACCATGAGCGGGATGTAGGTCATGTGTAGCTCCTTATGTGCGATCCATTACGTTCTCCATAACGTAATGGATCACGTAGTGCGGTGCAAGCGATAGCCACAACATCGCCGCTTGAGGATGCGAGTCCTCGACGGCCGGCGTCTCCCGAAGCACCGCTGGACTGGCCGCGGCCGAGCGCGCCGAGAAGTGTGGAGTCCTGTATCAACCAGGTTCATCCGCGACTCCACACCCTCGCGGACCCACCGCGGATACCCTCAGGGGTTCCCCCCTGTCGTTCATCCCCCGGAGCAGCCCCCATGCCCCTGACCAGTCCTGCGCGCCCACTGGCGCTCGTCCTCGCAGCCGTCCTCGCTGGATCGGTGCTGCTCGCCGCGCCCTCCGCGCAGGCCAAGGAGGTCGACGCCTACCCGACGTACCAGGGGCAGGTCTCCTGCGACCCGGTCGCCAAGCCCGGCGTGCTGGCGGCGCGCCGGCTGCTGCTGGGCAAGTTCGGGGGCGGCAGCGGTGGGATCACTCGGTCCTGCAGCAGCGGCGGGCTCTCGGAGCACAAGGAGGGGCGGGCCTGGGACTGGTCGCTGCGGGCCTCGAAAGCCAAGGACCGGCGCATCGCCCGCCGAGCGACCACGTGGTTGACGCGTGGCGTGAAGGGCGAGGCCGCGGCTCGTGCCCGGCGGCTCGGGGTGATGTACATGATCTGGAACCGCAAGATCTGGCGCGGGTACGACGCCGGCTCCGGGTGGCAGCCCTACGGCGGCGAGGACCCGCACACCGACCACATCCACCTGTCCTTCACCTGGAACGGCGCCACCAAGCGCACCTCGTGGTGGGCCGGCTCGCCGCGTGCCCTCGACCACGGGCCCTGCGCGAAGTGGGTCGGCGAGCTCGCCCCCGCCTGGACCGCGCCCACCCTCTCGCCCTGCCCGACCCCGCTGCGCCGCCCCGTCGCCAACCACCGCGGCATCTACCGCGCCCAGGAGGGCGAGACGGTCGCCCGGGTCTCGCGCTGGTTCGACCGGTCGAGCACGAAGATCCGTCGCTGGAACGGCTGGCCGGCCAAGGGACGGGTGGACATCGAGCCCGGGCAGAAGGTGCGCGTGCGCCCACGGTCCTGACGACCCACACGGATCCGTGGCGTGTCGCGGTGAGGTTCGTCAGGACGGGTGACAGGGGTTGAGCAGGCCCGCCGGCCTGCGGCACCGTGGGCCGTACGACGCCGACGACCGGAGGTGAGCATGCTCCCGACATCGACGACCCGTCCCGCCACCAGGCTCCTGGCGCTGCCCGCGGCCACGCTCGTGGCCGCCGCCGGGTGCGCGGGCGAGGAGGACCTGGACACCGCCCCCGCCCCGACCGCGACGGCGACAGCCACCGCCACCGTCACCGCGACGGCGACAGCGACGGCGACCGCGACCGCGACCGCGACGGTCACCAAGACGCCGGGCAACGGTGGACGCTCCCGCGACTGCGGGGACGTGGCCTTCGAGCCGAACACCGACGCCGGTGCCTTCGACATCACCGCGAGCGGCGTCGGCTGCAACGTCGCACGCCAGGTGGCCCGCGCCGCGGAGGAGGCCGGCGGCGAGGCCTACCGGTCGGGCCCCGGCTTCCGGTGCGAGCCCGTGGGCACCGTCGGGCAGCTGCCCAGCGTCGTCTACGAGTGCGACCGGGCGGCCGGGGGCAGCCTCAGGTTCGAGGCGAGCTGACCCGGGCGCGGCTAGCATCCGCGACATGGCCGACTCCCTGCTCGACGTCCTGACCCGCCTGCGGACCTGCGAGTGGGTCGACCTGACCCATGCGTTCGGGCCGGGCATCCCGCACTACTTCGCCTTCCCCGACGAGGAGCGCGAGACGCTCTTCCACTTCGACGAGGGGGTCGGGTCGGTGGGCACCGGCTTCCTGGCCCACCGCTACACCCACATCGGCCAGTGGGGCACCCACGTCGACCCGCCGGCGCACTTCGCGCGCGGGGGACGCACGCTCGACGAGCTGCCGGTCACCGAGATGATCCTGCCGCTGGTGGTCGTCGACGTACGCGCGCAGGTGGCCGCCGACGTCGACCACCTCGTCACCCCGGCCGACATCGAGGCCCACGAGCAGCAGCACGGGCGCATCGGCCCGGGGTCGTTCGTGGCGCTGCTGACCGGGTGGGGCGCCCGGTGGCCCGACGGCGAGGCGATGGCCAACCGCGACGCCGACGGGGTCGCGCACTACCCCGGCTGGGGCGTGGACGCGCTGCGCTGCCTCGTCGAGGAGCGCGAGGTCGCAGCCGTCGGCCACGACACGACCGACACCGACCCCGGCGCGGTGGTCGGTGGCGGCTCCGCGCCCGCCGAGACCTACATCCTGGCCGCCGACAAGTGGCAGATCGAGCTGCTCGCCGACCTCGACCGGGTACCGGCCACCGGTGCCCTGGTGGTCGCGACCTGGCCCAAGCCGCGCGAGGGCTCCGGCTTCCCCGCGCGCGTGTTCGCCATCGTCGAGCGCGAGGAGACCCGACCGACCGGTGGCTAGCGGGTCGTGACGACCCGGGTGCCGACGGCCTTGTCGTGCCAGCCGCGGCGCTGCGGGTCTTGGGCGAGCAGGATGGCGTTGACGATCTGCGGCAGGTAGCAGAAGAAGTTCAGCAGGGCCAGGATGACCTGGCGCCCTGCCGCCTTGCCCCAGCCGGGCACCTGGCCGTCGTCGACGCGCACCACCTTGGTGCCGAGCAGCTTCTTGGCCAGGGTCTGGCCGTAGAGCGCGGTCGGCACGATGTAGTACAGCGCCGAGACGACCAGGCCGGCGAGCATCCCGCTGCCGCCGACCGACATCCCCATCTCGCCACCGCCGCTGGTCGTGGTGGCGAAGGGGAGCATGACGACGGCGGCGATGATGGCCAGCACGACCACGTCGAGCACGAATCCGCCGATGCGCACCCCGGTGGAGGCGACGTCGCCGACGCCGGCGGGGGCGCCGTACCCGGGCTGTCCCGGCTGTCCCTCGGGGGGCGGGGGGTAGCTGCTGCCGTACTGGTCGCTCATGGGTCTCTTCCGTCGACGGTGTCGCTGCACCCGGGACCGGGCGGGCCCAGGCTAGGGGTGCGCGACACCGTCGGCGACGGCAGCCGGGTCAGCGCACGTGCCGCAGGGCCTCGTCGATGGGGGAGTCACCGTCGTTGAAGGGGATCTTCAGCCCGGCCACGGCGGAGGGGTCGGAGCCGACGACGGCGCGGATCACCTCGGCCACGTTGCCGCGCGAGACCTGGCCGGCGTCGTTGGCGTGCACGTCGATCTTGCGGGTCGTGGGGCCCTCGGTCAGCCCGCTGGGCTGCAGGATCGTCCACTTCAGGGCCGACTCCTCGAGGTGCGCGTCGGCCTGGGTCTTGGACTCGGCGTAGGCGTAGAAGTCGTTGTCGGGCGGGACGCCGTGGTCGGGCCCGGCGCCGAAGTAGGAGACCATCACGTAGCGCTCGGCGCCGGCGGCCGCGGCGGCGTCCATCGAGCGGATCGCGGCGTCGCGGTCGAGGGCGTAGGTGTTCTCGGGCGAGCCCCCACCGGCGCCGGCGGCCCACACGACGACGTCGTGGCCGCGCAGCAGCTCCTCGAGGTCGTTCTTCTGCATCGACGCCACGTCAGCGATCGCCGGCTCCGCGCCCAGCTTGGTGATCGTCTTGGACTGGTCGGGGTCGCGGATGACCGACGTGACCTCGTGGCCGTCCTCGACCAGCAGCGGCGTCGCCTTGCGGGCCACCTTGCCGTGGCCTCCGATGATGATGATGCGCGTCATGCGTCCTCCTCGAACGTTCGTGGGGGACGGGCCGCGGTCCGCGACCCGACACCGGGCCCAACCGCGGGCCCGACCGCGATTGTTCCGAGCCGTGCGCGTCGCGAGCACACCCGGACGTGTCCCGTCGGGGCGCACCGGTCGTGTGCTCTGATGAGCCCCGACGAGAGGAGCGCCGATGCCGACGCTGAGCCAGGACGGTGCGCTGTGGACGCTGCACCTGGGTGACGACGAGAACCGCTTCACCCCCGCCTTCCTCGACGAGACCGACGGCTTCCTGGCCGACCTGGCCTCCTCGAGCGAGCCGGCCGCGCTGGTGACCACCGGCGGGGGCAAGTTCTACTCCAACGGCCTCGACCTCGAGTGGCTCGGCGCTCACCCCGAGCGCCTGGGCGAGTACGTCGCGCGCGTGCAGCAGCTCTTCGAGCGGGTGCTGACCCTGCCGGTGCCGACCGTGGCCGCGGTCAACGGCCACGCCTTCGGGGCCGGTGCGATGCTGGCGCTGGCCCACGACCACCGCGTGATGCGCGACGACCGTGGCTACGTCTGCCTGCCCGAGGTCGACATCCACATCCCCTTCAGCCCCGGCATGAACGCCCTGGTCATGTCGACGCTCCGCCCCCGCGCCGCGGTCGACTCGATGACGACCGGGCACCGCTTCCCCGCCGACGAGGCGCTCGCGGCCGGCATCGTCGACGCCACCGCCAGCCTCGAGGACCTGCCGCAGGCGGCCGCCGCGCGGGTCGAGCACCTGGCCGGCAAGGACCGCACCACCCTGGGCACCATCAAGCAGCGCATGTACGCCGACGTGGTCGCCGCCCTGCGGCTGCCCGAGGTCTGAGCGGGCCTCAGCTGTTGCCCAGCGCCGCGGCCTCGGCCACGGTGCCGACCACGGCGGGGCGGATCCCGTCGCCGCAGTCGGGGTCGGGCAGCGTCGTCTCGGGGTCGACGAGCGTGACCCGGATGTCCTCGAGGTGCAGGCGGCGCACGGTCTCGAGCAGCATCCGCCGCGCCACGTCGTTGATCGAGTGCACCCGGCTCAGGTCGAGCACCACCGCGTCGGCGAGCCCCCCGTCGGCGTCGGCGTCGCTCAGGTCGCGCACCAGCCGCTCGGCACCCGCGAACTGCAGCGAGCCGTGCAGGGCCACGACCATCGCCGGGCTGCCGTCGACGTACTGCACGGTGTGGGTGCGGCGGATCGTCGAGCGCGCCGGCTGCGGCGGGTCCATCATGTGCAGGCCCATGTCGGCGGAGAGCCGCCGGCAGACCTCGACGCCGCGCACGCTGGAGCCGTGCGGGTCCAGGCGGGGCGAGAACGCCGCGATGCCGAGCTGGCCCGGCAGGGCGCCGATGATGCCGCCCGAGACGCCGCTCTTGGCGGGGAAGCCCACGGTCGAGATCCAGTCGCCGGCCGAGTCGTACATGCCGCAGGTGGCCATCACGCTCATCACCTGGCGCGCCACCCACTCCTCGACGACGCGCTCCTCGCTGAGCGGGTGCACCCCGCCGTTGGCCAGGGTCGCGGCCATCAGGGCCAGGTCGCGGGTGGTGACCCGCACCGAGCACTGCCGGGTGTAGGCCGCCACCACGTCCTCGGGGTCCTCGACGATCGAGTCGCGGCTGCGCAGCATGTTGGCGATCGCGTAGTTGCGGAAGGCCGTCTCGCTCTCCGAGGCGTACGCCGCCTCGTCGACGCCCAGGGGGCGCCCGGCGAAGGCGGAGAGCCCGGCCAGCACCTGCTCGCAGCGCCCCTGCGGGTCGCCGGGGTCACCGAGCATCGTGTGCACCACGATCGCGCCGGCGTTGATCATCGGGTTGAGCGGGCGCCCCGAGCCCTTCTCGAGCGACAGCTCGTTGAACGCCTCGCCGGAGGGCTCCACGTCGACCTGGGCGAGCACCGCCTCGAGGCCGCGCTGCTGCAGGGCCAGGGCGTAGACGAACGGCTTCGAGATCGACTGGATGGTGAAGCCCGCGTCGGCGTCGCCGGCCTCGTAGACCGCGCCGTCGACGGTGGCCAGCACCACGCCGAGCTGCTCGGGCTCGACCTGCGCGAGCTCGGGGATGTAGTCGGCGACGGCGCCGCTGGCGTCGGCGGCACACGCGGCGAGGACCTCGGCGAGGTAGTCCGGGATGGGGGTGTCCACCCGGGCAGGATGCCGCCTGCGGCGCACGCCCCGTGAATCGTGGTGGGGCTGTGGTGGGGTTGGTGGTGGGATGGGGGTCATGGACGCCACCGCTGCCCTCGCCCGCTGGCACGCCGTCGCCGAGGCGGGCGACGTCACCGCCCTGCCCGACCTGGTCGCCGCCGACGCCGTCTTCCGCTCACCGGCGGTGCACACGCCGCAGGAGGGCCGCGACAAGGTCGTGGGCTACCTCAGTGCTGCCTTCACGGTGCTCGGCCCGGGGCTGCGCTACCACCGCCAGTGGGTCGCCGAGGACTCCGCGGTGCTGGAGTTCAGCACCCTGGTGGGCGGCAAGCAGGTGCAGGGCGTCGACATGATCACCTGGGACGAGTCGGGGCTGATCGTCGACTTCACCGTGATGGTGCGCCCGCTCCAGGGCCTGCACGCGGTGGTCGAGGAGATGGGCGCCGAGCTGCTGCGGATGCTCGAGGCCGCGGACGAGTGAGCCCGCGTCAGCGGCGTACCCACTCCTGCACGGCGCGGTAGACCGGCTTGGGCCGCAGGGCGTTGGTCATCAGCCCGTAGCCCTTCATGTGCCGGCCCGCGTCGGTGCGGGCGCGCTCGTTGTAGAGGAACGCCTTGCGCACGAACGGGAAGCGGGTGCGCAGCGCCTCGAGCGCCGCGACGGTGAAGGTGGCCTGCTGGCGCTTGCTGACCCCGCGCTCCCAGGGCTGCTCGTCGCCGCGGTCGCGGTGGGAGGACCAGCCGAACTCGGTGACCCACACCGGTCGCCGGTCGCCGTGGCGGCGCATCAGCTCGCGCACCTGCGCCAGGTGGGAGAACTCCCACTCGGCCTCGCCGGAGCCCGACATCGGCCCGGTGTCGGAGGGCGACTGGTAGGGGTGGGTGGCCATCACGTCGAAGCAGCCGCCGGCACCGGCCTCGTAGGCGGCCTCGATCCAGTCGGAGTCGTTGTGCATGGTGCCGCCGAACACGACCGGGGTGGCGCCGGCGGCCGAGGCCTGCACCGCGTCGTGGGCGGCGCACAGCAGGTCGGCGTACGCCGCCGGGTCGGCGCCGGTGAGGAAGTCCTCGCTGTTGGGCTCGTTCCAGACCTCCCAGGCGCGCACCTGGCCGCGCCAGCGCTCCGCGGCCCAGGCCAGGGCCTTCGCGTAGTCGCGGGGGTCGGCGGGCAGCGAGCGCGCCCCGGCCTCGGGGCCGGCCCAGTCGGGGGTCAGCCAGAAGGTGGCCAGCACCTTGAGCCCGCGGTCGGAGGCCATGGTGACGACCCGGTCGACGAAGCGCACGCCCCAGCCCTGCGGGTCGATGCGGCCGCGCTCGGGCTGGATCATCGACCACGACATGTCCAGGCGCACCCAGCCGGCGCCCATGTCGACCAGCCGGTCGAGCGCCGTGGCGCGCTCGGCGTCGGTGTAGGAGGTCCAGAGGCCGTGGAACTGCACCCCCACCTCCGGGCCGCGCGCCGCGCGCCGGCGCTGCGGGGCGTCGTACGACGCCGCGGTGGGCGCCGCAGCGGATGCGGGGACCTGGGCCGGCACGGAGGTGGGGAGGGGGGCGGGGCCGGCCGTGGCGGGCAGGCCGCCGGCGAGCAGGCCGACGCCGACGACGGCGGCGGCGAGGCGATGCGTCGCGCGGGGGCGCGACGCTGCGGGCGAAGGACGCACGAGCGGTCTCCAGGGGGGTGGGGGGAGACCGCAGTCTGACCGGCGCCGATGTCAGGGCGCCTCCGCCGATCGGTCAGTCGTGGACCACCGGTGGGGTCAGGCCGGCGCGTCGAGCGGCAGCAGCACCCGCACGGTCGTGCCCGCGCCGGGGGCGGACTCCAGGGCGATGCTGCCGCCGTGCCGGTGCACCACCCGCCGGGTGATGGCCAGGCCCAGGCCGCTGCCCGGCACCTCGACGTCGCCGGTCTGCGGGGCCCGGGTGAACTCGTCGAAGATGCCCGGCTGGTCGGCGAGCGGGATGCCCTGGCCGGTGTCGGCGCAGGTCAGCTCGACGCCGTCGTCGCGGGTGGCCAGGCCCAGGCGCATCGAGCCGCCGGCCGGGGTGTACTTCAGGGCGTTGCTGAGCAGGTTGGAGACCACCATCGCCAGCTCGGGCGCGTCGCCGGTGGTGCGGTGCGGCCGGTCGGCGCCCTCGAGGCGCAGCGAGATCCGGCCGCGCTCGGCCTGCACCGCGGCCAGCTCGTGTGCCTCGCGGACCAGCTCGGAGAGGTCGACGCTCTCGTGCACCGGCTGCTGCTGGGGGTCGCTGACACGGGCCAGGGTCAGCAGGCTGGCCACCAGCGACTCCATCCGGCGCGCGGCCCGGCTGATCGAGGAGACGCTGCGTCCGAGCTGGGGCGCCGACCCGGCGGCGTCCTGGAGGATCTCGACGTGGCCGAGGATCGAGGTGAGGGGGTTCTTCAGCTCGTGGGTCACCGCCGCGTTGACCTGCTCGCGGTAGCGGCTGGACTCGCGCAGCCCCACGGTCAGCTCGTGCTCGCGCTCGAGCGCGCGGGCGCGGTGGATGGCCAGCCCGGCGTGCACGGCGTACATCTCCAGCACCTGGCGGGCCAGCTCGTCGGGCCGGCGCCCGTCGACGGGCAGGTCGACGCCGAGCACCCCGACCAGCGCGCCGTCGGGGCCCTGCAGCGGCGCGTAGAGCGCATCCATCGGGTGCCAGGCGTCGGGGCCCTCGATCGGCTCGAGGTCGGGCACCCAGGTGCTCTGCACGTCGGCGGGCAGCCGCTCGTGGGGCACGAAGCGCAGCAGCCCCCACTCGTCGGCGAGCTCGAACTCGTCGAGGATCTCCTGCACCGGCATCCGGCGCCCGGCCATCGAGCGCTGGGCGTCCTCGTCACCGGCCACGGCCAGCACCTCGAGGACGCCGTCGTCGTCGAGGTAGTTGACCACCGCCATCTGGAAGCCGAGCACGTCGACGACGCCCTGCACCACGCTCTGCATCAGCTCACCGAGCGTCTCGGCGCTGCTGATCGAGGTCAGCAGGGCGTGCAGCTCGCGCAGCATCAGCACCTCGCGGGGCACCCCGGGCTCGGGGCGCGTCGCCGGGCTCACGAGGTCACCTCGGCCAGGTGCACCACGGCGTCGCCCGAGCTGACGAGCGGGGCCTCGGTGCGCCCGACGACGATGCCGTCGCGGTCGGCGTGCACCAGTCGCACCCGCTTGCCGAAGGAGTCGAAGAGGCCACCGAGGCGCTCGCCCTTCTCCACCCGCTGGCCCAGCTCGGCCTCGAGGTGCAGCATCCCGGTGCCCCGGGCGCGGACCCAGCCGCTGCGCCAGCTCTCGAGGCTGGGCGTGGGCGGCTCCTCCTCGACCGGCTCGGTCATCTCCAGCGCCGCGAGCACGCGTCGTACGCCGCGCACGCCGGCGTCGATCGCCCACGAGTCCATCCGCCAGGCCTCGCCGGCCTCGTAGAGCAGCACCTTGGCGCCCTCCTCGCGAGCCGCGTGGCGCAGCGAGCCGTCGCGCAGCCGCGCGTGCATCATCACCGGCGCGGCGAACGCCTCGGCGAGCCGGCGGGTCTCGGGGTCCTCGAGGTCGGTGCGGATCTGGGGCAGGTTGGTGCGCCGGTCGGAGCCGGTGTGCAGGTCGATGCCCACCGAGCACTTGGCCACGACCTCGGTCATCACCAGGTGCGCGATCCGCCCGGCCAGCGACCCGCGGGCCGAGCCGGGGAACGAGCGGTTCAGGTCGCGGCGGTCGGGCAGGTAGCGGCTGCCGGTCATGAAGCCGAGGACGTTGACGATCGGGATCGCGATCAGGGTGCCGCGCAGGGTGCGGGGGTCGAGCTCGGCGAGCACCTGGCGCACCACCTCGACGCCGACAGCCTCGTCGCCGTGGATCGCGGCGTCGATCCACACCGTGGGGCCGTCCTCGCGCCCGTGCACGACGCGCACGGGCAGGTCGACCTCGGCGCCGGTGACCAGGCGGGTGATCGGCAGCGACAGCGACTGGCCTCGGCCGGGTCGCACCCGGACGGTCCCGATCTCGAAGGAGGGGCGGGCCACGTCAGCGGCCCCGGTTGCGGCGGCGGGTGGCCACGGGCGGGCGGTCACCGAGGTAGGAGCGGCCGGGGTCGACGACGAAGCCCTGGCGCAGCGCCTCGCGGCCCACCAGCATCCGGAAGCCCATCTCGTCGCGGCGGCTCAGGCTCATCTCGACGCTGACGGTGCGACCGACCAGCGTGATCGCCATCGGCACCACGTAGCGCTCCTCGACGTGCCCCGACGACGAGCGCACCTCGCGCCTGTCGAGGACCGTGCTCTCGACGACCACGGCGTCCTCGTCGGTGGCCTGCCAGGGGTGCACCGAGTAGCGCACCATGTCCACGCCGTCGCGCTCGAAGCCCTCGAGGTCGAAGGCGTGGATCGCGGAGGTCCGCGCGCCCGTGTCGAGCTTGGCCTTGATCCACTCGACGCCGGCGTCGGGCAGGCTCACCCACTCGCGCCAGCCTGCGAGGGTGTAGGAAAGGTCCGTCTCCACCGTCGCCTCTCAGTCTGGGTACCCATGAAACTCGCGATCCTGTCCCGCGCGCCCCGGTCGTACAGTACGCAGCGACTGCGCACGGCTGCCCTCGACCGGGGTCACGAGGTCAAGGTCCTCAACACGCTGCGCTTCGGCATCGACCTCTCGGGTGACGAGCCCGACCTGCAGTTCCGCGGCAAGCGGCTCTCCCACTACGACGCGGTGCTGCCGCGCATCGGCAACTCCATCACCTACTTCGGCACCGCGGTGGTGCGCCAGTTCGAGCAGATGGACGTCTACACGCCCAACACGTCGTGGGGGATCACCAACTCGCGCGACAAGCTGCGCGCCACCCAGATCCTCTCGCGCCACCACATCGGGATGCCGGCCACGACCTTCGTGCGCGACCGCGCCGACGTGATCGCGGCGATCGAGCGGGTCGGCGGCGCGCCGGTGGTGATCAAGCTGCTGGAGGGGACCCAGGGCATCGGCGTGATCCTGGCGCCGACCATCAAGGTGGCCGAGGCGATCATCGAGACGCTGCACAGCACCCGCCAGAACGTGCTGATCCAGCGCTTCGTCAGCGAGAGCAAGGGCCGCGACATCCGGGCGCTGGTCGTGGGCGACCGGGTGGTGGCCGCGATGCGCCGGGTCGCGCAGGGCGACGAGTTCCGCTCCAACGTGCACCGCGGCGGCACCGTCGAGGCGGTGACCCTCGACGAGGACTACGAGCGCGCCGCGGTGCGTGCCGCGCAGATCATGGGCCTGCGGGTGGCCGGCGTCGACATGCTCGAGGGCAACGAGGGCCCCCTGGTCATGGAGGTCAACTCCTCCCCGGGCCTCGAGGGCATCGAGCGCGCCACCGACCTCGACATCGCCGGCTCGATCATCGACCACATCGACAACCAGGTCGCCTTCCCCGAGATCGACGTGCGCCAGCGCCTGACCGTCTCGACCGGGTACGGCGTCGCCGAGATCGCGGTCCAGGCCGCCTCCGACCTGGTCGGCAAGACCCTGGGCGAGTCGGGGCTGCGCGAGCGCGACATCTCCGCGCTGACCCTGCAGCGCGGCACCAGCGTGATCCCCAACCCGCACAGCCGCCACGTGCTCGAGGCGGGCGACCGGCTGCTGTGCTTCGGCAAGCTCGAGGAGATGCGCTCGATGATCCCGGGCCGGCGCCGTCGTACGCGCCGGGTCAAGAAGCTGCCCGCCGAGCCCATCCACGAGGCCTGAGCCCGGGTAGGACAGGCTGGGGGCCATGCACTACGTCGGCGTCGACCTCGCCTGGGGCGAGCGCGCCCCCACGGGCATCGCCGTGCTCGATCCCGACGCGCGCCTGGTGCACGTCTCGGCGCAGCGCAGCGACGAGGAGGTCGTGGCCGCGATCGAGGGCGTCGTGGCGGGCGGGACCTGCCTGGTCGCCATCGACGCGCCGCTGATCGTGCGCAACCCCACCGGCAACCGCGGCTGCGAGGCGGCGCTCAACAAGGACTTCGCGCGCTTCGACGCCGGTGCGCACCCGGCCAACACCGGCAAGCCCGAGTTCGCCGAGACGCCTCGGGGCGCCCGGGTCGCGGGGCTCCTCGGTCTCGACCTCAACCCGCGCTCCGGCCGCCAGCGCCGGGCGATCGAGGTCTACCCGCACCCGGCGACGGTCTCGCTCTTCCGCCTGGGCCGCACGCTGAAGTACAAGAACAAGCCCGGCCGCGACCTCGAGAGCCTGCGCAGCGAGCTGCTGGCGCTGATGGGCTACCTCGAGACGGTGGTGGTCACCGCGGGCGAGCCGTGGCTCCGGCTGCGCGACGCCGTCGAGAGCGCCACCCGCAAGAGCGAGCTGCGGGTCGTCGAGGACCAGGTCGACGCCGTCGTCTGCGCCTACGTCGGGCTCTTCGCCGACAGCCACCCCGAGGCGACCACGACGTACGTCGGCCCCGACGGCGGCTGGGAGGACGGCTACGTCGTGGTGCCCACGCTGCCCGACGACCTCGAGCCCAGCCCGCGCCGCAGCCGCCCGCGCGCCGACCCGGTGCAGGCCGCCACGCAGGCGTACGCCGCCCGCCTGCCGCAGCTGCGCGACGCCGGGGAGCGCTACGTGCAGCTGGTGCAGTCGATCCTCGACGAGGCCGGCATCAACTACCTGTCGGTGACCGGGCGCACCAAGTCGGTCGCCTCCTTCGCCGCCAAGGCCGCGCGCACCGCCGACGGCCGCCCCGGCGGCAAGCCGCTCTACCGCGACCCGCTGGTCGAGGTGACCGACCAGCTCGGGGTCCGGGTCATCACCTACGTCCAGCGCGACGTCGAGACCGTCGCCGACCTGCTGGGCGACCAGCTGGTCGTGCACGACGACCGCGACATGGGCCGCGAGACCGCCAGCGAGGGCCGCTTCGGCTACGCCAGCCGGCACCAGGTCATCGGCATCGACGCCGCCCGCGAGGGCGACCCGGCGTGGGCGCCGCTGCGCGGCCTTGTCGCCTCGGTGCAGATCCGCACCGTGCTGCAGCACGCGTGGGCCGAGTTCGAGCACGACATCCGCTACAAGGGCGTGGTGCCCGAGGAGCACGCCCGCGACTTCGACCGCCGCTTCACCCTGGCCGCCGGGCTCCTCGAGCTCGCCGACCGCGAGTTCGCCACGATCCGCGACCGGCTGCAGGCCACCGACCCGCGCACCGACGAGCCGGTCGCCCCCGACGCCGACCCCCGCCTCGACCCGCGCGAGCTGGCGGCCTTCCTCGCCGGCCAGTACGCCGACGCCGGCTGGTCGCGCACCGACCACTACGCCTGGATCTCCGGGCTGCTGCTCGAGCTCGGCGTCACCAGCCTCGGCGAGCTCTCCGAGGTGCTGGTGGGCGTCGACGAGACCGAGATCAACGCCCGGATGGACTACCGCTACCCGCCCGGTGCGGTGCGCCGGCTCGACGACGCGCTGCTGGCGTCGTACGCCCAGGCCTACGTCGACCTGCACGGCAACGCCCACCGCGTCGACCTGCTGCGGGCCCGGCTGGCCAAGCTCACCGGCTGAGGGCCGCGGGAGTTTCATCGGGCGCCCGATGGAACTCCCGCCGGGACGATGAAGCTTTGTCGTCCCGGCACCAGTTCCGTGCTGGTGACGTGGTGGTGACGGGGTCGGCGGGGTGGTTCTGCGGGGTCAGACCCGCACCAGCACCTCGTCGAGCGGCTTGCGCTCCAGCGCCGGCACCCGCGCGTCCTCGGCCGGGTGACCCACCGCCACGACGACGAAGCCGCGCTCCTCGGGCGGGCGGCCCAGGACCTCGCCGAGGAAGCGCATGGGGCTCGGGGTGTGGGTGAGGGTGGCCAGGCCGGCCTGGTGCAGGGCGGCGAGCAGGAAGCCGACGGCGATGCCGCACGACTCCTTGACGTAGTAGGGCTTCGGTGAGGTGGGCCCCGCGTGCACCTCGAAGACCACCACCAGCGCGGCGGCGTGGGTCAGGAACGGCTTGGTGGCGTCGGTGCCCAGCGGGGCGAGGGCGTCGAGCCACTCCTCCGAGGCCCGGCGGTCGTAGAACTCGCGCTCCTCGGCCTCGGCGGCCTCGCGCAGGCGCCGGCGTACGTCGGCGTCGGTGACCAGCACGAAGCGCCACGGCTGCACGTGCGCACCGCTCGGCGCGCTGGCCGCGGCCCGTACGGCGTCCTCGAGGACCCCCGCGGCGACCGGGCGCGAGGAGAAGTCGCGCACCGTGCGCCGGCGCGCCAGGTCGTCGGCGAAGGCCGCGACCCGGGCGCGCGCCTCGTCGTCGGGCAGGGACAGCTGGGGGGCGGGCACGCTCTCGGGCACGAGTCCAGCCTCGCAGACCCGCGGCGGCGTGAGGGCCCAGCAGGGCCTTGCGAGGGCCCGGCGAGGAGTCAGTCGTCGTCGATGCGCAGCCCGGCGGCCTGCGCGGCGCGGTCGGCCAGCTCGGTGCCCGCGCCGTCGTAGAGCTGGAAGCCCGTCGAGGCGCCGAGCGCGCGCGCTTGGCGCAGGTCGGCGTCGTACTGCGTGACGATCGCGACGGTGCCGCCGAAGCCGCTGGAGCGCAGCAGCTGCAGCGCGTCGAGGTTGTTGCCGTGGAACGGCATCGCCAGCAGCACCATCCGCACGTCACCGGTGCGCAGCCGCTCGTAGAACTCCGGGTCGGTGGCGTCGCCCTCGACCACGTCGACGCCCTCCTCCACCAGCCGGTGCACCCGCTCGCCGGAGCTCTCGACGCCGACGACCCCGAGGCCGTGCAGGTGCTCGAGCCGCTCGTAGGCCGAGCGCCCGACCCGGCCCATGCCCAGCACGACCGCCTCGGCGTGCCCCACGTCGAGGGGGCGGTCCTCGGGGTGCAGCCGGTGCTCGGGGCGCTCGGGCACCAGGTGCGAGAGCAGCCCGACGAGGTACTCCGGGCGGCGGCCCACCGCGGTGCCGACCACGAAGCTCGCCGCGATGGCGGTCGCCAGCGTGACCACCCACTCCTCGCCCAGCACCTCGGCGGAGGAGGCGACGGCCACGATCAGGCCGAACTCCGAGAAGTTCGCCAGGCTCGTCCCGGCCAGCACCGCCGTACGCCGCCGCAGCCCGGTCAGGCCGAGCAGCACCGCGAACCCGACGGCCTTGAGCGGCAGCAGCACCAGCACCAGCAGCAGGGCGACCAGCAGGTGCTCGACGCTGGGCAGCGCGCCGATGCCGATGGAGACGAAGAAGCCCACCAGCAGCAGGTCCTTGAGCGTGAAGAGGCTCTTGGAGAGGCTGTCGGCCCCGGGTCGCCCGGCCAGCAGCATCCCGACCACGAGAGCGCCGAGGTCGCCCTTGAGGCCGACGGCGTCGAAGAGCGCGTAGCCCGGCACCAGCGCCAGCACCAGGCCGAAGAGCGGTCGCAGCTCGTCGTGGCCCAGGCGCGCCAGGACCGTGCGCAGCACCCACGCGCCGGGCAGCAGCAGCAGCACCAGCACGGCGTACGGGCTGGGCGGCTCGCCCGCCGACGCGGCCAGGTAGGCCACCGCGGCGAGGTCCTGCACGATGAGCACCCCGATCGCGGTGCGCCCGCCCAACGAGCGCGAGCCGCTGCGCTCCTCGAGCGTCTTGACCACGAAGACCGTGCTCGAGAAGGACAGGGCGAAGCCGACCAGCACCCACGTGCGCCAGTCGCTGCCCTCCAGCAGCGCCACCCCGGCCAGGGCCACCAGCGCCACGACTCCAGCGCCGACCAGCGTCGAGCCGACCATGTGCACCGTGGCGGTCGCCCAGACCTGGCGCTCGGCCAGCTGGCGCAGGTCGATCTTGAGCCCGACCCCGAAGAGCAGCAGCGTCACGCCCAGGTCGGCGACGACGTCGAGCGCCGGCACCGACTCGACCCCGGCGACGTTGAGCACGAACCCCGCCACGAGGAAGCCCATCAGCGGCGGCAGGCGCACCACGGCGGCGGCCATGCCGCCCAGCAGCGCCACGACCAGGATCGCCGTCATGTCCTCCATGGGGTCCTTCCCGCCGTCACCGACGATCCTCCCAGCCGGGCGGCCGACTCACCCCATGAGGGTGGCACCGCCTGTCAGGCTGGAGCGATGACTCGCCGCGTACGCCGCCCCCGCGCCGCCGTCCCGCTGCTCGCCGTGGCCCTGGGCCTGGCTCTGGGCCTGGCCGGGTGCGGGGACGACCCCGAGCCGGGTGATCGCGCCAACGCGCCCAGCGAGACGACGCGCACGGCCGGCGCCGACGACGACGTCGACGCCGGTGGCCCGGCCGCCCTGGAGAGCCGCACGGTGACCACCGGGTTGACCAGCCCCTGGGGGCTGAGCGCGACGTCGGAGGAGGCGGTGCTGCTCAGCGAGCGCGACACCGGACGGATCCTGCGCCTGGACCCCGGCTCCGGCGAGCGCGAGGAGCTGCGTACCCTGCCCGACGTCGTCCCCGGTGGTGAGGCGGGCCTGCTCGGCCTGGCGCTGACCCCCGACGAGTCGCAGCTGCTGGCCTACTACACCGTCGAGGAGTCCAGCCGGATCGTCGCGATGCCCTGGGACGGGGAGAGCCTCGGCGAGCCCGAGGTGCTGCTCGAGGGAATCCCCGGTGGCGCGGGCTACCACCAGGGCGGGGCGCTGGTGGTCGGGCCCGACGACCTGCTCTACGTCGGCACCGGCGACAACGGCGTGCCGGAGTCGGCCCAGGACCGCGGGTCGCTGTCGGGCAAGGTGCTGCGGCTGACCCTCGACGGGCAGCCGGCCCCCGGCAACCCCTTCGACGACGAGGTCTACAGCTACGGCCACCGCAACGTGCAGGGCCTCGCCTTCGACGACGAGGGCCGGTTGTGGGCCTCGGAGTTCGGCGCCAACGCCTGGGACGAGCTGAACCTCATCGAGGCCGGGGCCAACTACGGCTGGCCGCAGGTCGAGGGCAGCGGCGGCGGGGAGGGCCTGACCGACCCCGTCGTCGTCTGGCGCACCGAGGACGCCTCGCCCTCGGGCCTGGCCTACTGGGACGGCTCGCTGTGGATGGCGGCGCTGCGCGGGGAGCGGCTCTGGGAGATCCCGCTCGCCGAGGGTGCCGATCTGGTGGAGCAGTCGGTGGGCCACCTCGCCGGAGAGCTCGGGCGGCTGCGCAGCGTCCTGGCCCTGCCCGATGCCCTGCTGCTGGTCACCTCCAACACCGACGGGCGCGGCGAGGTCCGCGACGGCGACGACCGCGCCCTGCTCCTGACCCGCTGACCCGACGGGCGATCCGGGCCGGCTCGACGCGAGGTTCGGGCCGGGTCAGGGGGACATTGGGGCCGGGTCAGCGGGAGGTTGGGGCCGGGTCAGGCGGAGGCGCGGGCGAACTGCCGGGTGGAGAGCGGCACGAAGACCGCGAGGATCAGCACCACCCAGCCCAGCGTGTAGAGCGCGGGGTGCTGCATCGACCAGGCGTCGGGCACCGGGGTCGAGGGGTCGACGTTGCCGAAGAGCTCGCGACTGGCCTGGGTCAGCGCCGAGACCGGGTTCCACAGCACGAACTGGCGCAGCACGCCGTCGAAGGAGCTCAGCGGCACGAACGCGTTGGAGACGAAGGTCAGCGGCATGATGACGATGAACGAGGCGTTGTTGATGACCTCGACCGAGGGCACCAGCAGGCCGACGTAGGCCATCACCCAGCTGATCGCGTAGGCGAAGAGCAGCAGCAGCGCGAAGCCGAGCAGGGCGTCGAAGGCGCCCTCGCGGATCCGCCAGCCGACCAGCAGCCCGGTCAGCGCCATGATGATCAGCGACAGCAAGTTGTAGACGACGTCGGAGGTGGTGCGGCCCACCAGCACCGCGGCGTGCGACATCGGCAGCGAGCGGAACCGGTCGATGATGCCCTTCTGCATGTCCTCGGCCAGCCCGGCGCCGGTGAACGTGGCGCCGAAGACGACCGTCTGGGCGAAGATGCCGCCGATCAGGAACTCGCGGTAGCCCACCGCGCCCTCGGGGTCGATCGCACCGCCGAAGACGAAGGCGAACAGCAGCACGAACATGATCGGGCTGATCAGCACGAAGACCAGCACCTCGGGCACGCGCTTGATCTTGACCAGGTTGCGCTTGGCGACGATCCAGCCGTCGGTCAGCGCGCGCACGAGCCCGTTGGGCCGCTCCGGCACAGGGGTCGGCTCGGGCAGGCGCCCGGTGTGGGCCTCGCCCGTGGTGCCGGGAGTGGTGGTGCTCATCGCAGGGCCTCCTCGGCCGCGTCGGTGTTCTCGTCGGTGTCCTTCTCGGCGGCGTGGCCGGTCAGGCTCAGGAAGACGTCGTCGAGGGTGGGGCGGCGCAGGCCGATGTCGAGCACCTCGAGACCCTCGGCCTCGAGGCCCTCGAGCACGTGGCGCAACGAGCGGACGCCGCCGTCGACGGCCGCGGTCAGGTCGCGCCCGTTCTCGGCGGTGCCGACCTCGCCGACCGCCACTGCGCCCAGCAGCCGGACGGCCGCCTCGCGGTCGGAGGCGTGGGCCAGCACCACCTCGACGCGCTCGCCGCCGGTCTGCGACTTCAGCTCGTCGGCGGTGCCGCGCGCGATCGCGCGACCGTGGTCGATGACCACGATGTCGTCGGCGAGCCGGTCGGCCTCCTCGAGGTACTGCGTGGTCAGCAGCAGCGTGGCGCCGTCGCGCACCAGCTCGCGGATGACGTCCCACATGCCGACCCGGCTGCGCGGGTCGAGGCCGGTGGTGGGCTCGTCGAGGATCAGCACCGGCGGCGCGGCCACCAGCGACCCGGCCAGGTCGAGGCGGCGGCGCATGCCGCCGGAGTAGGTCTTGGAGGGCCGGTCGCCGGCGTCGACGAGGTCGAAGCGCTCCAGCAGCTCGCGGGCCCGTGCGCGTGAGCGGCTGCGGCCCAGGCCGTAGAGCCGACCGACCATCTCGAGGTTCTCGAAGCCGGTCAGGTGCTCGTCGACCGCGGCGTACTGGCCCGACAGGCCGATGCGCGCGCGCACGCCGTCGGGGTCGGCGCGCACGTCGACGCCGGCCACGTGGGCGGTGCCCTCGTCGGGCTTGAGCAGGGTGGTCAGGACCCGCACGGCCGTGGTCTTGCCGGCACCGTTGGGCCCCAGCAGGGCCAGCACCTGGCCCTCCGGCACCGCCAGGTCGAGACCGGCGAGCGCCGTGACCTCCTTGTACCGCTTGACCAGGCCGTGGGCCTGGATCATGTCCACCATCAGTCGTCCTCTCCTGGGCCTCGCCCCTCGACCTTGCAGCCTAGGGACCGGTGCCGACAACCGAATTCATCGCCCGACGACGGCTGGCTGCTCAGGAGGAGGGCGACAGGTCCAGCAGCGGCAGCACGGCGGGGTCGGCGACCAGGTCGATCTCGTGGACCAGCGCGTCCTCCACGGTGAAGCCGACGACCATCCGCTCGGCCTCGTCCTCGCGCCACACGGCGGCGGCGTAGCCGTCGAGCAGCGTGGCCCGCAGGTCGTGCACGTGCTCGACGAGGTGGGCCGCGACCGCCTCGGGGCCCTCGACGATCGCCTCGGCGCCCAGGTCGATGGCCGCACCGTCGGCGCGCAGGCGCACCTCCGGGTGCAGGGCGGCCCGCAGCGCGGCGAGGTCGTGGGCGCCGGCGGCGGCGACGACCCGGCCGACGACGGCGAGCTGGCGGGCCCGGGCCCCCGACCCGCCGTCGGCCGCCTCGTGGTCGCTGCCGGCGGAGACGGCGTAGCGGCCGCGGATCGCCAGCTCGCGGGCCGCGACGGGGGTGCGGCCCAGCGCCCCGGCGACGTCCTCGAAGTGCCAGTCGTAGAGGTCGTGCAGCACGAACGCCACCCGTTCGGCCGGGGCCAGGCGCTCGAGCGCGGCCAGCAGGTCGGCACCCACCCCCTCGCGCAGGCCCGCGGGGTCGGCCTCGCCGGCCGGGTCGACGGGGTCGAGCGGCTCGTCGAGGTCCACCGTCACCGGGTCGCCGGCGGTCGCGGCCGGACGACGCGCGCGCAGCCGGACCAGGCTGAGCCGGGCCAGGGTCGTGCAGGCCCAGGTGCGCTCGTCGATCACCGAGCCGGGCTCGGCCTCGGCCAGCCGGCGCAGCGTCAGCGCCAGCACCTCGTCGGCGGCGCCGAGCGAGCCGAGCAGCCGGAAGGCCAGGGAGCGCAGGTACGCCGCCCGCTCGTCGGTCTCGCCGTGCTCGAGCAGGGGGGAGTCGCCGACCGGGTTCACCGGCCCATCATCCCTCATGCACTCCGTCGTCCACCAGGGGAGCGGGAGGGGTGCGGGTGATCCGGTAGCGCACGAAGGAGGGCACCACCAGGGCGGCCACCACGGTGCCGACGACGACCAGCACGCCCCCGCCCGCGGCGGCGGCGCCGGCACCGACCCCGGCCGCGGTGGCCCCGTGGAGCACGTCGGCCACCCGCGGGCCACCGGCGACCACGACGATGAAGACGCCCTGCAGCCGCCCGCGCATCGCGTCGGTGGCGGCGCTCTGCAGCATCGAGGTGCGGAACGCCGCCGAGGCCATGTCGGCCGCGCCGCCGACGACCAGCATCAGCAGCGCCGCGACCAGCATCGGGGTGCGCCACTGGTCGGCCAGCAGCACGGCCAGGCCGAAGCCGGTCATCGCCACGCCCCAGACCAGGATGCACACCACCACGGCCAGGCCCTGGCGCGAGACGTGCGAGACCCAGCCGCTCAGCACCCCGCCGAGCACCGCGCCGGCGGGGATGGCGGCGAAGAGCAGGGCGAAGACCATCCCGCCCTCGTCGGGCCCCCCGAAGTCGACCGCGGCGATCTCGGGGAACAGCGCCCGCGGCATCCCGAAGACCATCGCAACCAGGTCGACCACGAAGGACATCAGCAGCACCGGCTGGGTGCGCAGGTAGGCGAAGCCGTCGACCACCGCCCGCAGCCCGGGCACCTGGGCCACGGCGCCCTCGACGGCCAGCGCCGGCAGCCGCAGCACGGCGGCCAGGGTCGCGAAGAGGGTCAGGGTGTCGATCGCGTAGAGCCAGGCGAAGCCGGTGAAGGGGATCGCGATGCCGGCCACCAGCGGCCCGGCGATCGCCCCGGCCTGGAAGACGGTCATGTTGAGGGAGTTGGCCGCCGGCAGCAGGTCGGCGGGCAGCAGCTTGGGCAGCACCGCGCTGCGGGTGGGCTGGTTGACCGCGAAGAACGCCTGCTGCACCGCGAAGAGGCTCAGCAGCAGCCACACGTTGGTGGAGCCCGCGAACGCCTGCACGGCGAAGAGGCCGCTGGTCACGATCAGCCCGACGGTGGTGACCCGCAGGATGCTGCGCCGGTCGAAGACGTCGGCCAGCGCGCCGCCGTAGAGCCCGAAGACGACCAGCGGCACCAGGCCGAAGAGCCCGGTGAGCCCGACGTACGCCGAGCTGCCGGTGTCGGCGTAGATCTGCGCCGGCACCGCCACCACCGTCAGCTGGGCGCCGACGACGGTGATGATGTTGGCCACCCACAGGCGCCGGAAGTGGTCGTTGCGCAGTGGCCTCGTGTCGGCCACCAGACCGCGCACCCGCTCCCTCACGGGCGCAGAACCTACGCCGTGGCCGCCCGCCTCACGACGGCGACCAGCTCGTCGGGCGCCAGCTCCTCGAGGTCGCCGACCCGCTGCCCGTCGACGAGAACCGAACCGGCGCGGGTGGCGCCCAGCGCGCAGCGCAGCGCGCCCAGGGTGCCGACGCGCGCGCGGGCGCGGCGCAGCACCGCCGGCAGCAGCCAGGCGGTGTTGGCGACATCGACGACCTGCACGTCGAGGTCGGGCAGCTCACCGCGCAGCGCCCGGTACGCCGCCCCCACGGGGTCGCCCGAGGCGTCGTGCGCGTGCGGGCGCGGCACCGGCCCGGCGCAGCAGCCACCCCCGGACCTCGCGTCGGTCCAGGGCCGCACCAGCACGACCCGCCCCACCGCGCGGGCGGGGCCGGCGGTGCCCGGGGCGCCGCTCATCGCCGCTGCGGGCTGTCGTCGGGCACCGGCTCGTGCTCGCTGCCGGTGCTCGAGCCGCTGGCCCGGCGCAGGGCGAGCGCGGCCTCGACGACCAGCCACACGGCCAGCACGAAGATGATCGCGTCGAGCGGGGCGAGCACCCACTGCCCGTCGTCGACGAAGTTGCGCAGGTTGACGATCAGCGCCCACGACGTCATCACCAGCAGGAACGCCAGCGGCACCAGCACCGCGACCGGGTTGCGCCCGCGCTGGACGACCCAGACCGCGACCACCGCGAGCGCGAGCCCGGCGGTGAGCTGGTTGGTGGTGCCGAAGAGCTGCCAGAGCACCCCGAAGGTGTAGCCGGCCTCGCCGCCGCCGGGCAGCAGCGCCATCGCCAGCGGCACCACGACGGCCACGATGCCGGCCAGCGTCAGGTTGCGGGCCAGGCGCTGCCAGCCGAGCACCTCGGCGATCTCCTGCACCACGTAGCGCTGCAGCCGCACGCCGGTGTCCATGGTGGTCGCGGCGAACGAGATGACGACGACCGCGGCGAAGATGACCGCGAGGTCGAGGGGCACGCCCAGGTTGTTGGCGAAGACGCCGACGCCGTTGACGAAGTTGCCCACGGCGCCGCCCGAGGCGGTGTCGAAGTCGGGGTAGAGCGCCGTCCAGTCGGCCCGGGTCGCAGCGACGCCGGCCGTCACGGCGAGCAGGGCGCCCACGGCCAGGGCGCCCTCGCCGACCGCGCCGAGGTAGCCGACGTGGCGCACGTCGGCCTCGTTGTCGATCTGCTTGGCGGTGGTGCCGGAGGCCACCAGCGAGTGGAAGCCCGAGATCGCACCGCACGCGATGGTGATGAAGAGGAACGGGAAGATCGAGGGCGAGCCCTCGGGCACGTCGTTGACCAGCGGCGCCGCGATGGTGTTCCAGCCGACGGCGATGCCGGCGACGATCACGCCGAGGGCGATGAAGAGCTGGTGGGAGTTGATGTAGTCGCGCGGCTGCAGCAGCACCCACACCGGCAGCCGCGAGGCGATGAAGGCGTAGGCGAACAGGATGACCACCCACACGTTGCGCGGGTTGTCGACGCCCAGCGCGTCGGCCAGCCCGGTCACCTCGATCGGCACCTGCAGACCCACCCAGATCAGCGCGTAGAGGACCACGACCCCGATGAGCGAGGGCACCAGGGCCGCCGAGCGGGAGCGGTAGATGTACTGCCCGATCCCGATCGCCAGCGGGATCTCCACGAAGATCGGGATGACCGCACCCGGGTTGGCCACCAGCAGGTTGCCGATGACCACGGCGAAGACCGCGTTCACCAGGGTCAGCAGGAAGAAGATGATCAGCAGGAACAGGGTGCGGGCCCGCTTGCTGATGACGTCGTGGGCGATGCTGCCGATGTTGCGGGCACCGTGGCGCACCGAGACCGCCAGCGAGCCCATGTCGTGCACGCCGGCGGCGAAGATGGTGCCGACCACGATCCAGGCCAGCGCCGGTCCCCAGCCCCAGAACGCCGCGATCGCGGGCCCCACGATCGGCGCCGCGCCGGCCACCGACGTGAAGTGATGGCCGAAGACGACGTGCTTGTTGGTCGGCACGAAGTCGATGCCGTCGGAGAACCGGTGCGCCGGGGTCACGAAGGCCGCGTCGGAGCCGTAGACACGGCGGGCCAGGTAGCTCGAGTAGTGGCGGTAGGCCAGGAAGAACAGCACGCCCACGGCGGCTGCGACGACGATGGCGGGCACGACGACTCCTCCTGGCCCGGGCGGTCGAGGAAGCGGGCACCGGGTCGGCCGACATCATGCTCTTTACCTGTGAGCGCTGTCACCCCCTGTCCGGGCGAGCGCTGCTGCCTACAGTGACGCCGTGCCCCCCGACGCCGTACGCCGCCACCCCGACGTCGAGGCGGCCCTGCGCGCCGCGGTGGTCGCCGACGTGGCCTGGACGGTCGAGGGCCGGCCCCGGCTGCACGGGGTGCTGCCCCTGGTCGGGCCGGACGGGCCGGTGCTGGCGCTGCCCTTCTCCGAGCTCGCGACGGCCCGGTCGCTGGCCGCGGCGGGCCGGGCGTTGGTGTGCCTCAGCGAGCCGGAGGGCGTCGGGCGCTCCTGGCGCCCGCTGGCGGTGCGGGCGCGGACCCGGCTGCACGAGGACCCCGACGGCGACGTCTTCACCGCCATCCTGCTCGAGCAGGAGCTGCTGCGCTGGCCGCCGTCGCGGCTGCTGGCCGACTCGGTGCTGCTGCGCCGCGAGCACTGGTGGTGGCTGCCACGCCTGCTCGTACACCTGGAGGTGCTCGAGGAGCGCCCGCTCGCCGCCCGGGAGGGTCCCGACGACCACCTGCTCGTGGTGGCCGGTGACGGTGCCGGCGACGGTGCCGGCGACTGGCCGGAGGCGGCGGTGACCGGGCCGACCGGCGCCGTCCGCGGCGCGGCCCCCGCTCCCGGGCCCGCCGTGCTGCTGGGCCAGGAGCTGTCGTGGCCCGACCTCGAGCGCTGGGGCCGCTGGAGCTGGCAGGGCCGCTGGGACGGCGAGGCGCTGCAGGTCGAGCAGGCCCCGGAGTCCACCGGGCTGCCCCCGGTGCCGGGCCTGCTGAGCCGCTGGCGCCGCCACCGCGCCCTCGAGCGGTCCTGCCGCGCCGGCCTGGCCGCCGCGCGGCGGGAAGCCGCGGGAGTCACAGGTCCTTAACGAAGCGGGCCCGGTGTTGCGCCGCCGGTGACCGGTGGGGTCTGCTGTGCCGCGGACAAGGGAGGCGCAGACGTGGCAGTGCTCGAGCCGGGGGTCGACATCGGCGAGCTCGACCACCCCGGCGGCATCGGGGTGCGGTGCTCCGGAGTGGTGCACCTGTACCGCACCTTCGAGGGCCACGACGTCGTGGCGCTGCAGGGCGTCGACCTCGCGATCCGGCCCGGCGAGCGGGTCGCCTTCCTGGGCCCGTCGGGCTCGGGCAAGTCGACCCTGCTGACCCTGCTCGGCGGCATCCAGAAGCCCAGCGCCGGGCGGATCTTCCTCGGGGAGCACGAGATCTCCCGGCTGCCCGAGCCGCAGCTGGCCCGGCTGCGCTCGCGCCGGGTCAGCACCATGCTGCAGGGCGCCACCCGCAACCTGCTCTCCTACGCCACCGCCCGCCAGAACATCGCCTTCGCACGGCTGGCGCTCAGCGCCGCCGAGCGCAAGCAGGCCGTCCCCGAGACCGACCTGCTGGCCCGGGTGGGCCTCGAGGGCGTCGCCGACCAGGTCGTCTCCACGATGTCGGGCGGCCAGCGCCAGCGCCTGGCCCTGGCCTGCGCGGTCTCCACCTCGCCGCAGCTGCTGCTCGCCGACGAGCCGACCAGCCAGCTCTCCCACGACGACCGCGACGCCGTCATCGGGCTGGTCCACGAGCTCGGCGACGAGCTCGGCACGACGATCGTCGTGGTCACCCACCAGCCCGAGGTCGCGGCCACCTTCCCGCGCACGGTGACCATGAAGGGTGGGCGCGTGGGGCTCGAGGGCCGCGACGGCGCGGAGTACGTCGTGATCGGCGCCGAGGGCGTCGTGCACCTGCCCACCCACCTGGCCGAGCAGTGGCCGCAGGGCACGCTGGTGCGCATCGAGCCCGAGACCCACGACGACGCCGAGCGCCTGGTCGTCTCGCGCCCGCCCGAGGAGCAGGGGGAGCGGCCGTGAGCGACGTGCACGTGCGCGGGGTGCGCTACGAGGTCGACCGGCCGCTGCTGGCCGACATCGACCTGGTGCTGCGCGCCGGTGAGATGACGGCGCTGTCGGGGCCCAGCGGCTCGGGCAAGACCACCCTGCTCTCGATCGTCGGCGGGCTCCTCGAGCCCACCGCCGGCGAGGCGACGTACGACGGCGCATCCACCTGGCGCGGCACCGGCGACCCGCGCCCCGAGGTGGCCTTCGTGCTGCAGGTCTACGGCCTGGTGCCGATCCTGTCGGCGCGCGAGAACGTGTCGGTGGCGCTGCGCGCCCGCGGCGTCGACCCGGTCGCGGCCGACGAGCAGGCGGTCGCGGCGCTGACCCGCTTCCACATCGCCGACCTCGCCGACCGCCAGGTCGAGGAGCTCTCGGGCGGGCAGATGCAGCGCGTGGCGCTGGCCCGCGGGCTGTGCGTGGGCGCCGGGGTGCTGCTGGCCGACGAGCCGACCAGCGAGCTCGATGAGGGCAACCGTGCGCTGGTGCTGGCCGAGCTGCGGCGCGAGGCCGAGCGCGGCGCGGTGGTGGTCGTGGCCACCCACGACCCCGCGGTCGTCGACGCCTGCGACGCCCACCACGCACTCGACGACGGCCGGCTGGTCGACCACACCGAGCCGGTGCACCTGCCCGGGCACCCCGAGCCGGCCCCCGAGCCGGGGCCCCCGAGCCGGCACCCGAGCCCGGCACCCGAGCCGGCACCCGAGCCGGCCCCCGAGCACCAGCACGAGCCGGAGCAGCACCGACCGGAGCAGCACCAGCCCCCGGCCCCGGTCGACCACTCCGCCTTCCGGCGCCCGCCGGCCGGCCGGTGACCCGCGCCCTGACCCGCGACCTGGCCCGGACCCTGCGCGGGGCCTGGTCGCGCCGCGGCACCCTGGCGCCGCTGCTGGCGCTGACCACCGTCGTGGTCGCGGGCGTGGTGGCGGTGCTGGGCTTCTCCGAGGCCGCCGGCACCTCCGGCGCTCTCGCGGTGCCGCTGCTGCTGCTGGCGCTGGTGGCGCTGCCCACCACCGGGCGTGAGCTGGCCGCGGCCCGGCGCGACGAGATCGCGCTGGCCCGCCTGCGCGGGCTCGAGGGCGGCGAGCTCTACGTGCTGCTGGCCCTCGAGCCGCTGCTGGTGCTCGTCCTGGGTGGGCTGCTGGGCGGCGGCCTGGGGCTGCTGGTCGCCCACCGCAGCGCCGGCGCCTGGCTCACCGACCCCGCGGCACTGACCGGACTGGTCGGCGCGGACGCGCTGACGGCCGCGGTCCTGGTGGTGCTGGCCGGGCTCGTCGCGCTGCTGGTGGGCATGGGCGCGGCCCTGCGCGAGCCGCTGGCCGACCAGGTCGCCGCGGTCGCCAGGCCGCGGCGTACGACGCTCGCCTCGGCCTTCGCCCAGGTGCTGGTCGTCGTCGGCGCCGCGGTCGCGGTCTACCGCAGCTCGGTGACGCCCACCGACGGCACGGGCGGCCCCGACCTCGTCGTGCTGGCCGGGCCGGCCCTGGTCGGGCTGGCCGTCGGCGCCGCTGCGCTGTGGCTGCTGCGGCTGCTGGCGCGCCGGTGGGTGCGCCACCGTGGTCCGCGCGCCGGGCTGGCCGGCTTCCTGGCCGCCCGCCGCCTCGCCCGGGTCGCCGGCGCCGGGGCTGCGCTGCAGGTGCTGGTGGCCGCGGCCGTCGTGGCCGGGGTCGCGCTCACCGCCGCGATCCAGGTCGAGCAGTGGACCGAGCGCAGCGCCCGGCTGGTGGCCGGCGCCCCGCTGCGCATCGATCTCGAGACCGGCGCCGAGCCCGCGCTCGAGCTGACCCGTCGCCTCGACCCCGACGGCCGCTGGCTGATGGCGGCGGTGCTGGTGCCCGGCGAGGGCAGCGTCCCCGCCCGCCGCGCCTTCCTCGACCTGTCGCGCCACGAGCGGGTGCTGGGCGGCTTCCACGACGACACGTCCGCCGCCGGGCTGGCCACGGTCGTCGACGAGCTGGTCGCCGACGAGGCCGCGGCCGGCACCGCCGGGCCGGTCGAGGGCACCGAGGTCGTGGCCACCGTCAGCGGCGTGAGCCGCCGGCTCGAGGGGCGGGTGCGCCCGGAGGTCCTGCTGACCCTGCGCGACGTCACCGGCGGCTCCCGCCAGGTGCGGCTGCGGCTGGAGGTCGGCCTCGACGGCGCGCCCGACACGGCCTCGACCGAGGTGCGCTGCGCCGAGGGGTGCGAGCCGGTGGCGGTGACCCTGCAGCGCCGACCGGGTGACAGCCAGCTGCCCTGGACCCTCGACTCGCTGGTCCTGGGCGACCAGGACCTGCTCGAGCGCGACTGGTCGCCCGCCGAGGAGACCCGCGGCGACCGCCCCGGCGGGCCCGTGCCGGTCGCGGGGGGCCTCCTCGCGGTCGCCTCCTCGACCCCGCTGGTCGCCGTGCCCGACGCCGGCTCGGCCGCCGTGCCGGTGCTGGCCACCCGCAGCGCCACCTGGGACGGCGACCCGGTGCTCGACTCGCCCGGCGGGCTCGACCTGCCCGCGCAGGTCGTGGCCCGGGTGCCGGCGCTGCCGCTGGTGCAGGCCGACGGGGTGCTGGCCGACCTGCCGCGCGCGCTGGTCGGCTCGCCGCCGACCGTGCCGGTCGCCGACGTGGTGGTGCTGGCCCGTGCCGACACCCCGTCGGCACTGCTCGACGAGGTGCTCGACGAGACGGGGGGCGAGCTGCGCACCCTCGAGCAGGTGCGCGCCTCGCTCAGCGACGACACCGGCGCCGCCCAGGCCCGCGTCTACCTGCTGGTCGCCGGCTTCGGGCTGCTCGTCGCGCTGCTGGTCCTCGGCACCGCCGTGGCCCGCGAGCGGCCGGCCTGGCTGCGCGACGTCGCCGCGCTGCGCGTCGTGGGCCTCGACGTACGCCGGATCCGCGGCGCCGGCCGGCTCGAGGTGGCCGGCCTGGTCGTGGTCTCGGTGGGCGCGGCGCTGCTCGGCACCGCGGCCGGCGTGCTGTGGCTGCTCGGCGACCTGGCCCTGGTCGAGGTGCCCGACCACGCCGTGGCGCTGCGCACCTCCCTCGACCCGCTCCCGGTGCTCCTGCTCGGCCTCGTCGTGGCCACGGTGGTGGCGCTGGTGGTCGGTCGCGGCCGCCGGCCCTCCGCCGAGCGCTCGCGCCCGGCCATCCTGCGCGAGGAGGCGGCTCGATGAGGACCCTGGTGGCGACGGTCGTGCGCGGCCTGCGCGCCCGGCTGCTGCTCTCGGTCGGCTCGGTGCTGCTGGTCGCGCTGGCCGTCGGCTCGGCCGTGCTCGGCCCGGTCTTCCAGGTGGCGGTGACCAACTCCTACCTGGTCACCCGGCTCGCCGAGGCGCCCAACGCGCTCACCGGGCTCAGCTGGGTCCACACCCCGGCGCCGGGCACCGGCCCGGCCGAGGCGGCCGCCGACGCCGTCGCGCTCGCCGAGCAGGCCGGGGCCGGCGCCGGCGGGGCTTACGTCGCCCCGCAGACCTTCGTGCGCACCGACGAGACGCCGGGCCTGGGCGGGCTGGTGCGGCTGGCCACCAAGGACGGCTACTGCGAGCACCTCGAGGTCGAGGGCCGCTGCCCGGCGGGCCCGCGCGAGGTGCTGATGCTCGCCGGCGACGCCGGGCTCACCGACTTCTCGGTCGGCTCCACCTTCGACGTCGGCGGCGCCGGCACCCTCGAGGTCGTCGGCCTCTACCGGGTGCCCGGGCCCGAGGAGGCCGACTGGTGGTTCGACCTGTCGCGCTTCTCCTCCCGCACGCCCACGCCCCCGCCGAGCAACCAGCCCTACCGCCCGGCGCCGCTGCTGACCGGCCCCGAGACCTTCGAGCAGCTGTCGGGGGTCGGGTTCGAGGTGCTGGTCGACCGCCGGCTCGAGCCGCCGGCCGACCTCGACCTCGAGGGGCTCGACGAGGTGCGCGCGGTCGCCGCCGCCCAGGACGACCTCGCCGCGCTCGACCTCGACGTCCGGGGGGGCGGCTTCGAGACCCGGTCTATCAACGACGTCGACGGGGTGGCCGCCGAGGTGCGCGCCCAGCAGGAGACCGCCCGCAGCTCCGTGGCGCCGGCCGTGCTCTCGCTCGTGCTGGTCGCGCTGGCGCTGCTGCTGCGCCTGCTCACCGCGGCCGCCGACCTGCGCCTGCCCGAGCTGGCGCTGGCCTCGCTGCGCGGGCTCCCGCGTCGCCGGATGTGGTCGCTGGGGCTCTCGGAGCCGCTGGTGCTCCTCGGCGCGGCCGTGCCCGCGGGCGCCGCCCTCGGCCTGGGCGTCTCGTGGCTGCTGGTCGAGGCGTGGCTGGTGCCGGGGCTGCCGGTGCCGCTGCCGTGGAGCTCGGCCGTGGCCGGTCTCGGCGTCGGCCTCGGGGCCGCCCTGGTCGCGGTCGTCGCGGTCGGGCTGGTGCTGCGCGTCGACCTCGCCGCCCAGCTCAGCGGCGTACGCCGCCCGGTGCGGGCCCGCCGCGGAGCGGTGCTGGCCCAGCTCGCGCTGGTGGCCGCGGCCCTGGTGGTGCTGCTGAGCAAGCTGTCGAGCACCGGGCCGGGCGAGCCCGACGTCACCGACCTGGTGCTGCCGGTGCTGCTGGCGGTGGTCGCCGGGCTGGGCGGTGCCCGGGGCACCGCGGCGCTGGCCGGCTGGTGGACCCGGCGCGGGCCCCGCGACACGTCGCTGTCGACCTTCGTGGCCTCCCGGGCGCTGAGCCGGCGGCGCGAGGGCACCCTGGTGATCCTGCCGGTGACCGCCGCCATCGCCATCTGCGTCTTCGGGGCCGGCGTCTACGACTCGGCCGGGCAGTGGCGCGCCAGCGTCGCCGCCACGCGCGCGCCCGCGGCCGTCGTGTGGGCCTCCGACCTGTCGCTGGACCGCACCGTCGCGCTGAGCCGCGCCGCCGACCCCGAGGGCCGGTGGCTGATGGCCGCCGGCACCCTGTCGAGCACCGGCCCGGTCTTCACCGTCGCCGACACCTCCCGGCTCGAGCGGGTCGCGCAGTGGTCGGACCAGTGGACGCCGGGCACCTCTCCCGGCGAGATCGCCGACCGGCTGCGCCCCCGCGGCGTCGTACCGGTGCTGGAGGGCGCGCGGATCGGGGTCGAGGTCGACAACCGGGCCCGTTCGGGCGACGACCTGGTGCTGCGGCTGCGGCTGGTGACCGCCGAGGGCGAGGTCCGCTTCGCGTTCCTCCCGGTGTCACCGGGCACCGGCACCACCGAGACCCGGGTCGGTGCCTGCCGCGACGGCTGCCGCCTCGAGGGCCTGACCGTCGGCGGCCCGGCGGCGCTGCGCACCACGGTCGAGGGCACCATCGAGGTGCGCGACGTGCTCGTCGACGGAGAACCGGTGGAGGGGGCCGTCACCGGCGCCGGCTGGGGGGTCTCGCCCGACGCCTCCGCCCCCGAGGCGGTCACCCGGCTCAGCGACGAGGGCGGCGTGCTGCGCATCGAGGCCGCCGCCGAGGAGCCCGCGATCCTCCAGCTCACCGCCGGCGACCTGCCCGCGGCCCTGCCGGTCGTCAAGGGGGTCGACGCGCGCACCGAGCCCGACCCCAACGCCTTCTCGACCAGCTCGCCGCTCAGCTTCCCCGTCGACCCGGTGGTCGAGGCCGCCAGCGTGCCGCTGCTGGGCCCGCGCGGGCTGCTCATCGACTACGAGACGGTCAGCATCGACCGCGAGGTCTACGACCAGGACTCCTCCGAGGTGGTGGTGCTCGCCCGCGCCGACACCCCCGGGCCCGTCGTCGACGAGCTGCGCGCCGCCGGGCTGGTGGTCGACCGCACCTACGCCGAGGTGCGCGAGGGTCTCGACGGCGAGGCCTACGCCCTCGCGCTGCGGCTCTACGCCGTGGTGGCGGTGCTGGTGCTGGTGATGGCGGTCGCCGCCCTCGGCGTCAGCACCGCGGTGCAGCTGCCGGCGCGGCGCAGCGACGCCGCCTCGCTGCGCGTCGTGGGCGTCTCGCGGCGCGAGGTCGTGCGCGCGGTGCTGCTCGAGCTGTCCGTGGTGCTGGGCAGCACCGCCGTGGCGGGGCTGGCCGCGGGCGCGCTGGCGCAGTACGTCGTGCTGCGCACCGTGACCCTGGGCTACGCCGAGACCCTGTCGACCCCCGCGCTGGTCGCGGGCATCGACCCGGCGCGCCTGGCGCTGCTGGCGCTGGTGACCGCGGTGCTCTTCGGCGCGGTGGCGGTGACCAGCGCGGTGCTGACCGTGCGCGGCGCGCGGGGCGCGACGCTGCGCGAGAACGCCCGCTGAGCCGGGCGGCTCAGCGGCCCAGGTACCAGCCGCCGGGGGGCAGGTCGAGGGCGGCCTGCGGGCCCCACGAGCCCTGCTCGTAGGAGTGCACCTCGGGGCTGGCGTCGAGCACCGGCTGGCAGACCTCCCAGATCCGCTCGACCTCGTCGGAGCGGGTGAACAGGGTGCGGTCGTCGCGCAGCACGTCGAGCAGCAGCCGCTCGTAGGCCTCGAGCGGGTCGCCCTCGTCGACGTCCTCGGCGAAGTCGAGGCTCATCGTCGCCTTGACCAGGTCCATGTCGGGCCCCGGCTTCTTGGCCTGCAGGTCGACGTGCACCCGCGGGTCGTCGGTCAGCTCGAGCACCAGCTCGTTGGAAGCCACGGAGCCGTTGAAGATCTCGGTGTGCGGGGTGCGGAAGCGCAGCGTGATGGTGCGCCGGCCCTGGGCCAGCGCCTTGCCGGTGCGCAGGTAGAACGGCACGTCGCGCCAACGGTCGTTGTCGATCCACGCCTCGAGCGCCACGAAGGTCTCCACGTCGGAGTCGTCGTCGACGTCCTCGTCGTCGCGGTAGCCCTCGAACTGGCCCAGCACGACCCGCTCGGGGTCGAGCGGGCGCATCGCGGCGAAGACGGCCGACTTCGCGTCGCGCAGCTCGTCGGCGTCGAAGCGGCAGGCCTCCTCCAGCGCCACCAGCCCGAGCAGCTGGGCCAGGTGCGTCGAGATCATGTCGCGCAGCGCGCCGGTGGACTCGTAGAAGCTGCCGCGCCCCTCGAGCCCGAGGTCCTCGGGCACGTCGATCTGCACCGACTCGATGTGCCGGGCGTTCCAGGCCGGCTCGAAGAGCCCGTTGGCGAAGCGGAGCGCCAGGATGTTCTGCGCCGCCTCCTTGCCCAGGAAGTGGTCGATGCGGAAGACCTGCTCCTCCTCGACGACCTCCTTCAGCGCCGCGTCGAGCTCGCGGGCGGAGTCGAGGTCGAGCCCGAAGGGCTTCTCGACCACCAGCCGGGCGCGCTCGTGCAGCCCCTCCCGGCCGAGCATCGCGATCATCGAGGTCATCACCGCCGGCGGCACCGACAGGTAGACGAGCCGGCGGACCCGGCTCGCGTCGTCCCCACCCAGGCGCTCCTCGGCCTCGCGCACGGCCGCGGCGAGGTCGGCACCGTCGTCGGCGTCGGAGGTGCAGAAGGAGACCCGCTCGAGCAGGGCGCCCGCCACGTCGTCGTCGAGGTCGTCGACGCCCTCCTCCAGCGCCTCGCGCACCTGCTGGCGGAAGTCGTCGTCGCTGCCGGGGGAGTGCCGCCCGCTGCCGATGACGGCGTACTGCTCGGGCAGCCGGCCCTGCGCGGCCAGCTTGTAGAGGCCCGGGAAGAGCTTGCGGGCGGCCAGGTCGCCGGTGGCGCCGAAGAGCACCAGGACGTGCGGGGCGAGGTCCTCGGAGGTCGCGCTGCTGGAGTGGGTCACCCACCATGCCTACCGGGTCGCCGATGGGCACCGTCCATCCCCAAGGGTGGGGAGGTGGGCCAAGGAATGGGCGCGCGACTCCCCTCACCCTTTCTGGCCTGGCACGATGGGGCTATGACGCTCGACACACGACAGGCCGCGGAGGCCATCGAGGAGTACTTCGGCAGCGACGTGCTGACCGACGAGCCCACCTGGGCAGGCGTGCTCATCGACCAGGCGCCCGAGGCGTACGAGAGCGCCGAGGACCTCACCGCCGCGCTCGACCTGATGCACCTGCGCCCCGGCGCCGACCACTGAGCCGTCGGGTGCACCCCCGCCCGGAGAAGCCCGGCCCCGGCCAGGAGTCGGTGTGGGACTACCCGCGCCCGCCGGCCCTCGACGAGTCCTCCGAGAGCGTGGAGGTCGAGGTGGGCGGCGTGGTCGTGGCCCGCACCACCCGGTCGTGGCGGGTCCTGGAGACCAGCCACCCGCCGACCTACTACCTGCCGCGCGAGGCGTTCGCCGAGGGGGTGCTGCGCCCGACCGACGGCTCCTCGACGTGCGAGTGGAAGGGCCGCGCCGCCTACTTCGACCTGGTCGGCGGCACCGGTGCCGACGGCCGGCCCGTCGTCGCCGAGCGTGCCGCCTGGACCTACCCCACGCCGACCCCCGCCTTCGCGGCGCTGGCCGACGCGGTCGCGGTGACCCCGTTGGCCGTCGACGCCTGCCGCGTCGACGGCGAGCTGGTGGTCGCGCAGGAGGGCGGCTTCTACGGCGGCTGGATCACCAGCCGGGTGGTCGGCCCCTTCAAGGGGATCCCGGGCTCCTGGGGCTGGTGATCCTCAGCAGCCGGGACCAGGGTCGGAGCGACCCAGCAGCCGGTCGGCCAGCAGGTCGCACCACTGGCCCGCCGCCCCGCCGTCGTTGAACCACCCGTCCGACTCGCCGGGGTGCTTGACCCACAGGGTGGCGTCGAAGCGGCCGTCGAAGCGCAGCCGCGGCGCCCTGCCCAGGCGCGCCCACGTCGGGTTGGTGACGTCGCCGTCGACCGGCCTGTGGGCCCCGTTGCGCGAGGTGTCCACCACGTAGCGCAGACCCGTGACCCCCTCGCTGCGCAGCTCGCGCAGCAGGGTCTCGGCGTAGGCCTTCTCCCGGGGCAGGCGCCGGAAGTTGGACACGTTGGTGCTGATGCCCCGGCCCAGGCCGACCCCGGCCTTCTTGAGCAGCCGCGCGCGGTCGGCGTACGGGGTCCAGCCGGAGTGGGCGGCGTCGAGGTAGACCCAGGCGCCCGCACTGTCGAGCCGGCGCACGGCGGTGCGCAGCAGCTTGAGGCGCTGGCGGCCGTTGGCGCACTCGTCGTGGCCGTAGAAGCCGATGGCGTCGGGCTCGACGACCACGAGCGGCTTGCTGCCCCGGATGCCGGCCGCCACCTGGGCGACCCAGTCCTTGTAGGCGTCGCCGCCGGGCAGCCCGCCCGAGGAGTGCAGGCCGCAGTCGCGGTCGGGGATGGCGTAGACCACGAGCATCGGCGTCTTGCCGGCCTGCTCGGCGCGCGAGGTGTAGGCGCGCACCACGTCGGCGACCTGGTCGCGGGGGTAGTACTCGTTGGAGAGCCACAGCGCCTGGGCCCGCTTGGCGATGGCGGCGTACGCCGGGCCCTGCTGGGCGGCGGGCATCAGCGGGTCGACGAAGAGCCGCTGGGTGCGGCGCGGGTCGCGCTCGGCGACCGCGGGCGCCCCGTCAGCGGCACCGGCGCCGGCGGGGGCCGGGCCGAGGGCCAGGACGGGCGCCAGCCCGGCGACGGCGAGCAGCGCGACGAGCCGGGAGCGGAGGTGGGGCACGCGTCGAGGGTACGGACGGACAGCCGCCCTGGTGCCGGTTCGGGCCGACTGGGCGCGAAGTACGGGCCGGGTCAGCGGGCCGCGCGGCGCTCGTAGGCGGCCCGGGCGCCGGCGTCGACGTGGGTCAGGGCGGCGTCGGCGCCCATGGCGTGGCTCAGCAGGTCACGGGCGCGCCGGGGCAGGGCGTTGGAGGTGTGGAAGAGCGCCTTGGCGTAGCCGGGCACCCAGGTCTCGAAGCGGGGCCGGCGCACGACGTCGAGCACCGTGTCGGCGACCTCCTCGGGGGTGCACGGGCGCATCCCCCGGGTGGCGTGCACGCCGGCGGCGAGCTCGGTGGCCACCACGGTCGGCAGCACGCAGGAGACGTGCACGCCGTGCGGGGCCAGCTCGCCCCGCGCGGCCTCCGAGAAGCCGACCACCCCGAACTTGGACGCGGAGTAGACCGCGCCCCCGGCCAGCCCGACCCGTCCGACCGCCGAGGCGACGTTGACGACGTGGCCGCGGCCGCGCTCGACCATGCCGGGCGCCACCAGGCGGGTGCCGGTCACCACGGCGCGCAGGTTGACCTCGAGCGTGGTGTCGATGCTGGCCTCGCCCTGCTCGAGCAGCGGGCCCAGCGGCATGATCCCGGCGTTGTTGACCAGCACCTCGACCGGTCCCCAGGCCTCGGCCTCGGCGACCAGGGCGGCGTACGACGCCCGGTCGGCGACGTCGACGCGCACGCCGCGCACCCGCGCGGGGTCGCCGACGCTCGCGCCGATCGCCTCGGCGGCCTCGCGGGCCGCCGCGGTGTCGAGGTCGCCCACGAGCACCCGGGCGCCGGCCCCGGCGAAGCGGGCGGCGGTGGCACGGCCGATGCCGCGCCCGGCGCCGGTGACGACGACGACCCGGTCACGGACGGCGGGCAGGTCGGGGCGGCGGGCGGAGGAGGAGGGCACGCGCCGATCCTGATTCAGGCAGGACATCCTGTCAATGTCTGGTCCGGACAGCCGGGCGGGTGACGAGGGCGGCTCCCGGCTCGTGGCACCATGCCCCCATGGCCGTCAAGGCGGGTCGCTACCGCGGGCAGAGCGCCCAGGAACGGGTGGCAGCGCGCCGCGAGCAGCTCGTGGCCGCCACGCTCGAGGTCTGGGCGCGCGTCGACGGCCCCCCGGTGACGATGACCCGCATCTGCCACGAGGCCGGCCTGACCGAGCGTTACTTCTACGAGCAGTTCGCCAACCTCGACGAGGCCCTGCTGGCCCTGCTCGCCGAGATCACCGACGAGATCCGCACCGTGGTCGACGAGGCCATCACCCGCACCGAGGGCGGGCCGGCGGAGCGGGTGCGCGCCGCCGTCGCCGCCTTCGTCCACGTCATCACCGACGACCCGCGCAAGGGACGGGTGGCGATCCTGCGCGGCGCCGCCCGCCCCACCCTCAGTGCCCCGCGCAGCGCGATGCTGCGCGGCTTCGGCGCGTACGCCGCCTCCGAGGCGGCCGCGCTCTACGGCACCGACGCCCTGCAGGGCCGCGACGGCGAGCTCGCCGGCCTGATGTTCATCGGCGGCGTCGAGAAGCTCGTCTCGGCGTGGCTCGAGGGCTCGATCGACGCCGAGCCCGACGACATCGTCGACGCCGCCACCCGGGCCTTCGACCGGCTGGGCCACAACTAGCCGCATGCGCCAGCGCTTCCACGGCCGGATCGCCGGCGTCGGCTCGGCCTCGGGCGTGCGGGTGGTGGTCGGGCGCTGGGACCGCACCCCCTGGGGCCCGTTCTCCGACGCGATGGTGGCGCTGCCGTCGGGCCACCGGCTGCTGCTCGCCCCGACCGAGCGCGTCGCCGAGTTCATCGCCTCGACCTACACCTTCGACGAGGTGCGGGTCGAGGCCTTCGAGACGACCGGCCCGCCGGGTGCCTGGTCGGTGCGCTCGGCCTCGCTCGAGCTCGACCTGGCGGTCGGGGCGCGCACGCCGCTGGGCCGGCTGCTGGCGCTGGTGCCCGACGCGGTCGCGACCGCACCGCTCTTCTGTGCCGCCGTCGACCCGGTGGCGCGGGTGGTGATGCGCGGCGTGCGCACCCGCGGCTCGGCGGGCCACGGTCGCCGCGAGTGGTACGGCGCCACCGACCACCACGCCGTCACCTCGCTCACCGGGCGCCTCGAGGGCCGCGACCTCGGTGCCCTCGCCGAGGTGCACCCGGCGCCCGACTTCGGCTTCTCCTCCACCCCGCGCCGGCCCTCGGTGACCTCGGTGGTCACGACCGTCGAGGTGCCGTGATCCTGCCCAGCCGCAGCATCGCCAGCGCCCCCAGCGCCGGGCCCGGTGCCAGCAACCAGAAGGCCCAGCGCCAGCCCACCTCGTCGGCCAGCAGCGGCAGCAGCTGGATGGTCACCACCGAGAGCGTGAAGCCGATCGCGGTCTGCACGCTCAGCGCGGTGCCGACGTAGCGCTGGTCGGTGCTCTCGCTGAGCGCCGTCGAGAAGACACCCGAGTCGGCGATCACCGACGCGCCCCACACCAGCAGGAAGACCACCAGCAGCAGCGGGCTGCTCGACCAGAGCAACGGCGCCAGCAGGCAGCAGGACGCGCTGGTCGTCATCGCGGCCACCGCAGCGGGCGAGCGGCCGTACCGGTCGGCGCCCCACCCGCCCAGCAGCGCGCCCACCAGTCCGGCGACCCCGACGGTCAGGAAGGTCAGGGCGCTCACCCCGGCGCCCGAGAGCTCCCACGCGGGCTGGTGCACCAGGAAGGCGGGCAGCCAGGTCCAGAGGGCGTAGAGCTCCCACATGTGCCCGAAGTAGCCCAGGTTGGCCAGCAGCGGGGCGCGGGTGCGCAGCCCGGCGAGGGCGTGCCGGGCGCGCGGGCGCTGCCCGGGCGCCAGGAGCGGCCCGGGGCGCAGCACCGTGAGCGCCACGACGCCGGCGCCGAGCGTGAATGCGGAGGCGGTGAGCATCACCGCGCGCCACGGCAGCGGCCCCGAGGCGCTGATCAGGTGCGGCAGGGCCGAGCCGAGGGTCAGCGCGCCGACCAGCACACCGAAGGCGCGACCGCGGTCGACCGGCAGCGACCACGACGCCATCAGCTTCATCCCGACCGGGTAGACCCCGGCCAGGAACGCCCCGGTCAGGAAGCGCAGCGGCAGCGCGAGCCACAGCCCGTCGGCGAGCGCGGCCAGCAGGGCGGTCGAGCCCGCCGCGCCGAAGGCGCACAGCGCCACCAGCCGCTGCGGCGGCATCCGGTCGGGCAGGTTGAGCACGCTCGAGGTCAGCGCGCCGACCACGAAGCCGATCTGCACCGCACCGGTCAGCCACACCACCGACGTGTCTCCGAGGTCCCACTCGCCGCGCAGCGTCGGCGCGATCGCGGTGGCCGAGAACCACACGGCCAGGCCGAGCACCTGGATCAGCGCCACCAGCGAGCGCTGGAGACCGGCCCCCCGCAGGTCGGGGCCCGTGGTGCTCGCCGGGCTGGTCACCGAGACAGCCTCCCAGACCTGCGGAGGGCGGCGCTCAGAGATCGATCGCGCGGTTCACCCAGGTCGAGGAGACCACCATGCCGACGTGCTCGTAGAGCCCCAGCGCGCCGGTGCGCGAGTCGGTGGAGAGGTAGCAGCGGGTCGCGCCGTGGCGACGGGCCAGCGCGAAGGCGTCGACCAGCATCGCCGCGGCCAGGCCCTGCCCCCGCCGCTCGCGGCGTACGCCGACCTTGGCGACGTAGCCACCCCCGCCCGACAGGTGCACGTGCGTGGCGCCGACCAGCTCGCCGGCGCCGTCGTGGACCAGGCGCAGGTTCCAGGGCTGGTGCCCCTCGCGGCCCCAGATCCGCGCGCCGAAGTCGGCCAGCGGTTGGCGGGGCCGCTCGGCCCACTCCAGGAAGCAGTCCTCCATGAGCGTCCAGGCGGCCTCGTGGTCGTCGGGGGCGGCGTCGCGCAGCGTGTGCCCGGGCGGCAACGGTGCCACGGGCATCCGCACGTCGTCGGGCAGCTCGAGGTCCCAGGCCGTCCAGCGCTCCCGGTAGCCGAGGTCGGCCATCAACCGGTCCGCGGCACTGCCCTGCGGCACCTGGCTGCCGACCCGGGTGGCGCCGCGCTCACGGGCCCGCTGCTGGACCCAGGACGCGAGCCAGGTGCCGACGCCGCGGCCCTGGTGGGCCGGGTCGACCGCGGCGTAGGCGACGTCGTCGCCCGCGTGGTCGACGTACCCGACCAGGCGTCCCGCGGGGTCCTCGACCCCCATCGTGCTGGAGGTGATGTCGTAGCTGGGGCGCAGCCAGTCGGAGCGGATGTCGTCGACGTCGACCTCGGGCGCGCCGAGGTCGACGGTCTCCTCGGCCCGCACGAGGGCCGTGACGGCCTCGGCGTCGTCGAGGACGAGGGGCCGGGTGCGCAGCCCCGGAGGCAGGACCGGGGCGGCGGTGCGGGTGCTCACCTGCTGATGATGCGCCCGTCCCGCCGCCCCGGCACCTGATTTTCCGCGTCGGCCTCTCGGCCGGCCCGGCGCGACTCAGGCGTTGCGGATCGCGGAGACGTCGAAGTCGAGCTTGATCTTCTCGGAGACGAGCACGCCACCGGTCTCGAGCGCGGCGTTCCAGGTCAGGCCCCAGTCCTTGCGGTTGATGGCGGTGCCGCCCTCGAAGCCGATGCGCACGTTGCCGAAGGGGTCCTGGGCCGAGCCCGTGGGCTCGAACTCGATGGTGACCGGGCGGGTGGTGCCCTTGATGGTCAGGTCGCCGGTGATGGTCCAGTCGGCGCCGTCGCGGGCCACGGCGGTGGAGACGAAGGTGATCTCGGGGTGGGTCTCGGCGTCGAAGAAGTCGGCCGAGACGAGGTGCCCGTCGCGGTCGGCGCTGCCGGTGTCGATGGAGGCCGTCTTGATGGTGAGGCTGACCGAGGAGGCGGCCGGGTCGGCGGTGTCGACGTGGGCGGTGCCCGACCAGTCGGTGAAGTGTCCGCGCACGGTGGTGACCATCGCGTGTCGGGCGCTGAAGCCCAGGCGGCTGTGGCTGGCGTCGATCGTGTAGTCGCCCGAGATGTCCTCGAGGACGCTGGTGGGGGCGTCGAACCCGGCGGCCGGCGCGGTGCCGGTCGTGGTGCCGGTCGTGGTGCTGGTCTCGGTGCCGGCGGGGGCGTTCTTGCGGAAGAGGGCCATGGGGGTCTCCTGAGGTTTGTGGGTGAATCTTCAACTACCTCAAGGCGGCGGTGCGCCGATCCATTCCCGGTGTGGGACAAATAGTTCGCACGCGCCACGAGCCGCGCCCCGGCGGGGGCGCGGCTCGTGGTGTGGATGCGGTGCGACGCCTCAGGCGGCGTGCGCAGCGGGCGCGGCGTGGGCGGGCTGAGCAGTCGGGGCGGGCGCGGCCACCGGGGCGGTCTCGGGCATCGTCCAGCGCGACTCCAGGTGCGGACGCCCGTCCGCGTCGGCCACCATCACCCAGCTGCGGGTCGGGCCACCGGTCATCTGTGAGTCCGTCATCGGACACCTCCTGTTCACCTTCTGTTCACCTAAGTTAGCACGGTGGATGTGGCCGGATCCACCCAGAGTGAAGGAATGGGCGCCTCGACGGCTTCCTGCCCGAAATCGGGCAGGATGTTGCACAAGAAGTGGTGGATCCCGCAGATTGTCGACGTGACGGTCCCACGACGAGCGGTCGGCGCCCCCGACCCGGTGACGCCGCTGCTGCAGCACCTCGTCGCGACCACCGGCCTCGACGAGGCCGAGGCGCGCCGGGTCGTCGGCGACGTCGTGGCCTTCCACCGCGAGGGTGTCGACGACTACGTACGCCGCCGCCACGCCGCGCTGCAGGCGCGCGGACTGCGCAACCCCGAGATCTTCACCCGCGTCGCGGCCGAGCTGGCCGAGCGCGTGGTGGCCCCACCCACCCTGTCCGAGCGCCAGCTGCGCCGGATCGTCTACGGCTGAGCCGTCCACCCCGGCTCGCTCACCCACCGCCCACCCAGCACCCACCCAGGAGACACCCCATGTGCGGAATCGTCGGCTACATCGGCACCCAGCAGGCCGCCCCGCTGCTCCTCGAGGGCCTCGGGCGCCTCGAGCACCGCGGCTACGACTCGGCCGGCATGGCGGTGCTCGGCACCGGCGGCGCGCTGCGCGTGGCCAAGCGTTCGGGCCGGGTGCGTGACCTCGCCGAGGAGGTGCCGGCCCGCTTCGGTGGCAAGGTCGGCATCGGGCACACCCGCTGGGCCACCCACGGCCCGGCCACCGACCACAACGCGCACCCGCACACCGACGGCGCCGGCCGCGTCGCGGTCGTGCACAACGGCATCCTCGACAACGCCTCCTCGCTGCGCGCGATGCTCACCGACGACGGCGTCGAGCTGACCTCCGACACCGACACCGAGGTGCTGGCCCACCTGGTGGCGCGCTCGGGCGCCGAGACCCTCGAGGGCCGGGTCGCCGACGCGCTGAGCGCCGTCGAGGGCACCTACGGCCTGGCCGTCGTGCACGCCGACTTCCCCGACCGGATCGTGGTGGCCCGCAACGGCAGCCCGCTGATCGTCGGCGTCGGCGACAAGGAGATGCACGTGGCCAGCGACCTGGCCGCCCTGGTGCGCTACACCACCACGGTCGCCTACCTCGACGACGGCGAGATGGCCACGGTGACGGCGCAGGGCTTCACCACCTACCGCCACGACACCGCCCAGCTGCACCGCACCCACCGCGACGCCGCCCGCGTCGACGTCGACCCGGCGGCGTACGAGATCGGCGAGCACGAGTCGTTCATGCACGCCGAGATGCTCGAGCAGCCGCGCGCCGCCGAGCGGGTGCTGCGCGGCCGGCTCGACGAGCGCTTCGGCACCTCCCACCTCGGTGGGCTCAACCTCGACGCCCGCGAGCTGCGCGCCATCCGGCGGGTCAAGATCCTGGGCTGCGGCTCGGCCTACTACGTCGGGCAGATGGGCGCCTCGATGATCGAGGAGCTGGCCCGCATCCCCGCCGACGCCGAGGCCGCCAGCGAGTTCCGCTACCGCGACCCGGTGATCGAGCCCGACACGCTCTACGTCGCGGTCAGCCAGTCGGGCGAGACCATCGACACCCTGCTCGCGGTGCAGGAGATCCGCCGCAAGGGCGGGCGCGTGGTCGGCCTGGTCAACGTCGTGGGCAGCGCGATCGCCCGTGAGTGCGACGGCGGCATCTACCTGCACGCCGGCCCCGAGGTGGCCGTGGCCAGCACCAAGGCGCTGACCACGATGTTCCTGGCCTTCTCGCTGCTGGCCCTGCAGCTGGGCCGGGTGCGCGACCTGTCGATCGCCGACGGCAAGCGGCTGATCGCCGGCCTGCAGCAGCTGCCCGAGCAGATCCAGTCGGTCCTCGACCGCGACGACGAGCTCGCCGAGGTCGCCAAGCGGCTCGCCGTCAGCGACAGCCTCTTCTTCATCGGCCGCGTGCGCGGCTTCCCCGTGGCCCGCGAGGGCGCCCAGAAGTTCAAGGAGATCACCTACCGCCACGCCGAGGCGTACCAGACCTCCGAGCTCAAGCACGGCCCGCTCGCGCTGATCAGCGAGGACGTGCCGACCGTGGCGCTGGTGCCCGACGACGAGCTGGTCGAGCGCAACGTCGCGGCCCTGCACGAGATCGCGGCGCGCCGCGGCCCGCTGGTCGTGGTCACCCACGAGGGCGTCGACCTCGGCGACCTGTCGGCTGCGCCGGGCATGCACCGCATCGACGTGCCGCGCAACGAGCGCGAGATCGACCCGATCCTGCTCACGATCCCGCTGCAGGTGCTGGCCTACCACGCCGCCAAGCACCTGGGACTCGACGCCGACAAGCCGCGCAACCTGGCCAAGTCGGTCACCGTGGAGTGACCCGTGCGGCGGGGCGTGATCCAGGCCACCGCGCGCAGGAATCGGGGCCGACGGCCGAGACGCACTACCTTATGGCAGTGACTTCCTCTGACACCGACCCCACGACCGTCGACGATCAGGTGCCGACCTTCGTCGATCTCGGTCTGTCCGAGCCGGTGCTCAAGGCACTGTCCGACGTGGGCTACGAGACCCCGTCGGCCATCCAGGCCGCGACGATCCCGACCCTCCTCGAGGGTCGCGACGTCGTCGGCCTCGCGCAGACCGGCACCGGCAAGACCGCCGCGTTCGCGCTGCCGATCCTCTCCAACCTCGACGTCTCGCAGAAGAGCCCGCAGGCGCTGGTGCTCGCCCCCACCCGCGAGCTCGCGCTGCAGGTCTGCGAGGCGTTCGAGAAGTACGCCTCCCGGATGCGCGGCGTGCACGTGCTGCCCGTCTACGGCGGCCAGGCCTACGGCGTGCAGCTCTCGGCGCTGCGCCGCGGCGTCCACGTGGTCGTCGGCACCCCCGGCCGGATCATGGACCACCTCGAGAAGGGCACGCTCGACCTGTCGCAGCTGCGCTTCCTGGTGCTCGACGAGGCCGACGAGATGCTCAACATGGGCTTCGCCGAGGACGTCGAGACGATCCTGGCCGACACCCCCGACGAGAAGCAGGTGGCGCTGTTCTCGGCCACCATGCCCGCGCAGATCCGCCGGCTCTCCAAGCAGTACCTGACCAACCCGGCCGAGATCACCGTCAAGCGCAGCGCGACGACCGCGGCCAACATCACCCAGCGCTACCTGACGGTCTCCTACCCGCAGAAGGTCGACGCGCTGACCCGCATCCTCGAGGTCGAGAACTTCGAGGGGATGATCGTCTTCGTCCGCACCAAGAACGAGACCGAGACGCTGGCCGAGAAGCTGCGGGCCCGCGGCTACTCCGCGGCCGCCATCAACGGCGACGTCGCCCAGGCCCAGCGCGAGCGCACGGTCAACCAGCTCAAGGCCGGCAAGCTCGACATCCTGGTCGCCACCGACGTCGCCGCCCGTGGCCTCGACGTCGAGCGGATCAGCCACGTCGTCAACTACGACATCCCCACCGACACCGAGTCCTACGTGCACCGCATCGGCCGCACCGGCCGCGCCGGGCGCACCGGCGACGCGATCTCGTTCATCACCCCGCGCGAGCGCTACCTGCTCAAGCACATCGAGAAGGCCACCAAGCAGCCGCTGACCCAGATGCAGCTGCCGACCGCCGAGGACGTCAACACCACCCGGCTGGCGCGCTTCGACGACCAGATCACCGAGGCGCTGGCCGACACCGCGACCATCGACCGCTTCCGCGACGTCGTGGCCCACTACGTGCGCGAGCACGACGTGCCCGAGGTCGACGTGGCCGCGGCGCTGGCGGTGCTCTCGCAGGGCGAGACCCCGCTGCTGATCGACCCCGAGGCCGACCGGGCCCGCGCCCAGCGCGAGGAGCGCCGCTCCGCGCCGAGCGGGCGCGACGAGCGCTCCGGCCAGGCCCGCGCCGAGCGGGCCCCGCGCCGCGGCGGCGACACCAACCTGGCGACGTACCGCATCAACGTGGGCAAGCGCCACAAGGTCGAGCCCCGCCAGATCGTCGGCGCGCTCGCCAACGAGGGCGGTCTCTCGCGCGGCGACTTCGGCAAGATCCAGATCCGCCCGGACTTCTCGCTCGTCGAGCTGCCCGCCGACCTGGGCCCCGAGGTCTACTCGGCGCTGGCCGACACCCGCATCTCGGGCAAGCTGATCGAGCTGCGTGCCGACAACGGCCCCCGCGGGGGCGGCTCCCGCCCGCCGCGCGGCGACAAGCCCGCGGGCGACTTCGACCGCAGGAAGCCGCGCCACAAGAAGCCCTGATCCTGCCTGCACCCGTCCTGGGGGCGGGTGCTGGTAGGAACGTCGCATGCGACGTCTCGGGACCCCTGCCCTGCTGAGCGCCGGTGCGCTGGTCGTGGCGAGCCTCGCCGGCTGCGACCAGGTCGCCGACACGGTGGGCGGGCCCGACCCGCGCCCCGCTGCCGAGGCGTACGCCGCCGCCCTCGCCGCCGGCGAGCCGGGCGCGGTGCCCTTGGCCGAGCCGACAGCCGCCGAGGCCGACGAGGCCCACGCGGCCGTGGTCGCGGGGCTCGAGCCGGCCTTCGCCGGCCTCGAGCCGCAGGTCGAGGTGCTCGAGGTCAGCGACACCCGCGACGTGGCCGAGGTCGACCTGGGCTGGACCTGGCGGCTGCCGGCCGGGGAGTGGTCCTACGAGACCTCCACCAGCCTGCGCCTGGTCGACGACGAGTGGCGCGCGGTGTGGCAGCCGGCGGTGGTCGAGCCCAGCCTGGTCGAGGGCGAGGTGCTCGACGCCTCCACCCTGGGCGCCTCCCGCGGCGACGTCCTCGGCGCCGGCGGCGAGCCGATCGTGACCCAGCGGCCGGTCGTGCGCCTCGGGGTCGACCGCGGATCGGTCTCGCCGAAGCAGGCGCTGCGCGCCGCCGAGCGCCTGGCGGGGGTCGCCGACCTCGACGTGGCGGCGTACCGCGGCCGGGTCGAGGGCGCGGGCGAGCAGGCCTTCGTCGAGGCCATCGTCTACCGGGCCGACGAGGTGCCGGGACCGGTGGCCCGGGCCGCCGAGTCCACCGCGGGCGTGGTCGCGATCGCCGACGAGCAGCCCCTGGCCCCGACCCGCGACTTCGCCGCCGAGCTGCTCGGCAGCGTCGGCGAGGTGACCGCCGAGATGATGGCCGACCAGCCCGGGGTCTACCGGGTCGGTGACCGGGCCGGCCTCTCGGGGCTGCAGGCGCGCTACGACGAGGAGCTGCGCGGCAGCCCGGGCATGCTGGTGCGCGCCGTCGACGACGCCCCGGGCACGAGCGGGGGCGAGCGCGAGCTGGTGGCGCTGCCGGCCACCGACGGCGACGACCTGGTGCTGAGCCTCGACGTCGACCTGCAGCGCACCGCCGAGCAGCTGCTGGCCGACGTCGGCCCCGCCAGCGCACTGGTCGCGCTGCGGCCCAGCACCGGCGAGGTGCTCGCTGCCGCCAACGGGCCCGGGGTCGGGGCGACCAACGTCGCCACGTTCGGCCAGGCCGCGCCCGGCAGCACCTTCAAGATCGTCACCAGCCTGGCGCTGCTGCGCTCCGGGCTGACCCCGGGCTCGACCGTGCGCTGCACCCCCGGCGTGGTCGTCGACGGGCGCCGCTTCACCAACTACTCCGACTACCCCACGGCCGACCTGGGTCCGATCCCGCTGCGCCGGGCGATCGCCAGCTCGTGCAACACCGCCCTGATCGCCGAGGGCGGGCGCATCGACGGCACCGACCTCTACGACGCCGCCGCCACCCTCGGCCTGGGCATCGACCACGACCTCGGCTTCCCGGCGTACTTCGGCAGCGTGCCCCAGCCCGAGACCGACACCGAGGCCGCCGCCTCGCTGATCGGCCAGGGCCGGGTGCTGGCCTCGCCGATGGCGATGGCGGCCGTGGTCGCCAGCGTGCAGGAGGGCGCGACGGTGGTGCCGACGCTGGTCGAGGGCTACACCGACGACCCGCCCGAGGGGGCCGCGCCGCTGACGAAGGGCGAGGCCGAGGCGCTGCGCTCGATGCTGCGCGAGGTGGTGGTCTCCGGCAGCGGGCGCGGCCTGGCCGACGTGCCCGGCCCGGCCGTGCTGGCCAAGACCGGCACCGCCGAGTTCGAGCGCGACGGCGAGGTGCTCACCCACGCCTGGATGGTGGCCGCGCAGGGCGACCTCGCGGTCGCGGCGTACGTCGAGGTGGGCGAGTCGGGCTCACGCACCGCCGGCCCGCTGGTCGAGGCCCTGCTCCGGGCGGGGTGAGACCGCTCAGGAAGAGGTGAACCCCTCGTCGCATGGGGTCGACGAGGGGTCCACAGCCGTCTTCTGAGTGCTCCCTCCGAAGTCGACGTCTCCGAGTATGCCACGACCCGCCGGTCGGGTGAAGGCGTTGGGCGGAGCGGATCGTGGTGCGAGGATCGCGCCATGACCGGTCCCGACCTGACCCCCGACCTCGCCGCCCTGCTGCCCGACGAGCACCGCCGACTCCTCGTGGGGGGCCGGTGGCGCGACGCCGAGGACGGCGCCACCTTCGCCGTGCACGACCCGGCCGACGGCTCGGTGCTGACCCGGGTCGCCGACGCCTCCGTGGGCGATGCCGTCGAGGCGCTCGACGCCGCGGTCGCCGCACAGGCCGGCTGGGCCGCGACGCCGCCGCGCGAGCGCGGCGAGATCCTGCGCCGTGCCTTCGAGATGATCGCCGACCGCGCCGACGACCTGGCGATGCTGATGAGCCTCGAGATGGGCAAGACCGTCAAGGAGGCCAAGGGCGAGGTCGGCTACGGCAACGAGTTCTTCCGCTGGTACTCCGAGGAGGCCGTGCGCATCCACGGCCGGTGGATGCAGGCGCCCGCGGGCGGCAGCCGCCTGCTGACCATCAAGAAGCCGGTCGGGCCGTGCTTCTTCGTCACGCCGTGGAACTTCCCGCTGGCGATGGGCACCCGCAAGATCGGGCCGGCGGTGGCCGCCGGCTGCACGATGGTGATCAAGCCCGCCGCCCAGACGCCGCTGACGATGCTGGCGCTGGCCGCGATCCTCGGCGAGGCCGGGCTGCCCGACGGGGTCCTCAACGTGCTGCCCTCCACCCACGCCAAGGAGATGAGCCAGGCCCTGCAGGGCGACGACCGGCTGCGCAAGGTCTCCTTCACCGGCTCGACCGGCGTGGGCCGCACCCTGGTGCGCCAGTCCGCCGACCAGCTGCAGCGGGTGAGCATGGAGCTGGGCGGCAACGCCCCGTTCCTGGTCTTCGCCGACGCCGACCTCGACGCCGCGGTCGACGGCGCGATGGTGGCCAAGATGCGCAACATGGGCGAGGCCTGCACCGCGGCCAACCGGTTCCTGGTGCACCAGGACGTCGCAGCCGAGTTCGCCGAGAAGCTCGCGGCCCGGATGGGCGGCCTCACGCTGGGCCGGGGCCAGGACGACGGCGTCGACGTCGGCCCGCTCATCGACGAGGACGCGGTCGACTCGGTCGCCCGGCTGGTCACCGACGCCGTGCACGACGGGGCCCGGGTGGTCACCGGCGGCGCACGGCCCGACGGTGCCGGGTGGTTCTACCAGCCGACCGTGCTCCTCGACGTGCCCGCCGACTCGGCCATCAACACCGAGGAGATCTTCGGGCCGGTCGCGCCGATCACCACGTTCAGCACCGAGGAGGAGGCCGTCGCGGCCGCCAACGCCACCGAGTACGGCCTGGCCTCCTACGTCTACACCCGCGACCTGTCCCGCACGATCCGGATGGCCGAGTCCCTCGACTTCGGCATGGTGGGCGTCAACACCGGGCTGATCTCCAACCCCGCCGCGCCGTTCGGCGGCGTCAAGGCCTCCGGCTTCGGCCGCGAGGGCGGCTTCGAGGGCATCGAGGAGTACCTCGAGACGACGTACGTCGCCCTCCCCGCCACCTGACCCACCCCGCGACCAGGCCCCCATCTCGCGCTGACCCGGCCCCAACCTCGCGCTGACCCGGCCCGAGCTTCGCGCCGACCCGGCCCGGACCTCCACCTGCGGAGGTCCGGGCCGGTCGTCACTGGTCGGTGCCGGAGGCCTCGAGGCCGCTGCTCGCGGCGGCCTTGCCCACCGAGCTCTTGATGAGCGCCTCGAGGTCGAGGCCGGTGGTGGCCTTGAGCATGCTCATCGTCTGGGTGACGTTGTCGGTGACCTGCTTGGGCATCGCGCCGGCACCGTCGGTCGAGATCACGGTGAGCTGGTCGATGGCGCTGATCGGCGCCGCGACCTCCTTGGCGACCTTGGGCAGCACCTCGATGAGCATCTGCAGCACCGCGGCGTCGTTGTAGTGCGCGAACGCCTCGGCGCGCCGGTCCATCGCCTCGGCCTCGGCCTGGCCCACGGCCAGGGTCGCCGCGGCCTGGGCCTCGCCCTCGGCCCGGGTCGCGTCGGCCTCCGCCGTACGCCGCGCGCGCTCGGCGGCACCGCGCCGCTCACCTTCGATCGCCTCCGCCTCGGCGAGCGCCGCGCGGCGGGACTTCTCGGCCTCACCGGAGAGCCGGGCCTCCTGGGCCTTGGCCTCGGCGGCCGCGATGGTCGAGGCCTTGCGCGCCTCGGCAGCCGCGATCTCGGCGCTGCGGCGGGCTTCGGCCTCCTGCTCGACGCGGTAGCGCTCGGCGTCGGCGGGCTTGCGGACCTCAGTCTCGAGCTGGCGCTCGGTCAGCGCCGCCTGCCGCACCGCCACCTTCTCCTGCTCGGTGAGGATCGACTGGTCGCGGTCGGCCTGGGCCAGCGGACCGGCGGCCGCGGCCTGCGCGGACGCGGCGTCGGTCTCGGCCTTGATCTCCGACTGCTTGAGGGCCAGCACGCGCTGCGAGATGGCGATCTCCTGCTCGGCGGCGATCTGGGCCTGCTCGGCGGCCTGGCGGGCATTCGCCTCGGCGATGCGCGCCTCCTGCGCGACCCGGGCGGCCTCGGGACGACCCAGGTCGGCCAGGTAGGTGCCGTCGTCGGTGACGTCCTGGATCTGGAAGGTGTCGAGGATCAGCCCCTGGCCGGTCAGGGAGTTCTCGGACTCGTCGGCCACCCGCTGGGCGAAGGCCGCGCGGTCGCGGATGATCTGCTCGACGGTCAGCCCGCCCACGATGGAGCGCAGCGCGCCGGCGAGCACCTCCTGGGTGTAGGACTCGACGTCGGCCTGCTGGGACAGGAAGCGCTGGGCGGCCAGGCGGATCTGGTCGGCGTTGCCGCCGACCTTGACGATGGCCACGCCCTCGACGTTGAGCTTGATGCCCTGCCCCGAGACGGCGCCGCGGATCTGCACCGAGATCCGGCGCGAGGACAGGTCGAGGGTGCCGAGCTTCTGCACGAACGGGATGACGAACGTGCCGCCGCCGAGGATCACCTTCTGCCCCGACAGGTCGGTGGTCAGCTCGCCGGTCTCGGGGTTGACCACCGCCTTGCCCTTGCGGCCGGTGACGATGAAGGCCTCGTTGGGCCCGGCCACCTTGTAGCGGCTGGTGACCAGCAGCACCAGCAGGACGAAGAGGACGACGAATCCGCCGACGGGGATCAGCACGGACGTCTTCACACGGGGCTCCTTGGGAGACTGGGGCGAGGTGGTGCCGGGTCGTGGTGCTAGGTCGTGGTGCCGGGGATCAGCCGAGCTCGCGCCAGGTGGGCGCGACCGTGACGGCGGTGGGGGAGACGCTGCCGGTGACGTGCACCCGGGTGCCGGGCTCGACCGGGATCGGGTGGTCGGTGTCGAGGCGGGCGTTGAGCCGCATCTCGTGCCCGCCGACCAGCACCTTGACCGTGCCGTAGCCGTCGGCGGGGATGGCCGTGAGCACGACCGCCTCGCGGCCGACGGTGTCGTCGGTGCGCGGAGAGGTGCCCGAGGTGTCGTCGCGCAGCAGCCGGGTCAGCCAGGCGGCGAACCAGGCGAAGCCGACGCCCGCAGCCACTCCCGCGGGCACCGAGACCAGCAGCGGTGCCCCGAGACCCTCGGCCAGCGCACCGCCGAAGCCCAGCGCCGAGAGGAAGGCCCCGATCACCGCGCTCGAGAACGTGTCGCCGGCCAGTGCGTCGAGCGCACCGTCGAGGAGGTCGCCGACGGCCAGCGAGACCAGGAGCAGCAGGAGGCCGAGCACACCGATGATGAGGTACGTCGTCACGTGCCCAGCCTCCCTCACTCCGACGGCCGGCGCAGCACCGGTCTTTACCCAGGACGGTCCGGGCCGGCTCGGAGCGAAGCTCGGGCCGGGTCGGCGGGAAGTTCGGGCCGGGTCAGCGGGAAGTTCGGGCCGGGTCGGCGGGAAGTTCGGGCCGGGTCGGATACTGGGGCGCATGCTGGTCGAGGGCGACGTGGTCGCGGTCTACGAGGACTTCGCCAGGTACACCGACGACTCGCCGTGCTTCACCGAGTGGGCGCTCGGGGTGGTCGGCGACGCGGAGGTGCGGGCCTGGCTCGAGACCCTCCCGGCGCCGCGCCGCCAGCCCAACCTGGTCTTCGCGGCCGCACGCTGGCACGGCGTCGCGACCCCTGCGCCGTACGCCGCGCTGCGGGCGGCGCTGCTGGGCGACGACGGGCCGGTCCGGGCCACGATCCTGTCGCGGCGCACCCAGACCAACGAGGCCGGCCGGATGGCCACGCTGCTGCCGGCGCTGGCCACCCTGGCCACGCTGGGCCCCGAGCCGCTGGCGCTGGTCGAGGTCGGGGCGAGCGCGGGGCTCTGCCTCTACCCGGACCGCTGGGGCCACCGCTACCTCGACCACGACGGGCGGGTCGTGCACGAGGTCGGCACCGACGGTGCCCGGCCGGTGCTGGAGTGCCGGGTCGGGAGCCACGACGGTGCCCGTGCCCCACTGCCCCGGGAGCTGCCCACGATCGCCTGGCGCGGCGGCGTCGACCTGCACCCCCTCGACGTCACCGACCCCGACGCGACGGCGTGGCTCGAGACGCTGGTCTGGCCCGAGCACGACGACCGGCGCCGGGTGCTGGCCGCCGCGGTCGACGTGGCGCGCAGCGACCCGCCGCACCTCGTGGCGGGCGACCTGCTCGAGGAGCTGCCGGCGCTGGTGGAGCGGGCCGCCGCCCACGGGCGGGTCGTGGTGCAGCACAGCGCGGTGCTGAGCTACCTGCCCGAGCCGGCCCGGCGCGAGGCCGAGGAGATGCTGCGGGGGCTGGTCGCCGACGGGGCGTGCCACTGGGTCAGCAACGAGGGCCCCGACGTGCTGCCGGCCGTCACCGGCACCGGCCCGACCCCGCCGCCCGGGTCGTTCGTGCTCGGCCTCGACGGGCGGGCCGTGGCCTGGACCCACGGCCACGGCCGCACCCTGACCTGGACCGACCTCAGCTCATGAGCGCGCCGGCGAGCTCGCGCCGCGAGGTGATCCGCACCTTGCGGTAGACCCGCGACAGGTGCCACTCGACGGCCTTGACCGTCACCACCAGCGTGGTCGCGATCTCGCGGTTGCTGAGCCCCTGCACGGCCAGCTCGGCGACCCGGCGCTCGGCCACGGTCAGCGCCGCCAGCGCCTCGCTGCGTCCCTCGGCGCCGGCGCCGACGAGGTCGAGCAGGCGCCGGGCCCGCTGGCGCAGCGGCCACAGGCCCTCCGTGGCGGCGTACGTCTCGGCGTCGCGCAGCAGGCGCAGCACCCGCAGCGAGGACCCGCTGCCGGAGAGCACCAGCAGTCCGGCGAGGTCGGTGTCGACCTGCGCCCCGAGCCGGGCCGCGCCGACCGAGCCCAGCGCGTCGCGCGCCTCCTCGAGCAGCGCGACCCCGTCGACGGTCGGGCTGACCGTGGCCAGGGCGCGCAGGCCGTGCGCGACGGCGTACGCCGACCCCACGGCCCGGCCGACCCGCAGGTGGGCCCGGGCCTGGCGGGCGGCGTCGTCGCCGCGGCGGGCCCGAGCCAGCGCCAGTGCCTGGTTGGCGCGCCAGGGCAGCTGCTCGGGGTCGGCCCCGGGGGCCAGCACGCCGACCCGGGCGTGGTGCTCGACCGAGGAGTCGACGTCACCGGCTGCGGCAGCGAGCTCGCCGAGCGCGTGGTGGGCCACCGCTGCGCCCGCCTGCCCGCTGGGTCCCGGCACGGTGACGAGCTCGAGCAGCGGCCCGACGAGGGTCGCGGCGGTGGTCAGGTCGCCCCGCCCGACGAGGACCTCGGCCCGGGCCGCCAGCAGGCCGGCCCGCTCGATGTGGCCGCGGGGCGGGTCCGCCGTGAGCGCGGACAGCGCCGCGGACGCCTCGCGCACCCGGCCGGCTCGCAGCAGTGCTCCGGCGTGCTGGAGCGGGGTGGCGGGCGCGATGCGGGTGGTCGGGCCCCCCGATCGGGTGTGCGGCATGCGAGCAGCGTAGGAAGGTAAAACTTTGCCCGCCGCTTCTTCCCCGGGAACGCCCGGCCCGGTCCAGTCAGGCCCCACCTGTCAGGCCCGGCCCACCAGCGCGAGCAGGGTCTCGACCGGCCCGGCGCCGGGCCGAGCGGCGCCGACGTCGGCGAAGTGCCCCTCGGCGCGCCCGCACGCGACCGTGCAGCGCGCCACTGGCAAGAGCGCCGCGGCCAGGTCGGGCGGCAGCGCCCCGGTCGCGCCGTCACGGTCGCTCGGCTCGCCGAGGCTGCGTGCCACGTCCCAGCCGTGCACGGCGACCTCGAGCGCGGCCGTCGAGACCAGCAGCTCGGCGGGCAGGCCCACGCGCTGGCCACCCGGGCCCGCCAGCTCGACGTCGTCGAGGCCCTGCTCGGCGGCGGCGGACCAGACACCGAGCAGCGTGCAGGCCCGGGCCCGCAGCCGCGCCGCGGGGTCGTCGTACGTCGGCGCGGCGGCCCGGTGAGCCGGCAGCAGCCGCAGCGCGCCGTGGCTGGCCTCGAGGTAGGCCCCGAGCGAGTCGTCCATGTGGTCCAGCAGGGCTGCGAGGTCCCAGGCGGCGCAGGGCGTGGGTCGCCCCAGGTCGCCGGGGCCGACCCGGCCCAGCACCGACCGGGTGCCGACCAGCGAGCGCTCCAGCAGCCCGACCGCGTGGTCGAGCCGCGTGCTCATCCGGGGACGCCGGGCAGGGTGTCGGTGCCCTGCGGTACGTGGTCGGCCGGGAGGCTCGCGGGCAGGCCGAAGGCGGTGAAGAGCCGGGGGTCGAAGAACGCGTCGACCTGGCGGATCTCGGGGGCCTCGGGCGGGCCGGTCATCTCGAGGACCTGCAGCTGGAACGGCGTGAAGTCGCCGCCGGGACCGCGCATGTACATCCCGAAGGCGGGCTGGCCGTTGGCGCGGGTGGCGAGCATCGGCATGTCGCGGGTGCCGCCGGGGCACTCGTTGCCGATCAGCCAGGCGATGTTGGCGCGCCCCCGGAACCAGCTGGTGAAGGGCGGCATCTCCCACACCGCCTCGGCGGTGAGCATGGAGACGATCTGGTCGACGTCCTTGCGCCAGAACGCGTCGACGTAGCGCTCGAGCAGGTGCTGCTGCTCGGGGCTCAGGTCGGGCTCGACGGTGTCCTGGGTCAGCGCCCGGGCGCTCATCTGTGCGTGCGCGCGCTGCAGCGCCGAGTTGACCGCGGCGCTGGTGGTCTCGAGGGCCTCGGCGACCTCGGCGGCGCTCCAGCGCAGCACGTCGCGCATGATCAGCACCGCCCGCTGGCGGGCGGGCAGGTGCTGCAGGGCCGCGACGAAGGCCAGCCGGATCGAGTCGCGCTCCTCGACCACCACCGCGGCGTCGGGCACCGGCTCGAGCCAGGCGATCTCGTGGTCCTGCTCGAGGGCGTCGCCGGCGGGCTGGTCGCTGGTGCCCAGGCCCGTGGGCAGCGGCCGCCGGGGCCGGCCCTCCAGGTTGGTCAGGCACACGTTGGTGGCGATGCGGTAGAGCCAGGTGCGCACCGAAGAGCGGCCCTCGAAGGCCGCCGAGGCCCTCCACGCGCGCAGGAACGTCTCCTGCACCAGGTCCTCGGCCTCGTGCACCGATCCGCTCATCCGGTAGCAGTGCGCCAGCAGCTCACGCGAGTAGCGCTGGGTCAGGGCCGGGAAGTCGCCCAGCTCGGCCTGTGCCGAGGTGGGTGTCGGAGTGGGTGCCGCGGTGGGTGTGGTGCGAGAGGTCATGCGCGGGGTCTCCGTCGCCGGTGCCGTCATCGGGTGTGCTCCTCACAGTGTGCGCCTCACTGCTCCGACCCGGCCAGGCTCACGAACTCATCGCTCGCCCCACCAGCGCGAGGGCCCGCTCGGCGAGCGGCTCGGCGAGCGCCCGGTCGGCGGCCACCAGTCCCACCCTCGTACGCCGCTCGAGCAGGTCGTCGACGTCGTGGGCGCCCTCGTGGGTCACCGCGAAGACCAGCTCGGCCAGCGTCACCGGCACCTGCTCGGCCGCGGGGGCCAGCAGCTGCTCGTCGTCGAGCGGCTCGCCGGCCCGGGCCGCGACCTCGCGGGCGGTGGCCAGCACCAGGGCGGCGTCGGTGCCGAAGCGGCGTACCAGCCGGGCGGGCTCCTCGAGGGCGTCGAGCACCGGTCGGGGCGCGGCGCCCAGCAGCGGCAGGGTCGCGGTGGTGCACGGCCCGGCCGCCAGCCCACCCGTCTCGACCGCGGCGTCGACGGCGTCCTGGGCCATCCGCCGGTAGGTGGTGAGCTTGCCGCCCACCACGGTGACCATGCCGCTGCGCCCGGTCAGCACCGCGTGCCGGCGCGACAGGTCGGCGGTCTGCCCGGAGCCGGCGGCCCCGTCGGGGCCGGTGACGTCGAGCAGCGGGCGCAGCCCGGCGTACGCGCCCACGACGTCGTCGCGGCGCAGGGGGGTCGCGAAGGTCGCCGCGACCACGTCGAGCAGGAAGCCGATCTCGGGCTCGGTGGGTTGCGGCACGTCGGGCACCGGGCCCGGCGCGGGCTCGTCGGTCAGCCCGACGTAGATCGTGCCGTCGGGCTGGGGCAGCACCATCACGAACCGGCTGGTCGAGCCCGGCACCGGGGCGAAGACGCTGGTGCGCAGCCCCGGCAGCCGGTCGCCGCGCAGCACCAGGTGGGTGCCCCGGCTGGGGCGCAGGGTCACCTCGTCGGCCAGGTCGCCGGCCCACACGCCGGCGGCGTTGACGACCGCGCGGGCCCGCACGGTCGTCGTGGCGCCGGTGGTCTCGTCGCGCAGCGTCACCTCGGTGCCGCCGGCCCGCAGCACCCGGGCGCGGGTGCGCACGTGGGCGCCGTACGACGCTGCGGTGCGCGCGATGGTGGTGACCAGGCGGGCGTCGTCCTCGAGCTGGCCGTCCCAGCCGAGCAGGCCCCCGCGCAGCCCGGCGGGCCGCAGGCCGGGGGCCATCGAGAGGGTCTCGGTGCGCGAGAGGCGGCGCGGGCGGGGCAGCGTCTCGGCGCTGGTGCGCGCGCCGCGGCGCAGCAGGTCGCCGGCGGCCAGCCCGCTGCGCGACAGCAGCCGCTGCAGGGGAGCGGTGCCCGAGGTGATCGGGATCAGCATCGGCATCGCGCGGGTCAGGTGGGGCGCGGTGGTCTGCATCAGGATGCCGCGCTCGACGGCGCTCTCGTGGGCGACGCCGATCTGGCCCTGGGCCAGGTAGCGCAGCCCGCCGTGGACCATCTTCGAGCTCCAGCGCGAGGTGCCGAAGGCGAGGTCGTGGGCGTCGACGGCCAGCACCGACAGCCCGCGGGTGACCGCGTCGAGGGCGACCCCGGTGCCGGTGACGCCGAGGCCGACGACGACGAGGTCGACCTCGGTGGGCGCCCCGGCCAGGCCGGCGCGGATGCCGGTCTCGGCGCTCACGGGCGCAGCGCCCGGGCCAGCAGGTGGCGCAGCTCGGCGTCGAGGTCGGCGGCCGACACGTCGTCGTCGACCATGGTGTGGGCCGAGAGCACGAACCCGTGGGCGGCCAGCACCAGGCTGCGCGCGATCGCCAGCGGCGACCCCGACCGCACCTGGCCGGCGGCCTGGCCGCGGGCCAGCTCGTCGGTGAGCAGGGTGGCGATCAGCTCCTGGGAGCGGCCGCGGCGGTGCAGCAGGTAGGGCAGCACCAGCTCGGGGTCGAGCTCGACGATGCGCACGAACAGCTCGTTGCGTCGCAGCGCCTCGACGGTGCGCGCCACCTCGTCGACGATCCGCTCGACCGCGCCGGCCGGTCCGCTGCCCGTGTCAGTGGGGTCGTCGGCGACGGTGCGGGCGACCAGCCCCGACCACTCGCGGGTCATCAGGTCGCCGAGCAGGGTCGGCATGTCGGCCCAGGAGCGGTAGATCGTCATCCGCGAGACGCCCGCGCGCCGCGCGACCTCGGTGAGCGTCGTACGCCGCCAGCCGACGTCGAGGATGCACTCGCGGGCCGCGTCGAGGTAGGCGTCGCGAGGATCTTGCGGCGTATCGTTGTGACACAGTGACGTCATGTGTCACACTGTAACACGTGACCCACGACACCGCTGCTCCCCACGGCTCCCCGACCACCGGTGCGCACCCGCGCGAGATGCACCCGCAGCGCTGGGGCGACCCGGGCGCCGCGACCGCGCTGCCCGAGGCCGCCCGCGGGCTGGTCGAGCTCGCCTTCGGCCTGCACGAGACGCCCGCCGCGACCGACGTCGAGCTGCCCCCGGTGGGGCTCGGCGACAGCGTGCTGGCGGCGCTGGGCGACGTGGTCGGCACCGACCACGTGCACGTCGACGACGCCTCGCGACGGCTGCGCACCCGGGGCAAGTCGACCCCCGACCTGCTGCGTGCCCGCGCCGGCGACCTGGCCGACGCCCCCGACGTCGTGGTGCGCCCGGGCAGCCACGACGAGGTCGCCGGCGTGCTCGCCCTGGCCGTCGAGCACCACCTGGCGGTCGTGCCCTTCGGCGGCGGCACCTGCGTCACCGGTGGCCTGGCGGCCCGCCGCGACGGCTACGCCGGCCTGGTCTCCCTCGACCTGGTCCGCCTCGACGCGCTGCTCGAGGTCGACGAGGTCTCGATGACCGCGACCCTCGAGCCCGGCCTGCGCGGCCCCGAGGCCGAGGCGCTGCTCGCCGAGCACGGCCTGTGCCTGGGCCACTACCCGCAGTCCTTCGAGCACGCCTCGATCGGCGGCTTCGCCGCCACCCGCTCCTCGGGCCAGTCGAGCGCCGGCTACGGGCGCTTCGACCAGATGGTCGTCGGGCTGCGGGTGGCCACGCCTCGTGGGGAGTGGCGGCTCGGCTCGTCGCCCGCCAACGCCGCCGGCCCCGACCTGCGCCAGCTGGTGCTGGGCTCCGAGGGCGCCTTCGGCGTGATCACCGCCGTCACCGTGCGGGTGCGCCGGCTGCCCGAGGTGAAGGTCTACGAGGGCTGGCGCTGGGACTCCTTCGTCGAGGGGGCCGCCGCGATGCGCACGCTCGCCCAGGCGGGGACGCTGCCCACCGTGCTGCGGCTCTCCGACGAGGCCGAGACCGGGCTCAACCTGGCGCGGCCCGACGCGATCGGCGAGGAGTCCACCGGCTGCCTGATGATCGTGGGCCACGAGGGTGCCCCCGCCCAGGTCGAGGCCCGCCGAGCCGCGGTCACCGAGATCCTCAGCGGCCTCGGCGGCACCCCGCTCGGCGAGGAGCCGGGCGAGTCGTGGGTCCACGGCCGCTTCCACGCGCCGTACCTGCGCGACTCGATGCTCGACGTCGGCGTGCTGGTCGAGACCCTCGAGACCGCCACCTTCTGGTCGAAGGTCGACGCGCTGTACGCCGACGTGCGCGCCGCCCTGGAGCGCGAGCTCGGCTCCGAGGGCGGGTCGGCGATCGTGCTGTGCCACATCTCCCACGTCTACGAGACCGGCTGCTCGCTCTACTTCACCGTCGCGACCAGCGCGGGGGAGGCGCCGATCGAGCGCTGGGGTCGGGCCAAGGCCGCGGCCAACGACGCGATCGTCGCCAACGGCGCCACCATCAGCCACCACCACGCCGTCGGCACCGACCACCGGCCGTGGCTGGGCGCCGAGATCGGTGACCTGGGCGCCTCGGTGCTGCGCGCGGTCAAGGCCGACCTCGACCCGACCGGCGTGCTCAACCCGGGGGTGCTGGTCCCGTGAGCGCCGCCGCCGAGCGCTCCTTCACGTTCCTGGTCAACCCGGCCTCCGGGGGCGGAGCGGCACCCGAGGCCGTGGTGCCGGTGGCCCGCCTGCTGCGTGAGGCGGGCGCCTCGGTCGACGTGACCTACTCGCCGGGCCCGCGCGCGACCGACGACCTCGTGCGGGCCGCCGTCGAGCGCGGCGACGTCGTGGTCTCGGTGGGCGGCGACGGCATGCTCTCCCACCTGGCCGGCGCGGTCTCGACCGCGGGCGGGGTGCTCGGGGTGCTGCCGGCCGGTCGTGGCAACGACTTCGCACGGATGCTGGGGCTGGCCTCCGAGCCGGCCGCGGTCGCCGAGCACCTGCTGCACGCGCCGGTGCGCGAGGTCGACCTGCTGGCCTGGACCCTGCCCGGCGAGCCGAGCAGGCTGGTGGCTGGGTCGGTCTACTCCGGCATCGATGCTCGTGCCGCTGCGATGGTCGACCGGATGCGCTGGACCCCGCAGAAGCTGCAGTACCCGCTGGCCGCGGTCCGCGCGATCGCGACCTACCGGCCCGGCCGGTTCCGGGTGGCGGTCGACGGCGACGCGCGCGAGTACGCCGCCGGGCTCGTCGTGGTGGCCGGCTCCGCCTACTACGGCAAGGGCATGAAGGTCGCCCCCGGCGCCGTCATCGACGACGGCCTGCTCGACGTCGTGGTCGTCGAGGCCGCGTCGCGGACCGCGCTGGTGCGCTCGTTCCCCAAGATCTACGACGGCTCCCACGTCGACCTGCCCCAGGTCACGGTGCTGCGCGGCGCCCGGGTCGAGCTCAACGCCGACGGCCGCAGCCCGCTGCCGGTGGGCGGCGACGGCGAGCCGCTCGGCGAGCTGCCCGGCCTCGGTCGGGCGCCGGCTGTGGTGGAGGTGCGCCCCGGCGCGCTGCGGGTGATCGGCTAGGAACTGGCGCCGGCTCGGCGGGAACTGGCGCCGGCTCGGCGAGCGTCAGCCGTCGCCGCTGAGGGTGCGCGCCAGGCGCTGCGCCGCGCGGCGTACGACGTCGACGTCGGCGGGGTCGTGGCTGCCGGCGGCCTGCTCGGGCACCAGCCCCGCGGCCAGGGCGGCGGGCCGGGTCAGCCAGGCCCAGGCCCGCCAGCCGTCCATGCCCGCGCCGAGCAGCGGCTCGAGCAGCGGTGCGAGCTCGGGGCGCGGCTCGCCTGCGGCGTCGAGCTGGAAGGCGGGCACCATCGCGCCGGTCGGGCCGGTGACGACCAGCAGGCGGTGCAGCCCGGCCGCCTTGTGCACCGCGAAGCGGGTGCGCTCGACCGAGGCGCCGCGCAGCCGGGCCAGGGACTCGTAGGTGTGCCACGGGCTGGTCAGCAGCTCGTCGTGCACCCGCGCCTGCTGGGCGATCTGCAGCAGCGGCACCGGCACCGCGTGCGCGGGGTCGCTGCCCTCCTGGTGCAGCACGGCGTCGAGGTCGGCGACCTGGTCGTCGCTGAGCTCGTCACCGGTGACCGGGTCGGTCCACACGGCACGGCCCTCGGGGTCGCGCGCCATCGTCGGCAGGCCGGCCTCGGCGAGGTGGTCGACGAGCCCGAGCTCCTCGAGCCAGGTGGCCAGGCGCTCGCGGGTGCCGTCGGGTTCCATGGGTCCAGCCTGCCGCATCGCCGCAGGCGGGCCGGGCCGGGCACCTCACTACAGTGAGGTCGTGAGCGATCCCGCGGAGCCGACCGGCTCGACAGGCACCCGTCCGGCCCGGCTGGCGCGCCGCGGGGGCTGGACGATCGCGATCGCGACGGCGGCCGCGCTGGTGCTGGTGCAGGTCACCGGGGACCTCCAGGCACCCGGCATGGTGCTGGTCGCCGGACTGGTCTGGGGCGGCTTCCTGCTGCTAGTCGCGCTGGCGACCCACCTCGGCGGGCTCGGCGACGAGGACCGCCGGCAGGAACGGCGCCCCGGCGGCAGCGACTGAGCGGACCAGGGCCCGCGGGGTCTAGACCGCTGGTGCGTCCCGAGTCACCCCAGAGGTGAAGGCGCGTTGGACCTAGACCCCGTGGTTCCCCCTCCGGAAGCGAGTCCCCCATGTCAGCCCTTCCCTCCCGAAGGTCCCGCACCCGGTCCGCGGCGGTCGCCACCGCCCTCGGGACCGCGCTGGTGGGCCTGCCCGTGCTGGCCGTCGTCTCCGCCGTGGGCGGACCCGCCGGCCCGGCCCAGGCGCAGAGCGCCTGCGCCTTCGACGCCCGCTTCACCGACCCCGCCGGCGACGTCAACGACCTGCTGATCGTCCCGGTCGACCCCGCGCTCGACCCCGACGGCCTCGACCTGCGCGAGGCGTGGGTCTCCACCAACGACACCGACGACGCGATCACCTTCCACATCAAGGTCACCGACCTCTCCGTTCTCAGCGGCGGGCTCCGGGGCACCAGCGAGCTGTTCCACTGGGCCTTCGTGCTGGGGGGCAAGGACTACGTGGTGGTGGCGGACCGGCCGCTGCTGCAGCCGGAGGTCCCCATCGAGGCTCCCGGCACCTACACGCTGACCGACGGGTCGGGCGCGACGCTCAAGACCGGCCTGGCCGGCAGCTTCGACCCGGCGCTCGACCTGGTGACCGTGACGCTCGCCGCCAGCGACCTGACGACGGCGACCCCGGCCCAGGACGCCTTCGAGGTCGGCGACGTGCTGAGCGGCTTCAAGATCACGTCGCTGCGCTCCCTGCTCGTCACCGACGCCGTGGCCGACAACGCCAAGACCTCGTGCACCTACCGGGTCGGGGACAAGACGCCCTCGCCCGACCCGACCGCCACGGTGACGGCGACCGCCACCGCGACGACGACGGTGACCAGCCAGCCCACCGCCACGGCGACCACCACGGTGACCAGCCAACCGACCGCGACGGCGACGACCACGGCGACCACCACCGCCACGGCGACCACCACCGCGACAGCGACAGCGACGGCCACCGCCACGGAGACGGTCACCACACCGCCGGGCAACCGGGTGCCGCAGGTCAAGCGGATCGCCGCGAAGCCGCTGGAGGGCCAGGGCAAGGCCCGCGCCAAGTCGCCGATCCGGTTCCGCGTCAAGGCCACCGACCCCGACGGTGACCCGCTCACCTACCGCTGGGACTTCGGCGACGGCAACAAGGGCCGCGGCGTCCGGGAGATCAACCGCTACGACTTCCGCGGCCAGTACCGGATCATCCTCAAGGTCAACGACGGCACCGAGACCGTCAAGACGCGCTTCATGATCAAGATCGGCAAGCCCAAGAAGCGCTGAGCGCTACCGCGCGGGCCGGCCCTCCGGGCTCAGGACGCGAAGGTCCACACCAGCAGCTGGGTGTCGACCGCCGCGACCACCGGGTGGGCCGGCTCGTCGGTGAAGCAGAAGGCGTCGCCGACCACCAACGGCTCGGCGAGCGAGGAGCGCAGCAGCGCGCCCCGCGTCACGTAGGCGTGCACCCGCGGCGCCGCGGGCAGCTCGAGGGTGTCGCCGCCCCGCAGCTGTGCCACCGCCAGGCTCGCGCCCTCGACGCCCACCCCCAGCGGCGCCGGCACCAGCCCGCGCGCACCCGGGTCGACCGGGGCGACGGCGTACGACGGCTCGGTGCCGGTGCTGTCGGGCCGCAGCCAGGTCTGCACCCAGCGGGTCGGGCCGGCCCCGGCCACGGCGGTCTCGGCGTGCCGGACCCCGCTGCCGGCCGACAGAACGGCCAGCGTTCCGGCTGGCACGACCTCCTCGCGCCCCGCGTCGTCGACGTGGCGCACCGCGCCCGAGACGACCCAGGTGACGATCTCGAGGTCGCTGTGGGCGTGCTCGTCGAAGCCCTGCCCACCGCGCACCAGGTGGTCGTCGTGGCACACCATCGGCCCGAAGGAGAGCCGCTCGGGGTCGTAGTGCTCGCCGAACGAGAAGGCGTGCCGGGTCAGTCGCCCGGGCACCCGGGTCAAGAAGCGGGTGTTCCCCCGACGGATCTCCACGGTCACAGGCATCATTGTGCCGGTGCGAGCCTCCTATCCCGAGCTGCCGCCGGGCTTCAGGCTCGGCACGGCCACGTCGGCGTACCAGACCGAGGGCAGCACCGACGTCGACGGTCGGGGCCCCTCGATCTGGGACACCTTCACGAGCCTGCCGGGCAGCGTCCTCGACGCCACCTCCGGTGAGCCGGCCTGCGACTCCTACCGCCGCTACCGCGACGACGTCGCGCTGATGGCGCGGCTGGGGGTCGGCGGCCACCGTTTCTCGATCTCGTGGTCACGCGTGCTCCCGACCGGGCGCGGCGCGGTCAACGCCGCGGGGCTGGACTTCTACGACCGGCTCGTCGACGAGATGCTCGCGCACGGCGTCGCCCCGATGGCCGCGCTCTACCACTGGGACCTGCCCCAGGCGCTCGAGGACGAGGGCGGCTGGCTCAACCGTGCCACCGTCGAGGCCTTCGCGGAGTACGCCGGCGTGGTCGGCGAGCGGCTCGCCGACCGGGTCGAGCACTGGATCCCCGTCGTGGAGCCCAACGTCGCCACGATCATGGGCCACGCGACCGGCATGCACGCCCCCGGCCGCGAGATCGGCTTCGACTCCCTGCCGGTGGCTCACCACCTGCTGCTGGCCCACGGCCGCGCGGTGGTCGAGCTGCGCGCCGCCGGCGCCACCTCGGTGGGCTGCGCCAACAACCACGCCCCGATGTGGCCGGTCAGCGAGGACCCCGCCGACGTGGGGGCCACCAAGCTCTTCGACGCGCTGTGGAACGGGCTGTTCCTCGAGCCGATGCTGCTGGGGCGATACCCGGTCGACCTGGCACCGCTGGTGGAGGAGGCGGTGCGCCCGGGCGACCTGGCCACGATCCGCCAGCCGCTCGACTTCTACGGCGTCAACTACTACAGCCCGATCAAGATCGGCGCCGCGCCCGAGGACTCCCCGATCCCGTTCGAGGTGTGCGAGCTGGTCGGCTACCCGGTCACCGACATCGGCTGGCCGGTGGTGCCCGACGCGCTGCGCGAGTGGCTGATCACCCTGCGTGCGCGCTACCGGGCCGCGCTGCCGCCGCTGGTCATCACCGAGTCGGGGGCGGCGTACTCGACCGGGCCCGACGAGGCGGGCGTGGTCGACGACCAGGAGCGCATCCTCTACCTCGACGCCCACCTGCGCGCCGTGGCCGCGGCCTGCCAGCGCGGGGTCGACGTGCGCGGCTACTACGTGTGGTCGTTGCTCGACAGCTTCGAGTGGGTGCACGGGCTGGAGCAGCGCTACGGGCTGGTCCACGTCGACCACGAGACGCAGGTGCGCACCCCGAAGGCGTCGTTCGAGTGGTACGCCGCGTTGATCGCCGCCCAGACCCGGTCGGTCGGCTGAACGGCCCGACCTCGTTAGTCTGAGGCCCATGGTCGACGCGCCCACCCCCTCGGAGTCCCCTGCCCAGCTCGTCGACCCGGCCCCGCCGCAGCGACGTGTCGTCTTCGTGGTCGGGTCGGGACGCAGCGGCACCAGCACCATGGCCGGTGCGCTGCAGACCCTCGGCATGACCGTGCCGGCGCCCGAGGTGGCCGCCGACGACACCAACCCCAAGGGGTTCGCGGAGTCGCAGTGGGTCGTCGACCTGCACGACGAGCTCCTCGAGCGCACCAACGTCTCGATGGCCGACGCCCGGCCCTCGGCGTGGTTCGACACCGGCCGGCTCAACAACTTCGAGCCGCTGCGCACCCGGTTGCACACCTGGCTCGAGGAGCAGCTGGTCGCCGGCGGGCCCGAGCTGGTCGTCAAGGACCCCCGCCTCGCGTGGTTCCTGGGCCTGTGGCGCTCCGCGGCGATGCGCAGCGAGGCGGAGGCCGGCTACGTGACGATGCTGCGCCCGGTCACCGAGGTGGTCGGCTCCAAGCAGCGCGTCTACGACGCCCGCACCAGCGAGGTGCACCGCACCGCCGCCTGGGTCAACATGATGCTGCACGTCGAGCGCAGCACCCGCGGCTCGGCCCGCGCCTTCGTGCGCTACCACGACATGCTCGACGACTGGACCGTGCCGGTCTTCGGCCTGGGCCAGCGCTTCGACCTCGACGCCGTGAAGTCGGCCTCGGCCAACGACATCCGCCAGGTCCACCAGTTCGTCGACCCCTCGCTGCGGCGCGTGTCGCTGACCTGGGACGACGTCGAGGTGCCCCGCAGGCTGCGCGACATCGCCCAGGAGACCTGGGAGGCCCTCGACAAGCTGCCCGACGAGGGCGGCGACACTCCGCAGGTGCAGGCCACCCTCGACGAGCTGCGCGCGGCGTACGCCGAGATGTACGACGAGGCGCAGGCGCTGACCCGCTCGACGGCCGACGCGTCGCGCCGCGAGGGCGCCCGCACCCAGCCGGCGCCGCCGAGCGCCGTCGACAAGGTGCCGCACTCGGTGCGCGCGATGGTGCCGCCCTCGGTGCGCCGCGGCCTGCGTCGCGCCGCCGGGCGGGAGCGCGGATGAGCCCGGTGCGCGGCGCCGACATCGCCTGCCTCGAGGGCGAGAGCGCCTACGACGTGCGCTGGCCCTGGAAGGACGGCGCGCTGCGGCCCGGGCTGACCTGCGTGTTCCGGCTCAAGAACGAGGCGCACAACCTGCCCTGGGTGCTGCCGCCGATGCTCGAGGCGGTCCAGCACGTCGTCATCGTCGACAACCTCTCCGACGACGGCACCCCCGAGGTGGCCCAGCGGGTCGCCGAGGAGTGCGGGGCGGGGGAGCGGATCACCGTGACGTCGTACCCCTTCCAGGTCTCGCGCGCCGGCAGCGAGCACCTGGCCACCCGGCCCGACTCGGTGCACTCCCTGACGCACTTCTACAACTGGTCGTTCTCCCACGTGCGCACCGCCTACTCGATGAAGTGGGACGGCGACATGGTGCTGACCCGCGAGGGCGTGAGCATCCTGCGCGACCTGTCGTGGCAGCTCGAGGACTCCAACGCCATCGTCGCCGTGCCGCGCCACCCGCTGTCGGTGGAGAGCGACCAGGTCGCCTGGCTCGACCTCGGCTTCCGCTTCCTCGAGCCGTGGATCTACCCGATGGGCCCGGAGTTCACGTTCGTGAAGGCCTTCGAGTGGGAGGTGCGCGAGTTCCCCGAGTCGACCACCCGCATCGTGGCCCCCGAGGGTCTGTGCGTGGAGCTGAAGTGGCTCGACCGCGACGAGTTCGCGCACTGGAGCGACATGGACTTCGACACCTCCCGCGCCCCCCGCAAGCGCCGCGAGTGGCAGGTGTACTCCGCGCTGCGCGACGGCCTGGGCCACGAGGTGCCCGGCCTCCACCGCATCGAGTCGCCCCCCGGCGTCCACGTCGTCGACCACGTCACCCGCACCTGGCTGCCCCGCGCCGAGCGCCCCCTCGTCCGCCGCAAGGGCCGCCTCGAGGTCTGACCCCCCGCGAGCCGGCTCGTTCGAACCGGCCGGGTCGGCGCCGGTCGTTGGTTGAGCAGCGAGGGCCGAAGGCTCGAGCGTCGCCGAAACCGGGTGAGTCCATGGCGTACGGCGAGCACGGTTGCGGTCTGCGAGTGACTCACGGGGTCTCGGCGACGGTCGTCGCTGGCGCTCCTCCCTGCTCGACCAACGGTGGTCGCCGCCGTTGGTCGAGGAGGTTGCGCAGCAACCGTCTCGAGACCCGGTGACGACACGGCGTACGCCGACCCAGAGGGTGCAGAAGTGACCGCTCGCTGGTGCGGAAGTGACCGCTCGGCCGTCAGGGGAGGGCGGCGGCGAGCCTCTTCACGATCTCGATCAGCCGCTGCTCGGAGGTGGCGAAGTTGAGGCGCACGTGCCCCTCGAGGCCCGGCTGGTAGTCGTGGCCGGGGGCCAGGCGCACGCCGTGCTCGAGCGCGGCGGCGGCCGGGTCGGCGACGCCGTAGGCGCGCAGGTCGAGCCACGCCAGGTACGTCGCCTCGAGCGGGCGCAGCCGTGCCTGGGGCAGGTGCTCGGCGACCAGGTCGTGCAGGTCCTCGGCGTTGACCCGCAGCCGGGAGCGCAGGGCGTGCAGCCACAGGTCGCTGTCGCGCCAGGCCGCGGAACCGGCGACCATCCCGAGCCCGGAGTGCCCGTGGTTGGCGGCCACCGGCACCGCGCGCAGCCGCCGGGTCTCGTCGGGGTCCATCAGCACGACCTGCGCGGTGTGCAGGCCGGGGGTGCCGAAGGTCTTGGAGTGGCTGGTGACCAGCACGGCGTCGGGGTCGACGCTCAGGTAGGGCACGAACCGGTCCTGCCCGGGCAGCACCAGCGGCGCGTGGACCTCGTCGACCAGCACCCGGGCGCCGTGCGCGCGCACGAGGTCGCGCAGCGCCTCGAGCTCGGCGCGGTGCGCGACCCGGCCCAGCGGGTTGTGCGGGTGGCAGAGCAGCACGGTGCGGGCGCCGGCCTCGAGGTGCCGCTCGACCGCGGCCAGGTCGAGGGCCGCCGCGGCGCGGTCGTCGTGGTCGTGGTCGGGGTCCAGACCGACGTACGCCGCCTCGCGCCCGGCCAGCGCGACGACCTCGCGGAACGGCGGGTAGCACGGCAGCGGCACCACCACCGGGCCCGGCGGGCACAGCTCGTCGAGGGCCAGGCGCATCCCGGCGACCACGTCGCCGACGGGAGTGGAGGAGTCGAGCGGCACGTCCCAGCCCCAGTGCCGCTCGGCGAAGCCGCGGAAGGCGGCGTCGAGGTCGGCGGGCTGGGCGGTGCCGGGGAAGGCGGAGTAGCCGAGCATCCCGCGACCCACCGCGGCGGTGAGGGCGGCGGTGACGGCCGGCGGGGGCGCGAAGTCCATCTCGGCCACCCAGGCCGGGATGGTGCCCTCGGGCACCGCGCCCCACTTCAGCGGCAGCGCCGCCCGCGCCTCGGAGTCGGTGAGGTCGCGCAGCATCCTCAGGCCCCGCCCTGCAGGGTGCGGCCGGTCGCGGCGATGCGGTCGGGGTCGCCCGGGGCGGGCGTCCACGGCAGCGACAACCCGTCGCGGTCGGGGTCGCCGGCGTAGCGCGGCACCACGTGCAGGTGGAAGTGGAAGACGCTCTGCCAGGCGGCCTCACCGGTGCAGTTGAGCAGGTTGACCCCGTCGGCCCCCAGCACCTCGAGCTGGCGCTTCGCCAGCCGCTGGGCGGTGACCGCACAGGCCGCCAGGTCCTCGGGCGTGATGTCGGTCAGGTCGACCGCGTGCGCGCGCGGCACCACGAGCAGGTGCCCGTCGGTGGCGGGGTTGATGTCCATGAAGGACACCGTCCGCTCGTCCTCGTCGACCCTGGTGGAGGGGATGGTGCCTGCCACGATCGCGCAGAACAGGCAGCTGTCGTCTCGGTTGACCTCGCCCGGCATGCCCCGACCCTAGCCACCCGACCGGCAGCCGCTCAGAGCGCGGCCGCCACTCGCGTGCCCTGCTCGATGGCGCGCTTCGCGTCGAGCTCGGCGGCCACGTCGGCCCCGCCGACCAGGTGCAGGCCGGGGTGGGTCTCGGCGGCGGTGAGGTCGTCGAAGAGCGAGCGCACCGACTCCTGCCCGGCGCAGAGCACGACGTGGTCGACGACCAGCTCGCGCGCCTCGCCCTCGACGGTGACGTGCAGGACGACCGCGTCGTCGCGCCCCTCCACCCGCTCGTACGTCGCGCCCGCGACCTGGACGACCCCCGACTGCTTGAGCACGGCGCGGTGCGCCCAGCCCGAGGTCTTGCCCAGGTCCTTGCCGATCATCGAGGTCTTGCGCTGCAGCAGCGTCACCTCGCGGAACGGCGCGCGCGGCTTGCGCTCGGTCAGGCCGCCGCGGTGCAGGCTGGGGTCGCCGACGCCCCAGTGCGCCATCCACTCCTCGACGCCGGCCTCCTCGTCGGGGCCGGGGGAGGCGGGGTCGTGGACCAGCCAGTGGCTGACGTCGACGCCGATGCCGCCGGCGCCGATGACCGCGACCCGCTTGCCGGGCACCACCCGGCCGGAGAGCACGTCGGCGTAGGAGACCACCCGCGGGTCGTCGCCGCCCGGGATCGCCGGCAGCCGCGGCTCGACGCCGGTCGAGACCACGACCTCGTCGAAGCCGGCCAGGTCGGCGGCGGTGGCGCGGGTCGAGAGCCGCACGTCGACGCCGAGCACCTCCAGTCGCCGGGTGTAGTAGCGCAGCGTCTCGGCGAAGTCCTCCTTGCCGGGCACCGCCATCGCCAGGCGGAACTGGCCGCCCAGCGCGGGCTGGGCCTCGAAGAGGGTCACCGCCAGGCCGCGCTCGGCCGCGGAGACGGCCGTCGCCAGGCCCGCCGGGCCGGCGCCGACCACGGCGACCGAGCGGCGTACGCGGGTCGGGGCGAGCACCAGCGTGGTCTCGCGGCAGGCGCGCGGGTTGACCAGGCAGGAGGCGGTCTTGTTGGAGAAGGTGTGGTCGAGGCAGGCCTGGTTGCAGGCGATGCAGGTGTTGATCTCGTCGCCGCGCCCGGCGGCGGCCTTGGTGACGAACTCGGGGTCGGCGAGCAGCGGGCGGGCCATCGAGACCAGGTCGGCGCCGCCCTCGGCGAGGATCGACTCGGCCAGCTCGGGGGTGTTGATCCGGTTGGACGCGCAAACCGGCACCGAGACCTCGGCCTTGAGTCGCGCGGTCACCGAGCGCCACGCGGCCGGCGGCACCTGGGTGATGATCGTGGGGATGCGGGCCTCGTGCCAGCCGATGCCGGTGTTGAGCACGCTGACGCCGGCCTCGGTCAGCTGGTGGGCCAGGGTGATGACCTCGTCCCAGCTCTGGCCGCCCTCGACGAGGTCGAGCAGCGAGATCCGGTACATGATCGGCAGGTCGTCGCCGACCAGGTCGCGGGTGCGGCGCACGACCTCGAGCGGAAAGCGCATCCGCTTCTCGGCGCTGCCGCCCCACTCGTCGTCGCGCTGGTTGGTGCGCTCGGCGAGGAACTGGTTGATCAGGTAGCCCTCGGAGCCCATGATCTCGACCGCGTCGTAGCCGCCCTTGACCGCCAGCGCGACGGTCCTCGCGAACGCCGTGGCGGTGCGGTCGACCTGGCGCGACGACATCGCCGACGGCTTGAACGGCGTGATCGGGCTCTTGCGGTCGGAGGCGGAGTGGATGAAGGGGTGGTAGCCGTAGCGGCCCGCGTGCAGCACCTGCAGCGCGATCGCGCCGCCCTCGTCGTGCACCGCGTCGGTGACCTGGCGGTGCCGCATCGCCTGCAGCCGGGTGGTCAGCTCGGAGGCGAACGGCTTGAGCCAGCCGCGCTTGGTCGGGGCGTAGCCGCCGGTGACGATGAGGCCGACCCCGCCCCGCGCACGCTCAGCGGCGTACGCCGCCAGCTTGGGCACGTCCCACGGCGCGTCCTCGAGCCCGGTGTGCATCGAGCCCATCACCACGCGGTTGCGCAGGGTCAGCGACCCGAGCTGCAGCGGCTCCAGCAGGTGGGGGTAGGGGCCGTGCTGGTCGGGGTCGGGGTTGCTGCTCATGCGTGTGCCTCCAGGTACTCGGTGAGCCAGGTGATCGAGGTCTGCTCGGCCAGCACGCCGCCGCGCAGGACGAGGTACTGGTCGAGCTCGAGGCCGCTCAGGGTGGTCGGGTCGGGGTAGTCGCGGGTCATCAGCTGCTCGTAGCGCTCCAGGCGGGCGCGGTGCTCGGCGAGGTCGGCGCGCACGACGTCGAGCACGGCCGTCCGGTCGCCGAAGGAGGCGCCGCGCATCTTGACCGCCAGGTCGGAGCGCAGCGGCGGGGTGGCGGTGGGCTCGCCGAGCCAGGCGGCCAGCACCTCGCGTCCGGTGTCGGCGACCTCGTAGACCTTCTTGGCCGGGCGCCCGGCCTGCTCGACGGTGGTGGCGCGCAGCCAGCCGTCGGCCTCCATCCGGCCCAGCACCCGGTAGATCTGCTGGTGGGTGGCGCCCCAGAAGTAGCCGATCGAGCGGCTGAAGCGTCGGCTCAGCTCGAGTCCGGCGGCCGGCTGCTCGCTCAGGGCGACCAGCAGGGCGTGCTCGAGGGCCATGCCCGTATCGTGCCCGACCTATGCAACGAGTTGCAAGCCTGGGTTCGTCCTACGATTCGTCCATGCTGCGCCGGTCTGCGGTCGTCCCCGCCCTCGCCTCCCTGCCCCTGCTGCTCGGAGCGGTCGCCTGCGCGCCCGCCGACGAGGAGCCGACCACCGCCGCCGACGCTGGCTCCGACGCTGGCTCCGAGGAGCCCGCCGCCGAGGTCGACCCGGCCACCTGCGTCACCGACGACATGCTCGAGGAGCCCGGCACCCTCACCGTCGGCACCGACTCCCCGGCCTACGAGCCGTGGTTCGCCGACAACGACCCGACCAACGGCGAGGGCTACGAGTCGGCGGTCGCCTACGCCGTGGCCGAGCGCCTCGGCTTCTCCGAGGACGAGGTCGAGTGGGTCCGGGTGCCCTTCAACACCTCCTACGCCCCCGGCGCCAAGGACTTCGACTTCGACATCAACCAGATCTCGATCACCCCGAAGCGCGCCGAGGTCGTCGACTTCTCGCAGGGCTACTACCAGGCCGCGCAGGCCGTCGTGGCGCTCGAGGGAACCGCGGGCGCCGAGGCCACCAGCCTCGAGGACCTCGCCGACCTGCGCCTGGGCGCGCAGACCGGCACCACCTCGCTGACCGCGATCCGCGACATCGTCGACCCCCAGGTCGAGCCGGCCGTCTTCGAGGACACCAACGCCGCCAAGCAGGCGCTGGCCAACGACCAGGTCGACGCCGTGCTGGCCGACCTGCCCACCGCCTTCTACATCTCCGCCGTCGAGATCCCCGGCAGCACCATCGTCGGGCAGTTCCAGCCCGAGACCGGCGAGCAGGAGGAGTTCGGAATGCTCTTCGAGAAGGGCAGCGAGCTGGTGACCTGCGTCGACGCCGCCATGACGGCCATGGAGGCCGACGGCGAGCTCGCCGACATCGAGCAGGAGTGGCTCTCCGACGTCGTCGGCGTGCCCGAGCTGCAGTAGTGCCGGCCAGCCCCGCGGCCTGGCGTCCCAGCGAGCGCGAGCTCGCCCGGCGCGCCGAGCGCCGCCGCCTGCACGTACGCCGCTCCGGCACCGCGAGCGCCTCGACCGTCGTCGTCTTCGCGCTGCTGGGCCTGGGGCTGGTGCTCTCGCCGGGCTGGGAGCGGGTGCAGGAGACCTTCTTCTCGTGGTCCGACGCCAAGGAGTCCTTCCCGCTGGTGCTCGAGGCGTTCTGGCTCAACGTGCGGATCTTCCTGGTCGCCGAGCCGGCGATCCTGGTGCTCGCCCTGCTGGTCGCGATCATGCGCGGCACCCGCTCGGCGTGGCTGGCGCCGCTGCGCATCGTGGCCGTCGGGTTCACCGACGTGATGCGGGGCATCCCGACGCTGCTGCTCGTGGTGCTGCTCGGCTTCGGCGTGCCGGCGCTGGAGCTGCAGGGCCTGACCAACGACCGGCTGGTCTGGGCCACGGTCGCGCTGATCCTGTCGTACTCCGCCTACGTCGCCGAGGTCTTCCGCGCCGGCATCGAGTCGATCCACCCCTCCCAGATCGCCAGCGCCCGGGCGCTGGGGCTGGGCCCGGTGCGCACCCTGCGCCACGTGGTGGTGCCCCAGGCGGTGCGCCGTGTCGTGCCTCCGCTGCTCAACGACTTCATCTCGCTGCAGAAGGACACCGCCCTGGTCTCGCTGGTGGGCGTCTACGACGGCGTCTTCGCCGCCCGCGACTACGCCTCCTACAACTTCAACTACACCTCGCTGGTCGTGGTCGCGCTCTTCTTCATCGTGCTCACGGTGCCGCTGGCCCGGTTCACCGACTGGCTGCAGCGCCGGGTCGCCGAGCGCGAGCGGGCGGGGGCGCTGTGAGCGCGCCGACGCACTCCCCGCCCCCGGGGCCGCTGGTCGAGGTGGCCGGCCTGCGCAAGTCGTACGGCGACCGGGTCGTCCTCGACGACGTCGACCTGCGCGTCGAGCCCGGCGACGTGGTCTGCCTGATCGGCTCGTCGGGCTCGGGCAAGTCGACGCTGCTGCGCTGCCTCAACCTGCTCGAGGAGATCGACGACGGGGTGATCACCTTCGAGGGCCGCGAGATCTCCGACCCGCGCGTCGACCCGATGCAGGTGCGCCGGCGCATCGGGATGGTCTTCCAGGCCTACAACCTCTTCCCGCACCTGACGGTGCTCGAGAACTGCACGCTCGCCCCGCGCCACGCCCACGGCCTGGGCCGCCGCGCCGCGCGCGAGCGGGCCCGCGAGCTGCTGGAGCGCTTCGGGCTGGCCGAGCACGCCGACAAGCACCCCGACCGGCTCTCCGGCGGGCAGCAGCAGCGCGCTGCCGTCGTACGCGCGCTCTGCACGCAGCCGACGCTGCTGCTGCTCGACGAGGTCACCGCGGCGCTGGACCCCGAGCTGGTCGGCGACGTGCTCGGCATCGTGCGCGACCTGGCCGCGGCCGGCACCACCATGGTGCTGGCCACCCACGAGATGGCCTTCGCCCGCGAGGTCGCCACCAAGGTCGCCTTCCTCGACGGCGGGCGGATCCTCGAGCAGGGCCCGCCGGCGCAGATCTTCGCCGACCCGCGCGAGGAGCGCACCCGGGCTTTCCTGCGCCGCGTGCTAAATCCCGGCGGGCACTGAGCCGCGCCGCGGGAGTTTCATCGGCCGGCCGACGAACCTGGCGGCGGGACGATGAAGTTTCATCGGCCACCCGAGAGCTTCATCGGCCGGCCGACAAAACTCCCACCGGCCGCTCGTGAGACCGGCCCTGGCACCGTGACAGCGATGCTGTCAGGATGCACGCCATGAGCATCGAGCTGGGCAGGGGCACGGGCCCGTTGAAGGGCGTCAAGGTCGTCGAGATCGCGGGGATCGGGCCGGGCCCGCACGCCTGCATGATCCTGGCCGACCTCGGCGCCGACGTGATCCGCGTCGAGCGCCCGGGCGGGCAGATGCTCACCGGCGGCAGCCACGACCTGCTCAACCGGGGTCGACCCAGCGTGGCGCTGAACCTGAAGGACCCCGAGGCCGTGGCCACCGTGCTCGACCTGGTCGAGGGCGCCGACGTGCTCGTCGAGGGCATGCGCCCCGGCGTGCTCGAGCGGCTCGGGCTCGGCCCCGAGCAGTGCCACGAGCGCAACCCCGCCCTGGTCTACGGCCGGATGACCGGCTGGGGCCAGGACGGCCCGCTGGCCACCGCGGCCGGGCACGACATGAACTACATCGCCATCACCGGCGCCCTCCACGGCCTGGGCCAGGACCGGTCGCGCCCGCACTTCCCCGGCAACCTCGTCGGCGACTTCGGGGGCGGGTCGACCTACCTGGTCATCGGCATCCTCGCGGCCCTGCTCGAGGCGAAGGTCTCCGGCCAGGGCCAGGTCGTCGACGCCGCGATCGTCGACGGCACCGCCCACCTCAACGCCATGGGCGCCGCGTTCCTGGCCTCGGGCACCTTCAGCGAGCAGCGGGCCGCCAACCTGCTCGACGGCGGCGCCCCCTTCTACGACGTCTACGAGACCTCCGACGGCGAGCACATGAGCGTCGGCGCGCTCGAGCCCCAGTTCTTCGCCGAGCTGGTGCGCCTGCTCGGGGTGGAGGAGCGCTGCCCGGGCCAGCTCGACCTCGAGCGGTACGACGAGATGCGCGCCCTCTTCGCCGAGACCTTCGCCCAGCGCACCCAGGCCGAGTGGGTCGAGCTCTTCGAGGGCACCGACGCCTGCGTGGCCGGCATCGTGCCGCTCAGCCGCGCCGTCGAGCACCCGCACCTGCAGGCTCGCGAGACGTTCGTGACCAAGGACGGCATCGCGCAGCCGCAGCCCGCGCCGCGCTTCTCGCGCACCGCCGCCACCCTCGACCTCCCGCCCGCGCCGAGGGCCGGGGCGCACACCCGCGAGGCGCTGGCCGCGTGGGGCGTCGCCGACGTCGAGGGGCTCCTCGAGCGCGGGGTCGCGGTGCAGGCCGACTAGTCTGCGCGGCGTGCGGCCCTTCCTCTTCCTCGGCACCCGTGCCGAGGACGACGCTGCCGACGGCGAGTACGACGCCATGCGCCGCTGCGCCGGTCTCGACGAGCCAGGGCTGCGGCGCGTGCGGCTCGAGCGGGCGCCGCTCGAGGAGCAGCTGGGCGGACCGGTCGACCCCGCCGACTGGTCGGGCATCGTCCTGGGCGGCAGCCCCTTCAACCTCTCCGACCCGCCCGAGGTCAAGAGCGCGACCCAGCACCGGGTCGAGGCCGAGCTGCGCGCGCTCGCGCTGCGCGTGATCGGGGCCGACACGCCGTTCCTGGGCGCCTGCTACGGCATCGGCACCCTCGGCTCGCTGCGCGGCGGCCTGGTCGACCGCACCCACGGCGAGCCCGTCGGCGCGGTCGACGTACGCCTGAGCGAGGCGGGGGTCGCCGACCCGCTCTTCGGGGTGCTGCCGGCGCGCTTCGACGCCTTCGTCGGCCACAAGGAGGCGGTCAGCCGGCTGCCCGAGGGCGCGGTGCTGCTCGCCGGCTCGGCCACCTGCCCGGTGCAGGCCTTCCGGCTCGGGCGCCACGTCTACGCCACCCAGTTCCACCCCGAGCTCGACGTCGACGGGCTGGTGCACCGCCTGACGATCTACCGCGACCACGGCTACACCGCGCCCGGCGGGCTCGACGACGCGCTGGCGGCCGCCCGGGCCGCCACGGTGAGCGAGCCGCCCCGGCTGCTGGCCCGCTTCGTCGAGCTCTTCGCCCGGTGACCGGGCCCACCCGGAATCCTTGCTGAACATCTGTCAATAGAGCCGGATCTCGACTACCGTGCTCGACCATGAGCACTCCCGAGCCCACCCCCGCCCCCGAGGACCAGGCCCAGCAGGCCGAGGCGCAGGTCGAGCACGTCGACGTGCTCGTCGTCGGCGCCGGCCTCTCCGGCATCGGCGCGGCCGCGCAGGTCCTCTCGCGGGTCCCCGGCACCAGCGTCGCGGTCCTCGAGGGCCGCAGCGCCAGCGGCGGCACGTGGGACCTGTTCCGCTACCCCGGCATCCGCTCCGACTCCGACATGTTCACCTTCGGCTACCGCTGGCGCCCCTGGCCCAGCGACACCGCGCTGGCCGACGGCGGGCTGATCCTCGACTACGTGCGCACCGTGGCCCGCGAGTACGACGTCGAGCGCCGCATCCGCTACGACCACTGGGTCAGCGCCGCGTCGTGGAGCAGCGACGAGCGCCGCTGGACGGTGACCTACGAGCACGAGGGTCGCGAGCAGCAGATCACCTGCTCGATGCTGTGGGGCGCCTCGGGCTACTACGACTACGACCAGGGCCACGCCCCGGAGTTCCCGGGCGTCGAGGAGTTCGGCGGCCAGGTCGTGCACCCGCAGTTCTGGCCCGAGGACCTGGACTACTCGGGCAAGAAGGTCGTGGTGATCGGCTCCGGCGCCACCGCGATCACGCTGGTGCCCGCGATGGCCGGCACCGCCGAGCACGTCACGATGCTGCAGCGCTCGCCGTCGTACGTGCTGACCCGCCCGGGCACCGACCCGGTCGCGGCGAAGCTCTCGCGGCTGCCCGCCAAGCTCAAGCAGCCGGTCGTGCGGTGGAAGAACATCCTCGAGGCCGTGGTGTCCTACCAACTCTTCCAGCGCAAGCCCGAGTGGGGCAAGAAGCTGATCCGCGACCAGACGGTCAAGCAGCTGCCCGACGGCTTCGACGTCGACACGCACTTCCGTCCGGCCTACAACCCGTGGGACCAGCGGTTGTGCTTCGTGCCCGACGGCGACCTGTTCCGCTCGATCCGCAAGGGCGAGGCCTCCGTGGTCACCGACACCATCGAGACCTTCACCGAGAAGGGGATCCGGCTCAGCTCGGGCGAGGAGCTCGAGGCCGACGTCGTGGTCACCGCGACCGGCCTGAAGCTCAAGGCCTTCGGGGGCATCCGCTTCAGCGTCGACGGCGCCGAGGTCAAGATGCACGAGACGATGGCCTACAAGTCGCTGATGCTCTCGGGCATCCCCAACTTCGTCTACACGATCGGCTACACGAACGCCTCCTGGACCCTCAAGGCCGACCTGGTCGCCGACTTCGCGGTACGGGTGCTCGAGGAGATGCGCGAGCGTGGCGCCTCGATGTTCGTCGTCGACAAGGACCCCACGGTGGGCGAGCGCCCCTTCATGGACTTCCAGTCCGGGTACGTCGTGCGCGCCCTGGACCAGCTGCCCCGCCAGGGCGACCGAGCGCCGTGGATGCTCAAGCAGAACTACCTGACCGACCTGCGCACGATCCGCCACGACAAGATCGACGACGGGGTGCTGGTCTTCCGCTGACCCCTCCCGCCGGGCGGTCAACCGCGGGGGTGAGCAGGGGTGGAGGGGTGCCTGGTTCATTGGGGGCACGTCATCCGCTACCAGGAGGTAACACCATGGGCATTGCTGACAAGGCGTCGAACAAGGCCGAGGACCTCAAGGGTCAGGGCAAGGAGGGCGCCGGCAAGGCCACCAACGACCCCGAGCTCGAGGGTGAGGGCAAGGGCGACCAGGCCTCCGCCTCGGTCAAGGACGCCGGCGAGAAGATCAAGGACGCCGGCAAGGACATCAAGGACGGCTTCACCAAGTAGCAGCAGGTAGCGAGTGGTGACCCGCGCTCGACCGCCGCGGCGGTAGTGGCGCGGAACACCCTGCGTCGAATGGGTCGTCCCGGGCTGCTCCCCCTATGCTGGGGAGCAGCCCGTCCAGTCTTGCCTCGGGCCCCCCGCGCGCCTCGGCGCTGCGTCCCTCTCCTGCGAGAGGCTGCTGTGCGTCACATCGAGCGCAGCACGTTCTGGCGAGACACGCCAACAGTGAGTAGTCCTAACGTGTCTTCACCCTCCTTCGCCGATCTCGGCGTCCCCACCGACCTGACCCGCGTCCTCGACGCGGCCGGCATCACCAGCCCCACCCCGATCCAGGCCGCCACGCTGCCCGACTCGCTGGCCGGACGCGACGTCCTGGGCCGCGGTCGCACCGGCTCCGGCAAGACCTACGCCTTCCTGCTGCCCCTGGTGGCCCGCCTGGCCGCCTCCGGGCGCACCGCGCGCTCCGGCAAGCCGCGCTCGCTCGTGCTGGCACCGACCCGCGAGCTGGTCGCCCAGATCCAGGAGTCGCTGGCCCCGTTGGCCAAGGTGCACGGCTTCACCATGCAGACCGTCTTCGGCGGCGTGGGCCAGGGCCCGCAGGTCGCCGGCCTCAAGCGCGGCGCCGACATCGTGCTCGCCTGCCCCGGTCGTCTCGAGGACCTCATCAAGCAGGGCCACTGCCGCCTCGACGACATCGAGGTCACCATCCTCGACGAGGCCGACCACATGGCCGACCTCGGCTTCCTGCCCGCGGTGCGCCGCCTGCTCGACGCGACCCCGCGCGACGGCCAGCGCCTGCTGTTCTCGGCCACGCTCGACAACGCGATCGACGTGCTGGTCAAGCGCTACCTGAGCCAGCCCGTCACCCACCAGGCCGACTCCGCGCAGTCGCCGGTCGTCCAGATGGACCACCACGTGCTGCGGATGCCGCGCGAGCACCGGGTGCCGGTGCTGGTCGACCTGACCAGCGCCCCGGGCCGCACGGTCGTCTTCACCCGCACCAAGCACGGCGCCAAGGCGCTGGCCCGCCAGCTCAACAAGAGCGGCGTCCCGTCGGTCGAGCTGCACGGCAACCTGAGCCAGAACGCGCGTACCCGCAACATGGACGCCTTCCACTCGGGCAAGGCCACCACGCTGGTCGCCACCGACATCGCCGCGCGCGGCATCCACGTCGACGACGTGTCGCTGGTCGTGCACGCCGACCCGCCGGCCGAGCACAAGGCCTACCTGCACCGCTCGGGCCGCACCGCCCGTGCCGGTGCCGCCGGCACCGTCATCACCCTGATGACCCCCGAGCAGGAGCGCGACGTGCGCGACCTGACCCGGGCCGCCGGCATCAAGCCGACCATCACCCGCGTCGACGCGCTCGGCCACCCGGTCCTCTCCCAGCTCGCCCCCGGCGAGCGGGTGCTGGTGCCCGGCGGCATCGTCGTCGAGGCCCCGCGTCCGGCCACCGGCTCCACCGGTGGCGGCGGCAACGGCGGGGCTGGCGGCGGTGGGGGCGGCCGCAACCGCAACCGTCGCCGCTCGGGCTCCGGCTCGGGCGCGGGCGCCCAGGGAGGCCCGCGCGGCCAGGGCGGCCAGGGCGGCTCGCGCCAGGGCGGCAAGCCCGGCTCGAAGCCGGCCGCCAAGCAGGGCGCCAAGCCCGCCGCCCGCCGCGGCGGGGGTCGTCCCGCCGGTGGTGGCTCCCACAACGCAGCGAGCTTCAGCGCAGGGGTGCGCTGATCCACCCGACGAGAGGATGAGCCCGGTGCGCGAGTTCGTACGCCGCAGCCTGTGGGAGATGGTCCCACGCGACCAGCGCCAGACCCCCACGGCGCTGCGCCGTCGCCAGCTCGTGACCATCGGGTTCGTCCTCGTCGGGGCGGTCGTCCTCGGCTTCACGCTGCGCACCGACCCGGGCAGCCAGCAGTTCTACCTGCTGACCCTGGTGCTGGCGGGGGTGTGGACCGTGGGCGCCTTCACCTCCGGCCCGCTGCACCTGGGGCGGATCGCGCGCGGTGACGGACTGCGCCGCCCGGTGCTCTCCCCGATCCTGCTCGGGGCGCTGCTGGTCGGGGTCTTCGTCGCCGGCGCCCTGGTGATCCGCGAGATCCCCTTCGCCGACCCCCTGGTCAGCCAGATCCGCTCCGTGCTGCGCTACACAGAGGAGACCCCGATCGGGCTGCTCGTCGTGGTGACGGCGCTCAACGGCGTCGCCGAGGAGCTGTTCTTCCGCGGAGCGGGCTACGCCGCGGTGACCAAGCACCCCGTCACAGTGACCTCGGTGGCCTACACCGTCGCCACGCTGGCCACCGGCAACGTGATGCTCGGCTTCGCGGCCGTGCTGCTGGGCGTCGTGGTGGGCCTGCAGCGCCGGGCCTCCGGCGGCATCCTCGCCCCGGTGCTGACCCACCTGACCTGGTCGCTGTCGATGCTCTTCCTGCTGCCGCTGATCTTCCTGTCCTGACCCCGCCCCACGACTTCGTGAATCCGTTCACAATGTCTGGGATCGGCGGGCTCGTCGTCGTAGCGTCGACGTCGTGGACCTTCTCACCGGACTGACCACCCTCGCGGCCGACATACCCGACCCGGCCGGGCTCCTGCCCGCGCGGCAGCAGATGGCGCTCTCGCTGGGCTGGCATATCGTGCTGGCCTGCTTCGGGGTCGCCTTCCCCACCATGATCCTGGTGATGCACTGGCGCGGGGTCTACCGCGGCGACCCGCTCGCGCTCGTGCTCGCCCGGCGCTGGGCCAAGGTCTCCGCGGTGCTCTTCGCGATCGGTGCGGTGTCCGGCACCGTGCTGAGCTTCGAGATGGGGCTGCTGTGGCCCGGGCTGATGGGTCGCTTCGGAGACGTGCTGGGGCTGCCCTTCGCCTTCGAGGGGGTCGCCTTCTTCCTCGAGGCGATCTTCCTGGGCATCTACCTCTACGGCTGGGGCCGGATCCCGCCGCGCCGGCACCTGCTGATGCTGGTGCCGATGGCCATCACCGGCGTCGCCGGCACCTTCAGCGTGCTGGCGGTCAACGGCTGGATGAACAACCCGACCGGCTTCCGCATCGTCGACGGCGAGGTCACCGACGTCGACCCGTGGGCCGCGATGTTCAACAGCGGCGTGTTCCTGCAGTTCCTGCACATGTGGGTCGCCGCCTTCATGGTCGCGGGCTTCTCGATCGCCGCGGTGTACGCCGCAGGCATGCTGCGGGGCCGACGCGACCGGCACCACCGGCTCGGCTTCACGGTCCCGTTCGCCTTCGCCTCGGTGGCGGCGCTGGTCCAGCCGGCCATCGGGCACCTGCTCGGCTCGCGGCTGGCCGAGACGCAGCCGGCGAAGCTGGCCGCCTTCGAGCTCGCCACCGAGACCGAGAGCCCCTCGCCGCTGCGGCTGGGCGGGCTGCTGGTCGACGGCGAGGTGCGCTGGGCGATCGACATCCCCTACCTGGGCTCGCTGATCGCGAGGAACTCGCTGACCGCCCCGGTCCAGGGCCTCGACACGATCCCGGCCGACGAGCAGCCCCCGGTCAACATCACCCACCTGGCCTTCCAGTCGATGGTCGGCATCGGCACCGCGCTGGCGCTGCTCGCCCTGGTCTACTGGGTCGCTCGCTGGCGCGGGCACGACCTCCTGCGCCCGGAGGCGCGCGGCGGCACCTGGCTGCTGCGGGCCGCAGTGGCCGCCGGGCCGTTGGCCGTGGTGGCGCTCGAGGCCGGGTGGATCGCCACGGAGGTGGGTCGCCAGCCCTGGGTGGTCTACGGAGTGATGCGCACGACCGAGGCCGCGGGCAACAGCTCCACCGCGCTGTGGTGGGTGCTGGGCGCCTCCGCGGTGCTGTACGCCGCGATGACGGTGGGCGCCGTGCTGGTGCTGCGCTCGATGGCCCGCCGCTGGCGGGCGGGCGACGAGAGCCTGCCGAGCCCCTACGGCCCCGAGCTGGAGCACGCGGAGGAGCAGCGCTGATGGGGCTCGAGATCGCGGTCGCCGCGGCCCTGTTCACCGGGGTGGTGGCCTACTCCGTGCTGGGCGGGGCCGACTTCGGCTCCGGCTTCTACGACCTCACCGCGGGCGGGACCCGACGAGGTGCCGAGCTGCGGCGCCAGGTCGACCACAGCATCGGCCCGGTCTGGGAGGCCAACCACGTCTGGCTGATCTTCGTGCTCGTCGTGTGGTGGACGGGCTTCCCCTCGACCTTCGCCGCGGTGGCGACCACGCTGGCGGTGCCGCTGGTCCTGGCCCTGGTCGGCATCGTGCTGCGCGGCTCGGCGTTCGCGTTCCGCAAGTACGCCGCCACCTTGGGCCAGGCGCGGTTCTTCGGGGTGGTCTTCGCCGCCTCGTCGGTGGTCACGCCCTTCTTCCTCGGCACCGTCGCCGGGGCCATCGCCTCGGGGCGGGTGCCCGCCCAGGGCGACGGCGACCCGTGGTCGTCCTGGACGGGCACCACGTCGCTGGTCGGCGGGATCGTGGCCGTGGGCACCTGTGCGTTCCTGGCCGGCGTCTTCCTGGTCACCGACGCGGCCCGGGCCGGCAAGACCGGGCTCTCCGACGCCCTCCGTCGCCGGGTGCTGGTCGTGGGCCTGTTCACCGGAGCGGTGGTGCTCGCGGCCCTGGTGCCGCTGCACGACGACGCACCCACGCTGTGGGCCGGGCTCACGGGCCGCGCGCTTCCCCTGGTGCTGCTCTCGTTCGTCGCCGGCACCACCACCGTGGCCCTCGTCGCCGTACGCCGCTTCGGCCCGGCGCGCTGGAGCGCGGTGCTGGCCGTGGCGTCGGTGGTCAGCGGCTGGGGCGTCGCGCAGTACCCGTGGCTGCTGGTCGACGAGGTCACGCTCGCGCAGGCCGCGGGCGCCCCTGCGACGCTGCAGGGGCTGCTGGTCGCGGTCGGCCTCGCGGTGGTGCTGGTGCTCCCGTCGCTGGCCTACCTGCTGTGGCTGACCCAGACCCAGGCCTGGAGCGGTGCCCCCGAGGAGCGGGCCGTCAGCGCGGGCCCTCCTCCAGCGCCCGACGCACGGCCTCGGCGTAGGTGAGCGGCTCGCCGGGCACCAGGTCGCGGATGGTGTAGTCGGTCTGGACGACCTCGGTGCCCATCGAGTCGATGAGGTTGCCGGCGGTGGTGGCGTTGACGCCGGTGATCAGCTTGATCCACCACGACGAGAGCAGGGGGGTGCCCACCGGCACCTTCAGCACCGGCACCTTCCGGCCGAGCATCACCTCGCCGGCCTCCTGCATCATCCCGACGTAGCTCAGCTGGTCGGCGCCGCCGATCTCGAGCACCTGGCCGTAGGCCTTCTCCAGCCCGGTGACCCCCACGATGTAGCGGATCACGTCGTCGAGGGCGATCGGCTGGGTCAGGGTGGCGGCCCACTTGGGCACCACCATGGCCGGCAGGTTCTTGACCAGCTTGCGGGTCATCTCCCACGAGATGCCACCCGCGCCGACGACGATCGCGGCGCGCAGCACGGTGACCGGCACGTCGGAGCCGGCCAGCAGCTTCTCGACCTCGCGGCGCGAGCGCAGGTGGGGCGAGAGCTGCGAGCCCTCCTTGCCGAGCCCGCCGAGGTAGACGATCTGGTGCACCCCGTTGGCCGCCGCGGCCAGGGCGAAGGTCTTCGCTGCCTCCGCGTCCTTGCGCTCGAAGTCGTTGTCGTCGAGGGAGTGCACGAGGTAGATCGCCACGTCGACGCCCTCGAGCGGAGCGGCGAGGCTGCCGGGGTCGTTGACGTCGCCGAAGACCGGGTCGCCCTGGCCCTCGTAGGTGTCGGGGTGCCGCGTCATGGCCTTGACCTGGTGGCCGGCCTCGACGAGAGCGGGGACGAGTCGGCGACCGACGAATCCGGTGGCGCCGGTGACCAGGACGGTGAGGCTCATGGGTCCCACACTAGGGACTCGACCCCTGCGTCGGGGTCACCCAGCGGTGGAGCCCCGACCGGCGCGGTCGGCGCGGGCGCGGATCTGCTCGCGCCGGGTCTGGTCCATCGCGGCCTCGTACGCCGCCACCAGGCTCGAGATCGACAGCGGCTTGATGCGCTCGACGACCTCGCGCACGGTCTCGGCCGAGGCGCCCGCCTCCTTGTAGGCCGGCCACACCACGGTGCGGAAGAGCTCGTTGAGCTCCTCGGCCACCTGGCGGCCGTGCCGGGCGTAGACCTCGGCGGCGGCCGTCGCGGCGGCGGTGGGGAAGCCGAGGTCGAGCAGGCCCAGGCCCACGGTCAGCTGGGTGGGGGTGACGTCGAGCAGGTCGCTGCCGCTGCGCCGGCGCACGATGCCCAGCGCGACCAGCAGCGCCACGTCGTCGTCCTCGAGGCCGCGCCCGGCCCGGGTCGCGAGCTCGGCGTGGGTCATCGTCTCGGTGGCCTCGGCCTGCCAGGGAGCGAGCATGGTGCGGTGCAGCGCGATCTGCTCGGGGGTGGCCTCGTCGGGCACCGCGGCCAGGTAGCGCTCGATCGCCGAGAGCGTGAAGCCGTGGCCCTGCAGCTCGCGCACGAGCTCGAGCCGGGCCACGTGGTCGTCGCTGTAGTAGCCCGAGCGGCCCTGGCGGATCGGCGGCGGCACCAGGCCCTTGGTGGTGTAGAAGCGCACGTTGCGCACGCTCATCCCGACCCGGGCGGTGAGCTCCTCGAGGGTCAGCAGGCCCACGGCCCCGGACTCCGACGTGGTGCCCATCACACTCCTTCCGACCATCCCGGTCGTCATGGTCCTTGACGACACTGACAGTAATAGTGTCACAATCGAGTCAGCACGCGCGCGCCCACGCCTCCCGGCGGTCGCGGCGCTCCACGAGAACCGAGGACGGTCATGGCAGAAGCATTCGTGTACGACCACATCCGCACGCCGCGAGGCAAGGGCAAGGCGGCGGGCTCGCTGCACGAGGTCAAGGCCATCGACCTCGCCGTCGGGCTCCTCGACGAGCTGCGCACCCGCAACCCGGGCCTCGACCCGCACCGCGTCGACGACGTCGTGCTCGGTGTCGTGACCCCCGTCGGCGAGCAGGGCGGCGACATCGCCAAGACCGCCGCGCTGGCGGCCGGCTACCCCGAGACCGTGGCCGGCGTGCAGCTCAACCGCTTCTGCGCCTCCGGGCTCGAGGCCGTCAACCAGGCCGCCGCCCGCATCCGCGGCGGCATGGAGGACCTGGTCCTCGCCGGTGGCGTCGAGTCGATGTCGAACGTGCCGATGGGCTCCGACGGCGGCGCCTGGGCGATGGACCCGGCCACCGCGTTGACGACCGGCTTCGTGCCGCAGGGCATCGGCGCCGACCTGATCGCCACCATCGAGGGCTTCAGCCGCGACGACGTCGACGCCTACGCCGCCGAGTCGCACCACCGCGCCGCCAAGGCGTGGGCCAACGGTTACTTCGCCGACTCGGTGATCCCGGTGCGCGACCTCAACGGCCTGACCATCCTCGACCACGACGAGACCGTGCGCCCCGACACCAGCCCCGAGGGCCTGGCCGGGCTCAAGCCGTCCTTCGCCCAGCCCGGCCGCGACGCCGGCTTCGACGACGTGGCGCTCGAGAAGTACCACTGGATCGAGAAGATCGACCACGTCCACCACGCCGGCAACTCCTCCGGCATCGTCGACGGCGCCGCGCTGGTGGCCATCGGCAGCGAGCAGGTCGGCACCGACCTGGGGCTGACCCCGCGGGCGCGCATCGTCTCGATGGCCGTCTCGGGCGCCGACCCGACGATCATGCTCACCGGCCCCGCCCCGGCCGCCCGCAAGGCGCTGGCCAAGGCCGGCCTCGAGGTCGACGACATCGACCTGTTCGAGATCAACGAGGCCTTCGCCGCGGTCGCGATGCGCTTCATGCGCGACATGGGCATCAGCCACGAGATCACCAACGTCAACGGCGGCGCCATCGCCATGGGCCACCCGCTGGGCGCCACCGGCGCGATGATCCTCGGCACCCTCATCGACGAGCTGGCCCGCCGCGACCAGAAGCGCGGCCTCGCCACGCTCTGCGTCGGCGGCGGCATGGGCATCGCCACCATCGTCGAGCTGGTCTGACGGCGACCCGCAGCGCCGTACCGACCAGACTTCCCTGAGACCGAACAGGACACGAACACAGACATGAGCAGCACCGAGACCCAGACGGCAGTCCGCTACGACAAGGACGCCGACGGCATCGTCACCCTGACCCTCGACGACCCGAACCAGTCCGCGAACACCATGAACGACCTCTACCGGTCGTCGATGGACGCCGCGATCGACCGCCTGTACGACGAGCTGGCCGCCGACGAGTCGTCGGTCACCGGCGTGGTCGTGGCCAGCGCCAAGAAGACCTTCTTCGCCGGCGGCGACCTCAAGGGCATGGTCAGGACCAGCCCCGAGGACGCCGCGGCCGTCTTCGAGATGGCCGAGGGCATGAAGGCCGCCCTGCGCCGCCTCGAGAAGCTGCCCCGCCCGGTCGTGGCCGCCATCAACGGCGCCGCGCTCGGCGGCGGCCTCGAGATCACCCTGGCCTGCAACCACCGCATCGTCGTCGACGACCCCAAGGTCGCGCTGGGCCTGCCCGAGGTCACCCTCGGCCTGCTCCCGGGCGGCGGCGGCGTGACCCGCACCGTGCGGATGCTGGGCCTGCAGGACGCGCTGATGGGCGTGCTGCTCGAGGGCAAGCAGTTCAAGCCCGCCCAGGCCAAGGAGGTCGGCCTGGTCGACGAGCTCGTCGCCACCCGCGAGGAGCTGGTGCCCGCGGCCAAGGCCTGGATCCAGGCCAACCCCGACGCCCACGCCAACCCCTGGGACGCACCCGGCTACAAGATGCCCGGCGGCACCCCGCGCTCGCCCGGCCTCGCGGCGTTCCTGCCGGCGTTCCCGGCGCTGCTGCGCAAGCAGACCAAGGGCGCCGTCTACCCCGCGACCCGCGCGATCCTCTCGGCCGCGGTCGAGGGCGCCAGCCGCGACTTCGACACCGCCTCGCGCATCGAGTCGCGCTACCTGACCAACCTGGTCGTCAACCAGGGCTCGAAGAACATGATCCAGGCGTTCTTCTTCGACCTGCAGGCCATCGGTGCCGGCAAGCTGCGCCCCCAGGGCGTCGAGCGGTTCCAGGCCACCAAGGTGGGCGTCCTGGGCGCCGGGATGATGGGTGCGGGCATCGCCTACTCCTGCGCCCGCGCCGGCATGCAGGTCGTGCTCAAGGACGTCTCGGCCGAGAACGCCGCCAAGGGCAAGGCCTACTCCGAGAAGCTCAACGCCAAGGCCGTCGAGCGCGGCAAGCTGACCCAGGAGAAGTCCGACGAGCTGCTCGGGCGCATCCACGCCACCGCCGACCCGGCCGACCTGGCCGGCTGCGACCTGGTGATCGAGGCCGTCTTCGAGGACCCCGCGCTGAAGGCCAAGGTCTTCGCCGAGGTGGCCCCGCACGTCAACCCCGACGCGCTGCTGTGCTCCAACACCTCGACGCTGCCGATCTCCGAGCTCGCCGAGGGCGTCGACCGTCCCGCCGACTTCATCGGGCTGCACTTCTTCAGCCCCGTCGACAAGATGCCGCTCGTCGAGATCATCAAGGGCGAGCAGACCTCCGACGAGGCGCTGGCCAAGGCCTACGACGTGGTCCAGCAGATCCGCAAGACCCCGATCGTGGTCAACGACTCGCGCGGCTTCTACACCTCGCGCGTCATCGGCTTCATGGTCAACGAGGGCATGGCGATGCTCGCCGAGGGCGTCGCCCCCTGGACCATCGAGCGGGCCACCAGCCAGGCCGGCTACCCGGCCCCCGTGCTGCAGCTCTCCGACGAGCTCAACCTCGAGCTGATGGGCAAGATCGCCAAGGCCACCCGCGAGGCCAACGAGCGCGACGGCAAGCAGGTCGCCGAGCACCCCGGCACCGCCGTGGTCGACCGGATGCTCGAGGCCGGCCGCGCCGGCCGCCTGCGCGGCGCCGGCTTCTACGACTACGACGAGCAGGGCAAGCGCGTCACGCTGTGGGAGGGCCTCTCCGAGATGTTCCCGCTCGCCGAGGAGCAGCCCCCGATCGCCGACTGCCGCGACCGGATGCTCTTCGCCGAGGCGCTCGAGACCGCCAAGTGCTTCGAGGAGGGCGTCATCACCTCCGCCGCGGCCGCCAACATCGGCTCGATCATGGGCATCGGCTTCCCGCCGATGACCGGTGGCGCCGCGCAGTTCATGCAGGGCTACACCCACGCCGACGGCGAGGTGGGCCTGAGCGCGTTCGTGCGTCGCGCCGACGAGCTCGCGGCGGCGTACGGCGACCGGTTCCGCCCCACCGACCGCCTGCGCGAGATGGCCGAGAAGGGCGAGTCCTTCCCCGCCTGACCCGGCCCCGACATCGCGCCGACCCGGCCCGAACATCGCGCCGACCCGGCCCGGACCTCCACCACGGGTGGAGGGACGGGTCGGGTCGACGCGCGCCGGGGGAGGACCGGTCAGACGTCGATGCCCCGCACCCACCTCTCGCCGGCATCGCCACCCCAGGCGTCCCAGGCGACCCGGCCCGGTGAGGGAAAGCCCTCGCTGCCGCGCTTGAAGCCCTTCGCGTCCTTGTCGACCCGGTGGCGCGCGAAGTAGACCTGCATCTTCTTGACGTCGGCGTCGTCGAGGTCCTCGCCGTCGGCCAGCTGGTGGGCACGTCGCCGACCGACGTCGGTGAAGCCCGCTCCGGCCCTGCCCTCCTCGATCCACCTGACGGCACGCTGACCGACCTGCTGCACGCCCTTGGGCGGGGTGTGGCCTGAGCTGCTCATCTCTCGATGCTGCGCGAGGACTGACGTCCCGGGACCACCCGCTCGGGCGTGAGATCTGGGACGGGTGGGCGCGAGACATGGGCCGGGTCGGCGGTGGTGGGGCGGGGGATCAGTAAGGTCGTGCCCCGTGAGCACTCCAGAGAACAAGAACGCGCACCCCACCTACGCCGACCTCGTCGCCCTGCCGGCCTGGGCCGAGCAGCCGGTGCCGGTCGCCTTCGAGGACGCCAACGGCCACCTCAACGTGCGCCACTACACGGGCATCGCCAGCGAGGGCCTCGACTACTCGCTCGTCGAGCTCGGCATCCCGCAGATGTGGCCCGCCGAGGGGCACGCGATCTTCTCCGCCGAGCACCACCTGACCTACCTGGCCGAGCTGCGCACCGGTGACCGGATGTCGGCGCGGGTGCGGCTGCTGGGCCGCTCCGAGCGGGCCGCGCACGCGCTGGTCTACCTGCTCGACGACACCCACGAGCGGGTCAGCTACGTGATGGAGGAGATCTTCCTCCACATCGACATGGAGACCCGCAAGACGGCTCCGTGGCCCGAGGACGTCGCCGCCAACCTCGACCGCCGCATCGCCGAGCACGCCGAGCTGCCCTTCGCCGCCGACGTGTCCGGCTCGATGGCGCTGCGCTGAGCCCGGCTCGCAGGAGACGCAGGAGACACAGCCGATGCAGCAGGACAACCCGGCCGGGCGGGTCCGCGACGAGGACGCCTTCGACACCGACGCGCTCGCGGCGTGGCTCGCCCCGCGCACCGGGATCGACCAGGTCACCGAGGTGCGCCAGTTCCGTGGCGGCGCCTCCAACCTGACCTACCTGGTGCGCCAGCCGCGCCCCGACGGGTCGACGTACGACCTGGTGCTGCGGCGCCCGCCGAGCGGGCGCAAGGCCGCCGGGGCCCACGACATGGGTCGCGAGCACGACATCCAGGCCGCGCTCGCGCCGGTCTTCGACCACGTCGCGCGGATGGTGGGCCACGAGAGCGACGAGTCGGTGCTGGGCTCGGAGTTCTACGTGATGGAGCAGGTGCCGGGCACGATCCTGCGCCAGGACCTGCCCGCCTCGTGGGGCGAGGTCGACCCGGCCGCGGTGGGGCTGCTCTGCGAGCGGGCCCTCGACGTGCTGGTCGAGCTGCACTCCGTCGACGTCACCCAGGTGCCGGCGCTGGCCGCCCTGGGCCGTGGCGAGGGGTACGTCGCCCGCCAGGTGCGCGGCTGGACGACCCGGCTCGAGGGCTCGCGCACCGACGACACCGGCGACTGGTCCGACGTGCTGGGCTGGATCGAGGAGCACCAGCCCGCCGACGTCGCGCAGGTGCTGATCCACAACGACTACCGCTTCGACAACCTGGTGCTCGACGGCGGCCCCGACGACCCGCGGGTCGTCGCGGTGCTCGACTGGGAGCTGGCCACCGTCGGCGACCCGCTGATGGACCTGGGCTCGACGCTGGCCTACTGGGTGCAGGCCGACGACGACGACATGTTCCAGCTCTTCCGCCGCCAGCCCACCAACGCGCCGGGCATGTGGACGCGCGAGGAGCTGGTGCGGCGCTACTGCGAGCGCACCGGCCACGCCCCCTCGGCCGACGACCTGGCCTTCTACGAGGTCTTCGGGCTGTTCCGGCTCGCGGTCATCGCCCAGCAGATCTGGTACCGCTACGTGCACGGCCAGACCACCAACGAGGCCTACGCCCCGCTGGGCCAGGTCGTGGCCTACCTCGAGCAGCGCTGCCGACGCCTCCTGGCCCAGCGATGACGACAGCGATGACGACAGCGCTGATGCCAGGGATGATGGGCAGCTGATGGGACTCGTGCTGATGGTCCGCCACGGCCAGGCCTCCTTCGGCGCCGACGACTACGACGTGCTCTCACCGACCGGCTGGGAGCAGGCCCGCACGCTCGGGGGCTGGCTCACCGAGCGCGGCGTGGCCCCCACCGGCGTCGTGCACGGCTCGATGCGCCGGCACCGCGAGACCCTCGAGGCGCTCGCCGAGGGCGCCGGGTGGCAGGCGGGCCCTGCCCACGAGCAGGACGAGCGCTGGGACGAGTTCGACCACCTCTCCGTGGTCGGCGCCTACCCCGACCTGCCCGAGGGCGAGCTCGACCGCCGCGCCTTCCAGGAGGTCTTCGAGCGGGCCACCGAGCGCTGGAGCGCCGGGCACCACGACGCCGACTACGACGAGACCTACCGGGGCTTCCGGGCCCGCACCCGCGCCGCCCTCGACGCCGTGACCGAGCAGGCCGGCAGCGGGCGCAGCGTCGTGGTGGTCACCTCGGGCGGGGTCGTGGCCGCGGTCGGCGCGGCGCTGCTGCTGGGCGAGCAGGCCGACGACGCGACGTACGCCGCCACCTGGCAGCGGCTCAACACCGTGTGCGCCAACACCTCGGTCACCCGGGTCGTCGTCGGGCGCGGCGGGCCGCGGCTGCTGACCTTCAACGAGCACGAGCACCTCGCGCCCGACCAGCTGACCTACCGCTAGCCGGGCCACCGCGATGTCGACCCAGGCGATGAACGCCCTCTACGCGGTCGGGCTGGGCTCGGTCGTCGCGGTGCTGCTCCTGGTGCCGACCGCCGCGGTGCGCTACCGCCGCACCGGCCGGCTGCCGCCCGGCGAGCTGCTGCTCCTGCTGGCCGCGGCCGTCTACGGCCTGGCGCTGTGGACCTACACGCTGCTGCCGCTGCCCGACCCCGGCTCCTTCACCTGTCGGCCCACCCAGCTCGACCCGCTCACCTCGGTGGGCCGGGTCGCGCTGCCCGACGAGGGCGGCGTGCGCGCGCTGCTGCGCCAGCCCGCCTTCCTGCAGGTCGCCCTCAACGTGCTGCTCTTCGTGCCGTTCGGGTTCTTCGTACGCCGCGTGCTGCGGCGTGGCGTGGTCGTGGCGGGCCTGCTGGGGCTGGCGGCCTCGGCGCTGGTCGAGACCACGCAGGGCACCGGCATCTGGGGGCTCTACGACTGCGCCTACCGGCTGCTCGACGTCGACGACCTGTTGCTCAACGCCACCGGTGCGGTGCTCGGCTCGCTGGCCTCGTGGGCGGTGGTGCGGCGCCGAGGCCCGCAGGCCCGCCCGCTGCCCGAGCGGGTCACGTGGGGGCGGCGGGTGGTGGGGATGGCCTGCGACGCGGTCTTCGTGGTGGCCGTGGGCGCCGCGGTGGCGATCGGTGTGCGGTTCCTCAACGTCTACGTGCTCGACATGGGGCCGTGGCGCGACCTGCAGGTGCTGCTGCAGTGGAGCGTGCCGTTCGCGCTCGAGGCGGTGCTGGTGCTGGGGGCCGGGCGCACCGTGGGGGAGTGGGTGGTCTCGCTGCGCACCACCGGCCGCTCGCGCTGGCTGGTGGGCCCCCAGCGGGTGGTCAAGCTCGCGACCGGGCTCGGGCCGGTCTTCGCGCTCGGCCTGGCCGACCTGCCGTGGGGCGGGGCGGCGCTGGCGGCGTACCTGGCGCTGACGCTGGCGGCGGCCTGGCCGACCCGCGAGCACCGCGGCCTGAGCCACGTGCTCGCGGGCCTCGAGCTGAGAACGGGGCTCAGAGCAGGCGCTTGAGCACGCCCAGCGGCGCGTGCTTCATCACCACCGACAGCGGCGCCCACGGCAGCGCGGGCACGCACGCGGAGTCGGCGCGCTTCTCGATGGCCGCGACCATCGAGCGCACGCCCTTCTCGGTGGAGACCATCAGCGGGGTCTGCTGGGCGACCTGCTCGTTCATCTCCGAGGCGATGTAGCCGGGGTAGAGCACGGTCACGTCGACGGTGCGGCCCAGCTCGGTGCCGTGCAGCTCGGTGCGCAGGCCCTCGGCGAGGAACGCGGCGCCGATCTTGGTGGCGGCGTAGGTCGTCATCGACTTGGGCATGCCGCGCATCGCCGACATCGACGAGACCATCACCAGGTGGCCCGAGCGCTGGGCCCGAAAGACCTCCACCGCGGCCTCGGTCTGGGCCAGCGCGCCGAGGAAGTTGGTGGTCGCGGTCTCGCGGTTGGCCGCGGCCTGGCCGGTGCCCAGCGCGGCCCCCTTGCCCAGGCCCGCGTTGACGACGACCCGGTCGAGGCCGCCGAGCTCGGCGCGCAGCTCCTCGAAGACCACCGGCACCTGGTCGGGGTCGGTGACGTCGAGGGTGCGCAGCGCGACGCGGCGCTCGGGGTGGGCGGCGAGGATCTCGGTGCGCAGCTCCTCGAGCCGGTCGGTGCGCCGGGCGCACAGGGCGAGGTCCTCGCCGCGTGCGGCGAGCTGGCGGGCCATCTCGGCGCCGAGCCCGGAGGATGCGCCGGTGATCAGGGTCGTGGTCATGGGGACAGTCTCGGCGACGCCGTCGACACCTCACCCGGGAGGTCACGCGACGGTCACTGTTACGAAACCGTTGCCATGCCCCCGGGGGCAATCCCTTGACCTGAGGGGGGGTGATGAATTGTGGTCTATCCCACCCCCGTGTTCACGACCGACCGTCTCGGAGTCGGCGCACGGACGGTTTCTCGGGCAGCTACAGGAGACATCACACTCGTGCACACCACTGCAGCGAGCCGTTCCGCGCGCCAGCGCGGCATCGGCCTCATCTCCGCGGGACTCCTCGCGGCCGGAGTCGCGGCCTCGGTGCCGGCGGCCTCCGCCGCCGACGACACCGCCACCCCCCAGGCGCCCACCGGCGCCGACGCCCTGACGTCCTACGACGCCGGGCGCTACGTCGTCGTGCTGCGTGATCCCGCGGCCGCGACGTACGCCGGCGGCGACCGCCGCTTCGCAGCCACCCGCGCCCCCCAGGGTGGTCAGTTCCGCGCCGACAGCGCCAACGTGCGCGCCTACACCGCGCACCTCGAGCGCACCCAGCGCACCGTCGCCGACGACGCCGGCGTCGAGCCGGTGCTGAGCAACACCATCGCCAGCAACTCCTTCGTCGCCGACCTCAGCGCGAAGCAGGCGCTCGAGCTGGCCGGCGACCGCCGGGTGCTGCTGGTCGAGAAGAACGAGGCCCGCGAGCTCGACACCTGGAACACCGGTGACTTCCTGGGCATGACCGGCAAGAAGGGCGCCTGGAAGGCGCAGGGCCCGCGTCCGAAGGCCGGCGACGGCGTGGTGGCCGGCGTCATCGACTCGGGCTACTGGCCCGAGTCGGAGTCGTTCTCGGGCAACGCCATCAACGAGTCGCCCCGCACCAAGTGGGACATCACGATGGACGCCGAGGGCAACACCCGGATGGAGAAGCTCGACGGCGGCGTCTTCACCGGCGCCTGCGAGGCCGGCGAGGAGTTCGAGGCGACGCTGTGCAACGACAAGGTCGTCGGGGCGCGCTACTACTCCGACTCCTTCGAGGCCCAGATCGCCTCGGGTGCTGCCGAGAAGGCCGAGGACGAGTTCCTCTCCCCGCGTGACGGTGGCGGCCATGGCTCGCACACCGCCTCGACGACCGCCGGCAACATCGTGCGCGGCGTCGAGGTCGAGGGCCGCGAGTTCGGCAAGCTCTCGGGCATGGCCCCGGCCGCGAAGATCGCGGTCTACAAGGTCTGCTGGGAGGACACCGACCCCAACTCGGGTGGCTGCTACACCGACGCCATCCTCGGCGCCATCGACGACGCCGTCGCCGACGGCGTCGACGTGCTGAACTTCTCGATCTCGGGTGCGACCGACACCGTCGTGGACTCCGTCGAGGTGGCCTTCGAGGGTGCGGCCGAGGCCGGCATCTTCGTCGCCGCCTCCGCCGGCAACAGCGGCCCCGACGCCTCGACGGTCGCCCACAACAGCCCGTGGCTGACCACCGTGGCCTCGACCACGCACGTGAACTTCGAGAACACGCTCAAGCTGGGCGACGGCACCAAGCTGGTCGGCGCCTCGATCTCGGGCACCCGCCTGCCGCAGACGCCGCTCGTCGACTCGGTCTCCGTGGCCGGCACCGACGACCTGGCCGACGCCGCCCTGTGCGGTGCCGGCACCCTGGACCCCGCGCTGGCCGAGGGCAAGATCGTGGTCTGCGACCGCGGCGCCTACGCCCGCGTCGACAAGTCCGCCGAGGTCGCCCGCGCCGGTGGCGTGGGCATGGTCATGGTCAACCCGTCGCCGAACAGCCTCGACGCCGACTTCCACTCGGTCCCGACCATCCACCTCGACGAGGTCGACGGTGCGAGCGTCTACGAGTACCTCGACGAGGCCGGCACCGAGGCCACCGCCGCGTTCCGCCTGGGCAACAAGACCGACAAGGTCACCCCGCTGCCGCAGGTCTCCGGCTTCTCCTCGCGCGGCCCGGCCGTCGCCAACGAGTCCGACATCCTCAAGCCCGACATCGCCGCGCCGGGCTCGAGCGTGCTGGCCGCCGTCTCGCCCCCGACCAACGCCGGGCGCGACTACGACCTCTACTCCGGCACCTCGATGGCCGCGCCGCACGTCGCGGGCCTGGGCGCCTTCCTGATGGGCACCTACCCGACCTGGTCGCCCCAGGACGTCCAGTCGGCCATGATGACCACCGCCAACCGCACCCGCACCGCCGACGGCAAGGGCTCGGGCGAGGCCCTGGCCCAGGGCGCCGGCATCGTGAACCCGAAGAAGTTCTTCGACCCCGGGTGGCACATCGGCTCCGGGGCCCGCGAGTGGCGCGGCTTCCTGACCGGCCAGGGCCTGCCCACCGGTGTCCCGGCGATCCCGGCCACCGAGGTCAACCTGCCCTCGATGGCGCAGGGCCAGGTGGCCGGCACGACCTCCTTCACCCGCACCATGGTCTCGACCATGACCGGCACCTGGAAGGTCAAGGTCGACCTGCCCGGCTTCGAGGCGAGCTTCCCCGAGACCGTCACCGCCAAGCGCAAGGGCGACATCGAGGACCTCACCATCGAGTTCACCCGCACCGACGCGCCGCTCGGCGAGTTCGCCCAGGGTGTCGTCACCCTCAAGGGCCCGACCAAGCTCCGCCTCCCGGTCGCGCTGCGCCCGGTCTCGGTCAAGGCTCCGCTCTCGGTCGAGGGCACCGGCACTGACGGCTCGACCACGGTCGAGATCACCCCGTCGACCACCGGTGAGCTGGCCATCGGTGCCGCCGGCCTGGCCCAGGGCATCTCTGCCGACGGCTCGGTCGCCGAGGGCGACAGCGTGCTGTCGGACTGCATCGAGGTCCCCGAGGGCGTCGACTACGCCCGCTTCGACCTCGACGCCATCGACGACAGCAGCGACCTCGACCTCTACGTGTACGCCGCCGACTCGTGCGACCCGGCGACGATCTACGCCTACGCCGGCCAGTCCGCGACCGGCTCGGCCGACGAGCGGGTCGACATCACCGCTCCCGAGGCCGGGGCGTACTTCTTCGAGGTCGACGGCTACGCCGCCGGCTCCGAGGGCAGCCCGATCGAGTACGACTTCGACACCTTCCTCGTCGGAGGCGGCGCTGACCTCGGTGACCTCACCGTCGAGCCCAACCCGGTGCCGACCCAGGCCCAGCAGCCCACGTCCTTCGACGTGAGCTGGACCGGTCTGGAGGAGGGTGCGGAGTACCTCGGCCTGCTGACCTACGAGGGTGCGCTCGCGCCGACCGTGCTCACGGTCTCCACCGATTGACCAGCTAGGACCAGCACCACCCAGCACGCAGAGGCGGCCGTCCCGGGAGACCGGGGCGGCCGCCTCGTGCGTGGGGAGCGGCGACTCCTACCTACAGGGTATGCATACGTGGTATACATACCCGGTAGGCAAGTTCCCAGGACGCGGGTCCTCGACGGGTGGAGGCACGAGATGTCGGTCAAGCAGGCGCTGCTGGCGCTGCTGGAGCAGGAGCCGATGTACGGCTACCAGCTGCGCACGGAGTTCGAGGCCCGCACCGGGTCGGCGTGGCCGCTCAACGTCGGGCAGGTCTACACGACCCTGACCCGCCTCGAGCGCGACGGCCTCGTCGAGCCCGCGGGCGCCGACGACGAGGGCCACGAGATCTGGCGCCTGACCGCCGCCGGCCACGACGAGGTCGCGGCCTGGTTCACCACCCCGGTCGCGCGCACCCAGCCTCCGCGCGACGAGCTGGCGATCAAGCTGGCCCTGGCCGTCACCGTGCCCGGTGTCGACGTCGGCACCCTGATCCAGCGCCAGCGCAGCGCCACCATGGGTGCCCTCCAGGACTACACCCGCCTCAAGCGGCAGGCCGACGCGTCGACCGGTCGCACCGACCTGGCCTGGAGCCTGGTCCTCGACTCGTTGGTCTTCGCCGCCGAGGCCGAGATCCGCTGGCTCGACCACTGCGAGGCCCGCGTACGCCGCGTGGCCACCGAGTCCACGCCGCTGATCGCCCCCGCCCGCTTCGAGCGCGACGAGCAGGAGGCCGGACGATGAGCGGGGAGCTGCAGGTCGCCCAGGCGGCCCGGCTGCGCCGCGAGGAGCAGCGCTGGCTGGCCCAGTCGGCCGACCGGCTGCGCGAGGCGGTGGCGCGCTCGCGCGCCCGCCGCGAGACCTCGACGGAGGCGACCCGATGAGCCCCAGCAGTGTGGTGCTGCGCCTGCACGGCGTCACCCGGGTGCACGGCGAGGGCGCGACCCGCGTCGAGGCGCTGCGCGGCGTCTCCTTCGCCGCGCACGCCGGCGAGCTGGTCGCCGTGATGGGCCCCAGCGGCTCCGGCAAGTCGACCCTGCTGACCATCGCCGGCGGCCTCGACCAGCCCACCGAGGGCCGGGTCGAGGTGGAGGGCACCGACCTGGTCGCCCTGCCCCGGGCCGGGCGCTCGCGGCTGCGGCGGACGTCGATCGGCTACGTCTTCCAGGGCTTCAACCTGATCCCGGCGCTGAGCGCCGCCGAGAACGTCGCCCTGCCCCTCGAGCTCGACGGCACCCGCACCCGCGCGGCTCGGCAGGCCGCGCTGCGGGCGCTGGAGGAGGTCGGCATCGTCGAGCTGGCCGACCGCTTCCCCGACGACATGTCCGGCGGCCAGCAGCAGCGCGTCGCCATCGCCCGCGCCATCGTGGGCGAGCGCCGGCTGGTCCTGGCCGACGAGCCCACCGGTGCCCTCGACAGCGAGACCGGCGAGGAGGTGCTGCGGCTGCTGCGGGCGCGCTGCGACGCCGGGGCCGCCGGGGTGCTGGTGACCCACGAGTCGCGGCACGCCGCCTGGGCCGACCGCGTGGTCTTCCTGCGCGACGGCGTGGTCGTCGACGAGTCCGGCTGCGAGCCGGTCGAGTCGCTGCTCGAGACCAGCGACGCCCGGTGAGCCCGCTGGGCTGGCTGCGGGGGTGGCTGCGGGGGTGGCGGCTGCCGCTGCGGGTCGCGGCGCGCGATGCCCGGCGGGCGCGTGGTCGCAGCCTCCTGGTGCTGGTGATGATCGCGCTGCCGGTGGCGGCCGTGGCCATCGCCGACACCGTCTACAGCACCGCCGACGTCTCCGGCACCGAGGTGCTCGAGCGGCGCCTCGGTGGCGCCGAGGCGCTCGTGGAGGTGCAGGCCGGGGGCGGGCAGGCCTACCAGAAGCCCGACCCCGAGGACGGGTCGGCGTACGACGGCGAGGGCGACGCCCGGCCGCTGACGCTCCGGGCCGTGCAGCGGATCCTGGGCGGGGAGCGTCCCGGCGCGGTGCTCGCGCAGGGCTGGGTGCGCTTCGACACCGAGCTGGGCCTCGGGGAGGCCGACGTCGTCGAGACGGCGCTGGGCGACCCGCTCGCCGAGGGGCTGGTCGAGCTCCTCGACGGTCGCTGGCCCGACGACACCACCGAGGTGCTGGTCAGCCCCGAGCTGCTCGACCGCGGCCCCGGCGACGAGCTGGTCCTCGACGACGGGTCGCGGCTGAGCATCGTCGGCACGGCGCAACGCGCCCGCTACACCGGCCAGCCCCGGGCCTTCGGCCTGCCGGGCACCTTCGGGCTCGGGCGCGACGCGTCGCGCGAGTACCTCGTGGGTGGCGACCCCGTCACCTGGGACCAGGTGCTCGAGCTCAACGCCGCCGGCGCCACGGTGCTCTCCCGCGCGGTGCTGGCGGACCCGCCGGCCGACGACGAGCTGCCGATGGAGGTGCAGTGGGGCTCCCAGCTGCTCGAGGCGTCGGTGATCACCGTGCTGGTGCTGGTCGTGGTGATGGTGCTGCTCGAGGTCGTGCTGCTCGCCGGACCGGCGTTCGCCGTCGGTGCGCGCCGCCAGGCCCGCACCCTGGCACTGATGGCCGCCGCGGGCGGCACCCCGGCGCAGGCACGTCGGGTCGTGCTGGCCTCGGGGGTCGTGCTCGGCGCGGTGGCCGCCGTGCTCGGTGTGCTGCTCGGGCTGGTCGGCGCGCTGGCGCTGATGCCCCTGGTCCAGCGCTTCTCCAGCACCCGCTTCGGGCCCTTCGACGTCTCGTGGAGCCACCTGGTCGTCGTCGCCGGCTTCGGCCTGTTCAGCGCCCTGCTGGCCGCGATGGTGCCGGCGTGGCTGGCCTCGCGCCAGGACGTGGTCGCGGTGCTCAACGGGCGGCGCGGCGACGCGCGCGCCTCGCGCCGGTCCCCGCTGGTCGGCCTGGTGCTGCTGGGCGCCGGTGTCGCCGCGGCGGTGTGGGGTGCCCGGACGGGCACCGGCGACGGCGGCGAGGTGGCCATCGCCGCGTCGGCGCTGCTCAGCGTGCTGGGCATGGTGCTGCTGGTGCCCGTCGTGGTCGTCGTGGTGGCGCGGCTGGCCAGGGGGCTGCCGCTCCCGCTGCGCTTCGCGGCCCGCGACGCCGCCCGGCACCGCAGCCGCACGGTCCCGGCCGTGGCGGCGGTGGCGGCGACCGTGGCCGGCGTCGTCGCGCTGGGGATCGCGATCACCAGCGACGAGGCGCAGAACCGCGAGACCTACAGCGCAGCGCTGCCGATGGAGGCGATGAGCGTCGTCGACTACGAGCGCGGCGCCGACTACGGGTTGCACGAGTCGGCAGTGACCGCGGTCGCCGAGGGCCTCGAGGTCCAACGGCTCCGTGGGGTCGACTCCAGCGGCAGGCGCTCCACGAGCGTCACCTTCCGCACCGAGGAGGGCGCCGACGTGCTGAGCGGCTACGGCGGCTCGCTCGGCTCGGGCGTGCTGGTCGCCGACGAGGTTCCCGGCGCGATCCCGGGCCTGTCCGACGACGACCGGGCCGCTGCGCAGCAGGCGCTGGACGCCGGCGGGGTGATCGCCTTCACCGACGCGCCCCTCGCGGACGACCGGCTGCGGGTGGTGCTGCGGGTGCACGGCGAGGAGCGCCGTCGCAGCGCTGCGGTGCTGCCGGCGGCGACGACGACCGTCGAGCGCGGCTACGCGCCGGTGCAGGGCGTGCTGTCGACGGCGGCCGCGGCGCGGCTCGAGGCGCCGGTGCGCGACGTGGGGCTCTTCTTGCCCGGGCCGGTCAGCGCCGCCCAGGAGCGCGACGTCGCCGAGGTGGTGCGCGGCGCGAGCGCTGATGCCTACGCCTACGCCGAGCGCGGCTACCAGGCCGCTGACGAGACCGCCATCGTGCAGCTGGTCCTGGCCGGCCTCGGGGCCGTGCTGATGCTGGGCGGCACCCTGACCGCGACCTTCCTGGCGCTCTCCGACGCCCGGCCCGACCTGGCCACGCTCTCGGCGGTCGGGGCCGCGCCGCGGACCCGGCGCGGGGTGGCGGCGGCGTACGCGCTGGTGGTGGGGCTGGTCGGAGCGGTGCTGGGGGCGCTGGTGGGTGCCGTGCCGGGCGTGGCGATCACCTACCCGCTGACCGCGCCGTACGGGTTCGGCGACGGTGCGAACGCGCCCAGCCACTACCTCGACGTGCCGTGGCTGCTGGTGATCGGCGTGGTCGTCGGGCTGCCGGTGCTGACCTCGGCGCTGGTCGGGCTGACCGCCCGGTCGCGGCTGCTGCTGGTGGCCCGGCTCGATTAGCGGAGGCCCTTGACAACATACAACCGATTGGTTGTATGTTGTGTGCATGGACGGAGAGGACAGGGCGGATGCCTGGTTCCACGCGCTGTCCGACCGCACCCGGCGCGACATCCTGCGCCGGGTGCTGGCCGGGGAGCACTCCGTCTCGACGCTCGCGGCGTCGTACGACATGAGCTTCGCCGCGGTGCAGAAGCACGTGGCCGTGCTGGAGAGGGCGGGCCTGCTGACCAAGCGTCGGCAGGGACGCGAGGCCCTCGCCAGCGGCGACGTCGCAGCGGTGCGGTCGGTGGGCGCGATGCTCACCGAGCTGGAGTCCCTCTGGCGGGGCCGCATCTCCCGGATCGACGACCTGATCGCCGAGCCCGACCCCGGTGCCGAGCAGGCACCCCCACCACCCCCACCACCCACGCAGCCACCCACGCAGGAGGACTGAGCGCCATGCCCGTCACCGACGTCACCCACGACCTCGACGCCCGCACCCTGACCATCGTCGCCGACTTCGCGGCGCCGCCGAAGCGGATCTGGGAGGTGTACGCCGACCCCCGCCAGCTCGAGCGCGTCTGGGGCCCGCCCACCTACCCGGCCACGTTCGTCGACCACGACCTCGCCCCCGGCGGGCGGATGAACTACTACATGACCAGCCCCGAGGGGGAGCGCTACTACGGCTACTGGGAGGTCGGCAGCGTCGACGAGCCCTCCGGCTTCACCTTCGACGACGGGTTCGCGCTCGACGAGCAGTTCACCAAGAACACCGACCTGCCGGTCAGCACCAACGTCTTCACCTTCGTCGAGCACGACGGCGGGACCCGGGCGACGTACGTCGGCACCTACGCCTCCGCCGAGGCGCTGCAGGCCGTGCTCGACATGGGCGTCGTCGAGGGCTCGTCGGCGGCCATCAACCAGATCGACGACCTCGTCGCCGAGTGAGCCGGCACCGGGAGTGTGGAGCCCGGGATGAACCTGGTTCATCCGGGGCTCCACACTCTCCGCGTCGGCCTCGAAGGAAAAGTCAGGCTTGACTGTTTGTTGTTGGGCGGACAGGCTGTGGCGCGTGACCAGCGCCCCCGCCCGTGTGCCCCAAGGCGAGCGCACCCGGCTGATGCGGGCGCGGCTCCTCGACGCCACGGTCGAGCTGCTGGTCGAGCGCGGCTTCGCGGGCACCACGACCACGCTGGTCAGCGAGCGGGCCGGGGTGAGCCGCGGGGCCCAGCTGCACCACTTCCCGACCAAGAACGACCTGGTCGTGGCCGCCGTCGGGCACCTCACCGAGGTGCGCGGCGCCGAGCTGGCCGCGGCCGCGGCGGCCCTGCCGCCCGACGTGCCGCGCACCCGCGGGGTGCTGCAGGTGCTCGCCGACCACTTCACCTCACCTGTCTTCGTCGCCGCCCTCGAGCTGTGGGTGGCCGCCCGCACCGACCCGGGCCTGCACGACTCCGTCGGTCCGCTCGAGCAGCGGATCGGACGTGAGACCCACCGCCTGACCGTCGACCTGCTCGACGCCGACGAGTCCGTCGACGGGGTCCGCGAGCTGGTGCAGGCCACCCTCGACCTGGTCCGCGGCCTCGGCCTGGCCAACACCGTCACCGACGACGCCGCCCGCCGCGCCCGGATCCTGGACCGCTGGGCCGACACGCTCGACACCACCCTCACGAGGAGACAGCGATGAGTGACCTGCTCGAGGCCCTGCTGGGCGACCTGCGCGCGGAGGGCGACCAGCTCTGGTCGACCGTCGCCGGGCTCGACGCCGACGGCTGGGCCACGCCCACCCCGGCCCCCGGCTGGAGCGTGGCCACCCAGGTCGCCCACCTGGCCTGGACCGACGAGGTCGCCGCCCTCGCCGCCCGCAGCAGCACCCCCGAGGGCAAGGCCGCCTGGGACGAGGTCGTGCTGGCCGCGATGGCCGACCCCACCGGCTTCGTCGACACCGCCGCCGAGGAGGTCGCCCGGCTGGCCCCCGAGGCGCTGCTGGCCCGCTGGGGCAAGGCCCGCGACGAGCTGACGGTGGCGCTGCGCGAGGTGCCCACAGGCGAGAAGATGCCCTGGTTCGGCCCGCCGATGTCGCCGACCTCCATGGGCACCGCCCGCTTCATGGAGACCTGGGCGCACGCCCTCGACGTCTACGACGCCCTCGACCAGCAGGCCGAGCCGACCGATCGCATCCGCCACGTCGCCCACCTCGGCGTGCGCACCCGCGACTTCGCCTACTCCGTGCACGAGCAGCAGCCGCCGGCCGAGCAGTTCCGCGTGCAGCTCGTCTCTCCCTCGGGGGAGACCTGGGCCTGGGGGCCGGAGGAGGCGACCCAGACGGTGACCGGGTCGGCGTACGACTTCTGCCTGCTCGTCACCCAGCGCGTGCACCGCGACGACACCGACCTGGTCGCCACCGGCGCCGACGCCGAGCACTGGCTCACCATCGCCCAGGCCTTCGCCGGTCCCGCCGGCCCCGGGCGGGAGCAGCGATGACCGGCACCCTCCTGGTCGGCAACTGCTCCGGGTTCTACGGCGACCGGATCTCAGCGATGCGCGAGATGCTCGAGGGCAGCCTCGAGGACGGGCGCACCCTCGACGTCCTCACCGGCGACTACCTCGCCGAGCTGACGATGCTGATCCTCGGCAAGGACACGATGCGCGACGCCTCCCTCGGCTACGCGCGCACCCACCTGCGCCAGCTCGAGGACTGCCTGGGCCTCGCGCTCGAGCGCGGCACCCGCATCGTCTCCAACGCCGGCGGCCTCAACCCCGCCGGGCTGGCCGACAAGGTCCGCGAGGTCGCGCACGGCCTGGGCCTCGACGTCGCCGTCGCCCACGTCGAGGGCGACGACCTGCGCGTCCGCGCCGCCGAGCTCGGCCTCGACGGCGCCCTGACCGCCAACGCCTACCTCGGTGGCTTCGGCATCGCCCGGGCCCTCACCGCCGGCGCCGACGTCGTGGTCACCGGCCGCGTCACCGACGCCTCCCTGGTCGTCGGGCCCGCCGCCGCCCACTTCGGCTGGACCCCCGACCAGCACGACGAGCTCGCCGGCGCCGTGGTCGCCGGCCACGTGCTCGAGTGCGGCACTCAGGCCACCGGCGGCAACTTCAGCGGCTTCCGCTCGCTCGCCGCCGCCGGCGTCGACCTCTCGCAGCCGCTCGGGTTCCCGATCGCCGAGATCGAGCCCGACGGCTCCTCGACCATCACCAAGCACGCCGGCACCGGCGGCGCGGTCACCGTCGACACCGTCACCGCCCAGCTGGTCTACGAGATCCAGTCCACCCGCTACCTGGGCCCCGACGTCACCACCCACCTCGACTCGGTCCGCCTCGAGCAGGTCGGCCCCGACCGGGTGCGCGTCAGCGACGTCGTCGGCGAGGCACCGCCCGAGCAGCTCAAGGTCTGCGTCAACGAGCTCGGCGGCTGGCGCAACACCCTCGAGCTGGTCATCACCGGCCTCGACGTCGAGGCCAAGGCCGACTGGGTGCGCGAGCAGCTCTCGCCGCGGCTCACCGCCCAGGAGGTCACCTGGAGCCGGCCCACCGCACCCGCCGCCGACGCCGACACCGAGGAGGGCGCCTCGGTGCTGCTGCGCTGCACCGTCACCGACCCCGAGCAGGGCCCCGTCGCCAAGGCCTTCACCGGCCCCGCCGTCGAGCTCGCCCTCGGCTCCTACCCCGGCTTCACGATGACCGGCCCGCCCGCGGCCCCCACGCCGTACGGCGTCTACCGCGCGGCGTACGTCGACCGCTCGGTCGTCGAGCACGTCGTGGTGCTGCCCGACGGCACCCGCGAGACGGTGCCCGACCCGACGGCGTACGCCGAGGCCGACCACACGCTGGGCCTGCGCCCCTCGCCCTACCCCGCACCCGCCGACACCCTCAACCGCCGGCTGCCGCTGGGCACCTTCGTGCACGCCCGCTCCGGCGACAAGGGGGGCGACGCCAACCTGGGCCTGTGGGTCTCCCACGACGGCCCCGACGACAAGTACGCCGCCCGGGTGACCTGGCTGGCCAAGATCATCAGCCCGCGCAAGATCCGCGAGCTGCTGCCCGAGACCGCCGCGCTGCCCGACGAGGCCATCGAGGTGCACGTGCTGCCCAACCTCGGCGCGGTCAACGTCGTCATCAAGGGGCTGCTCGGGCGCGGAGTGGCCGCCTCGACCCGCTTCGACCCGCAGGCCAAGGGCCTCGGCGAGTGGGCCCGGGCCCGCTCGGTGCACATCCAGGAGGGGCTGCTGTGAGCGAGATCCACGAGCTCGGCGCCGAGTTCGCCCGCCGCGAGGTCGTCGACCACCTGCAGGAGTGGGAGGACGCCGGCACCATCCCGCGCGAGCTGCACGCCGCCGCCGCCAAGCAGGGACTGCTGGGCCTGGCCTTCCCCACCGAGGTGGGTGGTGAGGGCGGCTCGATGCTCGACTCCGTCGACCTGCAGGAGGGGATGCTCTCGGCCGGCGCCTCCAGCGGCCTGCTCGCCGGGCTGCTGACCTCCGGCATCGCGCTGCCCCACATGGTCGCCGCCGCCGGCCGCGGCGAGGCCGGCGCCGACGCGCTGGTCGACCGGTTCGTGCGCCCGACGCTGGCCGGCGAGCTGGTCGGCTCGCTGGCGATCACCGAGCCCGGCGGCGGCTCCGACGTCGCGGGACTGCGCACCACCGCCGTGCGAGACGGCGACCACTACGTCGTCAACGGCGCCAAGACCTTCATCACCTCGGGCGTGCGCGCCGACTTCGTGACCACCGCGGTGCGCACCGGCGAGCCCGGTCACGCCGGTGTCAGCCTGCTCGTCGTGGAGCGCGGCACGCCCGGCTTCACCGTCGACCGCTCGCTGCGCAAGATGGGCTGGCACTGCTCCGACACCGCCGAGCTGTCGTACGTCGACGTGCGGGTGCCGGTGGGCAACCTCGTGGGCGCCGAGGGCTCGGGCTTCTACCAGATCGCCGAGCAGTTCGTCTCCGAGCGGATCGCGCTGGCCGTGCACGCCTACGGCATCGCCGCGCGCAGCCTCGAGCTGACCGCTGCCTACTGCCACCAGCGCGACACCTTCGGCAAGCCGCTGGTGGCCAACCAGGTGGTGCGCCACAAGCTGGTCGAGATGCACCGCCAGGTCGAGGTGGCGCGCACCTACACCCGGTCCGTCGTCGAGCGCGGCGCCACCGTCGCCGAGGCCTGCCTGGCCAAGCAGACGGCCTGCGACGCGGCGACGTACGTCTGCGACCAGGCGGTGCAGCTGCACGGCGGCACCGGCTACATGCACGGCACCGAGGTCGAGCGGCACTACCGCGACGCCCGCATCCTGCCCATCGGCGGCGGCGCCACCGAGGTCCTCACCGACCTCGCGGCCAAGCTGCTGGGCTACGCACCGACGAGGAGCACCACCTGATGTCCCTGAACCGACTGGTCCCCCCGATGACCGGCGAGGTCACGATCGAGATGGCCGCCCCGCCCGAGGAGGTGTGGGCCCTGGTCAGCGACGTGACCCGGATCGGTGAGTTCTCTCCCGAGACCTTCGAGGCGCGCTGGACCCGCGGCTCCACCGGCCCCGAGGTCGGCGCCAGCTTCAAGGGCCACGTCAAGCGCAACGGCGTGGGGCCGACGTACTGGACGCCCTGCCAGGTCACGGCCTGTGAGGAGCCGCGGCTCTTCGAGTTCAGCGTCGGCACCGACGACGTGACGGTCAACAACTGGGGCTACCGCATCGAGCCCGACGGCGCGGGCGGCTCGCGGGTCACCGAGTACTTCCGGCTCTCGGCCGCGCTGCCGTTCCGGGTCTACTGGCTGCTGCTCGGGCGACTGCGCCGGCGCACCAACGAGAAGGGCATGCGCACGACGCTGGAGCGGATGAGGCAGGTGGTGGAGTCGTGAGCGGCAACCGCGAGGCGATGCTCGAGAAGCTGTCGTCGCTGGCCGAGGAGCAGGCCAAGGCCGTGGCCGGCGGCGGCGAGCGCTCGGTCGCGCGCCACCACACCCGCGGCAAGCTGCTGCCGCGCGAGCGCATCGAGCTGCTCGTCGACGAGGGCTCGGCCTTCCTCGAGCTCTCGCCGCTGGCCGGCTGGGGCTCCGACTTCACCGTCGGCGCCTCCGTGGTCACCGGCATCGGCGTCGTCGAGGGCGTCGAGTGCGTGGTCACCGCCAACGACCCCACCGTCAAGGGCGGCGCGAGCAACCCGTGGACGGTCAAGAAGATCTTCCGGGCCGCGCAGATCGCCGAGGAGAACGGGCTGCCGACGGTCTCCCTGGTCGAGTCGGGAGGTGCCGACCTGCCGACCCAGAAGGAGATCTTCATCCCCGGCGGCAAGCTCTTCCGCGACCTGACCCGCGCCAGCGCCCGCAAGCAGCCCACCGTCGCGCTGGTCTTCGGCAACTCCACCGCCGGCGGCGCCTACGTGCCCGGCATGAGCGACTACACCGTGATGGTCAAGGAGCAGGCCAAGGTCTTCCTCGGCGGCCCGCCGCTGGTCAAGATGGCCACCGGCGAGGAGTCCGACGACGAGTCGCTGGGTGGCGCCGAGATGCACGCGCGCACCTCCGGGCTGGCCGACTACCTCGCCGAGGACGAGCGCGACGCCATCCGGATCGGGCGGCGGATCGTGGCCCGGCTGGGGCGCCGGCCGCGCCCCGCGCCGGCGGCGTACGCCGAGCCGGACGCCGACCCCGAGGAGCTGCTCGACCTCGTCCCGGCCGACCTCAAGGAGCCGTTCGACCCCCGCGACGTCATCGCGCGGATCTGCGACGGCGCCGGGCCGGGCAACGCGGTGGCCTTCGACGAGTTTAAGCCGCTCTACGGCACCTCGCTGGTGACCGGGTGGGCGCGGCTGCACGGGCGCCCGATCGGCATCCTGGCCAACGCCCAGGGCGTCCTGTTCAGCCAGGAGGCCCAGAAGGCCGCCCAGTTCGTGCAGCTGGCCAACCAGTCCGACACGCCGCTGCTCTTCCTGCACAACACCACCGGCTACATGGTCGGCAAGGAGTACGAGCAGGGCGGCATCATCAAGCACGGCTCGATGATGATCAACGCGATCAGCAACTCCTCGGTGCCGCACCTGACCGTCGTGCTCGGCGCCTCCTACGGCGCCGGCAACTACGGGATGAACGGTCGCGCCTACGACCCGCGCTTCCTCTTCACCTGGCCCTCGGCGAAGTCGGCGGTGATGGGCCCCGCCCAGCTCGCCGGCGTGCTGGAGATCGTGGCCCAGCAGTCCGCGGAGTCCAAGGGCGAGGTCTTCGACGCCGAGGGCTTCGGCGCCATCAAGGAGATGGTGCAGGCGCAGGTCGAGGAGCAGTCGCTGCCGCACTTCCTGTCCGGGATGCTCTACGACGACGGGGTCATCGACCCCCGCGACACCCGCACCGTCCTGGGCATCTGCCTGTCCGTCATCGAGAACCAGCCCTGGACCGGCGCCGCCGGCTACGGCGTCTTCAGGATGTGAAAACACCCCATGACGTTCTCCGCTCCTCCGCTTCGCTCCTCCGCGAACAACGCCACGGGGACCCCGAGGCCCCAGACAGAGGTGTACTCATGATCCATCGACTGCTGGTGGCCAACCGGGCCGAGATCGCCTCGCGGGTCTTCCGGACCTGCCGGGCGCTGGGCATCGAGACCGTCGCCGTGCACTCCGACGCCGACGCCGCCCTTCCCTACGTCGCCGAGGCCGACGCCGCCGTGCGCCTGCCCGGCAACGCGCCGGGCGAGACCTACCTGCGCGCCGACCTGGTGCTCGAGGCGGCCCGCGCCGCGGGCGCCGACGCGATCCACCCCGGCTACGGCTTCCTCTCCGAGAACGCCGACTTCGCCCGCGCCGTCGAGGCGGCCGGACTGACCTGGGTGGGCCCGGCTCCCGCCTCGATCGAGCAGATGGGCTCGAAGATCGAGTCCAAGAAGCTGATGGAGGCGGCCGGGGTCCCGGTGCTGACCGACCACACGGTCGAGACCGCCACCGAGGCCGACCTGCCGCTCATCGTCAAGGCCTCGGCCGGCGGCGGCGGGCGCGGCATGCGCATCGTCCGGTCGCTGGCCGACCTGCCCGGCGAGGTCGCGAAGGCCACCGCCGAGGCCGAGTCGGCCTTCGGCGACGGCACCGTCTTCGTGGAGACCTACGTCGAGCGCGGCCGCCACGTCGAGGTGCAGGTGCTCGGCGACGGCCGCGGCGCTGCGGTCGCCGTCGGCGAGCGCGACTGCTCACTGCAGCGCCGCCACCAGAAGGTCGTCGAGGAGTCGCCGGCCCCCGGCCTGCGACCCGAGGTCGCCGCCGCCATGCACGAGGCCGCGGTGGCCGCCGCGACCGCGATCGACTACCGGGGCGCGGGCACCGTGGAGTTCCTCTACGACCCGGCCACCGAGCGGTTCTTCTTCCTCGAGATGAACACCCGGCTGCAGGTCGAGCACCCCGTCACCGAGCTGGTGCACGGGCTCGACCTCGTCGAGCAGCAGCTGGCGATCGCCGAGGGCCACGACCTGCCCGCGGTGCCCGCCGCGCAGGGACACGCGATCGAGGTGCGGCTCTACGCCGAGGACCCCGCGGCCGACTACCAGCCGCAGAGCGGCCCGCTGACCCGCTTCGAGGTCCCCGGAGCGCTGGGCGAGGAGCCGGGGGTGCGCGTCGACGCGGGCTTCGCCAGCGGTTCGGTCGTCTCCACGCACTACGACGCCATGCTGGCCAAGGTGGTCGTGCACGCCGCCACCCGTGAGGCCGCCGCCCGGCGGCTGGCCGGCGTGCTCTCGCGGGCCAGGATCCACGGTCTGGTCACCAACCGCGACCTGCTCGTCGCCGCGCTGCGCGACCCCGACTTCGTCGCGGGCCGGGTCAGCACCGGCTTCCTCGCCGAGCACCCCGACCTGTCCGCCGGGGCCCAGGTCGACCCGGGCGCGCCGGTCGCCGCCGCGCTGGCCCTGGCCGAGCGCACCCGCGCCGAGCGCACCGTCCAGCACGGCGCCCCGGTCGCGTGGCGCAACGTGGTCTCCGCCCCGCAGCGCACCGAGCTCGTGGCGCCCGGCGCCGACGAGCCGGTGGTGGTGCAGTGGTGGGGCGGTCGCGACGGCTGCTCGGTCGAGGGCTGCAGCGTGCTCTCGGCGAGCGCCACCTCCGTGACCCTCGAGCGCGACGGCGTGCGCACGACGTACGACGTCGCGGTGAGCGGTCCGACCCACCGCGCGGTCGTCGACGTCGACTCCCCGCGCGGACACCTGCGCCTGGTGCGGGTGCCGCGCTTCACCGACCCCGCCGACGCCGTGGCCAGCGGCAGCCTGCTCGCGCCGATGCCGGGCAGCGTCGTGAAGGTCCTGGTCGCCCAGGGCGACGAGGTCGGCGCCGGTGACCCGGTGCTGGTGCTCGAGGCGATGAAGATGCAGCACACGGTCAGCGCCCCCACCGACGGTGTGGTGGTCACGCTCGACGTACGACCCGGCTCGCAGGTCGCGGCCGGAGAGGTCCTGGCAGTAGTGGAGGAGAAGCAATGAGCACGCACGCGTTCACCGAGTCCGAGGAGCGCCAGGAGCTGCGCAAGCAGGTCGCCAAGCTGGCCGCGACCTACGGACGCGACTACTTCGTCGAGAAGGCCCGCTCCGGCGGCAAGACCACCGACCTGTGGATGGCGATCGCCAAGAACGGCTACCTGGGCATCAACATCCCCGAGGAGTACGGCGGCGGGGGCGGCGGCATCGGCGACATCGCCGCGGTCTGCGAGGAGCTCTCGGCGCAGGGCTGCCCGCTGCTGCTGATGGTGGTCAGCCCGGCGATCTGCGGCACCATCATCGCCCGCTACGGCACCGAGGAGCAGAAGCAGAAGTGGCTGCCCGGGCTGTGCGACGGCACCGGCACGATGGCCTTCGCCATCACCGAGCCCGACGCCGGCACCAACACCCACAACATCACCACCACCGCGCGTCGCGACGGCGACGGCTGGGTGCTCAACGGCCGCAAGATCTGGATCTCCGGCATCGACGAGGCCGACAACGTGCTGGTCGTGGCCCGCACCGAGGACGCCCGCACCGGCAAGCTCAAGCCGTGCCTCTTCGTGGTGCCCACCGACGCCCAGGGCTTCGAGGCCAACGCGATCCCGATGGAGATCGTCAGCCCCGAGAACCAGTTCCAGGTGTTCATGGACGACGTGCGGCTGCCTGCCGACGCGCTCGTGGGCGATGAGGACGGGGGACTGGTGCAGCTCTTCGCCGGGCTCAACCCCGAGCGGATCATGGCGGCGGCCTTCTCGCTGGGCCTGGCCCGCTACGCGCTGCGCCAGGCGACGGCGTACGCGAAGGAGCGCGAGGTCTTCGGCCAGCCGATCGGTGCGCACCAGGCGATCGCGCACCCGCTGGCGCAGAGCCACATCGAGATCGAGATGGCGCGGCTGATGAACCAGAAGGCCGCCGCGCTGCTCGACGCCGGCGAGGAGATGGCCGCGGGCGAGGCCGCCAACATGGCCAAGTACGCCGCCGCCGAGGCCGCCTGCGACGTCGTGGACCGCGCCGTGCAGACCCATGGCGGCAACGGCGCCAGCCAGGAGTACGGCATGGCGGGGCTGCTGGTGGCCACCCGCGTGGGCCGGATCGCGCCGGTCAGCCGCGAGATGATCCTCAACTTCGTGTCGATGCACTCGCTGGGGCTGCCCAAGTCCTACTAGCCGTTCCACTAGCGTGGGGCGGGTGGGAAGAGTCCTGGACCGTGCCGACCGGTTCCAACGTCGCTACCCACCCGTCTCCGTGCCGATCGCGGTCTTCTACAAGTACGTCGACGACCAGGGCCCCTACCTGGCCGCGATCATCACCTACTACGGGTTCATCGCGATCTTCCCGCTGCTGCTGCTGGCCACCTCGATCCTCGGCTTCCTGCTGCAGGGCAACCCGGGCCTGCAGGAGGCGGTGCTGAGCTCGGCGCTGCGCCAGTTCCCGATCATCGGCGAGGAGCTGGGCCGCCCCGAGGGGATGACCGGCTCGACCACCGCGGTGGTCGTGGGGTCGCTCACCGCCCTCTACGGTGCGCTGGGCCTGGGCCAGGCCCTGCAGAACGCGCAGAACATCGCCTGGTCGGTGCCGCGGCACAACCGGCCCAACCCGGTGGTGCTGCGCTTCAAGAGCCTGGTGCTGCTGGTGACCTCCGGCGTGGCGGTCCTGGGCGTCTCGATCATCTCGGCGCTCGGCTCGGAGACCGACATGTTCGGGCCCACCGCCGACGGCTCGTGGCGCTGGCTGATCCGCCTGGTGACGGTGCTGCTGGTGGGGGCGGTCCTCACGGGGCTGTTCCGCTTCGCTGCTGCGCGGCGGCTGCGCTGGTCGCAGGCCGCCCCGGGCGCCTTCGTGGTGGCGGCGCTGTGGCAGCTCCTGCAGTGGCTCGGCACGCTCTACGTCACTGCGGTGATCAACGAGACCGACGGGATGAACGGCACGTTCGCCCTGGTCCTCGGCCTGATCGGCGTCATCTACATCGCTGCGGTGATGGGGGTGATCGGGATGGAGGTCAACGTGGTGATGGCCCGCCACCTCTACCCGCGCGCGCTGCTCACGCTGTTCATCGACAAGGTCGACCTGACCCCGGCCGACAAGCGGGCCTACTCGTACTACGTGCGCGCGCAGCGCCACAAGGTCAACGAGGTCATCGACGTGCAGTTCAGCGAGGACGAGCCGGAGCCCCCCGCCCTCGACGAGCTGCGCCAGCAACCACCGACGACCGTGCTCGACCTGCCGGGGCCCAGCGCGGGGTCCGGGTCAGGATCGAGCGCAGGGTCCAGCACAGGGTCCAGCACAGGGGCTAGCGCAGACGCGCCACCAGCGCCGCCACCGTCTCGCGACTGAGGCCCAGCCCCTCGACGGCGTACGTCGCGTGGTCGCCGTGCTCGGCGCGCACGCGCTCGTCGGCGGCAGCGAGGTAGTCGGCCTCGGCGACCATGATGCTCTCGTAGACCGGGACCTTCTCGGGGCCGAGGTGCTCGGCGACCATCGCGAGGTACTTCTCGCGGGTGCCGTTGACCTCGTTGGTGCGCAGGTAGTCGGCCAGCACCGTCTCCTCGGGCACCCCGGCCAGGCGCAGCAGCAGCGCGGAGGCCCAGCCGGTGCGGTCCTTGCCGGCGGTGCAGTGGAAGACCTGGGGTGCCGCGCCCGCCGCCAGCCGGGTCAGCAGCTCGGCGAAGCTGACCCGGGCCATCTCGTCGTCGACGAAACCGCGGTAGACCGCGCGTATCGCCTCGTCGGCCTCCTCGCGGCTCGACAGCGCCACCACCTGGTCCATCGGGATGCCCGGCACCGGCAGGTGGTGCCAGCTCGCGCCGGCCACCTCGATGTCGGGGTGGGCGTCGACCTCGTGCTGCTCGCGCAGGTCGAAGATCTCCCCGAGCCCCAGCCCGGCCAGCCGGTGCACGTCGGCGTCGCTGAGCTGCAGCTCGTTGGAGCGGTAGAGCACCCCGGGACGCAGCGGCGTGCCGTCCGCCGTGCGGTGGCCGGGCCCGGCCAGGTCGCGGAAGTTGTCGGCGGAGGCCAGCCGCACCAGCTCGTGGCCCAGGTCTCCGGTCTCGCCGGGGGACATCTCGCTCACGACCCGAATCCTGCCAGGTGCGTGTCCAGCCGCGGGTGGGTGTCGCAGGATGGGGGGATGGCCGCCGGCAGCAGGAGCACGCCCACGTGGACCGGCTACCGGCAGTCGATCGGGGACCGCTCGAGCCTCTTCGCGTCGTTGGCGGGGGAGGGGGGCTGCGCCCGCGCGCTCTACCCCGGCTCCTACCTCGACCTGTCGCCGTCGACGGCGATCGCGTCGGTCACCTACGTCGACACCGACCGCCGGGCGGCTCGCTTCTTCGCCGACGAGGCACTGGTCGCCACCGAGCTCGAGGGTCGGGCGGCGCCCGGGGCGGGTGCGGAGGTGCGGTTCGTCCAGGCCGACTACACCGAGCCGCTCCCGCTGCCCGACGTCGGCTTCGACCTGCTCGTCTCGCTGTACGCCGGGCCGGTGTGGGACCACTGCTCGCGCTACCTGGCCCCGGGCGGCGTGCTGCTGGCCAACACCAGCCACGGCGACGCCAGCATCGCCGCCCTCGACCCCGCGCTGGAACTCGTGGCCGTGGTGCAGCACCGCGGTGACGCCTACCGTCTCGACAGCCGTGACCTCGACACGCACCTGGTCCCGAAGGAGCCGGCCGCGGCCGATCCCGACCTGATCAAGCGCAGCGGGCGAGGCATCGCCTACACCCGCCCCGCCTTCGCCTACCTGTTCCGGAAGTGTGGAGGCCTGGCTGAACCAGGTTGATCCAGGACTCCACACTTCCCGGCCGAGGCCGGGCCAGGTCGCGCCGCCGTTGGTTGAGGAAGGCGCGCAGCGCCTGTCTCGAAACCGGGTGAGTCCATGGCGTACGGCGAGTGGTTGCGGTGGGCGCGGTGCTTGCGGGGTCTCGGCGTCGGTCGTCGCTGGCGCTCCTCCCTGCTCGACCAACGGTGACGTCGCTCGGTTCACTAGGCTCGAGCCATGACTGAGCAGACGATGGCGGGCCGCACGGTCCTGGTGACCGGCGCGAGCGACGGGATCGGGGCGGAGGCGGCGCGGGTGCTGGCCGCCCAGGGGGCGACGGTGCACGTGACCGGGCGCAGCGCCGACAAGCTGCGGCCGGTGGCCGAGGCCGTCGGCACCGAGCCGCTGGTCGCCGACTTCTCCCGCCTCGACGACGTGCGCCACCTCGCCAAGCTGGTCGCCGAGCGGGTCGGCAGCCTCGACCTGCTGCTCAACAACGCCGGTGGCACCTTCTCGCCCGCGCAGCGCACCCACGACGGCCACGAGCCCAACCTCCAGGTCAACCACCTGGCGCCCTTCCTGCTCACCCACCTGCTGCGGCCCAGCCTCGCCGCGGCCGGCGGCTCCCTGGTCGTCAACACCTCGAGCATCGCCAACCTGCTGGGCCGCGTCGTCCTCGACGACCTCGACTACGAGCGGCGCCGCGCGATCGAGTTCCCGGCGTACGGCACCGGCAAGCTGATGAACATCCTCTTCACCCGCGGCATCACCCAGCGCTGGGCCGACGACGCGATCCGCTCCGTGGCTGTGCACCCGGGGCCGGTCGGCAGCTCGTTCGGCCGCGACTCGTGGCTGGTCGGGCTGCTCTACCGCTCGCCGCTCAAGCGGTTCGCGACCATCACCGTCGCCGACGGCGCCGCACCGCTGGTCGCGCTGGCCCACCGGGGCCCCGACCCCGAGATCGACGGGCGCTACTTCAGCCGCTTCAAGATCGACGGGCGCGAGAACCGGCAGGCTCACGACCAGGACCTGATCGACGGGCTGTGGGAGCGTTCCGAGGCACTCGTCGGCCTACCCTGACGCCATGATCGACGAGCTGGACAGCCAGCGAGCCCTCCTCGGCGCGGCCGTCCTGGGCCTGACCCTGATGCTGGCCGTGGTCGTGCGGCGGGTGACGATCACCGTCCTGGACCGCGGCGACTCCGACCGGCACACCGGTCGGGTGGTCGGGCGCCTGGCCTCGGTGGTCGTGGTGGTGGCCGGCACCGTCTACGCACTCGAGCTGGCCGGGCTCCAGGTCGGGCCGATGCTCGGCGCCCTGGGGATCGGCGGCATCGCCCTGGCCTTCGCGGCCCAGGACATCCTGTCCAACTTCGTCGCCGGCATCCTGCTGCAGGTCAGGCGCCCCTTCCGGGTCGGCGACGAGATCGCCAGCGGCGACTTCGAGGGCCGGGTGGAGGACGTCAACCTGCGTTCGGTCCGGCTGCGCACCTACGACGGCGTGACCGTCTACCTGCCCAACGCCGAGGTGTTGCAGTCGGCGATCTCCAACTACACCAAGACCCCGCTCAACCGCACCGCGATCGCGGTCGGGGTGGCCTACGACAGCGACCTCGAGCGGGTCCGGTCGATCATCCTGTCGGCCTGCGACGACGTGTCCGAGGTGGTCGCGGACCCGCCGCCCGAGGCGTGGGTCGAGAGCTTCGGCGACTCCTCGATCAACATCGAGGTGCGCTACTGGCACGCCGCCGACATCGCCTCGCGCTGGCGAGCGCGCAACGACGTGGCGCTCGCGGTCAAGCGCGCCTTCGACGAGGCCGGGGTCACCATCCCCTTCCCGCAGCGCACGCTGTGGTTCGGCCCCGGCTCCACCACCCTGCGGGTCGAGGACGGGCAGCAGGAGGGCTGAGGCCCTACCTCAGCGGCACGAACCGGTAGCGGCCGTGCCGGGTGAGGTGGTCGCGGCCGTCGCGACGCTCGACCAGCACCATCTCGCCCGCCACCGGCACCACCATCCGGCCCGGGTCGGCGAGCTGGTCGAGCAGCGGCTGCGGCAGCTCACTGGCCTCGGCCGAGACCAGGATCGCGTCGTACGGCGCCTCCGCGGGCCGGCCGAGCCGGTTGGGGTCGGCCTGCTCGACCCGCACCCGCGGCACCTGCTGCGCCACGAGGTTGTCCCGGGCCATCTTGACCAGGGCGGGCTCGAGCTCGACGCCCAGCACCGTCCCCGAGGGGCCCACCAGCCACGACAACAGCGCCGTGGTCCAGCCCGAGCCGCAGCCCACGTCGAGCACCCGGTCGCCCGGGCGTGGCTCCAGCAGGCGCAGCATGTCGGCGACCGTGCGGGGCTGGCTGTTGGTCTGGCCGTGACCGATCTGCACCGGGGCGTCGTCCCCGGCGCGGTCGCGCTGTCCCGGCGGCAGGTAGTCGCCGCGGGCCACGACCCGCATCGCCTCTGCCACCTGGTCGGACGTCGACGGCATGCTCCCATTGTCCCCAGGGGCGCAAGTCCGGGCCTGCTCGGGGCGAAGTCCGGGCCGGGTCAGCGCGAGATTCGGGCCGGGTCAGCGCGGGGGGCGGGGGAAGAACATCGGCACGCGGGCGGCGTACTCGTCCCAGCCCTCGCGCTGGCTCATCTTCTTCTCCAGCAGCTTGGCGCCGGTGACGTTGCGCAGGAAGAGCGTCATCGCGACCGGGCACAGCACGGTGGCCAGGGCGGCGACCCAGCCGGTCGAGGCGGCCGCGGCGAGCCACAGGCCCCACCACACGCAGGCGTCGCCGAAGTAGTTGGGGTGGCGGGTCCAGCCCCACAGCCCCTGGTCCATGACGGGCGGGCGCTCGTCGCGCGGGCGCGACATGTAGTCGTTCAGCTGGCGGTCACCGACGGCCTCGAAGACCAGGCCGACCGCCCAGACCACGACGCCGAGCACCAGCACCCACGCGTGCTCGAGCGCCAGCACGGCGCCGACGGCGACCGGCACCGAGACGAACCACTGGGCCACACCCTGCACCAGGAAGACCCGGCGCACCGCGGTGCCGATCCCGACCTCCTGCAGGGAGCCGCCGAGCATGTCCTTGTAGCGCGGGTCCTCCTCGCCGGCGTGCGCGCCGAGCGCGCGGCTGCGCACGTGCCAGGCCAGCCGGCCGCCCCACGCCGCGACCATCGCCAGCACCAGCCAGCGGTGCCAGTCGGCGTCGTCGGCGCCCAGGGCGACCAGCGCGGTGACCAGGGCGACCACGACGAAGCCGAGCCCCCACGCGACGTCGACGACCGCGACCACGCCGAGCTGGCGGGCGCGCAGCGCCGTCGCGGTCATCACGACCACGACGCAGGCCAGCCCTGCCAGCAGCGAGACGGTCAGGGCTGTCGCGGTGTCCATGTCACCAGTCTCGTACAGCCGGCAGGGTGTGGGAGCCGTTCGGCCGGATCATCAGGACCTGGTCGACGCCCATCCGGCCGTCGCGGAAGGCCATCGCGCCGCCGACGAGGTAGAGCCGCCACACGCGCACGACCTCCTCGCCGACGAGCTTGGTGAGCACCTCGACGTTGGACTCGAAGCGCTCGAGCCACCCGGCCACGGTGAGCACGTAGTGCTCGCGCAGCGCGTGCACGTCGCGCACCTCGAGGCCACCGGCCTCGAGGAGGGCGACGGTCTCGCCGACGGGGCGCATGTGCATGTCGGGGGCGATGAAGCTCTCGATGAACGGCCCGCCGCCCGGCCACTTGCCCGCGCGCGACATCTGCTGCACCAGCACCCGCCCACCGGGGCGGACCGCGTCGTGCAGCACCTTCGCGTACGTCGGGTAGTTGCCCTGGCCGACGTGCTCGCCCATCTCCAGGGAGCCGACCGCGTCGTACTCCTGGCCCGGGGCCGGCACCGCGTCGCGGTAGTCCTGCAGCCGGATCTCGACCCGGTCGCGCAGGCCGCGCTCGGCGATGCGGGCGTCGATGAACTTCTTCTGCTCCGCAGCGATCGTCACGCCGGTCACCTGCGCGCCGAAGTGCTCCGCCGCGTGCAGCGACAGTGAGCCCCACCCGCAGCCGACGTCGAGCATCCGCATGCCGGGCTCCAGGCCGAGCTTGGTGCAGACCAGGTCGAGCTTGGCGCGCTGGGCGTCCTCGAGGGACTGCTCCGGGGAGGAGTGGTAGCCGCACGAGTAGGCCATCTGCGGCTCGAGGATCAACGAGTAGAACTCGTTGGACAGGTCGTAGTGGAACGAGATCGCCGAGCGGTCGCGCACCTTGGAGTGCAGCCGGCCGCGGACCCGTGCCTGCGAGGCGGGGTTGGCGGGCGGGCGGCCCAGGACGCCGAGGCCGGCGGCGGTGCGCACCGCCTCGACGAGCGCGCGCGGGGAGGGGCGCACGCCGCTCAGGCCGCGCTCACGGGCCACGGCGAAGGCGTGGGTCAGGGCCTTGTCGAGGTCCCAGCCGTCGACCTCGGGCACGTCGAGCTCACCGGTGACGTAGGCCTGCGCGGCCCCGAGCTCGCCCGGGTGCCAGAGCAGGCGGCGTACGGCGTCGGGGCTGCGCAGCTCGACCGTCGGCACCGAACCGTCGGCCGGTCCGGTCGCGGAGCCGTCCCACGCCACCAGGCGCACCGGGATCGGGCCGCGCAGGAAGGGCTCGAGCGCCAGGGCCAGCCGCTGCGCGACCCCGTTCACGAGTCCTCCGGACGCGCCAGCACCAGCTGGTTGACGTCGATGTAGCCCGACGCGAAGCCGGCGCGGGAGTACTCGAGGTAGAAGTGCCACATCCGCACGAACGTCTCGTCGAAGCCGAGGGCGGCGACCTCGTCGGGCGAACCGAGGAAGGCGTCGTCCCACAGGCGCAGCGTGGCGGCGTAGTGCTGGCCGAAGGCCTGGCGCTCGACCAGGCGCAGCGAGGTCTGCTCGTGGGTGATCTGCTCGATCACCGACACCGAGGGCAGCAGCCCGCCGGGGAAGATGTACTTGTGGATCCAGGTGTAGGTGTTGCGGGTGGCCAGCATCCGGTCGTGCGGCATCGTGATCGCCTGGATGGCCACGAGGCCGCCGGGGGCCAGCACCTTGTCGATGGTGCGGAAGTACTCGCCCCAGTAGTCGTGGCCCACCGCCTCGATCATCTCCACCGACACCACGGCGTCGTACTCGCCGGTGACGTCGCGGTAGTCGCAGATCTCCACGTCGACCAGGTGGCTCAGCCCCGCGGCCTCGACCCGGGCCTGCGCGAGGTGCTGCTGCTCGACCGAGAGCGTGATGGTGCGCACCGAGGCGCCGCGGCGCGCTGCGCGGATCGCGAGCTCGCCCCAGCCGGAGCCGATCTCGAGCACCCGTGAGCCGGCGCCGACCTTGGCGCGGTCGAGCAGCCGCTCGATCTTGTTGGCCTGCCCGGCCTCGAGGTCGGCGGCGGTGGCGCGCGACGGCGAGGTCTCGAACAGCGCCGAGGAGTAGCTCATCGTCGGGTCGAGGAACAGCTCGAACAGGTCGTTGGACAGGTCGTAGTGGTGCGCGATGTTGGCCTGGCTGTTCAACTTGTTCGAGTGCATCCAGGTCGGGGGCCGCTTGACGACCAGGGCGCGGGCCTTCTGCAGGTTCTGCGGCACCAGGTGCTGGATCTCGGCGGCCAGCACCGTCAGGAAGCCACCCAGGTCGGGGGCGTCCCAGGCGCCGGTCAGGTAGGCCTCGCCGAAGCCGATCAGCTGGTGCCGGCCCACGCGGGCCCACAGCTCGTCGGGGCGGTGCACGGTCATCTCGGGACCGCCGCGACCGATCGTGCGCCGGCCCTCGGGCAGGTCGAGGTGCACGGTCACGTCGAGGCGGCTCACCGCGGCGACGAAGAGCCGCTGGGCGATGGCCGCGGAGACGCGGGCGCGGGGTCCGGAGGGGACGACGTCGAGCCCTGGCCAGCGCTCCGCCTGCGGCGGGCTGGTGGGTCGGGACGGGGTCATGGTCATCGCGAGACGCCTTCCTGGTGGTGCGCGGGTCGCTGTCGGATCGGGAGTCGGCGCAGCCACAGCCACACCCCGTGCAGGCGGATCAGCACGGATCCGCGCAGCGCGGCGGGTGCGGCGCGCAGGGCGCTGGTGCTGCTCCTCTTCCCCGTCAGCGACGCACTGAACCGTGCGTCGCCGTCGGAGTGGAGGGTCACGGCGATGTCGAGGCTCTCGCCGGGCACCGGCACCACCAGCTCGTAGTGGCCGTCGGTGCCGTGGAACGGCGAGACGTACATGGCCTTGCCGGTGCGGGCCCGGCCCTGCTCGTCGGGGTGGACGAGGTAGGCGTGCCGGTCGCCGTAGGTGTTGTGCACCTCGACCACGCAGGCCTCGACGTCGCCGTCGGGCGCGAGCGCCCAGAAGACGGTGATCGGGTTGAAGCAGTAGCCGAACGCCCGCGGCTGCGCGGCCATCAGCACCCGGGCGTCGCGGCGCAGCGTGACGCCCTCGAGGTCGAGGAGGTGCTCGACGTTCTCGCGGATGGTGCGGTCGGGGGAGCCCAGGTGGTCGCGGGCCTCGAAGGAGCCGCGCAGCCACGAGGTGGACTTGTGGTCGGGCAGGTCGTCGAGGTCGACGAGCCAAGTGTGCGAGTGGTGGGTGAACGCGCGCTTGAACGGCGTACGACGCTGGTGGCGGATCGTGGTGTCGTAGACGACGCCGGCCTCGACGTCGGCCGCGGTCGGTCGCTCCGGCCAGGCCAGGCCCAGCCGCTCGACGGCGTGCAGGCCCGATCGGGCGCCGTCCTCGTGGAAGCCCCAGCCGTGGTAGGCGCCGGCCAGCGCGACCCGGTCGGTGTCGAGCTCGCGGAGGCGGGCCTGGGCGGCGACCGACTCGGGGGTGTAGAGCGGGTGCTCGTACTCCATCCGGTCGATCACGGTGGCCGGGTCGACGAGGTGCTCGCCGCCGAGGGTGACCAGGTAGTGGGTGTCGGTGTCGAGGCGCTGCAGGCGGGTCAGGTCGTAGGTGACCACGACGCCCTCGACCCCGTCGGGGCGCTCCTGGGCCTCGGAGGGGCGCAGGAAGTTCCACGACGCCCAGGTGTTGCGCAGGCGCGGCAGCACCGAGGTGTCGGTGTGCAGCAGCGCGGTGTTGGGCGAGTAGGGCATCGCGCCGAGCAGCTCGCGGTGCAGCGGCGTCGGGTCGGCCAGCATCGCCAGGGTCTGCGAGGGGTGCGTGGCCAGCACCACGGCGTCGTACGACGCGGTGTCGCCGTTGCCGTCGGTGACCTCGACGCCACCGGGCGTCTCGAGGACCGAGGTGACCTTGGTGCCGAGCCGCACGTCCTGCAGCGCCGCCCCGACCCGCTGCACGTAGGTGTGCGAGCCACCGGTGACGGTGCGCCAGGTCGGCGAGCCGAAGATGCTGAGCATGCCGTGGTGCTGCAGGAAGCTGAAGAGGTAGCGAGCCGGGTACTGCAGCGAGACCTCCGGGTCGCACGACCAGACCGCGGCGACCATCGGCTCCATGAAGTGGCGCACGAAGAAGTCGCTGAAGCCGCCGTCGGCCAGGAACTCGCGCAGCGTCCGCTCGTCGCTGCCGCCCGTCGCCTCGGTGGCGGCGAGCAGGGCGCGGGCCTGGCGGTGGAAGCGGGGGATCTCGGCGAGCATCCGCAGGTACGCCGGGCGCGTGAGGTGGCCCCGCGAGGGGATCACCCCGCGGCGACCGAGCGCGCCGGCCCACTCGAGGTCGGAGTCGTCGTCGCGGATCGACATCGACATCTCGGACTGCTGGGTGGGCACGCCGAGCTCGGCGAAGAGACGCAGCAGGGTCGGGTAGGTGCGGCGGTTGTGCACGATGAAGCCGGTGTCGATGCCCAGCTCGTGCTGGCTGCCGTCGGCCCGGGTCTCGGGCACCCGATGGGTGTCGGCGTGCCCGCCGAGGCGGTCGTCGGCCTCGTAGAGCGTGACGTGCGCGGTGCGCGAGGCGACGTACGCCGCGGTCAGTCCGGCGACGCCGGAGCCGACCACCGCGACCCGTCGGGGCGCAGCCGGGGTGGGACCGGCCACGTCAGGCCTTCGCGAAGTCGATGACGACGGCCGACTCGAAGTTCGGGGTGTTCGACCCGCCCTCGGGCTCGACGGTGATGCCGACCGCCTCGGCGGTGGCGGCGTCACCGGAGAGCAGCACGACGTTGTCGGGGCCCTTGGGCATGAACCCGGCGGCCTTCATCCGGCCGTCGCGCTGGAGCCACAGCTCGTAGACCAGGCCCTCGCCCGGGTCGGCCATGCCCTCGGTGATGATGACGGCCTGGCCCAGCGAGACCGAACGGGTCACGGTGGCCTTGGCGCCGTCCTCGAAGGTGCGGGTGACGCTCTCGGCGTCGGGTGCCTGGAGCACCTCGGTGACCGCCTTGGGGGTCACCACGACCTCGCCGGCCTCCGGCACCGAGGAGCCGTCCTCCCAGGGCTGGGTGACGGCGACGACGCCGCCGACACCGACCATGGCTACCACTGCAGCCGCGGCGGCGACCAGAAGCGGAAATCGACGGGACCGGCGCGGGACCTCCTGCACCAGCGGGGGCAGGGGACGCACGGTGGCGATGTCGGCGAGCAGCCGCTCGCGCAGTGCCGCCGGAGGCGCCACCGGGGCCGCCTCGGTCAGGATGCCGGATGCCTCGCGCAGCGAGTCCACCTCGTGGCGGCACTCGGCGCACTCGGCGAGGTGACGCTCGAAGTGCATCCGCTCGATGTCGTCGAGGGCGTCGACGGCGTAGGCGCCGGAGAGCGCATGGACGTCGTTCACTGGCCTACTCCCATCGTGTCTCGCAAGCGGATCAGTCCGTCGCGTATTCGTGTCTTGGCTGTGCCGACCGGAAGGTCGAGCATGGTGGCCACCTCGGTGTGCGTGTAGCCGCCGAAGTAGGCCAGCTCCAGGGCCTCGCGCTGCACCTGGGTGAGCGTCTTCAGAGCTTCGCGGACCCGGCGGGCCTCCATCGAGGCGTGGGCCGCCTCGGCGGTCGAGTCGTGCTCGACCGGCTGGTTGTGCTGGTGGTACGTGGTGTCGCGCCGCGTGGACGCCTGCGCCGAGCGGACCCGGTCGACGGCCTTGCGGTGCACGATCGTGAGCAACCACGACAGCGGGCTCCCGCGGTCGGAGTCGAACCTGGCCGCCTGGCGCCACACGTCGAGCATGGCCTCCTGGAGGACCTCCTCGCTCTGCGACGGGTCGCGCACGACCCGGAGCACGAGTCCGTAGGCCCGTGAGGCGACCGCGTCGTAGAGCTGCGCGAACGCCTGCTGGTCCCCCCTGGCGGAGGAACGGAGGAGCTCGGCGAGGTCTGGGGGCGCGGCCCCGCCGGCCGGGGACCCCTGGGGGTCCCCGGCGACGGTCAGCCTTGGCTCAGTCACGTGCTGATCTTCTCGCGTTGATGCTCAGTCGCGAAAGATCAGGGCATCAGCACGGTGTCGATGACGTACACCGTGGCGTTGGCCGTGGGGATGTTGCCGCACAGCACGGTCGCCGGGTTGTCGCCGTTCTCGACGGTCATGCCGTCGGTGTCGCCCTCGACGGTGACGGTGTCGCCGTTCAGGGTGTCCTGCTCGCCCACGATGGCCTCGGGGTCGAGCTGCTCACCGATGACGTGGTGGGTCAGGATCGCGGTGAGGGTCTCCTTGTCGGCGAGGACCGCGTTGAGGTCCTTCTCCGGGATCTTGCCGAACGCGTCGTCGGTCGGGGCGAAGACGGTCAGGGCCTCGGCGCCGTTGAGGGTGTCGACCAGCTCGGCCTCGCCCACAGCGGTCACCAGGGTGCCGAGCAGCGGGTTGTTGCTGGCGGCGGTGGCGACCGGGTCCTGGACCATGCCGTCGAACGAGCCGTCGCCGTCCTGCGGCACGGCCGAGCAGGCGTCGCCGAAGACCTGGTCGCCGGCGGAAGCCTCGGCGGGCTCCTCCTCGGGGGCCTCCTCCGTGGTCTCGGAGCTGGTGTCCTCGGAACCGGTGGCGCTGGTCTCGTCGGCGTCGTCGCCGCAGGCGGCGAGGCCGAGCGAGAGGGTGATGGCGGCGGCGGCGAGGGCGCCGGTGCGCTTGAAGGTCGTGTTCTTCATGGGGTGTGCCTTTCGTTGGCTGAACTTGGTGGCTGAATCACTGGTCATTCGGTGCTGCTCCCCGGGCGGATTGCCCGGAGGTGCGGGGATGGGGTGATTTCGCTGTGGTCTGCGTCACCCCGGCCCCGCCGCGTCACCCGACGGTGACGCGGAACTCGTGGATGCCGCTGGCGCCGTCCGGGAAGGGCATGGCGCGTGCGGGCGTCTGGGTGGTGCCGTCGCCGCTGATCGCTCGTGCGGCGACGGTGTGGCCACCCTCGGAGGCGTCCCAGCGGTAGAACCACTGGCGCCAGTAGTCGTTGTTGACCTCGGGGCCCATCTCGGCGTCCTGCCAGGCGCCGCCGTCGACGCGGACCTGCACCTTGTCGATGCCGCCGCTCTGCTGCGCCCAGGCGACCCCGCCGATGATGGTCTCGCCGGTGGCGAGCTGCTCGAGGGGCTGGGGCGTGTCGATGCGGGCGGAGATCTTGATCGGGGCGTCGGTGGCCCAGTCGCGGTCGGTCCAGTACGCCGACTTCTCGGCGTACGTCGTCAGCGTGATCCGGGTGATCCACTTGGTCGCGGAGATGAAGCCGTAGAGGCCGGGCACGATCATCCGCGCCGGGAAGCCATGGGCGCGCGGCAGCGCCTCGCCGTTCATCCCGATCGCGATCATCGAGTCGCGGCCGTCGGTGGCCAGGTCGAGCGGGGTGCTGATCGTCATCCCGTCGAAGTCGGTGGAGTAGATCTGGTCGGCGGTGTCGCCGACGCCGGCCATGTCGAGCAGGTCGGTCAGCCGCACGCCGAGCCAGCGGGCGCCGCCGACGAACTCGCCGCCGACGCTGTTGGAGACGCAGGTCAGGGTGATGTCGCGCTCGATCAGGTCCATCTCGAGCAGGTCGTCGAAGGTGAACGTGAGCTCGCGCTCGACGTCGCCGTCGATGGTCAGCGTCCAGCTGTCCTGGTCGACGACCGGGGTGTCGAGGCGGGTGTCGACGCGGTAGAAGTCCTCGTTGTCGATGCGCAGCGGCGTGATCTGGCCGAACTCGTCGCCCAGGCCTTCGGGGAAGTCGCCGGCGGGCGAGGCGGGCTCGGGCAGGGTGATGTCGACGTTGCCGGTGCGCAGGTTGGTGATGAAGCGACCCGCGCCACCGAGCACGGCGGCCGCGGCGGCCAGCGCGCCGGCGGCGATCAGCACGCCGCGGCGGCTGGGGTGCTGCGAGCTGTCCGTCCTGGCCACGGAGCCTGCCTTCGTGGCGGAGGCCTTGCCGTGCAGCCACCACAGCGACGCGACGCCGGTGACGGCGGCGACCAGGCTGGGCAGCAGGTCGGTGACGCTGCCCTGCACGACGGCGGCGGCCGCGGCCAGGGCCACGAGCGCGACCAGGAGGCCGGCGCCCAGCGCCAGGCGACGCCGGGCGAGCACTCCGGCGACGCCCGCGAGGATCAGCACGACGATGATCACCGAGCCGACCAGGATGATCTTGTCGGCACTGCCGAACTGGCGGATCGCCCACTCCTTCATCGGGGTGGGGGTCAGGTCGATGACCTGGGAGCCGACGGCCAGTACGGGGGACGCAGACGGGGTCGTCACGGCGGCGACGAGGTGGGCCGCGGCCATGCCCAGGAGGGTGGAGACGACGCCCAGGCCGGCCCAGAGGGCGGTGGCGCCCAGTCGCTGTGACCTGGAAAGGCCGGCGGACGGCGGGGTCGTGGTGCTCTCGGAGGACATGTAGGACATTCGTAGGCGCGGGGCCTGCGGATGTGTCCGCCCCCCTCGACAGGCAGGATGTGGCGCATGTCGCACGAGAGTCCTGACGAGTCCCTGGTCCGCTACGAGGTGGCCGACGGCGTCGCCACCGTCACCCTCGACTCCCCGCACAACCGCAATGCGCTGTCGCGGCGCCTGGTCACCGAGCTGCTCGCGGCGCTCGAGCGCGCCGCGGCCGACGAGGCGGCCCGGGTCGTGGTGCTCGCGGCCACCGGCAAGGTCTTCTGCTCGGGTGCCGACCTCTCGGAGGCGGCGGGCGGCTCGATGGAGGAGGGCGCGCTCACGATCGTCGCGATCCAGCGCGCCGTGGCCGCTCACCCCAAGCCGGTCGTGGCCCGCCTGCAGGGTCCGGTGCGCGCCGGCGGCATCGGCCTGGTCGCGGCCAGCGACGTCGTGGTCAGCGCCGAGGGCGCGACCTTCGCCCTGACCGAGGTCAAGCTGGGGCTGGCCCCCGCCGCGATCTCGCTGACGGTGCTGCCCCGGATGACCAGCCGCGCCGCCTCGCTGGCCGCCCTGGGCGGGGAGGTCTTCGACGCCGCGCAGGCGCTCGAGCACGGCCTGGTGACCCGGGTGGTGCCCGCCGACGGGCTCGACGCGGCCGTCGAGGAGGTCTGCGCGAGCCTGGCGACCGGCTCGCCCCAGGGCCTGCGGGAGACGAAGGCGCTGCTCAACCGCGACCTGCTGGCCCGCATCGACGAGCGCGGGCCCGAGCTGGCCATCCTCTCGGCGCGGCTCTTCGGCTCCGAGGAGGCCAAGACGGCGATGACCGCCTTCCTGGCCCGCGGGCGGGGCTGAGCCTCAGGAGCGCGCGAGCCGGTCGAGCTCGGTGCGCAGCTTCCGGTGCAGCGCTCGGGCCAGGCGGTGCACGAAGGTGACGGTGAGGTGGCCGCGGAAGTAGTAGACGACCTGGCCGTCGACGACCGTGGGACAGCGCTCGTCGCGGCACAGCCACGGCAGCGGGTCGACGAAGCCGAGGCCCAGGTCGTCGCTGAGCTCCTCCTGCGCGTCGAGGATCCGCGTGACCTCGGGGTCGAGCTCCATCTCGCAGTCGGCCGGGGTCGCGCCCTCGGTGTCGAGGCAGGCGACCAGGTCCTCGTCGCGCTCGAGCCAAGGGGTCTCGCCGAGCACCACGACGTCGGCCCCGCTGCCCTGCAGCCGCTCGGCGGAGCGCCGCATCCCTGCCACCCACTGCTCGCCGAAGTCGTCCTGGGCCATCGTCGACATCACGACCACGGCGGGCTCGAGGGCGTCGACCCGGTCGAAGGCCCAGTCGCGCCACTCGGTGCAGTCCTCGCGCGAGAGCGAGGGGGAGTCGGCCAGCGTGCAACCCGTCTTGACGAGGTGGTGGACCCGCCAGCCCCGCGCCCGGCCGATCTGGTCGAAGGCCGGCAGGAACATCCCGGCGTGCGAGTCGCCGATGACCACGACGTCGTCGAGGTCCTTCCCGTCCCGCTGGCCGACGGTGCACACGTCGTGGGAGGTCTGGTCGGAGCTGCGGGCGTAGCAGCGGTTGTCGACGGTGCGGTGGAAGGTGTCGCTGCGCAGCTCGGAGAGCGGTGGCTCCAGCTCGTCGGCGACCGGGTCGTCCGCCTGCGCGACGGCCTCGCGCAGGTCGCGGCGCGGCTGGCGGGTCGAGGTGGGGAAGTCCTTGCCCGAGGCGCGCTCCGCCCTGTCCACCCGGGTGAAGTACTCCGCCTCCTGCTCGAGGTCGGGCTCGTTGACGCCGACCACGACCACCGAGGTGACCAGCACGGCCACCGAGGCCGGCCACCAGGCCAGGGCGACCAGCCGCGCCGGTCGCAGCCGCCCGGCGTGGAAGGGCACCTCGATGAGCGTGTGGGTCAGCATCGTGGCGAGCACGGCGATCCCGATCGCGCCGACCAGCTCGAGGAGGGTCAGGTCGCGACCCAGGCGGGCCTCGGCCAGCACCAGCACCGGCCAGTGCCACAGGTAGAGCGAGTAGGAGCGGTCCCCGAGCCACTGCAGCGGCGCCACCCCCAGCAGCCGGCCGACGGCGAACCTGCCGGGACCGGGCCCCGTCCCGGGACCCGGCGTGCCGGCGGCCAGCAGCAGGCAGGTCGCCCCGACCGGGAGCAGCGCCACCGCGCCGGGGAAGGCGCTGGTGTCGTCGATGACCCACAACGACAGACCCAGGCCGGCGAGGCCGGCCCAGCCGGCCGCGGTCCGGACGACTGCGGGGAGCCCCGCCAGCCGCGGCACCAGCAGCGCCAGCCCGGCGCCGGCGGCCAGCTCCCAGACCCGGGTGGTGGTGGTGAAGTAGGCCGCCTCTGGCGTGCTCGCGGTCAGGTGCACCGACCACGCGAGCGAGACGACGACGACGGCCGTGACGAGCAGGCCCACCGCGGGCGGGCGGCGTACGCCGCGACGGCGCAGCCGGGTCGCCAGCAGGGCGGCGCCGAGCACCAGCAGCGGCCAGCCCAGGTAGAACTGCTCCTCCACGGCCAGCGACCAGTAGTGCTGGAAGGGCGACTGGTCGGCTCCCTGCGCGAAGTAGTCGGCGCCCTGCGCGGCCAGGTCCCAGTTGATCGCGAAGAGCGCCACCAGGACCGCGTCGCGGCTGACCTCGGCGGTGCGCACGTCGCCCAGCACCAGCACCGAGCCGAGCAGCGTGGCCAGCGCGACGAGGGTGGCGGCGGGCAGGATCCGGCGCGCGCGGCGGGCGTAGAAGTCGCGCAGCGAGATGGTGCCGCTGCGCTCCAGCTCGGCGAGGAGCAGCCCGGTGATCAGGAACCCCGAGAGCACGAGGAAGACGTCGACGCCCAGGAAGCCGCCCGGCAGCCAGCCGGCGTGGTCGAGGACCACCAGGCCCACCGCGACGGCGCGCAGGCCCTGGATGTCGCGGCGGTGCTGCCCCTGCCCCTGCCCCGGCCGCGTCGCGCCGGTCACTACCGCCCCGGCTCCGGCACCGGACCGAAGTCCTGGTGGCACTCCTCCGCTCCGCGACAGGCCGAGAGGATCGTCGTGCGACGGGCCAGCTCGGCCTCGACGGCTGCGTAGCGCTCGCGGCCGGCGACCGACTGCACCTGCTCCGGGTCGCGGTCGCGGTCGTAGAGCTCGACGACGCCGTCGTGGTAGCGGGCGTAGGTGTAGCGGTCGGTGCGCAGCCCGCGGTAGAGCCAGCCGGTCTTGCCGGTCTCGGGCTTGTAGGGCCCGCCCTGGAGCAGCACCCCGCCGGGGTAGAGCTCCTCCTCCTCGAGGCCCTGCCACAGGTCGAGCAGGGACGTGCCGTCGGTCAGCAGGCCCGGCTCGGCTCCGGCGATGTCGAGGAAGGTCGGGACCAGGTCGACGATGGTGGCCGTGGCGCTGGTCCGGGTGCCCGGCTCGATGCCGGGCCCGCGGACCAGCATCGGGGTCCGCACGCTCTCCTCGTAGGGCAGGATCTTGCCGAACCAGCGGTGCTCGCCGAGCTGGAAGCCATTGTCGGTGACGAAGACGAGGTAGGTGTTGTCGAGCTCGCCCTGCGCGCGCAGCTCCTCGACCAGAGGGGCGACGGTCTCGTCGAGGCTGGACAGTGCGCTGGCGCGCCCGCGGGCCGTGCGCACCACCGTCTTCTCCGACATCTTGGGCTGGCGGGCGACCAGGCCCTGCTTGTCGGAGACGTCCTCCTCGTTGAAGGCGGGCGACTCGATGACCGAGCGGGCCAGCTCGTCGGCGGCGTCCTGGTGGGGGGTCTTGCCCGTGCGCTCCTGCTCGGCGAGCGCCGACGGCGAGGAGCGCGGCGGCTCGAGGCCGCAGGTGTCCTTCTCGCAGGTGTCGCGGCGGCGCGAGGGGTGCGGGGCGAAGTGGCTGACCCACATGAAGAAGGGCTCGTCGTCCTGGCTGAGCTCGTCGACGTACTCGACGGCCTTCTCGCCGACGTAGTCGGTGTAGTAGCCGTCGACGTCGACCACCTCGTCGCCGTCGAACTGCTTGAAGTCGTAGTAGTCGGCGAAGCCGTGGCTGGTGGCGTCGAAGATGTCCCAGCCGGGGTCGCGGCCGTCCTTGTAGGAGTAGCCGTTGAGCATCTTGCCCAGGAAGGCCGTGCGGTAGCCCGCGTCCTGCAACCAGACCCCGACGTGCTCGCTCTCGTCGAAGGCCTTGTAGCCGCCCTGCGGCGGGAAGTTGCCGCGCACCCCGTTGTTCTGGGCCAGCTGGCCGGTCATCAGCTCGGCACGCGCCGGGCAGCACAGCGGGTGCGGGGTCAGGGCGTTGTCGAAGGTGATCCCCTCGCCGCCGATCAACCGCTCGACCTCGGGCAGGAACTGCATCTCGTCGAGGCGCTGGTCGTCGCTGGAGACCAGGATGATGTTGGGTCGTTCCCGGGTCAGGAAGCCCGGCGCCTCCCGCGCGCCGGTGCTGCCGGGCGGGGGCGGGTCGGTGCGGAGGTCGGTGACCGCGGCGACCGTGAGCAGCACCACGAACGCCGTGAGTGCGGCCAGGACGGGCCGCGGTACGCGCGGCGGGGAGAGCGAAGGCACGCCAGACCTCGGGATCGGGGATGGGTGTCGTCCCACGGTACCGACGCCCCAGGGACGCGGACGAAATGACGAGGTCCCGGTCCCCGGGGCAACCTTCCGTCATCCTCAGGTGGTCCACCAGGACATGACCACCACCACCGGGACGCGCTCGGGCCCGTCCCGCCCAGGAGGAGCCGTGGCACCACGACCGGGCGACGCGCCCGTCGTCTTCGACGAGTTCGTGCTGGCCCGCTCCTCCAGCCTGCTGCGCACGGCGTACCTGCTCACCCACGACCACGCCCTGGCCGAGGACCTGCTGCAGACCGCCTTGGCCAAGGCCTGGTTCGCCTGGGAGCGCATCGACCAGCACGAGGCCTACGTGCGCCGGATCCTGGTCACCACCTACGCGACCTGGTGGCGGCGGCGCTGGAACGGCGAGCACCCCACCGACGAGCTGCCCGAGACCGGTGGTCCCCACCCGCCGGGCCCGACCGACCCCGGCGACGCCGTCGGGCAGCGCCACGACCTGTGGAGCGCCATGGAGCGGCTGCCGCGCCGCCAGCGGGCCGTGGTGGTGCTGCGCTACTTCGAGGACCTCACCGAGGCCCAGACCGCCCAGGTGCTCGGCTGCTCGGTCGGCACCGTCAAGAGCCAGGCGTCGAAGGCCTTCGCCAAGCTGCGCATCGACCCGTCCCTGGCGCCCGTCCCCAGCACCACGTCCGTGACCGAGACCGAGGACCGCTCATGAGCACCGTCGACGACCTGCGCAGCACCCTCGAGGACCGGGCCCGGGCGGTGGACGACCCCGGTGCCTCACCGCGGGTCGTGGCCGTGCACGAGCGGGTGCGCGGGCTGCGCCGCCGGCGCCGCGCGGCGGCGGGGGCGCTGGCCGCGGTGGTGGTCGCGGCCGGTGTCGGCCTGGCTGCGCTGGGTCCTGTCGGTGGTGGTGACGGCCCGGCGCCGGCCGAGGGGCCGCGCACGCTCGCGGGCCAGGAGGTGCCGGCGACGGTGTCGCTCCTCGGGGTGCGGTACGACTTCGAGACGGCCGTCGAGGTCGACGTCAGCGAGGGGACCGCACGGGTCTCCTTCGAGCCCGGCGAGCAGCCGGTCGCGGTGTCCCTGGTGGCCTCGGGGCTCGACGGCGGTACGGCGACGCTCGTCGACTCCGGCGACGGTGTCGCGCGCTCGCTGGGTGCGGGCTCCGTGGAGCGACCGGTCCCGCTCCCGTCCTCCGGCACGTCGCTGCGGGTCGTCCTCGACGACGTGGGCCCGGACGCGCAGGTCGCCCTGGCGGTCTACCAGCGGGGCGACGAGCCGCCGGCCGGGGTGGTGGCGCCGGGAGGGGACGCCTGGTTCCGCGCCGAGCGCGCGGGCGAGCCGCTCCTGGGCGGCGGGTTCACGGACCCCGGCGGCAACGAGCTGCAGGTGCGCTTCGAGCTCGACGAGCGCCAGCGCGTGCGGTTCTCCAGCTACTGCACGGCGGACGCCCCCGGCGCCTGGGTGAACATCGACATCGACGACCAGCCCGGGTTCTCGCGGACGTCCTGCGACGAGGACGCCCCCGCCGACGCCTCGGGCAGCTGGGGCTCGCCGGCCGGGCCCCTCGGCGCCGGCACGCACACGATGCGCGTCTACCTCACCCGCGGCTCGGAGGGCCCGCTGCTGGAGGACCCCGACGCCCTGCTCGGCGTCGCGGCGTACGCCGAGCCCGAGACGGTGGAGGTGGCGGAGGCGGAGATGGACCGGGTCATCGAGGTCGACGGCCGGTTGTGGGAGCTCGACGCGGCCCTGCCGGCCACCCGCGACGGGGAGCCGGTGGCCCGTCGCGTCGAGTCGTCGCCCGGACCGCGCGTGGTCGGCTTCGCCGCCCGGGGCGGGATCGTGGGTCTGCGCGTCGAGGGCGGCGGGGCCGGCAGCAGGGGCCTGGGGTCGTCGCTCATCGACGCCCGGGGTGGCGCCAGCACCATCGTCGGGACCCTGCTCGGCGGCGACGACTACGAGCTGTCGCTGCGCGAGGACCGGGGGCGTCCCACGCAGGGGACGATCGTGCTCTACCGACCGGTGTTCGCGGCCGCTGACGGACAGCGGTAAAGTCGTCTCCTTGCCGCGACCCCGACCGGTCCGGCGCCGGTCCCGCGGGGCCGGCAGGCAGCAGCACGTCGAGGAGAGCACGCGTTGAGCGACGATCTCGCAGCGCAGGAGACCGCGCGCGAACAGGCGTACGTCGACAAGGTCTACGCGCAGCTCACGCTGTCGTCGGCCGCGGCCCAGGCGCTGGCCCGCGAGGGCCACGACCGGGGCCGGCTGGGCCACGAGGGCGGCCTCGTCGAGCGGGACGCGATGGTCTTCCAGGCCGCGCGGCGCATCGCCCAGCTCGACGCCGCCCACGAGGGCCTGGTCTTCGGCCGGCTCGACCTGCACCCCGACCTCGACCCGCAGCCGCGCTACATCGGGCGCATCGGCCTGCGTGACGCCGAGCGCGACTCGCTGCTCATCGACTGGCGCGCCCCGGCCGCCGCGGTGTTCTACCAGGCCACGGCGGCCACGCCCCAGCAGGTGATCCGCCGCCGGGTGCTGCGCTCGGACGGCCCGAAGGTCGTCGGGGTCGAGGACGAGCTGCTCGACGCCGAGGCCCTGGAGGAGACCGGCGCCGACCTGCCGATCATCGGTGAGGGCGCGCTGATGGCGCAGCTCTCGCGCGCCCGGGACCGCACGATGCACTCGATCGTGGCGACCATCCAGGCCGAGCAGGACCAGGCGATCCGCGCGCCCAGCAAGGGTGTCGTGTCGATCTCCGGCGGCCCCGGCGTCGGTAAGACGGTCGTGGCGCTGCACCGCGCGGCGTACCTGCTCTACACCGACCGGCGCCGCTACGAGACCGGTGGCGTGCTGATCGTCGGCCCCAGCGGCGTCTTCATGCGCTACATCGAGCGGGTGCTGCCCAGCCTCGGCGAGACCGCTGTGGCGCTGCGCTCGCTCGGCGAGGTCGTCGACGGCGTGCGCGCCACCCGCCACGACGAGCCGTCGGTGGCCGACGTGAAGGGTGCAGCCCGGATGGCCGAGGTCGTGCGCCGCCTCGCGCGCCAGCAGGCGCCCGGCAGCCCCACCGAGTTCCGCGTCTTCTACCGCGACGACGTGCTGGTGCTCGACCGCGGCCTGCTCGGCCGGGTCCGTCGCCAGCTGATGTCGCAGGGCCGGCGCAACCGCCAGCTGCCGCGGGTGCCCGGGATGCTGCTCGACGCCCTGTGGCGCCAGGTGCGCGGCGAGCGCGGTCGCGAGCGTGGCCGCTCCTCCTTCGACGAGGACCTGCTGGGCGACCAGAAGTTCCTCGACTTCGTCACCGCCTGGTGGCCGCCGCTCGACGCCCCGACGGTGCTGGCCTGGCTGCGCGACCCCGAGGTGCTGGCGCGGGTCGCCGAGGGCGTGCTCTCGGCCGAGGAGCAGCGGGTGCTCGCGAAGTCGTGGGCCGACCTGCCCGAGCACCCCGTCGGCAAGGACCTCACGGTGCAGGACGTGCCGCTGCTCGACGAGCTGCGCTACGCGCTGGGCGACGTGCCCGAGCGCACCGACGACGAGGCCTCGCTCGCCGACACCTCGCTGCTCGAGGGTGGGCACGACATGGCCGAGCTGATGACGGCCGCCGACCGCGAGTACGCGCCGACCGGCCGCGCCTGGACCGCGCCGACGCACAAGATCGACGACGACCCGTTCGCGCACGTGCTCATCGACGAGGCGCAGGACCTCACGCCGATGCAGTGGCGGATGGTCGGTCGCCGAGGGCGCACCGCGTCGTGGACCATCGTCGGCGACCCCGCTCAGTCGTCGTGGCCGGTGCCCGACGAGGCGGCCGCCGCGCGCGCCGAGGCGATCGAGGGCAAGGCGCTGCACGAGTTCCACCTCTCCACCAACTACCGCAACTCCTCCGAGATCTACGCCCACGCCGCGGCGTACGCCGAGCGGGTCGGCCTCGACGCCGACCTGCCGACCGCGGTGCGCTCGACCGGCGTGGAGCCGCGGGTCGTCGAGGACGTCCCCGACCTCGAGGCCGCGGTGCGCGAGGCCGTCGTCGACCTGGCGGGCCGGGTGGCCGGCACCGTCGGCGTCGTGGTCCCCGCCGCTCGCCGCTCCGAGGTCAACGCCTGGCTGGCGTCGTGGCCCGAGCTCGGGGACGACGCGCGGGGTGCCCGCGCGGCCATCGACTCCTCGGTCACGCCGTCGGGCGAGGACCGGGTCGTGGTGCTCACCGGCCTCGACACCAAGGGGCTGGAGTTCGACGGCATCGTGGTCGTGCGGCCCCAGGAGATCGAGGACGAGTCGCAGACCGGGCGGGCGACACTCTACGTGGTGCTCACCCGCGCGACCCAGCTGCTCACGACGGTGTCCTGAGCGAGCGCGCCAGCCGCGCCGCCACCGCGGCGACGGCGGCGCGCAGCTCGGGCCCGCCCTCGACGGTGGTCTCGAAGGGCAGACCGGCCAACCACTCACCGGCGTACATCGCGGGGTTGCTGGTGCTGCCGACGACCAGGCAGCGCTCCTCGTCGAGGGGCTCGAGCCGGCCCATGGTGGGTCGCAGCCACGGGGCCACCTGGTCGGCCGGGGCGTGGACGACCACCCGGGTCTCGTGCTCCCACCCGGAGGCGAGGTGCTCCTCGAGCACGGCGACCGGGTCGAGCCCCTCGGGGGCCTCGAAGGCCCGCGTGCCCTCCTCGACGGTGCTGACCCGGTCGATGCGGTAGGTGCGCACGGCGTCGGCGTGGTGCGCGAAGCACAGCAGGTACCACCGGCCGTGGCGCACGACCACCGACCACGGGTCGACCTCGAAGGTGTGGCTGCGGCCCGCGGCGCTGCGGTAGCCGATGCGGGTGGTGTGCTGCCGACCCACCGCCTCGACGAGGGCGCTGGTGATCGCGGGTTCGGGGCGGTCCCCGCGCTCGGGCACGGCATGGGCGTGCGCGCGCATCGCCGCCGCCTGCCGGCCGACCTGCCTCGGCAGGGCGCGCACCAGCTTGGCGAGGCCGGAGCCGACGGGGTCGTCGTCGTCGGCGACGGCGTGGCGCCCGTCGAGGACCGCCATCACGAGGCCGAGGGCCTCGGTGGCGGTGAAGACCAGCGGCGGCAGCCGCACCCCGCGACCGAGGCGGTAGCCGCCGTAGGGGCCCCGCACCGACTCGACCGGGATGCCGGCCTCGCGCAGCACCGCCACGTAGCGCCGGGCGGCGCGGTCGGAGACCCCGAGCCGCTCGGCGAGCTGGCCCGCGGTGCAGCCGGGCCGCTCCTGCAGGACCTCCAGGGTGCGCAGGGCCCGCGCGGTGGGGCTGGTGCCGTCCATCGGCCCACCGTCCCACCGACTCGTGTGATGCGGAAGCAGAACGTCCGGAACTGCCTTTACCGTCGCCGCATGGACATCATCCTCATCGCCGGCATGTGGCTCGACGCGACCGCCTGGCACGAGGTCGTGCCCGAGCTCGAGCGGCTCGGCCACCGACCCGTCGCCCTGACCCTGCCCGGCCAGGGCGACGGCGACACCGCTGCGACGTACGACGACCAGGTGGCCACCATCGTCTCGGCCGTCGACGCGGCCGACGGACCGGTGGTCGTGGTCGGCCACTCCGCGGCCTGCGCCCTGGCCTGGGTGGCTGCCGACGCGCGCCCGGAGAAGGTGGCGCGCGTGGTCCTGGTCGGAGGGATGCCCAACGCCGACGGCGAGACCTACTTCGGCTTCTTCGAGCCCGTCGACGGGGTGGTCGCGTTCCCGGGCTGGGAGCCCTTCGAGGGCCCGGACTCCGACGACATGTCGGCCGAGCTCAAGGCGCGGGTGGCGCGCGGTGCGGTCGCGGTGCCGGCCGCGGTCACCCGGGGCGTGGTGCGCCTGCACGACGAGCGCCGCTACGAGGTGCCGGTGACCATGGTCTGCCCGGAGTTCACGCCCGAGCAGGCCCGGGAGTGGGTCGAGGGCGGCGACGTCCCCGAGCTGGCCCGGGCCCGGCAGGTCGACTACGTCGACATCGACTCGGGGCACTGGCCGATGCACACCCGGCCCCGCGAGCTGGCCCGTCTGCTGGCCGACCTGTCCTGAGCCGCGGAGGGGCGCGCCGCGGGGCGCAACTAGGCTGCGGGGCATGACTGAGGCCATGCCCGATGCCCGCGCCGCGATCGAGGCGATCCAGGGCCACGAGGCGTGGGCGATCATCCGGCGCTCCACCCGGGCCGGCGACAAGGACACCGTCGGGCTCGTCGGCGGGCGGCGCAGCGTCGTCGAGTCGCTGCTCGACGTGCCGCTCGAGGAGGGGCCGCCGGCCGACGGCCACATCGCCGACCGGCTGCTGGCGATCCCGTTCCGCCAGGTCGCCGAGCGCGGCTTCGAGGCGCACGACGACGGCACCCCGCTGGTCGTCGTCGACGTCGAGACCGAGCTGGAGTTCTCGGTCGCCGAGGTGGTCGCGGCGATCGACGACACCGGGGTCGAGTTCACCGACCGCGGCGGCTTCGAGACCGACGACGCGGCGTACGCGAAGGTCGTCGACACGATCATCCGCGACGAGATCGGGCAGGGCGAGGGCGCCAACCTCGTCGTCGGGCGGCACTACCGCGCGAAGGTCGCCGACTGGGGCACCGCCACCGCGCTGACCGTCTTCAAGCGGCTGCTCGAGCGCGAGCGCGGCGCCTACTGGACCTACGTCTTCTTCACCGGCGACCGGTTCCTCATCGGCGCCAGCCCCGAGCGGCACGTCTCGATCCACGACGGCGACGTGCGGATGAACCCGATCTCGGGCACGTTCCGGATCCCGCGCGAGGGCGACGTCAAGAGCTCGCTGCTGGAGTTCCTGCGCGACGAGAAGGAGATCTACGAGCTCTTCATGGTCGTCGACGAGGAGCTCAAGATGATGTGCGACATCTGCCACGAGGGCGGGCAGGTGCTCGGGCCGTTCCTCAAGCCGATGACGCACCTGGTGCACACCGAGTACCTCCTGGCCGGGCGCACCGACCGGGACCCGCGCGAGGTGCTGCGCGACACGATGTACGCCGCCACCGTCACCGGCAGCCCGGTCGAGAACGCCTGCCGGCTGATCAAGGCCTACGAGTCGGAGGGCCGCGGCTACTACGGCGCCGCGCTGGCCATCCTGGGCCGCGACGAGCGCGGCGGGCCGGTCGTGGACAGCCCGATCGTGATCCGCAGCGCCGACGTCGACCTCGAGGGCAACCTCAAGGTCACCGCCGGGGCCACGCTGGTGCGCGACTCCGACGCGGCCTACGAGGTGGCCGAGACGCACGCCAAGGCCGGCGGCATCCTCAGCGCCTTCGGGCTGGTGCCGCCCGCGCCGGTGCCGACGGTCCCGGTCGCCGAGCTGGCCGCCGACGAGGACGTGCTGATCGCGCTCAACGCCCGCAACCGGCGGCTGTCGTCGTTCTGGCTGACCGACCAGGGCGACGAGGACCCCGACCCGCGCCTGGCCGGACGGAGCGTGGTGATCCTCGACGGCGAGGACGACTTCGTGAACATGCTGCGCCACGTGATGGGCGTGATCGGGCTGAGCAGCACCGTGGTGCGCCACGAGGACTACGTGCCCGGCTGCCTCGACGGCCACGACCTGGTCATCGTCGGGCCCGGGCCCGGCGACCCCCGCGACGACACCGACCCCAAGATGCAGGCGCTCCGCTCGGCGGTGGCGGCGCTGCTCGAGGGCGGGCAGCCGTTCCTGGCCGTGTGTCTGGGACACCAGGCGCTGTGCCACCAGCTGGGGCTGCCGCTGGCCTACAAGGACATCGTCTTCCAGGGCACCCAGTCACCGGTGCGCCTCGAAGGACGCACCGAGAGGGTCGGCTTCTACAACACCTTCGTGGGCCGGGTCGGCGAGGGCGCCGAGCTGCCCGCGGGCGTCGAGGTCGACACCGACCCCGCGACCGGCGACGTGCACGCGCTGCGCGGCCCGCACTACCGCGGCATCCAGTTCCACGCCGAGTCGATCCTGACCCAGAACGGCTTCGACCTGCTGCACACGCTCGTGCGTGACCTGCTCGTCGGTGAAGAATGACCGATCGGGGGATGCTTCCCGGTCTGGACCGGGTAGTGTTTCGCCTCGACACGCACTGCGCGTCGAGGCCCGGTGGAGACTGCCCCCCAGCTCCATCGGGCCTGTCGCATTTCCAGGCCCCCGCAGGCTCGTGATGGCGCTCGCCGACGTGGTCGTCGTCGACCACCACGACTCCTACACCCAGAACCTGGTGCACCTGCTGGCCGAGGTCACCGGGCGGCTGCCGCGGGTCGTCCAGCACGACGAGACCGACCCCGACGACGTGCTGCGGCACAGCCACGTGGTGCTCTCGCCGGGGCCCGGTCGCCCCGACGACCCGCACGACTTCGCGGTCGGGGTCGAGGTGCTGCGCCGCGCCACCCGGCCGGTGCTCGGCGTCTGCCTGGGCATGCAGGGCCTGGTCACCGCCTACGGCGGCCTGGTCGGGCGGGTGCAGCCCGCCCACGGCACCGTCTCGACGCTCGACCACGACGGGCGCGGGGTCTTCGGCGGGCTGCCGCAGGGCTTCGACGTGGTGCGCTACCACTCCCTGGCCGCGCTGCGGGTGCCCGACTGCCTCGAGGTCAGCGCCACCTGCGCGGGCGCCGGCCCCGACGACCCTCCCGTGGTGATGGGGGTGCGCCACCGCGACCTGCCGCTCGAGGGCGTGCAGTTCCACCCCGAGTCGGTGCTCTCGCGGCACGGTGCGGAGATGGTCGGCTCGTTCCTGCGGGGGGCGGCGTGAGCGACCCGGCCACCGACCCCGTGGCTCTCTTCGAGCGGACGGCAGCGGCGTACGAGCGGTGCTTCTGGCTCGACGGCGGCGGCGCGCGGGAGTGGTCGGGGCGCCGCTCGATCCTCGGCTGGCTCGAGCCCGACGACGTCTCGCTGAGCTACGACGCCACGCGCGGCGAGGTGACCCGGCACGCCGCGGGGCGCGCCGAGGTGGTCGGTGACGACGTGTTCACGGTGCTCGAGGCCGAGCTGGCCGCCGGCTCGCCGCGCGACCAGTGGTTCGGCTACCTCGGCTACGCCAGCCGCCCCGACCTGCCCGCCCGCCCCTCGGTCGACCTGCCCGACGCGGTGTGGATGCGCCCCCGCCACGTGCGGTTCTTCGAGCACCCCGAGGTCGGGGACGGGGCTGCGGTTTCCCCGGGTACCCGGGGAAACTGGATGCGGTCGGGTGAAATTTCACCCCAACGCCTACGGGATCCCCGGGTACCCGGGGAAACCGACGGGCCCCCCGCGGCCTACCGCGCCGCCTACGACGAGGTCCAGGAGCGGCTGCGGGCGGGGGACACCTACGAGGTGAACCTGACGCTGCGCGAGGAGGTGGCCTCCGGCCTCGACCCGGTGGCGGCCTACCTGCGGCTGCGCACGCTCAACCCGGCGCCGTACGCCGGCTTCCTGCAGCACGACGTGGCGGGCGCGCGGGGGTGGCTGCTGAGCAGCAGCCCCGAGCGCTACGCCCTGGTGGGGGCCGACCGGGTGCTGGAGACCAAGCCGATCAAGGGCACCGCGCCGCGCGGCGCCGACGAGGCCGCCGACGAGGCGCTGCGCGAGGAGCTGGCCCGCGACCCCAAGCAGCGCGCAGAGAACCTGATGGTCGTCGACCTGCTGCGCAACGACGTGGCGGGCGTCTGCGAGCCGGGGTCGGTGCGGGTCCCGGTGCTGATGGAGGTCGAGACCTACGCGAGCGTGCACCAGCTGGTCAGCGTCGTCTCGGGCCGGCTGCGCGACGACGTGAGCACGGTCGGGGCGCTGCGCTCGCTGTTCCCCGCGGGGTCGATGACCGGGGCGCCCAAGCTGCGCACGATGCAGGTGATCGACGCCGTCGAGGCCACCCCCCGCGGTGCGTACGCCGGTGCCTTCGGGTGGGTCAGCGCCGACGGGCGCGCCGACCTCGGGGTGGTGATCCGGGCGCTGAGCACCCGCGGTGACGGCACCTGGCGCCTGGGCACCGGAGGCGGGGTGACGGTGCTCTCCGACGCCGCGGCCGAGTGGGCCGAGGCGCGGGTCAAGGCCGAGCGGCTGCTGGCGGTCTTCGACGACGGGGGCCCCACGGGGTGAGCGGGGACCGTTAGCCTCGTGTCCATGGAGAAGCCGCACGTCGTCGTCCTGTTCGGCGCGACCGGGGACCTGGCCCGGCGCAAGCTCCTGCCGGGGCTGCTGCACCTCTACCAGGCCGACCTGCTGCGCGACGCGAAGATCGTCGGGACCTCCCTGGAGGACATGAGCGACGAGGAGTTCGTGGCGCTGGCGCGCAAGTCGTGCCAGGAGTTCGCCAAGGACGACTTCGACTCCGACACCTGGCACTCCTTCGCCGCGATGCTGAGCTACGTCTCGCAGACGGCCGGCTCCGAGGCGCTGCGCGACGAGGTCTACCGTGCCGAGACCCAGCTGCCCGGCGACATCCACGACAAGCGCCGCCTGCACTACCTGTCGGTGCCGCCCAGCGCGGCGCTCGACGTGCTGCACCAGCTGGACGAGTGCGACCTGGTGGAGCGCTCGCGGGTGGTGATGGAGAAGCCCTTCGGCACCGACCTGGAGTCCGCGAAGGCGCTCAACGCCCGCGTGCACGAGGTCTTCGACGAGTCGCAGGTCTTCCGCATCGACCACTTCCTGGGCAAGGAGGCCGCCCAGAACATCCTGGCCTTCCGCTTCGCCAACGGCCTCTTCGAGCCGATCTGGAACCGCAACTTCATCGACCACGTGCAGATCGACGTGCCCGAGACGCTCGGCCTCGAGGGCCGCACGTCCTTCTATGAGGCGACCGGCGCCTACCGCGACATGGTGGTCACCCACCTGATGCAGGTGCTGACCTTCATGGCCATGGAGCCGCCCACGTCGCTGACGCCCGACCCGATCAGCGACGAGAAGCTCAAGGTCTTCCGGTCGATGAAGCCGATTGAGCCGCACCACGTGGTGCGCGGGCAGTACGCCGGCTACCGCGGCAAGGAGGAGGTCGCCGACGACTCCGAGACCGAGACGTTCGTGGCGCTGCGCGTCGAGATCGACAACTGGCGCTGGGCCGGCGTGCCGTTCTACCTGCGCACCGGCAAGAAGCTGGCCGACAGCGCCCGGATCATCTCGATCGCGTTCAAGGAGCCGCCGCTGACGATGTTCCCCTCCGGCTCGGGCGCGGGCACCCACGGCCCCGACCACCTCACCTTCGACCTGGCCGACCAGTCGCGGATGTCGCTGTCGTTCTACGGCAAGCGCCCGGGGCCGGGGATGAAGCTCGAGAAGCTCTCGATGCAGTTCGCCACCCACGACACCCCCGCCTCGGGGCTGGTGCTGGAGGCCTACGAGCGGCTGATCCACGACGCGATGCGCGGCGACCACACCCTGTTCACCACCTCGGAGGGCATCGAGGAGCTGTGGGCGAAGTCGACCCCGCTGCTCGAGGACCCGCCGCCGGTGCGCAGCTACCCCGCCGACTCGTGGGGCCCCAACGCGATCCACCAGCTGATCGCCCCGCGTGCCTGGCGACTGCCCTTCGAGCGGGAGTGGCGCGACACCGGCACCACCACGCCGGAGGTCTGAGCCCGCGGCCGGTCGGCCTCAGACGTCGTCGCCGCGGGCCCGCTCGTCGGAGCCCAGGTCGACCGAGCGGCGGGTGTTGGTCATCGCGGTGACCACGGTGGTGCCCAAGCGGCCCTCGCGGTCGAAGAGGGTCGCGGTGCCCACAGCGATGCCGTCGTGCTCGACCCGGTCGCTGGCGTGGAGGCCCACCGTGACCCCGACCGGACGACGCGCCAGGGTCAGGGTGATGTCGGCGTTGATGTGCTCGACGCCGCGGCTGCCCCAGTTGCTGGTCAGGCTGGTGCCGTCGGCCATCGCGGCCGCGGCCTGGAAGCCGGTCAGCGGCTCGCCCGACACGATCGAGGGCGGGGTGTTCCAGGTGGTCTTGCGCCCGGCGTTCTGGTGCTCGCGGAAGTTCTGCGACCAGTCGGCGTCGCTGCGCAGGTAGGGCACGTGCGGCTCGTCGGAGGCCGGTGCGACCTCCAGCGGGGGCGGCTGCGGGGCGTCCTGGGGCATCCACACCTCGCCGGTCGGGGCCTCGCCGGTGCGCAGGAACAGCACCGAGGCCCGCGCGGTGGTGACCTGCTCCTGGTCCCCGTCACCGTCCCCGCCGGTGTCCTGGTGCAGGTGCACGTCGACCAGGCACAGCCGCGGCCCCTCGCGCACCACCGTGGTCTCGAGGCGGCAGGCACGCATCCGGGTGGCCCGGAAGAGGTCGACGGTCAGGCGCACCGGCACCAGCTCGGCGCGCCCGAGGTCCGCGACCGCCCGCTCGGCGGCCCGGCCCAGGGCGCCGCTGACGGCGACCCCGTGCAGCTGGTCGTCCGACCAGCTGCTCAGCGCCATCGGGGTCGGCACGAGGGTGTCGCCGTCGCTGGTGAAGAAGGAGAGGTCCACGCGCGAGACCCTAGAGGTCGCGCGCCCCGGGAGGGCTCCCGGGCACCTGCAGCACCAGCCGCGCCCCGCCGTACGCCGACGCCTCGGCGCGCACCGTGCCGGAGTGCCGCTCGGCGGCCTGCGCCACGATCGCCAGGCCCAGCCCTGAGCCCGGCATGGAGCGGGACTCGTCGGCGCGGTAGAAGCGCTCGAAGACGTGCGGGCGGTCGTGCTCGGCGATGCCGGGGCCCTCGTCGTCGACCGAGAGCACGCCCTCGGCGAGGCGCACCCGCACGGTGCCGCCGTCGGGGCTCCACTTGGCCGCGTTGTCGAGCAGGTTGGTGACCGCACGCTCGAGGGTGCCGGACTCGCCGACCACCTCCCAGGCCTCGGTGTCGACCTCGAAGCGCACCGCCGGGGCGCGCCGCCGCACCCGGGCCACGGCGTGCTCGACGAGCTCGGCGAGGTCGACCGTGCCCACGACGTGGGCCAGCGGCTCGTCGCGGGCCAGCTCGACCAGGTCGCCGATCAGGGTGGTCAGCTCCTCGGTCTGGGCGCGGACGTCGTCCATCAGCTCCTGGCGGGCCTCGGGGGGCAGCTGCAGCGCGTGCGGGTCGTCGTCGGCCGCGGTGGCCTGGCTGAGCAGGTCGATGTTGGTGCGCAGCGAGGTCAGCGGGGTGCGCAGCTCGTGCCCGGCGTCGGCGACCAGGCGGCGCTGCCGGTCGCGGGAGGCCTCGAGCGCGGCCAGCATCTGGTTGAAGCTGGTCGAGAGCCGGGCGATCTCGTCGTCGCCCTCGACCGGGATCGGGGTGAGCTGCTCGGTGCGCGCGATGGTCTCGACGGCCCCGGTGAGGCGGCGTACGGGCTTGAGGCCGTTGCGGGCCACGCCCCAGCCCGCGAAGCCGGCCAGCACCACGCCGGCCAGCCCGAGCAGGAGGGTGACCACGCCGACCTTGGCCATCACCTTCTCCTGCGCGTCGAGCGACTGGGCGATGACCAGGGCCTGGCCCCGGGTCTGGGCCGGCACGGCGACGACGCGGAACCGCTCGCCGCCGGCCTCGACGGTGCGCAGGCTCGAGCCCTGCCCCTGCACGGCGACCCGCGTCTCGGGGGCGCCGAGCGCGATGCGGGCCGCGTCGGGGTCGCGGTCGGCCGAGACGACTTCGGGCTCGGGGCCAGCGGTGAGGAAGGCGATGCGGATGTCGCCGGCACCCAGCGCCCACGAGGGGATGTCGTTGGCCACCGTCAGCTGCTGCAGCGCGTCGGCGCTGGCCGCCGCCTGGGCCCGGTCGAGCAGCGACTCGTCGAGGGTGTCCTGCAGCTGCAGGCGCATCGTCAGGTAGGCGCCGGCGGCGACCAGCGCCACGGTCAGGCCCACGGCCATCGTGGTCAGCAGGGTCACCCGCCCGGCCAGCGAGCGCCGGAAGCCGGTGCGTCCCGACGGCCCGGGGGCGGGCCTCATGACTCCTTCAGCACGTATCCGACGCCGCGCACGGTGTGCAGCAGGCGGCTCTCGCCCTCGGCCTCGGTCTTGCGGCGCAGGTAGCCGACGTAGACCTCGAGGGAGTTGGCGGTGGTGGGGAAGTCGTAGCCCCAGACCTCCTCGAGGATGAACGAGCGCTCGAGGACCCGGCGGGGTCGGCGCAGGAACATCTCGAGCAGCGCGAACTCGGTGCGGGTCAGCTCGATCAGCCGCTCGCCGCGGCGCACCTCGCGGGTGGCGGTGTTCATGCTCAGGTCGGCGAAGGCGAGGGTCTCCTCGTCGTCGCCGGCGACCGGCACCGTGCGGCGCAGCAGCGCCCGGAGCCGGGCCAGCAGCTCCTGCAGCGCGAAGGGCTTGGTCAGGTAGTCGTCGGCGCCGGCGTCGAGGCCGTCGACCCGGTCGCCGACGGCGTCGCGGGCGGTCAGCACCAGGATCGGCACGTCGTTGCCCGAGGCGCGCAGCGCGCGCGTGGTCTCCAGGCCGTCGAGTCGGGGCATCATCACGTCCATCACGACCACGTCGGGTCGGGCGGAGGCGATGCCGGCCAGCGCCTCGGCGCCGTCGGTGGCCAGCGCGACGGCGTAGCCGTTGAACTCCAGCGAGCGGCGCAGCGACTCGCGCACGGCCTTGTCGTCGTCGACCACGAGCACCGTGGACCGGCTGGTCGTGGGGGCGTCGGGAGCGGTCACGGCTCCACTGTGCCAGGAAGCCCTGAGTCCAGGCTGAGAGTCCTGGCTGAGAGTAGGGGGGCGTGAACCGCAGACAGCGGGCCCGCGAGCGGCCTACGGTGCTGGGACATCCATGGGGGCCTCGATGAAGCTGCACCGACTCGCGGTGGGCGCGCTCGCGCTGCCGCTCCTGCTGGGCATGGGCGCGGTCGAGCCGCGGCCGGGGCCACCGCCCGACTCGATGGGCTTCGCCGGTGAGCGTGCCGCGCAGCCCGGCCCCACGCAGCACAGCACGGCGGCGCCGCGGCTGCCGGAGCGCTTCGAGGAGCGGGTCGTGCTCGACGGGCTCTACATCCCCACCGCGGCGGCCTTCGCGCCCGACGGCGAGATCTTCGTGGCCGAGAAGAGCGGGGTGGTCAAGGTGGCCGAGGGGCCCGGGGCCACGCCCTCGGTCTTCGCCGACCTCAACGTCGAGGTCAACAACCTCTTCGACCGCGGCATGCTGGGCCTGGCCGTCGACCCCGCGTTCCCGCAGCGCCCGTTCGTCTACGTGCTCTACGCCTACGACCACATCCTGGGCGACCCGGGGCCGGCGCCCCGCTGGGGCACCCCCGGCACCTACTTCGACGAGTGCCCCGACCCCGCCGACGGCGGGCCGGGCGCCGAGGCCAGCGGCTGCCTGGCCAGCGGCCGGCTCAGCCGGTTGACCGCGGAGGCCGTCGACGGGTCCTGGCGGATGAGCGGGCAGGAGGACGTGCTGGTCGAGGAATGGTGCATGCAGTACCCCAGCCACGCCACCGGCTCGTTGCACTTCGGCCCCGACGGCTACCTCTACGCCAGCGCCGGCGAGGGCGCGCACTACTCGCAGGTCGACCACGGGCAGGTGGCGGCGCCGTACTGGGCGAACGGCTCGAACCCCTGTGACGACCCCGAGCTCGAGGGCGGCTCGCTGCGCTCGCAGGACATCCGCACCCGCGGCGACCTGGTCGGGCTGTCGGGCAGCGTGATCCGCATCGACCCCGACACCGGGCTCGGCGCCCCGGGCAACCCGTACGCGGGCGACGGCAACCTCAACGCGGAGCGGATCGTGGCCTACGGCATGCGCAACCCGTTCCGCTTCGCCTTCCGGCCCGGCGCCGGGGCCGCCGAGCCCGAGGTCTGGCTCGGCGACGTGGGGCAGAGCGGCTTCGAGGAGATCAACCGGTTCCGCGTCGGTGGGGACGCCGAGAACTTCGGCTGGCCCTGCTACGAGGGACCGGGCCGCAACCCGGCGTTCGCCTCGCTCGACCTGCCGCTGTGCGAGTCGCTCTACGCCGAGCGCTCGGCGAGCGAGCCGTACTTCGCCTACCCGCGCACCTCGACGGTCGCCGGCGAGAGCTGCCCGACCGGCTCCTCGTCGGTCTCGGGGGTGCAGGTCCCGGCCAGCGCGACCTACCCCGCGCGCTACGACGGGGCGCTGTTCTTCTCCGACTTCTCGCGGCAGTGCATCTGGGTGATGAAGGCCGGCGACGACGGGCTGCCCGACCCCGACCGGGTGCAGCCGTTCCTCGAGAGCGCCGCCAGCCCGGTCGACCTGCTCACCGGCCCCGAGGGCGACCTCTACTACCTCAGCCTCGGCGTCGACGAGGTCGGCAGCTTCGAGGAGCGGGGCGGGTCGCTGCGGCGCATCCACTTCGCCCGTGGCAACCGGATGCCGCGAGCGGCCATCGACGCCGACCGCACCTGGGGCGGGCTGCCGCTCACGGTGGCCCTCGACGCCGGCGCCTCCACCGATCCCGACGGTGACGACCTGACCTACGAGTGGGACCTCGACGGCGACCTGGAGTTCGACGACGCCACCGGGCTGCGGGCCTCCTGGACCTACGACGACGACCGCGACGCCCTGGTGCACGTGCGGGTCGGCGACGGACAGGCCAGCGACGTGGCCACCCTGCGCCTGCACCCCGGCGACCTGGGCCCGCCGGAGATCGAGGTGGGCGACCCGAGCGCGGGCCGGCAGTGGGCGGTCGGCGACCGGATCGAGCTGGGCGCCACCGCGGTCGACCCCGACGGCTCGGACGTCGACGTGTCGTGGTCGGTGGTGGTGCGGCACTGCCCGAGCGTGTGCCACTCCCACGAGCTGCTCGGCACCGGCACCGACCCCGACGTCGTCGCACCCGACCACGAGCACCCCTCGCACCTGCTGGTGCAGTACCGGGCTACCGATGCGCGCGGGCTGAGCAGCACCGAGTCGGTGCGGCTCGACCCGAGCACGGCCGACCTGCGGGTTCGCACCAGGCCCCGCGGGCTGCGGGTCGTGGTGGCGGGCGAGAAGCACCGGACGGGGTGGACGGGCACCTTCATCGAGGGCTCCCAGGTCAGCCTCACCGCCCCGCGCAAGCAGCGGCACCGCGGCCGGGCCTGGCGCTTCAAGCGCTGGTCCGACGGGGGCGGGCGCAGCCACGTGGTGACCGCCGGGCCGGGCACGACCACGCTGCGGGCGGTCTACCGGCGTCGATGACGGCGCTGCTGAGCGAGGTTCAGAGGTAGCGGGAGGCCAGGTCGGCGGCGCGGGCGCCGTACCCGCCGCCCATCAGGCAGGCGTGCACGAGGAGCGGGAAGAGCTGGTGCAGCGCCACCCGGTCCTCCCAGCCGTCGGCGAGCGGGTGGGCCTCGTCGTAGGCCGAGAGCACCACCGGCAGGTGCGGCAGCCCGAAGAGGGCCAGCATCGCCAGGTCGACCTCGCGGTGCCCGCCGTACGGCGCCGGGTCGACGACCCAGGGGGAGGCCGGGGCGCCGGGGGCGGCGCCGCTGGTGGTGTCGGTGCCCCAGAGCACGTTGCCGTTCCACAGGTCGCCGTGCAGGCGGGCGGGCGGCTCGTCGGGCAGCAGCGTGGTCAGTCGGCCGACCAGCCGCTCGATGGTGGCGACGTGGGCGTCGGTGACGGCGCCGCGGTCGCGGGCCAGCTTGAGGTAGGGCAGCACCCGGCGCACCGCGTAGAACTCCGCCCACGTGTCGGCGCTGCGCTGGGGCAGCGGCAGCCGGGCGATGAACCCGTCCCGCTCGGCGCCGTACGCCGGCGCGCCGGCGCGGTGGGTGGCGGCCAGCGCGCGGCCCAGGTCGGCGGCGGCCTCGGCGCTGACCCGTCCGGGCTCGATCCAGCGCAGGATCACGCAGTCGCTGTCGGCGGCCAGCAGGGCCGGCACCTGCACGCCCTCGGGCGCGGTCTCGGCGAGCCAGCGCAGGCCGGCCGCCTCGGTCTCGAAGAAGCCCGGCGGCGCCTGCGAGAGGGTCTTCATCAGCGCGGTGGTGCCGTCGGAGAGCCGCAGCTTGGTGGCGCGGGCCACGTCGCCGCCGGCGACCGGGGCGGTGGCGACCACCGCGGAGCCGAGCAGCTCCTCGGCGCGACGGGCGATCACGGGCTGGCGCGTCATGGCAGCCCCGTCGCCCGCTGCAGCGCGGAGACGAGCGCAGCGCTCGTGCGCTCCACCATGGCAAGCACCTCCTCGAACCCCTGGTCCCCACCGTAGTAGGGGTCCGGCACCTCGCCACCGGTGCCGACGGGGTCGTGGTCGCGGAAGAGGTGCACCCGCTCGCTGCGGCCGCCGAGGTCGGCGAGGTTCTGCTCGTCCATCGCCAGCACCAGGTCGTGCTGGTCGAGCCAGTGCGGGTCGACCTGGCGGGCCCGGTGGGCGCTGGGGTCGTGGTCGGCGGCCAGCAGCGTCGCGGCGGCGCGGGAGTCCATCGGCTTGCCGGTGTGCCAGCCGGCGGTGCCGGCGCTGGCGACGCTGACGCGCGCCGCCAGGCCGGCGTCGTCGACGCGCCGGGTCAGCACGACGTCGGCCATCGGCGAGCGGCAGATGTTGCCGAGGCAGACCAGCGCGACGGCGTAGCGCCCCGGCTCCCGGGGCGCGGGCAGCTCGCCGGGGGCGGGCCTCACCGCTCGGAGCCGATCACGTTGTCGACGGCCCAGGTCACCACGGTGATCACGACCGCGCCGCCCACCGCGGGCCAGAAGCCGGTGACCCGGAACCCGATGTCGAGCAGCTGGGCGATCTCGTCGGTGAGCAGCAGCATCGCGGCGTTGATGACCACTAGGAACAGTCCCAGGGTCAGGATGATCAGCGGCAGCGACAGCAGCTTGAGCACGGGCTTGAGCACCGCGCTGACGGTGCCGAGGATCGCGGCGACCAGCAGCAGGGGCAGGACCTTGTCGGCCAGCTCGGCGTTGCGGGGGGTGAAGCGGATCCCGTCGAGCAGCCAGGCGGCCGCCGCGAGGGCGATGGCGTTGGTCAGGAGCCAGGTCACGAAGCGCACGGTCCCGAGTGTGTCAGGTGGTGGGTTCCGTAGGCTGCGGGCGTGTTCCCGGTCGGTGGTGTGGAGGCGATGCTCGCCGGGGCCTTCCTGTCCGGGCTGGTCTGCCTGGTGATCACGCTGGCCCTGCAGCGGCGTACCGGGGTCGTCTGGGCCTGGTCGCTGGGCGGGCTGCTCTGGTCGCTGGCGGTGATCGCGCTGGTCACGCTGCTGCCTGCGGACGGGGCGACCGAGGTCGTCTACGCCGACGAGCGGATGGGCTCGTGCTCCTTCGACCTCGGCGGCCCGGCCCCGGAGGGGTTCTGGATCTTCTCGGGCGGCCAGCGGCTGCTCAACGTGCTGGTCTTCGTGCCGTCGGGGGCGCTGCTGGTCGTGGTGGCGGCGCGCTGGCGCTCGGGGTGGGTCACGGTGCCGATCGGGCTGCTGGCGCTGGCGGCGTACTCGGTGGCCATCGAGTGGACCCAGCTCGAGCTGGCCCGCATCGACCGGGCCTGCGACGTCACCGACGTGGTCGACAACGTCACGGGTGCTGCGCTGGGGGTGGCCGCGGGGCTGGTGCTGGTGCTCGTGCTGCGGCCGTGGCGGGCCCGACGAGCCTGAGCGGAGCGTCCCGGGCGCGCTGACTAGGGTGACGCCATGAGCACCCCCACGACGCCTCGGCCGCGCGCGCACATCGGCGACATCCCGGCCTACGTCCCCGGCAAGCCGCCCACCCCGCGCCCCGGCCTGACGGCGTACAAGCTCTCCAGCAACGAGAACCCCTACCCGCCGCTGCCGGGCGTGGTGGAGGCCGCGACGCGCGCGGTCGAGGTGATGAACCGCTACCCCGACATGGGCAGCAGGGCGCTCTACGAGGCGCTGGCCGAGCGGCTGGGCGTGCCGGTGGAGGACCTGGCGGCCGCGACCGGCTCGGTGGCGCTGATCTACCAGCTGCTCCAGGCCTTCTGCGAGCCCGGCGACGAGGTCGTCTACGCGTGGCGCTCCTTCGAGGCCTACCCGATCGCGGTCACCGCGGCCGGTGCCCGCTCGGTCCAGGTGCCGCTGCGCGCCGACGGGCGCCACGACCTCGACGCGATGGCCGAGGCGATCACCGAGCGCACCCGGGTCGTGATGGTCTGCACCCCCAACAACCCGACCGGCCCGGCGGTCAGCCAGGCCGAGCTCGACGCCTTCCTGGCGCGGGTGCCCGAGCACGTGGTGGCCGTGGTCGACGAGGCCTACCTGGAGTTCGTGCGGATGGACGACGCTGTCGACGGCCTCGCCACCTACCGCGCGCACCCCAACGTGGTGCTCTTCCGCACCTTCTCCAAGGCCTACGGCCTGGCGGGCTTCCGGGTCGGGTACGCCGTCGCGCAGCCCGAGGTCGCCGGCGCGCTGCGGGCGGTCTCGCTGCCCTTCGGCGTCTCCGCGGTGGCGCAGGCCGCCGCGGTCGCCTCGCTGGAGGCCGGCGAGGAGCTGCTGGCGCGGGTCGACGCGCTGGTCGTCGAGCGTGACCGGGTCGAGGCCGGCCTGCGTGCGGCCGGCTGGGAGGTCCCCGACGCCCAGGGCAACTTCGTCTGGTTCGCCCTCGGCGAGCGCACCGCGGAGTTCGCGGCGGCCTGTGACGAGGCCGGGATCGTCGTGCGTCCCTTCGCGGGCGAGGGCTGTCGGGTCTCCATCGGCGAGGTCGAGGCCAACGACCGGCTGCTCGAGGTGGCGCGCTCGTTCCTCGGGGGGTGAGCCAGAGGTGGACCGGGGATGAACCCGGTGGTTGAGCGTTCACCTAGCCTTGGAGGAATGAGCGACGACCTGAAGCCCACCTACGTCGAGGCCGGCGGGTTCGACCGCGACATGAACTACGTGCCCGACCGGATCACCCGGGACGCCAGGCGACCCGAGCACGGTCCGGTCGAGGGCGAGCTGTGGCCGGCCGAGCCGGGTCGCTACCGCCTGGTCGCGGCCAAGGCCTGCCCGTGGGCCAACCGCTCGATCATCGTGCGCGGGCTGCTGGGCCTCGAGGAGGTCATCTCGCTCGGCATGCCCGGGCCCACCCACGACAAGCGCTCGTGGACCTTCGACCTCGACCCCGGGGGCAAGGACCCGGTGCTGGGCATCGAGCGCCTGCAGGAGGCCTACTTCGCACGCTTCCCCGACTACCCGCGCGGCATCACCGTGCCGGCCATGGTCGAGGTCGAGTCGGGCAAGCTGGTCACCAACGACTTCCCGTGGATCACCCACGACCTGTTCTTCGAGTGGAGCGAGCACCACCGCCCCGACGCCCCCGACCTCTGGCCGGCCGAGAGCCGGGAGGAGATGGAGGAGGTGATGCAGCGGATCTTCACCGAGGTCAACAACGGTGTCTACCGCTGCGGCTTCGCCGGCGACCAGGAGTCCTACGAGGCGGCGTACGACCGTCTCTTCACCGCGCTCGACTGGCTCGAGGAGCGCCTCGGCGAGCGGCGCTACCTGATGGGCGACACGGTCACCGAGGCCGACGTGAGGCTCTTCACCACGCTGGTGCGCTTCGACGCGGTCTACCACGGCCACTTCAAGTGCAACCGCAACAAGCTCACCGAGATGCCGAACCTGTGGGGCTACGCGCGCGACCTCTACTCGATCCCGGAGTTCGGCGACACCATCGACTTCGACCAGATCAAGGCGCACTACTACGTGGTGCACAGCGACATCAACCCCACCGGCATCGTGCCCAAGGGACCCGACGAGTCGCTCTGGCACACCCCGCACGACCGCGACCGGTTCTGAGGCCCCGGCCGCTCCCCGCACGGACCCCCTTCTCCAGTTCGTCGATCGGTTGATCAACGACACCGGTCGTTGATCAACCGATCGACGAACGGGGAGGGTGGGGGTGTCGGCGGAGCGGGGCTGGCCCCTGTGGAGGAGCGCTCGCGTCGGCCCGCTCGGAGTGGTCGACTCCCGCCATGCGCCCCCTCCACGAGTTCAGCCGCACCTCCGACGTCCTGGACGCGATCAACGCCCTGGTCGTCGAGAGCGGGCTGCGCGGCCCCAGCCAGCGCCAGATCGCGGCGGTCGTGCGGATCAGTCCCGGCACGCTCATGCACGAGTACGGCAACCGGTCCGAGATGCTGCGGCGTGCCTGCGTGCAGGCGGCGCGCGACCACGTGCGGGCCTGGAACCAGCGCTGGTCCGAGCGCTGGTACCTCGCGGCGCCGGAGCGGCGCGGGCCGGCGCTGCTGCTGCCCGACCACGAGCAGGAGCTCTCGCACGAGCGGCAGTGGGGGGCCTGGCGCGAGCTGGCTCGCAGCGACGTGGCCATGCTCCCCGGTCTGGGTGTGGCCCTCGAGGGCGAGCGGCGCGCGGTCGAGTGGGCCCGCGAGCAGCTCGGACGTGAGCGCGACGAGCTGGCCACCGACGCGTTGCTCGCGCTGGTGACCGGTGTGATCACCAGGATGGTCGACACGGAGGACCCGTGGACGCTGGAGCACGCGTCGCGGGTGCTCGAGTCGGCGTGGCGCTAGTCGGACGAGCCGTCAGTCGGCGCGCTCGACCTCGCTGCGCAGCTTGAGCACGACCGTCCCGTCCTCCTGCTCGATGACGTACGCCGGGTTGTCCTCGCTGCCGTGCCGAGTGATCTCTTGACCCTTGGTGGTGCGCGAGACGTCGCCGTGGTGGACCTCGGTGACCTTGCCGGTCGCCGAGCCGTTGCCCCACGACCACCGGACCTCGGTGCCCGTGCGGATCGACATCAGTGCACGCCCGCGTCGGCCTCGGCGGCGTCCTTGAGCTTGGGCAGCGTCGCCTCGATCGCGGCCTGGGTCCGCTTCGCGAACAGCGCCCGGAAGACCGCACGCACGGGGGCGGGGTAGCGGGTGATGTCCCAGGTCTCGGTGACGCGGGTGCCGCCGTCGCCGGTCGGCTCCAGCTCGTAGCGCCAGCGGTGCAGGCCCTTGTGCCGCCACGCGATCAGCCGGTCCTCGTCGTACTCGACGACCTTGTTGGTGATCTTGTACGGCGCGCCCTGCTTCATCGACATCCCGAACTCCGAGCCCAGCACCAACCGGTCCGGGCCGGAGACCGTGCCCTGCACGGTGCCCGAGCCGTCGATGCGCGGGTGCTGGCGCGGGTCGCTGAGGATCGCGAACACGGTGGCAGGGGGAGCCTGCACGGTCAGGGAGGTGTGCACCGGTGAGGTCGACATGCCTCGACGGTAGCGGGCACGGCCGATCCGGGTGGGTGGGTGATTGGCGAGCGCGCCGACCGGTTCGGTAGGTTTGCGCTACTCGTGTGGTCCGGGTCACAGACCCCTGGCACGATGGCGCACCACCCCGCGCCGAGCCAGGCCCGGACCACGTGCGGCCTGCGGAGACCCCGCTAGCCCGTGACTCGAATGGAGTGTGCCCCGTGCCCGATCCCGCCACCGAACGCGGCCAGAACCGCGACGGATTCGGCCCCGACCTCGCCGAGGTGTTCGGCCCCTCGCAGAACGACGGCGGCCCCGAGCTCGTGCAGCTGCTGACGCCCGAGGGCGAGCGGGTGCACCACCCCGAGTTCGACATGGACTTCAGCGCCGAGCAGCTGCGCGGCTTCTACCGCGACATGGTCCTGACCCGGCGCATCGACACCGAGGCCACCGCGCTGCAGCGCCACGGCGAGCTCGGCATCTGGGCCCAGCTGCTGGGCCAGGAGGCCGCCCAGATCGGCGCCGGCCGCGCGCTGCGCCCGCAGGACTACGTCTTCCCGACCTACCGCGAGCACGGCGTGGCCTACTGCAAGGGCATCGACCCGCTGAGCCTGCTGGGCCTCTTCCGCGGCGTCGACCACGGCAACTGGGACCCGGCCGAGTTCAACTTCGGCCTCTACACGATCGTCATCGGCGCCCAGACCCTGCACGCCACCGGCTACGCCATGGGCATGCAGCGCGACGGCGTCGTCGGCACCGGCGACCCCGAGCGCGACGCGGCCGTCGTGGCGCACTTCGGCGACGGCGCCTCGAGCCAGGGCGACGTCAACGAGGCCTTCATCTTCGCGGCCTCCTACAACGCGCCGGTCGTCTTCTTCTGCCAGAACAACCAGTGGGCGATCTCCGAGCCCATCGAGCGCCAGACCCGCATCCCGCTCTACCAGCGCGCGCTGGGCTTCGGCTTCCCGGGCGTGCGCGTCGACGGCAACGACGTGATGGCGACGTACGCCGTGACCCAGGCGGCGCTGCAGCGCGCCCGCGACGGCCAGGGGCCGACCTTCGTCGAGGCCTACACCTACCGGATGGGCGCGCACACCACGACCGACGACCCCACCCGCTACCGGCTCAGCGACGACGTCGAGAGCTGGAAGCTCAAGGACCCGATCGCGCGCGTGGAGGCCTACCTGCGCCGCAACGGCCTGATCGACACCGAGTTCGTCGACGACCTCAAGAAGGAGGCCGACGACCTCGGCGCGCACCTGCGCGAGGGCTGCAAGTCGATGCCGGACCCCAAGGCCATGCAGATGTTCGACCACGTGTACGCCGACATGCCCGAGGAGCTGGTCGCCCAGCGCGACGGCTTCGCGGCGTACCTCGAGACCTTCGAGGAGGCCCGCTGATGTCCGCCAGCACGCAGAAGATCACCCTGGCCAAGGGGCTCAACATGGGCCTGCGCAAGGCCATGGAGGACGACCCCAAGGTCCTGGTGATGGGTGAGGACGTCGGCAAGCTCGGCGGCGTCTTCCGGATCACCGACGGCCTGCAGAAGGACTTCGGCGAGGACCGCGTCATCGACTCGCCGCTGGCCGAGTCGGGCATCGTGGGCACCGCGGTGGGCCTGGCGCTGCGCGGCTACCGCCCCGTGGTGGAGATCCAGTTCGACGGCTTCGTCTACCCCGCCTACGACCAGATCGTGTGCCAGGTCGCGAAGATGCACTACCGCTCCAAGGGCCGCTCGCCGATGCCGATGGTCATCCGGATCCCCTTCGGTGGCGGCATCGGCGCGGTCGAGCACCACAGCGAGTCGCCCGAGGCGCAGTTCGCGCACACCCCGGGGCTCAAGGTCGTGGCCTGCTCCAACCCCGTCGACGGCTACTGGATGATGCAGCAGGCCATCGCCTCCGACGACCCGGTCATCTTCCTGGAGCCCAAGCGGCAGTACCACGCCGAGAAGGCCGAGCTCGACGAGTCCGCGACCCCCGAGCCGCTCTTCACCTCGCGCGTCGTACGCCGCGGCGAGGACGTCACCGTGCTGGCCTACGGGCCCACCGTGAAGACGGCGATGTCGGCGGCCGAGGCCGCCGCCACCGAGGGTCGCTCGCTCGAGGTCATCGACCTGCGCACCCTCTCGCCGCTCGACATGGGCCCGGTCTACGAGTCGGTGCGCCGCACCGGCCGCGCCGTGATCACCCACGAGGCGCACGTCAACCTCGGCATCGGCTCCGAGGTGGCAGCCAGGATCACCGAGGAGTGCTTCTACTCGCTGGAGTCGCCGGTGCTGCGCGTCGGTGGCTTCGACACGCCGTACCCCGCTTCGCGGATCGAGGAGGACTTCCTCCCCGACCTCGACCGGGTCCTCGACGCCGTCGACCGCACCCTGGCCTACTGAGAGCCTCGAAGGAGCACGCGCATGCCTGAGTTCAAGCTGCCCGACGTGGGCGAGGGCCTCACCGAGGCCGAGATCGTGACCTGGAAGGTCAAGGTCGGCGACGTCATCGAGATCAACGACGTGGTCGTCGAGATCGAGACCGCCAAGTCGCTGGTCGAGCTGCCCTCGCCGTTCGCCGGCGAGGTCACCGCCCTGCTCGTCCCCGAGGGCGAGACCGTGCCGGTGGGCACCCCGATCATCCGCGTCGGTGCCGAGGAGCCCGCGGTCGCGGGCGGCGCGCCGGCACCCCAGCCCGGCGCCAGCTCGGGCACCCCGGCGCCCGAGATGGAGATCGACCTCTCCAACCCCGCCGCCAGCGGCGGCGGGGAGGGCGAGAGCCTGGTCGGTCGCAACAAGGCCGACCGCGGCCCGACCCGCCGGGCGCGGCACGGCGCCGGCGCGGCCGCCGCCAACCGCCAGGCCCAGGCTGCCTTCGAGCCGGGCGCAGCGCCGCCCGTCGAGGAGGAGACCGACGAGGAGCCCGTCCCCGCCCGATCGGTGGTCGACCGCCCGGGGGTCGAGGAGGTTGCGCAGCAACCGTCTCGAGACCAAGCGTCCACCCGCGCCCTGGCCAAGCCCCCCGTCCGCAAGCTGGCCAAGGACCTCGGCGTCGACCTGACCACCCTGACAGGCTCCGGCCCCCAGGGCTCGATCACCCGCGACGACGTCCAGGCCGCCGTCGGCGGCACGCAGGCTGAGGAGGTCGCGCAGCGACCGTCTCGAAGCCAGCCCGCCACCGGCGAGCGCGAGACCCGCGAGCCGGTCAAGGGCGTGCGCAAGATGATGGCGCAGGCGATGAGCCAGTCGGCCTTCACCAGCCCGCACGTCACCGAGTGGGTCACCGTCGACGTCACCGCGACCATGCAGCTCCTCGAGCGGCTCAAGGCTCGGCGTGAGCTGCGCGAGGTGAAGGTCAGCCCGCTGCTGGTCCTGGCCCGCGCGGTGCTGCTGGCGATGCGGCGTACGCCCGAGATCAACTCGTTCTGGGACGACGCCGCGCAGGAGGTCGTCTACAAGCACTACGTGAACCTCGGGATCGCCGCGGCGACCCCCCGAGGCCTGGTGGTGCCCAACGTCAAGGACGCCGACAGCCTCTCGCTGGTCGAGCTGGCGACCGAGCTCGGCGAGCTGACGGCCACCGCCCGCCAGGGCAAGACCCAGCCCGCCGACATGGCCGAGGGGACCTTCACGATCACCAACGTCGGCGTCTTCGGCGTCGACGCGGGCACGCCCATCATCAACCCGGGCGAGTCGTCGATCCTGTGCTTCGGCGCGATCAACAAGCGTCCCTGGATCGACGAGACCACCGGCGAGATCGTCGCGCGCGACGTGACCACGCTTGCGCTCTCCTTCGACCACCGCCACATCGACGGCGAGAAGGGTTCGCGCTTCCTCGCCGACGTCGCCGGTCTCCTGCAGGACCCCGCCTCCGCACTGATGTTCTAGGGCTTCGCTCCGCACGACAGGGGAGGATCATCGGCACCAGGTGCCGAAGATCCTCCCCTGTTGTCGGCCCAAGAGCCATCGGGACATGACTCGTTGTGACTATCTCCGGATCGGGTTGGGACAAATCCCTCTCATTTCGGACGTAGGCCACCTCACCCGTCGCCATAGTGCGAAACGGGGGGAGGCACTCGCGTGTCCCCACGAGGCTTGGGAGGGCCGATGAGGACATCGCCGAAGGCTGCGCTGGCGGGAGTCGCAGGCGCTGGCCTGCTGCTGGGGGGTGCCGGGTCGCTCGCGTTCTGGAACGACACCCAGACCGAGGACGGCGGGACGATCGAGTCTGGCACGCTCAACTTGCTGGATCGTAAGTGCAGCGGGTGGTTGAGTAACCCGGCGGATGCGAAGTCGACCGTGGACCTCTTCGGTGAGTTTCTTGTGGTGCCCGGCACCAAGCTCACCCAGACCTGCACGTACGGCATCAGGGTCGAGGGCGTCTTGGATGCTGAGCTGTCGGTCAACAACGACTACGACGATGATGGATCGACATTGGGAGCGGAGATCGACGTGGATCCCGTCTTCTCGGTCGTCGACGACGCTGCGGCGACGACCGCGCTGACCACCGACGGGACGTGGGGCTTCGATCAGACCGACACCGGGAAGGTGCTGAAGGTCGTCATCACGGTCGAGCTGCCCTTCGGTGCCGGCGTGGACAACGACTCCAACTCGCTCGTGGGGGATAGCAGGATGGTTGCGCCGTCGGAAGGCGCCGATCCGGTCAGCACCGCCAATGTGCCGCTGAAAACCGTCCTTGACGACCTGACGGTCACCGTCAAGCAAACGGCCTGACGGGGTCGACGTGCGCACTTGGTGGTGCGCGATGCTCAGCATCTTGTCCTGGCTCGTGCTGGGCCTCGCGGTGGCGGTGGTCGGAGCCGCGGTACTCGTACCGCGGCTGACCGGCTCCACCCCGATGACGGTGCTGACCGGGTCGATGGCGCCCAGCTACCTGCCCGGCACATTGGTGGTCGTCCGCCCCGTCGCGGCGGAGGACATCGCGATCGGGGACCCGATCACCTTCCAGCTGCGTTCCGGTGAACCGACCGTCGTGACCCACCGGGTGGTGGGCATCGGCTACGACGGCACCGGGGAGAGAGTCTTCAGCACGCAGGGAGACGCCAACGAGAGCCCGGACGCGGTGCCTGTCAGGCCGGTCCAGGTGCGCGGCGAGGTCTGGTACGCCATTCCGTGGCTGGGAAGACTGAACATCCTCTTCTCTGCCGATCAGCACGAGCTGATGACTCGGGTGGCAGCCGGGGGCTGCTTCGCGTACGCCATTGGCGTGCTGCTGCGTGGTCGGTGGCGCCGAACACGTCCGGAAAGCCCTTCGGTCCGGGTTGCCACATGACCGGCGTCCGTCACCGGGCCGAGCGTCCGCGCCGCGGCCTGGCGGCCTTGCCAGTCGGGGCGCTGCTGGCCGTCGGCTTCGTCGGGACCCTGGGCGGCGCCGGCACCCTGGCCTACTGGAACGACACCTCGACCGTGCAGGGCGGCACGGTGACAGCCGGCTCGCTCGACGTGAAGGTCGATGGTCAGCAGGGCAATCCCAGCAGCTACACGTGGAAGGCGCTGCAGATGACCAACATGGCGCCGGGGGAGAGGGTTGCGGCGTCCATCCCGATCAGCAACGCCGGCACGACGCCGTTCACATATGCCGTCACTGGCGCAGCGACCGGAGTTCCGGCGAGCGGCGTCGCATCGATGTTGCCCCAGGTCACGGTGAAGGCGTACGTCGGCGCAACTGCGTCTGCTCGGGCTACCACCTATCCGCGGAACGAGACCTGCTCCGGCGGCACGGAGGCGCTCACGGTCGTCCTGGACGAGACGACCGAGCCCGTGGTGCCGAGTGGCGCGGTGCTGGCGCCAGGCGAGTCGACGACTCTGTGCGTCACGTTGGAGCTCGCGCAAGCGGCCCCCAACGACGTGCAGGGGGCCACGATGACGCCGACGTTCGTGGTGACGGCGGCCCAGTCATGAGGTCGTCAGCCGCATTGGCCGCAGCCGCCATCACCGGGTTGGTGGCGCTGACCCCCGGCAGGGTGGACGCGAGCTGGGGCGACACGGGAACCGTGACTGGCGAGGCCACGGCCATGAGTCTCGCTGCGCCGGACCTGCAGTGCTCGACGTCCGGGGTCAGCGTGATCGGACTCGGGGTCATCACCTCAGCAACCGTGAGCTGGACGCCGTCCTCGCGCCCCACATCCCTCAGTTACACCGCCAAGGTGGTGGAGAAGCCGGAGATACCGGTCGTGGTGTCGGCCAACAGCTCCGCGACCCTGTCACCGAGTCTTCTCTCCGCGCTGGTCGGGACGGATGTGACCCTGCGTGTCACCGGCGCGCTGCCGGAGACGGAGTGGACCGTGGTGTCGGACCAACGTCTTCGCGTGGGCGCCCTCGGTCTCAGCGTGACGTGCCGTTGACCGGTCCGGGGTGCCACCCCACCGGCACCCTCGGATGCAGCATCGCGTCGGTGCCGCCGTCGACGTACAGCACCGACCCGACAACCAGCGAGGCCGCGTCGGAGAGCAGGAAGCCGATGGTGGCGGCGACCTCCTCGGGTCGGCCGGGGCGACCGATCGCGGTGGGGTAGGAGTCGGCGAAGACGCCGAGCTCGGGGTCGGCGCGCAGGCGGTCGGTCATCGGGGTGGCGATCAGGCCGGGGGCGACGGCGTTGACGCGGATGCCCGCACCGGCCCAGTCTGCGCCGACACCCTCGCGGCGGGCCCACCAGGCCAGCGCCGCCTTGGTGGCGGGGTAGACCTGCACCGCCTCGGTCGCCGTGGCCGCGGCGCGGGCGGCGTCCTCGTCGCCGGCGAGGCACAGGTCGGCCACGTCGCCGGCCCACCCGGGCTGGCAGGTGACCGAGTTCGACGCCAGCAGCACCACTCCCGCGCCGCCCGCAGCTGCCAGCTCGGCGTGCAGCCCGCGCACCAGCGCGAGCGCGCCGAAGTAGTTCACCGACACCACCAGCGCCGGGTCGACTCCGGTCAGCCCGGCCACGCCCGCGCACGGCACCACGCCGTGCACCGCGTCGGTCAGCGCCCGCACCTCAACCACGGCCGCCGTACGCCCCTCCGCGCTCGACAGGTCGGCGACCACGTCGGCGTCGCGCAGGTCGACGCCGATCACCCGGCCACCCCGGTCGCGCAGCAGGGCGGCCGTGGCGGCACCAATCCCGGAGGCGGAACCGGAGACGACGTACGTGCGCTTCATCGCAGAACTGTAACAAGTTCTATCTGGCACTGAGGCGGGTCCTCACGCCTACAGTGGTGGCGCTTGGTCATCTACTCGGGAGGTCCTCGTGAGAACTCGTCCCATCCGTCGCGCCCGCGTGAGCGCGGTCGGCCTCGTCACCGCCGCGCTGCTGGTGCCGCTGACCGCCTCGGTGGCCCAGCCCCCGCCGGAGCGGGGCGGCCCACCGCAGGACCTGCGGATCGCCACCTTCAACGTCTCCATGTTCCGCGCCACCGAGGGCGAGCTCGCCGCCGACCTCGCCGACGCCGACGACGAGGAGCAGGACGCCGAGGTCCGCAACGTGGCCGAGATCGTGCAACGCCAACGCCCCGACGTGCTGCTGCTCAACGAGTTCGACCACGACGCCGGCGGCGTGGCGCTGCAGCGCTTCCAGGACAACTTCCTGGCCGTGGGCCAGGGCGGCGCCGAGCCGATCGGCTACCCCTACGCGATGGTCTTCGCCTCGAACACCGGCGTGGCGAGCGGCTTCGACCTCAACAACAACGGCGAGGTCGGGCAGTCGGGCCGGGCCTACGGCGACGACTCGTTCGGCTATGGCGAGTTCCCGGGCCAGTACGCCTTCGCGATCCTCTCCCAGCACCCGATCGACACCGACGCGGTGCGGACCTTCCAGGAGTTCCGGTGGGCGGACATGCCGGGTGCGCTGCTGCCCGACGACCCCGAGACCCCGGAGCCGGCGGACTGGTACTCGCCGGAGGAGCTCGAGGTCTTCCGGCTCTCCAGCAAGAACCACGTCGACGTCCCCGTCGAGGTCGGCGGCCGCACGGTCCACGTGCTCGCCAGCCACCCGACGCCCCCGGGCTTCGACGGGCCGGAGGACCGCAACGGCACCCGCAACCACGACGAGATCCGGTTCTGGGCCGACTACGTCTCGCCCGGTCGCTCGAGCTACATCTACGACGACGACGGTGAGCGCGGTGGGCTGCGTCCGGGCTCGGCGTTCGTCGTGATGGGCGACCTGAACGCCGACCCCGCCGACGGCAGCGGTATCGACGGAGCCGCGGCGCAGGTCGTGGAGCACCCCCTGGTCCGCGACCCCCGGCCCGCCAGCGACGGCGCGGTCGAGGCGAGCGAGCTGCAGGGCGGCGCCAACGAGACCCACGCCGGCGACCCCGCCCTGGACACTGCCGACTTCAACGACCGCCCGGGCTCCGCCGGCAACCTGAGGGTCGACTACGTGCTGCCGTCGCGGCCGCTGCAGGTGCGCGACGCGGGCGTCTTCTGGCCGGTCCAGGAGGACCCGCTCTTCCGGCTGACCGGCGTCTACGACCCGTCGTTCACCAACGGCTTCCCGAGCTCGGACCACCGGATGGTGTGGGTCGACCTCGGGGTCCCGCCGGGCGGCCCGGACGCCGGTTGACGCCGAACGCCGGCCCGGGCACTCGCCCGGGCCGGCGTCAGCGGGCCTGCTCTCGCGTCAGCCCTTCGGCTTGCCCTTGCCCTTGCCGTTGCCCTTGGTGGGCGCCGGGTCGACGGACGTCGTCGTGGCGCCGGGCTGCTGCACGGCGGCCGCGGCGTCGACGATGCCCCAGCCGTAGACCGGCGAGTAGAGGCCGGTGACGTCGGTCAGCGGCTGGCGCGCGGTGTCGAGCAGCGCCGCCTCGATGTTCTCGCGGGTACGACCCTGCGCCGCGAGCAGCGCGGCGACGCCCGCGACGTGCGGGGTGGCCATCGACGTACCGGCGTAGTAGTCGTAGTCGGACTCGCCGCAGCCCGCGCTGCCGGTGCCCAGCGGCACCGTCGAGACGATGTCGTCCTCGCAGAAGGCCAGGCCGGCACCGCCGGGAGCGGTCACCGCCTTGAGGTCGGGCTTGTTGGGCAGCTCGGAGAACCAGCTCTTGACCTCGTTGCGGTCGGTGGAGGCCACGCAGATCGCACCCGGCTCGAAGGCGGGGGTGTTGCAGAGGGGGGTGGCCGTGTTGCCCGCGGCCGCCACGACCGTGACCCCGCGCTCGTTGGCGTAGGCGATGGCGTCGGTCACGTCGGACTCGACGCCGGTCAGGGTGAGCGCCTGCAGGCCGGGCAGGCCGCCGAGGCTGAGGTTGATGACGTCGGCGCCGTTGTCGGCCGACCAGCGGATGCCGTCGGCGATCTCGGCGAAGGAGCCGCTGCCGTCCTCGAGCACCTTGACGGGCAGGATCTTGGCGTCCGGGGCCGTGCCGGCCACACCGATGCCGTTGTCGGTGACGGCCGCGACGATGCCGGCCACGTGGGTGCCGTGCTCGTCGGCGTTGTTCTCCCCGTCGGGTCCGCGGAAGTCGCCGTTGCCGCACGGCGAGGTCCCCTGGCAGCCGGTGAACGTCGCTCCCTGGAGGAGGTTGGCCTTGAGGTCGGGGTGGGAGAAGTCGACCCCCGTGTCGACGACGGCGACCACGGCGCCGGCCCCCGTCGAGGTGGGCCAGGCCTGCTCGGCCCGGACCTGGTCGAGACCCCACTGCTGGGTGCGCAGCGGGTCGTTGGTGGCGGCGTGGGCAAGGGTGGTCGTGCTGGTCACCATCGCCATGGCGGCGAGCAGGGAACCAGCGGTGGCGGCCTTCCGAGACAGGCGCATCGTCGTCCTTCCGTCCGTGGTCCAGGCGGTCTGGACCACATCGGCTCAACGACCCGACCGGGCCGGGGCTACGCCCGTCTCCCGACGACCCCGTCGCTCAGCTGAGCACGTCCTTGCGGCGGAACATCCAGAACGCCAGCCCCACGAAGACCAGCGTGTAGAGCACCGACCACAGGGTGCCCTGCACCAGGTCGTCCCAGACCACCTCGGCCCGCAGCAGCGAGAACCAGGCGCCCGCGTCGTGCAGCGGCAGCGCGTTGCGCAGCGAGCCGAGGTTGTCGATCTGGTCGAGGATCGCGGACACGATCGTCACCATCACCGCGCCGCCCACGGCCGCCAGCGGCGCGTCGGTGCGCACCCCCAGCGCGAAGGCGATGGCGCCGACGGGCAGGAGGGTGATGACGAGGTACGCCGCGATCAGCGCCAGTCGTGGCCCGAAGGTCGCCCAGTCGAGGCTGCCGCCGCTGAGGCTGCGGAAGTCGGCCGGGCCGTAGAAGACCAGCCCGACCAGCAGCGACCAGCCGATCAGCGCCACCACCGCCACGGCGGTGCTCAGCAGGCCGATGACCAGCTTGCTGGCCAGCAGCCGCGCCCGCGGCACCGGCGCCAGCAGCAGGTAGCGCAGCGTCGACCACGACGCCTCCGAGGGCAGCGAGTCGCCCACGAACAGCGCGGCCAGCACGATCAGGAGGAACGACGAGGACACCGCGGTGGTGAAGATCGCGAAGTTGGCCGCGCCGCCGGTGGCCAGGTCGACCAGGCTGCCCTCGCTGGGGTCGCCGTCGCCGAGCGCGAAGGCGGCCACGATCACCAGCGGCAGCGCCAGCAGCAGCACGAACGACCACAGGGTCCGTCGGCGCGACAGCTGGCGGCGCAGCTCGGCGCGCAGCGACAGCGGCCGTCCGGGCAGGGTCGCCGTCGAGCCGGCGGTCGTGGAGCTGGCGGTCGTGGAGGGAGTCATCGCGAACGCACCTGCCTGAGGTCGGGGTCGGAGCCGGAGGCCGCGGCGATCACGCCGAGGAAGACCTCCTCGAGCTGGCGGCGGCTGCTCACGCCGACCACGTCGGCGCCGCTGCCGGCGGCCGCGCGCACCACCTCGGCGCGAGCCAGGTCGGCGACGACCACCACGTGCGGCTCGTCGACGTCGGGCACGGACTCGACCTCGGTGACGCCCTCGAGGCCGCGCAGCGCGTCGGCCAGGACGTCCGGGTCGCTGCCCGGCGCCAGCGTCACCACGGTGGTGTCGGTGGAGTCGACCAGCTCGGCCACGGTGCCGGTGGTGACCACCCGGCCGGCGTGCATCACCACCACGTGCGAGCAGGTCAGCTCGACCTCGGCGAGCAGGTGGCTGGAGACGACCACGGTGCGGCCGGCGGCGGCGTACCGGGCCAGCACGGGCCGCAGCCCGGCGATCTGCGGCGGGTCGAGCCCGTTGGTCGGCTCGTCGAGCACCAGCACCTCGGGCAGCCCCAGCATCGCCTGGGCGATCCCGAGCCGCTGGCGCATGCCGTGGCTGTAGGTGCGCACCGGACGCTCGACCGCGCCGCCCAGCGCCGCGATCTCGAGGACCTCCTCGTAGCCGGCCTCGGCCTGGTCGCGGCCGGTGGCGGCCCAGTAGGCCTCGAGGTTGGCGCGGCCGCTGAGGTGCGGCAGGAACCCCGGCCCCTCGATCAGCGCCCCCACGCGCGCCAGCACCGGCGTGCCCGGACCGACCCGGCGCCCCAGCACGTGCACCTGCCCGGAGTCGGGTGCGATCAGGCCCATCACCATCCGCAGCGTCGTGGTCTTGCCGGCGCCGTTGGGGCCCAGCAGGCCCACGACCTGCCCGCGCTCGGCGCGCCACGACACGTCGTCGACGGCGCGGTGGCCGTCGGCGTACGTCTTGACCAGCCTCTCGACCACCAGCGGCACGTCGGCCAGGTCGGGGTCGACGGGGCCGTGGCTGCGGCGTCGGCCCACCAGCGCCGCGAGCAGCAGCCCGAGAGCCACGACGCCGATCGCGACCAGCAGGCCCACGACCTCGTCGTCGAGGCCGCCGCCGTCGGTGGCCAGCACCTCGGCGCCGTCGACCGCGGGCAGCCGCAGGTCGCTGGCCTGCACCAGGTCGGCGCGGGCGGTGCGCGGGGCGGCGTACGTCTGGTCGGTCGAGGTCACCAGCACCCGCAGCCGCGAGCCGACGGGCACCTCCCACGTGCCGCCCGGCAGCGCCACCTCGACGACGGTCTCCTCGCCCGGCGTGGTGGCCACGGTGACCGGGGCGACCAGGCGCCGCGCCAGCTCGGGGACGCCGTTGACGACCTGCCACAGGCTCAGGAACAGGGTGCTGCTGCGCCCGGTCGAGGTGACGGTGAGGCGCACCCGCGGCGAGCCGACGACGGTGCGGGCCTCGTCGAGCTCGGCGGTGTCGAAGGAGGCTGACTGGCCCGGCAGGGCCGCCAACGGGTAGGTCGAGACCACGTCGCTGAACTCGTCGACCGCCCCGCCGGTCGACGGCACCGCGGTGATCGACTGGGGCTCGCCGCCCGGCGGGTTGGCCACGGGCTGCGCCTCGCCCTCGAGCGAGAGCGACTCGTACGTCGTCGAGCCGGGGTCGTCGGTGCTCTGCACGGTCGAGGCGTCCTGGCCGCGGCTGCGCGGCAGCACCCAGCTGAACGCCGGGATCGGCAGGTCGGTGGCCTCGTCGACCCCGGGGCCGCGCAGGTAGTGCTCGAGCCACGGCTCGATGGTCGCGGTGTCGGCCTCCAGGGAGCCGCCGAGGTCGTCGTGGCCGCCGTCGCTCCAGCGCACCGCGACCGGCGTGCCCTGCTCGCGCAGCACCTCCGCGGTGGCCTCGGCCTGGTCGACGCCGAAGAGCGTGTCGGCCATGCCCTGCACCAGGTACGTCGGGGCGTCGAGGTCGTCGAGCAGCGGCGCCGGGCTGTGCTCGCCCAGCAGGTCCAGCAGCGCGGGGCTGGGCTCCCCGGTCTCCGTGGCCTCGAGGAACAGCCGGCACACCTCGGGGGCGAACCGCCCGCAGACGGCGCCGGCCGCGGGCGCCCGGCCCGACGTCCGCCCCAGCACCTCGCCCATGCCCTGGGCGGCGGTGGAGAGGAAGAACCGCGACGCCCACAGCTGCTTGAACGGTCCCGGGAGGTCGCTGTCGCGCACCGACTGGGGGAAGAACGACTCGGCCAGGTCGTGCCAGGTGATGGCCGCGACCACGGTGTCGACGCGGGGGTCGGTGGCGGCGGTCATCAGCGACACCGCGCCGCCGTACGACGCCCCGACGAGGCCGACGCGCGGGTCGCCGTCGGCGTCGGTGACGACGTCGTCGCGCTCGGCGAGCACGTCGACCAGCGCCCGGGCGTCGGCGATCTCGTAGTCGGGGTCGGCCAGGTGGATGCGCCCGCCGGAGGCGCCGAAGCCGCGGGCGGTGTAGGTCAGCACCAGGTAGCCGTCGTCCGCCAGGTCGTCGGCCTGCTCGACCAGGTCGTCCTTGCTGCCGCCGAATCCGTGGGTGAGCAGCACCGCCGGGTGCGGGCCGTCGCCGTCGGGCACGAACACCGAGGTGTCGAGCTCGACCTCGGCGCCGCCGGGCTCGGGACCGACCGCGACCAGCGCCTCGGTGACCTCCACTCCGCCCGCCCCGGTCGCGGTCGCGGGAGAGAGCAGGGCCACCGGGGCGGCGAGGGCCAGGGCGAGGGCGCCCGCGAGGGCGGCAGTGGAGCGGGCGCGCATGCCGCCAGTCAACAGGGTGCCCCGTCACCACCGCCGTTGGTCGAGCAGTGACGAGCGCCAGCGAGGAGCGACGCCGAGACCCGGTGACCGACGTGCTCGCCGTACGCCGGGGGCCGCCCCGCCGTTGGTCGAGCAGTGACGAGCGCCAGCGAGGAGCGTCGCCGAGACCCGGTGAGGTGCCCGCCCGCCGTACGCCATGGACTCACTGGGTCTCGGCGTCGCTCGAGCCTTCGGCCCTCGCTGCTCGACCAACGGCGGTGCGCTCCGTCGGTCGAGCAGTGACGAGCGCCAGCGAGGAACGTCGCCGAGACCCGGTGAGTGACGTGCTCGCCGTACGCCATGGGGTGAGGGGGTCTCGGCGTCGCTCGAGCCTTCGGCCCTCGCTGCTCGACCAACGACCGCCGTTGGTCGAGCAGTGACGAGCGCCAGCGAGGAGCGTCGCCGAGACCCGGTGAGTGACGTGCTCGCCGTACGCCATGGGGTGAGGGGGTCTCGGCGTCGCTCGAGCCTTCGGCCCTCGCTGCTCGACCAACGACCGCCGTTGGTCGAGCAGTGACGAGCGCCAGCGAGGAGCGTCGCCGAGACCCGGTGAGGTGCCCGCCCGCCGTACGCCGGGTTCTCGCGGGGTCTCGGCGTCGCTCGAGCCTTCGGCCCTCGCTGCTCGACCAACGGCGGGTGTCACTCGTAGCGGCGCACCCGCTCCTCGGGGCTGCCGGCGCCGCGGGTCAGCAGACCGGCCAGCTCGTGGGCGAGCACGGCGCCGACGCGGCGGCAGAACTCCTCGGGCTCCTCGGCGGCGTCGGGGTGCTCGGCCACGACGCGGTCGACGATGCCGGCCTCGTGCAGGTCGAGGGCCCGCACCCGCTGCTGGCGCGCCATCTCGGGGGCGTGGTCGAGGTCGCGGTGCACGATCGCGCTGGCGCCCTCGGGCGGCAGCGGCGAGAGCCACGCGTGCTGGGCGGCCACCACCCGGTCGGCCGGCAGCAGCGCCAGCGCCCCGCCGCCGTTGCCCTCGCCGAGCATCAGGCTCAGCGTGGGCGCGTCGAGGGTGACCAGGTCGCCCAGGCAGCGGGCGATCTCGCCGGCCAGGCCGCCGTTCTCGGCGTTCACGCTCAGCGCCGCACCCTGGGTGTCGATGACGGTCAGCAGCGGCAGCCGCAGCTCGGAGGCCAGCCGCATCCCGCGCCGCGCCTCGCGCAGCGCCTCCGGTCCGAGCGGGTGCGCCTTGGTCTGGCCGCGCCGGTCCTGGCCGAGGAAGACGCACGGCACGTCGCCGAAGCGCACCAGCGCGATCAGCAGCCCCGGGTCGGCCTCGCCCTGCCCGGTGCCGTTGAGCGGCACGACGTCGGAGGCGGCGTAGCGCAGCAGGCGGCGTACGCCGGGGCGCTCGGGGTCGCGCGAGCGGGTGACCGCCTCCCACGTGTCGACGTCGGGCACGGCGTCGTCGCCGGGGTCGGGCACCTGGGCCATCTGCTCGCGCGGGGGCAGCATGATGTCGAGGGCGCGGTGCAGGATGTCGGCGATGTCCTGCGGGGCGACGACGGCGTCGATGATGCCGCGGGCGTAGAGGTTCTCCGAGGTCTGCACGTCCTCGGGGAAGTCCTCGCCGTAGAGCGCCTGGTAGACCCGCGGGCCCAGGAAGCCCACCAGCGCACCGGGCTCCGCGACCGTCACGTGGCCCAGCGAACCCCAGCTGGCCATCACGCCGCCGGTCGTGGGGTGGCGCAGATAGACCAGGTAGGGCAGCCCCGACGTCTTGTGCGCCATCACCGCCTCGGCGATGCGCACCATCTGCACGAACGCCGGCGTGCCCTCCTGCATCCGGGTGCCGCCGCTGATCGGGGCGGCCAGCAGCGGCAGCCCCTCCGCGGTGGCCCGCTTGATGGTGGCGACCAGCCGGTCGGCCGTGGCCCGCCCGATCGAGCCGGCCAGGAAGCCGAACTCGCCCAGCACCACTGCCACCCGGCGCCCGCGCAGCACGCCCTCGCCGGTCACCACCGCCTCGTCGGTGCCGGCCTTCTCGCGCGCCGCCGCGAGCTCGGCGCCGTACTGCTCGCTGATCTCGCCGTACGCCGGCGCCTCGTCCCAGCTGCGCCACGACCCCTCGTCGAGCACGAGGTCGATGAGGTCGTGGGAGGTCAGCCGCGTCATGGTGCGAAGGCTAGGGCTCCCGGGGCAGCCGTGTGAGCACCTCTCGCTCCTCGGCCCGCGTCAACCCGGTGACCACCGCCTCCGGCGTCGCCCGCAGCCACGCCAGCGTGTCGGCGGCGGTCTCGGCGAGGGGACGGACGGTGAGCCCCGCGTCGCGCGAGGGGGTCCAGTCGTGCGCGAGCATGCCGTCGTACGCCGGTCGCGGCAGCCACAGCGGCAGCGAGCGCGGGCCCATCCACGGGGTCACCCCCGCCGCCGCGAGCGCCTCGTCGTCGACCCACCTCCAGCGCGGCGCTGCGCCGACCCCGGCGGCCACCTCGTCGAGCAGCCGGCCGAGCGGCACCGCGGGGCCGACCCCGTCGAAGACGCCGGTCAGGCCCCGTTCGGCGGCGTCGACCAGCCAGCCGGCCAGGTCGCGCACGTCGATGACCTGCACCTGGTCGTCGGGTGACCCGCCGGCCAGCACCGCCTCCCCGTCACCGACCTCGTCGAGCCGCGCGGGCCAGTAGGTGAAGCGACCGGTGGGGTCGCCGGGCCCGACGATCAGCCCGGGCCGCACCACGAGGGCCTGGCCCGCCTCGTCGAGCACCGCCTGCTCGCAGGCGGCCTTCATCGGACCGTAGGCCTCGGGCTCCTCGTGCAGGTCGGCGTCGTCTCGGGGCTCGCGCAGCGGCAGGGTGCCGGGGCGCCCGCCGCGGGTGGTGTCGTCGGCGTAGACGTTGATCGAGGACACGAAGGTCCAGTGCGCGCCGGGCCACGTCGCGACCGCCGCCCGCACCCACGAGGGCGTGCGGGCCACGTCGACCACGGCGTCGTACGCCGTCGAGGTGAGCTCGTCGGGCAGCCCGGCGACCCGGTCGACCGCGACGTGCCGCACGCCCTCGGGCACCGCGCCCGAGGAGCCGCGGCAGGCCGCCGTGACCTCGTGGCCGCGGGCGGCCGCCTCGACCGCCACCGCCCGCGACAGGAAGACCGAGCCGCCCAGCACCAGGAACCGCATGGGGTCAGCCTCGCACCCGCTACCCCCGAGCCGGCGTGACTTCCCCGAGCAACCAGTCGTCGAAGAACCCGGCGAGGTCGCGCCCGGAGCGCTCCGACCACCAGGCGGTGATCTCGTCGTAGGACGACGTGGCGTTCTGGTGCTCGGCCGGCCAGGCTCGCACCAGCTCGAGGAACAGCTCGTCGCCGAGGTCGCGGCGCAGCTCGTGCCACATCAGGGCGGGGCCGTAGTAGATGTTGGACTCGCCGAAGGTGGCCGGGTCGTAGTCGGCGGGCGGGCCGGCGGCGGCGCGCTCCTCGTCCTCGAAGGAGGCCCAGTAGTCCATCAGCTGCTCGAGCGTGTAGTCCTCCTGCTCGGCCTCCCACATGCCCTGCAGGTACATCGCCATGCCCTCGTTCATCCACACGTCGCGCCAGTCCGAGGGCGTCACGTCGTCGCCGTACCAGTGGTGCGCGAGCTCGTGGACGACCACGGCGGGCGAGGTGGTGTAGTCGGTCATCCCGAGCGTGATCATGGTCTGGGTCTCCATGCCGCTCTCGCTGTCGACGAGCAGGATGCCGAGGGTGTCGAAGGGGTAGGGGCCCAGGATCTCCTCGAGCCACGCCAGCCCCTCGGGGGTCGGGGCCAGGGCGCGTGCGAGGCGCTGCCGCTCGCGCGGCACCCAGTACTGGATCGGCACCCCGCTGGCCGACTCGTCCTCGGTGAGCACGTAGTCGCCGGTCGCGATCGTCATCAGGTACGACGCCGCCGGCTCGGCCAGGTGCCAGGTCGTGGTGCGCAGCCCGTCGGCCTCGGTGGTGTCGACGAGCTCGCCGTTGGCGATGCCGGTGAACGGCTCGGGCACCGTCACCGCGATGTCGTAGAGCGCCTTGTCGGAGGGGTGGTCGTTGACGGCGTACCATGTGTAGGCGCCGTGCGGCTCCTGCATGGTCCAGGTCGAGCCGTCGGGCATCGTGGTCCAGCCGTTGGTGGCGAAGTCGCCGCGGGTGGTGGGCGCGGGCACCGGCAGCGGGGTGCCCTCGAAGTCGAGCGCGAGCTCGTAGCGCTCGTCGGCCTCCACGTCGGCGACCACCACCAGGTCCTTGCCCTCGTGGCGGAAGTCGACCTCCTCGCCGTCGACCAGCACCGAGCCGACCCGCAGCTCGGGACTCAGGTCGAGCTGCAGCTCGTCGTCGTCCTCGGTCGAGCGCAGCAGCAGCACCTGGCGACCGGTGAGCACCTCCGCGTCGGGATCCCAGGCCAGGTCGAGGTCGTAGTGCAGCGCGTCCACGCCCGGGTCGCCGATGCGCGGGTAGACCGAGTCCTCGACCGGCTCGTTGAGCGCGACGTCGAGTGCCGGGTCGTCCACGCCGTCGTACGCCGCCTCCGCGGCCGCGGCCGGCACCACGAGGGCCGGTGCCCCGGCGCCGGCGGGCCGCTCGAGCAGCGGCTCCTCGGTCGCGCCCGAGCACGCGGCGAGCGCGAGCAGCGGCACGCCCAGCAGCGCGCGCCTCACGCGTCGTCCCCGCGCAGCAGCGGGCGGGCCAGCCGCCGGCCGTGGTGGATCTGGGCCTTGACGGTGCCCAGCGGGAGGCCGAGCAGGCTGGCGATCTCGTCGTAGGGCAGGCCGTAGACGTCGCGCAGCAGCAGCGGCTCGACCAGCTGGGGGTGCTCGCGCTCGAGCGTCTCCATCGCCTCGAGCAGGTCGAGGCGGGTGCCGGCGATGACGCTGGTGGTGCGGGGGTCGGGGCGCTCGAGGCGTCCGCCGCCCTCGGCCTGCGGGTCGGCGGGCACGGCCTGGTTCTTCATCCGGCGGTAGGTGGAGCGGGCGCTGTTGACCGCGACCGCGTGCATCCAGGTGGTGAAGCGCCCGCGCCCGGCCCAGCCGCCGATCTTGCCGGCGATGTTGATCAGCGCCTCCTGGCAGGCGTCCTCGGCGTCGGCGGAGTGCGGCAGCACGCCCTGGCAGACGCGCAGCGCCCGCGGCCGGACCGCGGTCAGCAGCTCCTCGAGGGCAGTGCGGTCCCCGGCCTGCGCCCGTCGGGCCAGGTCGTCGATCTGGTCGGCGTCGTACGCCTCCGGTGCGCCCACTGGTCTCCCTTTACTCGATGGCCCATCATGCCTGGGTGTCCACCGGTCAGCGGATCCCGCAGCGCCTGGGCCGCTACGCCGTGCGCCGGCGGATCGGCTCGGGTGGCTTCGCGACCGTGTGGCTGGCCTACGACGAGCACCTCGACTCCCCGGTCGCGGTGAAGGTCCTGGCCGACAACTGGACCGACGACGCGCAGGTGCGCCGCCGCTTCCTCGAGGAGGGACGCTACCTGCGCCGCGTCGAGTCGCCCCACGTCGTGAGCGTCTACGACGCCGGCGAGCTCGACGACGGCCGGCCCTACCTGGTGATGTCGTACGCCGACCAGGGCACCCTGGCCGACCGGCTCGAGATCGACGGGCTCAGCGCCGCACAGTCGCTCGAGATCGTGCGCCAGGTCGGCTCGGGGCTGACCGCGCTGCACGCGCGCGACATCCTGCACCGCGACGTGAAGCCGGCCAACGTGCTGTTCCGCACCGTCGAGGGCGAGGTCCGCGCGATGCTCGGCGACCTGGGGCTGGGCAAGGCGCTCGACGTGTCGTCGCGGCTGACGATGGTCGCCGGCAGCCCCTCCTACGTGGCGCCCGAGCAGGCGCAGGCCGAGGCCCCCGACGCCCGCGCCGACCAGTACTCCCTGGCCGCGGTGGCCTACCTCCTGCTCGCCGGGCGACCGGCCTTCTCCCACGCCAGCCTGCGCGCCGCCGCCGACCCGCAGCCGCCGGCGCCGCTGGGCGGCGACCTGCCCGCGGCCGTCGACGGCGTCGTACGCCGCGCGCTGGCGGTGGAGCGCGAGGAGCGCTGGCCCGACGTGGAGAGGTTCGTGGCCGAGCTGGGCGCGGTGCTCGCGCCGGCGGTGCGCGGGGCGGACGGCGCGTCCACCGCGCCGTGGCTGCCGGTCGACCCCGAGCTGACCCAGCCCGGCAACCGGCCCTCGCTGCACGCCCCGTCGGACCCGCTGGCCGAGCCCGAGCCGCCGGTGCGTCGGCGCCGACGTGGCCTGGTAGCCGCGACGGTCGTGGCCGGGGCGCTGGCCGCGGCCGGGGGAGCATGGGCCGGGCAGGCGGTCGAGCGCGAGACCCGCCCCGACCTGCGCAGCGTCAGCGACGAGGGCGGCACGCTCTCGGTCGAGGTGCCGGCCGACTGGGAGCGCAGCGTCGGCGGCGAGGGATGGGCCGGCCCCGACGGCAGCGGCTCCTACGCCGCCCTGTCGGTGGGCACCGACCCGGCCTGGACCGACCCGGGCCGCGAGGCCGAGGGCGCCTTCCTGGGCCTGATGCCCGGCAGTGCCCTGCCCGAGCTGATGCCGACCCATCCCGAGTGCGAGGAGGAGCAGTCACCGGTGGTCGAGGACGGCGAGACGCCGTCGGTCACGGTGCTGCACACCGGCTGCGGCGGCAGCGGGGTCGTGGTCGAGCGGGTGCTGCAGGTCGCCGGCAACCGGCTGCTGTGGGTGCAGGTGCGCAGCCTCGACCGGGCAGCGGCCAACCGGGTGCTCGACAGTGTGAGGACCTCCGGCATCTGAGCGCGTACGTTGCTCGGCATGGCCACCGTCACCACGAGCACCACCCCGAGCCTCCTGGGCCGCCTCGTCGGCGGCGCGGTGACGGCGGTCCGTCTGCCGGGCCAGGCGGTCGAGACGGGTCGCCGGCTCGTCGCCGACGCCACCGACGTGGTCGAGCAGGCCGCCGCGCTGGCGGTGCGCGTGGTGCGGCTCGTCGACCGTCTCGAGCTCCTCGTCGACGAGATCGCCGGCATCGCGGCGCGCGCCGACCTGGTGGCGTCGAAGGCGGACACCGTGGCCGGCGAGATCGGCGAGGTCTCCGCGCTCGCCGAGACCCAGGTGCAGCGCCTGCAGGGGCTGCTCGACGCGTGTGCCCCGGCCCTGCTGCACCTGCAGCCGGTGCTCGACCAGGCCGGCGTCGTGCTCGCACCCCGGCACGCCGACGCCGTGGCACGGCTGCTCGACCTGACGCCCGAGGTCATCGACCTGATCAGCCCGGCCCTGACGAACCTGGGCGCCCTCACCCCCGAGCTGAACGCGCTGGCCGAACGATTCGAGGCGATGGGCCAGATCGTGGAGGGCATCCCCGGCTCGAGGCGGCTCAAGCGCCGCGGTGCCGCCGAGGAGGAGCCGCCCGGCTAGGGATCACAGGCGGGGAGCTCAGGGTCGAGTCAGGGGCGAACCCGATGGCCTGCCGTGCCCAGGCGATCCACACTGGAGCCATCAGCCACCACCAGGGAGGAATGCCATGACCGACATCCGCACCAGCTTCGGCAACCAGGGCCTCGTACGCCCCCGCCAGGACCGGCTCATCGGGGGTGTCTGCGCCGGCCTGGGTCGCCGCTTCGGCCTCGGCCCGTGGGTCGCGCGGCTGCTGTTCGTCCTGATCCTGATGGTCGTGCCGGGCAGCCAGCTGCTGATCTACCCGGTGCTGTGGATCCTGATGCCCGACGAGGACGCAGGGGTGTAGCCACCGGGGCTACGTTGAATTGATGGAGCGCCACGAGGTCCTGGTCATCGGCGGCGGCAATGCCGGCGTCTCGCTCGCGGCTCGGCTGCTGCGCGACGGCGCCGAGGACGTCGCCGTCGTGGAGTCGCAGTCCGTGCACCGCTACCGACCACTGCTCAACTACGTGGGCTCCGGCGAGGCGAGCATGTCGTCTCTCGAGCGACCCGCGGCGAAGGTGATGCCCGAGGGTGCCACCTGGATCGAGGACCAGGTGGTCGGCGTCGATCCCGCAGGCCCGAGCGTGCGGCTGGCCAGCGGTCGCGAGGTCGGCTGCACCACGCTCGTGGTCTGCCCGGGCCTCGAGGAGGACTGGGCCGCCACTCCCGGGTTGCAGGAGGCGCAGGAGCAGGGCTGGGCCGGGTCGACCTTCGTGGTCGAGACGGCCCCGGTCGTCTGGCCCGCGCTGCGCCACCTGCGCACCGGCCGGGTCGTCTTCACGGTGCCGCCCGAGCCCGCGCCCTGCGGCGCCACCGCCCTCAAGCCGCTCTTCATGGCCTGCGACCACTGGCGCCGCCAGGGCCTGCTTGACGACATCGAGGTGCACCTGGTGCTCCCGGGCCCCACGCCCCTGGGCCTGGCCGGTCCCGACGAGCGTCTCGAGCGGGTGCTGGCGTCGTACGGCGTGCGGGTGCTGCGCGAGGGCCGGGTCACCGGCCTCGCCGACCGCCGCGTCACCGTGACGACGCCCGAGGGGGAGGTCGAGCTCGACGACGTCACCTACGCCCACGTCGTGCCGCACTACCGGGCGCCGCGGTGGGTGGTCGAGAGCGACCTGGAGGGGGAGAGCGAGGCCGGGCTCGTCGACGTCGACCCGCAGACGATGCGGCACCGCCGGCACCCGTCGGTCTGGTCGCTCGGAGACGTCGCCGACCTGCGCACCCGTCCCTCCGGCGGTGGCCTGCGCAAGCAGGTCGAGGTGCTCTCCCACAACATCACCACCGCCGGCTCCGCGCCCCCGGCAGCACTACGACGGCTACACCGTCATGCCGATCACGACCTCGAAGCGCCGCCTGATGCTCGTCGAGGTCGACCGCGACGGCCGCCCCTCACCCAGCGTGCCGTTCCCCGACCTCACCAAGCCGCGGATGGCCACCTGGTACGCCGACCGCTACGGGCTGCCGTTGACCTACTTCATGCGGATCCTGCGCGGGAAGGTGTAGGCCGGCTCGCCGTCAGCGGCCCCTGCACGCCTGGCCGGGCGACGGCACGGCACCCTTCAGACCCGCGCGCACGAAGATGCCGTAGCTCTGCACGCCGTGGTAGCGCTCGACGCCCGCAGGACTCTGGTTGCCTCGCTCAGCCAGCGCGTCGTCGTCGAAGCCCGGAGGGTTCCCCTCGACCGAGTCCGCGGTGTCGAGGCCGGAGAAGACGCACTCCGAGGAGGCGCGATCGGGCGCGGGGATCTCCTCCCCGTTGCCGTTCACCTCGCCTGCGCTCGCCGCCCCGCCTCCTGACAGCACCAGCCCCACCGCGACCGCGCCCACTCCCACCCAACGACTCATGACCTGTCTCCCTCTCCGCCGACGTCCTGACCGGCCCATCCTCGTCCTGGCCGTCGGCGGGCGGAATCCCTCGATCTGAGGAGATCTCACCCCGTGTGGTGGGGCACCGCTCGCCCCTCAGAGCAGCCCGGCGTGAATGGCGTACGTCGTGCACACGCCAGGTCAGCCCCGAGGCGATGCGCCGACGGCACCCGGACCTGCAGTGAGGAGCTTCCAGGCGACCAGCGCGAACCAGGTGGGCAGGAGCAGCCCGTAGAACAGGTAGCCGAGCCCGAGCACGGGTTGCAGCGCCTCGGAGACGATGCCCAGCGCCCCGGTGACCACGCCGAGGTAGGCCACGGTCCTGCCGAAGCAGCTGTGCCGCATGAGGGTGGAGAGGATCAGGATGGCCGCGGCGGTGAGGACCCCGCCCCAGCCGACGGCGTTGGTGGAGGCGATGAGCGCGTCGGCCGAGATGGCCAGCCCCGCCCGCTCGGCCTCGGTCTCGGCCTCGGCGTAGGAGCTGCTGAGCAGCACCAGTCCGCCCTGCAGCGACTGGGGACTCGCGGCGGTGGCGAGCGCGATGACCTCGGAGACGATCCCGAGGAGCGCGCCGATGGCGGCCACCGACTTGTCGACGCCCTTGAGGGCCACGGCGACGGCGGTGAAGACCACCAGCGCGGGCACCGCCAGCCCGACGAAGCAGAGCAGCTGGGTCAGGTAGACGACCTTGTGGTCGGCGATGTACTCGAGCAGCTCGCGGCCCTCGGTGGGCGGCAGCGGCGCCGTGAAGATCAGCACCACCGGGATCGCCACCAGCAGCACGTAGACGATCGCCGCGTAGCCCCCGACCCTGTAGAGCGTCACCCAGGACGGGTCGGGACGCCCGGCGTCACCGGGGGCGGTGGTGGTCGGCCTGCGTGATGGCTCCATCAGGCAGTGTCGACCGGTGTGCCTCCGCTTGGCCAGCGTGAGGCGTACTGAGCTTGTGGAGCGGACGCGAGGATTTGAACCTCGACCTCTTCCCTGGAAGGGAAGCGCGCTGCAACTACACCACGTCCGCGGAGCCGGCCTCTGGCGAGCCCGGCAGGGGTCAACTATGGACCATCGCTGGGAACGAGACGAACCGAGGGGTCTGGGGCCGGGCGCAGTCGACCGCCCGGCACCTCCTCCGGACGTCGGTCCCAGGACCAGTGCGAGGATGCGTGGATGAGCTGGGGAGACGTCTGGGTCAACGGCGACAAGGTCCGCCCCGAGATCGACGCCGCGGGCCCACGGGCGCCGTGGATCCCCGCGGGCACCATCTCCTCGGAGGAGCGGGCGTTCGTCGAGGCGACGCAGCTGCTGCGGAGGACCCGCGGGGCGCACGCCCGAGCGGTCGAGTTCGACCTCCAGCTCACCTCCGCCGCCGTGGGCAAGGAGCGCGCTGACACGGGGAAAGCCGTCGTCGGCTTCGAGCCGGACGGGTTGTGGCTCGCGGTGGACGTCACCCCGGCGGGGAGCCCCGTGGAGGAGTCGCGCTTCGTGGTGTTTGCGCAGCGTGTGCACGTCGTGGCCGGGGCCCGTCGGGCCGCCCAGCGCGGCACGAAGGGCGGCCCGCGAGGGACCATCCGGCTCCGCGGTCGCGCGCGATCGCGTGAGAGTGCCCTGGAGTGGGGTTACCGGCCGGCTCGGGACTGACCGTCCGACTCGGACGCTTGGGCTGAGCCGATGCCCGGCGGTAACACCAGGTCCGTGCTGCACACCAAACCCTTCGGCGTACGCGTCGACGGTGCCGAGGGAGCAGTGCTCACCACCGTCGATGGCGACCACGTCGTCGACCTGCTCGGCGATTACTCCGCCGGCCTGATGGGCCGCCGGTCAGAGCTGGCGGAGGCGGTGCGGGGAGTGCTTGCTCGGGGGTGGGGGTACGGCGCGATGAGTGCTGGGCTGGTCCATCGGGACTTTGCTCGGCCATATTGAGCGTTCGTCGCCCATTGTCGGTGCAGGGCGACACACTGCCGTCGTGCATGAAATGCAGGGGCGGATGTGACCGCGCCGAAGGGAGGGGCCCTGGTCGGGCCGCGAAGCCAGGCGCGGGTCTCATTTCATAACAACAGCAGCGACGTACGGTCTTTGTGGACCCTGCATCAGGCGGCTAAGACGAGCCGGGCAGTGAAACGGCACCTCGGCCCGGCCAACAAAGGCACTTACCTGCTGGTCGCTGCGCTATGGGAATCGTACTGCGAAGACGTCCTCGCCGAGACTCTCGACGAATTGATCGGAGCCACCGCAGACCCGCACTCGCTTCCTGTAGCAATCCGCCGAGCGGTCGCAAAGGACGTCAGGGCCGATCCGCATGAGCTGAGCCCGTGGGTTCTAGCGGGCACTGGTTGGCGAGAGGTCGTCAAGAACCGGGCTAGGAGGTTGTGCCGCGAGACAGTCTTCAACTCACCGAAGGCGGGGAACGTCGATGAGCTGTTTCGGCGAACCCTAGGCATTCAAAGCATCACGACCAGCTGGACTTCGGTACGCGCGACTGACCCAAGGTCTGCGCTGGATGAGCATCTCGTGCGCCGCGGAGAGCTCGCACACCGGGCCGCTCGTACGACGATCGCCAAGCGACAGGTTTCGGACTTCTACCAGCTGACCAGTGGCCTGGCGGAGTCGATGGACAGCACACTTGGGAACTTCCTCCTGGATGCAGTGGGAAGCGATCCCTTCGCCGCTCGCGACGCAGAGGAGCGGTGACGTGGTGGCTGATGGCGGCGGAATGCCGTCGGTCGCGATGTCCTCCACAGCGTCGGTCTGCGACTAGATCGGGACTGTCGGTGGCTGGTGCTTGGCTGGACTCATGCTCAAGGACGCGGTGGTGGAGGAGATGTCGGAGGACGCTGTCCTCGACACCGCTGCCGAGCTCGCGACCACGGCGCAGCGGGCCGAGGTGGGGTTGTTGCGGGTCGCGTACCGGTGGGCGGTGCTCCACGACCCCGCCCGCCCCGGAGTTATGGACCCCAAGGTGGCGGTGCTGCCGGGTCGGGAGAAGGCCCGCCAGTACGGCGGGGAGGGCACCGCGCCGGTCAGCGAGTTCGCGGCCGCCGAGCTGGGTGTGCGGATCGGGCGCACCACCCACGCGGCGGCGGCGTTGATCGCGGACGCGCAGGACCTGCACCACCGCCACCCCGTCCTGTGGGCACGGGTGGTGGCCGGGGAGGTGCGGTCCTCCTACGCCCGGTTCGTGGTCACCAAGACCCGTGAACTGACCGAACCCGAGGCCGCCTGGGTCGACGCGGAGGTCGCGGAGTCCGCTGATGGCCGGATCCCGTGGACGCGGTTCGAGGCGCTGGTGGTCGGCAAGGTCGCGGCCGCGGCACCGGAGCTGGCGCGGGAGAAGGAGGAACGTGCCCGTCGGGCGACGTTCGCGAAGATCGTCGGCACACCCGAGCACGGGATGGCCTCGTTCCTGATCCGCGCCCCGATCCCGGTCATCGCCCAGCTCGACGCCGCCGTCGGGGCGCTGGCCGAGCGGCTGCGCGAACAGCTGCCAGATGACCCGCACGCCGCCGACCCGATCCGTCAGCCGGTCGGGGAGGAGCAGCCCGACGAGGCGACCACGGTGGTGTGCGCCGACGAGCGCCGGGTGCTGGCGGTGCTGATGCTCGCCCACCCCGACGCCGCCCCCGAGGCCCTCGACCTGACCGGGCTCACACCGAGGGTGGAGGTGGTGGTCCACCTCGACGGCCACGACATCCACACCGACAGCGGCACGGATAGGGTCCCGGCGATCGGGCGGGTCGAGGGCCACGGTCCGGTGACCCGCGAATGGGTCCGCGAGGTCCTCGGCCCGCACGCGAGGTTCACGATCCGCCCGGTCTTCGACCCACTCGGACAAGTACCCGTCGATGCCTACGAGATCCCGGCGCGACATAGGCGGGCCGTGCGACTGATATCGCCGGCCGACGTGTTCCCCTATTCCTCCTGCACCAGCAACACGATGCAGACAGACCACACCGACCCCTGGGCGCCCGGGGTGGCCGGTGGGTCGAGCGAGGTCGGGAACTACGGACCGCTGACCACCAGCCACCACCGCGCCAAGACCTTTGGACACCTGCGGGTCAAGCAACCCTTCCCCGGCATCTTCCTCTGGCGCGACCGCTTCGGTGCCATCTACCTCGTCGACCCCACCGGCACCCGCCGCATCGACCAGGCCGCCTGAGACCGGCGGGGGCTACCCGCTCTCGGCGCTCAGCGCGATCCGGTCCAACAACCCCACCATCGCGTCACGGTCGACCCCGCGCCCGATCATGCCCAAGTAGTACTGCGCCGTCTCGCCGCTGCCCGGCGTCGTCAGCCAGCGCTCCAGCGAGTGCCGCCGGTAGCCCTCCGAGACGTAGCTGACCTCGAGGCCGTCGTACCTCTCCTCGACCACCTCCAGCTCCTGCACCTCCGAGGCGGTCGACAACGCCGAGCGTCGCGCCGCCCGCGCCGCGGGCACGCTCTGGAAGAGGTTCGCCACCTGGCGCACCCGCAGGAAGTAGAGGTTCTCGGCCGCGTCGGGCCCCGGTGGCGGGTACCAGCGCCACTCGCCACCGGCCGAGTCGCTGCGCACCCAGTCGCGCGGCACGGCCAGCGACACCGTGAACGGCGGCGTGCCCAGCACCACCCGTCGCAGCGCCACGCGGTCGGCCAGCGGCGGCTCGTCGCGGTCCTCGCGTACCAGCACCGGCCGGTCCGTCGGGTACGCCGGGTCGACCGCCACCAGCGGGCGCACCTCGCCGATCGGCGTGGGCGGCTCGTGGCCGGCGCGCGCGACGGCGTACCCCGCCACCCCGCCCCCGAGGGCGAGCAGCACCACCACGGCGGTGGCCGACCCGAGTCCGCGCGCGCTCACGCGCTCACGGTAGACCCTCGGTGCCGCTTCGTCGGTGCGGCTGTCCCGGCCCTACCGTTGCGCCATGAGCAGCCTGATCATCCGCCGCGCGCGCCTTGTCCCGGTGCACGCTGGCGACGAGGTGCCCCGCGAGCCGATCGACGTGCAGGTCACCGACGGCGTCGTCACGGCCGTCGGCGAGAGCCTCGACCGACCCGCCGGCGCGCCCGAGGTGCAGGCCGACGGGCGCTGGGTGATCCCCGGCCTCTGGGACCAGCACGTGCACCTGGCGCAGTGGACCCTCTCCTCCGGTCGCCTCGACCTCGCCGGTGCCCGCAGCCCCGAGGCCGCGCTCGCGATGGTCGCCGAGCGGGTCGCGGAGTACCCCGACCTGCCCGTCATCGGCTGGGGCCACCGCTCCGCCGGCTGGGACCGCGACGTCACCGTCAGCGAGCTCGACGCCGTCTCCGGCGAGACCCCCGTGGTGCTGATCTCCGGCGACGGCCACCACGCCTGGCTCAACACCGTCGCCCTGCTCTTCCTCGCCATGCCGGTGCGCGACTCCGTGGTCCGCGAGGCCGAGTGGTTCGCCGCCTACCCCCGCCTGGCCAGCCTCGTCGGCAACGACGGCACCTCGCCCGAGGCCTACCGCCGCACCCTCGATCACGCCGCCTCCATGGGCGTCGCCGGCCTCGTCGACTTCGAGTTCAGCGGCGGCGCCGCCGAGTGGGCCGAGCGCTGGGTCGAGGGCTGTGACGTGCTGCGGGTGCGGATGGCGACGTACGCCGAGGGCCTCGAGCCGGTGCTCGCCCACGGCCTGCGCAGCGGCGACCCGCTGCGCCTCGACCTGCTCGGCGCCGGCCCGGTCGACCCGCGCCTGACCATGGGCCCGCTCAAGATCATCAGCGACGGCTCCCTCAACACCCGCACCGCCTGGTGCTGCGAGCCCTACGGCGACGCCCACCGCCTCGAGTACCCCTCCGGGCAGCCCAACCTCTCCGGCGCCGAGCTGCGCGACCTGCTGCGCACCGCCCACACCGCGGGACTCGAGGTCGCCACGCACGCCATCGGCGACGCCGCTGTCGCCGAGGCGCTGGCGTCGTACGCCGAGACGGGCGCGCGCGGCTCGATCGAGCACGCCCAGATGGTCAACCGCGCCGACGTGCGCGAGATGGCCCGCCTGGGCATCCGGGCCAGCGTGCAGCCGGCCCACCTGCTCGACGACCGCGACCTGACCGACCGGATCTGGGGCGACCGCTCGGCGCGCTGCTTCGCCTTCCGCTGGATGCTCGACGACGGTGTCGCGCTGGCGATGGGCTCCGACGCGCCCGTCTCGCCGCTCGACCCGTGGCTGGCGATGGCCGCCGCGGTGCACCGCAGCGGCGACGAGCGCGAGGCCTGGCACGGCGAGCACGCCCTGACCCCGCAGGAGGTGCTCTCGGCCTCCGTGGACGCCCAGCCTACCGTCGGCGCGGGCAGCCGCGGCGACCTGGTGCTCCTCGACGCCGACCCGCTGCCGCACGGCTCCGCCGAGGAGCAGGCCCGTCAGCTGCGCGACATGCAGGTGGCCGGGACCTGGGTGGCCGGCCGAGAGGTGTTCACCACCTTCGACTGACCCCCGGCCCCGGCCGTACGCCGCTCGGGCGTGGGTCCTGCTCAGAGGTCGACCGGGCGCAGCACGCGGTTGATCGCGTGCCCGATCTGCTTGTTGCCCTTGTTGATGTCGACGGCCACGACCCGGGGGTCCTTGTTGTCGGGGTCCTGGTCGACGAGCGTGATCGAGCCGTTCTTGCCGTTGACGTCGACCGTGACGATCCCGCCCTGGGCGGTCTCGAGCTCGGCGCCGTCGGCCCCGGCCACGGCTCCCGAGTCCAGCGGCTTGCCGGGGACCACGTGGTAGAGCAGCACGGTCTCGAGCGTGTCGACGTCGACATTCTTGACAAGGGCCTTCGCGGCGCGCCGCTCGGTGCGCGCCGCCTTGTTGCCGACCAGGTTGCGGGTCAGCTTCTTGAACGCGAAGTCGTTGGGCAGGAAGGCGGTCGCCTTGAAGTCGCCGTCGGCCAGCACCCCGACCGCGCTGTCCGGCTTGTTCCTCAGCACGACGCGCACGACCCGGTCGAGGACGTCGAAGTCCTTGCCCGTGCGGTCGAACTTGTTGCCGTCCGCGGCGAGGACCTCGGCCAGGCTGGTGTCGCCGTAGCCGCCGCCCCCCTTGGCGTTCTCGTCCTCCCCGGCCTGCGCCGGAGCGGTGGTGGCCATACCCGTGCCGACCAGCAGTCCGGTCGTGGCGAGGGTCGCGACGATCCGGTTCTTGATGGTGCTCATGACGGTTGTTCCCTCCGTAGTGACGGCCCCCTCCCTCAAGGGCGCCTTTCAAGAGTGTTCGCCGTCACACGGGCGTCGGAGTGGTGTGGGAAGGCAAAGGATCGTCGACCTTTTACGCAGTGGTGCGCGAGCTCTTCGACAGCTGCCGCACCAGCTCGTCGGCGACCGCCTCCTGGCCGGCGGCGAAGGGGTGGAAGGCCAGCGCCCGCTCCGGGTCGTTGACCTGGCCGTTGACCCACGGCTCGTCGGCGCAGATGTCGTGGCCGCGGCTCAGCGCGAAGGTGTCGACGTACTCGACGCCGGCGGCCTCGGCGGCGTTCTCGAGGGCGTCCGCGAGGCCGCGGTTGACGGTGCGTGCGAAGGGCAGGTCGCCCTCGGCGAGCGGCAGCAGCTCGGGGCAGGAGCCCTCGGTCGGGATCAGCCGGGGGTAGCCGACCAGCACGACGCGGGCCTGCGGGGCGCGGTCCTGCACGCCGATGAGGGCTGAGGTGACCCGCTCGCTGATCCGGTCGAGGTCGGCGGTCGCGGTGCCGATGGCGGCATCGGTGCAGGGGGTGCCGCCGGCCTCCTCGTCAGCCGCTGCGACGCAGCCCGCGGTGAGCTTGCTGAAGAGCCCGAGGTCGTTGCCGCCGATGCCCACCGTCACCAGGTCGGTGTCGTCGTCGAGCGCGTCGAACTGCGCCGGGCGGGTCTCGCCGTCGAAGGTCTGCTGGGCCCCCACCAGCGACACCGTCTGCGCCCCGGCGCAGCTGACGTCGACCAGCTCGGAGCCGAGCTGCTCGGCGACCAGGCTCGGGTAGTTGCCGCTCGAGCGCAGGCATCCGTCGCCCCGGTCGGTCTCGGGCACGAACGGCGCCGAGGTGTAGGAGTCGCCCAGCGCGACGTACGTCGGGTAGTCGCTCTCGCGGGCGCCCTCGCGGCTGCTGCCGCCCCGCTCCTCGGCGGCCGAAGGGGTCGACGAGGGCGACGACGCGGTGGGCTCCCCGTCGTCGCCGCAGGCCGCCAGCCCGCCCAGGAGCAGGACGGCGGAGGCGGTCGAGACGGCGGCCCGCAGGGCGCGGGAGCGGCGAGAGGTCATGCGCGCCACCGTACGGCGGGCACCCCCACCCCCCCCCTCAACCCAGCGCGATCACCAGGGCCAGCACCGTGGCCGGGTCCTCGAGGTCGTCGCCGAAGAGCTCGCGCAGCTGGCCCATCCGGTAGCGCACGGTCTGGGGGTGCACGAAGAGCTCCTCGGCGACCGCGTCGCGCCGGCCCTGGTGCAGCAGCCACGAGCGCAGGGTCTCGGTGAGCTTCTCGGCGGTCGCCGGGCGCAGGTCGTCCAGCGGCGCCAGCACCGCCGCGCGCAGGTCGGCGCGGGCGTCGGCGTCGGCGGCCAGCACCAGCTCGGGCAGGTGCGCCTCGGTGTCGGGGCCCACGCCGAGCGCCCTGGCCCGGCGGGCGCGGTCGAGCGAGGCGCTGGCCTCGAGCCAGGGCCGGGCCGGGCCGGCGACGGCGTCGCGGCCCTCCAGCGTGCGCAGCAGCGCGCCGCGTGCGCGTCCGTGGGCGTCGGGCACCAGCAGCAGCCCGCCCTCCTCGATGTCGGGAGCCTCGGCCACCGCGATGGTCGCGCCGGGCAGCGAGACCAGCACCGGGCGCACCTGCGAGTCGGGCATCAGCACCGCGGTCAGCGTGGTCGGCGGCTCCCACTCGGCGCGGGTGGCGGTCTCGAGCACGGTCTCGGCGGGGGCGCCGGTCAGCAGCTGGCGGGCCAGGCGCTCCAGCAGCCGCTGGCGCACCCGGCCGGTGGTGGCCAGCTCGTCGGCATGGCCGGCGACGCTGGCCGCCGACAGCTCGTCGATGTAGGCGAAGACCAGCTCGGCGAAGCCGCCCAGCGTCTCCGCGTCCATCCCGGCCCGCACGGCGGTCGTCGACATCTCCCGCCACGAGACCCGCGCCCCGATCCGGTACGCCGAGAGCAGGGCGTCGGTCGTGCGCCCGGCGCGCGCCTCGCCCCGCCCCAGCTGGTAGGCGCCCTCCACCGACGGGGCGGTGGGGGTGCGGGGGTCGGCGCCGCGCCGACCCCCGGCCAGGGACAGGAACCCGCCCAGCGCCAGCTGCACCGCGTTGCGGATGTTCTCGCCCATCGAGCCGGTCAGCGCGTCGTCGTACGACGGCACCTCGGCGATGATGGCCGCCACCACCCGGTCGGCCACCGAGGCCAGGTCGGCGCGCATCTCGGTGACCGCCTGCGCGGGCAGCTGGAGGCCGTGGCCGGCGATGTGCGCGGGAAGCCGTCGAGCCATCTTGTTCGCTCCGAACAATAGTGTGGCAAAAGTCTGCATCGTCTGCACAGGACTTTAGCGGCTCTGTCCAGCACAGTGGAACACATGACCAGCACCGCCTTCCGAGCTCCCACCACCACGGCCCGTCCGTCGTGGTCGGCCGCCCTGCGCCGGCAGGCCCGCCGCGTCGCCGAGGCCGCCGTGACGCCGCTCGAGGTCGACGACGTCCTCGACGTCTTCCACCCGCTGCGCCGCGGCGCCCCTCTGCGCGGACGGATCACGGCGGTGCGCCCCGAGACCGACGACGCGGCCACGATCGAGATCAAGCCGGGCGCCGACTGGGCCGGGCACGTGCCGGGCCAGTACCTGCGCATCGGCATCGACGTCGACGGCGTGCGCCACTGGCGCGCCTACTCCCTCACCCACGGCCCGCGCCGCGACGGGCTGATCTCGATCACCGTCAAGGCCGTGCCCGACGGCAAGGTCAGCGACTTCCTCGTGCACCGCGCCACCGCGGGCACGATGGTCCACCTCGAGCAGGCGGCCGGCGAGTTCGTGCTGCCCGAGACCGTGGTCGGCCAGCCCACCAAGCTGCTCTTCGTCACCGCCGGCTCCGGCATCACCCCGGTCATCGGGATGCTGCGCAACCTCTTCCCGGCCACCGACACCGGCGTGCTGCGCCTGCGCCGCAGCGACGACCTCGACATCGTGGTCGTCCACGTCGCGCCGACCGAGCCCAGCTCGATCTTCCGCGACGACCTGGTCGCCCTCGACGAGGCCGGCGCGATCCGCCTGGTGGCGCGCTACGACGACACCCACGGGGTGCTCGACGTGGCCGACCTCGACGAGCTCGTGCCCGACCTCGCCGAGCGCCGCACCTTCGCGTGCGGGCCCTCCGGGCTCCTCGACGCCCTCGAGGTGCACCACCGCGAGGCCGGCGTCGACCTCTTCGTCGAGCAGTTCCGCACCGCCCGCGTCGCGCCCGGCGAGGGCGGCGCGGTCACCTTCGAGCAGGGCGGCACGGTCGTCGAGGCCGACGGCGCCACCCCCATCCTCGACGCGGCCGAGGAGGCCGGCGTCCTGATGCCCAGCGGCTGCCGGATGGGCATCTGCATGGGCTGCGTGCTGCCGCTGAAGGAGGGCTCGGTGCGCGACCTGCGCAACGGCGAGGTCACCACCGCCGTGCCCGGCGAGACCGACCCGCGCGGCGTGCTCGTCCAGACCTGCGTGAGCGCCGCCGCCGGCGCCTGCGCCATCGACCACTGACTCCGATCGACCACTGACCCGATCGACTCGAGGAGACCCACATGACTGCCATCACCCGCAAGCCCGAGAACCCGATCGCGCACCTGAGCGACGCCGACATCGAGGAGATCGGCGCGCGCCTCGACGCGATCCGCCAGGAGGTCGTCGACACCCGCGGCGCCGACGACGCGGCGTACATCCGCAAGGTCATCGACGTGCAGCGCAAGCTCGAGCTGGGCTCGCGCGCGGTGCTGCTGGCCAGCGTCTTCCCGCCGGCCTGGGTGCTCGGCACCCTCGGTCTCAGCGTGGCCAAGATCCTCGACAACATGGAGATCGGCCACAACATCATGCACGGCCAGTGGGACTGGATGCGCGACCCGAAGATCCACTCGAGCACCTGGGAGTGGGACAACGCCACCCCGAGCGACGCGTGGAAGCACAGCCACAACGAGGTCCACCACACGTACACGAACATCGTGGGCAAGGACAACGACCTCGGCTACGGCATCATGCGCGTCGACGAGGACCAGCGCTGGGTGCCGATGTACCTCGCGCAGCCGCTGTGGAACTTCATCAACGCCTGCTTCTTCGAGTACGGCATCGCCGCCTACGACCTCGAGCTCGGCAAGAACCTGCGCACCCCCAAGCACAAGCGCTCGGAGGTGTTCAAGGCCAACGTCAAGGGCACCCTGGGCAAGATCCGCAAGCAGGCGACCAAGGACTACGTCGTGCACCCGGTGCTGTCGATCCCGACCGGCTCCTTCGTGCCGACCCTGGCCGCCAACGCCACCGCCAACCTGGTGCGCAACCTGTGGACGCACTCGGTGATCATGTGCGGCCACTTCCCCGAGGGCGTCGAGACCTTCGAGAAGAAGGAGATCCCCGAGAAGGAGACCCGGGGCCAGTGGTACGTGCGCCAGATGCTCGGCTCGGCCAACATCTCCGGCTCCAAGGCGATGCACCTGATGACCGGCAACCTCTCGCACCAGATCGAGCACCACCTCTTCCCCGACCTGCCCTCCAACCGCTACGCCGAGGTCTCGGTGAAGGTGAAGGCGATCTTCGACGAGTACGGCCTGAACTACCACGAGGCCTCGCTGCCGGCGCAGGTCTACTCGGCCTGGCACAAGGTCGTGCGTCTGTCGCTGCCCAACGGCTGGATGGCCACCACCAACGCCAAGAACCTGCCGAGCCAGCTCAAGCTGCTCTACGGCATGACCACCAAGGGTCCCAAGGTGCGTCGTGCGGCGCAGGCCCGGCTGCAGCAGCAGGCGCGCAAGCTCGCCACCGCCGCCTGATCAGGCTCGCCCCACCGGCCTGCGCATGCGGTAGGTGCCCTGCCGCACCTCGTAGCCCAGGGCGGCGTTGACGGCGCGGATGCCGTGGTTGTGCTCCTCGTTCTCGGTCAGCGCCACCTTGGCGCCGGCCGAGGCGGCGCGGCGGTGCAGCTCCATCTTCACCGTCAGCGCCAGCCCGTGGCCGCGGTGCACCGGGTCCACGCCGGTGTAGGCCACGAAGAGCTCGGTGCCGACCACGGTGCCCTGGGCGATCGCCGCCGGGCGGCCCTCGACCCGGGCCAGCACCCCCACCGAGCGGGCTCCCTGGCTGGAGGAGAGCAGCGACGCGGCGGTGACGTAGCGACCGCCGCGCACCGCCTCGGGGTTGGTCTGGCTGGCGCGCAGCATCGCGTCGAAGGCCGCCTGGTCGCGCACCCGCAGGTCGTCGCAGGCCACCAGCTCGACCCCGGCCGGCAGCAGCGGCTCGGGCAGGTCGACCAGCGCCAGCGCCGACTCGATCGAGAGCTCCTCGACCTCGTAGCCCCAGTGCCGGGCCACCTCGAGGCTGCGCGGCTCGTCGTCGAAGACCTTGGTGGTCAGCAGCGTGGTGCCCGCCGGCGTGCGCGCGGCGAGTGCCCGGTGCAGCGCCGAGCCGACGCCGCAGCCCTCGGCCTCGGCGCTGACCGTGACCCACTCCGCGGCCCAGCCCTCGGGCAGGTGCGTGGCGCGGGTGATCCACCCGTAGCCGATGGTGGTGCCGTCGCCGCGCACCGCGCGCAGCGCCACCAGCCCGGGCCAGGTCTCGGGCACCATCAGCTGCCACCCGGCGTCCGACGGGCTCAGGTGCCGGTTGCGTCGCACGCCCAGCGCGATCAGCGCCTCGTACTGCTCGGAGGTGGCCTGCTCGACCCGCATCCTCCGAGCATGGCACTACACGGGGGCGGTGGCGAGGGGCTCGTCGTCCTCGTGCCCGGCCTCGGTCGCGGCGCGCAGGCGGGACTGCTGGGTGGCCATCAGCACGGTGGCCAGCAGGGTCGTGGCGACGGTGACCGAGAAGGCGGCGGTCGAGCCGTGCGCGTCGGCGAGCCGGCCGGCGACCGAGGAGCCCAGCGCGTAGCCGATGCCGGTGGCGCTGGCCAGGGTCGTCATCGCCGCACCCACGCGCGGGCGCGGCACCACGCGCTCGGCGAGCGAGAAGACCGCGATCATGTACGGCGCGACCGCGCAGCCCAGCACCAGCACCACGGCGGTGGCGCCGAGCAGGCTGTCCACCAGGAGCAGCGGCCAGCTCAGGGCGGCGAGCGCCAGCGCGGCGACCAGGGCCCGCCGCTCGTGGCCGACCCTCTCGGGCAGGTACGCCGTCGCGATGCCGGCCACCGCGCTGCCGACGCCGAGCGTGGCGTGCACCAGCCCGGCGACACCCGGCTGGCCGGCCTCGGTGGCCAGCACCGTGGCGCCGGTCTGGGTGGCGCCGAAGAGCACGCCGACGAGCAGCTGCGCGGCGCCCAGCACCACGAACACGACGCTGACCAGGCGCCCGGGGTGCACCGCGTGGTCGTGGCGGGGGACCAGGCGCGCCGAGCCGTCGAGGGCGAAGGCGCTGCCGAAGACGGCCAGCAGCACCGCGGCCAGGACCAGCCCGCCGCCGGGGGAGACCAGCACCGCGGCCAGGCCGATCAGGGCGGGGCCGAGCGCGAACGAGGCCTCGTCGGCCGCGCCCTCGTACGAGAACGCGGCGTCGACCAGGCGACGCTGCTGCGGGCCGGTGCCGCTGGTCAGCGGGCGCCAGCGCACCCGCGCCAGCGGACCGACCTGGGGCATCGCCAGGCCCGTCGCCGCGGCGATGGCCACGACGGTCGCGTCACCGGCGTCGCCGCCGACCGCGGTCACGAGCAGCACGAGGCCGGTGGCGCCCAGCAGCGACTGGACGAGCACGACAGGACGCTGGCCGATCCGGTCGGCGAGCGAGCCCGCGGCCGGCGCGCCCAGGGCGTTGGCCACGGCCAGGGCGCCGGCCGACAGGCCGCCGAGCCCGTAGCTGCCCGACGCGGTCGAGACGAGCAGGAGGGTGCCGAGCTGGCTCATCGCCAGCGGGAGACGGCCGAGGAACGCCACCAGGACGTAGGTGGGGCCGGCGAGGGCGATCAGTCGCCGGTAGGAGGACAGGGGGCTCACGGGTGGTGCCTTTCGGGTGCGTCACAGCGACGCGCCGAACCCACCTCCAAGCGCGCGTTGAACCCTCTGCGCGCCCGATGCTACAGCTCGAGCATCCGGGTGGTCTCCTCGCGCATCTCCACCTTGCGGACCTTGCCGGTCACCGTCATCGGGAACTCCTCGACGACCAGCACGTAGCGCGGGATCTTGAAGTGTGCGAGGCGGCCCTCGCAGAAGGCGCGCACCGCGGCGGCGTCGAGGGGCTCGGCGCTGTCGCGCAGCTTCAGCCACGCGCAGAGCTCCTCGCCGTAGCGCTCGTCGGGCACCCCGATCACCTGCACGTCCTCGACGTCGGGGTGGGTGTGCAGGAACTCCTCGATCTCGCGGGGGTAGATGTTCTCACCGCCGCGGATCACCATGTCCTTGATCCGGCCCACGATCGTGCAGTAGCCGTCCTCGCGCATCACCGCCAGGTCGCCGGTGTGCATCCAGCCGTCGGCGTCGATCGCCTCGGCGGTGCGGTCGGGGTCGTCCCAGTAGCCGCGCATCACCGAGTAGCCGCGGGTGCAGTACTCCCCGGCGGTGCCCCGGGGCAGGGTCTCGCCGCTGACCGGGTCGACCACCTTGATCTCCAGGTGCGGGTGCACCCGGCCGATGGTCGCCGTACGCCGCTCGAGGTCGTCGTCGACGCGGGTCTGGCAGCTGACCGGCGAAGTCTCGGTCATGCCGTAGGCGATGGCCACCTCGCTCATGTGCATGTCGTCGACGCAGCGCTTCATCACCTCGACCGGGCAGACCGAGCCGGCCATGATGCCGGTGCGCAGCGACGACAGGTCGTGCTCGGCGAAGGTGGGGTGCGACTGCATCGCGATGAACATCGTCGGCACGCCGTAGACACCGGTGCAGCGCTCCTCGGCGATCGTGCGCAGCGTCGTCTCGGGGTCGAAGCCGGGCGCCGGGATCACCATCGTGGTGCCGTGGGAGGTGCAGCCCAGGTTGCCCATCACCATGCCGAAGCAGTGGTAGAAGGGCACCGGGATGCACAGTCGGTCGTCGGGGCCCAGGCCGATCAGCTCGGTGGTCATAAAGCCGTTGCCCAGGATGTTGCGGTGCGTCAGCGTCGCGCCCTTGGGGTAGCCGGTGGTGCCCGAGGTGTACTGGATGTTGATCGGGTCGTCGGGGTGCAGCGAGGTCGCGCGCTCGCGCAGGGCCTCGTCGGTGATGTCGGCGCCGCCGGCGACCAGGGCGTCCCAGTCGTCGGTGCCGATGTGCACCACCCGGCGCAGGTCGGGGCACTGCGGGGCGACCTCGCGCAGCATCGCGGTGTAGTCGCTGGACTTGAACGACGTCGCGGCCACCATCAGCGCCAGCCCGCTCTGGTTGATCGCGTAGGACAGCTCGTGGGTGCGGTAGGCCGGGTTGACGTTGACCAGCACGGCGCCGGCGCGGGCGGCGGCGTACTGCACCAGGGTCCACTCTGCGCAGTTCGGCGCCCAGATCCCGACCCGGTCGCCCTTCTCGACGCCGGCGGCCATCAGCCCCTTGGCGACGCGGTCGACGTCGTCCTCGAGCTCGCGCCAGGTCCAGCGGCGCCCGCTGGCGACCTCGACGAGCGCCTCCCGGTCGGGGTGGGCGGCGACGGTGCGCGAGAGGTCGGCGCCGATCGTGGTGTCCGGCAGGGGCGGCTCGGTGGGGCCGGCGGCGTAGGAGTCCTGGGTCACAGGCGTACCTCACCAGTCCGCGCTGGTCTGGACAAGCCCGGGGTCTGGCAGGCTCACCCGGATGAGGGTGAGCAGGGTCGGGTACGCCGCCGCCAAGGGCACGCGGCACCTCGCGCGCGAGCGCCTGGTGCTCGCCGCGGACGGGGTCGTCGGCGACCGGCGCTGGTGCTTCGTCGACGTCGCCGCGCGGCGGGTGCTGCGCACCGTGGCCCACCCGGGGCTGGTGGGGCTGGTCCTCGACGAGGTCGGCGACGAGCTGGTGCTCTCGCCGCCCGGCGGTGCGCCGGTGCGTGCCCCCGTCGTGCTCTCGGGTGAGTCGGTCACCTGTGACTACTGGGGCCGCGAGGTGGCGCTCGAGCTGGTCGACGGGCCCTTCGCCGAGGCCGCCTCCGCCCACCTCGGTGTCCCGGTGCGGCTGGCGCGGGCGCCGGCCGGCGGGGTCGTCTACGGCGGCTCGGTCAGCCTCGTCGGCGCCGAGTCGGTCGCGGCGCTCGGCGACCTGGACCCGGCGCGGGTCCGCGCCAACATCGTGGTGCAGACCGGGGCGGCGTTCGCCGAGGACGACTGGGTCGGTCGTGACGTGGCCGTCGGCTCCGCCGTCGTGCGGGTCGTGTCCCGCACGCCGCGCTGCGCCGTGCTCGACCTCGACCCCGCCACTGGCACCCGCGGCCCCGGAGTCCTGGCCGCCCTCGCCACCCTGCGCGGCACCCCCACCCTCGGCGTCGACGGCCACGTCCTGCGCCCCGGCCTCGTCCACCCCGGCGACCCCGTGGTCCCCGCCGTCGTTGGTTGAGGAGGTTGCGCAGCAACCGTCTCGAGACCCGGCGACCCCATGGCGTACGGCGGGCGCGGTGCTTGCGGGGTCTCGGCGTTGCTCGTCGCTGGCGCTCCTCGCTGCTCGACCATCGGTGGTGGTCGCCGCCGTTGGTTGAGCAGTGAGGGCCGAAGGCTCGAGCGTCGCCGAAACCGGGTGAGTCCATGGCGTACGGCGGGCGCGGTGCTTGCGGGGTCTCGGCGTCGCTCGTCGCTGGCGCTCCTCGCTGCTCGACCAACGGGCGGGTCAGGGGAGGGGGCGGACCTCGAGCTGCTCCTCGATGGCCCGGTCGCCGGCTCGGCGCACCCGGTAGGCGCGGGCGCCCTCGCGCTCGGAGACGGCCTCGACCAGCTCGCCGTCGCGCCACAGCAGCGCGCAGCCGTCGTCGGCGGCGTGGCCGTCGGGCAGGGTGCCGGTGCCGACGAGGTCGAGGTAGGTGGGGCGGCGCTCGGCCTCTCCGTCGTAGTGGGGGCAGGCGCTGCCGGGCAGCAGCCCGAGTCCGTCGGGCAGCGCGGCCAGTGGGCCGTAGGAGTCGGTGACCGAGCCGTCGTACCAGCAGTTCATGCCGGCGCTGATGCCGGCGAGCACCGTGCCGGCGGCCGCGGCCTCGCGCAGCACCTCGTCGAGCCCGTGCAGGCGCCACAGCGCGAGCAGGTTGGCGGTGGAGCCGCCGCCGACGTAGACGACGTCCTGGGCCAGCACGTGCGCTCTCAGGTCGCCGCCGGGGATCTGGTCGTAGTAGAAGAGCGGCAGCACGCTGGTCTCGGCGCGCCCGGCGAAGGCGGTCGTGAACCCCTCGACGTACGACGCCGCGTCGCCGCTCGCGGTCGGCACGAAGCAGACCCGCGGCAGCCCGCCCGCGCCACGCGGTCGCTCGACCAGCGAGAGCAGGAAGTCGTCGAGCGGGGTCGCGACGGCGGGGTCGTCGGCCATCGAGAAGCCGCCCCCGCCCATCGTCAGGACGGTCGTGGTCATGCCGCGATCCTGCCAGCCTCCGCTCCCGTGGAGGGTGAGGTGTAGCCGTCGGCACGAGGGGGCATGCCTGCCAGGACGCGGCGCCCCGGGCGCCACCGCCGACGAGAGGAAACCATGTCCCAGTCCCAGACCAGCACTGCCGGCACCAAGCCCGGGCGCACCTTGTCGATCATCGGCGCCGTCCTCGGCGTCCTTGCGCTCGTGGTGCTCCCGATCGTGCTCGGGCCGATCGGCGCGGTGCTGGGCTTCGTCGCCCACTCCAAGGGCGACAAGCCCTTCGGCCTCTACGTCGGCATCGGCTCCATCGTGACCACGATCCTCGGCATGGCGCTGGGCGCGGCACTGCTGATGGGGGCCAGCTGACGGCCCGACCGGCCCCTCAGCCGCCCACTCAACCGCCCAGCGCGGCGCCGACCACCTCGCGGGCCTCGGCCTGCACCTGCGCGAGGTGGTCGGCGCCGCGGAACGACTCCGCATAGATCTTGTAGACGTCCTCGGTGCCCGAGGGGCGCGCGGCGAACCAGGCCGACTCGGTGGTGACCTTCAGCCCGCCGATCGCGGCGCCGTTGCCGGGCGCCTCGGTGAGCCGGCCGGTGATCGGCTCGCCGGCGAGCTCGGTGGCGGTCACCGCGTCGGCGCTCAGCGCACCCAGGGCCGCCTTTTGCTCCCGGGTCGCCGGAGCGTCCACCCGCGCGTACGCCGGGTCGCCGTGCTCGGCGACCAGGGCGGCGTACTGCTGCGAGGGCGTCGACCCGCTGGTCGCGAGGATCTCGGCGCCGAGCAGGCACAGCAGCAGGCCGTCCTTGTCGGTGGTCCACACCGAGCCGTCGCGGCGCAGGAACGACGCCCCCGCCGACTCCTCGCCGCCGAAGCCGAACGAGCCGTCGAGCAGACCCGGCACGAACCACTTGAAGCCCACCGGCACCTCGACCAGCGGCTTGTCGAGCGAGGCCGCGACCCGGTCGATCATCGACGACGAGACCAGCGTCTTGCCGATCCGCGCGGTGGCCGGCCAGCCGGGCCGGGCGCCGCCGAAGAGGTGCCCGATCGCCACGGCCAGGAAGTGGTTGGGGTTCATCAGCCCGGCGTCGGGGGTGACGATGCCGTGCCGGTCGGCGTCGGCGTCGTTGCCGGTCGCGATGTCGTAGGCGTCCTTCTGGGCCACCAGCGAGGCCATCGCCGACGGCGACGAGCAGTCCATCCGGATCCTGCCGTCCCAGTCGAGCGTCATGAAGCGCCACGTCGGGTCGACCAGCGGGTTGACCACGGTGAGGTCGAGGCCGTGCCGCTCGGCGATCTCGCCCCAGTAGGCCACCGACGCCCCGCCCAGCGGGTCGGCGCCGATGCGCACCCCGGCCCGGCGGATTGCCTCGAGGTCGACCACGCTCGGCAGGTCGTCGACGTAGGAGCCCAGGAAGTCGTACGCCGCCGCTGCCGCCCGGGCCCGAGCGAACGGCACCCGCCGCACGCCGTCGAGGCCGCCGCGGATCAGCTCGTTGGCGCGCCCCGCGATCACCTTCGTGGCGTCGGAGTCGGCCGGCCCGCCGTGGGGCGGGTTGTACTTGAAGCCGCCGTCGGCGGGCGGGTTGTGCGAGGGGGTGACCACGATGCCGTCGGCCAGCCCCGACCCGGTCGTCCGGCCGCCGTTGGCGCGCAGGATCGCGTGGGAGACCGCCGGGGTGGGCGTGTAGCCGTCGCGGTCGTCGACCAGCACGGTGACGTCGTTGGCGACCAGCACCTCCAGCGCGGTAGACCAGGCCGGCTCCGAGAGCGCGTGGGTGTCGCGGCCGATGAACAGCGGGCCGTCGTACCCCTGCTCGCGGCGGTAGTCGCAGATCGCCTGCGTGGTGGCCAGGATGTGGGTCTCGTTGAAGGCGGTGCGCAGGGAGGAGCCGCGGTGCCCGCTGGTGCCGAAGGCGACCTGCTGGTCGGGATCCTCGGGGTCGGGCACGCCGGTGTAGTAGGCGGTCACGACCTGCGCGACGTCGATGAGGTCGGCTGGCTCGGCAGTGGTCCCGGCGCGCTCGTGGCTCATCTGTGCATCATGCATCATGAGCGCATGACCCACCGGCCCGGACACGTCGCCTGCACCATCGAGGACGGCATCGCCCACGTGCGCCTCGACCGCCCCGACAAGCTCAACGCGCTGACCCTCGACGTGCTCGACGAGCTGGTCTCGACGGCGCGGATGCTGCGCCGCGACCGGTCGATCCGGGCGGTGGTGCTCTCCGGCGAGGGCGACGCGTTCTGCGCCGGGCTCGACTTCGCCACCGTGATGCGCACCCCCGGCCGGGTGGCGCTGGCCTTCGTGCCGCGGCCCTGGCGAGGCACCAACACCTTCCAGGAGGCCTGCTGGGCCTGGCGCCGGCTGCCGGTGCCGGTGATCGCCGCGGTGCACGGGCACTGCCTGGGCGGCGGGCTGCAGATCGCCCTGGCCGCCGACTTCCGCATCGCCACGCCCGACTCCAGGTGGTCGGTGCTCGAGGGCAAGTGGGGGATCATCCCCGACATGTCGGGGGTGCGCTCGCTCAAGGAGCTGGTCGGCATCGACGTGGCCAAGCGGCTGACGATGACCGCCGAGACCCTGGCCGGCAAGCAGGCCCACGACCTGGGCCTGGTCACCGAGATCGACAGCGACCCGGTCGCCGCCGCGCTCGAGCTCGCCGAGCAGCTCAAGGGCCGCTCGCCCGACCAGCTCGCGGCCGCCAAGCGGCTCTTCGACGACACCTGGACCTCCTCGGCGCGCCACACCTTCGCCCGCGAGCGGGTCGAGCAGGCGTGGCTGCTGTTCGCGCGCAACACCAAGGTCGCCCGGGAGGCCGCGTTCGCCCGGATCACCCCCGAGTTCGGCTCCCGCCAGCGCTGAGCGGGTGAGGCTCTGGCGCACGGCGGTCCTGCTCGGCCTGGGCCTGCTGTGGTTCCTGCTGGGCCCGCTGGTGCCCCTGCTGGCACTCGCGTCGCTGGCCCACCCGCGCGTACGCCGCGCCTGGCGGCCCACGCCCCGCGTCGTCGCCGGCTGGGCGCTGGCGGCGGTGGTGCTGACCGGGCTGGTCGTGGTCGCCCCCGACGGGCTGCTGCCGCTGCCGAGCGGGTCGGGCGCCCTGGTCACCCCTGGCTACACGGGGCGGCCCGTCACCGCGCAGCCGCTGAGCGTGGTGGCTCCCGACGCCGGCACTGCCAGCGGGCCCCTCGGGCTGAGCCCCGAGGTCGACTCGGCGCTCTACGGCACCGACCAGTGCGGCGGCCTGGTCTTCACCTCCGGCGGGCGGCTGGTCGCGCTGTGCGGCGAGGGCGACGACCAGCGGCTGCGGGTGGTCGACGCCGACACCCTGCGACCGCTGGCGGGCAAGGACCTGCCTGACCCGCCCGACGAGGCGGGCGCGGAGGCCTGTGACGTCTCGTTCCACCTCGACGGGCTCGACCGGGTGGTGGTGCCGACGGCCGACCGGCGGATCCTCGTGGTCGCCACCGCCGACGGCGCCGGCGAGGCCGACCTGACCACCGAGGAGACCCACGACCTGACCGGGGTGGTGCCCGAGGGCGACTGCCTGCTGGCGGTGCGCCCCGACAGCGACGACCGCACCTGGTTCGTCACCCGCCAGGGCCGCGCCGGCTTCGTCGACCCGCTCGGCGGGCCGCCCCGGCTGCTCGAGCTCGGCGAGGAGGTCGACCAGCCGCTGGCCGCCGGTCCCGACGGCGGCGTGTACGTCGTCACCCAGGCCGCGCTGCACCGCCTCGACGTGCGCCGCGGCGAGCCGGTCGCCACCTGGCGCAGCGCCTACGAGCGCGGCAGCGGGCGCAAGCCCGGCCAGCGCAGCCAGGGCAGCGGCTCGTCCGCGGCCGTGCTCGCCGACGGGCTGGTGGCGATCACCGACAACGCAAACCCCCGGATGCACGTCGTGGTCCACGACGCCGCCGACGGCGCCCGGGTCTGCCAGAGCGAGCTCTTCGACGACGACGCCTCGGCCGCCGAGGGATCGCTGGTGGCGGTCGGGCGCGGGGTCGTGGTCGCCAACACCCACGGCTACGACGGACCGCTGCGCACCCTGCTGGGCCGGGTGCCCGCCGGCGGCCTGGCCCGCGTCGACGTGGTGGGGCGCGAGTGCGTGCCCGCCTGGACCTCCCCGGCCGTCGCGCCCTCCGCCACCCCGGCGCTCGCGCCGGCCTCGGGGCTGCTCTACGCCTGGACCAAGCGGCGCAGCTGGTGGGGCGTCGACGCGTGGTACCTCTCCGCCCTCGACGTGCGCACCGGCCGGCCCGCCTTCTCCGTGCGCACCGGGCGCAGCCCCCTGCACGACACGCACCGCTCGGCGCTCGCCCTCGGCCCCGACGGTGCGGCGTACGCCGCCACCCTCGCTGGGCTCGTCCGGGTGCGCGACGAGCGGCGCTAATGATCGGTCAGGTGCTGGTCAGGGGTACCTGATGCCGGTGACCTCCTCGCTGACCTCCCACAGCCGCCGCTGGGCGACCTCGTCGTGGGCCAGGTGCCGCGAGGTGACCACCTGCGGGGCGCCGGACATCTCGCCCAGGCCGCCGGGGCCGCAGTAGGTGCCGCCCGGCAGGTCGGCCGTCGCGGCCATCAGCGTCGGCCAGGCGCCCTGGGCGATCGGCTGCGAGACCGCCTTGATCGCGGCGTCGAGGATCGAGGCGACGCCACCGCTGGTGCGGCCGTACTGGCCGTTGACCGCGAGGTGGCTGCCGGCGAAGCCGGGGTGCGCGGCGGTGGCGAGCACCGGCACCTCCGCGTCGCGGCAGCGCCGGTCGAGCTCGTGGGTGAAGAGCAGGTTGGCCAGCTTGGAGCGCGCGTAGGTCGGCCACCGCGAGTAGCGGCGAGAGGTGTCGCGCGGGTCCTCCAGCGGCGCGCTGCGCGCCGCGCGGTGCAGCTGCGACGAGACCGTGACCACCCGGCCGCCCTCGCTGGCCACCAGCTGGGGCAGCAGCAGCCCGGTCAGCAGGAACGGCCCGAAGTGGTTGGTGGCCATCTGCAGCTCGAGGCCGTCGGCGGTGCGCGAGTACGGCGTGGCCATCACCCCGGCGTTGTTGACCAGCACGTGGATCGGGCCCAGCCGGCCGGCGCCGGCCGCCGCGCGGCGTACGGAGGAGAGGTCGGAGAGGTCGACCAGCATCTCCTCGAGGTCGGCGCCGGGCACCTCGGCCTCGATCGCGTCGCGGGCCTTGTCGAGCTTGGCCTCGGTGCGCCCGGCGAGCACCACGCGGGCGCCGCGTCGGGCGAGCTCGAGCGCGGTGGCGTGGCCCAGCCCGCCCACCGACGGGCCGGTCACCACGACGGTGCGCCCGGCCTGGTCGGGGATGTCGGCGAGCTGCCAGGCATCGGTGGCGACCTCGCGGCTCACGGGGTGGTGGCCATCTGGTCGAGCACCCGGGCGCCGAGCTCGTGGTCGCCCTCGACGCGCACGGCGCCCGGCTCGGCGGCGCAGCGCCCGCCGATCAGGCGCACGAACGTGTCGCGGTCCATGCCCAGGGCCAGGGTCGGCGTCGCCGGGGGAGCCACCGGGCGCCCGCGCCCGTCGTCGCCGACGGCGAAGGCGGTCGGCTCGCAGCCCTCCACCTCGAGCACCAGCGTCGTGCCGGCCGGCGCACCCGCCTTCTTGGCGAGCACGTAGCCCATCGACTCCGAGAGGTACTCGATCGTGTGCTGCGCGGCCGCGCTGTCCAGCCCGCCGGGCCGGCCGGTGGCGCGCCGCACGTCCTGCTCGTGCATCCACACGTCGAGGGGCCGGTTGCGCAGCAGGGTGCCCCAGCTCCACGGCACCCCGCCGAAGGAGCGCTCGGGCGCGGCGGTGGCGTCGGTGGGCGGGTCGGCCAGCAGCGCCGTACGCCGCGTGGTCGCGGCCGAGCGGATCTCGTTGATGATCGCGTCGGGAGAGGCGTCGCGGCGGTTCACGACGCCGATCTCGGTGTAGAGGTTCATCAGCCCCTTGGCGTGCGGCGGCTCGCCGACCTCGGCGTGCTCCTCGACGCCGCTGGCGAGCACCTGCTCGAGGTGCGCCACGTGGGAGGCCACCGCGCGCACGTCCCAGCCGGCCAGGTCGGTCGGGGTGTCCCACTCGGTCTCGTCGAGCTGTTCCAGCAGGGCGGTGAAGTCGTCGATGGCCTGCCACCAGGTCTGGGTCCAGCCGGCGAGGAGGTCGCTGTCGTCGGGGGCGCTCATGGCCCGCAGCCTAGGCCCCCCGTAGGCTCGCGCGTCGAGGGAAGGGGTGCCCCATGGCAGCGACACGATCGGCACGGGCCCGCAAGGCCGCGGCCGAGGGCGGGGCGCTGGCGACGGTGACCATCGACGTGGGCGCCGACGACTCCTTCGTCTACCGGATCGCCTGCGCGCAGTGCACCACCGCCGCGTCGGCGCGGGCCACGGGGCGCACCGAGCGCCGGCCCTGGTCGACGTACCGTCCCGGGGCCGACAACGGCTACCTGGCCGCGATGGACCGCTGGACCTTCCACCTCACCGAGCGGCACCCCGACCAGGACGCCCCGTGCCTGGCCTACCTCGAGGCGGCCCGGCAGCGGCTGCACGAGCGGCGCGAGCAGGACTGACCGACTCGCTCAGTCGGTGGGTGTGAAGCGCACCGCCATCACGGCGATGTCGTCGTCGAGGTCGGCGTCGACGAGGTCGCGCAGCACCGCGTCGAGGAACTTCTCCACCGGCAGGTGCGCGTGGCGCGAGCCCGCCTCGCGCAGCCGCTCGAGTCCCTCGTCGAGGTGCTCGCCGCGGCGCTCGACGAGCCCGTCGGTGTAGAGCAGCAGCGTGGACCCGTCGTCGACGAGGGTGCGCTGGTCGGCGCGCTCGACGTCGGGCAGCACGCCGATCATCAGGTCGGGCGGGCCGTCCTGCAGGTAGCGGCCCTGGCCGTCGGGGCCCAGCAGCAGCGGCGGCGGGTGCCCCGCGTTGGTCCAGGCCAGCCAGCTGCTCTCGGCCTCGGCGCCGGTCTCGATGCGGGCGTGCACCAGCGTGGCCAGCCCCTCGACCTCGAGGTCGTGCAGGGCGTGGTCGAGCAGCCGCACGTTGGCGGCCGGGCGGTCGTCGACGGCCCAGGTGATGGCGCGCAGCATGTTGCGCACCTGGCCCATCGTCGCGGCCGCGGCGAGGTCGTGGCCCACGATGTCGCCGATCATCAGCGAGGTGTCGCCACCGGGCATCACCACGGCGTCGTACCAGTCGCCACCGACCTGGTCGCGCGCCGCCGCCGGCCGGTAGCGCGCGGCGATCTCGTGGGCGGTGCTGCGCGGCAGCGCCGGCAGCAGCGCGCTCTGCAGCGTCACCAGGGCGTCGAGCCGCTCCTGGACCAGCAGCGCCCGGCTCAGTGCCTGCGCGGTGTACGACGCCAGCGCGGTCATCGTCGTCAGGTCGTCGGTGCTCTGGTCGCGGGCGTCGTCCCAGACCAGGGCCATCGCGCCCAGCGCCGTGCCGTCGGTGTCGTAGAGCGGCAGGAAGGCGCGGGCCTCACCGGTCTGGGCGGACAGGTCGAGGTCGCGGTAGTGCTCGTTCTGGGCGGCGCGGTCGCGGAACCACACCGGCTCCTGCCGCACCATCGCGCTGCCCAGGGGGTTGGAGTGGTCCAGGCCGAGCTGCTGGTTGAGCTGCGCGGAGCGCCAGTCGTCGCCGGTGCGGGGCACGTAGTGGAGGGTGGCGTCCAGGCGGGCCGGCTCCGAGGTGCCGGGCAGCAGGCTGGAGTCGTCGATCCAGATGCCGGCGCGCGCGCAGCCCAGCTGCTCGACCGAGACCTGCTCGACGGCCACGGCGACGTCGCCGAGGGTGCGGGTGCTGGCCAGGCCCTCGCTCAGCGCCAGCAGCACCCTGCTGCGGCGGGTCAGGGTGGCCGCCGACTCGGCGGCCAGCGCGGCCTCCTCGCGCAGCCCCCGCTGGGCCAGCTCGCTCGAGCAGGCGGCCGCGAGGTCCTGCAGCGACGCGAGGTCCTCGCCGGTCCACTCGCGGGGCTCGTGGGTGATCGCGCAGAGCGAGCCGACGATGGTGCCGCGGTGGTCGCGGATCGGGTAGCCGGCGTAGCCGATGACGCCGAGGTCGGGGATCGCCAGGTTGGTGCGCAACCGGTCGTCGAGCCGCGCGTCGGAGATGACCAGCGGGGCCTGGTCGGCCACCACCCACTGGCAGAACGAGTGGGTCAGCGGGGTCTCGCGGGAGTCCGCGACGTCGCCGCTCAGCCCGTCGGCGCCCACGAAGGCCTGGCGGTGCTCCTCGACGAGGCTGACCAGCGCGATGTCGGCGCCCAGGGAGCGGCGCACCATCCGCGCGTAGCGGTCGTAGGTCACGTGCAGCTCGGCACCGGCCCGGAGGTCGGGGTGGGGCATGGCGTGCGACCTCCGTCGTCTCGAGGTCCCACGGTATCGCAGGCCGGTCCCGCCCCGGACGGGTTCGGGGCAGCCCGCCACAATGGTCGGGTGCGTGTACGAGCCCCTGAGCTGGTCGGTCGTGGCTGGCTGAACACCGACGGCCCCCTGTCCCTGAGCGACCTGCGCGGGCGCTTCCTGCTGCTGGACTTCTGGACGTTCTGCTGCGTCAACTGCCTGCACGTCCTCGACGAGCTGCGACCGCTCGAGGCGGCGTACGCCGAGGAGCTCGTGGTGGTCGGCGTGCACAGCCCGAAGTTCGCCCACGAGGCCGACCCGGACGCGCTGGCCGCGGCGGTCGAGCGCTACGGCGTGCACCACCCGGTGCTCGACGACCCCGAGCTGGTGACCTGGCAGGCCTACACCGCGCGGGCCTGGCCGACCCTGGTGCTGGTCGACCCCGAGGGCTACGTGGTGGCGCACTACGCCGGCGAGGGCCACGCCCACGCGATCGAGGCGCTGCTGGGCGAGCTGGTGCCCCAGCACCGCGAGCGCGGCACGCTGCAGCCCGCCGGGTCGCCGTACGTGGCGCCCGTGGTGGAGCCGACCGACCTGCGCTTCCCGGCCAAGGCGGTGCCGCTGCCCGGCGGCGGCGTGCTGGTCGCCGACGCGGGCCACGACGAGGTCGTCGAGCTCGACGCCGGGGGAGCCGTGGTGCGCCGCACCGGTGGCTTCCGCGAGCCCAACGGGCTGTGCCTGCTGCCGCCCGAGGTGGCCGGCGAGGTCGGGTACGACGTCGTGGTCGCCGACACGGTCGGGCACCGGCTCGCGGGGCTCGAGCTGGCGACCGGCGAGGTGCGCACCCTGGCCGGCGACGGCACCCAGTGGATGAGCGGCGACGGCACCAGCCGGCTCTCCTCGCCGTGGGACGTGGCCTGGTGGGGCGAGCGGGTGTGGGTGGCGATGGCCGGCATCCACCAGCTGTGGACCCTCGACCCGCGCACCGGTGAGGTGGCGGTCGCGGCCGGCACCGCCAACGAGGGGCTGCTCGACGGCCCGGCCGCCGACGCGTGGTTCGCCCAGACCTCGGGCCTGGCGCCGGCCGGCGACCGGCTGTGGCTGGCCGACAGCGAGACCTCGTCGCTGCGCTGGGTCGACGCCGACGCGCAGGTGGGCACGGCCGTGGGCAGCGGCCTCTTCGACTTCGGCTTCCGCGACGGCGACGCCGAGCAGGCGCTGCTGCAGCACCCGCTGGGCGTCACCGCGCTCCCCGACGGCTCGGTCGCGGTGTGCGACACCTACAACGGCGCCGTGCGCCGCTTCGACCCCGTGACCGCGACCCTGACGACGCTGGCCACCGGCCTGGCCGAGCCCAGCGGCGCCCACCTCGACCCCGCCGACCCCACGGTGCTCGTGGTCGTCGAGTCCGCGGCGCACCGCCTGACCCGGGTGCCCCTCGGGTCGGTGGCCACGGTCGACGGGTTCGCGCACTCCACGCAGCGCCCGGTGACCGAGGTCGCCGCCGGCGTCGAGCTGGTCGTCACGTTCGAGCCGCCCCCGGGACAGAAGGTCGACGACCGGTTCGGCCCGCCCTCCCAGCTGGTCGTCGAGGCCACCCCGCCCGGGCTGCTGCGCGAGGGCGCCGGCCGCGGCACCGCCCTGACCCGCTCGCTGGTGCTCGATCCGCACGCCGGCGAGGGCGTCCTGCACGTCGCGGCCCGCGCCGCCTCCTGCGACGTCGAGGGCGGCGAGGGCGCCGCCTGCCGGATGCACCAGCAGGACTGGGGCGTGCCGGTGCGTGTCGTCGACGGGGCGCCCGCGGTGCTCAGCCTGCCGCTCGGCGGCGTCGGGTGAGCGCCCGGCTCGGCTCCGTCCACCGCTACCCGGTGAAGTCGGCGCGCGGCGAGCGGCTGGACGAGGCGTCGGTCGAGCCCTGGGGCCTGGCCGGTGACCGGCGCTGGATGGTGGTCGACTCCGACGGGCTGGCGCTCACCGCGCGCGAGGTGCACCCGCTGCTGCTGCTGCACCCCGAGATCACTGCCGCCGGGCTGCGCGTGCAGGCGCCCGGTGCCGAGCCGCTCGACGTCGCCGTCCCCGACCCGGACCGCCAGGTGCCGGTGCGGCTGTGGCGCTCCGAGCTGACCGCGGCCCACGCCGAGGAGGCCGACGCCTGGCTCGGCGAGGTGCTCGGGCGCCCCGCTCGGCTGGTGCACCTCGACGACCCGACCCGCCGGCCCGTCTCGGCCGAGTACGCCGCCCCCGACGACCGGGTCTCCTTCGCCGACGGCTACCCGCTGCTGGTCACCACCACGGCCTCGCTGGCGGCCCTCAACGACGTGGTGCTCAAGCGCAGCCAGGGCACGCACGAGCCGCTGCCGATGACCCGCTTCCGCCCCAACGTCGTCGTCGACGGCGTGCCCGCCTGGGCCGAGGACGACTGGCGCCGGGTCCGCATCGGCGGGGTCGACTTCCGCGCGGTCAAGGGCTGTGCGCGCTGCGTGATCACCACCCTCGACCCCGGCACCGCCGAGGGCGGCAAGGAGCCGATCGCCTCGCTGGCGCGCATTCGCCGCTGGGACGGCGCCACCTGGTTCGGCACCAACCTGGTGCCCGACCTGCCCGACGGGCGCCCGGTCACGATCCGCGAGGGCGACGCGGTCGAGGTCCTCGAGGCCGTGGAGCCGGGGGCGGGGCCGATCCGGCCGGTGCGCTGAGCGCCGGCCCAGCTCTCAGTGCAGGACGAGCGAGACGGCCAGGGCGAGCATCACGATGCCGATCAGCAGGTCGAGCACCCGCCAGGCGCCCGGGCGGGCGAAGAGTCCCGAGGCCAGCCGGGCGCCGTAGCCCAGCCCGACGAACCACACCACCGAGCCCAGCGCCGCTCCGGCGGCGAAGGCCCAGCGGCCGTCGGCGCCGTAGCCGCTGGCCAGCGAGCCCAGCAGCAGCACCGTGTCGAGGTAGACGTGCGGGTTGAGCCAGGTCAGCGCGAGCGTGGTGAGCACCGCCGGCACCAGCCGGGTGACGCCCTGCGCCGCGGCCTCGAGCGTCTCGCCGCCGCGGGCGGCGCGCCGCAGCGACAGGGCGGCGTACGTCGCCAGGAAGAGCGCGCCGGCCCAGCGCACCACCACCAGCACCCCGGGCGCCTGCTCGACGAGGGTGCCGATGCCGGCCACGCCGGCGGCGATGAGCACCGCGTCGGAGAGCGCGCAGACCGCGACCACCGGGCCGACCTGCTGGCGGGCCAGGCCCTGGCGCAGCACGAAGGCGTTCTGGCTGCCGATCGCGACGATCAGGCCGAGCCCGGCGAGCAGCCCGGCGAGGGCGGTGGAGGTCATGTGACGAGGCTAGATGCCGCGGTGTGTGAAGGACAGCGAATGTTCCTGCGCATGCCTTAGCGTTGCTTCATGACGTACGCCGCCCCCCAGCTCGCCGCCCTGGTCGCGGTCTGCGACACCGGCACCTTCGAGGCGGCCGCCCGCGCACTGCACGTGACACCCAGCGCCGTGAGCCAACGGGTCCGCGCCCTGGAGACCGAGGTCGGCCAGGTGCTCGTGCGGCGGGCGACGCCGTGCACGCCCACCGACGCCGGGGTCGTGCTGGTGCGCCTCGGGCGGGCCCAGGCGCTGCTCGCGGCCGAGGCCCGGGCCGAGCTGGGCCTCGACCCGGAGGACGCGGACGGGGCCGCCGGTCCGCGGCTCGACCTGGGCGTGGCGGTCAACGCCGACTCGCTGGCGACCTGGTTCCGCGAGGTCCTGGCGGTCGTGGCGCAGTGGCCGGGGGTGGCGCTGGGCCTGCACGTCGAGGACCAGGCGTGGTCGCACGACCTGCTGCGCGAGGGCCGGGTGCTGGGTGCGGTCACCAGCGACCCGGTGGCGGTGCAGGGCTGCCGGGTCGAGCCGCTCGGGACGCTGCGCTACCGGCCGGCGGCGGCAGCCGCGCTGGTGGGGCCGGGGGAGGCGGCGCGCCCCGACTGGTCGGGGCTGCCGATGGTCGTCTTCAACGACAAGGACGCCCTGCAGGACCAGTGGCTGGCACGGCGCGGCGCCGCGCCGCCGCGGGTGGTGCACCGGGTGCCGACCTCGGCCGACTTCGTGGCCGCGATCGAGGCCGGGCTCGGCTGGGGGATGGTGCCGGAGCCCCAGCTGGTCCCCGCCCTGCGGGCCGGTGCGCTCGTGGCGCTGGGGGGCGAGGAGCACCTCGACGTGGCGCTGCACTGGCAGCGCTGGCGGCTGGGCTCGGAGGTCCTCGACCGGCTCAGCGCAGCTGTCGTCGGGGCTGCCCGACGACAGCTGCGCGCCTGAGCCGCGGGGGCTCAGGCGCGCAGGTGGTGACGCGGCTGCGTCAGATCAGAACGCGGCCTCGTCGAGGTCCATCAGCGACAGGTCGACGGCCTCGGCGATCGCCCGCTCGCTGCTGATCTTGGGCAGGTTGTAGGACGCGAAGAACTGCGCGGCCGCGACCTTGCCCTCGTAGAACGACTTGTCCTTGGCCGACACGTCGCCGCCGAGCTTCTCCAGCGCCACCTCGGCGCCGCGCAGCAGCAGCCAGGCGCAGACGACGTCACCGAGCACCATCAGCAGGCGGGAGGTGTTGAGCCCGACCTTGTAGATGTTGCGGATCTCGTCCTGGGCGCTCATCAGGTCGTTGATGAGGTGGCCGACCATCGCGTTGGCGTCGTCGAGGGCGGTGGCCAGCAGCTGGCGCTCGTTCTTCAGGCGACCGTTGCCGGCCTCGCTGTCGATGAAGCCCTGGATCTGGGCGGCGAGGTGGCCCAGCGCCTTGCCCTGGTCCTTGACGATCTTGCGGAAGAAGAAGTCCTGGCCCTGGATCGCGGTCGTGCCCTCGTAGAGGGTGTCGATCTTGGCGTCGCGGACGTACTGCTCGATCGGGTACTCCTGCAGGAAGCCGGAGCCGCCGAAGGTCTGCAGCGACTCGGTGCCCAGCAGCACCCACGAGCGCTCGGAGCCGTAGCCCTTGACGATCGGCAGGAGCAGGTCGTTGACGGCCTCGGCGAGCTTGGTCTCCTCGGCGTCCATGGTGCCCTCGTGCTCGGCGACCATGATCTGGTCCTGCCACGAGGCGGTGTAGAACACCAGCGCGCGCATCGCCTCCGAGAACGACTTCTGCACCATCAGCGAGCGGCGCACGTCGGGGTGCGCGGTGATCGCCACGCGGGGCGCGGTCTTGTCGCCCGACTGGGTCAGGTCGGCGCCCTGCTGGCGCGACTTCGCGAACTCCAGTGCGTTGAGGTAGCCGGTGGACAGCGTGGCGATGGCCTTGGTGCCGACCATCATCCGGGCGTTCTCGATGACCTGGAACATCTGGGCGATGCCGTTGTGCACCTCGCCGAGCAGCCAGCCCTTGGCCGGCTCCTTCTCGCCGAAGGTGACCTCGCAGGTGTTCGAGACCTTGATGCCCATCTTGTGCTCGACGTTGGTGACGTAGACGCCGTTGCGCTCGCCGGTCAGCTCGCCGGTCTCGTGGTCGAAGTGGTACTTCGGCAGCAGGAAGAGCGAGAGGCCCTTGGTGCCCGGCCCGCCCGCACCCTCGACGCCCACGGGGCGTGCGAGCACGAGGTGCATGATGTTCTCGCTCATGTCGTGCTCGGCCGAGGTGATGAAGCGCTTGACGCCCTCGATGTTCCAGGAGCCGTCGTCGTTCTGGGTGGCCTTGGCACGACCCGCGCCCACGTCGGAGCCCGCGTCGGGCTCGGTCAGCACCATCGTGGCGCCCCACTGGCGCTCGACCATGATCTCGGCGATGCGCTTGTCGCGCTCGTTGCCGTTGCGGTGCACGACCCCGGCGAACGGCGCGCCGGCGCCGTACATCCACACGGGGGCGTTGGAGCCCAGGACCAGCTCGCCGAGCGCCCAGACCAGGCTCGAGGGGGCGGGGGTGCCGCCGAGCTCCTCGTTGATCTGCAGGCGCCAGAACTCCGAGTCCATCCAGGCCTGGTAGCTCTTCTTGAAGGACTCGGGGATCGGGGCGGTGCTGGTCTCGGGGTCGAAGACCGGGGGGTTGCGGTCGCTGTCCTCGTAGGAGGCCGCCATCTCCTCGCGGGCCATCCGGTCGACCTCGGCCAGGATCTCGCGCGCGGTGTCGCTGTCGACCTCGCCGAAGGGACCGGTGCCCAGCACCTCGTCGCGGCCCAGGACCTCGAACAGGTTGAACTCGATGTCGCGCAGGTTGCTCTTGTAGTGGCTCACGGCCCCCACCTTCTTCGTCGTCAGGGTCTCGGCCGGCCGGCAGACACGCGTCATACTGGTCGGTAACTTGAATGGTACGGGCCAGTAACTTGGCTCGCAACAGGTTCACCCGACCGGGTCGAGGAGCTGATAGTCGAGTTGCTTGATCGACTCGTCTGAGACACTGGACTCGTGCGAGTTTCCGCGAAGTCCGACTACGCCCTGCGGGCGCTGATCGAGATGGCGGGGCGCAGCGACCGCAAGGCCGTCAGCGCCGAGGAGCTCGGCCGGATCCAGGACATCCCGCACGGGTTCCTGCAGGCGATCCTCGCCGACCTGCGCCGCGCGGGCATCGTGATGTCGCAGCGCGGGCAGTCCGGTGGCTGGCGGATGGCGCGCGAGGCCGAGGGTGTCTCCGTGGCCGACGTGATCCGTGCCGTCGACGGGCCGCTGGTCTCGGTCTACGGCCTGCGGCCCGAGGCGGTGGAGTACAACGAGTCCGCCGAGGTGCTGCAGCACGTGTGGATCGCGGCCCGCCGCTCGCTGCGCGACGTCTTCGAGCAGGTCTCGATCAGGCAGCTCGCCGACCGCGACCTGCCCGCCCAGGTCACCGAGCGGACCGCCGACGAGGACGCCTGGCAGCCGCACTGAGCGGCCGTGCCGCCGACTAGCTGATCGCGGCGGCGAGCCGGGCCTTGAGCGTGGCCTTCTTGCGGGCCAGCTTGGCCACGCGGGCCTCGAGCTCGTTGTTGTGCTCGCGCAGCCGCGTCGTCTCCACGAGCAGGTCGGCCAGGGCGTCGGTGGCCGAGGCCAGGCGCTGGTCGGTGGTGCTGGTGTCGGCGGCGTACGCCGCTCCCAGCGCCAGCGGGGAGGCCGGCTGCAGGTGGGCGGTCTCGCCCGCCAGGCTGTAGCCGCCCTCGGCGACCGCCTTGGCCCAGGCGTCGGCCAGGTCGCAGAGCTCGTCGTGCAGCTCGGGCGAGAGGCCGCCCGTGGTGCTGCCGGTGGCCCCGTCCGGCTCGTGGGCGCGCAGCTGCTGGTCGAGCGAGGCGCGCGACTCGCGCACCTGGGCCCTGCCGTCGACGGCGCGGTTGACGTGGCGCAGCACGCCCAGGCCGACCGGGGCCAGCGGGGCCCGCGCGGGCTCGCGCACCGGCAGGCCCTCGGCCTCTACGCCGACCAGATCGGCGATGACGCGCCAGGTGGCCTCGGTGCGGTCCTGGCCGGGGGCGGGCACGACCACGTGCAGCCGGTCGGGGCTGCGCAGCTCGGCCCGCCAGCGCTCGAGCACGGCAGGCACGTCCTGCCCGGCCCAGAACTCGCGGGCCTCCTCGGTCTCGCGGCCGCTGTCGAGCACCCGGCGCGAGTAGCGACGCAGCGAGAGCGAGCCGCCCGCGCGCACCGCGCCCGCCCAGCCGTCGACCAGCTGGGAGGCCGGGTCGCGCAGCGTCGCCACGACGTGCACCTCGAAGCCACCCAGGGAGTCCAGGAGCAGCGCGACCTGGTCGGACGACGCGCCCGCGAGCAGCTCCTCGCTCACGACCACCGCAGCGTGTGCGGTGGCGCCCTGCTTGCGGGCACGCCGGACCAGGTCGGCCCAGGCGCCCTCGACCTCGCGGCGCTTGAAGCCCCAGGTCTTGTGCAGCCGGCGCATCTCGATCGCCGCGCGCAGCGAGTCGTCGGGGGTGCGGGCCGGGCATCGCACGCCGAGCTCCAGGAGCCGCTCGCGGTGCTCGGCCAGGCCGGCCGTGACGCCGTCGGCGCCGGTGTGCTCGAGGCCGATGTGGAGGACGAACCTGCGCTTGCTCATGGCGCCACGCTGGCAGCGCCGGGAGGCGCGCGGGTGAACTGCGCATGTCGTCGCCGGCACGGCTGGTCGACGCTCTGACGAGCGCCGCGACACTAGAACATGTTCCATCCCGGTCCTACGATGCCTCGCATGACGACCTCGCTCCCGTCCGCGATCAGCTCGCCCGCCGTCGAGTGGCACGCCACCCTCGAGGAGCACCCGGCCCGGACGGCGTCGATGCGCTCCTACTCCGCGGTGGCCAAGGGCGACCTCGAGGAGTGGCTCGGCGTGTACGCCGAGGACGCGGTGCTGGAGGACCCCGTGGGTCCCTCGATGTTCGACCCCGAGGGCCGCGGCCACCACGGCCACGACGGCATCGCCGCGTTCTGGCGCCTGGCGATCGAGCCGATCGCGACCTTCCGCTTCGAGATCAGGGAGTCCTTCGCCAACGGCGCGACCTGCGCCAACGTCGGCACCATCCACACCGGCTTCGCCGACGGCGGCTCCACGCACACCGACCTCGTCATGGTCTACGTCGTCGACGACGAGGGCCGGGTGCGCTCCATGCGCGCCTTCTGGGAGCCCGAGCGCACGATGGCCACCTACCGCGCCCCCTGACCCGGCCCGAACTTCGCGCCGACCCGGCCCGTACCTCAGTCCTGGCAGTGCCGGGCCAGCCACTCCACGAGGGGACGCAGGGTCCGCCAGTCGTCGTGCACCAGGTCGAGGGCGGCGGGGGTGTGGATGACCGGCTCGAAGCCGTGGGAGCGCCCCAGCGTCAGCGACTTGTGGCGCAGCAGCTCGATGCGCGGGTGGTCGGCGTCGAAGCCGCGCGGGGAGGTCTTGAGGCGCTCGCCGCCCAGCTCGAAGCCGTCCGCGACCGCGGCCGCCACCAACGACTCCAGCTCGGGGCCGAACCGCTCGTGGGCGACCGCCTCGCGGAACGAGGCCAGCCGGGCGCCGGCGGCCTCGTAGAACCCGGCGCCGGTGCGCAGGCCGCGCGGTGAGATCTCGACGTACCAGCCGGTGGCGGGCCCCACGGCGACGAACGCCCCCTGGTGGGTCTTGTACGGCGTCTTGTCCTTCGCGAAGCGCACGTCGCGGTAGGGCCGGAAGATCTTGGCCTGCCCGAACTCCGGCTCCAGGGCCCGGCACAGCGCCGTCATCGGCGCCTTCACCGACGCGGCGTAGACGTGCTTGTGGGCCTCCCAGTACGACTTCGTGTTGTCGACCTCGAGGTCGTCGTAGAAGTCCAGGGCGGCGGAGGGGAACCCGGTGAACTCCCCGGCGCTCCCGCCCGCGGCGCCGCTCGCTGGTGGGGTCATGCCCCCGAGCCTAGGCCGGGAAGAGCCCCCCGCGCGGGTGGCCCCAGGTGAGGGGAGCGGGTGGAGCGGACGACGAGACTCGAACTCGCGACATCGACCTTGGGAAGGTCGCGCTCTACCAACTGAGCTACGTCCGCATGCACCACCGAGGTGGTGCGCGGCCATGCTAGACGATCACGCGCCGGCCGGTGCGATCCGGGTGTACTCGGGGTAGCGCGGCGCCATCCCGTCGCCCGACGAGCGTCCGGTGACCCGGCGGTGCAGCCACGGCACCAGGAAGCTGCGCACCCAGGTCGCGTCGGTGCGCAGCCGCTGCGCCCACGAGGTCGGCCCGGGATCGGCCAGCACCAGCGGCTCCAGGTCGTGCTCGATGCCGAGGGTGTCGAGCACCTCGATCGCCATCCGCTGGTGGCCGGCCGGGCCCATGTGCATCCGGTCGGCGTCCCACATCCGCCAGTCGGCGTACTCGGTGAGGTGCCAGTAGTCGAGCACCCGCGCGCCCTGGCGGGCCGCGATCTCGCGCACGCCCTCGCTGTAGCGCCGGAACCGGTCGCGCACCAGCCGGTACGTCGCCGAGCCGCCCGGGTCGGCGGAGGTCCACACGAGCACCTCGGCGCCGCCGGTGCGCAGCCGCGCGATCATCTCCTCGTACGACGCCAGCAGCGCATCGAGGTCGACCGAGGGCCGCATGATGTCGTTGGCCCCGGCGTAGACGGTGACCAGGTCGGGCTCGAGCACCAGCGCCGGCTCCACCTGCTCCTCGAGGATCGGCGCCAGCTTGCGACCGCGGATGGCCAGGTTGGCGTAGGCGAAGCCGGGGTCGCGCTCTCCCAGGACCTCCGCGACCCGGTCGGCCCAGCCGCGCACCCCGTTGGGACGCTCGGGGTCGTGGTCGCCGACCCCCTCGGTGAAGGAGTCGCCGAGGGCGACGTAGCGGGAGAAGCGCGGGCTCGAGCTCATGGGCCCCATTGTCCCCGGGTGCCGGTCGGCTGCCACGGCCGGGGCGCGGACGGTAGGTTGGCGCCCGTGCTCCTCAGCGACCGCGACATCATGGCCGAGATCGACGCCGGGCGGGTCGCCCTCGACCCGTTCGACCCCACGATGCTGCAGCCCTCGTCGATCGACGTGCGCCTCGACCGGTTCTTCCGGGTCTTCGAGAACCACAAGTACCCCCACATCGACCCGGCGGCCGACCAGTCCGACCTGACCCGGATGATCGAGCCCGAGGGCGACGACGCGTTCATCCTGCACCCCGGCGAGTTCGTGCTCGGCTCGACCTACGAGGTCGTCTCGCTGCCCGACGACATCGCCGCGCGCGTCGAGGGCAAGTCGTCCCTGGGCCGCCTCGGGCTGCTGACCCACGCGACGGCCGGCTTCGTCGACCCGGGCTTCAGCGGGCACGTGACCCTCGAGCTGGCCAACGTCGCGACGCTGCCGATCAAGCTCTACCCGGGCATGAAGATCGGGCAGTTCTGCTTCTTCCGGCTCAGCTCGCCCTCCGAGCACCCCTACGGCTCGGAGAAGTACGGCAGCCGCTACCAGGGCCAGCGCGGCCCGACGCCCTCGCGCTCGTTCCAGAGCTTCCACCGCACCGCGATCTGATGGCTCCGGCCGACGACCAGCTCACCGACGAGGACCGCCCGGTCTTCCTGCTCGGCACGGGCTGCCAGAAGGGCGGCACGGCCTGGCTGCACGACTACCTCGGCTCCTCCGCCGAGACCGACCTGGGCTTCATGAAGGAGTACCACGTCTGGGACCGGCTCGACCTCGCCGAGGACCTCCCCGGGCTCAAGCGGGTGCTCAAGCGCGGCCGCACCGCCCTCGACACGCTGGCCACCGGCGGCCGCAGCGCCGACGTACGCGCGCTGCGCCAGGCGACGTTCATGCTCGACCCGGACTCCTACTTCGACTACTTCGCCTCGCTGGTCGGGCCCGGCCGGGCCCGGCTGACCGGCGACCTGACGCCGGCGTACGGCGGCCTGGGCGCGCAGCGCCTGGCGATGGTGCGCGAGGGCGTGGAGCAGCGGGGCCTGCAGATGCGGGTGCTGATGTCGCTGCGCGACCCCGTCGAGCGGATCTGGTCGGCGGTGCGGATGATGCAGATGCGCCAGCCCTCGCGCTACCCCGGCGCCTCGGCCGACTGGGTGCGCCGCCTGCACGCCGACGACGAGGTCGCGGCCCGCACCCGCTACGACCTGACCCTGGCGCGGGTGCGCGAGGCGTTGCCCGACGAGCAGGTGCACGTGGTGCTCTACGAGACGCTCTTCGAGCCGGCCTCGCTGCGCGCCCTGACCTCCGCCCTGGGGCTCTCGCACATCGAGCCCGACACCGAGTCCCGGCCCAACCAGACGCCGCGCACCGCCGAGGTGCTGCCCGACGAGCTGGTGGCCCAGGTGGCGCGGCACTACCGCGAGGTCTACGAGGGCATCGACCGGGCCTACCCCCACCTCGACGTCGGGTCGAGGTGGGCCTCGGCCCGTTTCCTGTGAGCGAGCCCGTGACTGACCCCGCGGGCACCCGGGCCCGGCTCGAGGCCGAGCGTGCCGAGGTGCTCGAGCGGCTCGCGCTGCTGCGTGCCGACCTCGAGGGCTTCCGCGCCGCCTCCGAGCGCGACAACGCCGACGACGAGCACGACCCGGAGGGCGCCACCATCGCCTTCGAGCGCTCCCAGGTCGCGGCCCTGCTGCGCGAGGGCGAGCGGCGCCTCGGCGACCTGGACGCCGCGCTGGAGCGCGAGGCGGCCGGCACGTACGGCGTGTGCGAGCGGTGCGGGCGCCCGATCCCGGCCGCGCGGCTCGAGGTCCGCCCCGCGGCGCGCACCTGCGTCACCTGCGCCTGACCCGTCCCTCGCCCGCAGGGGTGGGCTCGAGGGTAAAGGCGGGGCCTAGCCTCGACCGACTGCTCTCTGCCCGCAGTCGTGCTCCCTCGCGAAAGGACTGCCGGTGACATCCGTCTGGGCCGGTGACACGATCATCTCGGCGCACCCCGTCGACTACCTGATCATCGCCATCTACTTCGGCTTCGTGCTCACGATCGGGGTGGTGGCGCGCCGCCAGGTCTCCGACTCCGTCGACTTCTTCCTGTCCGGGCGCTCGCTGCCGGCCTGGGTCACCGGGCTGGCCTTCATCTCCGCCAACCTCGGGGCCGTCGAGATCATGGGGATGAGCGCCAACGGCGCGCAGTTCGGGCTGCCCGCGGTGCACTACTTCTGGATCGGCGCGATCCCGGCCATGCTCTTCCTGGGCGTGGTGATGATGCCGTTCTACTACGGCTCGCAGGTGCGCTCGGTGCCCGAGTTCATGTACCGCCGCTTCGGCACCGGCGCCCACCTGGTCAACGCGATCTCGTTCGCCGTGGCCCAGCTGCTGATCGCCGGCATCAACCTCTACCTGCTCGGCAGCATCATCCAGGCGCTGATCGGCATCGACCTGATCATCGCCCTGGTCGTGGCCGCGGCGGTGGTGCTCAGCTACATCACCCTCGGCGGACTGAGCGCGGCGATCTACAACGAGGTGCTGCAGTTCTTCGTCATCGTCGCCGGGCTGCTGCCGCTGACGCTGCTGGGCCTCTCGCGGGTCGGCGGCTGGGACGGGCTCAAGGAGCGCATCGCCGCCGACGCCGGCGCGCCCGGGGTGCCGTCGGCCGCCGAGCAGCTCAACTCGTGGCCCGGCACCGCCCTGACCGGCTTCTCCTCCGACATCCTGTCCGTGGTCGGCATCGTGCTCGGCCTGGGCTTCGTGCTCTCCTTCGGCTACTGGACCACGAACTTCGTGGAGGTCCAGCGCGCGATGGCCACCGACTCGATCTCCTCGGCCCGCAAGACCCCAATCATCGGCGCCTTCCCCAAGATCTTCATCCCCTTCATCACCATCCTGCCCGGCATGATCGCCGCCGTGCTGGTCAGCGAGATCGCCCGCACCAAGGCCGGCGAGGAGGTCACCGGAGGCGCCGAGGGCACGGTGCAGTACAACGACGCGCTCATCTACCTGATGCGCGACGTGCTGCCCAACGGCCTGCTCGGCGTGGCCATCGCCGGCCTGCTCGCGGCGTTCATGGCCGGCATGGCCGCCAACATCTCGGCGTTCAACACCGTCTTCAGCTTCGACCTGTGGCAGCGCTACGGCGTGCAGGACCGCCCCGACCGCTACTACCTGCAGGTGGGCCGGCTGGCGACCATCGGCGCCACGGTGGCCGCGATCGGCACCGCCTACCTGGCCTCCAGCTTCTCGAACATCATGGACTACCTCCAGACGCTGTTCGGCTTCTTCAACGCCCCGCTCTTCGCCACCTTCATCCTCGGCATGTTCTGGAAGCGGATGACGGCCACCGCGGGCTGGGCCGGCCTGGTCGCCGGTACGTCGGCGGCGGTGCTGGTCGGCTTCCTGGCCGAGGGCACCCTGGGCGGGCTGAGCATCGGGGTGCTGCCGCTCAGCGGCCAGGGCGCCGCCTTCGTCGCCGCCGGCGCGGCCTTCGCGGTCGACATCGTCGTCAGCGTCGCGGTCTCGCTGGTCACCGCCCCCAAGCCCGAGGGCTCGCTGCGCGGCCTGGTCTACTCGGAGACCCCGCGCGAGGAGCGCACCGACCCCGACGAGGCGTCGTACCCCTGGTACCGCCGCACCGTCCCCCTGGCGAGCATCGCGCTCGTCATGGTCATCGCACTCAACCTGGCCTTCTGAGGAGACCTCGATGCCTGAGAACACCACCGGCCGGGACAGCACCGGCGGGGCGCGCCGGCACCAAGCCGGCGCCTTCGACATCCGCAACATCATCGGCTGGCTGATCGGCGCCTACGGCGTGATCCTGGTGCTGATGGGCCTCCTCGCCGACCCCGAGACCGACAAGACCGGCGGCGTGAACGCCAACCTGTGGGCGGGGCTGGCGATGCTCGTGGTCTCCGCGGTCTTCCTGGGCTGGGCGCGGCTGCGCCCGGTCTACGTCCCCGACGGGGCCGTCGACGACGACTGACGTCCACAGCGAGGCGCCGGCGCCGGCCCCTCCACAGGTGCCAGGCGCGCCCGGCGCGGGGGGCCCGCCCGAGACAGGGTCGGGTCATGGACGAGATCTCCCGGCTGTTGCGCGACCAGGGCGGCGTCGTGGCGCGCCGCCAGCTGCTCGAGCTCGAGGACGTCGACCGGGTCGGCGTGGCCCGGATGCTGCGCCGGCGCGACCTCATCGAGGTGCACCGCGGCGTGTACGTCGACCACACCGGGCCGTTGGACTGGCCCCGGCGAGCGTGGGCGGCGGTGCTGTGGGCGGCGCCCGCCGCGCTGTCGCACGAGAGTGCGCTGCGCGCCGCCGAGGGGCCGGGGCGGCCCGGGCGCGAGACCGACCTCGTGCACGTCACCGTCGGCCGCGGCCGACGGCTCGACCCGCCCCGCGGGGTCGTCGTGCACCGGGTCGCCGGCTACGAGGCACGGGTGCGGTGGAACGCCGGGCCGCCACGGCTGCGCTACGAGGAGGCGGCGCTCGACGTCGCGCTCGCCTGCGACGACGAGCTGGCCGCGATCGCGGCGCTGGCCGATGCCTGCGGCTCGCGGCGCACGACGGCGCAGCGCCTGGTCACCGCCCTCGACGCCCGGCCCTGGGCGCGACGCCGGGCCTGGGTCGCCGGCGTGCTCCTCGACGTGGCCGAGGGCACCTGCTCGGTGCTGGAGCACGAGTACCTCACCCGCGTCGAGCGCGCCCACGCGCTGCCGGTCGGCAGCCGGCAGGTCCGGGCCCGCCACGAGGGTCGCACCACCTGGCAGGACGTCGTGTACGCCGAGCAGGGCGTGAGCGTCGAGCTCGACGGGCGCCTGCACCACTCCTCGGTGCGCCAGCGCGACCGCGACCTCGACCGCGACCTGGCCCACGCCGTGGCGAGCGCCGGTGGCGAGACGCTGCGCATCGGCTGGGGGCAGGCGGTCGACCGGCCCTGCGCCACGGCCCGTGCGGTGGCGGCGGTGCTGACCCGCCGCGGCTGGACCGGCCAGCTGGAGCCCTGCGGAAAGTGTGGAGCCCCGGACCAACCAGGTTGATCCGGGGCTCCACACTTCTCGTCGGCCACGGGGGCCGACCTGCTCAGAGGTCGAAGAGCGATCCCGACTCGTCGATGTCGACGTCGGTCTTCGGCGTGTGCGTGGCGCCGCTGGAGGCCGGCTTCGGCTTCTCCTCCTGCACGGGCTCCTCGGCCTGCGCCTCGGTCGGCTCCGGCTCCTCGGCCGCCTGCTCCTCGACCGGGGTCTCCTCGACCACGGCCTCGGCCTCGGCCGGCTCGGGGGCCGGCGTCTCCTCGGCGGTGCCTGCGGCCTGGGTGGCGGCCGCGCTGAGCGCGGCGCCGTCGGGGACGTCGTCCGAGCCGGTCGTGCTCTCGGCCTCGGCCTCGGTGGACTCCGGCGCCACGGCCGTCGCCTCCGCAGCCTCCGCCTCCGCAGCCTGCGCCTCGGGCTCCGGCTGGGCCGGGGCGGCGGGACGCTCGACCGTGGTGGCCTCGGGGGCCTCGATGTCGAAGAGCGAGCCCATCGAGTCGAGGTCGACGTCGGTCTTGGGCGCAGTCGCCGACCCGGACGAGGCCGGGGCTGCTGCCGGTGCCGCTGCCGGGGCCGGTGCAGTTTCCGCTGCGAGCTCGGGCTCGGGCTCGGGCTCGACCTTCGCCTGCGGCTCCGGCTCGGGCTCGGGCGTGGGCTCCGGCTCGGGCGTGGGCTCGGCCTTCGCCTGCGGCTCGGTGGGCGCGGGGGCGGCGATGTCGAAGAGCGACCCGCTGGACAGGTCCGGGGCCTCCGCCTTCGGGGCCGCCTTCGGGGCCGCCTTCGGTGCCTCGGCAACGGGTGCTGCCTCGGCCTTCGCGGGCTCGGCCTTGGCGGCGGGGGCCGCCGGCTCGTCGGCGCTGATGTCGAAGAGCGATCCGCCCGAGCCCAGGTCGGCCTCGGCCGGGGCGGACTCGGTCGGGGACTCGGTCGCCGCAGCCTTCGGCTCTGCCTCGGCCTCCGGCTCCGGCTCTGCCTTGGTCGAGGGCTCGGTGGTCGCGGCCTCGGGCTCGTCACCGCCGAGGTCGAAGAGCGACCCGCCGGAGCCGAGGTCGTCGGCGGGCGCGGCGGGCGCTGCCTTCGCCTCGGGCGCCGGCTCGGCCTTCGCCTCGGTCTTCGTCTCCGTCTGGGCCGGCTCGTCACCACCGAGGTCGAAGAGCGAGCCGCCGGAAGACTCGGGCTTGGCTGCCTGGGCCTCCTCGGCGACCGGCTTCTCCTCGGCCGCGGTGTCGGGGGTGTCGAAGAGCGAGCCGCCCGAGGTGGCGCCGGCCGGCTTGTCGTCGGCGGCCGCGGCGTCGGGGGAGTCGAAGAGGCTGGAGCCTCCGCTGGCCTTGGCCAGCGGGCCGGCGTCCTGGGTCTCGACGACGGTGTCGTCGGTGATCGTCTCGTCGCCGGCCTCGGGCTCCGCCTTGGTCGCGACGTCCTCGGCGGGAGCAGCAGCGGGAGCAGCCTTGGCGGCCGGGGCCGCCTTGGCCGGGGCGCCGGCCGAGCCGGGCGCGGCCTTGGTGGCCATCTCGCCCTTGACCGAGGCCAGCAGCATCTGCGCGACGTCGAGGACCTCGACCTCCTCGCGGGCCTCGCCCTTCGACTGCTTCATGGTCAGCCCGTCGGAGAGCATCACGCGGCAGAAGGGGCAGCCCACGGCGATCTGGTCGGCGCCGGTGCCGACGGCCTCGTTGGTGCGGTTCATGTTGATCCGCTCGCCGGTGTTCTCCTCCATCCACATGCGCGCGCCGCCGGCGCCGCAGCAGAAGGACCGCTCGGAGTTGCGCTCCATCTCGACGACCTCGGCGCCGGGCAGGATCTGCAGCAGCTCGCGGGGCGGGGTGTAGACGCCGTTGTGGCGACCGATGTAGCAGGGGTCGTGGTAGGTGATCGAGCGCTTGTGGGCGCCCGCGCCCTCCTTGACGGGGGTGAGCTTGCCCTCGCGGACCAGGCGGTTCAGCAGCTGGGTGTGGTGGACCACCTCCAGCTCGATGCCGAACTCCTTGTACTCGTTCTTGAGCGTGTTGAAGCAGTGGGCGCAGGTCGAGACGACCTTCTTGACCTTGTACTCGGTCAGCGTCTCGACGTTCTGCGCGGCCAGGCCCTGGAAGACGAACTCGTTGCCGGCGCGGCGGGCCGGGTCGCCGGTGCAGGTCTCGCCGTTGCCGAGCACGCCGAAGGAGACCCCGGCCATGTCGAGCAGCTCGGCGACCGCGCGGGTGGTCTTCTTGGCGCGGTCCTCGTAGGCGCCGGCGCAGCCGACCCAGAACAGCCAGTCGACCTCGTCGAGGGACTCGATGTCCTCACCCACGACCTTGACGTCGAAGTCGAGGCCCTTGGCCCAGTCCATGCGGGCCGAGGCCGACATGTTCCAGGGGTTGCCCTTGTTCTCCAGGCCCTTGAAGAGGCCGTTGAGCTCGGCGGGGAAGTTGGACTCGACCAGCACCTGGTAGCGGCGCATGTCGACGATGTGGTCGACGTGCTCGATGTCGACGGGGCACTGCTGCACGCAGGCGCCGCACGAGGTGCAGTTCCACAGCACCTCGGGGTCGATGACCGCGGAGCCGTTGGCCGGGTTGTAGAACCACTCGCCGTCGTCGAGGCCGTCGAGCCGGCCGCCGGTCTCGCCGACCAGGGGGCGCTCGACCTCGGTGGCCAGGGCGGTGTCGCCCTCGAGCAGCGCCGCGCGCTCGTCCTCGCCCGCGCGCAGGTAGGGGGCCTTGGCGTACGTCGCGTCGCGCAGCGCGGTGATCAGCAGCTTGGGCGAGAGCGGCTTGTCGGTGTTCCAGGCCGGGCACTGGCTCTGGCAGCGGCCGCACTCGGTGCAGGTGGTGAAGTCGAGCAGGCCCTTCCAGGAGAAGTCCTCGACGGCGCCGACGCCCAGCTTGGCGTCCTCGTCGAGGTCCTCGATGTCGTCGAGGCTGACCCGCACGCCGTTGTTGGTCAGCGGCTTGACCGCGCCCAGGGCGGTGGTGGCGCCGTCGGTGTCGCGGCCGATCGACTCGCGCTTGAAGAAGATGTTGAACCAGGCGGTGAAGCGGTGCCAGGCGACACCCATGGTCAGGTTGGAGGAGATGACCATCAGCCAGATCATCGCCAGGACGACCTTGATCATCGCGATGACCACGATGGTCGTCTCCAGGGCGGACTCGTTGCCGGCGACCCCGGCCGGGAAGAGCGCCTCGCCGACGAGGCTGGAGATCGGGAAGTGGAAGGCCGTGAAGTCCTCGGGGTGGGCGGAGTCGATCTGGCCCAGGTTGTACTCCGCGCCGCGGATGAACAGGATCGCGGCGCTCTCCACGAGCACGAACGCCTCGACGAAGTAGGCCTGCCACTGGTTGGAGCCGAAGAACCGGCTGCGGCGGCCCTTGTCGCGCGGATGGTTGAGCTGGCGGTGGACGGCCAGGTAGATGATGCCGATCGTGCCGAGCAGGCCCAGACCCTCGCTGACCCACTCGAAGAGGAAGAAGTGGCCGATGATCGGCAGCGCGAAGTCGGGGTTGAACAGCTGCACGTAGCCGGTGGCCACCGCCGCGGAGAGCACGATGAAGGCGGCGTACACGAACCAGTGCATCGCCCCGATCCAGTGCCACTGGAGCATCCGGGTGTGCAGCATCGACTCCTTGAGCAGCGTCACCGTGCGCCGCCCGGGGTTGTCGTTGCGGCTGATCGGCGTGCCCACGCGGACGGTGCCCACGATGGAGCGCACCGCCCGCACCGTCATCGCCACGGCGACCGCCGTGAACGCCAGGGACACCACGATGGCGAAGGTCTGCATGCGGACGTGCTCCTCGGGTTCTGTTGGCGCGCGGCTTCCTGCGCGCCTGCGTGAGCCTAGGCCCCGGGGCCGACGCCGTCAGGCCTCGGTCGGGGTGAGATGCAGCCTACCGGGCGGTAACTTCAACGCCAGCGACTGTCTGCGCCCTGGGCCCGCCCGGGCCCGCTCCCCTCCTCACGTGCGGCGTACGCCGCGCAGGCTGCCGCGCTTGGTGAAGGTCGCGGTCATCTCGACCTCCGCGCCGCCCTGGGTGGCGCAGAAGCCGAACGTGCGTCCGAGCCGGGTGTAGGGCTGGCCCACGACCTTCATCACCTGCCGCGTGCTCATGCCGCGCTCGAGGCGGCGCTGCACGGTGGCGACCGGCAGCTGCTGCTCGGGGTTGCGGCAGGAGTCGGGGGCGATGCCGTAGGCGCGCTCCCACATCTGCAGGTAGCCCTCGGCGCCGCGCGCCATGTCGTCGAGCACCGCCGACCCGTCGCCCTGCTGGGCGTCGGCGACCTTGCCGAGGTCCTCGATCCAGTCGGGGTAGAGGCCGTACTGCGCGACGCCGTCGGCGTTGATGTCGTAGACCCGCTCGCCGGCACGCTGCTGGCGCACGGTGACGCCGCCCAGGCCCTTGAACGGGTAGGTCACCGGGTTGGGCACGTCGGCACCGCGCGGGTCGCCCTGCGCGCCCAGGCCGTTGATGTCGGCGCCGTAGCCCATCGCGAAGTAGTAGCGCTCGTCGGCCCAGCCGACGTGCTTGCGCCACTTCTCCACGAAGCCGGTCGAGTCGCCGGCGTACGGCGTGATGAAGCCGCCGAGCTCGTAGATGCGCGGGTAGGCGTCGGGGGTCGACCAGGAGTGGCTCGAGAGCAGCCCCTGGTAGCCGAGCTCCTCGATCTGGTCGAGGGCCTGGTTGCGGGCCTTGACGCTCATGTGGTCGGGGTCGAAGACGATCCTGCGCTTCGCCAGGCTGTTGATGGTGTGCTCGCCCAGTGTGGTCAGCCCACGGTCGTTGCAGTGGTTGGTGCGCGGGTAGAGCGGCAGCGCCGGCAGGTTCAGCGAGCCGAAGAGCTGCCCGATCGCACCGAAGAGCGCGTCCTGCTGGTCCGCGGAGATCTCGGGGGCGGCCAGCGTCTGGTTGCGGTCGTGGTTCTCGGTGCCGGCGGGCGAGCAGGTGCGCATGTCCCAGTAGGTGCCGGTCTCGAGGAAGTTGGCGTTGTTGACCGCCACGCCGGTCTCGCCGGCGTCGCCCGCGATGCCCGACAGGGCGTTGTCGAACTTGTTGACCAGCTCCATCTGGCGTACGCCGAGGTCGTGCATCTCGTCCATCTGCTCGTCGATGGTCTCGGCGTCGCACTGGGCGAGGTCGCCCCCGGGCAGCTTCTTGAAGGTGCAGCCGAACGGCACGGAGGTCTCGATGCCCAGGATCACGGCCATCTTGCCCTCGTTGATGACCCGGCGGGCCTCGAAGGGGCTGGTCACGATCCGGTAGAAGCCCCTGCCCGGGCCGCCGAACTGCGCGTCGACGTAGTCCTGGAACTCGAAGGTGCGCTGGATCTGCAGGCGCACCGAGTCCATGTCGTCGCAGGAGTTCCGCTTCAGCGGGTAGAGCTGGCACAGCTGGTTGTTCTCGACCAGCAGGTTGGTGAACAGCCGCTGCCCGCCGCGCCAGGCGCGCTCCATCCAGCGGTAGTAGGTGCCCTCGTGGGTCAGCGAGGCCGGCGCGGGCCAGTCGACGAAGGTGGGCCAGCCGACCGGGTCGTGGCCGACCTCGCCCGACAGCGCGGTCTCGAGCAGCGCGCCGTAGCCGCCGGTGGCGTTGTGGTCGTCGCAGTCGGTCAGCGCGACCTCGACGCCGAAGCGGTCCCACGGCTTGCCGCAGTGCACCTCGCCGCCCAGGAACTCGTAGGCCATGTGGTGGGTGTGCGCGTCGACGTAGCCACGCACCTCCTGGAAGGGGGTGACCCCGGAGTGCGGGCGACCGGAGACGTCGACCTGTGCCTCGGGCCAGGTCGCGCAGCCCTTCGCGGTGGTCAGCCGGAACGCGGTGCGGCCCTCCACCTCGAGGCGCTCGCCGTCGTTGGCCAGCGAGACCAGCCGGCCCTTCTTCGACGCCGTCCAGACCGTGGCGTCGCTGGGCTCGTCGGCCCGCCCGCCGCCGGCGGCGACCAGCTGCTCGTCGGGGGTCAGCAGCAGGTACTCGCCGAGGTCGGTGGCCTGGAAGTACGTCGGCTCGCCGCCGGGCACGAGCGTGTAGCAGCCGCGGGCCATGGCGTAGCGGGTGCGCGGGTGGGTCGTGCGCCGCGGGTAGGCCTTGGTCGAGCCGAGACGGGGGTCGCGGCGCGCCCGCTCCCGGGCCACGTACGCCGCCGCCGCGGCCCGCTCGGTCGCGGTCGTGGGGTCGTGGGTCTCGGCGCCGACCTCCTCGCCGGCGCGCGAGACCGCGTTCTTGGTCGCCGGGTCGACGTCGAGACGCACCTCGTGGCCGTGGGCGTCGGTGAAGGGCAGGGTGCCGCGGCCGCTGGCCGCCTCGTGCGCCGCCTGCAGGCCACCGCGGGCGCGCTCGCCCTGCGCGTCCGTCGGGCCGGCCGGCTCCCCGACCACACCGGGCACCACCACGGCGGCGCCGACGACGAGCGCGGCACCGATCGCGGTCCAGGCCAGGCGGCGGGTGGTGCCGGGCTCGCGCGGGGGACGGGTGGGGGACGTGCTGCGACGCATGGGGACCTCCGGAGGGAACGTGACAAGAAAGTGACACATGTTCACGTCACTGTCGAGGCGCTCGTCACAGTGTGGGCACCGACCCGGTCCCACGTGCGGCGTTTCGCCGAGTCCGGCCCCTGGAGGGTCAGCCGGGGTCGGTGCGTCGCGGCACGCCCGGCAGTGCCGCAGTGGGGCCGGCGGCCACCGCCGCGGCGTTCACGGCGCCCTGCTCGTCGCGGGCCAGCCCGGCCACGGCGGCCAGGATGAGCGCGGCGCCGACGAGCCCCGTGGGCGCCAGCCGCTCACCCAGCACGACCGCGGCCAGTGCCGCCGCCGACAGCGGCTCGACCAGGGTGACCAGCGTCGCGGTCGAGCCGCGCGTGGTGCGCAGGCCCGCGTAGAAGGCGGCGTACGCGGCGGCCATGGTGAAGACACCGAGGTAGGCCAGCAGGGCGAGCACCCCGGGGTCGGCGGTGAGCAGGGGGCCGCCGCCGAGCACGGCGAGCGGCACCAGGACCAGCACACCGACGCCGGTGGTGGCCGCGGTGAGCACGAGGGGCGGGGTGCCGCGGGCCAGGTCACCGCCCCAGCCGGTCGCCAGCGCGTAGAGGACGCCGGCGGCGACGGCGACCGCGAGCCCCGCCGCCGGCCGGGGCCCGACCGCACCGCCGCCGTGGCCGGTGGCGGTGGAGACCAGGACGAGGCCGGCCAGGGCCGAGGCGACCACGACCAGCCGGGTCGGGCCCGGCACCCGTCGGGCGCTCACCGCCTCGCCGACCCCGAGCAGCACCGGGGCCAGCCCCAGGCTCACCACGGTCGCGACGGTGACTCCGGCCCAGGTGACGGCCAGGAAGTAGAGCAGCTGGTAGCCCGCCGTCGCCAGACCGACGGCCAGCACCCGCCGCGGCCGCTGGCGCAGCAGCACGAGCAGGCGGCCGCCGGCACGCTGGGCCAGCACCACCACCAGCAGCGCCACCAGGGCCAGTCCCAGGCGCCAGGCGCTGATGGTCGGCACCGTCATCGGCACTCGTTCGCGCACGAGCTGGACCACCAGGCCGCCGGTGCCCCAGAGGAAGGCGGCCAGGGCGACCTGCGGCACGCCCCACCGGGCCCCGGCGCGGCTCGCCGTCACCGGGCCCGCCCGCCGCCGAGGCGGCGGGTCAGCTGGTCGGCGGTGCGGCGGACCTCGGCGGCCAGGGCCTCGACCCCGTCGGCCCCGGCGGCCCCGTCGACTTCGGCGACCGGGTAGGTCAGCGCCACACCCGCCACGGGGTGGTCGTTGTGGTCGCGCACGGCGGCGGCGACGCTGGCCATGCCCTCGCTCACCTCGCCGTCCTCGGTGGCGTACCCGCGCTGCCGGGTCTGCACCAGCAGTTCCTTGAGGGCGCGCGGGGTGGCCGGGCCCAGGCCGGTGCGCTCGACCATCGACTCGGGGCCGGGAAAGGTCGCGCGGACCTGGGCGGGCGACAGCCCGGCCAGCACGGCGCGGCCGCTGGCGGTCAGGTGGGCCGGGAGGCGGACCCCCACGTCGGTGACTAGGGGAGGGCGCCCGGGGGCGCGCTCCTCGAGCACGTAGAGCACGTCGCGACCGTGCAGCACCGCCAGGTGCGCGTTGTGGCCGGTGCGGTCGACCAGGGTGGCCAGGGCCCGGCGCGCGATGCGCTGCAGCGGCACCTGTCGGGCGTAGCCGGAGCCGACCTCGAAGGCCGCCACGCCCAGGCCGTAGAGGTGCTCCTCGGGCAGGTGGGTCACGAAGCCCTCCTCGACCATCACGCCGAGCAGGTGGTACGCCGTGGAGCGGGGCAGGTCGCAGGCGCGGGCGATCCGGTCGACCGGCACCGGGTCGGGCTGGCCGGCCAGGAAGCGCAGCACCCGGAGGGTGCGGGTCGCTGCCGGCACCTGGGTGCCGGGGCGGCGCGGTGGGAGCGCGGCGGGCTGCATGTTCGCAGCCTCCCAGACCCGCGGGGCGGGTCAGGCGCGGTGTCGGCCCTCGGAGTCGTCGTCGGTGCCGTTCCCGTGGTCATTCGCGTGGTCGTGGGTGACGCCGTTCCCGGGGTCGTTCGTCGGGGCGGTGTCCGTCCCGGTGCTGTGCTCGGCCTCGCGGTGCGGGTCGAGGTCGTCGGCGGCACGCAGTCGGTCCTCCTGCTGCGCCTCGTCGTGGGCCAGCACCTGCTCGGCCAGGTGCACGTCGCGGTCGGCCTCGTCGGCGCGGGCGTGCGCCTCGTCGGCGCGCACCTGCGCCTCCTCGACCCGGTTGCGCGACGCCGCGATCGGCTCGTCGTGGGCGGCCGCCTGCGTGCGCAGCTGGCCGGCCTGCTCGACCCGTGCGGACCGGAGGCGGGCGTTGCGCTGCAGCAGCACCACCACGGCGACCGCGACGAGAGCGGCGACGACCAGGACGGCGATGACGAGGAGGACCAGGCTGGTGGTGGACATGGGTGTCCCCTACCCCGATCGCGGCCTTCTCGAACCCGTTCACCCGGACGGGTCGCATCCCCTCAGGCCAGGTCGCGCTCGTCGCGCACCGGCACCAGGCCCACCGCCAGCAGCGGGAAGAGCCCGGCGAGGGTGAAGGCGGCGGCGTATCCGGCCCGGTCGACCAGGAGCCCCGCGAGCGGCGGCACGGCCGAGGCGGTGAGGTACTGCGCGGTGTTCTGGGCGCCCAGGGCCCGCCCCGACCAGTGCGGCCCGGCGCGCTCGGCGACGGCGGTGAAGGCCAGGCCGTTGTCGGCGACGGTCAGCACGGTGGCCAGCACCACCAGCGGCACCGCCACCGCCGCGTCCTGGCCGGCAGCCAGGCCCAGCAGCACCATCGTGAGGCCCGCGGCGACGGCCACCCACCGCAGCGGGCGCAGCCGGCTGGCCACCACGTCGCTGAGCTGGCCGGCGGCGATCCGGCCGAGCGCGCCGGCCAGTTGGGCGCCGGCGACCAGGCTGCCGGCGGCCGCGGCCGACCAGCCGCGGTCGCTGACCAGCCAGACCAGGGCGAAGGTCCACACCAGGAACTGCGGGACCACCAGCAGCACCGAGACGCCGTGGATGCGAGCGAGGTAGGAGTCGCGGCGGTAGGGGTTGGGGGCGCGCTCCCCGGCGCGGAGCGCGGGACGGGGCGGGTCGACCACCACGAGGGCGACCACGAGCGCGGCGAGGGTCGCGAGGGCGACCGGGACGCCCAGCGCGGCCGCGACGCCGTACGACTCGGCGACGACCGCGATGCTGATGGCCGCCACCGCGACCCCGGTGGGCTGCGCCATCTGGCGCACCCCCATGGCCAGGCCGCGCCGGTGCGGCGGGAACCAGCCGACCACCACCCGGCCGCTGGCCGAGCCGGTGCTCGCCGCGGCGGCGCCGGCGACCAGGAGGGCGACGAACAGCGCGACCGGGCCGCGCACGGCCATCGCGACCACGCCCGCCACGGCCGTCAGCGCGAGGCCGGTGACCAGCACGAAGCGCTCGCCGCGGCGGTCGGTGAGCAGGCCCCAGGCGACCAGGGTGAGCATCACGCCGATCGTCGGCGCTGCCGCGACCAGCCCGGCCTGCGGCAGGCTCAGGCCCTCGTCGCGCAGCACCGGGATCAGGAACGCCGGGCCGTGGATCGTCACCGCGGCCGCGCCCTGGGCCAGCGTCGAGGCACCCAGCATCGCCCAGCGGCGCCGGGTCGTGGGCCGCGTCGCGGGCGGGCTCGTGGACGTGCGGGTGGTCACCGCCCCATCTGACGCCCTCGCTGTGCGGTGGGGCCACTCGTCCCACGCCTCGGCGGTGTGAGAAACCAGACGGCCCGGGACGACGGCCCGCGTGCTGCGGGTCGTCGCCCCGGGCCGGTGCCGGGTGCGGGTCGGGTCAGCGGTCGGCGATCGACAGCTTCGACGTGGCCAGGTCGATCACGGCGCCGGTGCCGTCGAGCAGCGTGATGCGCAGCCCGACGATGCGGATGCCGTCCTTGATCTTCTTCTTCAGGCCGGTCTCGATCTTTAGCACGCCCGGGATCTCGAGCCCGTCGAGGTCCTCGAGGCTCTGCGGGTCACCGTCGCCGCCGGTGATGGAGCCGACCTTGGCGGTGGCGCTGCGCTTGAGCCTGCCGTTCTTCAGCCGGGTGACCGTGGCCTTCGACTCGATGGCGTCGAGCACCAGGGCGCCGCCGCCGAGGTCCAGCTCGGCGATGCGCGCGACCTCGGTCCCGACGGCCTTGCGGTTGGTCTGCTTGCCGCGCTGGCGGGCGCTGGCGGCCTGGACGACGATCTGGTCGCCCAGGTTGACGTCGGCGGCGTCGGCCTCGAGGACCTCGCCGTCGGTGCCCAGGCAGGGCATCACCTCACGGACGACCCGGCCGACCTCGGCGAGCTCGCCGAGCACCTTGGCCTTCACGGGGATGGCGCTGCCGCCGAAGATGCCGGTCTTGAAGCCCCGCTCGAGCTTCGACATGCTGCGCGCCAGCTTGATGGTGGTCCCGGACGGGACCAGCTCGACAACCACGCCGACGGCGTACGCGCGGGAGCGGTCCTTGGCCGGCTCGGGCTTCTCGATCATCCGGCCCAGGGTGATGTTGGCCAGCCCGGGGACGGGGATGGTCTCGCCGGGCGAGGGGATGTCGATCTGGACCGGGTCGCCGCCGGCCGGGGTGAGGGTGATGCCGGCGATCTTGGTCTCGGCGCTCGCCTGCCAGCCGTCCTTCGCGCTGAACGACGCCTGGGTGGTCGACACGATGCCGTTGATCGACAGGCTGCCCAGCGGGGTCTCGGCGAGCACGAGCTCGGCGACCTTGTGCTTGGACTTCTGGAAGGTGGTGCCGCCCTTCTTCTTGCTCACCACCCGGGAGAAGACGCCGCGCACGGTGCCCAGGCCGGGGATCTCGCTCTCCTCGACGAAGTTGCGGTTCTTCCGGCCGGCGATGGTCGTGCAGGCCATCGAGCTCAGGGCCACGCGGCTGGAGTCGACGGGCAGCTCGCCGCCCTCGACCGAGGTGCCGTAGCCGTTGCCCTTGAAGACGAAGGGGGTGCGGGTGCGCTTCTCGAGGACGCTGGGGGCGGCCGCCGTGGCGGCGGTGGACCCCTCGCGCGGGGTCGGCTCGGCGGCGCCGGCGGTGGGTGCCAGGGCCAGGCTGAGCGCCAGGGCAGCGGATGTGGCCAGGCTGGCCACCAGGGGGACAGGCTTGGTGGGGGACATGAGACTCCTTCGACGCGGAGCCCGGTCCCGAGTCAGGAGTCCGCGTGGTCGGTGGGGGGCGGTGCCGGTGAGTTGCCGGTGGGGGCCGTGAGGCTGGTGCCGCTGGTCCACACCAGTGTGCCGATCCTGGGGCGCGCGCGTGGCGTTTTGCCTCACCCGGTCGGTGAAGTCTCACCCCGGCCACCGGTGCGACACACTGGCGCCCATGAAGGCACTCGTGCTCGGCGGCGGCGGCATCACCGGCATCGCTTGGGAGACCGGACTGCTCACCGGGTTGGCCGCGGCCGGCGCCGACCTGACCGGTGCCGACCGGGTCATAGGCACCTCGGCGGGCTCGATCGTGGGCTCCCAGGTCACCAGCGACACCCCGCTCGAGGAGCTCTACCGGCGCCAGCTCCTCGAGCCCGGCGCCCCCGAGGGACCGACCGAGGCGCCGCTGGCGGCGATCGGCCCGCGGGTGCTGGCGACGTACGCCGTCGCGATGCTGCGCGCCCGCGGCGACGCCGAGCGGTTCGGCCGGCTGCTGGGCACCCGCGCGGTGCGGGCCGCGGCGCGCGGGCGGACCCCCAGCATCGCCGAGCGCTACGACCAGGTGCGCCAGCGGCTGACCACGACGCAGTGGCCCGACCGCGACCTGGTCGTCACCGCCGTCGACGCCGCGACCGGTGAGCTGGCCGCCTTCCGGCCCGGCGGAGAGGTCGGGCTCGAGGACGCCGTCAACGCCAGCTGCGCGGTGCCGTGCGTCTACCCCGCGATCCCGATCGGCGCGCGCACCTACGTCGACGGCGGCATGCGCTCGGGCGCCAACGCCGACCTCGCCGAGGGCTGCGACCGCGTCGTGGTGCTCTCGCCGCTGGACCGCTCGCTCGGGCCGATCCGCAGCGCCCGGCAGCAGCTCGAGGAGCTCGGCGTGCCGTACCTGGTGATCACCCCCGACGACGCCTCCCGCGCCGCGATCGGCAAGAACGTGCTCGACCCCGCCGCCCGGCCGGGCTCGGCGCGCGCCGGGCACGCCCAGGCGGCGGCGTACGCCGACCGGGTGCGCGAGCTCTGGGGCTGACTCTGCGGCTGAGCGCGCCTCAGCGGGGGCTGTCGAGGAGCATCGTGACCGGGCCGTCGTTGACGCTCTCGACCTGCATGTCGGCGCCGAAGCGGCCGCGCTCGACGTGCGCGCCCAGGCGCTCGAGCTCGGCGCACAGGGCCTCGTAGAGCGGCTCGCTGACCGGGCCGGGGGCGGCCGCCGACCAGGAGGGGCGCCGGCCCTTGCGGACCTCGCCGTAGAGCGTGAACTGGCTGACCACCAGCACCGGCGCGTCGGCGTCGACGGCCGAGCGCTCCTCGCGCAGCACCCGCAGCTCCCAGATCTTGCGGGCGGTCCAGGCCACGTCGGCGGGGCCGTCGCCGTGGGTGACGCCGAGGTAGACCAGCAGCCCGGGCCGGTCGGTGCGGCCCACCACCTCCCCGTCGACCACCACGCGCGCATGCAGGGTTCGCTGGATGACGGCTCGCACGCGCCCATGGTGGCCCCCACGGGCGCGCGGGCCTGGACGCCACCCCGTGCGTCGAGCAGTCTGTGCGCGTGGCCCACCCGCGGATGTTCGACGACGACCCGGTCCTGGCGCGTGTGCGTGCGATCGCGCTGGCCGGGCCCGACGCCGCCGAGAAGGTCAGCCACGGCCGCCCGGCGTTCTTCACCACCAAGGTCTTCGCCTACTACGGCGGCTCGCTCAAGCTCGACGGCGAGTGGGTGCAGCACCCGCAGTCGGTGATGGTGCTGCCCGACCCCGACGACCGGGCGGCGCTGGTCGACGACCCCCGGGTCTTCGTGCCGGCCTACCTCGGGCCCTCCGGGTGGCTGGGCGTCGACCTCGACCTGGGGCGCAGCGACTGGGACGAGGTCGCCGAGCTGCTCGACGCGTCGTACCGCCACACCGCCGGGGCGCGCCGGGTGGCGCGCCTCGACGGTCGCTGAGGGCGTACGCCGCCTGGCTCAGCCCTCGAGTGCCTGCACGGCGTCGTGGATGGCCAGGGTGCGGCGGGCCGACTCGACGTGCAGGTTCTCGACCATCTTGTTCTTGTAGGTCACCACGCCGGAGCCGCGTCCGTCCTCCCAGGCCTGGATCAGGCCGCGGGCGTCCTCGACCGCCTCGGGCGAGGGAGCGAACTGCTCGTTGGCCGGCGCGACCTGGCCGGGGTGGATCAGGGTCTTGCCGTCGAAGCCCATCTGGCGGCCCTGGGTGCACTCGGCCAGGAAGCCTTCGTCGTCCTTGACGTCGTTGTAGACCCCGTCGAGGATCTGCACGCCCGCGGCGCGGGCGGCCAGAAGGCTCAACGACAGCGAGGTCAGCAGCGGGGCGCGGCCGGGCACGTGCTCGGCGTACAGCTCCTTGACCAGGTCGTTGGTGCCCATCACCAGCACGGCCAGGCGCTCGGAGGCGGCGGCGATCTCGCGGACGTTGAAGATCGCCTCGGGCGTCTCGACCATCGCCCACAGGCGGGTGTGGTCGGGGGCGCCGGCCTTCTCGAGGGCCGCCACCAGGGCGTGCACCTCCTCGGCGCTGTTGACCTTGGGCACCACGACCGCGGCGGGGCCGGCCTGGGCGGCGGCGACGATGTCGTCGTCGTGCCACTCGGTGCCGATGCCGTTGACGCGGATGGTCACGGTGCGCCGGCCGTACTCGCCGGAGGAGGCGGCCGCGGCGGCCTGCTCGCGCGCGGCGGGCTTGGCGTCGGGGGCGACGGCGTCCTCGAGGTCGAGGATCAAGCCGTCGCAGGCGATCGACTTGGCCTTCTCGAGCGCCCGCTCGTTGGAGCTGGGCATGTAGAGGACGCTGCGCAGGGGGGTCACGTCGGTCATCTCAGGACTCCTGTCCGGGCTGGCCGGGAATCTCGATGGCGTCGTACTGCTTCTTGAGCTCGGGGTCGATCGCGGCCAGCTCCTCGGCCAGCTCGACCATCACCAGGCACTGCTTGAGCGAGGCGTCGTCCTCCATCTTGCCGTCGAGCATCACCGCGCCGGTGCCGTCGCCCATGGCGGCGACCACCCGGCGGGCGTGGGTGACGTCCTCGACGCTGGGGCTGAAGACGCGGTTGGCGATGGCGATCTGCTTGGGGTGCAGGCTCCAGGTGCCGACGCAGCCGAGCAGGAAGGCGTTGCGGAACTGGTCCTCGCAGGCCACCACGTCGGCGATGTCGCCGAAGGGGCCGTAGTAGGGGTAGATGCCGTGCATCGCGCAGGCGTCGACCATGCGGGCGATCGTGTAGTGCCACAGGTCCTGCTGGTACGTCGTGCGGGCGGCGTTGACCGCCTCCTCGCCGGAGCCGTCGGGGTCCTGGCGCACCAGGTAGCCGGGGTGCCCGCCGCCGACGCGGGTGGTCTTCATGCGGCGGTCGGCGGCCAGGTCGGCCGGGCCCAGCGAGAGGCCCTGCATGCGCGGGCTGGCGCCGCAGATCTCCTCGACGTTGGCCACGCCGCGCGCGGTCTCGAGGATCGCGTGCACGAGGATCGGCTTCTCGAGCCCGGCCTTGGCCTCGAGCTGGGCCAGCAGGCGGTCGACGTAGTGGATGTCCTCGGCGCCCTGCACCTTGGGCACCATGATCACGTCGAGCTTGTGCCCGATCGCCGGCACCAGCGTGGTCAGGTCGTCGAGCACCCAGGGGCTGTCGAGGGCGTTGATCCGGGTCCACAGCTGGGTGGGCCCGCTAGCCCCTCCGAGGTTGGCGGTCTCGCTCGCGATCTTCACCAGGCCGTCGCGGGCGGCCTCCTTGTTGTCGGCCTTGACGGCGTCCTCGAGGTTGCCGAGCAGCACGTCGACGCTGCCGACCATCTGCGGGATCTTCGCCGCCATCTTGGCGTTGCTGGGGTCGAAGAAGTGGATCGCCCGGCTGGGCCGGGCCGGGATCTCGCTCGGCGGGGTCGGTGCCCCCACGGCGAGGGGGCGGAAGAAGTCCTTGGCGCTGCGGCTCGAGCTGGGCATGCGCGCGAAAGTAGCAGCGAAGCGTTACCCGTGGGTATGACGGATCTGACAGCGGCGGGGTGGTCCGGGTGGCCGCACGAGCGTCAGCGGCGGCGCCACCAGGGTCGCCAGGGGGTGGAGGCGGCGGCGTCGACCTGGGCCTGGCGCTCGGCCTCCGCGCGGGCACGGGCCACCGCCGCACGCGCCGTACGCCGCTCGCGCCAGGCGGCGAGGGTCGCCTCGACATCGCGGGGCATGGTGATCAGCGGTGGGGTGCCGTCGGCGGGGGTGTAGCGGGCGCGGATGACCCGGGCGTTGAAGTCCTCGACCTCGCGGCGGGCCTCGCGCTCGACGGCGAGGGTGTCGAGCCGGGCGTCGAGCTCGGCGTCGTCCTTGCGCAGCTGCAGGCTCGGGGGCAGCACCCCGGTGATCTGCTCGCGCTCGACGAGGCGCTTGACCCACCAGTCGGGGTCGTGCTCGGAGCCGAGGTCCTCGATCGGCCGGCCGCTGCCGGGCAGGTCGTCGAACTCGCCCTTGGCCATCGCCACCCGCACCTGCTGGTCGACCCAGGTGGCCTGGTTGGCGATCCGGGCGGCGGCGATGCTCTCACCGCTGCGCTTGCGCCGCTCGACCTCGTCGGCGGCCCGGGACTCGTCGGTGGGCCGCGCGGCGTCGGCGCGGCGGCGGGGCTCCTCGGACATGTCGCCACCTCCCTCGCCCCGATGATAGGCAGCCCGCCCGAGGCGGGCGGCGGCTCAGGAGCCGAACAGCAGCTGCAGGGAGACCAGCCCGAGCAGGCCGAAGGTGACGACCGAGCCGAGGACCACCAGCGTCCAGGCGTCGGTCCGCAACCGCACCCGTCGGGCCTGGAGGACCATCGCCGCGGAGACCAGGAACGGGACCGCCAGCACGACCGCGACCGCGATCCCCAGCGAGGCCGTCGAGGAGCTGGTGTCGTTCCAGGAGAGGGTGGCCAGCACCAGGCAGCCGACCAGGGCGAGCAGGTCGAGGGTCAGCACGACGCGCGCCAGCCGGATCAGGCCGACGGGACGTGGCGCGACCGCTCGGGGCGTGAGGTCGGTGGTCATGGGCACATCCTGCTCTCCGGTCTCGGCCGGCGTGGTCGTTGTGGGGGATCGGTCAGTACGGGGCCAGGTAGCGACTGGCGGCGAGGCCCACCAGAGCGATGACGGCGAGCGCGGCCCAGGCCAGCGCCTGGCTGGCCCCCGGGCTGTGCCGGCGCACCCGGTGGGCGAGGCCGAGCAGCGTCAGCGACGCGATCGCGGGCACGGCGAGGATGAAGGCGTAGACGAAGAGCAGGCCCGCCCAGGGATCGGTGTCGACCCAGCCCAGGACCGACAGCGCGACGGCGGCGGCCAGGGCCAGGCAGCTGGGCACCAGTGCCAGCAGCGCCGGCACGGCGTACGCCGCCCCGGGCGAGCGCGACGTCGTCGGGGCGCCGTACATCGTCGGGACCGGGTCGGTGCGGGAGCTCATGGGCACAGCCTGCCCCGCGTCGGGGCCTCCGGTCGTGAGCCCGCGTACCCAGATCGGTGCTCAGGGCACCGGCACGGCCTCGACCGGCGTCTCGGGTGCGTCCTCGACGATGCGCGGCGTCATCAGCAGCACCGCGGCCGCGACGACCGCCGAGACCGAGCAGATGGCCCACACGGTGAGGTAGCCCGACAGCGGGGCCTGGCCGGCGCCCGGCTCGTCGAGGGAGCCGGTGGAGGCCAGGGCGATCGCGAAGACCGAGCTGGCGAAGGCGCCGCCGACGGTCTTGGTCGCGTTGGTCATGCCCGTCGCGAAGCCGGTGCGGTCGGGCGGGGCGGCGGCGGCCGCGGTCGCCGGCAGGGCCGCGACGAGGGCGCCGGAGCCGACACCCGCGACCGCCATGTTCACCAGCGTCTGGGTGGTGGAGTCGTGCAGCGGCAGGAAGAGCCCGTAGCCCAGGGCCACCAGCAGCGCGGCCGTCACCAGCGCGCCGCGGGGGCCGAGCAGGCGGGCGCTGAGCGGCAGCGTGAAGGCGCCGACGGCCAGGAAGACGACGTACACGCCGACCAGGGTGGAGACGAACGCCGCGTCGGCGCCGAGGCCGTAGCCGACCACGTCGGGGTCGGTGCGGGCGAAGGTGGAGAGCGGGATCTGGGCGCCGAGCACGGAGATGCCGAAGAGGAACGCCGTCAGCTGCACCGGCCACTGACCGCGGGTGGCGAGCAGGCGCACGTCGATCATCGGGTCGGGGCGGGAGGCCTCGACGCGGTGGAACGGCACCAGCACGGCGAGCCCGGCGACGATCAGCAGCCACGGCAGCACGCTGGCCGGGCCCTGCAGGCGCACCGCGATCAGTCCGCCCATCACCAGCAGCAGCGCGGCGGTGACCAGCCCGAGGCCGGGCCAGTCGAAGCCGCCGGTGGCCTCGCCGGGCACGTCGTCGATGCCGACCCAGATGACGAGCAGGCACAGCGTGACCACGATCGCGGGCAGCGCCAGCAGCACCGTCATCGAGGTGCGCTCCACGAGCATCCCCGAGGTCAGCGCGCCGATGATCACGGCCAGCTCGAGGGCCCCGACCAGCACGGCGGCCGAGCGGCGGGTCAGCACGCCCTGGCGCCCGGAGCCGGCGGTGCGGCGGTAGATGATCGCGACCTCGAGCGGCAGCCACACGACGTAGAAGCCCTGCAGCGCCCAGGCGACCAGGAAGGTCTCGAAGGACGGTGCGAAGGCCACCCCCCAGGAGGCGGCCGCGGTCACCGCGGTCGAGAGCAGCAGCACCTTCTTGTGGCCCACCAGGTCGCCCAGCCGCGCCAGCGGCGGCACGCACAGCGCCGAGACGAGCAGCTGGGCCGCCTCGAACCAGTTGACGTCGGCGTCCTGGATGCCGAGGTGGTCGGCGATGTCGCTGAAGATCGGCGTGTAGTAGCCCTGCAGCACGCCGCTGGCGAGCTCGACGACGACCAGGAAGCCGACGATCGTGGCCAGGCCACGGGCGCCGGGGGGCAGGGAGCGGTTCACGAGAGCCTCTCGATGAGTCGGCGGTACCAGTCGACGCCGTCGAGGAAGGCCTCGACCCCGATGTGCTCGTCGTAGGAGTGGATGGACTCGCGCTGCGCCTTGGTCATCCGGAACGGCGCGAAGCGGTAGACGCGCTCGCAGATCGCGGTGAAGTGGCGCGAGTCGGTGGCGGCCATCATCACGTACGGCGCGGGCACGGCGTCGGGGAAGACTTCGGTGATCGTCTCCTCGAGCAGCGCGAACGCCTCGTCGACCGTGGCGTGCCCGCCGCGTCCGTCGACGGTGGAGTACGGCGAGACCGGGCTGGCCTCGCCGCTCTCGAGCACGTCGACCTCGATGCCCCTGCCGACGGTGCGCCGCACGTGGGCGAGCACGTCGTCGACGGTGTCGCCGACCATCAGCCGCAGGTTGACCCCGGCCTTCGCGGTGCCGGCGATGACGTTGAGCGCGGGGGAGCCCGACAGCGTGGTGACCGCGGCGGTGGTGCGCGCCATCGCGGCGGTCTCGGGCCCGGCGGCCAGCAGCACCCGGGTCAGGGCCGGGCGCAGCCGCTCGGCGTTGGCCATCAGCGGGCGCAGCGGCAGCGGCGCGTGCGGCGCCAGGCGCCGGAAGAGCTCGATCGTCGGGGCGGGCAGGCTCGCCGGCAGCGGCGCCCTCTCCAGCCGGGTGATGGCACGCGCGATCCGCGCGGTCGGGCCGTTGCGGGCCGGGGTCGAGGCGTGCCCGCCGCGGCCCTCGGCGCGCAGCTCGACCGACGTGGCGCCCTTCTCGGTCACCCCGATGACCCCGATCGGCGCCCCGACCCCGGGGAAGGCCTCGGAGGCGATCGCGCCGCCCTCGTCGAGCACGAACCACGGGCGTACGCCTCGCCGGCGCAGCACCTCGACCGCGAGCGGCGCGGCGTGGCCGAAGACCTCCTCGTCGCACCCGAACGAGAGCCACACGTCCTGGGCGGGGGTGTGCCCGGCCTCGAGCAGGGTCTCGACGGCCTCGCAGATGCCGACCAGGCACCCCTTGTCGTCGAGCGTGCCGCGACCCCACACGGAGCCGTCGGCGATGGCGCCGCTGAAGGGTGGGTGCTGCCACTCGCCCTCGACGGGCACCACGTCGAGGTGGGCCATCAGCACCACCGGGCGGGCGTCGTCGGCGCCGCGCCAGTGCAGCAGCAGGCCGTGGGTGTGCACCCGGGTCAGGTCCAGGTGCTCGTGGAGCAGCGGGAACTGCCGCTCGAGCTCGGCGAGGAACTCGTCGAAGGCGGCGGTGTCGACGAGGTCAGGGTCACGGTGGCTCACCGTCGGGATCCGCACCAGCGCCTGCAGCTTGCCCACCGCGCGCGAGTGCTCCGCGCCCTCCCTCAAGGTCACGGGCGCAGGCTACGCGCCCGCCCGGGCGCGACGGACCGGAACGTCGGGTCTCGCATCCGAGACAGCGGTGGCGGTGCGGGCCGTTGACCCACGCGGCTGCGCTGGCTGGACTGGGGGCGTGCCCCAGACCCCTCCCCGCCCGGCCTGGTCAGGCCCAGCCGCCCCGGTGCACGACCTCGTCCACGGGACGCCGCCGCCGGGTGGCGGGCGAGCCCTTGGTGCCGCGGCGCTCGGCCCGGTGCCCGATCGTGATCACCCCGACCGGGTCGACGTCGTCGGGCACCGCGAACTCCTCGCGCACCTCCGGCTCCCGGTGCGGCGGCAGCCCGAAGAAGCACGCCCCCAGCCCCTCGTCGACCGCGGTCTGCAGGATCAGCAGGCTGGCCATCGCCGCGTCCATGTGCCAGTAGGGCACCGTCCACGGGTCGCCGGCGGGCGCGCCGTTGCGCCGGCGGGTGCCGTCCTTGTCGGGCTCGGCGTAGCGCTCGAGATAGGCCGCGCGGCTGCTGCACGGCACGACCACCACCGGCGCCCGCATCATCCCCGCCAGCCAGCGGTCCGGGTCGTCGACGTCGTCGGAGGTGGCGCGCCAGAAGCGGCGTACGTCGTCGGGGGTGTCGAGCACCAGGAACGACCAGCCCTGGCTGAAGCCGGCGCTGGGCGCGCGGGTGGCGTTGTCGAGCATCCGGTCGACCTGCTCGCGCGCGACCGGCCGGTCGGCGTAGTCACGCACCATCCGTCGGCGGCGCACGACGTCCTGGAACTCCATGAGGTCGAGTATGTCCGTGAGCAGTGGGAGCAGTGGGAGCAGCACGACGGGAGAGGCGGGTGGCCCGGTGGCCGATGACTTCGAGGCCATGTGGCGCGCGCTGGCGCCGGTGGGGCGCTCGGACGCCAGCGGCGGCTACTTCCGCCAGCCGTTCGCGAGCGCCGAGGCAGAGTTGCGGGCGTGGTTCGTCGAGGCCTGCGAGCAGCGCGGGCTGCGGGTCGCGGGCGACGGCCTGGGCAACCTCGTCGGCTGGTGGGGAGAGGAGCACGCGACCCGCCCCGACGAGCGGCTGCTGACCGGCTCGCACCTCGACTCCGTGCTCGACGGCGGGGCGTACGACGGCCCGCTCGGGGTGGTCTCCGCGCTCGCCGCGATCGACCGGATGCGCGAGCGCGGCGTCGTGCCGGCGCGCCCGGTCGGGGTCTCGGTCTTCGTCGAGGAGGAGGGCTCGCGCTTCGGGCTGGCCTGCCTCGGCTCTCGGCTGCTGACCGGCGCGACCGCGTGGGCCGACGCGCGCGGGCGGCGCGACCGCGCGGGTGTCGCGCTGCCCGACGCCCTCGAGGCGGCCGGCCTGCCCGGGCCGGCGCCCGACGACCCCGACCTGCTGGCCGGGGTGACCACCTTCGTCGAGCTGCACGTCGAGCAGGGCCGGGCGCTGGTCGACCTGGGTCGCGCGATCGGGGTGGCGAGCGGGATCTGGCCGCACGGGCGCTACCGCTTCGAGCTCACCGGCACCGCCGACCACGCCGGCACGACCCGGATGCAGGACCGCGCCGACCCGATGCTGACCTATGCGGCGACCGCGCTGGCCGCCGACGAGCAGGCCCGCCTCAGCGGCTCGCGGGCCACCTTCGGCCGGGTCGAGGTCGTGCCCAACGGCACCAACGCCGTGCCCTCGCGGGTCACCGCCTGGCTCGACGCCCGCGCGGAGTCGGAGGACGCGCTGGCCGGGCTGGTGGCCGCGCTCGAGCAGCGCGCTGTCAGCCGCGCCGAGACCGACGGCACCGGGGTGCGGGTGGTCGCCGAGTCGGTCTCGGGCCTCGTGCGCTTCGACCCCGACCTGGCCCGCCGCGTCGCCGCCGACCACACCGGCGGCGACTGGCCGGTGCTGCCGACCCAGGCCGGCCACGACGCGGGCGTCCTGTCCGCGGCCGGCATCCCCACCGTGATGCTCTTCGTGCGCAACCCCACCGGCGTCTCCCACTCCCCGGCCGAGCACGCCGAGCTACCCGACTGCCTGGCCGGCGTCGACGCGCTGGCCGACACCCTCGAGCGGCTGTGCACGTGACGGGGCCGATGACGGCGTACCTGCTGGAGCGGGCGTGGGTCGAGGGTCGTGTCCAGGACGACGTGCTGGTCGAGGTCGAGGGCGGCCGGTTCACCCGGGTCGAGCCCGACGCCGCTGGCGCGCGGGAGGTCGAGAGGGTCCCGGGCCTGACCCTGCCCGGCCTGGCGAACAACCACAGCCACGCCTTCCACCGGGCGCTGCGGGGGCGCACCCAGCGCGGGGGCGGCACGTTCTGGACCTGGCGCGAGCAGATGTACGACCTGGCCGAGCGGCTGGAGCCCGACGACTACCTGCAGCTGGCGACCGCGCTCTACCGCGAGATGGCGGCGGTGGGGATCACGACGGTGGGGGAGTTCCACTACCTGCACCACGCGCCCGGCGGGCGGGCCTACGCCGAGCCCAACGAGACCGGGCTGGTGCTCGTCGAGGCCGCGCGGCGCGCGGGCATCCGGATCGCCCTGCTCGACACCTGCTACCTCTCATCGGGCTTCGCGGCGCCGGTCGAGGGTGCCCAGCTGCGCTACAGCGACGGCGACGCCGAGCGGTGGGCCCAGCGCGTCGAGGCGCTCGACGCCTCGGTGGCCGGCGCCGACCACGTCGTCGTCGGGGCGGCCGTGCACTCGGTGCGCGCGGTGCCGCGTGACCAGCTGGCCACCGTGGTCGAGGCCGCCCGGGGGCGGCCGCTGCACGTGCACCTGAGCGAGCAGCGCGCCGAGAACGACGCCTGCCGCGCGGCGTACGACGCCTCGCCCACGCAGGTGCTCGCCGAGGCAGGGGTGCTCGGGCCGCTGACCAGCGCGGTGCACGCGACCCACCTCGACGACGCCGACGTGCTCGCCCTGGGCGACAGCCGCACCCGCGCCTGCTTCTGCCCGACCACCGAGCGCGACCTCGGCGACGGGGTCGGCCCGAGCCGGGCGCTGCACGAGGCCGGCAGCGCGCTGAGCCTGGGCTCCGACAGCCACGCCGTGGTCGACCTGCTCGAGGAGATGCGCGCGGTCGAGCTCGACGAGCGGCTGGTCGCCGAGAGCCGGGGCCACTGGAGCGCCGCCGAGCTGCTCGAGGCGGGCCTGGCCCACGACGCGCTGGGCTTCGCCGACGCCGGCCGGATCGCCGTCGGCGCCCGCGCCGACCTGGTCACCCTCGACACGAGCAGCCCCCGCACCGCCGGCACCGGCGCCGACGAGCACACGGCCGTCTTCGCCGCGACCGGCGCCGACGTCACCCGCGTGGTGGTCGACGGCCGGCTCGTGCACACCCGCGAGCAGTCCGCCGACGTGGGCCGCGAGCTCGCCGCCGCCATCGACCGCCTCTGGAAGGACGCCCGATGACCTCCTTGCTGCTGACCGGCATCGCCGAGCTGGCCACCAACGACCCGGCCCGCACCACCGCGGCCGACCCGCTCGGGCTGGTGGTCAGGGCGGCCGTGGTCGTCGAGGGCGGCCGGGTCGCCTGGGTCGGGGAGGCCGCTGACGCGCCGGCCGCCGACGCCGCGGTCGACCTGGGCGGGCGCGCGGTGCTGCCCGGCTTCGTCGACAGCCACAGCCACCTCGTCTTCGCCGGCGACCGGTCGGCGGAGTTCGCAGCCCGGATGGCCGGCGAGAGCTACTCCGCTGGCGGCATCCGCACCACCGTGGCCGCCACCCGCGCCGCCACCGACGAGCAGCTGCTGGCCCACGCAGCCGGCCTGGTCGCCGAGATGCGGCGCCAGGGCACCACCACCGTCGAGATCAAGAGCGGCTACGGCCTGAGCGTGCACGACGAGGCCCGCTCGCTCGCGGTCGCGCGCGAGCTCACCGACGAGACCACCTTCCTCGGCGCCCACGTGGTGCCGCCCGAGCACGCGGACGACCCGGCGGCGTACGTCGACCTGGTGACCGGTCCGATGCTCGAGGCGGCCGCGCCGCACGCCCGCTGGATCGACGCCTTCTGCGAGCGGGGCGCCTTCGACGCCGACCAGGCGCGCGCCGTGCTGGCGGCCGGCGCGGCCGCGGGCCTGCGCGGGCGGCTGCACGCCAACCAGCTGGGCCCCGGCCCGGGCGTGCAGCTGGCCTGCGAGCTCGGCCTGGTCGCCGTCGACCACTGCACCCACCTCGCCGACGCCGACGTCGACGCGCTGCGCGACAGCGGCACCATCGCGACCCTGCTGCCCGGCGTGGAGTTCTCGACGCGCCAGCCCTACCCCGACGCGCGCCGGCTGCTCGACGCTGGCGTCGAGGTCGCGCTGGCCTCCGACTGCAACCCCGGCTCGTGCTTCACCAGCTCGATCCCGTTCTGCGTCGCGCTGGCGGTGCGCGAGATGGGGATGACCCCGGCCGAGGCGGTCCGCGCGGTCACCCTCGGCGGCGCCCGGGCCCTCGACCGCGACGACGTGGGGGCGCTGGTGCCCGGCCGGCGCGCCGACCTGGTCGTGCTCGACGCGCCCAGCCACGTGCACCTGGCCTACCGGCCCGGGGTGCCGCTGGTGCGCGCGGTCTACCGCCGCGGCGTCGCTCTGCACTGAGGTCTTGCCGATGAGTCCCTGCCGCCGGCCGCACGCGTCAGCGTCGACCGGATCTAGCCGATGTGCGCGCGTCTCGCTGGGCACGTGGGTGGGGGCAGAGAAGTGTGGAGTCCTGGATCAACCTGGTTGATCGCAGACTCCACACTTTCCGTGCGTTAACCTCGCGGCTTGCCGTCGCGCACCAGCCACTCGCGGAACAGCCCGCTGAGCTCCTCGCCCGAGACCCGCTCGGAGAGGCGCACCAGGTCGCGGGTGCGCACGTTGGCGTCGTCGTGGCGTCGCACCCAGGCGCGCAGGATCGCGAAGAAGTCGTCGTCGCCGACCCGCTGGCGCAGCGCGTGCAGGGTCATCGCGCCGCGCACGTAGACCGGCTCCCCGAAGAGGTCGGCGCTGTCGGTGAACCGGGTCGGGGCGGGGCTCCAGAGGTCGTCAGAGGCCGGGCGCGCGTAGAGCGAGTCGAAGCGCTGACCGGGGCGCGGCCCGCCGTGCTCGGCGGCGTAGAGCCACTCGGCGTACACCGCGAAGCCCTCGGCGAGCCAGATGTCGTGCCAGTCGGTGAGGGTGACGGCGTTGCCGACCCACTGGTGGGCGACCTCGTGGACCACCGTCGAGGTGGTCGCCGCGCCCGGCGGGTAGAAGGCGCGGGTCTGGGTCTCGAGCGCGTAGCCGACGCGTGCGTCGTCGACGACCAGGCCGGCCGAGGTGAAGGGGTAGGGCCCGAAGAGCCGCTCGCTGAAGGCGATGATCTCGGGAAGTGCCGCCCGGGCGGCGGCCGCCGAGCCGGTGGTGGGGTCGGTGAAGGACCAGATCGGGATGGTGCGCCCGTCGAGCGAGGTCGTCGTCGACTCGTGCACGTCGAACTGCCCGATCGCGACCATCGCCAGGTAGGTGGGCATCGGGTCGCGCGCGTCCCAGCGCCACGTCGTCGACGTGGCGCTCTCGTCGCGGCCGACGAGGTCGCCGTTGGCGGCCACCTCGTATCCGGTCGGCACCGTGATCGCGTAGCGGAAGCGGGCCTTGTCGCCGGGGGTGTTGTTGGAGGGCAGCCAGGTCATCGCGCCCACCGGCTCGCCCAGGGCCACCGCCCCGTCGGAGGTGCGCACCCAGCCCTCGGTGCTGCCGTCGGCGTCGGTGTGCTCGGGCGGCTCGCCCCGCCACGACACCGCGACGGTGAACCGGCCCCGCTCCACCCGCTCGGCGGGGGTGACGACCAGCTCGTGCGCGCCCGTACGCCGGTGCCGCGCCGCGACCCCGTCGACGAGCACCTCGGTGACGCGCGGCCCGGAGAAGTCGAGGTGGAAGGAGTCGAGGGCCCGCGTGGCCCGCGCCCGCACCACCACCCGGGCCGTGGCGCGGTTGGTCACCGGCTGGTAGTCCATCGCCACGTCGTAGACCCGCACCTGGTAGCCGCTGTTGCCCTGCTGGGGGAAGAGCGTGTCGCCCGCGGGCCGGGCCGTGGCCGGTGCGCCCGGCAGCAGCGCCACCCCCGTCCCGAGCGCGAGGGCGAGCGACGAGGCCAGGCGCGCGCGACGGCGCGGGAGGGTGGGCACGGGCGCAGCGTACGGCCGGAGGGGCCCGCAGGACTCCCGCACGACGCTGTTGACGCGTGTCAACTCTTGGCTCTACCGTGGCCCGCGTCACACCATCCCGGCCCGTCCCGGTCGGCTCCGCCCCTACCCCGGGAGGCCCCGTGCCCGCATCGTCCCTGCCGACCACCGCCGTCATCGGCGCCGGCATCAGCGGGCTGACCGCCGGCAAGATGCTCGGCGACTACGGCGTGCCCTACACCTGCTACGAGAGCTCCGACCGGATCGGTGGCAACTGGGCGTTCGGCAACCCCAACGGGCACAGCAGCGCCTACCGCTCGCTGCACATCGACACCTCCAAGCACCGGCTGTCCTTCAAGGACTTCCCGATGCCCGAGGACTACCCCGACTTCCCGCACCACACCCAGGTCAAGGCCTACCTCGACTCCTACGCCGAGGCGTTCGGCCTGCTGGACCCGATCGAGTTCCGCAACGGCGTCGAGCACGCCGACCCCGCGCCCGGCGGCGGGTGGGACCTGCGCCTGCAGTCGGGCGAGGAGCGCCACGTCGACCTGCTCGTGGTGGCCAACGGCCACCACTGGGACCCGCGCACGGCCGACTTCCCCGGGGAGTTCACCGGCGAGGAGATCCACTCCCACCACTACATCGACCCCCACGACCCGCTCGACTTCACCGGCAAGCGGATCCTGGTGGTCGGCCTGGGCAACAGCGCCGCCGACATCACCGTCGAGCTCTCGAGCCGCAGCCTGCAGAACGAGGTCACGCTCTCCACCCGCTCCAGCGCCTGGATCGTGCCCAAGTACACCGGCGGCCTGCCGGCCGACAAGTACTACGTGACCACGCCGTACCTGCCGCTGGCGTGGCAGCGCAAGGTGCTGCAGAAGATGCAGTTCATGGCCGGCTCGAACCCCGAGCTCTACGGGCTGCCCAAGCCCAACCACAAGTTCTTCGAGGCGCACCCGACCCAGTCGGTCGAGCTGCCGCTGCGACTGGGCTCGGGAGACGTCACCCCCAAGCCCAACGTCTCGCGGCTCGACGGCTCGACCGTGCACTTCGAGGACGGCACCTCGGGGGAGTTCGACGTCATCGTCTACGCCACCGGCTACAACATCACCTTCCCGTTCTTCGACCCCGACGTGGTCAGCGCCCCCGAGAACCAGATCCGGCTCTTCAAGCGGATGTTCCTGCCCGGTCGCGAGGACCTGGTGTTCATGGGGTTCGCGCAGTCCACCCCCACGCTGTTCCCGTTCGTGGAGAGCCAGGCCCGGCTGCTCGGCGCCTACGCGGTGGGTCGCTACCGCCTGCCGGACGCCGCCACCATGGAGCAGGTCATCGACGCCGACCAGCAGAAGTACACCGGCCACGTGCTCGACCGGCCCCGCCACACCCAGCAGGTCGACTACTTCATCTACGAGCACGACCTGCGCGCCAAGGAGATCCCGGCCGGCCTCCAGCGCGCCGAGCGCCTCGGTGGCGGCGTCCTCGCGGGAGCCCGGTGAGCACGCTCGACACCGCCGCCGCCCGGGCGCGCGGCCACCAGCAGGCGCAGGCGCACTCGCCCGAGAACGCGACCCTGCGCGGCGACCAGCGGCGCACGGCGCTGCTCGGCGCCCTCGACGCGCTGCTGCAGGACTCCACGCTCGAGGCCATCAACATCTCGGAGATCTCGCGGCGCGCGGGGGTGACCCGCTCGGCGTTCTACTTCTACTTCGAGAACAAGGCCGCCGCGGTCGCGGCGCTGATGGAGCAGATGTACGACGACACCGCGGCCGCCGCCGCGCACCTCACCGGCGAGGGCAGCCCGCAGGAGCGGATCGAGGGCACCATCCGGGGCCTGTTCGCCAGCTGGGACCGCCACGAGCACCTGTGCCGCGCCACCCTGGAGGCTCGCGCCTCCAGCCCGGCCGTGCGCGAGCTGTGGGACGCCGACCGCGAGTCGTTCGTGCCCGTGGTCGCCGCGATGATCGAGGCGGAGCGGGCCGCCGGCCGCGCGCCCGGCGGCGTACCGGCGACCACGCTGGCCACGGTGCTGCTCGAGCTCAACGACCGGATGCTCGAGCGGGTGGCCCTGGGCGGGCCGCTGGCGCGCGAGGACCTGGTCGAGGGCGTGGTCGCGGTGTGGCTGCGCACCATCTACGGAAGGACGTCATGACCGACACGACCCTGACCCCCGAGGTCACCGCCTCCTCGCAGGCCCACCGCGAGGTGCGCTTCCGCTCCGGTGACGACGAGTGCGTGGCCACCCACGTCGCGGCCGCCCACGACGACCTGGCCGGTCCGGTCGGACGTCCGGTGGTGGTGATGGCCCACGGCCTCGCCGGCACCGTCGACTCCGGCCTGCTGCCCTTCGCCGACGGCCTGGCCGCGGCGGGGCTCGACGTGCTGGCCTTCGACTACCGCGGCTTCGGGCTCTCGGGCGGGTCCACACGCCAGCGGGTCTCGGTGGCCGGCCAGCTCGAGGACTTCGCCGCGGCCTGCCGCGCCGCTGCCGTGCTGCCGGGTGTCGACCCCGGGCGCCTGGTGCTGTGGGGGGTCTCGCTCGCGGGCGGGCACGTGCTGGCCGTGGCCGCCGGGCGCGACGACGTGGCCGCTGTGGTCTCGTTGACGCCGCTGGTCGACGGGGCCGCGGCCGGCCGGCTGGCGCTGCGCCACCACTCGCCACTGACGCTGGCCCGCTCCACCGTCGACGGCGTGCGCTCGCGGGCCCTGGGCTCCCGGCGCGGCCCGGTGATGGTGCCGGTCGTCGCCGACCCCGGTCAGCAGGGCGCGCTGACGCTGCCGGGCTGCAAGGACGACTACCTGGCCCTGGCGGGGCCGTCGTGGCGCAACGAGGTCGACGCCGCCGTGGCCCTCGAGCTCGGCAGCCACCGTCCGGTCAAGCGGGCCAAGGAGGTCGCCTGCCCGTTGCTGGTGCAGATCGCCGACTTCGACCGGCTCGCTCCGCCGCACGCCGCGGCCAAGGCGGCGGTCAAGGGGCGGGCCGAGGTCCGGCACTACCCCGGCGACCACTTCGACGTCTGGCCCGGCAAGGACTTCTTCGCCCCCGCGCTCGCCCACCAGGTGCACTTCCTGACCCGGCACCTGGCGCCGCAGGCGTCCACGGAGCGGGCCGGCGGCCGCTGACCCTCGACATCCCGGGGGTACGTACTCCTAGTATGTGACATGGCCACCCCTCAGAACGCCCTGCTCGACCAGCTCCCCGAGACCGGGGAGCTGACCGAGGAGAGGTTCCGGCGGATGAGCGGAGCCTCGGTCGGGGAGGCCCGCTCACCACGGGTCGCCCCGGAGGGGCTGCCGGCCGGGCCGCGGTGGCCGGCCCTGGTGCAGACGGCGGCGTTGTTGCGCTTCCGGCACTGGATGCACCCCTACCTGCACCGCACCTACGGCGACGTCTTCACCGTCCGGCTGGTGCCGGGCGGGCAGCCGCTGGTCTTCTTCACCCGGCCCGAGCACGCCAAGGAGATCTTCGCCGCCGACCCGCAGTTCTTCCACGCCGGCAAGGGCAACGCCATCCTCGGGCCGGTCATGGGCGAGCACTCGCTGCTGCTGCAGGACGGCGACGACCACAAGCGGGCCCGCAAGCTGCTGATGCCGGCCTTCAACGGCGCCGCGCTGCGCGAGTACCGCTCGCTGGTCACCGACCTGGCCGCCGACGAGGCCGCGCACTGGCCCGACGGGGTGGTGCTGCGCTCGCTGGACCGGATGAACGTGCTGACCCTCGAGGTCATCCTGCGCGTGGTCTTCGGCGTCACCGACGAGGAGCGCCTGGCCGCGATGCGCCCGCGCGTCAACGCCACCGTCGACATCAGCCCGGCGGTGCTGCTGGGCTGGGGCTACCCCAAGCTGCAGCGGTTCGGGCCGTGGCGGCGCACGGTGCAGAACCAGGCCGAGCTCGACCGGCTGATCTATGCCGAGATCCGCGAGCGGCGTACGGCCCCCGACCTCGCCGAGCGCAGCGACGTGCTGTCGCGGCTGATCAGGCACGGGGCCGAGGAGGGCGACGGCCTCGGCCGCCTCAGTGACACCGAGCTGCGCGACCAGCTGATCACCCTGCTGCTCGCGGGGCACGAGACCACCGCCACCTCGTTGGCCTGGGCGCTCTACGAGCTCGGCCGCGACCCCGAGCTGCTGCGCCGCTCGCAGGCCGCCGCCGACGGCGACAGCGCCGAGGACGACGCCTGGCTCGAGGCGGTGATGAAGGAGTCGATGCGCCTGCACCCGGTGATCCCGATGGTGGTGCGCACCCTGATGCGCCCGGCCACCATCGGCGGGGTCGACCTGCCCCGCGGCGTCACCGTCGGGCCCTCGATCATCGTGGCCCACCAGAAGTCGGAGAACCACCCCGACCCCGAGGTCTTCCGCCCCGAGCGGTTCCTGGGCCAGAACCCCCCGACCAACACCTGGATCCCCTTCGGCGGCGGCGTACGCCGCTGCATCGGCGCCGGCTTCGCACAGATGGAGGGCGTCGCGGTGCTGCGCGAGGTGCTGCGCGTCCACGACGTGGCCACCCCCGTCTCCGACGTGCCCAAGGTCCGCAACATCACCTCGGTGCCCCGCGACGGCGCCCGCATCCGCGTCACCCGCCGCTAAATAGATCGCGGCCGGGCCGCGGCGCTGGCAGCCTGGACCCTTGTGATCGAGCATGACCGAGCATGACCTGGGGTGAGCGGCTGCGGGCGCTGCGCATCGACCTGACCCCGCTGCGCACCTCGCGCGACTTCCGGCTGCTCTTCGTGGCCGGCACCGTCTTCTACCTCGGCGCGATGGTCACCTACGTCGCGATCCCCTACCAGGTCTACACCGAGACCGGCTCCAACCTCGCGGTCGGCCTGGTCGGCCTGGTCGAGCTGGTGCCTTTGGTCGTCTTCGGCCTGTACGGCGGCGCGCTGGCCGACCACGTCGACCGCAAGCGGCTGCTGGTGGCCACCGGCGTCGCCCAGGCGGTGGCCACCGCGGTGCTGGCCGCCAACGCGTTCGGCGCCTTCGGGCCCGACCCGCAGCTGTGGCTGGTCTTCGCGCTGGCCGCGGTGCTGGCCTCCACCTCCTCGATGCAGCGGCCCTCCCGCGAGGCGCTGATGCCGCGCACCGTGCGCCACGACGAGATCCCCGCCGCGCAGGCGCTGACCAGCCTGGGCATGGAGATCGGCGTGCTCGTGGGGCCCGCGGTGGGCGGGCTTCTGATCGCCTTCGTCGGGCTGGGCTGGTGCTTCGTGGTCGACGTGGCCGGCCTGGCGGTGGCCACGCTGATGTACCTGGCGATGGGCTCGCACCCGCACCGCGAGGAGACGACTCCGCCGAGCCTGGCCGGCATCGCCATGGGCTTCCGCTACGCGATGGGTCGGCGCGACCTGCTCGGCACCTACCTGGTCGACATCGCGGCGATGCTGCTGGCGATGCCGGTGGTGCTCTTCCCGGCACTGGCCGAGACCGTCTTCGGGCGCCCCGAGCTGATCGGGCTGCTCTACTCCGCCGAGACCGTCGGGGCCCTGGTGGCGACCGCGCTGTCGGGGTGGACCGCGCGGGTGCACCACCACGGGCGTGCGATCGTGCTGGCCGCGGCGGCGTACGGCGTGTGCATCGCGCTTGCCGGCCTGATGCCGACCTTCTGGCTGGTCGCCGGCTTCTTCGCGCTGGCCGGCGCCGCCGACATGGTCTCCGGGGTCTTCCGCGGGATCGTGTGGAGCCAGACGATCCCGGAGGGGATGCGCGGGCGCCTGGCCGGGATCGAGATGCTCTCCTACTCGGTGGGACCGCTGGGCGGGCAGGTGCGCGCCGGCGTCACGGCCGACCTGTGGTCGGTGCGCGGCTCGATCACCAGCGGCGGGGTGGCCTGCGTGGTCGGGGTCGGCGCCACGGCCCTGTGGCTGAGCGACTTCTGGTCCTACGACGCCCGCACCGACGAGCACGCCGTGGCCGAGCGGGCGGTGCGCGCCGCCCGCGGTGAGGGGTGATCTCGTGGCAGGCTGGACCGCCATGAGCGGCTACTACTCCTGCATGGCCTGCGGGCACGAGTTCGACCCCATCGCCACCCGCTGGTTCTGCCCGCACTGCAAGTTCAAGGCGAACTGCTGCGAGGGCGAGCCGCTGGGCTGACGACCACCGTCAGCGGGCGAAGGCCTCGCGCACCCGGGCCTCGGAGAGCCCGTAGTCCTTCAGGGAGTACTGGTGGCTGGGGCGCGCGTGGCCCGAGCGGGCCTCGGCGTCGATGAGGCGCGCCTGCTCCTCCGCCTCGGGGGAGAGGTCGAGGCCGAAGGCGTCGTAGACGCCCTTGACGGTGCCGACCGGGTCGCCCTGCAGGTCGGCGAAGTCGACGTCGACGAACTGCGCCTGGTCGTAGCGGGGCCGGGCGTCGTGGAAGGCGTGGTAGGCCCGCGACCACAGGTCGAGCTGGGTGTGGCCGATCACGCCGTCCACGAAGGTCTCCGAGTGCCCGGCCGTGGTGGCCGCCGACAGCGAGCACGACGAGGCGATGCACGAGACGGGGTCGCGGTGCGTGTAGACCACGAGCGCGTCGGGGTAGACGCTCATCAGCGCGTCGAGCGCCGTCATGTGCGAGGGGTTCTTGAGCACCCAGCGCTTCTCGGGGTCGTTCATCCCGATCAGCTGCAGGTTCTGCCGGTGTCGCGCATAGGCGTCGGTCCAGTCCTGACCGCGCAGCCAGTCGGTGTAGCGCGGCAGGTTGGCCAACGACTCGTAGGAGTTCGACTTGCCCGTCTGGCGCAGCAGCCGCCAGCACTCCTCGACCGAGGTGGCGTCCATGTAGTGGATCCCCATGTACTCCGGATCCTCGATGTGGTGGGCGCTGAACGCCTCCTGCATCGCGGCGAAGATCGGATCGGCCTCCCACGTCTCGCGCGGCGGCCGCGGCTGGGGGAACTGGGTCAGCCACATCTCCAGGCCCTGGTGGGCCGGGTCGGAGACCAGCAGCCGGTGCAGCGCCGTGGTGCCGGTGCGGGGCAGGCCCATCACGAAGACCGGCCGCTCGACGGGTACGTCGGCGTGCTGGGGCAGCGCGTTGAACTGCGCCTGGGTCAGCAGCCGCCCCACCAGCGCGCTCTTGACCTCGGAGCGCTGGAAGTAGTTGCCGCGCCCGGTCAGCCCGGCCTCCGGGCTGGCCAGGTCCTCGACCAGGACCCGCAGGCCCTCCTCGTGGGCGTCCCCGCCGAAGTCGTCGAGGCCGGTGCTGCGCACCGCGGCGGCCGCGATGTCGTCGTACGAGCCGACGTCGGCGCGCTCGCGGGCCATCACGTTGGTGCCGCTCACGAGTGGAACTCACCGCAGTCGACGTTGAGGGTCTGGCCGCTGACCGCGGAGGCGAGGTCGGTGGCCAGGAACAGCGTGGCCCGGGCGATCTCGGCGGGGGAGGCGAGGCGCTGCAGGTCGGTCGGCGCCGCCTTCTCGGCGTACACCTCGCCGTGGCTGCGCCCGGACTCGGCGGCGATCCAGTCGAAGTAGGCCTTGTTGACGTCCTCGTAGATGTAGGACGGCGCGACGCTGTTGACCCGGATGCCGCGCGGGCCGAGCTCGGTGGCCAGCGACGAGGCGAGGTGGGCCAGCGCGCCCTTGGAGAGCTTGTAGCCCGAGAACTCCGGCTGCGAGGAGTACTGCACGCACGAGTTGAGCATGATGATCGACCCGCCCGGCTTGCCCGGCGCCGCGGCCAGCGCGTCGGCGAAGGCCGCCGAGAGCCGCAGCGGCGCGAAGACGTTGGTCTCGTTGGCGGCGCGCAGCGCGTCGAGGCCGATGGTGCTGATCGGGTCCATCGGCGGGATCGCGAAGGCGTTGTTGATGAGGCAGTCGACCCGCCCGAACTCGGCCAGCGCGCGCTCGACGAGCGCCCCCTGCGCCGACTCGTCGGTGATGTCGGTGGGCACCACCAGCGCGCGGCGCCCGTGCGAGCGCACCACGTCGGCCATCTTCTCCAGGCGCGAGGCGGTGCGCGAGACCAGCACCAGGTCGGCGCCCATCCGGGCGGCCTCCTCGCCGAGCGCGCGGCCCAGCCCGGGGCCGACGCCGGAGAGCACCACGACCTTGTCGGCCAGCAGCGGCAGCGGGGCGTACGCCGCGTCGATGGCGTCGTGGTCGGGGACGGCCGCGGGGGTCGTGGCGGGGCTGGCGGGGTCGGCGGTGGTGGTCAACTGATCATCCTCCGGGCTATCGAGCGCTGCCGGGCGGTGATCCGCTCGGCGTGCTGCTCGTGGGTGAGCGGGGCGAGGTGGGGCAGGTGCGCGGGCACCTCGGCGAGCGGCACGACCTGCACGTTCGGCCCGTCGTCGGGGCCGAGGTCGCGCTCGAGCCGCTGCCAGCGCAGCATCATCGAGCCGGTGCGGTGCCCGGTGGTCTCCAGCCAGTTCGCCAGGTACGGCGCCTCCGCGTGGCCGCTGGGCGGGTGCTCGCTGATGACGAAGCGCATGACGCCGTCGGGGTCGGTGACCGCCTGCGCCCTGGTCAGCGAGGTCTGGTGCGTCTCGTAGTCGGTGGAGGCGTACCAGTCGGAGCCGACCTGGATCGCCTGGTAGGAGCAGTCGTCGCAGCGCGGCACCGACACGATCATCGCCTCGTCCTCGGCCAGCGCGTAGTGGCCGATCGAGGAGCGCTGCGAGGCCAGGCCCCCGGGGGTCTGCTGCGGCGCGGTCAGGGTGTTGACCGGCTCGGCGTACTGGAAGAAGTGCGGGAACGCGAACCAGGTGCGGATCGATCCGGTCAGGGTGCGGGCCGCGACGTCGTACCTCCTGGCCAGCAGGTCGCGGGTCAGCTCGCGGGCGGGACGCCCCAGGGTGTCGGTGCGCTCGATGGTGATCGTGCCGCGCTCCTCGGTGTCCCAGTCGTCGAAGACCTCGCGCACGATCATCGTCCTGGCGCCCGGCTCGGCGGTGTAGGTGAACTCGAAGGTGCCGTCGGGGCGCACGTCGAGCTCGCGGTCGTCGAAGGCCATCAGCGACGTGGCGGCCGAGTCGGCGGTGTAGGCGCCGCCCATCACCTGGAACGACAGGTCGGCCGAGCTGCCCCGGCGCCCGCGCACGACGTACTCGACGCCCTCGCGCAGGTAGGCGCTGAAGTAGACGGCGTCGGGGTTGTCGAGGCCCTGGCGGGAGAACTGGTGGGTGGAGTTGATGAACAGCGGCCGGTCGAGGTCGCGGTCGAAGGCTATCTGCATCGCCATCCGGATGCGCCCGGCGAGGTAGTCGTAGCCCTCGAGCCGGTCCTGCTCGGTGCGGATGAACGGGGCGGTCGCGACCAGGTGCTCGCCCTCGGCGATCGCCTCGCGCAGGGGTGCCGTCAGGTCCCAGCCGGGGTCCTCGGTGGGTTCCTGCGACGGGGCCTGGACCTGGGACTGGGCCTGCGTCGGGGTGCTCATGCGCCGACCTTGCCGATGATGTTCTCGGCGTACTGCTCGAGGTGCTTGATCTTCGTCTCGAGCGGCTCGGTGTCGGGCCCCTTGATGTAGGGCACCCGGAAGCCGACGATGCAGTCGGTGACGCCCTTGTCCTCCAGGCGTTTGATGCCGTCGAGGTCGTAGGCGTCGTAGGAGATCACGTGCACCTCGAAGTCGTCACGGGTGTCGCCCTCCTCGCGGCGGATCTCGGCGAGGCGGGACAGCAGCCGGTCGAGCTCCTCGCCGTCGCCGCCTGCGTGCATCCAGCCGTCGCCCTTGCGCACCGCGCGACGCAGCGCGGCGTCGGCGTGCCCGCCGACCAGCAGCGGCACGGGCCGTCCGGGCGCCGGGCGCTGCTGCATCGACTCGATCGAGAAGAACTCGCCCTCGTAGGAGAAGAACTCCCCCGAGGTCAGGCCGCGCACGATGTCGAGGCACTCGTCCATCCGCTTGCCGCGGCGCGCCCAGGGCACTCCCATCGCGGTGAAGTCCTCGGGCCAGGGGGAGAGGCCCACGCCCAGGCCCAGCCGGTCGCCCGACAGCGCCGCGAGGCTGGAGGCCTGCTTGGCCACCAGCACCGGCGGGCGCACCGGCAGCTTGAGCACGAACGGCGTCAGGCGCAGCGTGGAGGTGAGCGCGAAGAGGTGCGCGCACATCACCATCGTCTCCACGAAGTCCTTGCCGGCCAGGAACTCCCGGTCGCCGGTGTCGGTGTAGGGGTAGGTCGAGTCCGACACCTCGGGGTAGATCAGGCTGTCGGCCACCGTCATCGACGTGTAGCCGGCCGCCTCGGCAGCCTGGGCCAGCGGCGCGTAGAGCTCCAGGCGGGTCATCGCCTCGGCATAGGTGAAACGCATGCCGTCACACTAGAACGTGTTCCAGTTTTGTGCCAGAGTCTGCGCGTGGACCTCCGAGAGATCAGCGACCGGCTCGAGACAGCAGACGTGCTGACCCGCTACACGCGTGCGATCGACACCGGTGAGTGGGACCTGCTCGACACCGTCTTCACCCCCGACGCGACCATCGACTACACCGAGTCCGGCGGCATCGCCGGCGAGTACGCCGCGGTGAAGCCGTGGCTGGCCGAGGTGCTGCCGGCCTTCTTCCTGCGGCGCCTGCACATGCTGGGCCAGGTCGAGAGCGTGGTCGACGGGGACACCGCGAGCGTCACGGCGTACTTCCACAACCCGATGGCGATGGCCGACGGGGCGGGTGGCGAGAAGGTCGTCGAGCTCGGTGGTGTCTACCACCACGAGATGGTGCGCACGGCCGAGGGCTGGCGCAGCCGGCGCCTGCACGAGCAGATCACCTGGAAGCGCGGGCTCTGACCGATCGCTGCCAGGGGTGCGTGGCTTGGTCGCGGACGTCCTCTCCGCGACAATGAGGAGCACTGCACGCCGAGACGACGGAGACCCCTGTGGCCCTGCACGACGACCGCCCGGTCCTGACCGGTCTGCTCGCCCTGGTCGGTGTCGGCCTCGCGGTCGGGCTGGTGCTCGGCGGCGGCGCGCTGGCCGTGACCCGGGTGCTCGGCGTCGACGGCTCCTCGGCGACCACCACCGCCACGGACGCCGGCTCGCTCTACCTGCCGCGTCCCTCCGAGACCGGCGGCCCCTCCGGCCCGCTGCTGACGCTCGGCGCCGACCCCGGGCAGAGTGCCAGCCAGGAGCCCACCCAGGAGCCGACCAAGAAGAAGGCCGAGAAGCAGATCTCGCTCTCGGCCGGGCAGACCCAGGTCGCGCCGATGGGTCAGATCGACCTGACCGGCGTCTACCCCGGCGGCGAGGGCTCGGTGCTGCAGGTGCAGAAGTTCGTCAGCGGCGGCTGGCAGGACTTCCCGGTCACCGCGGTGGTCAGCAACGAGACCTTCGCGACCTACGTGCAGACCAGCGCCCAGGGCGTCAACCGCTTCCGGGTCGTCGACAACGACTCCGAGACCGCCTCCAACGAGGTCAAGGTGACGGTGGGCTGAGCTCCACCGCCCGTGGCGCGGGCGTGGCGCGCCGCGCTCGCAGCCGTCGTACGGCGCTCGCGGCCACCGGCTGGCCGGCGACCACACCGCCGAGAGCCAGGGCCGTGCCCAGTGCCTGGGCGGAACCGAAGACCTCGCCGACGACCAGGACGCCGAGGACGGTCCCCACCACCGGGTTGAGCAGCCCGACGAGTGCCACAGCGCCGGCGGGCATCCGTGTCAGCCCGTGGAACCAGCAGGCGTAGGCGAGCACGGTGCCGACGCCGCCCAGCCACACGTAGCCGGCGACCGCGGACGCGTCGAGCGCGGGTGGGGCACCCTCGACCGCGAGCGCCACCGGCACCAGGACGACACCGCCCACGACCAGCTGCCAGCTGACCAGGCTCAGCATCCCCACCGGCGGGGTCCACCGCTTGACCAGGACGAAGCCGAGGCCGGAGACCGCCACCGAGCCTGCGGCGCCGAGCAGCCCGACGGGATCGACACCCTCGGGCGAGCGCAGTACCAGCAGCCCCACGCCGCTCAGCCCGAGCAGGGCGGCGCCCACGCCGACCCGCCCGGCCCGCTCGCCCAGCAGCAGCCAGGCCAGCGCCATGACGGCCAGCGGGGAGGAGGCCTGCAGTGTCGCCGCCAGACCGCCGGGAAGGCGATAGGCGGCCAGGAAGAGCAGGGGGAAGAACAGGCCGATGTTGCACAGGCCCAGGACCGCGGCTCGGCCCCACCACCCCGGGGGCGGCAGCTCGCGGCGGAGCGCGAGCAGCAGCAGTCCCGCCGGCAGGGCCCGCAGGGCGGCCGAGAAGAGTGGACGGTCAGGGGGCAGGAGGGCCTCGGTCGTCAGGTAGGTGGTGCCCCACGCCAGGGGTGCGACCGCCGCCACCAACAGCGCTCTCGACGAATTAGTTTCCACGGAAGATATAATATCTTCCTGTTCAGATATATTCCGGCGGGTGACGACGCACAGGCATGACCCCGAGCCGCACCGAGAGCCGCACCGCGAGCCGGACCACGTCGGACGGATCCTCGAGCAGTGGGCCCGGGAGCGGCCCGACCTCGACGTCTCGCCGATGGCCGTGATCGGTCGGGTGCACCGGGTGGGCGAGGCGCTGCACGCCCGGCTCCGCCCGGTCTTCGCAGCTGCAGGCCTCTCCGACGGCGACTTCGACGTGCTGGCTGCGCTGCGGCGTGCGGGCCGCCCCTACGAGCTCGGCCCCGGCGCCCTGGCCTCGAGCACCATGGTCACCAGCGGTGCGGTGACCAAGCGTGTCGACCGCCTGGAGCGGGCGGGGCTGGTGCGCCGGCGCGTCGCCGACGAGGACGCCCGTGCCCGCGTGGTCGCCCTGTCACCCTCGGGCGTCGACCTGGTCGACCGCGTGCTGGAGCAGCACGTGGCGAACGAGCACCGGCTCGTGGCGGCCCTGACGAGCCAGGAGCGCGACACACTGGCAGGTCTGCTCGCGCGGTGGGCGCAGGCGCTGGAGGGTCCGTAACCTGGAGGCATGCGGACGACTCGGCTCGTGGGCCTGCTGCTGGTCGCGGCGGGAGCCGGCGGCTGCGCCGAGGGCGGTTCGTCGCCCTCGCAGCCGAGCCCGGGGGAGGGCGTGACGCCGAGCGCGGCCGGCGGGCCGGCGGCCTTCCAGGCCCGGCCGGTGCTGGCCGTGCAGGGCCGCGACCTCGACGACTCCGCCGTCGAGCCGGGGCTGGTGCGCCGCCTGGAGACGCTGGACTGCCTGCGCAAGCCCCCCACGACCAACGCGCCCACCGCCGAGGCGATGCTCGCCTGCGACGCCCGCGGCGCGGGCTTCCTGCTCGGCCCGGCCGGGGTCGACGGCGGTGTGGAGCAGGCCGAGGTCGTCGCGGTGCGTGGCGGCGGGTACGCCGTGCAGGTCGATCTCGACCGGGCCTCCGCCGACGCGCTGGGCGACCTGGTGGGCGGTCTGGTCGGCTCCGAGGGCCGCTTCGCCGTGGTGGTCGACGGCATCGTGGTCGACCTGCCCAGCGCCGCCGACGGGGTCGGGGCCAGCCTGCAGGTCGGCGGCGACTGGACCCGCGCCGAGGCCGACGACGTCGCCGCCCGGCTCACCTGAGGCGGGCCGGGCGGCGTACGGGCTGACGGTTTCCCCGGGTACCCGGGGATCCCGTAGGCGTTGGGGTGAAATTTCAGCCCAACGCGTTCAGCTTCCCCGGGTACCCGGGGAAACCGAACGGGGCGTGGAGCCGCGATTCAGCCAGGCACGTAGTCGAACGTGTCGGGGTCGGGGCCACGACGACCCTCGGGGCCGCGGTCGAGGGAGGCGATCGTCTCGACCTCCTCGGCGGTGAGGGAGAAGTCGAAGATGTCGAAGTTCTCGCGCATCCGCTCCTGGCTCATCGACTTGGGGAAGACGATGTCGCCGCGTTCGACGTGCCAGCGCAGCGTCACCTGCGAGATCGACTTGCCGTGCGCGGCCGCGATCTTGCCGATGGTGTCGTCCGAGAGCACCGCGCCCTGGGCGATGGGCGACCAGGCCTCGACCTCGACGCCGTGGCGGATCGAGGCGGCCCGGGCCTCCTCGTTGGTGAAGTAGGGGTGCACCTCGATCTGGTTGACCGCCGGCACGACGCCGGTCTCGGCGATGATCCGCTCGAGGTGGGCGGGCTGGAAGTTCGAGACACCGATCGAGCGGGCGCGCCCATCGGCTACGAACTCGGCCAGCGTCTGCCAGGTCGAGACGAAGTTGCCGTCGTACAGCGTCGGCAACGGCCAGTGGATGAGGAACAGGTCGATCTGGTCGAGGCCGAGCTTGTCCATCGTGTCGTCGAAGGCGCGGCGCGCGTCGTCGGGGCGGTGGAAGCCGTTGTTGAGCTTGCTCGTCACGTAGAGCTCGTCGCGGGGGATGTCGGCGTTCGCGATGGCGACGCCGACCTCCTGCTCGTTGCCGTACATCTGCGCGGTGTCGATGTGCCGGTAGCCCACCTCGAAGGCCTTGGTCACGGTGTCCGCCGTCTGCTCGGGCGGCACCTGGAACACGCCGAAGCCGAGCTGCGGGATCTGCGTCTGGTCGTTCAGGGTGATGGTGGGAACGCTCATGGGATCCACAATGCCCACGACGCCCTGCGTCATTCCTGCCACGGGGGTGGGGAGAGGATGCTCACGTGCACTACACCGACTACGACACCCGGCTCGCGGCGTACGCCGTCATCACCGACGACCAGGGCCGCGTGCTGCTCGCGCTCTGGAACGAGGGCTCTCGCCGGCAGTGGACGATGCCCGGTGGTGGCGTCGAGCTCGACGAGGGCGTCGAGCAGGCCGTCGTGCGCGAGGTGCGCGAGGAGACCGGGTACGACGTCGTGGCCGGTGCGCTGCTGGGCGTCGACACCTACGTGCTGCCCCCGCACCGCCGGCTCAACGACAGCAACCGGTCGCTCAAGGCCGTGCGCACCGTCTTCCGCGCCGAGATCGTCGGTGGGGAGCTGACCCCCGAGCGCGACGGCAGCACCGACGAGGCGCGCTGGTTCACCCTCGACGAGGTGCGTGGCCTCGACCGGGTCTCGATCGTCGACATCTCGCTGCGCCTCGCCGGCCTGGTCTGAGGGGCGGCCGCTCGGCCGGTCGCCGCGCGGGACCGCGGGTTTGGTCCCCACGCTGCCGGGCAGGATCGGCCCATGCTCGAGGTGAGTCCCGACACGGTGGCCACGGCCGCCGGCCGCGTCGACGCCGCCGCGTCCGCGATCCTGGACGTCGACGCGGTGACCCCGTTCTCCGCGGGCGAGGCTCTCCCCGGCTCCCAGGTCGCCCAGGCGTGCCTGTGGGTCTCCACCCGGTTGGGCGCGGCCCTCCAGGTCTACGGCGACAGTCTCGGCTCCCTGGCCACCGCCGCGCGGGAGACTGCCGCCACCGTCTCCGCCGCCGACGCCGGCGTCAGCACCCAGCTCGGGCGGGGCATGACCCGATGAGCGGGTTGAGCATCGCGTTGGTCCGCTCGTGGCGACCCGAGGCCCTGTCCTCCTCCGCCGCCGACCTGGGGAGGGCCTCGAGCGTCGTCGACGACCAGGTCGACCAGCTGCGCCGCTCGCTGGAGCGGATGCTCGAGGACGCCGGGGGCCACTGGGCGCAGGCCGCCGGCGAGCGAGCTGCCGAGGAGGTGCGAACCGGCGTGCGCCTCGCGGATGCGCTGGACACCGCCCGGAGGGTCCTGCGCGACGGGGCCGGCGAGATCGGCGCAGCCCGCACGACCCTGATGACGCAGATCGACGCGGCCCGTGGCGAGGGGTTCGTGGTGGGCGACGACGGGCGCGTCACCGCCCCGACGCTGCCGCCCGTCATGTCCGCCCCCGACGACGCCGCGGTCGCCCTCGCGTCGCGCGACGCACGACAACGCTCTCTCAACGAACGGGCCCAGCAGGTCGCCGACGGCATCAGCTCCGGCCTCGCCTCCGTGGCCGCCGCCGACGCGGCGACCGCACGGCGCCTGGCCGACGTGGAGCTCCCGCAGACCCTAGAGTCGGCTGTGGAGGCCTACCTCGAGCGTGCCCTGGCCTCACGTGACCTCCTGGGCGCGCTGGGGGCCGCCGGGGCCGGAGGTGCGGCGCTGGCCCTGACGCTCAAGAATGCCGCCAGGCTCTTCGGCAAGACCAGGGCGCTGAGCCAGTTCCTGCGGGCCTCGTCGGCGTCCATCACCGACTACGGCACCTTCCTGCGCAACCTCGGGGCCGCCGACGACGCCCTCGACGTCTTCCGGCGTGGACCCGCGGACGGCGGTCTGGCGCGCTTCCTGGTCGGCACCCGGGCGGCGGGCGTGCTGGGCAAGGCGTTCCTGCCGCTCACCGTGGTGACCGGGTTGGCCGACGTCGTGACCGGGGGCGGTCACGACGGCGCGCGCGGGTGGGCGACGCGTGGCTTCGGCGTCGCCGGCGTGGCGGGGGCCGGCACGCTGGTGGCCTCCTCGCTGGGCCTGGTCGCGCTGGGGCCGGTGGGTGCCGGGATCGCCGGCGTCGCCGTGCTCGGCTACGGGCTGTGGACCGCGGGCAGCCTCGTCCACGACCACTGGGACGACATCACCGAGTTCGGTGGCAGGGCGGCCGGCTGGGTCGGGGACCGCTGGGACGACACCACCGCGGCGGTCGACTCGGCCACCGACTGGGCCGGCGACCGGCTCGCCGACGCGGGTGGTGCGCTGGAGGACATGGGCCGCTCGACCGTCTCCACGCTCAGCTTCGGGGTGCTCGGATGAGCGCCCCCCTCCCGTCCGTCGACGGCGCGGTCTTCGTGGAGGTGCTCACCGACGAGGAGCTCTCGGTGGTGGCCCGACCGGGACCGATGCCGGTGACCCCGTTCCTCGACGAGCTCGACGAGGCCCAGCGCGAGACCGCCCGGCGCACCGCCTACCGGTCCCTGCTGGCCCGGGGCGTCCTGGACCCGCCGACGCCCGAGGCCGTGGCCCGGGCCGCCGCGGTCCGTGACGGGTCGGTCGAGCTGCCCGTGCGCGACGACGTGCGATCGCTGGTCGCGTTGCGCGAGGGTGCGGAGATGGTGGTGGCGGTGGCCCGCAGCGCCGCGGCCTGGCAGGACTTCTGGTACGCCCACGTCGTCAAGGACGTGGTGCTGCTCGAGCAGGTCAGCAGCGACGGGCTGCACCGCTTCGCGCTCCTCGAGGCCGAGGAGCTGGCTCGTGCGGTGCTGGGCGCCGCCGTGCACCCGGACGCGGGGGCCGCCCCCACGGGCGGGCCGGTGCCGGTCCCGGCCCAAACCGAGGATCCGACCCCGCCTGACGAGGTGCTCGAACGGCTGGGCGCGGCCTTCCTGCGCACCGACGTCGTCGTACGCCGGGTGGGCGACACCGATCCGCCCGCCCTGACGATCTTCTCGGGACCCGGCGGCTGCTGGCTGGTGGACGCGGCAGCCGCGCCGCGATTGGCCGAGCCCCTCGACGTGGAGACCGCTCGTGCCCGGTTGAGCGAGACGCTCGCCGGTGTGCGGGCCGAGCTGGAGGTGCTGCGTGGCTGAGGGCGGGCGGGTCGAGGTTCCCCGGCTGCTGTCGCGCCGACCCACCATGTGGCTGTCGGCCGGGGCCACCGTGCTCGGCGCCGTCGGCGTCGTGGGCTGGGGTGTCGCCACCCAGACGGGGACCAACCTGGTGATGGCGGTGCTCCTGGCGGTGCTGCTGCCGCTCGCGCTGGTCGCGGTCGTGTGGCGCCGCACGTGGCTCGACACCAGCCACGGCATCGTGCACCACCGCGTGGCACTGCTGCCGGCCCGGAGCGTGGCCTGGGCCGAGGCCACCACCCTGGACCTCGAGCGCAACCGGGCCGGCCAGCTGGCCCTGCGGGCCCGCGGCCAGCGCGGGACGGTGCGCGTCACGCTGCTCGCCGACGACGTCGGGGGCGAGCGCAGCGCCGGCCCCGACCTGCTCCGGCTCCTCGCCGACGAGATCGACCGGTGGGCCCCCGAGCGGCAGCGGCTCACCGCCCGGCTGCGGGGCCAGGCCGACCACGTCGAGGCCGGCGGCGCGCCGCGCGAGTCCCCGCTGGCGCGACACCTCTGACGAGTCGCCCCCCGGGTCGAGGGGCTCAGAGCCCGGTCGGCACCCAGTAGCGCTGCTTCGCAGCGACCGACTGCGTGGCGGGCGCGACCCCGTCGGGCGCCCCGCCGCAGGCCTCGATCACCGCCGCCGAGCCCACGTTGTCGACGTCGCAGGTGACCAGCGCCTGCTCGATGCCGTGCTCGCGGCACACCTCGAGGCAGCCGCGCAGGATCGCGGTGGCGTGGCCGCGCCGGCGGTGGGCCGGGCGCACGCCGTACCCGACGTGGCCGCCCCAGGTGGCCAGGAAGTCGTTGAGCTCGTGGCGCACCGAGGCCCGCCCGACGATCTCGCCGTCGACCTCGGCGACCAGGAAGGTGGCGGCCACCATCCAGTCCTCGAGGCCCTGGCCGCGCCGGTGCTGCTCGAGGAGGGCGACGTAGTCGTCCCAGTCCCGGTCTGCGGGCTCCGGCATCAGGAACCCGAAGCCGTCGGCGGCCAGCTCGGCGTGCGCGGTGCGCGCCTGCGCCTCGTCGTCGGGGCCCAGCGGTCGCAGCAGGAGGTCGCTCATGGTGCGCAGCCAAGCACGGGAATGAAAGCGGTCGCCATTGCATTGAGCCCAGTGAGCAAAGTTGAGTTGAACGGACTCAGGTAATTTGCCAGACTCTCGGCAGCGACGCACGATGGTCGCACCGGACTTCCCCAGCACGTCCCCCTAGATGGAGGTAACACCATGGCCCGAGCGGTCGGAATCGACCTCGGCACCACGAACAGCGTCGTGTCGGTCCTCGAGGGTGGCGAGCCCACCGTCATCGCCAACGCCGAGGGCGCTCGCACGACCCCCTCGGTCGTCGCGTTCGCCAAGAACGGCGAGGTGCTCGTCGGCGAGGTCGCCAAGCGTCAGGCGGTCACCAACGTCGACCGCACCATCCGGTCGGTCAAGCGCCACATGGGCACCGACTGGAAGACCAAGATCGACGACAAGGACTTCACGCCGCAGCAGATCAGCGCGTTCGTCCTGCAGAAGCTCAAGCGCGACGCCGAGGCCTACCTCGGCGAGACGGTCACCGACGCGGTCATCACCGTGCCGGCGTACTTCTCCGACGCCCAGCGCCAGGCCACCAAGGAGGCCGGCGAAATCGCGGGCCTCAACGTCTCGCGCATCGTCAACGAGCCCACCGCGGCCGCGCTGGCCTACGGCCTCGACAAGGGCGACGACCAGACGATCCTCGTCTTCGACCTCGGTGGCGGCACGTTCGACGTGTCCCTCCTCGAGATCGGCGAGGGTGTCGTCGAGGTCAAGGCGACCTCCGGCGACAACCACCTCGGTGGTGACGACTGGGACTCCCGCGTCGTGGAGTGGATGGTCAAGAAGTTCAAGGACAACAACGGCGTCGACCTCGCCGCCGACAAGATCGCCAAGCAGCGCCTCCAGGAGGCCGCCGAGAAGGCGAAGATCGAGCTGTCCTCGAGCTCCGAGACCACGATCCACCTGCCCTACATCACCCACGGCGAGTCGGGCCCGCTGCACTTCGAGGAGCGCCTGACCCGCTCGGAGTTCCAGAAGCTCACCTCCGATCTGCTCGACCGCACCAAGGCCCCCTTCCAGGCCGTGCTCAAGGACGGCGGCGTCGCGATCGACAAGATCGACCACGTCGTGCTCGTCGGCGGCTCGACCCGGATGCCCGCGGTCACCGAGGTCGTCAAGGACCTGCTCGGCGGCAAGGAGCCCAACAAGGGCGTCAACCCCGACGAGGTCGTTGCCATCGGTGCGGCCCTGCAGGCCGGCGTCCTCAAGGGCGAGGTCAAGGACGTGCTGCTGCTCGACGTCACCCCGCTCTCCCTGGGCATCGAGACCAAGGGCGGCGTGATGACCAACCTCATCGAGCGCAACACCACGATCCCGACCAAGCGCTCGGAGATCTTCACCACCGCCGACGACAACCAGCCGTCGGTGGAGATCAAGGTCGCCCAGGGCGAGCGCCAGATGTGGGCGCAGAACCAGCCGCTGGGCAACTTCGAGCTCACCGGCCTGCCGCCGGCTCCGCGGGGCGTGCCCAAGATCGAGGTCACCTTCGACATCGACGCCAACGGCATCGTGCACGTCTCGGCCAAGGACCAGGGCTCCGGCAAGGAGCAGTCGATGACCATCTCCGGCGGCTCCGCGCTGTCGAAGGAGGAGATCGACCGGATGGTCAAGGACGCCGAGCAGTACGCCGAGGAGGACGCCAAGCGTCGCGAGGCGATCGAGGTCCGCAACCAGGCCGACCAGCTCGTCTACACGACCGAGAAGTTCCTCTCCGAGAACGCCGAGAAGCTGCCCGACGACGTCAAGACCGAGGTCCAGGCCGACGTCGACGCGCTGAAGGCCACCCTGGAGAAGGACGACGCCGACGCCGACGAGCTCAACGCCGGGCTGACCAAGCTCAACGAGTCCAGCCAGAAGATGGGCGCCGCGATGTACGCCGCCGCCGAGGCCGACCAGGCCGCCGCGGGTGGCACCACCGGCGCGACCGGTGAGGCCGACGACGACATCGTCGACGCCGAGGTCGTGGACGAGGAGCCCGGCACCGAGGGCACCGACGGCACCGACGGTGCTGCCGAGGGTGAGAGCAAGTGACCGAGCCCCGCGACGAGCAGAACATCCCTCCGCCCGAGGGGTCCTTCCCCGACGAGGCGGCCGAGATGGTCGCCGAGACCGACGTCGAGGCGGGTGCGGCCGGTGGTGACCCCGCCACCGCCGACCCCGCCGCCGACACCTCTGTCGACACTGACGCCGGGGGTGAGGGCGCCGACGACGAGCTGACCCTGGCCCGCATCGCCCTGGAGGAGCGCACGCTCGACCTCCAGCGCCTGCAGGCCGAGTTCGTCAACTACAAGCGCCGCGTCGAGCGGGACCGCGAGCTGGTCAAGGAGAACGCGACGTACGCCGCGCTCGCCCCGATCACCGAGGTCCTCGACACCATCGACCGGGCGCGTGAGCACGAGCCCCTCGAGGGTGGCTTCAAGGCCGTCGCCGAGCAGCTCGAGCGCACCGTGGGTGCGGCCGGGCTGATCCGGTACGGCGCGCCCGGCGACCCGTTCGACCCCAGCCTCCACGAGGCCCTCTCCCACGTCGGGGAGGATCCCGAGGTGAGCGTGACCACCTGCAAGATCGTCGCCAAGGCGGGATACCGCATCGGTGACCGGGTGGTCCGCGCCGCGCAGGTGCTGGTGGTCGACCCGGCTGACGACGGTGCGCAGGCCGCGCCCGAGGAGCAGGGACAGCAGGACCAGCAGGACCAGCAGGACCAGTAGCACCACGGCTGCGGGCCGGCCCCCACCAGGGCCGGCCCGCACCGGCACGGGACCAGCACCAGACCAGCAGCGAGGGGAGGCCACGTGAGCGACACCGACGGCATGCGCGCCGACTGGGCGGGCAAGGACTTCTACGCGGTCCTGGGCGTGAAGAAGGACGCCCCGGCCGACGAGATCAAGAAGGCCTACCGGCGCCTCGCGCGGGCCAACCACCCCGACTCCAACCCCGGCGACACCGCCAAGCACGACACCTTCAAGAAGGTCGCCGAGGCCTACGACGTCGTCGGCGACCCCGCCAAGCGCGCCAAGTACGACGAGATGCGCCGCCTCTACGCCTCCGGCGGATACCCCGCGGGCGGCGCCGGCGGCGGGTTTGGCGGCGGCTTCGGCGGCCAGGGCGGCGGGATCAACCTCGAGGACCTGCTGCGCGACAGCGGTGGGGCCGGTGCCGGCGGCTTCGGCGACATGTTCGGCGACCTCTTCGGCGGCGCCGGTGGCGGACGGCGGCGTACGACGCGTCCGCGCCCGACCAAGGGCGGCGACGTCGAGACCACCGCCACCATCAGCTTCACCGACGCCATGGACGGCGTGACGGTCTCGCTGCGGCTCTCCTCGGAGTCGGCCTGCACGACCTGCGGCGGCTCGGGCGGCAAGCCCGGCACCCGGCCGCACATCTGCACCACCTGCGAGGGCGCCGGCTTCGTGGTCGCCTCGATGGGCGGCTCGTTCTCGGTCAACGAGACCTGCCCGGCCTGCGGCGGTCGCCAGCTGGTCTACGACGAGCCGTGCCCGACCTGTCGCGGCACCGGTCGCGGCACCTCCGCACGCACCATCCAGACCCGCATCCCTGCCGGCGTCAAGGACGGCCAGCGGATCCGGGTGCGCGGCAAGGGCTCGCCCGGCGAGAACGGCGGGCCCGCCGGCGACCTCTTCGTGACCGTCAAGGTCTCCCCGCACCGCGTCTTCGGCCGCAAGGACGACAACCTGACCATCGACGTGCCGGTCTCCTTCGACGAGCTCGCGCTCGGCGCAGAGATCCGGATCCCCACGCTCGGCGGCGCCCCGGTGACGCTGCGGGTGCCGGCCGGCACCCCCAACGGGCGCACCTTCCGGGTGCGCGGCAAGGGCGCCAAGAAGGCCGACGGGTCGCGCGGCGACCTGCTGGCCACCGTCGAGGTGCAGGTGCCGGCCGTCCTCGACGCCCAGACCCGGGCCGCGGTCGAGGCCTACCGCGAGGCGACAACGTCGAAGCCGCTGCGCGCCAACCTGTTCGAGCAGGCCGGTGCCTGATGGCCCGGCGGTCGGCCAACCCCTTCGGTGACGCCCACCCCGACGCCGCCGTCTTCGTCATCTCGGTGGCCGCCGAGCTCACCGGGCTGCACCCGCAGACGCTGCGCACCTGGGAGCGCCTGGGCCTGATCACGCCCGGGCGCACCGGTGGCGGCGGGCGGCGCTACTCCGGGCGCGACATCGAGCGGCTGCGCGAGATCGCCGAGCTCTCCGGCGCCGGGATCGGCATCGAGGGCGTCCGGCGCATCCTCGACCTGGAGAACCGGGTCAACGCCCTCTCGGCGCGCAACGAGGAGCTCGTGGCCGAGCTCGAGGCGACCCGCGCCGCGCTGCGCCAGGCCGTCGCCGTACGCCGTGGCGACCTGCCCCCCAACAAGCTGCCCGTCCTGCGCGCCCCCGACGCCTCCGGCTCCGTCGTGGTGTGGCGCCGCCCCCGCTGACCCGTCCCCAACTTCCCGCCGACCCGGCCTGAATCTCCCGCTGACCCGTCCCGAACTTCCCGCCGACCCGGCCCGAACTTCTCACTGACCCGGCCCGGATCTCCGCTCGTCGGAGCAGGTGCGTGCGGCGGGAGGTTCGGGCCGGCTCGAGGCGAAGTTCAGGCCGGGTCAGCGCGATATTGGGGCCGGGTCAGCGGGCGGGGGCGGTGAGCCAGGAGACCGCGTAGGGCGCCAGCAGGACGTGGCCGTCGGCGGCGCGCACCGGTCCGCCGGCGAGGTGGTCGTGCACCGGGGCGCCATCGCGGCCGAGCCCGGCCTGCTCCAGGAGCCACCACGGCACCCGGCGCTCGACGGCGGTCATGTTGTGCAGCGCGAGGAACGAGCCCTCCGGGTGGCGGCGCAGCACGTGGAAGACACCCGTGTCGGGCGGGTCGAGCACCTCGGCGGGCGTGGCGGCGTGCAGGTGCGGCAGCGAGCGGCGTACGCCGACCAGGTGACGCAGGCGGGGCAGCAGGCCGTGCGGGTCGGGCACGGTGCCGTCGGCGGCCCAGGGCATCCGGGGCCGGTGCACCCAGCGGTTGTCGTCAGCGTGCTCGGGCTCGGCGTCCCAGTCGGGGTCGTTGAGCAGCCCCACCTCGTCGCCCATCCAGATCACCGGCACCCCGCCGAAGCCGAGCACCACCGCGTGCGCCAGCACCACCCGGTCGAGGGCGTGCGGGTCGCCCGCCTCGAGCCCGGCCAGCGAGGCCAGCGAGCCCGAGATGCGCTTGTCGCCGGTGGCCGGGTTGGCCTGGAAGACCAGCCCGCGCGACCAGGAGCCGGGGAACGAGCCGTCGTAGAAGTCGGAGAGGAAGCGGCGGTGGGCGAAGCCCTCGAGCCCGGCCGCGGCGGCGTCCTCGTCGGAGACCGCCCAGCCGATGTCGTCGTGGCAGCGCGCGTAGGTGATCCAGGCCGTGCTCGAGGGCGGCGTCGGCAGCGAGGCGAGGGCGTGCGAGCTCATCCACGTCTCCCCGGTGGCCAGCATCGACCACAGGTGCACCATCAGCGCGTTGTGGTAGGCCAGGTCGCTGACCTTGCCGTGGTGGCGGCCCTCGCCGAGGTAGGCGACCAGGTCGCGCGGACCCACGATCGCCTCGGCCTTGAAGGCCACCGCCGGGCAGGCGATCCGGGCCACCATCCGCAGCGCCTGGGTCAGCGCGTGCACCTCGGGCTGGTTCTGGCAGTCGGTGCCCAGCCGCTTCCAGGTGAAGGCGATCGCGTCGAGCCGGAACACCTCGCACCCGGCGTTGGCCAGGTCGCAGATGATGTCGGCGAACTCCTCGAGCACCGCCGGGTTCGACCAGTCGAGGTCCCACTGCCAGGAGTTGAAGGTGGTCCACACCCAGCCGTCGAGCTCGTCGTCCCAGCTGAAGCTGCCGGGCGCGAAGTCGGGGAAGACCTCGGGCAACGTCTGCTCCCAGCGGTCGGGCTCGGTGCGGTCGGGGTAGACGTGGAAGTAGTCGAGGTACGCCGCCTCCCCGGCGCGGGCGCGCGCGGCCCACTCGTGCTCGCGGGCGACGTGGTTGAGCACCAGGTCGAGGCACAGGCTCATCCCCGACTCGCGCAGCCGGGCCGCCAGCGCCCGCAGGTCGTCCATGGTGCCGAGGTCCTCGCGCACGCTGCGGTAGTCCATCACCGCGTAGCCGCCGTCGTTGGGCGCCGGGCGTGGGCGCAGCAGCGGCATCAGGTGCAGGTAGGTGACGCCGAGGTCGCGCAGGTGGTCGAGGCGCTCGCCGACGCCGGCGAGCGTGCCGGCGTAGCGGTCGGCGTACGCCGCGTAGCCGAGCATCCCGGGCCGCTGGAACCAGTCGGGGGCCAGGGTCCGGCGCTCGTCGAGGTCGTGCAGGTCGTCGTCGCGCTCGGCGAAGCGGCGCGCCGCCACGGCCAGCAGCCGCTCGGCGAGGGCCTCGGCCTCGGCGGGACCGGGCGTGACCTCGGTGAGCGCGGCGACCAGGTCGGGACGCCACCGCTCGACCCGGGCGGCGAAGGTGCGCTGCCGGTGCTCGGGGAGGGCGGCCAGCGGGTCGCGTGGTGCTGACGACGTGTCGTGGGTCACCCCACCCACGCTATCGGGCCCCTTCCGGGCCCTGTCGCGGCGAGGGGTGCGGCGCTAGTCTCGCCAGGTCAGCCCGGGTGCCCGGCACCGGGTCAGGCTCTGGGGAGGGTCGGACGAAGGACGAGGCCGTCGGTGGACTGGATCAACGAGTGGGTCGCGGGGATCCACTGGGTCCACTTCCTGACCATCCCCGTCTTCACCGGCGTCGTCGGCTGGCTGATCAACTGGTCGGGCCTCTTCATGCTCTTCAGCCCGCTGCACTTCAAGGGCGTGCGCATCCCCGGCATGCGCGAGCTCGCCGGGGTGCTGCCGCGCAAGGTCCAGGAGGTGCCGGGGGTCCTGCAGGGCGGCATCGGCTGGCAGGGCATCGTGCCGGCGCGCGCGGCCAAGATGGGCTCGATCGCGGTCGACAAGGCGATCTCCAAGCTCGGCACGCCGGCGGAGTTCTACCAGCAGCTCGAGCCCGAGCGGATCGCCGAGCACATCGTCGAGTCCTTCCGCCCCGAGGTGCCCGGCCTGGTCGAGGAGGTGATGCGGCGCGAGCACCCACGGCTCTGGCGCGACCTGCCGCGCCCGATCCGCCAGGCGATCGTCGAGCGGGTGCAGTCGCAGCTGCCGGGCGTGGTCAGCGGCATCACCACCGAGATCGGGGTGCACATCGACCAGCTGCTCGACCCCAAGATCATGGTGATCGACCACTTCCGCGACAACCCGTCGCTGGTGGTGCGGATCTTCCGCGACTTCGGCCAGCGCGAGCTCAACCTGATGGTCGCGTTCGGGTTCGTCTTCGGCTTCGCGCTCGGGGTGCCGGTCGCGGTCGTCGACAGCATCTTCGGCCAGTGGTGGCTGCTGCCGGTGATGGGTGTGGTGGTCGGCTGGATCACCAACGCCCTGGGCATGTGGCTGATCTTCGAGCCGCCCGAGCCGCGCCGCATCCTGGGCGTCAAGGTGCACGGGCTGTTCCTGCGCCGCCAGTCCGAGGCCGCCGAGGTGTACGCCCGGATCATCGCCGAGGACGTCATCACCCTCGAGCGGATCGGCGACTTCCTGCTCGACGGCCCCAGCGGTGACCGCACCCGCCAGATGCTGGCGCACTCGCTGCGCCCGGCGATCGAGCGGGCGGTGGGTCCCGCGCGCGGCGCGGTGCGGGTCGCGGTCGGCACGCGGCGCTTCGACACGATCCGCGACCAGGTCGCCCAGGAGGCGGTGGGCCGCACCCTCACGCCGTTCCGCGACCCCGAGTTCAGCCGGCAGCAGGCCGACAAGATCCAGGTGCTCATCGCGCGGCGCACCAAGGAGCTGCCGCCGCGCGACTTCGTGGAGATGATGCGCTCGGCCATCCGGGAGGACGAGTGGATGCTCTACGCCCACGGCGCCATCATGGGTCTGGGCGGCGGGTTCCTGCACCTGTGGATCTTCGGTGTCGCATGAGCCGCACGAGCCGTCAGAGCCGCCAGGACCGTCAGGAGGGTGGGGCATGACCGATCTGCACGACGAGGTGGCGCCCCCGGGCGCGCCGCTGCCCGCCGAGCCCGCCGAGCCCCCCGAGGCCCCCGAGCCGCCCGAGCCCCCGGGGCCCGCCGCGAACGGGCACGCCCACGACCGGCTCGCGCCCGCCGTCGAGGCGTTGCCGGGCCTGGCCCGGGTCGCGGCCTCCGCCGCGTGGCACACCACCGGGTGGGGCGTGCGCACCTCGCTGCGCAGCACCGCCCGCCTGGCCCGCGCGGTCACCGACCCCCACGAGGCGGCCACCCTGGCCCACGAGGCCACCGAGGCGGTGCAGGTGGTCAGCGACCTGGCCCGCTCGGTCTCCGCCGGCATCCCCGTCTCCTCCGCCCTGGTGCGCGCCGGCGAGACGCTCGGGTCGTTCACCGAGGTCCCCGAGCGGCCCGAGCGTGGCCGCCGCGACGCCGAGGACGCGCCACGGCACGACCCGCGCCGGCCCTCCCTGCGCGAGCGCGGCGCCCAGCTGCTGGAGCGCTCGCGCGACGTGTGGAGCGAGCGCGACGGGCACCCGGCGTACGAGCGGATGCTCGGCGAGCTCGCGCCCGACGAGGCCAGGGTGCTGCTGCTCCTGCTCGAGCACGGCCCGCAGCCCAGCGTCGACGTGCGCACCGGCGGCCCGATCGGCATGGTCAGCAGCCAGCTCATCGCGCCCGGCCTGACCATGATCGGCGCCCGGGCGGGGTGCCGGTACGTCGACCAGGTGCCCGCCTACCTCAACAACCTGTTCCGGCTCGGGCTGGTGTGGTTCTCCCGCGAGCCGCTGCGCGACCCGATGGACTACCAGGTGCTCGAGGCGCAGCCCGACGTCGTCGAGGCCTGCCACAGCGTGAAGTTCGCCAAGGTGGTGCGCCGCAGCATCCACCTCACGCCGTTCGGCGAGGACTTCTGCCGCACCTGCCTGGTCGACGAGGTCACCGCCGAGCGCTCCTTCCCGGCCCACGAGGCGCCACCTGAGGCGGAGAGCGGCGAGCCGTCGCAGCACCGCTCCGACTGAGCCGGGCCCCCGGCCCGGCACCGGGCCGGGGGCCGCTCCGCCGGCGCGGCCGGCTACTGCTCGACCGCGCCGCCCACTCCCTCCACGGGCGACGCGGTGAGCGGCTCCTGGGCCGCGGCCAGGGAGATGGTGAAGACCGAGCCGCCGTAGCGGCCCGGCGCGTAGGCGACGCTCGCGTGCTGGGCCTCGGCGAGGGTGCGCACCACGTGGAGCCCCAGCCCGGTGCCGGTGGCCACCGCGCCGCTGGCGCGGGTGAACTCGCGGAACAGGTCGGCGCGGAAGTCCTCGGGCACGCCGGGGCCGTGGTCGACCACGTCGATGCAGACCCGATCACCCTCGCCGCGCACGTGCACCAGGAACGGGGCGCGGCCGTACTTGAGCGCGTTGCCGAGCAGGTTGCCGACCATCTGCTCCAGGCGCAGCGCGTCGGCGCGCACCTCACGGTCGTCGTCGACGCGCACCTCGACGACCAGGTCGGGGACGCCGCGGTGGCGGTCGTGGACCAGCGACTCGACCACCTGTTGCGGGCGCACCGGGCGTAGGTCGAGGCGCAGGGTGCCGCGCTGGACCTGGGCGGCGGTGAGCAGGTCGGCGGTGATCGAGTCGAGCATCCGCGCCTGCCGGGCCACCGAGCCCATCAGCCTGGTGCGCAGGTCGGGCTCGAGGTCGTCCTCGCCCCACTCGCTGGCCTCGGCGATCCCGCAGATGACCGCCACCGGCCCCCGGATCTCGTGGGCGGTGGTGGCGATGGCGCGGCGCAGCAGTCCCACGTCCTCGGTCGCGGAGTCGAGGAAGACCAGCACCGACCAGCCGGTACGCCGCATCGTCGCGCGCACCGTGCCGCCGTCGAGCTCGACGTCGAAGGAGGCGTCGGCGTCGAGGCGGTGGTAGGCCACCAGGGTGGCGAGCGGACCCGAGGTGAACCCCAGCGGCGTGCCCGGGCCGGCGCTCGCGCCGAGCAGGCGCTGGGCGGTGGCGTTGGTGAAGACGATGCGGAACAGCGGCTCGTCGGCGAGCTCGAGGATGCCCATCGGGGCCATGCTCAGCGCCTGCCACCACGAGATCTGCGAGGCCGGACCCGGCGGGGGCGCGTCGGCCCCCGGTGCCCTGGAGGCCATGGAGGCCGTGCAGGTCCTCGGGGTGTCCGGCGCCTCGGGCCGCTCGGGCTCGGGCGCGCCGTGGCCGTCCGTCCCGCGGCCACTGGCGGTGACCTCGGCGACGTACGCGAGGAGCGAGTCGAGCGAGGCGCCCTTCTGCACGTAGCCGTCGGCGCCGGCGGCCAGGGCCCGTTCCGACATCTGGGTGGCGCCGAAGCCGGAGAGCACCACGACCTTGGCGCTCGGCACGCTGCGCCGGATCGAGGGCAGCGCCTCGAGGCCGTCCATCACCGGCATCGACAGGTCGAGCAGCACCAGGTCGGGGCGCTGCTCGCGCACCACCGCGATGCCGGCCCGCCCGTCGCCGGCCTCGCCCACGACGTCGTACCCGCCGCGGCCCAGGGCCAGGCGCAGCAGGTCGCGCAGGTCGGCCGTGTCGTCGATGACCACGACCCGCAGCGGTCGGGCGGGGGCGGCGGCGCTCACGGGGCGGGCCTCTCCGGTGGGCCGTCGGGTGCGCCGGGTGCGCCGGGTGCGTCGGGGCCCGGCTCGCGGACGACGTCGGCGGCGGCGCTGCGCACCAGCGCGAGGGACTGGTGGGCGCTGGCGCTGCCGAGCAGGTCGGTGATGATCCGGCTCGCCGAGTCGATGGAGGCGGTCAGCGCGGCCTGGGCGCGGGCGGTGTCGTCGAGGTCGAGGGCCATCTTGGCCACCACGAGGCCCTGCAGCACCGTGTCGTTGAGCTCGAGGGCCTGCTGCTCGCGCTGGCGCAGGTCCTGGAAGAGCTGGGCGCCCTCCATCAGCGAGGAGTACTGGCGCCGCTGGGTCCAGTAGTAGATGCCGACGGCGGCGCCGACGACGTCCCACAGCGCCAACGGCCAGCCCCACGCGGTGCGCATCGCGAGGCCCTGGGTGTCGGCGACGCCGAAGGCCGGCAGCAGCATGTGCAGCGAGTGGGCGCCGTGGTGGACCGCGCAGGTCAGGAAGATCGCGGCGGTCGCGGCGCCCAGGGGGTTGGTGCGCAGCTGGTTGGAGCGTGCGAGCGGCACCAGGAGGGCGGCGCTGATGAGCAGGTAGGCGATCGCGATCAGGGCGTTGCAGACCAGCCCGACGATCCACGGCTCCACGCTCATCCCCCCGCCCCGCTCAGCGACAGCAGGGCCAGCGCGGTCACCGACACCCCGAGGAACACCGTGGCGGCGGGGTGCCAGCGCACCGGCGTCGTACGCCGCCCGGCGTGCGCGTCGCGCAGCAGCGCCAGGCAGGCGCCGACGACGACGAGCTCCCACACCAGCGCGGCGAGGTCCCACGCGCCGACGGCCTCGGGGGCGGGCAGCAACCCCAGGGGCAGCCCGACGGTGCGGCTCAGCGCCCACAGCGCGATGCAGGTGGTGTTGCCCACGACGCCGGCCACCAGCAGGCCGCGCCCCGGGCGGGTGCCGAGAGCCAGCGCGGTCCAGGCGAGCTGGGCCGCGGCGGCCGCGGCGAAGAAGAGCCCGACGACGGTCTGCTCGCGCAGGTGCGCGGGCGCCATCGCGGCGTGCACCCCGGCGACCGCGGCGCTGGCGACCAGGGCGAGCGGCCAGAGAGCCGCCGCGGGGCCGGAGCTCGTGGTGCGGGACGGGGCAGCGGCCACCGGCACCGGGCGCACCCCCAGCGTGCCCGTGGTGGCGGCGCGGCGCAGCGCGGCGACCCGCAGGTCGTGCGGGTCGGGCGGGCGGTGGCCCGTGGGGACCAGCCGCGCTCCCAGCACTGCGGCGAGCGCGACGATCCCGCCCACCACCAGCGCGTAGTGCACGGTGTGGGCGGCTGCGCTCGTGGCACTCATGGCGCTCATGGCGCCGATCCAGGCCGTCACCGGCTTCCCCTCCGGGCCCGTCCTCCCCAGGTGGGCCCTGCTCCGGGCCACACGCTAGGGCGCCCGCGCGGTGCTGAGAACGAAATCGCAGAAACTTTGACGATCGCCAAAGTTGAGCGGAACAGACTCAACTCCTGGCGCGTTGAGCAGGGTGACAGCGACAATCGTCGTGTCGGCGAGATCCGTCCCGCCCGCCGGGACCCGTACCTGGAGGAGAACCGCAGTGAGCCAGTTCGGCGCCGAGAAGTTCACCACCCGCAGCCGCGAGGCCATCGAGACCGCCCAGCGCCTCGCCACCACCTCGGGCCACAGCCACACCGAGCCCGTGCACCTCCTCGTCGCCCTGCTCGGCCAGGACGACGGCACCACCCGCAGCCTGGTCACCAAGGCCGGCGTCGACGTGCAGCAGCTCGTGGCGGGCGCCGGGTCGGCGCTCGAGGCGCTGCCGCGCGCCAGCGGCGCCACGGTCCAGCAGCCCGCCGCCTCCGCCGCCCTGACCCGGGTGCTGGCCGGCGCGCTCGACCTGGCCGCCTCGATGAAGGACGACTACGTCGCCACCGAGCACCTGCTGATCGCGATGGCCGGCACCGAGTCGAGTGCCCAGAAGGTCCTCGCCGACGCCGGGCTCACCGAGGCCGGCCTGCGCGAGGGGCTCACCGCCGTGCGCGGCAACCGCCGGGTCACCAGCCAGGACGCGGAGTCGACGTACGAGTCGCTCGAGAAGTACTCCGTCGACCTCACCGCCGCCGCCGAGGAGGGCCGCCTCGACCCGGTCATCGGCCGCGACGCCGAGATCCGCCGCGTCGTGCAGGTGCTGAGCCGGCGCACCAAGAACAACCCCGTGCTCATCGGCGAGCCCGGCGTCGGCAAGACCGCCGTCGTCGAGGGCCTGGCCCAGCGCGTCGTCGACGGCGACGTGCCCGACTCGCTCAAGGGCCGCCGGGTGCTCAGCCTCGACCTGGCCGCGATGGTCGCCGGCGCGAAGTACCGCGGCGAGTTCGAGGAGCGGCTCAAGGCCGTGCTCGAGGAGGTCAAGGAGGCCGGTGGGCAGGTCATCACCTTCATCGACGAGCTGCACACCGTCGTCGGCGCGGGCGCCGGCGGCGACTCCTCGATGGACGCCGGCAACATGCTCAAGCCGATGCTGGCGCGCGGCGAGCTGCACATGATCGGCGCCACCACCCTCGACGAGTACCGCGAGCGGATCGAGAAGGACCCGGCGCTGGAGCGCCGCTTCCAGCAGGTCTTCGTCGGCGAGCCCAGCGTCGAGGACACCATCCAGATCCTGCGCGGCATCCAGGAGAAGTACGAGGCGCACCACGGGGTGCGGATCACCGACGCCGCGCTGGTGGCTGCCGCCACCCTCTCCGACCGCTACATCAGCGGGCGCCAGCTGCCCGACAAGGCCATCGACCTCATCGACGAGGCCTCCTCGCGGCTGCGGATGGAGATCGAGTCCTCGCCCGAGGAGATCGACCAGCTGCGCCGCCACGTCGACCGGCTCAAGATGGAGGAGTTCGCGCTCGCCAAGGAGAGCGACGAGGCCTCCATCGAGCGGCTCGAGTCGCTGCGCGCCGACCTGGCCGACGCCGAGGAGGAGCTGCGCGGGCTCGAGGCCCGCTGGGAGTCCGAGAAGGCCTCGCTCGAGGGTGAGGGCGAGCTGCGCCGCCAGCTCGACGGGCTGCGCATCGAGGCCGAGCGGCTGGAGAGGGACAGCACGGCACTGCCGGAGGGCGAAGAGAAGTACGGCTTGCTGGAGAAGCGCTACCAGGCGAGTCAGCGCATTCGCGAGCTCGAGCAGCAGATCGAGGCCGCCGCGGCCGCCGAGAGCGGCCAGGTCGAGGGCACCGAGCCGCTGGTCGGCGAGGAGGTCGGCCCCGAGCAGATCGCCGAGGTCGTCGAGGCCTGGACCGGCATCCCCACGGGGCGGATGCTGCAGGGCGAGAGCGCCAAGCTGCTCGAGATGGAGCAGGTGATCGGGGAGCGGCTGATCGGCCAGCGCCAGGCGGTCACCGCGGTCAGCGACGCCGTACGCCGCTCGCGCGCCGGCATCGCCGACCCCAACCGGCCCACCGGCTCCTTCCTCTTCCTCGGCCCCACCGGCACCGGCAAGACCGAGCTGGCCAAGTCGCTGGCCGACTTCCTCTTCGACGACGAGCGCGCGATCGTGCGCATCGACATGAGCGAGTACTCCGAGAAGCACTCGGTCTCGCGGCTGGTCGGCGCGCCTCCGGGCTACGTCGGCTACGACGAGGGCGGCCAGCTGACCGAGGCGGTGCGCCGCCGGCCCTACTCGGTGGTGCTGCTCGACGAGGTCGAGAAGGCGCACCCGGAGGTCTTCGACATCCTGCTGCAGGTGCTCGACGACGGCCGGCTGACCGACGGCCAGGGCCGCACCGTCGACTTCCGCAACACGCTGCTGATCCTGACCTCCAACCTGGGCTCGCAGTACCTCGTCGACCCCGCTCTCTCGCCGGAAGCCAGCCGCGAGCAGGTGCTGGCGCTGGTGCGGGCCTCGTTCAAGCCCGAGTTCCTCAACCGGCTCGACGAGATCGTCACCTTCGAGTCGCTGAGCCAGGAGGCGCTGACCCACATCGTCGACCTGCAGCTGGCGCTGCTGGAGAAGCGGCTGGCGGTGCGACGCATCTCGATCGAGGTCACCGACGCCGCGCGCCGCTGGCTGGCCGAGACCGGCTACGACCCGGCGTACGGCGCACGGCCGCTGCGCCGGCTGATCCAGACCGCGATCGGCGACCGGCTCGCGCGGATGCTCATCGGCGGCGAGGTCGTCGACGGGGGAGCGGTGCAGGTCGACGTCGGTGACGACGGACTGGTGCTGCGCGCCTGACGTCCCTGCGCGCGACCGTCGGCGGGGGCGGCCGGGCTCAGGCCCGGTCGTCCCCGCGACGCCGGTCGAACCAGCCGCCGCCGAAGAGCGCCCACGCCACCAGCAGCGGCTGGAAGAACAGCCGCACGAGGCGGGCGCGGTCGGTGGTGAGGCCGAACGCGTCGGTGCCCTCGACGTACTGCGCCACGTTGCCGGGGAAGATCACCACGAAGAACGCCGCGAGCAGCGCCCCGACGAGCCGGCGCCGGCGCGGCAGCGCCACGAACGCCGCGCCCAGGGCGATCTCCACGACGCCCGAGCCGACCACGACCAGGTCGTCGTCGAGGGGGAACCAGTCGGGAACCTGGGCCTGGAACTCGGCGCGCTGGGCGGTCAGGTGCAGCACCCCGGCGCCCACCATCGCCGAGCCGAGCAGGAGTCGCGAGGCGGTGCGCAGCGTCGAGGACATGGCGCCAGCCTAGGAGCCCGCCGCAGGCCCCGCGGGCCTCTCACCTGTCGTCTGGTGGAATGGGTGTCATGTCAGATGCCGCTCCCGCCCGACCGCGGCAGGTGACCGTCGCTGCCTGGCTGATCATCCTCGGCTCGGTCTTCGTCGTCTTCTCCGCCTTCGGCCAGGTCTCGGCGGGCAGCTCGCTCGAGACCCGCGAACGCATCGAGACCCTGCTCTCCGAGCCGCCCGCCGACGGGCTGGGCCTCGCGGTCGACACCGTCCTGGAGATCCTGCGGGTCGTCGCGATGGTCGCCGCGGCCGCCGCGACCGCCACCGCGATCCTGGGCACGCAGGTGCTGCAGCGCTCGCGCTCGGCCCGGCTGTGGCTCTCGGTGCTGGCGGTGCCGCTCTTCCTCTCCGCCGCCTTCATCGGCGGTTTCATGGGCGCGCTGGTCGCGGCCGCCGTGGTGATGCTGTGGCTGCAGCCGGCCCGCTCCTGGTTCGCCGGCGAGCCGCTGCCCGAGCGCTTCAACGCCGACGGCACCCTGCGCAAGACCGAGGAGGCGCCCCGCAAGCCGACGCCTCCGCCCGCCGCTCCTCCGACGCCGGAGCGGGAGCACCACCCGGTGGGCCACGGCAGCGCGCCGCAACAGCCCCCGACCTACCCCCAGCAGCCGTACGGCCAGCCCGGCCAGCCCGCTCAGCCCGGCCCGGCGCCGTACGCCGGCTTCGGCCAGGCGCCGGCGGAGCGCGAGCAGGCTTCCCCGTACGCCGGCGCCGCCGAGCGGCCCGCCCCCACCCGTCGCCCGGGCGCGCTGTCGTGGGCCTGCGCGCTGACCTGGATCGGCAGCGGCCTGGTCTCCGGCTTCCTGCTGCTGGCCTCCCTGGCCTTCGCGGTCATCTCCGAGGCCGACTTCGTCGAGGCGACCGCCCAGCAGCCCGAGCTGGCAGAGCAGATCGACGACATCGGCTGGACGACGATCTCGCAGATCGTCTTCGCCACCACCGTCGTGAGCGTGCTGTGGAGCGTCTTCGCGGTCGTCGTCGCGGTGCTGGCCTTCCGCGGCTCGGTCTGGGCGCGGGTCGCCCTGACCATCTCCACCGGCGCCCTGGCCGGCGTCCTCGCGGTGCTCAGCGTGGGCAACCTGGCGATGCTGGTCGTGCTGCTGCCGGTCGCCGCCACCTTCCTGCTCCTGCTGCGCCCCGACGTCCGCTCCTGGCGCACCTGACCCGGCCCGAGCTTCCCGCTGACCCGGCCTGAACTTCCCGCTGACCCGGCCCGGATCTCACGCTGACCCGGCCTGAACTTCTCGTTGACCCGGCCCGGATCTCACGCTGACCCGGCCTGAACTTCGCGCTGACCCGGCCCGGATCTCCTCTCCGGACATCCGGGCCGGCTCGATGCGAAGTTCGGGCCGGCTCGACGCGAAGTTCGGGCCGACTCGGCGGATGTTCGGGCCGGGTCGGCGTCAGGCGGTGAGGTCGGCGGCGGCGAGGCGGGCGAGCCCGTCCTCGATCACCGGCACGGTCTTGCAGAAGGCGAAGCGCACCAGGTGCCGCCCGGCGTCGGAGTCGGGGTAGAAGCCGCGCAGCGGGATCGCGACGACGCCGGCGCGCTCGGGCAGGGCCAGGCAGAAGGCGGTGGAGTCCTCCCAGCCCAGGTGCTCGACGTCGACGCTGGCGAAGTAGGTGCCCTGCGGCACCCGCGCCGGGAGGCCGGCCGCGCCGAGGCCCTCGCAGAGCAGGTCACGCCGGGACTGCAGGTCGCGGGCCAGCTCGAGGGGGAAGTCGGCCTCCTCGGTCAGCGCCTGCGCGACCGCCGGCTGCAGCGGCGAGCCGGAGGTGAAGGTCAGCCACTGCTTGGCGCCCAGCACCGCCTCGACCAGGTACGACGGCCCCGTGGCCCAGCCGACCTTCCAGCCGGTGAACGACCACGACTTGCCCACCGACGACAGGCTCAGGGTGCGCTCGGCCATCCCCGGCAGCGTGCTGATCGGCGTGTGCACGGCGTCGTCGAAGACCAGGTGCTCGTAGACCTCGTCGGTGATCACCACCAGGTCGTGCTCGACCGCGACGTCGGCGACCGCCTGCAGCTCCGCGGGCGACAGCACGGTGCCGGTGGGGTTGTGCGGGGAGTTCAGCAGCACGAAGCGGGTGCGCGGGGTGATCGCGGCGCGCAGCTCGTCCACGTCGAGGCGGTAGTCGGGCGCGCGCAGGGTGACCGGGCGTCGTACGCCGCCGGCCATCTGGATCATCGCCACGTAGGAGTCGTAGTAGGGCTCGAGCACCACGACCTCGTCGCCCGGGTCGACCAGGCCGAGCAGCGCGGCGGCGATGCCCTCGGTGGCGCCGGTGGTGGCGCAGACCTGGGTGTCGGGGTCGAGGTCGATGCCGTAGTGGCGGCGCTGGTGCTCGGCCACGGCCTGGCGCAGCGCGGGCACGCCGAGGCCCGGGGCGTACTGGTTGGCGCCCTCCTCGACGGCCCGAGCGACCCGCGCACGGCTGCTGGCCGGCCCGTCGACGTCGGGGAAGCCCTGGCCGAGGTTGACCGCCCCGGTGCGCATCGCCAGCGCCGACATCTGGGTGAAGATCGTCGGCGGGATGCCGTCGAGACGGTGCGCCGGTGAGGCGCCGCGGGGCCGAGCGGGGGTCGACGCGGCGGAGGAGGAGGCGGACGACGTGCCGGGTGCAGCCATGGCCCCACCGTAGCCAGTGCGCCGGTCGGGTTGAATGTCCCGCGTGAGCGACCTTCCCCCGCACCCCCAGCCCGCCCCCGACGAGGCCCTCGCCGCCGACGTCGACGCGCTGTGCCGCCTGACCGGCACCTTCACGCTGCGCTCGGGCCAGGTGGCCTCGGAGTACTTCGACAAGTACCTCTTCGAGTCCGACCCGGCGCTGCTGCTGCGGGTGGCGCGCCAGATGGTGGGCCTGCTGCCCGACGACACCGAGCTGCTCGGCGGCCTCGAGCTGGGCGGCGTGCCGATCGCCACCATGGTCTCCAGCCTGACCGGCAGCCCGGCGCTGTTCGTGCGCAAGAAGGCCAAGGAGTACGGCACCTGCAAGCTCGCCGAGGGCCCCGGGGTCGAGGGCCGCCGGGTCACGCTCATCGAGGACGTCATCACCACCGGCGGCGCCGTGCGCGACGCGACGAACGCGCTGCGCGCCGCGGGCGCGGTCGTCGAGGTCGTCGTCTGCGCGATCGACCGCAGCCCCGAGGGCGAGAACCCGCTGGCCGACGTCCGCCTCGAGGTGCGCCCCGTGCTCACCAAGGCCCAGCTGGACGCCGTCTCGTGACCGAGGCCCGCACCCTGGCGACCAACCGCCCGCGCCACGCACTGCCCCTCGACCTGGCCCGCGGCTTCCTGATCGGCTCCGCCGAGCTGGTGCCCGGCGTCTCGGGCGGCACGGTCGCGCTGGTCACCGGCGTCTACGAGCAGCTCATCGACTCCGCCCACCACGTCGTCTCGGCCGTACGCCGCCTGGTCACCGGCCCCGACCGGTTCGCCTCCGCGCGGGCCGAGCTCAAGCGCACCGACTGGTTCCTGATCCTGCCCGTGCTGGCGGGCATGGCCACGGCGCTGGTGACGATCGCCGGCCTGATGGGCTCCTTCGTCACCGACCACCCCGAGCTGTCGCGCGGGCTGTTCCTCGGCATGGTGGCGGTCTCGATCCTGGTGCCGCTGCGGATGATGCCCGCGGGGCACCGCCCGGCCTGGGTCGACGCGGTGCTGGTCGCACTGGTCGCGGCCGCCACGTTCTGGACCGTCGGCCTGGCCGGCGGCGGCGCCGAGGCCGACCCGTCCCTCGTCATCGTCTTCGGGGCGGCCGCGATCGCGATCTGCGCGCTCGTGGTGCCCGGCGTCTCCGGGTCGTTCTTCCTGCTGACGGTGGGTCTCTACACCACCACGCTCGAGGCGATCAACGGTCGCGACCTGGTCTACCTGGCCGTTTTCGCAGCGGGCGCGACGCTGGGCCTGGCCTCCTTCGTGCAGCTGCTCAACTACCTGCTCGACCACCGGCGGCGCACCACGCTGCTGGTGATGGTGGGGCTGATGCTGGGCTCGCTGCGGGCGCTGTGGCCCTGGCAGGCGGTGCCCGAGGCGTCCGCCGACGGCGAGGCCCACGGTCCGGGGGCGCTGCTGGCGCCCTACGCGCCGGTGGCCGGCCCGGTGCTGCTGGCGCTGCTGGGCGCCGCGGTCGTGCTGGTGCTCGTGGTCATCGAGTCGCGCGCGAACCGCGACGCCCCCGCCTGACGTCGACCCGGGCCGGCTCGAGGGGAAGTTGGGGCCGGGTCAGCGGGAAGTTCGGGCCGGGTCAGCGGGAAGTTGGGGCCGGGTCAGGTGGCGCGCGACTCGCGGCGCCACTCGAGGACGAGCGGCACGGCGAAGACCGCGAGGATCAGCAGCAGGGCGAAGTCGAGGTTGTCGCCGAGCCAGGCGATCCCGCCGAGGAAGTAGCCGAGCAGGGTGATCGCCAGCACCCACAGCACGGCGCCGACGAAGCTCCAGAGCCAGAAGGTGCGCCGCGGCATGCCGGTCGCGCCGGCCACGACGGTGATGAAGGTGCGCACGAAGGCCACGAACCGGCCCAGCACCAGCGCGGTCGAGCCGTGCCGGTCGAAGAACTCGTGGGTCTGGTCGAAGTGCTTGCGCTTGATGATGCGCCCGTCGCGGGCGTAGAGCGGCGGCCCGATGCGGCGCCCGATCTCGTAGCCGACCACGTTGCCGCCGAAGGCGGCGGCCACCAGCAGCACCATCGAGATCACCAGCTCGGCGACGACCCCGCCGGGGAACAGGTCGATCTGGCCGGTGGCGATGAAGAGGCCGAGGCTGAACAGCAGCGTGTCGCCGGGCAGGAACGGGAACAGCAGCCCGCACTCCACGAAGATGACGACCAGACCGATCCAGAAGAGGGTCTCGCCGAAGTGGCCGAGCCACCACTCCAGCTGGAGCCAGTCGATGCCGAAGAGGAACGGCTCGATACCCAGCACGAGGTCAGACTATCCGGCGGCGCCGACTAGCCTGCGGCGCGTGTCCTCCTCACCACCCGACGACGTCCGCCGAGCGCCGTACGACCCGATGCCGCACGGGCCGGTCGAGGTCGGCGTCGGCCCGTGGGAGGGCGCGTGGCCCACGGGCCCGCAGTGGGACCCCGAGCTGCTCGCCGGCGGCGACCGGCGCAACGTCGTCGACCGCTACCGCTACTGGAGCCTCGAGGCGATCCGCGCCGACCTCGACACCCGGCGCCACGACTTCCACGTGGCGATCGAGAACTGGCAGCACGACTTCAACATCGGCACCGTGGTGCGCAGCGCCAACGCGTTCCTGGCCGCCGAGGTGCACATCGTGGGCAACCGGCGCTGGAACCGGCGCGGGGCGATGGTCACCGACCGCTACCAGCACCTGCGCCACCACGAGGACGTGCCGGCGCTGCGCGACTACCTGCACGCGCTGCCGGGCGGGCCGGTCGAGCTGCACGGCATCGACAACCTGCCGGGCTCGCGGCCGCTGGAGTCCGGGCCGGTGCCGCGGCGGGTCTGCTTCCTGCTGGGCCAGGAGGGCCCGGGGCTCTCGCAGGGCGCCCGCGAGGCCTGCGACGCGACGTTCTCGATCGCCCAGTTCGGCTCGACGCGCTCGATCAACGCCTCGGCCGCCGCGGCGATCGCGATGCACTCGTGGGTGCGCGACCACGCCGACCTGGGCGACGAGCGCACCTGGCGCGGCTGAGCCGGCCCCCGCTGGTGCGCGGGAGCCGGCTCAGGGTGCTGCTGTCGTGCGGTGCTGCCGGGTGCTGTCGGGTCAGCGGCAGGCGCGCTTGAGGTTGAAGCGCTTGACCTGGCCGCGGTCGATGAAGACCTTGCGGTTGGCCATGGTCTTGCCGTCCACCTCGCAGCTGAGCGTGTACTTCTCGCGCTTGCCCTCGGTGAAGGACGCCGTGCTCGCGTACTGCCCGATCTCGACGGTGTACGACGGGCTCACCGAGGCGTAGTTGACGACCCGGACCACGTAGGTGCCGGCGGGAGCGTCGGGCACCTGGACCTGCTCCTTCTCGCCCGGCGCGTTGCCCGAGCTGCCCACCTCGACGAGCTCGCCCGAGGCGTCCTTGCGGTAGACCTCGAGGTCGAAGTCGTCGGGAGTCGGCCAGTCGAGGTCGATGCGCAGCACGTCGGAGGCCTTGGCCGCGACGTACTCGTGGTCGACGGTGCCCACGACGGGCTCGGTGGCGCCGCCCTCGATGGTCTCGCCGGCGAAGGGCTCCTCGTCCAGCTGCTGGATCGGGCGCGACTGCTGCAGCGGGCGCGTGGACGGGTTGACCACCCACGAGAAGCGTCCCTTCCTCCCCACGGTGATCGTCGAGTCGAGGAAGTCCTCGAAGGAGGACTCCCAGGTCGGCGACTCGAAGTCCTTGCGCAGCCGCAGCGTCGCGCCCTTGGGCGCCTTGCCCTTGAGGACGCCGTGCTTGGCGGTGTTGACCGCGTGCTCGAGGGCCAGCAGGTACGCCGCCCGGTTGCCGAGGCCCTCGTGCTCACCGGCGCCGAGGTACTCGTCGACGACGGAGGGGAACGGCGGGTGGAACTCGTCGGGGCCGATCTCGAAGGTGTAGCCGTAGCCGCCGGTGGCGTTGTAGGACCAGTCCTCGGTGGTGCCGGTGGTGTCGTAGAGCTGCCAGCTGTTCTGGTTGGCGTAGCCGTTCTGCGCGCTCATCTCGGCGCCGAGCGCCTTGAGCCCCTTCTCGTCGGGGGCGTTGCCGACCGGGTTGCCGTCGGGGCCGATGGTGGTCGGCGCGACGCCGTTGGGGCGCAGGATGAGGTTGGAGAAGGTGTGGTTCGAGATCATCATCGTCACCTGGCGCTCGCGCACCAGGGTCTGGACGTTCTGGGTCTCCGGCTCGGAGAACGCCGACGCGCCACGGTACGTCGGGTCGAGGAGGCCGGTGTCGACCTCGCCCGGGTTCGGGAACGTGCCCGCCGCCCCGGGGCCGCCCCAGAAGCCGCCGTAGTTGCGGTTGAGGTCGACGCCCAAGGCGAATCCGCCCGGGCTGGCCAACGTCGCGCGGCAGGAGCCGTCGGGGATGTCCTGGCCGTCGACCACGCGGCAGTTCTTGCGCTTGTAGGCCTGGCCGGGGGTGGCCAGGATGGCCGTGGAGCCGCCGAGCGGGTCGGCGCCGGTGTCGTTGAGCGCGCGCAGGTCGACGTACTCGCCGTCGGTGCGCGAGAGGTCGAAGCCGTCGGGGTTGACCACCGGGACGACCAGCACGCGGGACTTCTTCAGCAGCCGGGTGATCTGCTTGTCCTTGCCGAAGCTGGTGGCCAGGTCGATGGCGAACTCCATCGCCAGCTCGCCCGAGGGCCACTCACGGGCGTGGTGCAGCCCCATCAGCAGGAAGGTCGGCTTGCCGGAGGCCGCCTTGTCGACGTCGGCGCCGATCTCGACGGCCTTGACGGTGTTGCCGTCGAGCGTCGGGTTGGCCAGGTCGAACATCCGCACGTGGCCGGGGAAGTCGGCCGCCAGGGCGGTCATGTCGGCCTCGTAGTCGGCCAGGGTGCGGTAGGTGTCGCGGCCCGAGGGCAGCGGCGAGACGTCGACCGAGGCGGCGTACGCCTCGTTGAGCTCGGCGATCTCGACGCCGCGCTCGACGAGGTTCTCGATGCGCACGTCGTAGGTGAAGCCCGCGGCACGCAGCGCGTCGCGCTCGGCGGCGGTGTGCACGATGACCTCGACGTAGTCGTGGCCGGCGTGCTCGGTCAGGTCGAGGCCGAGCTTCTGCAGCCGGGTGCGGTCGGAGCGGTCCGGCGTGTCGACCGTGATGAGCTGCGGTGCGAAGACGCTGGGGGCGCCGGGGTTGGCGGCGGTGGCGCCGACCGTGGCGGCCATCGGCGCGGTCACCGCGAGCGCGGCGAGGGTCGCCAGGCCGGCGACGCGGCGGCGCGCCCGGTGGCGGTGGGGGACGGGGTGGGGTCGGCGGGTCATCGTCGATCTCCTGGCGGGGTCGGAGTGGAGCGGGTGTGCTCCTTCAACGCGCCTTTGCCGCAGAGGTGACGCCATACCCCGCCCGGCACACGCCGAGTCGGCGCCAGTTCCCGCCGACCCGGCGCCAGTTCACGCCGAACCGGCGCCAGTTCCCGCGCAGTCCGGAGCTCTCACTCCTCGTCGGTGAAGACGTACTCCACCTCGTCGAACCGGGCGGCCGCGAAGACGTAGAACACCCGCAGCCGCCCCGGCCCGTCGTTGCGCACCGAGTGCTCGCTGTCGCTCGGGATGTAGGCGACCGAGCCGGGCCCGAGCCGGTGCTCCTGTTGCTCGACGGTCAGGACGCCGTGGCCCTCCAGCACGTAGTAGGTCTCCGGCGGCGCGTGCCGGTGCCGGCCCAGCCACCCACCGCTCTCGAGCACGGCCACGCCCGAGCTGAGGCCCGGGGTGGGCTGGGCGTCGCCGGTCAGGGTCTGGAAGGTGACGGTGCCGCGCACGGGGTCGGCCCACGACCGGGGCTCGACGTCGCTCTCGAGGACGACCTGTGGTTCAGCCATGGCGGCGCGGTACCCCGACGCCGCCGGCGGCATGCGTGCCCGATCGGGTGATCAGCCCCGCTGGTAGCAGACGACGACGTGCTCGCGACGCGTGCCGGTCGGGGCCGCCGACCAGATCCAGGCTCGACCGGTGGTACGGCGGGGACAGCGGCGGTGGGCCACCTCGGCCAGGACGCGCTCCGCGCTGCGGGGCCGGACCCCGTCGACCACGATGGCTGCGGCGTGGACGTAGCGGTGACTGGTCGAGCAGGCGGTGTAGGTGTACTTCCTGGTCACGCATCGACCGACCGTGTCGTCGATGGCCGCCGCCCGGCGCACCCGGGGCAGCTCCTCGGGAAGCCGCAGCAGCGTGTCACCGGTCCGCAGCGACACGTCGCAGCGGAACCAGCGCGCGCCGGCCTCCTGCTCGGCGGCGTCGGGGTAGAAGTACGAGAACTGGACCAACGTGCGGGCGTGCACCCGCGGGTCGTCCTTGACGACCTCGCTGTGCGCCGGGCTGCAGGCCTTCTGCGTCAGCCGGTCCAGGCGGGCCGGCGAGCTGTCCCAGTCGAGACCGTCGGGCAGGGTGAGCACGGCGAGGACCTGGGCGGTGTGCCGGCTGGTGCAGTCGACCGGCTCGGCCGGGGTGGACACGGCCATCAGCTCGTCGTGGGTGAGCTGGTAGCAGGTGCCGACCGCCGGGGCGCCGGCCATCGGGTCCCCGGCCGGCTCAGCCGGCTCGGTCGTGGTCCCGGTGGCGGAGGCCGTGGCGGGAGCCAGCACGAGCAGGGACAGGGAGAGCGCGACGACGAGTGCGCGGGCAGGGCGGAGCACGACGGACCTTTCGACAGGTGCAGGCAGGACGCCGTGGTCCGGCGCGAGCGCATCGTAGGGCGTCGTCACCGCCGGCGCCGCTTCGCCGACCGGGCGCGAGACCCGGGGTCGGGCGCCGGGTCGGGCGCCGGTCAGTCGGTCGTGGTCAGGGTGCGCTGCAGCGCGGCGAGACCACGCGAGGAGTGGCTCTTCACGGTGCCCTCGGAGATGCCGAGCTCCTCGGCCGTCTCCGCGACCGAGAGGCCCAGCCAGTGCCGCAGCACGACCACCTTGCGCTGCTGCTCCGGCAGCGCCTGCACCGCGGCGAAGAGCTCGTCGCGCTCCTCCAGCCCCGGGCCGCTGGCGGCGGTGGGGTCGGCGGCGCCGTGCAGCGTCTCGCCGGCCTGCGACGAGGGGACCTCGCGCCGCCAGGGCCGCCGGCGCTCGTCGACGTCGGCGCGCACGATGATGCGCCGTGCGTAGGCCTCCTCGCGCCCGTCGCGGTGCAGCCGCGGCCACGCGACGTACAGCTTGACCAGCGAGGTCTGCACGAGGTCCTCGGCGCGGTGCCAGTCGCCGCAGCACGCGTAGGCCACCCGGCGCAGGTGGGTGCGCCGGGCGGCCACGAAGGCGCTGAACTCGCTGTCGCGGCTCACTGCACGCCCGCGCCACCCTGGTCGGCGTAGCGCTCGGTGGCCAGCTCGAGGAACGAGTCGATGTCGTCACCGGTCTGCGCGGACAGCGGCGTGGCGACGTAGTCGCGCTCGCCCTCGAGCTCGCGGGCCAGCACGAACCAGGTCAGCCCGTCGCGCTCGACCTGGGCCACGGCGGTGCGGGCCGAGGCCGGGGCGAAGGGCGCCGGCAGGTCGGGGTCGGGGCGCTGCTCGAGGATCGTGGTGCCTGCGCCGGCCTCGAGGGTCTGGCCCGGCCCGAAGGTGACCAGGTCGCGCCCGATGGCCTCGACCGTGTCGACGGCGTACGCCTCGAGCCACTCCTCGAAGCTCCACGCCGGCACGGTCGAGCTCTCCTGGGCGTGGCGCGGTGTCTCGCCGTCGGTCCACAGCAGGTAGCGCCACGACCGCTTGCCGTCGGTCTCCTCGATCGCCAGGGCGGTGGAGGAGACGGCTGGCTCGAGGCCCAGCGGGTCCTGCGCCACCTCGGTCACCGTCAGCCCCTCGCGCACCACGACCTCGTCGTCGACGTACCCGGCGAGCTGGCCCTTGCCCCACGACGCGGGCGCGTCGGTGGAGTACGACGGCGGCTCGGTCTCGGCGGTGGGCTCTGCGGTGGGTTCGTCGTTGGGCTCACCGGGCTCACTGGGCTCGGCCGACGCGGAGTCGCTCGCCCCACCGGCGACCAGCTCGTCCCCGCCCGGGGCGCCGGTCTGGGCCAGCACGCCCCCGAGCCCGACGACGGCCAGCACGGCCAGGGCGCCGCCCCAGGTCGCGGCACGGCGCCGGCGCAGCGCTCCGCGCCCGGCCGCGACGACCTCGTCGACCGGCGCGCCAGGAGGCCCGTCGCCGAAGGAGGCGTCGAAGCGGCGGGAGAGGTCGCGCTCGTTGCTCGTGTGCTCGTCCATGCCCTGTCTACGGATCTCGTGGCCGATCGGTTGTCATGGTGCCCCGCCGATCTCTGGATCAGGCGGCGGCGCGCCCGAGGTCGCGCAGGACCCGTCGGTGCACCAGCTCCATCAGCGTCTCGCGCGCGAGCACGTCGGTGAGCAGGTAGGCCCGGCCCAGCAGGCCCGAGGGCGTGAACGTCACCGTCTGGGCGACCCGGCAGCAGCGGGGGCCCTCGGGCGTGACCAGGGTGCTCAGCCGCACCGTGCCCGGTGCGCGCACCGCCGCCTCGAGGAGCAGGTGGTGCCCGTCCTCGGCCGGACCCGCCTCCAGCACCCGCCAGAACCCGGCGGTGTCACCGGGGCGCAGCACCGGTCGGTCGGGCACCGGCCAGCGGCGCCCGCGGCCCAGGGCCACCCGGTCGACGGCGCCGCGGAAGACGAAGGGCGCGGCGTCGACGTACCACTGCGGGCCGGTGCGGGCCGAGGCCACCAGGGCCCACGCGTGCTCGGCGTCCAGGCGCACCCGGCTGGCGCGCGTGGTGCTGCCCCAGCTCGTGCGCCGCTCCATCCTCGGAGCGTACGCCGCGCGGGCACACCCGCCCGGCGGCCCGGGACGCCCGGGGCCGGGCTCCACTAGGCTGGAGCGACCCACCCACGTCCGTGACCCAGGAGCCTGCAGTGCCGATCGCAACGCCCGAGAAGTACGCCGAGATGCTGGACGCCGCCAAGGCCGGCGGCTACGCCTTCCCCGCCATCAACGTGTCGTCGTCGCAGACCCTCAACGCCGCCCTCAAGGGCTTCGCCGACGCCGGCTCCGACGGCATCATCCAGGTCTCGACCGGCGGCGCGGAGTACCTCTCCGGGCCCAGCGTCAAGGACATGGTCACCGGCTCGGTCGCCTTCGCGGCGTACGCCGCCGAGGTCGCCAAGAACTACCCGGTCAACATCGCGCTGCACACCGACCACTGCCCCCAGGACAAGCTCGACGGCTTCGTGCGGCCGCTGCTGGAGATCTCGCGCGAGCGGGTGCAGCGCGGCGAGGCGCCGCTGTTCCAGTCGCACATGTGGGACGGCTCGGCCGTGCCGCTGGAGGAGAACCTCTCCATCGCCGCCGAGCTGCTCGAGCGGTGCATCGAGGCCAAGATCATCCTCGAGATCGAGGTCGGCGTGGTCGGCGGCGAGGAGGACGGCGTCGAGAACGCCATCAACGACAAGCTCTACTCCACCCGCGAGGACGCCATCGCCACCGCCAAGGCGCTGGGCCACGGCGAGCGCGGCTACTACATGACCGCCCTGACCTTCGGCAACGTGCACGGCGTCTACAAGCCCGGCAACGTCAAGCTGCGCCCCAGCGTCCTCAAGGACGCCCAGGAGGCCGTCGTCGGCGAGTTCGGCCTGGAGCCCGGCTCCAAGCCCTTCCACCTGGTCTTCCACGGCGGCTCCGGCTCGAGCGCCGAGGAGATCGCCGAGGCGGTCGACTACGGCGTGGTGAAGATGAACGTCGACACCGACACCCAGTACGCCTTCACCCGCCCGGTTGCCGAGCACGTGCTGCGCAACTACGACGGGGTGCTGAAGGTCGACGGCGAGGTCGGCAACAAGAAGCAGTACGACCCCCGGGCCTGGGGCAAGGCCGCCGAGGCCGGCATGGCCGCCCGGGTCGTCGAGGCCTGCGAGAACCTGCGCTCCGCGGGCCGCACCCTGGGCTGAGGCCCCGGGGGAGGTGGGTGGCACGATGCCAGCATGAACATCGGACAGGACCTGATGGCCGGACCGCCCCCCACCCACCTCCCCGAGGACCCCGCCCAGGCGCTGCTCGCCGACGGCGGCGACCGCATGGACGTGGCGCGCACGCACCCGGCCTCGCCCTTCGCGTGGGCCGCGCTCGCCGGCGCGGCCGCCGAGGCGCAGGAGGACGCGATCACCGTCTACGCCTACGCCCGCGTCGGCTACCACCGCAGCCTCGACATGCTGCGCCGCAACGGCTGGAAGGGCCACGGGCCGGTTCCGTGGGAGCACGAGCCCAACCGCGGCTTCCTGATGTGCCTGGCGCTGCTCGCGCTGGCCGCCCGCAGCATCGGTGAGACCGACGAGTGGGAGCGCTGCCGCGACTTCCTGCGCGACTCCAGCCAGACGGCGTACGACGAGCTGGTCGCCGACGCCTGAGGCCACCCGGCCCCTGACGCCGAGCCGGCTCGTTCGAACGAGCCGGCTCGGCGTTCGTCGTTCAGGGGGTGAGCAGGCTGCGCACCTTCTCGGCGCCCAGCGCGAGGAACAGCGTGGGCAGGCGCGGGCCGCGCTCGGCGTCGACGAGCAGCTGGTAGAGCAGCCGGAAGAACGCCTTCTGGTCGGCCTTCACCTCGTCGGTGGGGGCGTCGTCGAGGCCCAGCCCGCGTGCCAGCTTGGGCACGCCGTAGATCAGCGCGGTCGTCTCGTCGAGCTCGAGGCGCTCGGGCAGCCGGTCGAGCAGGTGGCGAAGCCACAGCTCCTCGTCCTCGTCGAGCACGGCGAGCCGCGCGGTGTCGGGCTCCGAGCGCACCGTGGTGCGCTCGGACTCCGGCACGTACTCCGACATCCAGGTCATCGCCCGGCTCAGCCGCGGCTCGAGGTCGGCGACCGAGTCGTGCTCGTGGCCCACGTCGCCGACGATGCGGCTGACCATCTCGGCGCTGCCGGCGGTCACGTCGGCCACCGACGACAGCAGCCGGAACGGCACCACGACCGGTGGGGTGGGCAGGGTGCCGGCGGCGGCGGTGGCCGAGGCGCGCTCGTAGGCCAGCACCTGCGCGTCGCGCTTGGCCGGGTCGGCGGCCTTGCGGGCCAGGGAGTCCCACTCGTCGTAGAGGCGCACCACCTCGGGGCCGAAGTCGACGTTGAAGGCCTGCTTGGGCTGGCGGCGCACGTAGAGCCAGCGCAGCACGGGCGCCTCGAGGATCTGCAGGGCGTCGGCCGCGGTCGGCACGCCCCCGCGCGAGGACGACATCTTCACCTGGCCGCCGGCCCCGACGAACGAGTAGCCGACGAACGACGGCGCGCGGGCGCCGTACACGGCCTTCACGACCTCCTTGCCCACGGTGTACGACGACCCGGGGCTGGCGTGGTCGACCCCGCCCGGCTCGAAGTCGACGCCCTCGACCGACCAGCGCATCGGCCAGTCGACCTTCCACACCAGCTTGCCCTCGTGGTCGGTGCGCAGGTTGGTGGTGCCCTCGAAGCCGCAGGAGGTGCAGGCGTAGGAGAGGTCGGCGCTCTCGTCGTCGTAGGCCGTCGCGGTGGTCGTGTCACGGCCGCACTCGCGGCAGTAGGGCTTGTAGGGGAACCGGGCGAGGTCGCCGGCCCCGTTGCCGTCGTCGGCGCCGCTGGCCTCGTCGTCCTCGAGCACCGAGTCGGCCAGGGCGGCGGCCTCCTGCTCGGACTCCGCGACCGGGGCGGCCTTGGTGCGGTAGCGGCCCAGGATGGTCTCGATCCGGTCGCGGTGCGCAACCGCCTGCAGCACCTGCTCGACGTAGTCGCCGCGGCGGTAGGCCTCGGTCTGGGAGACCTCCTCCATCTCCACGCCCATGGCGTGCAGGCTGGCGACCAGCGGCTCCTTGAAGTGCTCGGCCCACGAGGCGTGGCACTCCCACGGGTCGGGCACCGCCGAGAGCGGGCGCCCGATGTGGTCGGCCCAGGAGGGGTCGACCCCGGCGGGGACCTTGCGGAAGCGGTCGTAGTCGTCCCAGCTGTGCAGGTGGCGCACCGGCAGGTCGCGCCGGCGGATCTCCTCGGCCACGAAGTGCACGGTCAGGAACTCGCGCAGGTTGCCCAGGTGGACCGGTCCCGACGGGCTGGCGCCCGAGGCGCAGGTGATGGTGCGGCCCTCGGCGCGCACCGCCTCCTCGCCGCCGGCGTGGCGGATCGCGTCGTCCGCGGCCCGGGTGACCCAGTCGGTGGGAGCGGTGGTCTCGGACCGGTCGGTGCCGCGTGCGTCGCCGCCTCGTGCCATGGGGTGGGGAGCTCCTGCGTCGTGGGTGCTGTGGCGCGGCAACGCTACCCGAGGCCTGCCGGCGCCCTACGCAGAGAGCGCCGGAGCCGTCCCCTGTGGCAGCCCCGGCGCCTCTTCGTGCGGTGGTCGGAGCGACGTCATCCCCCGATGTCGTGAGGCCCCGGACCCCGACCGAGGACGGCGGGGCACCGCTGGGGACGATTGTGTCCTGACCGGTGCCTGCCAGTCGCGGCGTACCTGTCGCTGGCAGCAAGTTGCCAGTACGCTGGCTCGATGGTGCGGTCGAGCTATCCCTCGGTGATCAGTGCGCTGGGCTTCTCCCGCAACGCCGATCGCGCCTACCACCGGGTCCTGCCGCAGTCGGGGCGCGAGCTGGTCTGGGTGGCGGCCTCGCTGCTGCAGACCCCCGAGGAGCTGCTGCGCGACCTGGCGCCGCTGCGCGAGCGGGGCATCGTCACGCTCGAGGACTCCCGGCTCTTCGTGGCATCCCCGGTCGAGGTGGTGGGACGGATGGTGGCCTCGACGGCGGAGTCCGCGGCCGCCGCCCACGCCCGCCTGAGCGCCGTGGCCGAGGCGATCCCCTTCCTCAGCGGCAGCAACGCGCGCCCCGGTCCGATCGACGTCCTCGACGTCGAGCCGATCGACGGCGAGATCAGCTCGGGCGGCCAGCCCGTCGAGCTGTTGACCGCGCTGATCCGCGAGAGCCGCGGCGACATGCTCTGGCTGCGTCCCGACCAGTTCCGCGAGCCGCGGGAGGACGCGATGGCGCACCTGGTCGGCGAGGCGATCCGCAGCGGGCGGCAGTCGCGGGCGATCTACCCGGTGCGCGCGGTCAGCGAGGCGCCCGACACGTTGCGGCTGCGCTCGGAGGTGGGGGAGCAGATCAGGCTGCTGCCCGACCTGCCGACCCGGATGATCATCATCGGCACCACCCACGTGATCCTGCCCGAGCCGCTGGGGTTCATGGACGAGCCGCGCACCCTGGTGCGCCAGCAGGGCTGGGTCGAGGCGATGACGCTGTGGTTCGAGTCGATGTGGGACCGCGCGATGCCCCTCGATCTCGACGGCGCCCGCGACAGCGTCCCCGACATGCGCGAGTTCCTGCTCGAGCAGCTGGCCTCCGGCGCCCAGGACGAGCAGATTGCCCGCCGCCTCGGCGTCAGCCTGCGCACCGTGCGCCGCCGCGTGGCCGAGCTGCTGGCCGAGCTGGGCGCCGACTCGCGCTTCCAGGCCGGCGTCGAGGCCGCGCGCCGCGGCTGGCTCTGAGCGCTGCTCCTCCGGCCCGCGGGCTCAGGAGGGCCGGCGTCGCGGCAGCACCATCGAGTACGCCGCCGGCTCCAGGCGCCAGGTGCGGCGCCGCTCGGGGCCGTAGACCTCGCCGTCGGCCGCGCACCAGAACTCCTCGCCCGAGACCGACACCTCCCTGCCCCGCAGCGAGATCACGTCGTCGCGCTCGGGGTGGCGCCCGCGCACCAGCCCGGCGACGTACCCGAAGCGCGCCAGCGGGCCGACCGAGCGCGAGATCATCACGTCGAGGCGGTGGTCCTCGGTGTCGGCGTCGGGCACCAGGTCGGTGCCGCCTCCCACGCTCGAGCCGTTGCCGACCGCGACCATCAGCACCGGCTGGTCGAAGCCCACGATGCTGCAGCCGTCGACCTCGACGTGCAGGCGCACGAACGGGGGCCGGAACGCCGCCAGCGCCGCCCCGACCGGGTAGCCGAGCTTGCCGAGGTTGACCTTCTGGTAGCCGACCGAGCCCAGCCGCTCCTTCCACCGCGACCCGCGGCGGCTGGCCTGGGCGCCGGCGCCGACGTGCACGCTGTTGACGACCACCTCGCCCACCTCGTCGACGATGAGGTCGACGGGGCGGGCCTCGCCGGAGAGCACCACCCGGGCGGCCTCCTCGACGTCGAGCGGGATGCCGTTGCCGCGGGCGAAGTCGTTGCCGGTGCCCAGCGGCAGCAGCGCCAGGGTGCGCTCGGCGAGCTCGTTGCGCCGGTGCAGCGCCGAGACGACGGCGTGCAGGCTGCCGTCACCCCCCGCGACCACGATGCGGCGCGAGCCCGCGCGGTGCAGGACGCCGTTGAGCTCGCCGGGGTTCGACGTGCCGGCCACCTCGACGGAGGTCCGGGCGCGCAGGACCGCGAGGCCCCGCTCGAGCGTCTCCTCGTCGGCGGTGCCCGCGTCGCTGTTCTTGATGACGAGCAGGGGTTCCATCGCCGGTGACCCTATCCGGCACCCGGGACGGTGGATGGGGAAAGGGCCGGCCGGTCCCGGTTTTGGTAGCGTGGCGCCGCAAGAGGCCCCGGTGCGCTTGTGCCGGGGTTCTTCGATTTCTCGAGGAGAGTGAGCGAGCAGATGCCCGCGATCGCCATCATCGGTGCCCAGTGGGGCGACGAGGGCAAGGGGAAGGCCACCGACCTCCTCGGCTCGCGCGTCGACTACGTCGTGAAGTTCAACGGCGGCAACAACGCCGGGCACACGGTCGTCATCGGCGACCAGAAGTACGCCCTGCACCTGCTGCCCAGCGGCATCCTCACCCCCGGCTGCACCCCGGTCATCGGCAACGGCGTCGTGGTCGACCTCAACGTGCTCTTCCAGGAGATCGAGGGCCTCGAGGCCCGCGGCGTCGACACCAGCAAGCTGGTCGTCAGCGCCAGCGCCCACGTCATCGCCGACTACAACCGCACCGTCGACAAGGTCACCGAGCGCTTCCTCGGCTCGCGCCGCCTGGGCACGACCGGGCGCGGCATCGGCCCGACCTACGCCGACAAGATGAACCGCATCGGCATCCGCGTCCAGGACATCTTCGACGAGAAGATCCTGCGCCAGAAGATCGAGGGCGCCCTCGAGCTCAAGGGCCAGGTGCTGACCAAGATCTACAACCGTCGCGCCCCCTCGGTCGACGAGACCCTCGAGGAGCTGCTGCAGTACGCCGACCGGTTGCGGCCGATGGTCGCCGACACCGGGCTGCTGCTCAACCAGGCGCTCGACCGGGGCGAGACCGTGCTGCTCGAGGCCGGCCAGGCCACGCTGCTCGACGTCGACCACGGCACCTACCCCTTCGTCACCTCCTCCTCGGCGACCGCCGGCGGTGCCTGCACCGGCTCGGGCATCCCGCCGATGCGGATGGACCAGGTCATCGGCATCGTCAAGGCCTACACGACCCGCGTCGGCGAGGGCCCGTTCCCCACCGAGCTCTTCGACGAGTTCGGTGCGCACCTGGCCAGCGTCGGCGCCGAGTTCGGCACCACGACCGGTCGCCAGCGCCGCTGCGGCTGGTACGACGCCGTGATCGCCCGCTACGCCGCCCGGGTCAACGGGGTCACCGACTTCGTGCTCACCAAGCTCGACGTGCTCACCGGGCTCGAGCAGGTCCCGGTCTGCGTCGCCTACGACGTCGGCGGGGTCCGCCACGACGAGATGCCGGTCAACCAGACCGACTTCCACCACGCGACGCCGGTCTACGAGTACCTGCCCGGGTGGAGCGAGGACATCAGCGGCGCGCGCACCATGGACGACCTGCCGAAGGCGGCGCAGGACTACGTGCACCGGGTCGAGGAGCTGTCGGGGGCGCGGATCTCCGCGGTCGGCGTCGGTCCGGACCGTGAGGCCACCGTGGTCGTGCACCCGCTGATCTGAGAGCATCAGGGCCCGTGAGCACCCCCTCCGCGACCGTGCCGACCGGCCCCCTGACCGTCCTCGTGATCGGCACCGGTGGCCGTGAGCACGCGCTGTCGCGGGCCCTGGCCCACGACGCGGGCGTCGCGGCGGTGCACTGCGCCCCCGGCAACCCGGGCGTCGCCGCGGTCGCCGCGCTCCACGACGTCGACCCGATGGACGGCGCCGCGGTCGCCGACCTCGCCGAACGCCTCGGTGCCGACCTGGTGGTCGTGGGCCCCGAGGCGCCGCTGGTGGCCGGTGTCGCCGACGTCGTGCGCGAGCGCGGCATCCCGGTCTTCGGTCCCTCGGCGGCTGCGGCACAGCTGGAGGGCTCGAAGGCCTTCGCCAAGGACGTGATGGCCGCCGCCGGCGTGCCCACCGCGGCCGCGACCAGCTGCAGCACCGCCGAGGAGGTCGCGGCCGCCCTCGACGCCCACGGAGCGCCGTACGTCGTCAAGGACGACGGCCTGGCCGCAGGCAAGGGCGTCGTGGTGACCTCCGACCGCGACGAGGCGCTGGCCCACGCCGCCGGCTGCGAGCGGGTGCTCGTGGAGGAGTTCCTCGACGGCCCCGAGGTCTCGCTCTTCGCGATCTGCGGTTGGGACGACGAGCACGGCGCGGTCGTGCACCCGCTGCAGCCCGCCCAGGACTTCAAGCGGATCCGCGACGGTGACGAGGGCCCCAACACCGGCGGCATGGGCGCCTACACGCCGCTGCCGTGGGCTCCCGAGGGCCTCGTCGACGAGGTGCTGGCCACCGTCCTGCGCCCCACCGTCGAGGAGATGGCGCGACGCGGCACCCCCTTCACCGGCCTCCTCTACGCCGGCCTGGCGCTGACCTCGCGCGGCGTGCGGGTCGTCGAGTTCAACGCCCGCTTCGGCGACCCCGAGACCCAGCCGCTGCTCGCGCTGCTCGACTCCCCGCTCTCGCCCCTGCTCCTCGGCTCGGCCACCGGCACCCTCGCCGACGTGCCCGCTCCGCAGTGGCGCCCCGGCGCGGCCGTGGGCGTGGTGCTCGCCAGCGCCGGCTACCCCGAGTCGTCGTCGAAGGGTGACGTCATCAGGGGCCTCGAGGCTGCCGAGACACTGCCCGACGTGCACGTCATCCACGCCGGCACCGCGCTGTCCGATGACGAGGTCGTCACGGCCGGCGGGCGCGTGCTGGCCGTGGTCGGCGCCGGCGACTCGCTCGCGGCGGCCCGTGCGGCGGCGTACGCGGGGGTCGACGCGATCTCCTTCGACGGCGCCCAGCACCGCACCGACATCGCGCAGGCCGCCGCCGAGGACTGACCCCCGCCCCCTTCCGCGTCCCAGCCGGGTCGTGGTCTGAGTCGTGGCTTGGGTCGTGGCTCGGGTCGTGGTCCCTGGACGCACCATGGCGCGTCCCCAGGCACACGACCCAGACCACGACCGGGAGCACGACCCGGACCACGACCCGGACCACGACCCGCGAGTGCGGGTGCGGCCCCGGCATCGGTGACAATGGGCGCCGTGACCGTGCCGAACGTCCTCGCCACCCGCTACGCCGCCGCCGACCTGGCCCAGATCTGGTCGCCCGAGCACAAGATCGTGCTCGAGCGCGAGCTGTGGGTGGCGGTGCTCAAGGCGCAGCGCGACCTGGGCATCGCGGTGCCCGACGGGGTCGTCGAGGCGTACGAGCGGGTGGTCGCGCAGGGGGCCGATGCCGTCGACCTGGGCTCGATCGCCGCGCGCGAGCGGATCACCCGCCACGACGTGAAGGCGCGCATCGAGGAGTTCAACGCCCTCGCCAGCCACGAGCACATCGCTGTGCAGTCCATCCATGGGGGCATGACCAGCCGCGACCTCACCGAGAACGTCGAGCAGCTGCAGGTCAAGCAGTCCCTCGAGCTGCTGCGCGACCGGGCGATCGCGACCCTGGCCCGGCTGGGGCGCCTGGCCGCCGAGCACGAGACCACCGTGATGGCCGGTCGCTCCCACAACGTCGCCGCGCAGGCCACCACGCTGGGCAAGCGCTTCGCCAGCGTCGCCGACGAGATGCTGGTCAGCCTCGAGCGGGTCGAGGACCTGCTCGGCCGCTACCCGCTGCGCGGCATCAAGGGCCCGATGGGCACCGCGCAGGACATGCTCGACCTGCTCGACGGCGACGAGGACAAGCTCGCCGACCTCGAGCAGCGGGTCGCGGGCCACCTCGGCTTCCAGCGGGTGCTGACCAGCGTGGGCCAGGTCTACCCGCGCAGCCTCGACTTCGACGTGCTCTCCGCGCTCGTCCAGCTCACCGCCGGCCCCTCCAACCTGGCCACCACGATCCGGCTGATGGCCGGGAACGAGATCGTCACCGAGGGGTTCAAGGAGGGCCAGGTCGGCTCCTCGGCGATGCCGCACAAGATGAACACGCGTTCCTGCGAGCGCGTCAACGGCCTGGCCGTCGTCACCCGCGGCTACCTCTCGATGGTCGGCGAGCTCGCCGGCGACCAGTGGAACGAGGGCGACGTCTCATGCTCCGTGGTCCGCCGGGTGGCGCTGCCCGACGCATTCTTCGCCGTCGACGGGCTCTTCCAGACCTTCCTGACCGTGCTCGACGAGTTCGGCGCCTTCCCCGCGGTGATCCAGCGCGAACTCGACCGCTACCTGCCCTTCCTGGCCACCACCAAGGTGCTGATGGCCGCGGTGCGCAACGGGGTGGGCCGCGAGAGCGCCCACGAGGCCATCAAGGAGGCGGCGGTGGGCACGGCGCTGGCGATGCGCCAGGGCCAGGCCGACAACGACGTCTTCGCCAAGCTCGCCGCCGACGAGCGGCTCGGGCTCACCGAGCAGCAGCTCGAGAGCCTGGTCGCCGAGCCGATCGCGTTCACCGGCGCCGCGGTGGCCCAGACCCAGGCCGTCGTACGCCGCGTGGTCGCGCTGGCCGAGCAGCACCCGGCCGCGGCGGCGTACGCACCCGGCGCCATCCTCTGAGCCGACCTGCGCCCAGCTTTTGCCCGGCCTCACCCCTGGGGTCGGAATGGGCACCCCCGGGCATCCGTTGGGACGGGGTACGCAACTTCAGCTGATCGAAGGAGCAACCCCATGAGCAAGATCCTCTTCGTCGTCACCGGCGCTCGTCACTGGACCCTCAAGGACGGCACCCAGCACCCCACCGGCTACTGGGCAGAGGAGCTCGTCGCGCCCTTCCAGGTCTTCACCGGCGCCGGCCACCAGGTCGTCGTCGCCACTCCCGGCGGCGTGCCGCCGGTCGTCGACGAGGGCAGCCTGGCCGCCGAGGCCAACGGTGGCCAGGAGAACTCCGACGCGCTGCGCAAGGCGATCGACGACATCGAGCAGCTGCGCTCCCCGGAGTCGCTCGAGCTGGTCGACCCCACCGCCTACGACGCGGTCTTCTACCCCGGCGGCCACGGCCCGATGGAGGACCTCTCCGGCGACGCCGACTCCGCGCGGCTGCTGGTGCAGACCCTCGAGTCGGGCAAGCCGCTGGGCATCGTGTGCCACGCCCCGGCCGCGCTGCTGGCCACCGAGGGCGCGGACGGCTCGCCGTTCTCGGGCTACCAGCTGACCGGCTTCACCAACGCCGAGGAGACCCAGGCCGGGCTGGCCGAGGGCGCGCCCTGGCTGCTGCAGGACCGACTCGTCGCCCTGGGCGCCGACTTCCAGGAGGCAGAGCCGTGGAGCGAGAACGTGGTCGTCGACCGCTCGCTCTTCACCGGCCAGAACCCCGCCTCCTCGGGCCCGCTGGCCCGCCGGATGCTCGAGGCCATCGGTTCCTGAGCCGACCCGGCTCCGCGGCACCCGCATCGGACGCGCCGGTCGTGAGGCTCACGCCTCGCGGCCGGCGCGTTCGTCGCGCAGGGCCACGACGGCTGCGACCAGCGCCAGCGCCACCAGGGCGGCCGAGACCAGGAACGCGGTCCGCAGGCCGGCCTCCGACCCCCACAGCCCCAGCGCCACCGTGTAGGCGGTGACCCCGAGCGCCGAGCCCACGGCCGAGCCGATCCGCTGTCCGGTCTGCAGCGCGCCCCCGGCGGCCCCGCCCATCCGGGGCGGGACCTGGTCGAGGGTCAGCGTGAAGTTCGGCGAGATCACCGCGCCGCCGCCGAGACCGCCGACGAACAGCAGCGGCGGCAGCAGCGCCCACAGCGCTCCGCCCTCGCGGCCGGGCACCAGCACCGCCATCGCGACGACCGCCCCCACCACGGTCACCAGCGCAGCCACGCTGAGCTGGCGGCCGACCGTGGTCACCACCCGCCCCGCCAGCGGTGCGGAGACGGCCGAGCCGAGCGCGAAGCCGGTGAGCAGCAGCCCGGTGGTCAGGGGCGCGAGGCCCATCTCGGTCTGCAGGTGGATCGAGAGCACCAGCACCAGGCCGGTGAACCCGGTGAAGTAGAGGGTGCCGACCGCGATGCCGTTGGCGAAGCCGGGTGTGCGGCGCAGCAGCGTGACGTCGAGCAGCGGCGCGCCGCCGCGGCGTACGACGCGGTGCTCCCAGCCGACGAAGACCGCGACCAGCACCGGCACCAGCGGCAGCGCCAGCAGCCAGAGGTAGTTCCCGCTCTCGGCTCGGACCACTGGGTAGAGCAGCAGCAGCACGGCCGCGCCCAGCAGCACCGAGCCGAGCGGGTCCAGCCGAGGGCGGGCCTCGCCGCTCTCGCGCGGGCGGGTGTGCGGCACCAGCCGCAGCACCGCCACCAGCGCCGCCAGCCCGATCGGCACGTTGACCAGGAAGATCCAGCGCCAGCCGTCCTCCTCGCCGAAGAGCGCGATGATCAGTCCGCCCAGCACGGGGCCCAGGGCCGCGGAGACCGAGACCGTGAGCCCGAAGATCCCGAAGGCGCGTCCTCGTTCGCGACCGGAGAAGAGCTCCTGGATCAGGCCCGAGTTCTGGGGTGTCAGCAGCCCTGCGGCCGCACCCTGCAGCAGCCGGGCCAGGATCACCAGCTCGACGTTGGGCGCCAGGCCGACGGCCGCGCTGGTGACCACGAAGAGCCCGAGCCCCACCAGCAGCAGCAGCCTGCGTCCGTAGGCGTCGCCCAGCCGGCCGCCGGTGACCAGCACCAGGCCGAAGCTCAGCGCGTAGCCCGAGACCACCCACTGCACGGTGCCGGTCGAGGTGTCGAGGCCCTCCTGGATGGAGGGGATCGCCACGTTGACGATGGTGACGTCGAGCAGCGCCATGAACCCGACGACCAGCGAGACCGCGAAGATCCGCCAGCGCCGGGGGTCGGGCTCGTCCCCGCCGTCGCCGCCCGACCAGGGGGCGAGGGCGTCCGCTGCGCGCGGGGGCTCCCGCTGCTCGACCATGCCCTCCAGCCTGACCTACCACCCCAGACCCGGCGGGGTGGGTCGGCCCGGGATGATGACCGGGGTCCCACCGGGTTCCCGGTCCAGGACATCCCCGATCCGTGACCAGATCCCTGACCAGGAGGCCCCGCCGTGCTCGACGCCCCCGTGCGCCGCGTCATCGCGCCCGGCCTCGACGCCGCCGCGGCCGGTCTCGACCGGCTGGGGGTGCGCCCGCTCGCCGTGACCGGGCTCGGCTGGCTGGTCGGCCTCGCCGCCTGCGTCGCCGTGGCGACCTCGCACTGGTCGCTCGCGCTGGTGCTGTGGCTGGCCAACCGGGCCCTCGACGGCCTCGACGGGCCGCTGGCACGCCGCCGGGGAGCCACCGACCTCGGCGGCTTCCTCGACCTGCTCGCCGACTTCAGCGTGTACGGCGGCTTCGTGCTCGCCGTGGGTGTCGCGGTGCCGGAGGCGCGCCTGGCCTGCTTGGTGCTGCTGCTGACCTACTACGTCTCGGGGACCGCGTTCCTGGCCCTGGCGCCGCTGCTGGAGAAGCGCGGCGCCCGTGGTGACGGTCGCTCGGTGCTCTTCGTGGGCGGGCTGGCCGAGGGCACCGAGACGGTGCTGGCCTACGCCGTGCTCTGCCTGCTGCCGGACCACGCCGAGACCGTGCTCTGGGTCTTCGCCGCGATGGTCGCCCTCACCGCGCTGCAGCGGGTCGTCCTGGGCATCCGCGCCCTGCGTCCGCTCCGAACCACCCCCGGACCACTTCCCGAGGAGATCACGTGACCCGCCGCGCCCGCCGACCCGCCCGCCCCGCCCTGCTGACGACCGCCCTGGCCGCCACCGCGCTGCTGGCCTCCGCGTGCGGCGGCGCCCAGGACGAGGCCGCGGCGGTCGACGCCTCCGACTGGGACGCCGTGCTCGCCGAGGCGCAGGGCCAGAGCGTCGACTGGTACATGTACGGCGGCGACCAGCGGCTCAACACGTTCGTCGACGGCGAGGTCGCCGACCGCCTCGCCGACCTCGGGGTCACCCTCAACCAGGTCAAGATCACCGACACCGCCGAGGCGGTCAACAAGGTGCTCGGCGAGCAGCAGGCCGGACGCACCTCGGGCGGCTCGGTCGACGCGATCTGGGTCAACGGCGAGAACTTCGCCACCGGTGTGCAGGCCGACCTGTGGGCCTGCGGTTGGACCGCCGACCTGCCCAACGCCGAGCACGTCGACCTCGACGACCCAGCCGTGGCCACCGACTTCGGGGTCCCGGTCGAGGGCTGCGAGGCCGCCTGGCAGCAGGCCAGCTCGGCGCTGGTCTACGACAGCGCGGTGCTGGACGAGGCCGACGTGGAGTCGGTCGAGTCGCTGCTGGCCTGGACCGCACGTGAGCCGGGGCGCTTCACCCACCCCGCCCCGCCCGACTTCACCGGCTCGATGGCGGTGCGCACCTTCCTCTACGACACCCTCGGCGCCGAGACCGTCACGGCCGCGGCCGAGGGCGGCGGTCTCGACGACGACGTCTACGAGGAGGCCCGCGACGAGACCTTCGACCGGCTGCTCGACGCCTCCGACGGCTTCTGGCGCGGCGGCGAGACCTACCCGGTGAGCCAGGAGGAGGTCGAGAAGCTCTACGCCGACGGCGAGATCAGCGCCTTCCTGACCTACGGCCCCGGCGCGGTCGGCAGCCTCGTCGAGGACGGCGTCTTCCCCGAGAGCACCCGCGAGACGGTGCTCTCGGTCGGCAACATCTCCAACGTCAGCTTCGTCGGCGTGCCCGCCAACGCCGAGGACCGCGCCGGCGCGATGGTCCTGGCCGACGTGCTGCAGGACCCCGAGGTCCAGCTCGGGCTCTACGAGGCCACCGGCATCTTCCCGGTCATCGACCTCGACACCGTCGAGCCCGCCCTCGCCGAGCGGTTCGCCGCCGTCGACGCGGGCCCCTCGGTGCTGAGCCCCGAGGAGCTCACCGCCGACGCGCTGCCCGAGCTCGACAGCGCCACCCTTGCCCGGATCGAGGACGACTGGAGGGCACGGGTCCTGCGGGGCGAGGGATGAGCCCGCGCCTGCGCATCGCCCTGCTCCTGGCCCCCGCCCTGCTGGTCGTCGGGGTCTTCGTCGTCGGCGGGGTGCTGCAGGCGGTGCTGCAGAGCCTCGGCTTCGCCCCCGTGGTGGGGGAGTCGCAGTGGTCGCTCGACGCCTACCGCCGCGTGCTCGCCGACCCGGCGGTGCACGCCTCGCTGCTGCTCACCGCCCGGGTCTCGCTGATCTCCACCGCGGCCGCCGCCGTGCTCGGCACCGCCCTGGCCCTGCTCGTACGCCGCCTGGGCGGGCGCCGCCGCCTCGCGGTGCTCTTCCACGGCACCCTGGCCGTGCCGCACCTGGTCGGGGCGCTGGCCATCGGCCTGCTGCTGGCCCCCTCCGGCCTGCTCTCGCGCGCGGCGTACCGGCTCGGGCTGGTGGACTCGGTGCAGGACGTGCCGGCGCTGACCCAGGACGCCTTCGGCTGGGGGATCATCGCGGAGTACACGTGGAAGGAGACCTTCTTCGTGGCCGTCGTGGCACTGGCCGCGCTGGGTCGCCGCGTCTCCGACCTCGAGGACGTCGCCTCGACGTTGGGCGCCTCGCGCTGGCAGCGGCTGCGCGAGGTCACGCTGCCGGTGCTGGCCCCGCCGGTCGCGGCCGCGTCGGTGCTGGTGCTGGCCTTCGTCACCGCCTCCTACGAGGTGCCCCGGCTGCTGGGGCGGCCCTACCCGACGACGCTGTCGGTGGAGGCCTTCCAGCGCTACCGCGACATCGACCTGACCTCGCGGCCCGAGGCGATGGCCCTGGCCGTGCTGGTCGCCCTGCTGACCACGCTCGCGGCGCTGGCCTACTTGCGCCTCGTCGGCGGCCTGGCGAGGCGGTCGCTGTGAAGCACTCCCCATGGCGCGGCGCGGCGGTCGCCGTCGTCGCGGTGGTCACGGTGCTGCCGATGCTTCCGGTCGTGCTGTGGGCCGTTGCCGGCGCCTGGCGCTACCCGGCCCTGCTGCCGCCCGAGCTGAGCACCCGGGGGCTGCGACTGCTGCTCGGCGACGGCGTGCTGGCTGCCCTGGGCACCTCCGTGCTGGTCTCCACCAGCGTCGCGCTGCTGGCCTGCCTGGTGGGCCTCCCGGCCGGGCGGGCGCTCGGCCTGCACCGCTTCCGCGGGCGCCGGCTGGTGCAGTTCCTGCTGCTGGCCCCGATCATCGTGCCCCCGCTGGCGGTCACCCTGGGCCTGCAGGTCTTCTTCATCCGCTACGGGCTCGCCGACACCGTCGCCGGGGTGGTGCTGGTCCAGCTGGTGCCGACCGTGCCCTACGCCGCCAGCCTGCTCGCCGCCGCCCACGCCGACCTCGACACCGACCACGAGCAGGCGGCCCGGGTGCTGGGCGCCGGCCCGGTGGCGACCCTGCGCCACGTGAGCCTGCCGCTGCTGCGCCCGGCGCTGGTGACCGCCTTCCTGCTGACCTTCCTGATCTCCTGGAGCGAGTACGTGCTGACCCTCCTCGTCGGTGGGGGCCGGGTCACGACCCTGCCGCTGCTGCTCTTCTCGGCCATCGAGTCCTCCGACCGCACCGCGGCCGCCGCGCTCGGCCTGCTGGTGGTGGCGCCGCCGGTGCTGCTGGTGCTCGCCCTGACCCGGGTCGCCGGACGCGACGTCGCCTGGATGGGGGTCTCCCGTGCGTAGGCGCCGGCACGAGCGCGACCACGAGCGCGACGCCGCCGCCCGGCCGGCCGCTGACCAACCGGCCTCCGGGCCGGCCGCCCGGGTGGCGGTGCGCGACCTGGTGGTCCGCTTCGGGTCCACCACGGCCGTCGACGGGCTCGACCTCGACCTCGAGCCGGGCAGCTTCACCGCGCTGCTGGGCCCCTCGGGCTGCGGCAAGAGCACCACGCTCGCGGTCCTCGCGGGCCTGCAGCGACCCGACGCGGGCAGCGTGCGCATCGACGACGTCGACGTGCTGGGCAGCCCCCCCGAGCACCGCCCGGTCGGGCTGGTGCTGCAGAAGCCGCTGCTCTTCCCGCACCTCGACGTGGCCCGCAACGTCGGCTTCGGCCTGCGGATGGCCGGCGCGTCCCGCGCCCACGAGCGGGCCGAGGTGCGCGACATGCTGCGCCGGGTGCGCCTCGACGACCTCGGCGCCCGGCGTCCGCACGAGCTCTCCGGCGGGCAGGAGCAGCGGGTCTCGCTGGCCCGCGCGCTGCTGCGCCGCCCACGGGTGCTGCTGCTCGACGAGCCGTTCAGCCAGCTCGACCCCGAGCTGCGCGACGACATGCGCGGGCTGGTGCGCCGCCTGCACGACGAGCTCGGGGTGACCACGCTGTTCGTGACCCACGACCGCGACGAGGCCGTCGACGTCGCCGACCGGGTCGTCGTGCTCGACGAGGGCCGCGTCGTGGGCGCCGGCACGCCCGAGGAGGTCTACACCCGCCCCGACACCCTGGCGACCGCGCGCTACTTCGGCCCCGTCAACGAGCTGACCGGCGAGGTGGCCGACGGGCGCTTCACCAGCCACGACGGCACCCTGGCCGTGCCCACCGGCGCCACGGCCGGCCCGGCGGTGCTGGTCGTGCGGCCCGAGGCCCTGGCCCTGGCCGGCGACGCCGCGCCGGCGGCGTACGACGTGCGGGTCGCGGTCAAGGAGGTCCGCTTCGCCGGCACCCACCTGGTGGTCGAGACGGCGCTGGCCGACGGCACCGCGCTGCGTGCGCACCTGCCCGTCGGCTCGGCGGTGGTCCCCGGCGGCGCGGCCCGGCTGGCGCTGTCCCCCGAGCGCTGCCACGTGCTGGAGGGGCAGCGATGAGCCGGGGCGTGCTGCTCAAGGCCGGCGTGCTGCTGGCGCTGGTGGTCGCCGCGGTGGCGCTGCAGCTCAGCGTGGGCCTGCCCAGCCAGGCCGAGCTGCGCTCGACCCTCGACGGGCTCGGCGGGTGGGCGGTGCCGGCGTTCGTGGCGGCCTACGCCGCCATCAGCCTGCTGCCGGCCGGTCCCACCGCGGTGATGACGGTGCTCGGCGGCCTGCTGCTGGGCTTCGGCACCGGCCTGGTCGCCGTGCTCGGCGCCGCGGTGGTCGGCGCCGTGTCCGCGTTCCTGCTGAGCCGGGTGCTGGGTCGCGACGCCGTGCGCAGCCTGACCGGGCAGCGCTTCGCCAGCCTCGACGAGCGGGTGCGCGCCAACGGCTTCGCCACAGTGCTGCTGGCGCGGCTGGTCCCGCTGGTGCCCTTCAGCACCGCCAACTACGCCTTCGGCCTGACCTCGGTGAGCACCCGCACGTACGCCGGCGCCACGGTGCTGGGCATCGTGCCCGGCTCGGCCGTCTACGTGGCCGTCGGCGCCTTCGGCACCGACCCCGGCTCGCCGCCGTTCCTGCTCGCGATCGCCGCGCTGGTGCTGCTCACCGTGCTGGGCGTGTGGCGCCAGCGGCGGACGCGCGGTGCTGCACCCACCGACGCCGACCCCGCGACAGGACCCGTGTGACGGTCGCCGGCAGCGGACGGGCCAGCTCCTCGCGGGTGCGCGCGACGGCGGCCTTCGAGACGCCGTCGCTCCACGCGGGGTAGGGGTGGATGGTGCCGGCGACGGTGCGCAGGCTGACGCCGGCCTGCGCCGACAGGGTCAGCTCGGCCAGCACCTCCCCGGCCCGGGGGCCCACGACGCGGGCGCCCACCAGGCGGCCGCGGCCGTCGAGCACCACCGCGACCTCCCCGTCGGTGTCGCCCTCGGCGACGGCGCGGTCGATCTCGGTGGCGTCGACGCGGTGCACCGTGTGCGACGGGTCGTCGGTCTCGGTGCCGACGCCGAAGGAGGCCACCTCGGGCTGGGTGTAGGTGACCCGGGGGATGGTGTCGAGGCGCACCTTGCGGCGCAGCCCCAGCACCGCGTTGGAGGCGGCCAGGCTGCCGTGCATGCCGGCCACGTGGGTGAAGGCGGGGTGCCCGGTGAGGTCGCCGGCGGCCCAGATGCGGGGGTTGGTGGTGCGCAGCGCGCCGTCGACCACCACGTGGCCGCTCTCGCGCACCTCGACCCCGGCGGAGCCCAGCCCCAGGTCGTGGGTGCCGGGCGTGCGCCCGACCGCCACCAGCACCCGGTCCACGTGCAGCACGGTGCCGTCGGAGAGGTGCGCGGCCAGGTCGCCGGGGGTGCCCTCGACGCGCTCGAGCGAGACGTCCTCCTGCAGGTCGACGCCGTCGGCGCGCAGCGCCGCCGCGACCAGGGCGGCCGCGTGCGCGTCCTCGGGGCCCAGCACGCGCGGGCCCGCCTCGACGACGCTCACCCGGCTGCCCAGCCGGGCGAAGGCCTGGCCCAGCTCGCAGCCGATCGGGCCGCCGCCCAGCACCAGCAGCCGCCCGGGCAGCTCGGTGAGGTCCCACACGTCGTCGGAGGTCAGCGGTGAGGCCTCGGCCAGGCCGGGGATGCCGGGCACGCTGGGGGAGGAACCGGTGGCCAGCAGGGCCTGTGCGAACCGCACCGGCTCGCCGTCGACCACCGCGCTCTGCGGGCCGGTCATCGTGACGTCGCCGTGGGCGACCGCGATGCCCGCCCCGCGCAGCCGCTCGGGGGAGTCGACCGGCTCGATGCGCGCGATGGTGTCGTGCACGTGGCGCATCACCGCGGCGAAGTCGACGTGCACGTCGCCCACGTGCACGCCCAGGCGCGGGGCGCGCCGGGCGGCCGCGGCGGCGTGCGCGGCGGCCAGCATCGCCTTGCTCGGCACGCAGCCGGTCCACAGGCAGTCGCCGCCCGTGCGGTGCCGCTCGACCAGCAGGGTCCGCGCGCCGAAGCCGGCCGCGGTGTGCGCCGCCACCAGGCCCGCCGTGCCGCCCCCGACGACCAGCAGGTCCCAGGGCGCGCCGTCGGGCGTGGTGAGCGGGTCCGAGCGGCGTACGCCGGGCGCGGCGGTCGGCGGAGCGATCGAGGGGGCGGTCGCGGGGTCGGTCGCGGTCATGCGGGGTCTCCGTCGGTCAGGTCGCGGACGAGGTCGTGGGCCCGGCGCAGCGACGCCGGGGGCGGGGCGTGCTGGTCGCCGAGGCGGTCGAGGGCCGCGAGCACGCGGCGCCGCTCGGTGGCCGAGGTGGCGCACCGCTCGCACACCGACAGGTGGCGCTCGAGCCGGTCACGCTCGGCGGGCGTGAGCGGGATCGCGGGCTGCTGCTCGACGTAGCGGTCGAGCACCCGGCCCGACCACCAGCACTCGAGCATCGAGCGGGGGCCCTGCATCCTCCTGGTCACCGGCTGCCTCCTCGGGGTCGGCGGTGGGCCAGCGCGGCCCGCAGGCGGGAGCGGCCGCGGCTGACGCGCGAGACGACGGTGCCCGTCGGCACGTCGAGCACGGCCGCGGCCTCGTCGTAGGTCAGGTGGTCGACGTCGACGAGCAGCACCGCCCGGCGGAACTGCTCGCCCAGCGAGCCCACCGCCTCGGCCACGTCGGCGTCGAAGGCGCGGTCGTCGACGACCTGCTCGGGGGAGGAGGCGTGCGCGGCGCCGAAGGCCGGCCGGTGCCGGGCCAGCACGTCGTCCTCGACCAGGTCGGGGCGGCCGCGCCGCAGGCTGTTGAGGTGGGTGCGTCGCAGGATCGTCAGCAGCCACGCCCGGGGGTGGCGCCCGTCGAAGCGGTCCACCGCCCCCCAGGCCCGCACCAGCGTGTCCTGCACGACGTCGTCGGCGTCGCTCCACGACCCGGTGAGGGTGTGTGCCACCCGCAGCAGCACCTCGACCTCCGGCTCGACCCAGCGGGCGAAGGCCTCCGCACGGGTCGCCTCCCCGCGCTGGGCGGGCGCGGCCGAGGGGGTCATGTCCTCGGAACCCGGTGGGCCCTCGGGTTCCTTCCCGTCTCGCCCGGCCACCACCCCATCCTGTCGCACCCGCGTGCACCCGGTTTGGTGCCCGGGCGCGGCACCGGGAGGATCCGGGCCATGAGTGCCCCCGTCACCGTCTCCATCACCCGGCACCTCGACCCCGGGCGCGAGGCCGAGATGGTCAGCTGGCTGCAGGCGGGCACGGCGCTGGCCCAGCGCTTCCCCGGCTTCCTGGGCGCGGGCTGGGTGCGTCCCGAGGCCGACTCCGAGACCTGGCACATGCTCTACCGCTTCGCCGACGCCGAGGCGCTCGCGCGCTGGGAGGGCTCGCACGAGCGGGAGTGGTGGCGCGACGCGGCCGTCGGGCTGGGGGTGCGCGAGTCCCGCGTCGAGCGGCGTACGGGCATCGAGGGGTGGTTCGACGAGCCCACCAGCCGCGACGTGCGCGACCTGCGCCTCAACCCGCCGCCCCCGCCACGCTGGAAGCAGGCGGTGACCATCTTCCTGGTCTTCTACCCCCTCAGCGTCCTGGTCAACTGGGGCGCCGGGTCGTACGTCGCCGACGTCGCCCTGCCGCTGCGGATCCTGCTGACCGTGCTGGTGATGACCCCGGTGATGACCTACGCGGCGCTGCCGTGGATCACCCGGCAGATGCAGTGGTTCCTGCAGGGCCAGCCGCCCCCGTGGCGGCGCTCCGCGCAGGTCGACCGAACGGGCGACCGAACGGTCGACTGAACGAGAGGTCGGTAATTCGGCGTGGCCCCTTGTGGCCCGGGTCACACCTACCTAAGGTGACGCGCACATGACAGGCCCGCCCCGGAGCAGCCGGGGGTCCGGGCGGACATCTCGGAGGAACTCGTGCGTCTCAGTTCACTGTCCCGTGCCGCCGTGCCGGCACTCGCCGTCACCACGGCCGCAGCACTCGTCGCCGGTGGCGTCGGCTTCACCGCCAACGCCGACGACGACACCACCACCATCCAGGCCGCCGAGCGCGGCAAGAACGGCTCGGCGGGGGGCTTCGACCTCCCCAAGCAGCTGACCAAGCGGGTCAAGGGCGACGGCATCGACGAGCACCTCGACAAGCTCCAGGAGATCTCGGACAAGTTCGACGGCAACCGCGCCTCGGGTACCCCGGGCTACAACGCCAGCGTGCGCTACATCGTGCGCACCCTGACCAAGGCGGGCTACACCCCGGAGGTCCAGGCTTTCGACTTCGCCTACTTCGTCGAGAACGCCCCGGCCGAGCTGGCGCAGACCAGCCCCGACGCGACGACGTACGCCACGCCCGAGGACTTCTCGAGCATGACCTACTCCGGCTCCGGCGACGTGACCGCAGCCGTGGTCGCCGTCGACACCGACGGCACCGCCAACGCCGCCAGCACCAGCGGTTGCGAGGCCGAGGACTTCGCCGCGTTCCCCGAGGGCTCGATCGCGCTGATCCAGCGCGGCAGCTGTGCCTTCGGCCAGAAGGCGCTCAACGCGCAGGAGGCCGGCGCCGCCGGCGTCATCATCTTCAACGCCGGGGTCGAGGGTCGCACCGACTCCTTCGTCGGCACCCTGGGGCAGCCCGGCTACGAGATCCCCGTGGTCGGCACCTCCTTCGCCGTCGGTCAGGACCTCATCGACCCGGCCGGCACCGAGGTACGCCTCTTCGCCGACACCACCTCGGAGATCCGCGAGACCTACAACGTCCTCGCCGAGACCCGCGGCGGCGACAAGGACAACGTCGTGATGGTCGGCTCGCACCTCGACTCCGTGCCCGAGGGCCCCGGCATCAACGACAACGGCTCCGGCTCGGCGAGCATCCTCGAGACGGCGCTCAAGCTCTCCAAGTTCGACAAGAAGGGCAAGAAGAAGGGCCACGGCAAGAAGGCCAAGGGCAAGGGGAAGGGCAAGCTCGAGAACCAGGTGCGCTTCGCCTGGTGGGGCGCCGAGGAGCTGGGCCTGCTCGGCTCCGAGCACTACGTCGCCGAGCTGAGCCAGGAGGAGATCGACGAGATCGCCCTCTACCTCAACTTCGACATGGTCGGCTCGCCCAACTACGTGCGCTTCGTCTACGACGGTGACAACTCCGAGGGTGGCGGCGCGGTCGGCCCGGCCGGCTCCGACGACATCGAGGAGATGTTCAACGAGTTCTTCGCCAGCGAGGGTCTGGAGTCCGAGGCGACGCCGTTCAGCGGTCGCTCCGACTACGGCCCGTTCATCGTCGAGGGCGTCGACATCCCGTCCGGTGGCCTGTTCACCGGCGCCGAGGGCGTCAAGACCGAGGAGCAGGCGGCCATCTACGGCGGAGAGGCCGGCGTCGCCTACGACCCGTGCTACCACGCCGAGTGCGACGACCGCGACAACGTGAGCATGGACGCGATCGACGAGATGTCCAACGCCATCGCGCACTCCGTGGCGACGTACGCCGTCAGCACCGAGGGTCTGGGCGAGGACTCGCCCGCACCTGCCCCGCGCATGAGCAAGGCCGAGCGCAAGGCCGCCGAGAAGGCCGCCCGCAACGCCGAGCTGCACCCGGCGCACGACCACAGCGACGGCCTGCGCCGCTGATCGGCTGACACCCAGCACCACCCGGCAGCACCGGCGGGGCCGGTCCGGAGGAGCGATCCTCCGGGCCGGCCCCGTCGCCGTGCGTGAGGCAGCCCTAGGCTGAGCGGGTGAGCGCCGACCTCAACATCCCGCCCGCCCCCGCCCTCGACGGCATGCGCCACCTGCACTCGGGCAAGGTGCGCGACCTCTACGAGGTCCAGGAGGGCGAGCACGCCGGCCAGCTCCTGGTGGTGGCCAGCGACCGTCTCTCGATCTTCGACTTCGTGCTCGACACCACCATCCCCGACAAGGGCGAGATCCTGACCCGGATGTCGCTGTGGTGGTTCGAGCAGCTCGCCGACCTGGTGCCCCACCACGTGCTCTCCACCGACGTGCCCGCCGCGGTGCGCGGGCGTGCGGTCGTCTGCGAGCGCCTCGACATGTTCCCCGTCGAGTGCGTCGCGCGCGGCTACCTGACCGGCTCCGGGCTGCTCGACTACCGCGCCGGCGGCGCGGTGTGCGGCGTGCCGCTGCCCGACGGGCTCGTCGACGGCAGCCGGCTGCCCGAGCCGATCTTCACCCCCGCCACCAAGGCCGAGCTGGGCGAGCACGACGAGAACGTCTCCTACGCCGCCGTCGCCGAGCGGATCGGCGAGGCCGACGCCGCCCACCTGCGCGAGCTGACCCTGGCGGTCTACGCCCGCGCCGAGGAGCTCGCCCGCGAGCGCGGCATCCTGCTGGCCGACACCAAGCTCGAGTTCGGGCGCTCCGCGGGCGCCGCGCGCAACCCCGCCGGGGCGGTCGTGCTCGGTGACGAGGTGCTGACCCCCGACTCCTCGCGCTTCTGGCCCGCCGCCGCGTGGGAGCCCGGGCGCACCCAGCCGTCGTACGACAAGCAGATCGTGCGCAACTGGGCCCTCTCGCCCGAGGCCGGCTGGGACCGCGCTTCCGGTGGCGCGCCGCCGCCGCTGCCGAGCGAGGTCGTCGAGCGCACCCGGGCCCGCTACGTCGAGGCCTACGAGCTGCTGACCGGGCAGTCGTGGTGAGCTGCTCCGAGCCGGCGGGGGAGCGCACCGTGGGCGGCACCGTCGCCTTCGGCTGCGCGCCGGAGGTGGCCTTCGACTACCTCGTCGACCCGGCCAACCGGGCGCAGTGGCAGTCGAGCCTGGCCCGGGTCGAGGACGTCGTCGGCGAGGTCGGGCTGGGCCAGCGCTGGGTCGACGTCACCCGGCCGGGGCTGCGCCCGGCGATGCGGACCACGACGTACGAGCGCCCGCGCCGCTGGGCCGAGGTCGGCACCTGGCGTGCCGTGCGCGCCACCCTCGAGCTGACCTTCGCCCCGACCGCCGCGGGGTGCGACGTCACCTACGGCTTCCGGATCAGCGGGCCGGGGCCGCTGCGCCCGCTCGGGCTGCTGCTCAGCCTCGGCTCCGCGTTCCCCGTGCGCGCCGACCTGCGCCGGGCGGCCGCGATGTGCGAGGGCCCGTCGAAGGGGTGAGGCGGCGTCGGTAGGTTGGGGCCATCCCCAACGTGACGGAGGCCACCACGTGACCAGCTACAACCTTGCCAGCCTGCTCGAGGGCTCGGCCGAGAAGCACGCCGACCGCGACGCGATCATCTTCGGCGAGACCCGCCTGACCTACGCGCAGGTGAACGGCGCCGCCAACCAGGTCGCCAACCTGCTCGCCTCCCGGGGCGTCCAGCCCGGCGACAAGGTGGCACTGAGCTGCCCCAACCTGCCGTACTTCTCGATCGTCTACTACGGCATCCTCAAGGCCGGCGCGACCGTCGTGCCGCTCAACGTCCTGCTCAAGGGGCGCGAGGTGGCCTACCACCTCGCCGACTCCGACGCGAAGGCGTTCTTCTGCTTCCAGGGCACCCCCGAGCTGCCCATCGGCACCGAGGGCCACGCCGGCTTCAGCGAGACCGACTCGTGCGAGCACTTCTTCATGATCACCGCCGACCCGGCCGCCGAGTCGCCCGTCGAGGGCACCGAGACGATGGGCCGCGCGATGGCCCAGCAGCCGCCGACGTTCGAGTCGGTGGCCACCGACGAGGACGACACCGCGGTGATCCTCTACACCTCGGGCACCACCGGCCAGCCCAAGGGCGCCGAGCTGCGCCACCGCAACATGCGCGACAACGCGCTGGCCGGCAAGGACCTCTTCGGCGCCGACGCCGAGAAGCCCGACACGTTCCTGTGCGTGCTGCCGCTGTTCCACTCCTTCGGCCAGACCGTCATCCAGAACGGCGGCTTCGCCTTCGGCGGCACCGTGGTGATGCTGCCCCGCTTCGAGGCCGAGCCGGCGCTGCAGCTGATGCTCAAGGAGAAGGTCACCTTCTTCGCCGGTGTCCCGACGATGTACTGGGGCCTGCTGGGCGCGCTCACCCCCGACCACGACGTCTCGTCCCTCGCCGACAACCTGCGGGTCGCGGCGGCCGGCGGCTCGGCACTGCCCGTCGAGGTGCACAAGGACTTCCAGAAGAAGTTCGGCGTCACCATCCTCGAGGGCTACGGCCTCTCCGAGACCAGCCCGGTCGCCTCGTTCTCGCCGTACGGCGAGGAGCCCCGCGTCGGCTCGATCGGCAAGCCGATCCCGGGCGTGGAGATGAAGCTGATCAGCCCCGAGCCGGGTGACTGGAGCGAGATCGAGGAGAGCGGCCCCGAGGCCGTCGGCGAGATCGCCATCAAGGGCCACAACATCATGAAGGGCTACTACGGGCGCCCCGACGCGACCGCGGAGTCGATCCAGGACGGCTGGTTCCGCTCGGGTGACCTGGGCCGCAAGGACGAGGACGGCTGGTACTACATCGTCGACCGCTCCAAGGACATGATCATCCGCGGCGGCTACAACGTGTACCCCCGCGAGATCGAGGAGGTGCTGATGAGCCACCCCGACGTCTCGCTGGCCGCGGTCATCGGCGTGCCGCACGACTCGCACGGCGAGGAGATCAAGGCCGTCCTGATCATGAACGAGGGCTCCACCACCACCGAGGACGAGATCGTCGCGTGGTCGAAGGAGCAGATGGCCGGCTACAAGTACCCGCGCATCGTGCAGTTCAGCAAGGACCTGCCGATGACCGCGACCGGCAAGATCCTCAAGCGCGAGCTGTCGTGACCGGAGCCCGGATCCTCGGGCTGGCCGTCGCGGCCGTGATGATCGTCGGAGGGGCCGTGGTGACCTACCTCGGCCTCTCCTACGACGGCGGGGTCGGCGGGGAGACCGCCGGCGGGGACCGCACCCTGGGCACCCTCGGCCCGATCGTCGCCGGTCTCGGCGTCGCCCTGGTCATCGTGGTGCTCCAGCGCCGTCGCTGACCCGGCGCAAATGTCTCGCCGACCCGGCGCAAATGTCCCGCCGACCCGGCCTGAACTTCCCGCCGACCCGTCCTGGATCTCCCCGCCGGAGATCCGGGCCGGGTCGCTGCGAAGTTCGGGCCGGGTCAGCGCGAGATCTGGGCCGGGTCAGGCGAAGGGGTTGGGCAGCGCGCCGGGGAGGTCGGCCAGCAGCTCGCGGGCACGGGCCTGGTGCTTGTGCTCGACCAGCACCTCGTAGCGGGTGGCCACCACCTGGGTGACCGAGGAGAAGTCGCGGCGCCCGCGCGAGGCGGCGTACCCGACGAGGGCGAAGACCACGCCGAAGAGCGCACCGATCACCACCACCGGCAGGAACGTGGCCAAGAAGCCCTCCTCGGTGAAGAGCGTGAAGACCAGGCCGATGAAGGCGCCGAACCAGGCGCCGGAGGCCAGGCCGCCGAGGGCGACGCGGCCCGTGGTCAGGCGCCCGGTGATCCGCTCGACCCGCTTGAGGTCGGTGCCCACGATCATCAGGTGCTCGACCGGGAACTTGTTGTCGGAGAGGTGGTCGACGGTGCGCTGGGCGTCGGCGTAGTCGTCGTACACGGCCAGGGACTGGGGGAACTCCAGCGGCAGGGCGGAGCGGGCGCGGGAGCCGGGGTTCATGCTCATGAGCCCATTGTGCAGGCACCGCACGGGTGGGCGGCTGCCGTCGGCGCCTAGGATGGGACCGTCCCGAGCAGCTGTTCCCGCCCCACCCTCCAGGAGCGCCCCGTGCCCCGTGTCGTCGTCGACGTGATGCCCAAGCCCGAGATCCTCGACCCGCAGGGCAAGGCGGTGCTCGGCGCGCTGCCGCGGCTGGGCTTCACCGGGGTCTCCGACGTGCGCCAGGGCAAGCGCTTCGAGCTCGAGGTCGAGGGCGAGGTGACCGACGACGTGCTGGCCGAGGTGTCCCGGGTGGCCGAGACGCTGCTGTCCAACCCGGTGATCGAGAACTTCACGGTGCGCGTCGAGGAGTCCGTCGAGGTGCGCGCGTGAAGATCGGTGTCGTCACCTTCCCGGGCTCGCTCGACGACGTCGACGCGCAGCGCGCCGTGCGTCTGGGCGGCAACGAGGCCGTCGCCCTGTGGCACGGCGAGCACGACCTCAAGGGCGTCGATGCGGTCGTCCTGCCGGGCGGCTTCTCGTACGGCGACTACCTGCGCTGCGGCGCCATCTCGCGGTTCTCGCCGGTGATGGCCGAGGTCGTCGAGGCGGCCCAGCGCGGGATGCCCGTGCTCGGCATCTGCAACGGCTTCCAGATCCTCTGCGAGTCGCACCTGCTGCCCGGCGCGCTGATCCGCAACGACCACCGCAAGTTCGTGTGCCGCGACCAGCGCCTGCGCATCGAGCGCACCGACACCCCCTGGACCTCCGCCTACTCGGCCGGCCAGGAGATCACGGTCGTGCTCAAGAACGGCGAGGGCGGCTACGTCGCCGACGAGGCCACCCTCGACCGGCTCGAGGGGGAAGGCCAGGTCGTGGCGCGCTACGTCGAGCACAACCCCAACGGCTCCCTGCGCGACATCGCGGGCGTGAGCAACGAGCGCGGCAACGTGGTCGGGCTGATGCCGCACCCCGAGCACTCCGTGGAGTCGCTGACCGGCTCCGGCACCGACGGGCTGGGCTTCTTCACCAGCCTCGTCGAGGCCGTCCTCGCGTGACCCCGCGCCTGCTGTTCCGCCGGCTGGCGGCCGCCGAGGCGGTGACCTGGTCGCTGCTGCTGGTCGGGATGTTCCTCAAGTACGTCACCGAGACCACCGACCGCGCGGTCAGCGTCTTCGGGATGCTGCACGGCGTGGTCTTCGTGGCCTACGCCGTCACCGCGCTCGTGGTGGCCATCGACCAGCGCTGGGGCCTGGCCCGCACCGTGCTCGGCCTGGCCAGCGCGGTCCCGCCCCTGGCCACCCTCCCCTTCGAGCGGTACGCCGATCGACGCGGCCTGCTCGGCGACACCTGGCGGCTGCGGTCCCAGGGGACCGGCGCCACCGGTTCTGGCGCGCCCACCGGGCTCGAGCGTCCGGTCGCCTGGCTGGTGCGCCACCCGGCGCGGGGCCTGCTGACCGGTCTCGCGGCGGTCGTGGCGCTCACCGGCGCCGCGCTGGTGGCCGGCCCGCCGGTCGGCTGATCCCGCGCAGCCCCGACCCCGACCCCGACCCCGACCCGACCCGGCCCGCCCCGCCCCGGGCTCAGCTGCGCTTGCCGGCCTGGAGCTTGCGCCAGGTGGCGGCGTTGACGACGCCCGAGGCGCTCATCCCCACGCGCTTCTGCCAGTCCTTGACGGCCTTCTCCACGGCCGCGCCGTAGACGCCGGTCACGACGACCCGCGCCTTGGGGGAGGCGGCGTTGAGGCTGCGCTGCAGCCGGCGCACGGCGTCGCCGCTGGAGCCGTACTTGGTGGTCGTCTTGGAGCCGGTGGCCAGCAGCGACATCCAGTGGGTGCGCGCCCAGAGGTCCTTCTCGGCGAACCCGTGGTCGCGCTGCCAGGCCGTCGTGGCGGTGACGACGCGGCCGCCGTACGTGCCGGTGATCTCGGTGTCGAAGTAGCCGCGCTGCTTGAGCAGGCACTGCAGGGCCGCGACCTTCGCCGGGTCGGAGCGCTTGGTGCCGTTCTTCGTCTCCCGCGGCGGGCGCAGCATCTCGTAGGAGGGCCAGTTGACGCGGGTGCCGCCGCACATCTCGCCCTGCGGGCGGGCGGTGCTGCCCTTGCCCAGGTCGAGGAAGTTGGAGTCGATGTTGATCCGCACCCCGCCCCAGGTCTCGTCGTGGCCGCCGCGGTACTGCTTGACCCGGCCGCCGGGGCGCCAGCCGTCCTCGCGGACGTAGCTGCTGGAGGTGTTGGCGACACCGTCCCAGCGCGCCAGCCAGATGGCGTCGGGCAGGACGAAGCGGTCGGGGCGGTTGACGCGGGCGTCGTCGAGCGCCTTGATGCCCGAGGAGACGCTGGAGTAGACGCCGGAGACGTAGTCGAGGGTGTGCAGCTTCTGGGTCCACCCGGAGAGGAAGGACAGCGCCGACTCGCGGCAGGCGGTGTTGTTGTGGTCGAAGCCCTCGAGGTCGTACCAGAGCGTGCTGCCCTCGGCGATCTTGAGCGCCTTCGCGGCGGCCACGGCCGAGACGGCCTCGCGCCGGCCCATCTTGAGCGCCTGGACGTAGGTGCCCTTGCGGCCCGGGCGGGGGTCGATCGTGACGTCGTCGTCGTAGCGGGGGAACCGCGGCTGGCAGGAGGCCTGCGGGCCGAGGGTGATCGGCAGCAGGCGCCAGCCCCGGGTGGCCTGCTTGACCACCCAGGTGGGGGTCAGGTTGGGCTGGTCGCGGCAGGCGCGGGACTTGCCGGAGATGTAGATGCCGACCGCCGAGAACGGCGAGGTGCGCCACCAGGTGTTCATCGCCTTCTGGGTGGGCGCCAGGCACTGGTCGAAGCCGTAGCCGGTGAAGTCGCCGGGGGTGACGACCTGGCCCTCCTCGACGGTGGGCGCGCGGCGCTCGCCGGTCGAGCTGCTGCCGCCCTGGTCGGCGGCGGAGGCGAGCGGGGCCTGCGCGGCGACGCCGGTGACGGCCAGCGCGCCGCTGAGGGCGCCGGCGAGGGCGAGGCGGACCCGGGGGGAGGTCTGTCGGGACATCGAGGGCTCCTACGAGGCGGGGAAGAACGGTGCCCGACCTGCCGGGCTGCGCCACCATAACCACTCCAGTCACACGAGTAACAGCGAACGATTGAACTACAGGCGTGTAGTTCTCCCAGGTCAGAGGGGGTGTGCGCGAGCGGTGCCGGTCGGGCGCGGGCGCCGACGACGGCGCCGGTAGATTGGCCCCCGTGCCTGAGGTCCCCCCGCAGCCCCGCGTCTCCGCTCTCGACACCGTCGCCGCCGCGGCCGACGACCCGGGCCGTGAGCAGCCCTGGTCCGACCTGGGCCTGAAGGCCGACGAGTACGCCCGGATCCGCGAGATCCTCGGGCGCCGCCCCACCTCCAGCGAGCTGGCGATGTACTCGGTGATGTGGAGCGAGCACTGCTCCTACAAGTCCTCCAAGGTGCACCTCAAGCAGTTCGGGGAGATCCCGCAGGAGACCCCCGCTGGCGCGATGCTCGCCGGCATCGGCGAGAACGCCGGCGTCATCGACGTCGGCCAGGGCTACGCGGTGACCTTCAAGGTCGAGTCGCACAACCACCCGTCGTACGTCGAGCCGCACCAGGGCGCCGCGACCGGCATCGGCGGCATCGTGCGCGACATCCTGGCCATGGGCGCGCGCCCGGTCGCGGTGATGGACCCGCTGCGCTTCGGCCCGCTCGACGCCCCTGACACCCACCGGGTGCTGCCCGGCATCGTCGAGGGCGTGGGTCACTACGGCAACTGCCTGGGCCTGCCCAACATCGGCGGCGAGGCCGTCTTCGACGAGAGCTACCTGGGCAACCCGCTCGTCAACGCGCTGTGCGTCGGCGTGCTGCGCCACGAGGACCTGCACCTGGCCAAGGCCTCGGGCGTGGGCAACCAGGTCATCCTGTACGGCGCCCGCACCGGCGGCGACGGGATCGGCGGCGTCTCCGTGCTCGCCAGCGAGACCTTCACTGAGTCCGAAGACGGGGGCTCCGGCCCGGCCAAGCGGCCCAGCGTGCAGGTCGGCGACCCGTTCATGGAGAAGCTGCTGATCGAGTGCACCCTGGAGATCTTCGCCGCCGGCCTGGTCGCCGGCATCCAGGACCTCGGCGGCGCCGGGCTCTCCTGCGCCACCTCCGAGCTGGCCAGTGCCGGTGACGGCGGTATGCACGTCGAGCTCGACCGGGTGCCGCTGCGCGACTCCACGCTGGCGCCCGAGGAGATCCTGATGAGCGAGAGCCAGGAGCGGATGATGGCCGTCGTCGAGCCCGGCGACGTCGAGGCGTTCATGGCGATCTGCGCCAAGTGGGACGTCGAGGCCGTCGTCGTCGGCGAGGTCACCGACACCGGCCGGCTCGAGATCGACTGGCACGGCGAGCGCGTGGTCGACGTGCCGCCGCGCTCGGTGGCCCACGACGGGCCGACGTACGAGCGCCCGTTCGCTCGCCCGGCCTGGCAGGACGCCCTGCAGGCCGACGGCGCCGAGGCCCTGGCCCGCCCGAGCGGCGGCGAGGAGCTGCGCGAGACGCTGCTGCGCCTGGTGGCCAGCCCCAACCTGTGCGACAAGTCGTGGATCACCGACCAGTACGACCGCTACGTGCGCGGCAACACCGTGCTCTCGCAGCCCTCCGACTCGGGCATGGTGCGCATCGACGAGGAGACCAACCTCGGCGTCGCCGTGGCCACCGACTGCAACGGCCGCTTCGCCAAGCTCGACCCCTACACCGGGGCCCGCCTCGCACTGGCCGAGTCCTACCGCAACGTCGCCACCGGCGGCGCCGTCCCGCTGGCGATCTCCGACTGCCTCAACTTCGGCTCCCCCGAGGACCCCGACGTGATGTGGCAGTTCGCCGAGGCCTGCCGCGGCCTCAAGGAGGGCTGCCTCGAGCTGGGCATCCCCGTCACCGGCGGCAACGTCAGCCTCTACAACCAGACCGGCGAGACCGCGATCCTGCCCACCCCGGTGGTGGCGGTGCTGGGCGTCATCGACGACGTCACCCGGCGTACGCCGACCGGCTGGCGCTCCGTCGAGGGCGACGACCCGGGCGAGAACGTCTTCCTGCTCGGCGAGACCCGCGAGGAGCTGTCGGGCTCTGAGTGGGCCCACGTCGTGCACGGCCACCTCGGCGGCCTGCCGCCGCGGGTCGACCTGGCCGCGGAGAAGTCGCTCGCCGCGCTGCTCCACGAGGGCGTGGGCCTGCTCACCAGTGCCCACGACGTCTCCGACGGCGGACTGGCCCAGACCCTGGCCGAGTCGGCGCTGGCGAACATGTGCGGCGTGCGCGTCGACCTGGCCGCCGTCGCCGGCGGCGACCCGTTCCTCGCGCTCTTCGCAGAGTCGGCGGGCCGGGCCGTGGTGACCGTGGCCGACGCCGACGCTCCGGCACTGCTCGAGCTGGCCGCCCGCCACGGCGTGCCGGTCACCGAGCTGGGCCGCACCGGCGGCGACGAGCTCGTGGTCGAGGGCGCCTTCGAGGTCAACCTGCTGCGTCTGCGCTCCGCCTGGACGGCCACGCTGCCGGCCGCCCTGGCCGGCGACCCCGCCGCGGTCGCCGCCACCCTCTGACTCGGCCCGAACTTCGCCCCGACCCGGCCCCAACTTCGCCCCGACCCGGCCCGAACCTCGCCCCGAGTCGGCCTGAACTTCACCTCGGGACGACGGCAGGTGCGGCCACGGGGACGGCCCGCGTCATGATGGGCGGGTGCCTGACGACCTGCCCGTGACCCGGACCCTGGTGATCCCGGGGGCCGAGCTCAGCGAGCGCTTCTCCCGCTCCTCGGGCCCGGGCGGGCAGGGCGTGAACACGACCGACTCGCGCGTCGAGCTGTCGTACGACGTCGCCGCCTCGTCTCTGCCCCCGGTCGTCCGCTCGCGGGTGCTCGACTCCCTCGCCGGCCGACTCGTCGACGGGGTGCTGACCGTGAGCGCCTCGGAGTTCCGCACCCAGCTGGCCAACCGGCGCGCCGCGCGCGAACGGCTCGCCGCGCTGGTGCGCTCGGCCGCGGGCCCGCCGCCCCCCAAGCGGCGACCCACCAAGCCGACCCGCGGCTCCCAGCGCCGCCGGCTCGAGGCCAAGAAGCAGCGCAGCCAGACCAAGCGGCTGCGGCGCGGACCCGACGAGTGAGGCACGAGCGGTCACTTCCGCACCATCCACCAGTCAGTTCCGGACCGCCCCTGGGCCGACCATCGACCTCTCGATGGTGCAGAAGTGACTGGTGGGTGGTGAAAAGCTGACTGGTCGGCATCGGGGTGAGCCGCGGCTACGAACCAACGGGTGTGCGTCGACGTACCCTGCTTGCCCTGCCCGCCCTCGCCGGCCTCACCGCCCTCGTGGGAGCCTGCGCCACCGGCCCCCAGGAGGTCCCACCCGTGCCCGCACCTGCCGACGGCTCCGCGACCGAGCGGCTCACCTACGGCGACGACCCCAGCCAGTACGCCGTGCTGACCCGTCCCGCCGGCACCCCGCGCGGGGTCGTGGTGGTGGTGCACGGCGGGTTCTGGAAGGCGGAGTACGGCATCGAGTACGCCGAGCCCCTGGTGCCGGGCCTGGTCGAGGCCGGCTGGGCGGTGCTGGCGCTGGAGTACCGCCGGGTGGGCGCCGCCGGTGAGGACGGCGCCGGGGGCGGGGTGCCCGAGACCCTCGACGACGTCGCCGCCGGCGTCGACCTGCTCGCCGGCACCGACCTCGACCTGGCCACGGTGGTGGCGCTCGGTCACTCCGCGGGCGGTCACCTCGCGACCTGGGCGGCCTCCCGCACCCGCCACCAACGATGGGCGGACGGGGTCGAGCTGACCCACGTCGTCTCCCAGGCCGGGGTGCTCGACCTGGTCGGCGCGCAGGCCGCCGGCCTCGGCGGGGGAGCGGTGGCGGCGTTCCTGGGCCACGCCCCCGACCCGTCCGACCCGGCCGACGCCGCGGTCGACCCGCTGCGCCAGGTGCCGCTCGACCAGCCGGTGTGGTGCGTGCACGGCGCCGACGACACGATCGTGCCGCCCACCCAGTCGCAGCGCTACGTCGACGCCGCCCTCGCCGCCGGTGCGCAGGCCGAGCTGGTGGAGGTCGAGGGCGACCACTTCACCGTCGTCGACCCGACGTCGCCGGCATGGGCCCGCACCCTGGAGATCCTCGACGCGCTCTGAGCGGCTACGACGAGGGGCGGCTACGACGAGGGGCGCGACGGCCCCGGTTGGCAGTGCGGGCACCACCACGTACGCCGGTTAGCCGGGTCGTTCGTGATCTCGTCGACCATCTGCACCGTGGTGCCGCAGCGCAGGCACGGACGGCGCTGGCGGCCCGCGACCCAGTGCGACTCTCCGCGGCGACCCGTGCCGGTGGTGACCTGGTAGGCGCCCGGCACGAGTGCGGAGTGCCGCAGCGCGCGGGCGGCCAGGGTGACCAGGCGCTCGACGTCGACCTCCCCGACCGGGGTCCAGGGGCTGCGGCCGAGGATGAAGGCCAGCTCGTTGGCCCACAGGTTGCCCAGCCCCGCCACCCGGGTCTGGTCGAGCATCGCGCTGACCAGCGGCACCTGGGGGTCGGCGCGCAACCGGCGCACCGCCTCGGCGACGTCGAGGTCGTCGTGCAGCAGGTCGGGGCCCAGGTGGCCGACCAGCCGCGACTCCTCAGCGGTGGCGACCAGGTCGAGCTGGTGCAGGCGCAGCCCCCACGCGGTCGAGCCCTCGGTGGTCTCGAGGACGACCCGCACGTCGGGCTGGAGGCGTTGCGGGAGCCGGCGCCCGGGTCGGGTCACCGACCACTCGCCGTCCATCAGCAGGTGGCTGTGCAGGGTGACGCCGCCCGAGAAGCGGGTCAGCAGGTGCTTGCCGTGGGTGGCGTGTTCGAGGACCGCACGCCCCGCCAGGTCGCGGGTGGCCAACCGCGGCACCCGCAGGTCGGAGCGGGCCACGGTGCGCCCGAGCAACGACCGGTCCAGGCGCCGCGCGAGCTTGTGGACGCTGTCACCCTCGGGCACGTCGTGCGCGCCGCCTCAGGCCAGCACGCCCGCCGGGAAGACGCCCCCGGCGACCATCTGCTTGACCCACGGCCGGCCCAGGGTGCGCAGCCGGTCGGCGCCCTCGTCGCCGAGCGCGGCCCACGGCGCGTGCCCGGCCTCGTCGGTGGCGGTCTCGACCGCGGTGCGCAGCGCCCGGCCCTGCTCGCTGAGCGCCCCGTCGGCCTCCAGCAAGCCGCGCCGGTGCAGGTCGGCCGCGCAGGCCTCCCACTCCTCGCCCGAGTAGCCGCGGGTCGCCTGGGCCGCCGGCACGGTGAAGCCGGTGCCGGTCGCAGTGTGGGTGACCAGCGACTCCAGGCCGCTCAGGCCGTGGGACAGCAGGGTCGCCACGTGTCCGTCGCCGCGGTGCTCGCGCACCAGCGTCAGGGCGTGGAAGAGCGCCAGGTGCGGCTCCTCGGGCCAGGCCAGGTCGGCGTGGGCGGCGTACAGCGCCCGGCCCTCGGGGGTGCAGGCCTCGGCGGCGGTGCGCGCCAAGGCGGCCGCCTCGGCCATCTCGGGCGAGGCGAGCACGTCGTCGCCGAGGAGACGACGGTACGCCGCGTCGACGCCGCGCAGCCGCGCCACCAGCACGTCCTCGGGGGCCGCGGCCTCCCAGCAGGCCGGCACGAAGTGCGCGACCAGCGAGGGGGAGAAGACGTAGAACGTGGCCGCGACCGGCCCCGGCCCGACCCGGCCCATCGCCGCGGAGCGGCCGGCGAAGTAGGCCCCGCGGCCCCGGCGCACGCCGAGGGCGGTGATCTCCTCCTCGACCTCGGGCACGAAGTAGCACATCGCGTGCAGGGTCTCGAGCGAGCGGGCGGTGCGGCCGGAGGAGTGCGGGTCCATGGGCACTGTCTACCCGATCACCCCGAGCACCCAGACACCACCGGCCACCCCTCGCCCTCGCAGCCCGGAGCCGCCCCGCACTAGGCTGCCGCGGTGCCCGCCCGCCTGCGCCCCGCCGACCCCGCCGACGTCGCCGACGCGCTCGAGCGGCTGGGCGCCGGCGCCGAGGAGCGCGCCGACCTGCGGCTGCTGGTCAAGCACTTCCTGGCCGTGCTCGAGCAGCGCGCCCCCGGGCACTCGGTCGAGGTGCGGGTGCCGCCGTACGCCGCCGTGCAGGTCATCCCGGGCGTGCGCCACACCCGCGGCACCCCGCCGGCCGTCGTCGAGACCGACGCCGCGACCTGGATCGCGCTGGCCACCGGGGCGATGACCTGGGTGCAGGCCGAGGACTCCGGCCGGGTCAGCGCCTCGGGCCAGCGCGCTGACCTGGCCCCGCACCTGCCGCTGACCTGAGCCGGGCCGCCCCCGGCTAGCCTCCACGGGTGGCCCTCCGTGCAGACCCTCGCGACTGGTTCCTGTCCCGCGAGGAGCGCGGCAACGAGTGCACCCGGGTCGACGACGCCCACGCGGACGCGGCGTTCTCCACCGGCAACCGGGTCCGGGCGCTGGTGCACGGGCGCACCTACTTCGCCGAGCTGCTGCGCTGCGTCGAGGCGGCCGGTGAGGGCGACCTGGTCTGGTTCACCGACTGGCGCTCCGACCCCGACCAGCGCCTCGGTGACGAGCCGGGCAGCGAGCTGGTGGAGGTCCTGGGCCGTGCCCTCGACCGTGGCGCCGACGTCCGGGCGCTGGTGTGGCGCTCGCAGGCCGCCGCGATGGGCTACGCCCACCAGGAGCACCGCGACCTCGGCGACCTGCTGCAGGAGCGCGGCGCCGACGTCCAGCTCGACATGCGCGTGACCCGCGCGGGCACCCACCACCAGAAGTTCGTGGTCGTGCGCCACCGCGACGACCCGGACCGCGACATCGCCTTCGTCGGCGGCATCGACCTGTGCCACGGCCGACGCGACGACGCGGTGCACGAGGGCGACCCGCAGACCCTGCACGTCGCCGACGAGTACGGCGACCGCGCGCCCTGGCACGACGTCCAGGTCGCCCTGCAGGGGCCCGTGGTGCACGACGTCGAGACCGTCTTCCGCGAGCGCTGGGAGGACACCAGCCCCACGACCCGGCACCCGTGGCGGCGCCTGCGCGACGCGCGCGCCGACCTCGACGGCGCCCGGCGCCCGCTGCCCCCGCAGGCCCCGCCCCCGCCCCCCGCCGCCGACGACCCCGACGACCCCGACGACCCCGACGACGCCGCCGACCGCGAGGACGCAGAGACCGACACCGGCCACGCCGTCCAGCTGCTGCGCACCTACCCGGTGCTCGGCGCCGGCTGGGCGTTCGACTTCGCGCCCCGCGGCGAGCGGTCGGTGGCCCGCGGCTACACCAAGGCGGTCAAGCACGCCCAGCGACTGGTCTACGTCGAGGACCAGTTCCTGTGGGGCCACGAGATGAGCTCGGTGCTGGCCGACGCCCTGCGCAACCAGCCGGGGCTGCACGTGGTCGTGGTGCTGCCCCAGCACCCCGACCAGGACGGCTGGTTCGCCCGCGACCCGCAGGTCCTCGGCCGGCTGCGCGGCGTGCAGCGGCTGCTGCTGGAGGCGCCCGACCGCGTGGCGTTCTACGGGCTCGAGAACCATGCGGGCACCCCCGTCTACGTGCACGCCAAGGTGTGCGTGCTCGACGACGCCTGGGCCTCGATCGGCTCCGACAACTTCTGCCGCCGGTCGTGGACCAACGACTCCGAGCTCTCGGCGGCCATCATCGACCGCGGCGCCACCGAGGGGCGGGCCGGCTTCGCCCAGCGCCTGCGCCTGACCCTGGCCGCCGAGCACCTCGACCGCCTCGACCCCGACGAGCTGACCTCGGTCGACGACATGGACGACGCCGGGCTGCTCGAGGTGATGGCCGACTGCGTCGACCCGGTCGAGATGTTCCGGCGCTTCGCCGAGAGCGCCGACGCGCTGGAGGCCTGGCACGACGGCGGTCGGGTCGGGCCGCGACCGCCGGGCCGGCTGCGGCGCCTGCCCGAGCCCCGCCTGCCGCTGGCGCGCCAGCTGCTGGCCGTGCCGAGCTACCGCTACCTGCACGACCCCGACGGCCGCTCCTGGCGGATGCGCCGGCGCAAGACGTTCTGAGCCGCCGGCCCGTCGTCGCGCCGCGAGCCGCCACGACTACCTTGGCGCCATGAGCCACCACGCCGACACCACCGACCTGCGGGCCCGCGTCGCCGACGTGCTGCCCGGGCTGCGCAGCGACCTCGAGGACCTCGTGCGGATCGAGTCCGTGAGTGCCGACCCCGCGCGCGCCGACGAGGTACGCCGCAGCGCCGAGGCCGTGCGCGCCCTGCTGGCCGCGGAGGGCATGGACACCGAGGTGGTCAGCATCGACGGCGGGGCGCCCGCGGTGATCGGTCACAAGGCCGGCCCGGAGGGGGCGCCGACGGTGCTGCTCTACGCCCACCACGACGTGCAGCCCGAGAACGACCACGCCGACTGGGACTCCCCGCCCTTCGAGCCCACCGAGCGCGACTCGCCCAGCGGGCGCCGGCTCTTCGCTCGAGGCGCGGCCGACGACAAGGCCGGGATCGTGGCCCACCTCGGTGCGCTGCGGGTCTTCGGCGACGACCTGCCGGTCAGCGTCACGGTCTTCGTCGAGGGCGAGGAGGAGGTCGGCTCCGAGAGCCTGCCGGCGCTGCTGGCGGCCCACCAGGAGCGGCTGCGCGCCGACGTGATCGTGATCGCCGACTCCGGCAACTGGGACGTCGGGGTCCCGGCGCTGACCACCAGCCTGCGGGGCCTGGTGCGCGCCGACGTCGAGGTGCGCACCCTGACCCACGCCGTGCACTCGGGCATGTGGGGCGGGCTGGTGCCCGACGCGCTGATGACCCTGAGCCGGCTCATCTCGACGCTGCACGACGACGCGGGCGACGTCGCGGTCGCGGGCCTGCACGCCGGCCCGGCCGCCGACGTCGACTACCCCGAGGAGCGGCTGCGCGCCGAGTCCGGCGCCGCTGCCGGCACGCGGTGGATCGGCAGCGGCTCCGCCGTCGAGCGGCTGTGGACCAAGCCGTCGCTGAGCATCGTCGGCCTCGACGCCCCGAAGGTCGAGGGGGCCAGCAACACGCTGGTGCCGGCCGCCCGGGCCCGGATCTCGCTGCGCATCGCGCCCGGCGACACCACCGAGAACGCCGTGGCCCGGCTGAGCGAGCACCTCGAGCAGCACGTCGCCTGGGGCGCGGAGCTGTCGGTGCGCATCACCGACACCGGCGAGGCCACCCAGATCGACGCCACCGGGCCGGCGTACGACGCGGCGCGCGCGGCCTTCGCCGAGGCCTGGGACGGCACCGAGCCCATCGACATGGGCGTCGGCGGGTCGATCCCCTTCATCGCCGAGTTCCTCGAGGCCTTCCCGCGCGCCAGCGTGCTGGTCACCGGCGTCGAGGACCCCGACACCCGCGCGCACGGCGCCAACGAGGGCCTGCACCTGGCCGAGTTCGAGCGGGTCGTGCTGGCCGAGACGCTGCTGCTGGCCCGGCTCGCCGAGGCGGGCCGTCCCACGTCCTGAGATGCCCCGGAGGGTAAAAATCCGTCCATCTGACAGAACCGAACTCCAGATGTGCGTGACGACGCTCACGCGCGGGTAGAAAGGGGACGCCCGGTCTAGACCGGGACCCTGCCCGACCACGACATGGGGAGCTTCTCGGTCACATGACAGCGCCTGACGCCAGCACCAGCCACGCCACCACAGCGGACACCGGCCCCCCGGGAGGGGTCCGTCGCCGCTCCTTCCTCGGCTACGTGATCGGCGGCACCACGCTCGTGGCCGCCGCCGACCTCACGATGGCCCGTCCCGCCCGGGCGGCGGTCCCCTCGCTGCCGCAGGTGCCCGAGCTCTACGACCTCGAGGACCTGCAGACCGACGCGGCGCTGCCCACCTCGCAGCTGATCACCATCGAGATCAACGACGACGGCACCGCCTCGTTCGCGCTGCCCCGCATGGAGGTCGGCCAGGGCATCACCACCTCGACCGCGATGATCATCGCCGAGGAGCTCGACCTGCCCGTCGAGAAGGTGCGCGTCACCCTGGCCCCGGCCCGCCCCGAGCTGGTCTTCAACCAGCTCACCGGTGGCTCCAACAGCACCGTGTCGACGTACACGCCGATCCGCGTGGCCTCGGCCATCGCGCGCGGTGCGCTCCTCGACGCGGCCGCGCGCCAGCTCGGGTACGCCGTCGAGCGGCTGCGCACCAAGGACGGCGTCGTGATCGGCCCGGCCGGCGAGACGCTGGGCTACGGCGAGCTGGCCCGGCTCGCGGCCAGCCCGGTGACCGAGGTCGTCGACGTGCTCCTCAAGGACCCCGAGGAGTTCACCCGCATCGGCAAGCCGCGCAACCGCGACGACGCGCGGCTCGCGGTCACCGGCCAGAAGGACTTCACCCTCGACCTCGAGGTCAAGGGCGCGCTGCCCACCATGCTGTGCCGCGCGCCCACGCTCAACGGCACGCCCAAGCGGCTGCGTAACAAGAAGAAGATCCTCTCCATGTCCGGGGTCAAGCAGGTCGCGGTGGTCGACACCGGGGTCGCGGTGCGCGCCAAGACCTTCGGCCAGTGCATCGACGCGATCCGCGCGATGGACGTGGAGTGGAACGGCGGGCCGGTCGACGGCGAGTCCGACCAGACCATCCTCGCCCGGTTGAAGAAGGCCGAGCTGCCGCTGGCGGTGCCCGAGGTGCCGCTGCTGGCCAAGACCGTCGAGGAGCGCTTCGAGTTCATGTTCCGCTCCAGCGCGGCGCTGGAGCCCAACTGCGCCATCGCCGACGTGCGCGAGGACTCCGCCGAGATCTGGTCGGGGCTCAAGGTGCCGATCCTGGCCCAGCAGAACATCGCCCAGGCGCTCGGGATGAGCCAGGACCAGGTGAAGGTCAACGTGGTCACCGGTGGCGGGTCCTTCGGCCACAAGCTCTTCAGCGACGCCGCGATCGAGGCCGCCAAGGTCTCGCAGGCGATGGGCAAGCCGGTCAAGCTGATGTGGCACCGCGCCGACGAGCCGCGCCAGGGCCGGCTGCACCCGATGGTCACCTCGCGCATCCGCGCCACGGTGCTGGCCGGGCAGGTGCTCAGCTTCGAGCAGCGCAACACCAGCGTGGTCACCGACTTCAGCCACGGGCTGGGCGAGATCATCACCTCGACCATCGACGAGGCGCCCACCGAGGTGGGCAGGATGGTCGGTGGCCTGGGCTTCTCGCAGACCATCTTCACCCTGACCCAGGAGCTCGGCTACAACTTCGGCGTCGTCACCCAGCTGCTCAACGAGACCGACGACCGCTTCAACACCGGCAGCATGCGCAACATCTACTCGCCCGACACCCGGGTGGCCGCCGAGCTCGTCGTCGACCGGCTCGCCGACGAGGTGGGGCTGGACCCGCTGGAGTTCCGGCTGCGCCACGCCAAGAGCGACAAGGTCCGCAAGGCGCTGGAGAAGGTCGCCGAGGAGGGCGACTGGGGTCGCAGGATGCCCCAGGGGATGGCCCAGGGCATCGCGATCCACCAGGAGTACAAGGGCGCCACCGCCTGCCTGGTCGAGATCGACGTGCGCCCCGAGACCGTCAACCGCAAGATCCGCAACGCCGTCACCGGCCCCCGGGTCACCCGCGCCACCTTCGCGGTCGACGCCGGCCTGGTGATCAACCCGCGCGGGCTGCAGGCCCAGATGATGGGCGGGTTCGCGGACGGCCTGGCGCTGACCCTGACCAGCAGCGTGCACCTGCGCGACGGCCACTTCCTCGAGGCCAGCTGGGACAACTACTACTACACCCGCCAGTGGAACATCCCGCCGCGCTTCGACTGCTTCGTGCTGCCCTCGGAGGACCGGCTGCCGGGGGGTGCCGGCGAGGCCGGGGTCGCCGCCTCGGCCGCCTCGGTGGCCTGCGCCTACGCCCGGGCCACGGGCACCATGCCCACCCGGTTCCCCATCAACCACGGCAAGGTCACCTTCACGCCCAAGTCGTTCGTGCCGTCGGTCCCGAAGTCGCCGACCAACGGCCTCAAGTTCACCTACTAAGGAGAGGCCGACATGCCCAAGCAGACCTTCATCCTCAACGGCAAGCCGGTCACCGTGAACGTCAAGGACGACGTGCGGGTGCTCTGGGTCCTGCGTGACCTCCTCGGGGTCACCGGACCGAAGTACGGGTGTGGCATCAACGTGTGCAAGGCGTGCACGTCGCACATCAACGGCAAGGCCTTCAACCCGTGCTCGGTGCGGGTCGGCGACCTGGGTCGCCGCGACGAGGTCACCACGATCGAGGGGCTCCCCGACACGGTCGGCGAGGACCTGCACCCGATGCAGGAGGCCTGGATCGACCGCGACGTCCCGCAGTGCGGCTACTGCCAGCCCGGCCAGATCATGGCCGCCGTGGCGCTGGTCAAGAAGGTGCGCCGCGAAGGGCGCGAGATCAGCGAGTCCGACCTCGACACGATCCGCAACATCTGTCGCTGCGGCACCTACACGCGCATCCGTGAGGCCGTCGTGCAGGGCGCGCGCGGGATGGCCTGAGCCGCCTCAGCCGGCACTGTTCGTGCTGCCGGTGCTGCCGGTGCTGCCGGGGAGGGTGGCGGTGAACTCGCTGCCCTCCCCGGGAGCCGACTCCACGGCGACCTCGCCGCCGAGGTGGCGCACGATGCGCTGCACGATCGAGAGGCCCAGGCCGGTGCCGGGCTGGCTGGTCGCGGCCGGGTCGGCGGAGCGGTAGAACTCCTCGAAGAGGCGGCGCTGCTCGGCGGGCGCGACCCCGGTGCCGTGGTCGACGACCCGGAGCACCACGTGCGGCGCGGCGTCCTCGACGTGCACGGCGACCTCGCCGCCGTCGTGGGAGTACCTCACGGCGTTGCTGACCAGGTTGACCACCAGCCGCTCGAGGTCGGCGGGCTCCGCGTCGACCCGCGCGCCGCCGGGCGGGGCGTGCACCCGCACCCGCACGCCGCGTGCGTCGGCCTGCACGACCAGGCCCTCGACGACGTCGTGCACGACCGCGGCGAGGTCGTGGGGCTCGGCCGGCACGGGGTCGGTGGCCTCGTCGAAGCGGGCCAGGGTCAGGAGGTCGGCGACGATGTCGTCGAGGCGCCGGGTGGCCCGACCGATCCCACGCAGCGAGCGCAGCACCTGGGGGCCGGTGGCCGGTTCGTCGGCCAGGAACATCTCCAGCAGGTCGACGTACCCGCCGACGGCCGCGAGCGGGTTCTTCAGCTCGTGGGCCATCGTGGCGATCAGCTGTTGGCGGTACGCCGCGGCCTGCTGCTCGCGCTCGAAGCTGCGGGCGTTGAGCACGGCCCGGCCCAGGTCGTGGCCGATGTCGAGGGCCGCACTGGCCTCCTCGTCGGACCAGTCGGTGCGGTCGTGGCGGAACATCAGCAGCCGGCCGACGCACTCGGGCCCGGCGCCGAGCGGCGTCAGCAGCAGGGAGGTGTCGCCCTGGTCGTTGAGGCCGTCGAGCAGCACCGCGTGCTCCTCGGCGCTGAGCAGCGCCGGCGCGGCGCGCCGGTGGGAGACGATGGCCACCTGCTGCTCGCGCCAGCACCGCTCGGCCAGCAGCCGCGACTGCAGCGAGACCTCGTCGAGGTCGGCGACGTCCTCCTCGGCGTGCAGGTGCACCCGCACGTCGTCGACGGCGAACCCGTCGCAGACGCTGTCGATCGTGGTCTGCACCAGACGGGCCAGGTCGAGGTCGGCGGTCGCGGTGCGCACCACGCGGCGCGCGGCATGGGCGAGACGGACCTGCTCGCGCAGCCGCTCCTGCTCGAGCGCCTCGACCATGGTCCGGTTGGCGCGCTCCGCGTGCTCGCCGAGCCGCTGGCGCTGCTCGGGCCCCGGTCGCCGGCCGTCGAGCGGCAGGTCGACCCACACGATGCCCTGCAGGGCGCCGTCGTCGTCGGTGAGCGGCGCCATCAGCAGGTCGCAGGGCTGCCAGGCGTCGACCGGCGCCCCGTCGTGGCGTGCCTCGCCCGCCCCCACCCAGATGTGGTCGAGCAGCTCGACCGCCTGCTCGTGCGGCAGGAAGCGCAGCGGCCCCCACCGCTCGGCGCGCTCGAGCATGGCCATGGCCACCGGGGTCGGGGTGATGTCGCCGGTCAGCTCGGCGACCGCGTCGGGGTCGCCGTCGACGGCGACGAACTCGAGCTCGTCGCTGGCCCGGAACAGGCTGACGGCGGAGACCCGGAAGCCGCCGGCCCGGGCCATCTCGGCCGCGACCGCCCCCAGCACCCGGGCCAGGTCGTGGCGCTCACGCGGCGCACCGGGATCAGCAGGAGCCGCGGGGTCGGTGCCCGGGGGGTGGGTCACGGAGCGGCTCCGGCAGGTGGGCGCAGCGGTGGAAGGTGGTTCCCTCCACCATAAAGGCGGCTCTCAGGGGCCGGACGTCTTTCCACAGGTCGGGTCTCCCCGCAACGGACCCGGCCGGCGACGTCCTCAGCCCGCGACGGGCAGGCGCACCCGGAAGGTGCTGCCTCGGCCGAGCTGCGACTCGACCTCGGTGCGCCCGCCGTGGCGGGCCACGATGCGGTGCACGATGCTCAGCCCCAGGCCGGTGCCGGGCTGGGCCTGCGCGACGGGGTTGGTGGAGCGGAAGAACTCCTGGAAGAGCTGTTCCTGGTCGGCGGGCGAGATGCCCAGGCCGGTGTCGGTGCACTCGAGCAGCGCCTCGCCGTCCTCGACGGCCAGGCAGAGGGTCACCCGTCCGCCGGCGGGGGTGTACTTCTCGGCGTTCCCGACCAGGTTGCTGACCAGCCGCTCGATCTCCTCGAGCTCGGCCATCGCCACCACCGGCTTCTCCGGCTTCTCGACGACGACCTCGATGCCCTTGCGGGCCAGGCTGTGGCCCTGCAGCTCGAGCACGTCGTCGACGACGTCGCCCAGGTCGACGGGCCGCGGCACCACCGGGTGGTCGGGGTCGCCGACCTTCGCCAGCAGCAGCAGGTCGTCGGCCACCCGGGCCAGGCGCCGCGCGCCCCGGTCGATCGCGGCCACCGACGACGCCACGACCGGACCGGTCTCCTCGTCCTGGAGGATCTCGATGTGGCCCACGATCGCCGCCAGGGGGTTCTTCAGCTCGTGGGAGACCGTGGCGATGAGGCGGCCCTTGTAGACGTCGAGCGCCTGCAGCTCCTCGACCAGGCGGTGCTCGCGCTCGAAGGACCGGGCGTTGAGCACGACGCGCCCCAGGTCGTGACCGATGTCGAGGGCGGCCTCACGCTCGGTCTCGCTCCACGCCGGCGCCCCCGGCGGCCGGGTCAGCACCAGGTTGCCCAGCGCCTCGGGCCCGGCGCCGATCGGCACGAACAGCAGCGAGCCGACCCGGATGGCGTCGAGGAAGCCGACGATCTCGGTGACGTCGCGCTCGGTCAGCGTCGAGGCGAAGGGGTGCTCGCGCGAGACCACGTCGACGCGCTGCTGGGCCCACGCGGCCCGGGCCGCGCGCTCGGCGACCCGCACGAGCCGCCCCGGGAGGCTGACCTCGGTCTCGTCGGCCGCCACGATCCGGCCGGTGCCGTGCCCGTCGTCGTCGAAGATCTGCATCCACGCACCGACCGCCCGGAAGCCCTGCATCAGGGCGTCCGCGCTGGCGCCCATCACCTCGTCGACTCCGAGGTGGGCCGGGGCGTCGCGCACGATCTCGCGGGCCGCGGAGGCCAGGCGCACCTGCTCGGCCAGCTGCTCGCGCTCGAGGGCGAGCAGCGCGGCGCGCGCGGCCTGGTCGGCGTACGCCGCCAGCACCCGCTGGGCCTCGGCCCCCGGGCGTCGCCCGTCGTCGGGCACGTCCATCGAGAGCATGCCCAGCAGCTCGCCGTCGCGCCCGTGCAGCGGCGCGCACAGCGCGTCCATGGGGTGCCACGCGTCGGGACCCTCGACGGGCGCGGTGTCGGGCACCCAGCCCCAGACCTGCATCTCGGCAGGGAGCGCCTCGTGGGGGACGAAGAGGAGCGGGCCCCAGTGCTCGGCCAGCTCGAGCTCGGCGAGGAGGGAGACGAGGGGGGTCCGCGAGCCCAGCAGCGCGGCCCGCACCGACTCCTCGCCGGCGACCGCGACGGTCTCCATCTCGTCGCCGCGCACCAGCCCGACCGCGGCGACCTGGAAGCCCACGACCTGGGTCACGCCCTCGGCGATGAGGGTCAGGACGTCGGCACCGGGCGTCGAGGCGTCGGCGCCCGGCCAGGCTCGCTCGGTCACAGTCCCTCGTCCGTCCACGCGTGATGGTCATGCCCCCCCAGGCGCCGCGATCTTAACCTTGGGAGCGGCCGCTCGGGAGGCGAATCGGCCAGTCCGCCCCCGGTGCGTAGACTGCGGACGTGCCCTTCCAGAGCAGTGGCAGCACCCGCCGTGGTGGAGACGGGCGTCTGACGACAGCCCTCGACCCGCAGGACCAGGGGCCGCAGGACGCCTGCGGCGTCTTCGGTGTCTGGGCGCCGGGGGAGGACGTCGCCAAGCTGACCTACTTCGGTCTCTACGCCCTGCAGCACCGCGGCCAGGAGTCGGCCGGCATCGCGGTGAGCAACGGCCGCCAGATCCTGGTCTACAAGGACATGGGGCTGGTCTCGCAGGTCTTCGACGAGACGACGCTCGACTCGCTCAAAGGACACCTGGCGATCGGGCACTCGCGCTACTCCACCACCGGCGCCTCGACCTGGGAGAACGCCCAGCCGACGTTCCGCCCCACACCCGACGGCTCCATCGCCCTGGGCCACAACGGCAACCTGATCAACACCCACGAGCTGCGCGAGGCGGTCGCGGCGCTGCCCGACCCCGACGGCGAGCTCGACCTGCAGCGCCCGGCCGAGACCGCCACCAACGACACCAGCCTGGTCACCGCGCTGATGGCCCACCACCCCGACAGCACCCTCGAGGCACGGGCGCTGGAGGTGCTGCCGATGCTGCGCGGCGCCTTCTGCTTCGTGTGGATGAACGAGGACACCCTGTACGCCGCCCGTGACCCGCAGGGCATCCGCCCGCTGGTGCTGGGCCGCCTCGACCGGGGCTGGGTGGTGGCCTCCGAGGACGCCGCGCTGGCCACGATCGGCGCCAGCGTGGTGCGCGAGGTCGAGCCCGGCGAGATGATCGTCATCGACGGCGACGGGCTGCGCTCGCACACCTTCGCCGAGCCCGAGCGCAAGGGCTGCGTCTTCGAGTACGTCTACCTGGCCCGCCCCGACGCCAAGATCGCCGGCCGCTCCGTGCACGAGGCGCGCGTCGAGATGGGTCGCGAGCTGGCCCGCCAGTTCCCCGTCGACGCCGACATGGTGATGCCGGTGCCCGAGTCGGGCACCCCGGCCGCGTCCGGGTACGCCGAGGAGTCCGGCATCCCCTTCGGCCAGGGCTTCGTCAAGAACGCCTACGTGGGGCGCACCTTCATCCAGCCCAGCCAGACGCTGCGCCAGCTGGGCCTGCGGCTCAAGCTCAACGCGCTCGAGCACATGATCCGCGGCAAGAAGCTCGTGGTCGTCGACGACTCGATCGTGCGCGGCAACACCCAGCGTGCGCAGGTGCGGATGCTGCGCGAGGCCGGTGCCCTCGAGGTGCACGTGCGGATCTCCTCGCCGCCGGTGAAGTGGCCGTGCTTCTACGGCATCGACTTCGCCACCCGCGCCGAGCTGATCGCCAACGGCCTCGACGTCGACGAGATCGCGGCCAGCGTCGGCGCCGACAGCCTGGGCTACATCTCGCTGGAGGGCATGGTCGCCTCGACCGGCCAGGACCGCTCGAGCCTGTGCACCGCCTGCTTCACCGGCGACTACCCGGTCGAGCTGCCCGACGAGTCGCTGCTCGGCAAGCACCTGCTCGAGGCGAGCCTGAGCTCGCCCACCCTGGGCCGCGCGCTGCCGGTCCTCAACAACCCGTGAGCGGCCAGGAGGCCTGACGTGACCGAGACCAACGCCTACGCCCGGGCCGGCGTCGACATCGAGGCGGCCGACACCGCCATCGAGCTGATGAAGGGCTCGGTGGCGATGGCCACGCGGCCGGAGGTCATCGGTGGGCTCGGCGGCTTCGCCGGCCTCTTCGACGCCTCCGCGCTGACCCGCTACACCCGCCCGCTGCTGGCGACCTCGACCGACGGCGTCGGCACCAAGGTCGCGATCGCGCAGGCGATGGACGTGCACGACACCATCGGCCGCGACCTGGTCGGCATGGTCGTCGACGACCTCGTGGTCTGCGGCGCCGAGCCGCTCTTCATGACCGACTACATCGCCACCGGCCGCGTGGTGCCCGAGCGGATCGCTGCCATCGTCCGGGGCATCGCCGAGGGCTGCGCCGAGGCCGGCTGCGCGCTGATCGGCGGCGAGACCGCCGAGCACCCCGGTCTGCTGGCGCCCGACGAGTACGACGTCGCCGGCGCGACGACCGGCGTGGTCGAGGCCGACCGCCTGCTGGGCCCGGCCCGGGTGCGTCCCGGTGACGTGGTGCTGGCCATGGAGGCCAGCGGCCTGCACTCCAACGGCTACTCCCTGGTGCGCCACGTGCTCCTGGGCTCCGCCGCCGACGGCGGCGCCGGGTGGGCGCTCGACCGCGACGTCCCCGAGCTGGGCCGCACCCTGGGCGAGGAGCTCCTCGAGCCCACCCGGATCTATGCCAAGGCCTGCCTCGACCTGGCCGCCCGCACCGCCGTGCACGCCATGTCGCACGTGACCGGGGGCGGCCTGGCCGCCAACCTCGAGCGGGTGATGCCAGTCGAGCTGGCCGCCACGATCGACCGCGCGACCTGGACCCCCCAGCCGGTCTTCGACCTGGTGCGCCGGGTCGGCGGGGTCTCCCAGCCCGACCTGGAGGCCACGCTCAACTGCGGCGTCGGCATGGTCGCGCTGCTGCCCGCGGGCGACGTCGACACCGCGGTGTCGGTGCTGGCCGGGCACGGCGTACGCGCCTGGGTGGCCGGTCAGGTGACCGCCTCGGCCGACCGCGGCGGCCGCGTCGACCTGGTGGGCCAGCACCCCGGTTGGTGAAGCCTGGAGGCCCCTGCGCGAGCCGGGTGTGCGTGAACGCCCCCCCAGCAGGTAGCGTTGTGCCCACGAGATTGCAGAGACAGCCCGGGAGCCATAGCGCCCCGGCCAAGCGTGCGAGGGGGCTGACCCTATGGGGCGCGGCCGTGCAAAGGCCAAGCAGACGAAGGTCGCCCGCGACCTGAAGTACCGCACTCACGAGACGGACTTCGGGGCGCTGGCACGAGAGCTGCATGGCAGTGAAGAAGCGAGTGACACCGAGCAGGGCGACGAGCCCGATGAGTGGTCGGACTACGACCCTCGTCGCGACTGACCTCTGAGGTGGCCTCCGGGCCCCCGTGCGGTTTCCCCGGGTACCCGGGGAACCCGTAAGCGTTCGGGTGTTGCATCACCACAACGCCTACGGTTTCACCCCAACGCCTCGGGTCGTGGCGTCCTGAACCTGCCCCCAGGGCGGTTGTCCACAGGTGCGCGGACCCTGGGTGTGGGGTGCCCCCGCGGGGGCAGGAGGTCCCCATGCGACCTCACGACCTCACCCCACGAGCCGACCACGACCCGCGGCACGCGCCGATCAGCCTGCGCCGCGAGCTGCTGGCCAGCGGCATGTCCGACGCCAACATCCGTCACGAGATGAGGGCGGGCCGGCTCACTCGGGTGCGGCACGGTGCCTACGTCGCCACGCCCTCGTGGGACGCCCTCGACGGCGACGGGCGCCACGAGGTGACCACGCGGGCGGTGCTGCGCCAGGCCCGCACCGACGTGGTGGTCTCCCACACCTCGGCCCTGCCGCTGTACGCCGCGCCCACGTGGGGCATCGGCCTCGACGAGGTGCACGTGACCCGGCGCGACGGCCGGGCCGGTCGCCACGAGGCCGGCACCGTGCAGCACTGCGGGGCGATCCGCGACGGCGACGTGCGGATGCTGCACGGCGTGCCGGTGATGTCCCCGACCAGGGTGGCGCTCGAGGTGACCACCCGAGCGCCCCGGACCCCCGCGCTGGTCGTCGTCAACGACCTGCTCCACCGAGGCCTTACGACCACCGAGGAGCTGGAGGCCCGCTACGCCGAAGGCATCGAGCGCTGGTCGCACACGTTGGCCACCGACATCGTGCTGCGCCTGGCCAACCCGGCGTGCGAGTCGGTGGCCGAGAGCCGGGCGTGGGCGTTCTTCTTCGAGCAGCACCTGCCGCGGCCCGAGTCGCAGTACCTGGTGGCCGGCCCGGGCGGCGAGGTGGTGGCCAGGCTCGACTTCGCCTGGCCCGAGCTGAAGGTGTGGGTCGAGATCGACGGCAAGGTCAAGTACCTCGAACCGTGGCGACCAGGGCAGAGCGCCGGCGACGTCGTCATCGCCGAGAAGGCGCGCGAGGACATGGTGCGCGAGCTCACCGGGTGGCGCTGCATCCGGGTGACCTGGGACGACCTGGCCCACCCCGCCCGCCTGGCCGCGCGGCTGCGGGCGGCGCTGTTCCCGGCCGGCGGCTGGGTCGCCTGAGCCACCCGCGCCGGCGTACGGGGTGAGGCGTTGGGGTGATCCCGTACGCGTTGGGGCGTTGCAACACCCCAACGCCTACGGGTTCCCCGGGTACCCGGGGAAACCGCACGGGGCGGGGCTCAGCCCACCCAGATGGAGCGCAGCCGGCCCACGTCGCGCATCCGGGCCTCGGCGATCCGGTCGGCGGCCAGGGCGGGGGAGACGTGCTCGGCCTCGGCGTGGGCGAGGATCGCCAGCGTGGTGTCGAAGATGCCGGTGGCGCGCTGGCGGGCGCGCTCGAAGCTGAAGCCGGCGGGGTGGAGCTCGTCGGCGACCTGGATCAGCCCGCCGGCGTTGACGCAGTAGTCGGGGGCGTAGACGACGCCGCGGTCGGCCAGCGCCTTCTCGACGCCGGGGTGGGCCAGCTGGTTGTTGGCCGCGCCGCAGACGATCCGGGCGCTGAGCACCTCGACGACCTCGTCGCTGATCGCGCCGCCCATCGCGCAGGGGGCGTAGACGTCGAGCCGCGAGCCCACCAGCTCCTCCGTCGAGACGACGGAGCGAACGCCCGGGTGGGCGGCCAGCACGGCGTCGACGGCGGGCGCGTGCACGTCGGTGACGACCACGTCGGCACCGTCCTCGACCAGGTGGGCCACCAGGTGCCGGCCCACCTTGCCGACCCCGGCGACCCCGACGGTGCGACCGGCCAGCGTGGGCTCGCCCCAGGCGACCTGGGCGGCGGCCCGCATGCCCTGGAAGACGCCGTATGCCGTGAGCACCGAGCTGTCGCCGGCGCCGCCGTCGGCAACGGTGCGGCCGGTGACGAAGTCGCACTCGCGCGCGACGTGGTCCATGTCGGCCGAGAAGGTGCCGATGTCGCAGGCGGTGCGGTAGCGCCCGCCCAGGGTCTGCACGAACCGGCCGTAGGCGCGCAGCAGCGCCTCGGTCTTCAGCGTCGCCGGGTCGCCGATGATGACGGCCTTGCCGCCGCCGAGGTCGAGGCCGGCGAGAGCGGCCTTGTAGGACATCCCGCGGGAGAGGTCGAGCACGTCGCGCAGCGCGTCGTCGGTGCTGGCGTAGGGGTAGAAGCGGGTGCCGCCCAGCGCCGGGCCCAGGGCGGTGGAGTGGATGGCGACGATCGCGCGCAGGCCGGTGGCCGGGTCGTTGGCGAACACGACCTGCTCGTGCTCGGCGCCGGCCTCGAAGACGTCGACGGGGCTGCTGCTGGGGGTCACGGACATGATGGGCCGCTCTCTGCTCGGGCCACGGGGGTGGTGTGGCGGTGGTGGGCGAGACCCGCAGGGGTGGCGCAGGTCTCACTCCCAGCCTACGACGCGGGACCGGTCTCCGTGTCTTCCGCGACCGGGCTCGCCGCAGCAGGGGCCCGCATCACCACGACGTCGCCGTGGCTGCCGTAGCCCACGACCCGCCCGCCCACGCCACGACCGTTGAAGGTGAGCAGCAGCCAGCCCCCGTCGGGCAGCGGCGCCAGGGTCGGCCACGGGATGTTGGTCGGGTACGCCGCATCGAGCGGCGCGCCGTCGGGGCGCAGGTTGAGGTCGAGCACGGGGTACTGGGCCCGGTGCCGGCGTGGGTTGTCGCGCCCGTCGCTGGCCAGCACCCGCCACCGCTCGTCCCAGCGCACCAGCGTGGTGCCCTCGGTGGCGCGCCGCGAGGTCAGCGCGGCCCGCAACGAGAGCCGGTCGAGCGCCGGCCCCTCGGCGAGCACGGGGTGGAAGTCGAAGAACTCCCGGGCGCTGACGTAGCCGACCAGCCACACCGGGCCCTGCCCGAGGTCGGTGCGCACCAGGTGCGGGTCCCACACGCCGACGGAGGCGAGGCCGTCGACGGGCAGCGCCAGCGGCTCGGTGTCGAGCACGTGCCGCCCGCGCAGCAGGTCGACGTCGGTGCGCGCGAGGGTCACCTCGACGCCCGCGTCGTCGCGGCGGTGGTCGAAGTCGCCCCAGGTGCTGGTCGCGACCAGCCAGCCGTCGCCGTCGCGCACCACGTGCGTGGCGTGGTCACCGAAGACCCCCGCCCGCCCGGGCCGCCGGAAGAACAGGTCGGCATGGTGCTCGAGCCGGTAGCCGTCGAGGTCGAGGCGCCACACCGAGGTGTGCGCGGTGCCGAAGAAGCCCGGCCCGGCGCTGGTGGCGCTGAGCCACAGCACCCGGCCCCCCTCGCCCGGCCCGTCGGCGTACGCCGTGCCGTCGGCGTGGGTGATGAGCCTCAGGTCGCGCAGCCCGAGCTGGCCGAAGCCGCCGGCGCGCAGGCGGGCCACCTCGCCGGTGTGCTCGACCTCGAGGCGGGCCAGCCAGGTCTCGTCGCGGCACAGCGCCGACGGCGCCGGGCCCCGGTCGGAGTGCCCCCGCGGCTGGTCGAGCTCGCGCAGGTCAACGCGTCCGTGGGCCCGCCACCCGGTGCCGTCGTCGCCGAGGACGACGGCCTCGGTGCCGGTGAGCGTGAGTGCCAGCCGGCGCAGCCCCTCGGCTCGCGCCGAGCGCCGGCTGCGGTGCCGGCTGGTGTGCGGTCCGGCGCCGGTCGCGGTGGTGACCTCGAGCGAGCAGCGGCCGTCGGCGTGCACCGCGCTCACCGAGAGCGTGTCGTCGCCGAGGCGCAGCCGGACCGGGCCGGTGCCCGTCATCTCGGCCTCGACCGCGACGCAGGGCGCCGGCTGCGGCAGCGGGTGCCTCGAGAAGGAGCCGGGGCCGGTCTCGTCGACCTGCACCGCACCGGGCGACACCAGGTCGAGCGGCCGCCGGCGGGCGACCTCCTCGAACCTGCCCGGCGCTCCGGGCCCGCGCAGGGGGCCGGGCAGGGGGGCGGGCGCCGGGCTCAGGACCGCACCAGCCGTGAGAGCTCGTCGACGGCCCGCGCCACCTCGGCCTCGAGCTCGACGAGAAGCGGCTCGGCCTCGTCGGTGCGCCCGGCGTGCGCGTGCGCCTCGAGCGCGGCCGCGACGGCCGAGACCCGGGGCAGGCCCAGGTTGAGCGCGCTGCCCTTGACCAGGTGGGAGGCGGTGAAGGCACGGTTGGCGTCGCGGGCGTCGACCGCGTCCCGGATCGCTGCGACCTGCTCGTCGATGCGGCCGGAGAACGAGCGAGCCGTGCGGTCGAAGAAGCTCTGCCCGTCCTTGACCAGCTCGTCGAGCACCTGGCGGCGTACGTCGTCGACCACCGGCGGCTCCGGCTCGGCCCCCTCCTGGGCCACGGGCTCGGACCCGGGCTCCGACTCGGGCTCCGACTCGCGCTCGGGCACCGGCTCGGGTGCCCCGGGCGCCTCGACCCCCTGCACCTGCGGTCGCGTCCAGCGCCGCACCACCTCCTCCAGCGCGGTCGGGTCGACCGGCTTGGTCAGGAAGTCGTCCATCCCGACCAGCAGGCAGCGCTCCCGCTCGCCCTCGAGCGCCGAGGCGGTCATCGCGATGATCGGCACCCGGCGTCCGGCCTCCTCGCGGGCGCGGATCACCTCGGTGGCCTCGAAGCCGTCCATCTCCGGCATCCGGCAGTCCATCAGCACCAGCGCGTAGTCGTGCCCGTCGCGCAGCGCCTCGACGGCGCCCAGCCCGTCGTCGGCGACGTCGACGTGCAGGCCCAGCGACTCCAGCAGGCCCGTGGCGACGAGCTGGTTGACGGGGTTGTCCTCGACGACGAGCACCGCGAGGTCGAGGGAGGGCACCACCACCCGGCGCACCGACCGGGGCGCCGGCTCCCCGCCGCGCCCGGTCGCGGTGACCAGGGCGTCGTACAGCTCGGCGTGCCGCACGGGCTTGTTGAGGGTGGTGCTGATGCCGGCGGCCCGGGCGCTGCGGGTGCTGACCGCCTGGTCGGAGGTCAGCAGCAGCATCTTCAGCCCGGCGAGGTCGGGGTCGCTGTGGATCATCCGTGCCAGCTCGAGACCGTCGATGCGCGGCAGCACCAGGTCGAGCAGGGCGACGGTGAAGGGCTCGCCCGACGCGTGCGCCTCGCGCAGGGCGGCCAGCGCCTCGGCCGGCGTGGCGACCGCCACCGGGCGCAGGTGCCAGGCGGCGAGCTGCTCGGTGAGGATGAACCGGTTGGTCTCGTTGTCGTCGACGACGAGCACCCGCTCGTCGCGCAGCGGCTGGGGTCGCGTCGCCGCGCGGCGCGGGGCCACGGACGTGTGCTCGAGCCGGGCGGTGAAGGAGAAGGTGCTGCCGCGGCCGGGCTGGCTGTCGACCTGGATGCGTCCCTGCATCGCCTCCACGAGCTGCTGGGAGATGGCCAGGCCGAGCCCGGTGCCGCCGTGCCGGCGGGTCGTCGACAGGTCGGCCTGGGTGAAGGCGTCGAAGAGCCCGGCCTGGGCCTCGGGCGCGATGCCGGCGCCGGTGTCGGTGACCTCGACGTGCAGCAGCACCCCGTCGCCGTCGCTGCGCTCGACGCGGGCCCGGATCGCGACCTCGCCGTGCTCGGTGAACTTCACCGCGTTGGAGCCCAGGTTGGTCAGGACCTGGCCCAGGCGGGTCGGGTCGCCGCGCAGGAACTCGGGCACGTCGGGGTGGCAGGAGACCACCAGCTCGAGGTCCTTCTCGTGGGCCGGGCCGCTGAGCACGGCCGCGGTCTGCTCGAAGACGCTGCGCACGTCGAAGTCGACGTCCTCCAGCTCGAGCTTGCCCGACTCGATCTTCGACAGGTCGAGGATGTCGTTGATGATCGCCAGCAGCGACAGCCCGGCGCTCTGCACACCGGCGGCCAGCCGGTGCTGGTGGTCGTCGAGCTCGGTGCGCAGCAGCAGCTCGTTGAGGCCGATGACGCCGTTCATGGGCGTGCGGATCTCGTGGCTCATCGTGGCCAGGAACTCCGACTTCAGCCGCGAGGCCTCCATCGCAGCATCGCGCGCGGCGCGCACCTCGGCGGCGTCGCGCTCGCGGGTCGCCACCACCCCGAGCTGGTCGGCGACCTGCGCGGCGAGTCGCTGGTGCTCCTCCCCGACCCAGGGCCCGGTCAGCGCCTGCAGCACGGCCACGACCCGGTCTCCGGCCAGCACCGGCAGGCAGACGAGGCGGCGGGCGGCGGCGCCGGGAGCGTCGTACGGCGCCGGGGCGGGGCCGTCGCTGATGCTCGCTGTGCGCCGCGCCTGCTCGGCGAGGTCTTCGTCGGGCGGGCAGGCGGGCGGGATCGGGAGGTCCAGGCGGCGCAGCGGCTCGGCGTCGGCGTCGGCGCGGTAGCCGGCGACGGGGGACCAGTCGGTGTGCTCGACCAGGGAAGCCCCGACGACCACGACGGCCTCCTCGAGCGTGGTCGCGCTGTTGGCCGCCACGGCCAGCTCCTGCAGCAGGTGGATCCGTCCCGTGGCCTCGGCCGCGGCCTCCTGGTGGCGGTGCAGGGCGGTGACGTCGGCGGTGGTGCCGCTCATCCGCACCGGAGCGCCGGTCGCCGGGTCGCGGGTGACCCGGCCGCGGCCGTGGGTCCAGCGCACCTCGCCCGAGGGACGCAGCACCCGCGCGTCGAAGGCGAACTCCTCGGCGCCCTCGAAGGTGGCCTGCACCCGCTGCTGCACCATCTCGCGGTCGTCGGGGTGGATGCTGTCGAGGAAGCCCTGGTAGGTCGCGACGTGGGCGGCGGGGTCGAGGTCGTAGATGCGGTAGAGCTGCTCGGACCACACGACCCGGTCGGCCGCGACGTCCCACGACCAGCTGCCGATGCCCGAGATGTCCTGCGCCTCGGCGAGCTGGCGCTCGCGCTCGGTGACCTCGGCCAGGCGGCGACGCAGCGTGTCCTCGTCGCTGCTCGGGGTGCTGTCCGGGGCGATGCCCGGGTCAACGGCGGGGGCGGGGGTCAGGCGGTGCAGCCAGCGGACGGGGGCCGCGTCCTCGCGCACGGGTGCGTAGCTGACGAGCACCGGCACCAGCGTGCCGTCGGCGCGCTGCACCTGCATCGCCACGTTGTCGCGGCCCCGCGTCGCGCGCGCCAGCAGCGAGAGGTGGCGCGCGACGCGTGCTCGCGCCTCGGCCGGGAAGGCCTCAGCGGCGGGCAGGCCGACCAGGTCGTCGTCGCCTCGGCCGAGCAGCTCGCCCAGGCGCCGGTTGGCCCACACCGTCGTGCCGTCCACGTCGAGCAGCCACAGGCCGTCGGTGCCGGCCTCGACGAGGGCGCGCCACGAGGGGCCGTCGGTGCCGGCCGGCTCAGCCACGTGTCCCTCCCCGGGTGGTCGTCGCGCGTCGGGGTCGTCGCGCTGTGCCCAGTCTGGCCCGCCTCGGCGTGCCGGGTCCTGGGTTCGCACGCAGTGGTCCCTCCAGAAAGCTCGACACCCGGGTCAACGCAGCGTGACGGCGAGCCCGAGCAGCGTGGGCAACACGCCGAGCAGCAGCCACGGGGAGAGCACGGGGCGCCGGTGGATGGCCCGGGCGACCGCCACGGCGATCATCGCGAAGACACCGGCGATCACCTCGAGGCCCACGACCGGCACCAGGTCGTCCTGGTCGATCGTCCAGGCCGCCAGGAGCAGCCCGAAGGTCAGGTGCAGGATGGTGGTGGTGGCCAGCACCGAGAGCACCCACTGCTGCACCCGGCCCAGCGAGACGCCGCTCGGCGGCGGGGGCGGGTTGGCGGGGTCGATCAGGTGGCGGCGCCGCGGGCGCGTGACGGGCTCCGGTGTCGTCATGGTGCCTCCATCGTCCCACGCAGGACCCCACGGACCAGGGCCGGAGGTCCTGCGGCGGCCCGCCCTAGTTGGAGGGCTCCGGCACCTCGCAGTCGACCTCGGGGTTGACGCCCAGGTAGTTCAGGGGTCCGGCCAGGACGGTGACCGCCGTCGTGCCGGCGGTGGCGCAGCTGACCTCCTGGTCGTCGCCGAAGTAGCCGCGCTGGACGGCGGCGGCCACGCCGATGACGAGCCAGATGACGACGATCGCTCCGAGGATGCCTCGCATGGTGATGCCTCCTTCTCGCGCCGGCGGCGCTCACTGGGAGGTTGTCCTGTCGCGGGGGAGCCCACACCGCCCAAGGGGGTGAGGGCGGCCCCCTTGGGCGGCGGGGTCACGGGTGTGACGGGTGTGTCCGAAGGGGTGTCCCGCGCGGCGGCTGGTCACTGGCAGGTTGGTGCCCCACGATCAGGGTTGGGGGTCCGTCCGGGCGCCCCGCACCCCGTCACCAGGAGGAACCATGAACACTCGCACCATCGCCATCGCCGCTCTCGTCATCGCCATCATCATCCTGCTCTTCCTGGTGCTCTGACCGGCCGAGCCCCGACACGACGGGCCCCCACCCCCGCGGCGTACGCCGACGCCGGGGCGGGGGCCCGTCGTCGTCCCGGGTGGTGCCGCTCAGGGCGTGGCGCTGACCGAGGGTGACGCGGACCCCGAGGACGCCCCGGCCGGCGACGCGCTGCTCGACGGGCTCTTCGACGGGCTCGCCGACGGGCTCGCGGAGCCGGTGCTCGACGGGCTCGATGACGCGCTGGCCGACGGGCTGGACGAGGGGCTCGAGGAGGGACCGGTGCTCGACCCCGCGCCGGAGCTGCCCGTCGGACTGCCCGAGGGGCTCTGCGTGGGACTGCTCGTCGGACTGCCCGAGGGGCTGCCCGTCGGACTGCCCGAGGGGCTGGCGCCCGGAGAGGGTGAGCCCGACTCGGAGCCCGGGACCAGCGGCCCCTGTTCGGCCTCGATGACCGCGACGATCTGCTGCTCGAAGCTGGTCAGCTTGGCCCGGATCTGGTCGAGGGGCACCGACCCGATGTCCTGGCCGAAGGTCACCGCGTCGGCCCAGATCCGCTCGATCTCGGCGGTGGACTCGGCGCTGAGCGGCCCGTCGAGGGTCACGAACAGCTGCACCGCGGCCGAGAAGGTCAGGCAGCTGGTGCAGTCGTAGTTCACGGAGACGGCCGTGTTCTGCGGGACCGCCACGTCGGCCTCGCCGACCACGAGCACCACCTGGAAGGCGACCGCGACCGCCGCGCAGCGCTGGCAGCTGGCCGCGGCGTAGGCCTCGTTGGTGTTGGTCAGCGGCTCCTCGCCGTCGGCCCAGACCAGGGCGAAGGCGACCGAGTAGGCGGCCGTCTCGTCGGTGGTGTTGACCGCCAGGGCCTGGTTGTCGCCGGCGTCGGGCGCCAGCGGCTCGTCGAAGGGGAAGATCCAGGTGTCGCTGCCGGCCTGCTCGACGTCACCGGTCTCGAGGTCGTCCCCGGGTGCGGTCGCGGTGCCACCGGGGGCACCGGCGGTGCCGACGGCGCCGGTGGTGGGCACGAGCACCGCGGCCAGCGTGGGCCGCTCGCGGGTGGGTGCCGCCGCCCCCTCGGGCAGGTAGATGGTGCCGTTGCCCCGGGCGCCGACCTCGTAGCCGGTCGGCGGGCGCACCAGCGTGGCCACGTCGCCCAGGGTGCCGCCCTCCCACGCCTGCACCGGCCGGTAGCGGTCCTCCTGCGGCCACCAGGCCCAGGCCAGCCCGGCCGCCAGCGCGAGGGCGACCAGGATCGCCAGGCCGCGGCGCAGGGGGCGCCCGGAGGTACGCCGCCAGGTGGCGGTGCCGACCTGACGCAGCACCCGGGTCAGCAGGTAGCCGATGGCCAGCACCGGCAGCGCGACCACCACCATCGAGACCGCGTGCCCGGCCGACTCCAGCAGGGTCGGGTCGCCGGTGGCGCCGCCGAGCATCATCCGGCGCTGCGCGTCGGCGGCCGCGAGGGCGGTGCCGACGATGCGGGGCAGGGTCAGCACCAGCAGCACCACGACACCGAGCAGCACCGGCACGACGGTCAGCACCCAGACGGTGACGACCGCGCGGGCCCAGGTCTTCAGGTCGCGGGCGGCGGGCTCGCTCGCCCGCCAGGGCACCAGCGCGCGCAGGGTGGGTCCGATGCGCTGGAAGAGGTCGGGCACGCCGGTGAGGTCGGCGAGCACGTGGTAGCCGTCGAAGCGCACCAACGGGAGCAGCTGGCGCAGCATCTGCAGGATCTGGGTGGCGACCACCAGCAGCACCGCGTCGGAGCCGCTGGCCCACCACACGCCCATCGTGGCCACCACCACGATGGCGTTGAAGTAGAGGCCGCCGAGGTCGGTGCGCAGCCGGCCGGCCCGGCCCAGGCGGTAGGAGTCGGTGACGTCGGTGTAGAAGGCCGGCCAGACCAGGTAGAGGCCGGCGCCCATCACGCCCGGGTCGGCCCCGCCGCGGCGCGCGGCCGCCGCGTGCCCGAACTCGTGGAAGCCGCCCGAGAGCACGGTGACGGCCAGGACCGCCAGCAGCAGCCCCGGGCGGGCGAAGGCCTCGTGCGTGGCCGAGGCCAGCCCCTTGACCACCAGCACCCACACGGTGATGGCGGCGAAGCCGAGCACGACCGGCAGCACGAGGGCGGGGTGGAAGAGACGCGCGAACGGCGTCGCGAGCCGCCGGGTGCGCTCGGGGTCGGTGACCGCGACCTTGAGCCGCAGCGCCAGCAGCGGGTTGCTGCGTCGCACCACGGGCTCGGTGCCGTCGGGACGCACCGCCAGCCCCAGCTCGCGCAGCTTGTCCACCAGCGCCGCGACGTTGTCGGCGCTGACCGGTCGCCCGGTCGTCTCGCGGACCCGTCCTGCGACCTCGTCGAGGCCACGCTGCCCGTCGAGGGCGTCGAGCACCGCGTAGAGCAGTGGCGTGAGCTGGACGGTCTGGCCGTCGGAGCGCCGGGCGAGCGCCGGAGGGGTCCGGTAGCCGGACCCCTCCATCTCGCCGATCAGGCGCACCCCGTCGGCGCGCCGCAGACCGGCCGCCGAGTCGGCGAGCGCGGTCTGCGGCGGCGGGTCGGTCTGCTGGGTCACCGGGGTGCGTCTCAGGGCTGCGAGATGTCGGACGACTGGTCGGAGGTCGCCTCGGCCGCACCCTCGATGTTCTGGTTGATCACGGCGTCCTGCTGGGCCAGGGCGACGGCCTCGCTGTCGACCGAGCCGACGTTGGCGGCCACCGCGGCGTCGATCGGCGCGGCCACGTTGGCGTTGGCGGCCACGGCGCCGTTGATCGGGGCCGCGAGGTTGGCGTCGGCGGCCAGGTCGACGTTGACGTCGAGCAGGTTGCCGTCGGCCAGGTCGCCCACGGACGGCGCTCCGCTGGTCACGCCGCCCACGGCACCCCCGGCATCGCCCACGGCGCCCCCGGCGTCGCCGACGGCACCGCCGACCGTGTCGCCCAGGCCGTCGGTGGCCCCGCCCGTCGCGCCGCCGGTGGCGCCGTCCACGGCCCCGGTCGCACCGTCGACGGCACCGCTCGTGGCGCCCGCGGCCCCGTCGGTGACCCCGTCGGTGGCTCCGCTGGTGCCGCCGACCGCGTCAGGGGCGGTGGGGGTGGTGGACTCCTGCCCGGTCGGGTCGCCCGCGGCGGTGGTGGCCGGGTCGTTGCTCGCGGAGGCGTCGGGCGAGGCGCCCTGCTCCATGGTGCTGTCCTGGGTGGCGTTGGCGATCGCGTCGGCCTCGACGTTCTGGTTGATCACCGCGCCCTGGTCGGCCATCGCCTGGGCGGTGGAGCCCTCGGAGAGCACGTTGGCGCCGACGGCGGCGTCGATGGGGGCCGCGACGTTGGCGTTGGCCGCCACACCGAGGTCGATCGGGGCGGCCGCGTCGATCGCGAGGTCGAGGTCGGCGTTGAGGTCGAGGATCGAGACGACTTCCTTGTCGGGCAGCGCCGCGCCGGTCTCGGCGGCCAGCTCCTCGTCGGTCAGTCCCTGCGGTGCGCGGTTCTCGCTCATCTGGCGTCTCCTCGAGTCGGGTGGGTGCACCGTCCTCTGCCCACCTGGCGCCAAGGTAAAACGCGTGTGCACCGAGGCGATCCCCAAACCACCCGCCCGGGTAGGCCGACGTGCTTACCACCGGCGGTGCGCGCCGCGGCCCCCGGGCCGGGGCCTAGTCGGAGACGACCTGCTCGGCCCGCGCCGTCGCGGGCATCAGCCGCGAGAGCAGGTCGGCGATGGTGACCACCGCGGGCGAGGCGCCCTCGCGCACGACCAGCGCGATCTGGGTGCCCTGCTCGCGCAGCTCGGAGAGGGCCTCGAGCACGGTCGTGCTCCCGTCGAGGCGGTGCAGGTCGCGCACGAAGGGGTCCACCGGGTCGTCGTCGCCGGCGGTCAGGGTGTCGCGCACGTGCACGACGCCGGTGGGGGCGTGCCGGTTGCCGACCAGCACCCGCAGGTGCCCGGAGCTGCGGGCCTGCTCGTGCACCTCGGCGACGCTGGCCCCGCTCTCGACCACGACGAGGTCGCGGTCGCCGACGACCTGGTCGACGGTGGCGCGCGAGGTCTCCAGCGCGCTCACCAGCTGCTCGGAGGAGCCGGCGTCGAGCTCACCGGTCTCGGCGGAGTGGCGCACCAGCTCGCGCAGGTCGTCGGGATCCTGCTCGATGGCCACCTCCGCCTTCGGCTCCACGCCGAGGCGCTGCACCAGCCGGTTGGCGGCCTCGTTGAGCAGGTGCAGCGCCGGGCGGAAGGTCCACATGAAGCCCCGCATCGGCAGCGCCAGCAGGGTCGCGGAGCGCTCGGGGTGGCTGATGGCCCACGACTTGGGCGCCATCTCGCCCACCACGAGGTGCAGGAAGGTGACCAGCAGCAGCGCCAGCGCGAACGACGCCGGGGCGGCGGCGTACGCCGGCAGGCCGACCTGCTCGAGCACCGGCTCGAGCGCGTGGTCGACGGCCGGCTTGGTCACCGCGCCGAGCGCGAGGGTGCACGCGGTGATGCCGAGCTGGCTGCCGGCCAGCAGCAGCGGCACCTCCGAGGCGCTGCGCAGCGCGGCGCGGGCCGAGCGGCTGTCGGCGGCGGCGGCCTCGAGGCGGGTGCGCCGGGCGGCGATCACCGAGAACTCGGTGGCCACGAAGAAGGCGCTCGCCGCGATGATCGCGATGGTGACGGGAATGGCGGCCAGACCGGTCATCGGGCGCCCTCGCTCTCGGTGCTCGGCTGGTCGCCGGGGGTCTCGGGCTCGCTCGTGCGCAGGGCAACGGCGAGCTGGGTGGGCACGTGCCTGGCGACCTCGAGCACCTCGACCTCGAGGTGGCGACCGGGCGGGTCGTCGTCGTGGGCCAGGTCGGCGGGGTCGTCGGGCAGGGCCACCACGACGCGCTCGCCCCGGTCGGGCAGCGCGCCGAACGCGGAGATCACCAGGCCGCCGAGGGTGACGTAGTCGCCCTCGGGCAGCGCCACCCCGATCTCGCGCTCGACCTCGTCGAGCGGAGCGTCGCCGCGCACGCTCCACCGGCCGTCGGCACCGGGCGGCACCAGGTGCGGCGCCTCGTCGACGTCGTGCTCGTCGGTGATCTCGCCGACCACCTCCTCGGCCAGGTCCTCGACCGTCACCACGCCCACGAAGCCGCCGTACTCGTCGACCACGCAGGCCATCTGGTCGCCGCTGCGCTCCATCGCCGCCAGCGCCGCGGGCAGCAGCATCAGGCTCGGCACCACGGTGGCGGGGCGGGCCACCTCGGCCACCGGCCGGGTGGCGGCCGCCTCGTCGTCGCCGACGCCGTGCAGGGCGTCGAGGACGTCGACGAGGTGGACCACGCCCACGACGTCGCCCTCGTCGTCGAGCACGGGGTAGCGCGAGTGGCCACCCTCCATCGCGTCGCGGACCTCGGCGAGCGGGGTGTCCTGGGAGATGACGTCGACGCGGGAGCGCGGCACCAGCGCGTGGCCGACCGGGCGCTGCGGGAAGTCGAGCATCCGGTCGAGGACCAGGCTCAGCTCGGGCGGCAGCTCACCGGCGTCGCGCGAGACCGTGACGATGCGCCGCAGGTCGTGCAGGTTGGCGGAGTGCTCGACGTCGTGCACCGGCTCGATGCGCAGCACCTTGAGCAGCGCGTTGGAGGCGGCGTCGAAGACCCTGATCAGCCAGCCGAAGGCACCCATGTAGAGCAGCGTCGAGCGCGAGAGGCGCTGGGCGACCGGGTAGGGCCGGGCGATGGCGAGGTTCTTGGGGAACAGCTCGCCGAAGAGCATCTGCACGAAGGTCGAGAGGACCAGCACCAGCAGGGTGCCGGCCAGGATGCCGGTGGCGGCGGGCACCCCCACCCCGCCCAGGACCTCGCCGATGGCGGTGCCCAGCACCGGCTCGGCGACGTAGCCGACCAGCAGCCCGGTCACGGTGATGCCGAGCTGGGCGCCCGAGAGCATGAAGGACGTGCGGTCGGTGATGCGCAGCGTGCGGCGCGCGGCCTTGTCGCCGCGCCCGGCCATGGCCTTCAGGCGCGACCGGTCGACGGCCATGTAGGCGAACTCCTGGGCCACGAAGTAGCCGTTCGCCGCGATGATGACGGCGATCAGCAGGGTGCCCGCGACCAGGGTGAGGGCGACGTCCATGCCTCCACTGTCGCAGCCGCGCGCCGCACCGTGGGGGTGGGCGAGGCGGGCAGGTCCTCAGCCGGCCCGGCCGCGAGCGCTCGCTCGCACGGCCACGAGGGTCGCGAGCAGCAGCAGGCCCGAGACCACCGCGGTGACGAGCACCGCGGTCGTGCCGTCGCCGGCGGCCGTCACCCCGATGCCGAGCATCGCCCAGGCACCTGCCAGCGGGTAGGTGACGACGGCGCCGGTGAGCACGGTGACCACCAGGAGGGCCAGTGCCGACAGGGCCAGTGCGACGACCTGCCACCCGGTGTCGCGCACCGAGAGCGGGCCCACCTCGGCCAGCGCCGTCGAGACGTTGAGGAAGACCGCCGCGGTGACCCAGCCGGCGTACAGGCCCACGGCCGCCCGGCTCAGCAGCCGCAGCCAGTCGGGGCCGCCGCGCAGCGTGGCCACGGTCAGCACGGCGAGCGTCGCCGCCACGGCCATCACCACCAGCACCGCGGCGGTGGCCAGCACGCTGTCGACGCCGGCCACCGCGATCCACACCGCGCCGCCGACGTACAGCACGAGCTGGGCGACCTGCAGCCGGCGGCTGGTGTGCTCGGCGCCGGCCGCCAGGACCCCGATGGCCTGGGCGATGGCCAGGGCGTAGATGACGCCCCAGATCGAGAACGCCCAGCCGGCCGGGGTGATCAGCAGTTCGGGCCCGGAGCCGGCGTCGGGGGAGGAGCCGGGCCCGTTGAGGGTGATCGCGGGCGCGACCACCTCGAGGACCGCGGCGGCCAGGACCGCCCAGGCCAGCGCGCGGGTGCCGGGGGTGCGGGCGGCGGACGGTGTCGTCGAGGACTGCTGCGCGGTGCTGGGCATGGCCCCGACGCTAGGCGCGGTCAAGCACCCCTCTCACCACCCGGTCGGGCGGCTGCGCCACGGATGCGGCATGGCCGAGCGAGTGCGCGGGTACCGGGACCGCCGACCGACCGGACCCGCCGGCGGCGCGAACCGAGGAGGCAGGATGACCACTGCACGCGAGCTGATGACCCCCGACGCCCACTGCGCGCGGACCGACGAGACCGTGGCCACGGTGGCCGCCCGGATGCGCGACCTCGGGGTCGGCTCCCTGCCCATCTGCGGCGAGGACCAGCGCCTGCACGGCGTCGTCACCGACCGCGACATCGTCGTGGGCTGCGTGGCCGACGGCAAGGACCCCTCGCAGGTGCTGGTGGCGGAGTTCTGCGGGGAGGAGCCGGTGACCATCGGGGCCGACGACGACGCCAGCGAGGCGCTGCGCACGATGATGGACCACGACGTGCGCCGGCTCCCGGTGATCGACGGGCACGAGCTCGTCGGCATGCTCAGCCAGGCCGACGTGGCGCGCGCGATGCCCGAGGACGAGGTCGGCCGGATGCTGGCGGCGGTCTCCGCGCCGCCCTCCAACGCCTGAGGCGCACCGGGCGTAGGCTGGCGGTGTGTCGGACGCCGTCCGACCCGTCCTGTCCTGTCCACGCTCGTCCCGGCCCACCGGGGCGGAGACCGAGGTGGTCGCCGTGTCGCAGCATGCGCACCTGCTGGTGCAGCTGACCCGGCTGCTGGCGCGCCAGGAGCTGGCGGGGGCGCCGCTCTCGATCCGCCTGTGCACGGCCTACGTGAGCCTGGCCCGCGCCGAGCGGGGCGCGATCTCGTTGGGTGCGCTGGGCGACGAGCGCGCCCTGCTGTGCGCCACCGACGAGTCGGCCGCGCGCTACGAGGACGCCCAGGACCTGGCGGGGGAGGGCCCGACCCTGCAGGCGCTGCGCACGGGGATCGTGGCCTCGGTCGACTCCGACGAGGCGCACGTCCGGACGTGGCCGCGGCTCTCCGGGCTGTCCCCCGAGCACCCCGCCCACGTGCACGCCCTCCCGATGCGCCCCGACGGGGTGGTGGTCGGCGTCGTCACAGTGCACTTCGAGGAGGCCGGGGTGCTCGACGAGGAGCAGGAGAGCCTGCACTTCCTCGGCGACGCCGTCGGTGCCGCGTGTCTGGGCCAGGCGGCGTACGACGACGACAGCCGCGGCCTGTGGTCCGAGCGTGACCGGGTGGCCCAGGCCACCGGCGCGATCGTGGCCCAGCTGAGGATCGGCCCCGCCGACGCGGCGGCCATCCTGCGCGCCCACGCCTTCGCCCACGACGCCAGCGTCCACGAGGTGGCGCGCCGGGTCGTGAGCGGCGAGCTCGACTTCAGCCACGACCCCCACGGAGGTCCCCGATGAGCGACACGACCGTGCGGCACGCCCTCAGCGGCGCGGCGGCCGCGCTGACGCGCGGTCCCGAGGACGTCACGGACGCCCTGGCGACCCTGGTGGCCGACTGCGCCGCCGGGCTGGGGGCTGCGGCGGTGGCGGTGATGACGCGCGACGGCGACGACTCCCGGGTGGCGCTGCTCAGCGCCACCTCGCACCGGGCCGCGGAGATCGAGATGCTGCAGATCCAGCACGACCGGGGTCCGTGCGTGGAGTGCCTGCGCACCGACCGGATGGTGCGCGCGAGCGGCGAGGAGATGGTCCGGCGCTGGGGCGAGGTGGGGCACGGCATCGCCGCGGCGGGCTTCGGGTCGGTGGTGGCGTTCCCGATGCGCTACCGCGCCACGACCATCGGCGGGTTGAACATCTTCCACGCCGAGGGCCGTCTGGCCGCGGAGGACGAGGAGATGGTGCAGGCCGTGGCCGACATGGCCACGCTGCTGGTGGTCCACGCCCGTCCGGTGCCCCGGCACCACGTCGACGGACTGGTGCATGACGCGCTGCGGGCCCGTGAGGTGGTGGAGCAGGCCAAGGGCGTGCTGGCCTACCTCGAGCGGGTCGACATGGCCACCGCCTATGAACGCCTGCTGGAGCGTTCCCGGTGCGACGGCACCACCTTGACCCGCACCGCGCTCGACGTGGTCGCCCAGGCCCAGCGGGGCTGAGTCAGTCCGGTCCCTTGTCGTCCTCGGGGAGCGCGCGGGTGGCGACCACGATGCGGGCCACGTCGCGCAGCTTGGTGTTGGTGCGGCTGGAGTAGCGGCGCAGCAGCTCGAAGGCCTGCTCGTGGCCGATCTCGTAGCGCATCGCGAGGATGCCCTGGGCGACGCCGATCTCGTGCCGCGACTCCAGGGCCGTGCGCAGGTCGGTGACCAGGCGCGCCTGGTTGAGCGCGGTGGCCGCGTGCGTCGCGTAGATCTCCGCGATGTCGAGGGCGTCGTCGGTGAAGGCGCGCGGTCGGCGCGAGTAGAGCCGTAGCGCGCCGATCTCCCTGGCCTCGGTCTGCAGCCGAATCGCCAGGACCGAGCGAAAGCCCTGGTCGACGGCCGCCGCCGACCAGTCGGGCCAGCGACGCTCGTGGCGCAGGTCGTCGGACAGCAGCATCCCGCTGTCGCTCCCTGGCCAGGACGGGCCGTCGCCGTCGCCATCCAGCATCCGCTCGAGCAGCCCGAGCGCGGGCGTCGTGACGGCAGCCGGCACGGCGTCGCGGCGCCGGCGGGCGACGGTGATGGCGCCCTCGTCGCAGCCGGGGACGATCTGCACGGCCCGGCGCACGACGCGCTCGAACGTCACCGGTTCGTCGCCCGAGCTGAGCAGGCCCTCGCTGATGCGGGCGAAGTAGGCCGCGTAGATGCGGTCGTGGTGGCCGGGCTCGCCCGGACCCGGCGGTGTGGAGGCTGCAGACATGGGCCCTGAGGTGCAGGAGGACTCCGTCTTGCCGTGGTCTCCAGCAAGAGTTTCGAGGAGATAGTAAGCCGTGCTCCTGGGCGATCGCGCAGGGACCCGGCGTCTCGGGCGTGATGGTGCAGGTCACACTCGCGGGGCCCGAGCGCCAGGCATGCGCCTAACGGCAGGGGGGTACGGGGGCGACCTCACTTCCCGGGAGGTACACCATGACAACCGCCAGCCTCGCCCCGACGCCGCGTCCGGCCGACGACGGCGTCAGGATCGCCGTGGTCGGCCAGTCCGGGCTGCTCACGCACGGTCTGCGCGCGCTGCTGGAGCCGTTCGTGCCGACGGCGCGCGTCGACGTGCTCGACGCGACCCTGTCGCTGCAGGCGCCCCGGCCGGTGGTCTTCGAGCCCTCGGCGCCGATGAGCAGCGACGACCGGGCGCTCCTGCGGCGCGTCGTCGACCGGGGCTGGCTGCCGGTCGCCTACGTGTGGCCGGGCGAGCAGGGACGGCGGGCCCAGGTGCCCTGCCCCGCGGTGGGAGTGTCCCGGGCGCTGGGTGCACAGGAGCTGCACGCCGAGCTGAGCCGGCTGGCGCACCGGATGGTCGGTCTGGTCGACGTCCCGCCGTCCCGCGAGGCGGACGGGCCCTCGGGGGTTGGCGAGGGGCGCGACGAGACGCTGCGCTCGGTGGGGCCGTGCGCGGTGCCGGTGGAGCTGAGTGCGCGGGAGCGCGAGATGGTCGAGCTGATCGCGCTCGGGCTGAGCAACGAGGAGATCGCGCGGCACTGCTACGTCACGGTCAACACCGTGAAGACGTTCATCCGCTCGGCCTACCGCAAGATCGGTGTCACCCGGCGCACCCAGGCCGTGGCCTGGGCGCTCGAGCACGGGTTGGTCGACCCGTCGGCGGCCACGGGCCTCAGTGCAGCAGCGCCGCGGGGAGACCGCGCTCGCTGAGCACCTGGCGGGCCACGTCGCGCAGCTTGGTGTTGGTGTCGTTGGAGATCCGTCGCAGCAGCTCGAAGGCCTGCTCGTAGCTGATGTCGTAGGTGACGGCCAGCACGCCCTGCGCCACACCGATGTCGTGGCGCGACTCCAGGGCGGTGCGCAGCCCGGTCACCAGCCGGGCCTGGCTGAGCACGCTGGTGGCGTGGATGGCGTAGATCTCGGCCAGCTCCACGCTCTCGTCCCCGAAGGCCTTCGTCGTGCGGGAGTAGAGGTTCAGGGCGCCGATGTTCTCGACCTCGGTGTGCAGCCGGATGCTGAGCACCGAACGCACCCCTAGCCGGGTGACGGAGTCGGCCCACGCGGGCCACCGCTCCTCGTGGCGCAGGTCGCCGGAGACCAGGGTCGTGGCGTCGGAGCTGCCGCGGGCGGAGTCGAGGCAGGGGCCCTCGTCGAGCTCGTACTGCAGCCGGTCGGCCTCCTGGGCCAGCTCCGAGGTCGCGGCCACGGTGCTCTCGGAGCTGCGCCCCCGGCCGCGCAGGGTGATGCCCGCACCCTCGCAGCCGGGGACGACCTCGCGCGCCCGTTCGACGACGCGCTGGAAGGTCAGCGGCGTGGAGGGGTCGCCCAGCAGGCCCTCGCTGATCCGCGCGAAGAGGGCGGCGTACGCCGTCTCGCGGGTGTGCGGGCCGAGGGTCCCCCCTGGAGTCATGCAGCGATGTCCTTTCTCAGCTTCTCGAGGATGCGGGCCAGCAGCCTCGACACGTGCATCTGGGTGATGCCGAGCTCGCGCCCGATCTCGGCCTGGGTGCGGTCCTCGGCGAAGCGCAGCTGCAGGATGCGCCGCTCCCGCTCGCCGAGGCGACGCATCGCCGGCGCCAGGAGCAGGCGCATGTCGCTCGCCTCCTCCTCGTCGTGCTCGTCGACCATCATGTCACCGAGGGTGGTGGTTGTCTGCCCGTCGAGTGGCTGGTCGAGCGAGGTGGCGGCGAAGCACCCGTCGGCACGCTGGGAGTCGTCGTAGTCGCTGCCGTCGAGGCCCGTGTCGGCCAGCACCTCCAGGCGCGAGGGCTCGCGTCCCAGCTGCACCCGGAGCCGGTCGCGCGACTGGGCCACCAGCCGGCGCGCGTCCTGCACGCGCCGCGGCGGGCGCACCGACCAGGCGTGGTCGCGGAAGTAGCGCAGCACCTCGCCGCGGATGGTGGGCACCGCGAAGCCCAGCAGGTCGTCGCCGGCCTCCGGGTCGAAGCGGCGTACGGCGCGGACCAGGCCCTCGAGCGCGATCTGCTCCAGGTCCTCCCAGGCGACACCGCGGTCGCGGTAGCGGGCGGCGACCGCGGTGGCCACGCCCCGGTTGAGCAGCACCACCTGGTCGAGCAGCGCGTCGCGGCCCGGACCGGGCGGCTGGCTGTGGGCCTCGGTGAGCAACCTGGCGGTCGCCGTGCGGCGACGCTCCCTGGTCATGGTCGTGCTGAGGGGGGAGACGTTGTTCATGCGTGGCAACCCGTCGATGGGAGGTGCCTGCCCCGCCGTGGTCTCCAGCGAGGGTCTTTGCCCACCATCCCATCGCGGTCCTCACCCCACAAGTAGCGCCTAGGGGTGAGAGGCGGGCCGGTGCGGAGTGCGGGCCGTAGGGGTCGGGGCGCGTCGACGCGAAGAGCCCCCGTCGCTGGGCGACGGGGGCTCTCGCTGCAGGTCAGAGCCCTGCGGTGCTCGTGGGCAGGGGCGGGGTCGAACCGCCGACCTTCCACTTTTCAGGCGGACGCTCGTACCAACTGAGCTACCTGCCCGAGCGCGGTCACCTTACCGCAGCGTCCCGGGACGTCACGAATCGGTCGGGGGAGGGGCGGTGCTGCCGCGCACGACGAGCGAGGTCGGCATCACGGTCCGGCTCGCGCCGGCGCTGCCGGCAGGGGTGTCGGCGGCGCGCGCGGCGGCCATGACCTGCAGCAGGCCGGCCACCGCGAGCCGGCCCTTCTCGGTGACGTCCTGCGCCACGGTGGTCAGCGCCGGGGCCAGCGAGGTCGCCAGCGGGCCGTCGTCGAAGCCGACGACGGACAGGTCCTCCGGCACCCGCAGGCCCAGCGCCTCCGCGGCGCGCAGGGCCTGGGCGGCGAAGGCGTCGGAGAAGCACAGCAGCGCCGTGGGCCGGTCGGGGCGCTCCAGCAGCCGCAAGGCAGCGTCGTACGCCGCCTCCGGGGGCCGGAACGCCGCGCCCGCCTCGACGAGCGCGGCGCCGGCCGGCTCCAGCACCTCCGCCCAGCCGCGGGCGCGCTCCAGCGAGGGCGGGCTCGGCGGGTCGAGGTTGAGGGTCGCGATGCGCCGGTGCCCCAGGTCGAGCAGGTGCTGCGCGGCGGCCCGGGCCCCGGCGAGGTCGTCGACGTTGATGCTGGGCACGTCGGGCAGGGGGTCCTGGTCGACGGTGAGCAGCGGCAGCTCGCGGCGGCGCAGCCACTCCACGTCGGGCGAGCCGGGCTCGCTGACGTGCACGAGCGCACCGTCCATCGGCACGTCGCGCGCCGGCACCACCTCGCCGCCCACCCCGGCGACGATCAGGGTCAGCGCGAGCCCGTGGTCGGAGAGGGCGTCGGCGACCGCGACGAGGAACTCGGTGCCGACCGCGTCGCGCACGTTGTCGCCCAGCCGCCCGGTGACGAGCAGCCCCACCGTCCCGGTGCGGCCGCGGGCCAGGGCGCGTGCAGCCGGGTCGGGCCCGGCGTACCCCTGCTTCTCGGCGGTGGCCAGGATGCGGGTGCGCAGGTCGGCGCTGAGCTTCTCGGGGCGGGAGAAGGCGTTGGAGACCGTCATCCGGCTGACCCCGACCTCGTCGGCGATCGACTGGAGGGTCGGCTTCGCCATGCGGACCCGTCCCTTCCTCCTCGGCGCGCGCCCACCGTGCGGGGGCGGGCCCAGCCTGCCAGCCGTCCCGGGCCGGTCGCGAGCCGACGCACGCGGGCGCCGGGTGCTCGCGTTATGCTCGGCCGCGTCCTGCCCCCATCGTCTAGCGGCCCAGGACCCCGCCCTTTCACGGCGGTAGCACGGGTTCGAATCCCGTTGGGGGTACTGCTCAAGGCCCGTCACACGGCTCCACCGCCCTCGAATTGGGTGTGGTCGCGGTCGTGGGTTAGGGTTTCGACGCTTCGCCGGTGAGGTTGACCGGCACGAGCGATGGCCCCGTAGCGCAGTTGGTTAGCGCGCCGCCCTGTCACGGCGGAGGCCGCGGGTTCGAGTCCCGTCGGGGTCGCCAGCACGAAGCACGAGAGCTCCGGACCGTCACGGTTCGGAGCTCTCGTGCTTCTCGGGCACGATGGAGCGGTGCCACTCGACCCGCTCGACCCCCTGGTCACCGACCCGGCGCGCTTCGACGCGCTGGTCGAGGCCGCGCTCGACGAGATCCCCGAGGAGCTGGCCTCGCTGGTGCGCAACGTCGTGGTGCTCGTCGAGGAGGAGCCGCCGCCCGAGGAGCCCGACGACCTGCTCGGGCTCTACGACGGGCTGGCGATGACCCAGCGCGACTCCTGGGCGCCCGCGGCGCTGCCCGACCGGATCTTCCTGTTCCGCGGCCCGCTGCTCGACTTCTGCGACACCCCCGAGCAGCTGGCCCACGAGGTGCGGGTCACCGTGGTCCACGAGGTCGCCCACCACTTCGGCATCGACGACGCGCGCCTGCACGACCTCGGCTACGCCTGAGCCGGCCGGTCGCACCTCACAGGCGGGCCCCGACGACGAACCCCAGGGCGCAGAGGGCCAGCGAGCCCGCCAGCGTCACCAGCGCGTACGCCGCCCCTCGGCGACCCAGGTCGTGGGTCTGCACCGCGAACGAGGAGTAGGTGGTCAGCGCCCCGCAGAACCCGGTGCCGAGCAGGGCCAGGGTGTGCCCGCCCAGGGCCAGGCCGAGCAGCAGCCCGAGCAGCAGCGAGCCGACCAGGTTGGCCAGCAGGGTGCCGCGCGGGGACGCGGCCGAGTCGAGGAGGGCGCCCAGGCGCCAGCGCAGCGCCGCACCGCCCGCGCCGCCGAGGGCGACCAGCAGCGGCGTCACCGGTGCTGCTCCTGCGGCCAGCGGCGCCGCGCCAGGGCGACCGCCGCGAGCGAGGCGCCCAGCGTCAGCACCACGAGGGCGGCGGCTGCCGGCACCCGGCCGGCGTCGAGGAGCGACCGGGTCTGCTCCGAGGCCGCCGAGAGCGTGGTGAAGCCACCCAGCAGGCCCGGCCCGAGGCCCAGCTGCAGCAGCGGCGTGCGGCGTACGACGCGCAGCGCGGGGAGGGCGGCGAGCGCGAAGGAGCCGACCACGTTGACGACCGCGGTCGCCACGACGAGCGCGTTGCCGGTCGTGACGACCTCGCCGACCGACCAGCGCAGCAGTGCTCCGGCCGCGCCGCCGGCTGCGACCGCGGCGAGCGCAGCGGGCCCGGCGCTCGCGCCGGTCGGGGGGTGCGGGCTCACCCGCCGACCCTAGTGCGCACCGACTGCCGGCCCGAAGCAGTGCGGGCGTGGGTCAGACGCCGGAGTGGGTCTCGTGGGACCAGGGGACCGGCTGGTCGCCCCGGGCCTGGCGCACGAACTCGCCGAGGTACCACTGCTGGAAGCGTCGCTCCTCCTCGGAGCGGGCCAGGGAGAGCAGCCGCTGCTGGCGGCAGAACGCGTCGGCGGTGTCGAGCAGCTCGATGAAGTGCTCGGTGGTGTCGGCGCTCGAGCGCGCGACCACCACCTCGATGTCGGCCGTGACCTCGTCGTGCGACTCGGCGAGGGCGACCGCATCGGCGCCGAGGCCGTGGCGCAGCTCGCGGTCGACCTCGGAGAAGAGGTCGGAGAGCTCCTTGGCGATCGGGTAGTCGGACTCGTGGGCGAGCGCCAGCAGCCGCACCTCGCGGCGCAGCTCGCTGAAGTGGCGCTGGAAGGCCTGGTGCAGCTCGACGGGGACGTCGCCGACGCGCACGGTCACCGGGTCGGCGGGCGGCGCGACGGGCTGCTCGTCGAGCCCGGTGATGACGCCCTGCACGCCCTCGTCGTCGGCGAAGCTGGCCGCCGGGGCGAACCAGACGACCTTGCCGTCGGACTCCATCTCGGCACCCCAGGCGTCGGAGGAGCGCGCCACGATGCTCAGGCCACGACCGAAGGTGAGCAGCAGGTCGTCCTCGTCGCCGTCCTCGGGCGGCGCGGGCAGCACCGGCCGCTCCCGCGAGGCGTCACGGACCTCCACGCGGGGGTGCTCGCGGGTGCCACGCACCCGGACCCGGATCGGTGCCTCGCCGTGCAGCAGCGCGTTGGTGACCAGCTCGGAGACGCCCAGCTCGGCGCACTCGGCCAGCTCGGGCCGGTCGATGTCACGGCAGGTGTCCACGACCCAGCGCCTCGCGTCCTGGACGCTGCGGGGTCCCGCGCCCAGCAAGAGGGCGGGCCGGTTCAGCGGCACGGGCGGACTCCCACGGTGGACATCAGGACAGGCGGTGGCGACCGCTCTGGTGCCCGCTTACCCACCCGGGCTCCGGGACAAACGGCAGGTACGAGCATTTTCACCTACGTCACCGGGATGTGACCGACCATACGGATGGTGGAGGGGGCGGTGCTGGTTGAGACGATGGTGGACGGGGCATCGGGGATGATGGGGCGGACGTCCGCACGACCCGGCGCCGCACGACGACCGCACGACGTACGACGAACCGGGGCAGCGCCCCCGGACACGAGAGGTGAGCACCCATGACCGCGACCCAGGACGCATCGCCCGACGCGGGACGACGCCACCGGGTGGTGGTGATCGGCTCCGGCTTCGGCGGCCTCTTCGGCACCAAGCAGCTGCGGCGCTCCGACGTCGAGGTCACCATGGTCGCCAAGACGACCCACCACCTCTTCCAGCCGCTGCTCTACCAGGTCGCCACGGGCATCCTTTCCGAGGGCGAGATCGCCCCGCCGACCCGTGAGGTGCTCAGCGGGCAGGACAACGCCACCGTGCTGCTCGGCGAGGTCACCGACATCGACCTGGAGCAGCGCCGCGTCACCTCCCACGTGCTGGGCCGCGAGACCGTCTCGGAGTACGACTCGCTGATCGTGGCCGCCGGCGCGGGGCAGTCCTACTTCGGCAACGACCACTTCGCCGAGTTCGCGCCCGGCATGAAGAGCATCGACGACGCCCTCGAGCTGCGCGGGCGCATCTTCGGCGCCTTCGAGATGGCCGAGCTGGCCGCGCGCCGCGGCGAGGAGGTCGACCACCTGCTGACCTTCGTGGTCGTCGGCGCCGGGCCGACCGGCGTCGAGATGGCCGGCCAGATCGCCGAGCTCGCGCACCGCACGCTGCGCCGCGACTTCCGCTACATCAACACCCGCAGCGCGCGGGTGCTGCTCGTCGACGCCGCCCCGCAGGTGCTGCCGCCCTTCGGAGCCAAGCTCGGCGAGAAGACCAAGAAGGAGCTCGAGGACCTCGGCGTCGAGGTGATGCTCGGGGCGATGGTGACCGACGTCGACGAGCGCGGCCTGGAGATGTCCTACAAGGACGGCCACACCGAGCGCGTCGAGGCCATCACCAAGATCTGGGCCGCCGGCGTGCAGGGCAGCCCGCTCGGCAAGACCCTCTCCGAGCAGACCGGCGCCCCGCTCGACCGGGCCGGCCGCATCAGCGTCAACCCCGACCTGACCCTGCCGGGGCACCCGGAGGTCTTCGTCGTCGGCGACATGATCTCCCTCGACAACCTCCCGGGCGTGGCCCAGGTCGCCATCCAGGGCGCCAAGTACGCCGCCAAGGAGATCGACGGCCGCCTCAAGGACAAGCCCGCCCAGAAGCCCTTCAAGTACTTCGACAAGGGCTCGATGGCCACCATCAGCCGCTTCCGCGCGGTCGCGATGGTCGGCAAGCTGCGCCTGACCGGCTTCATCGCCTGGCTGATGTGGCTCGCGGTGCACCTCTTCTACATCACCGGCTTCAAGAACCGCGTCACCGCGGTGTTGCACTGGTTCGTCTCCTTCCTGGGCCGCGGCCGCTCCGAGCGGACCGCCACCGAGCAGCAGATCTTCGGGCGCAACGCCTTGAGCCGTCTGCAACGCGGCGCCACCGACCTGGTCTCCGAACCGGGCGAGTACGACGACCTGCGCCACCGCAGGGACTCCGAGCGCCGCGAGGAGCTCGAGGCCCAGGCCGCCGAGGAGGCCCGCCTGACCGACGCCGGCGAGCGCGGCACGAAGGTCGGCGACCGGGTCTGAGCGCCGGGACGACGGCGACGTCGTCGCCTCGCGCGGCGGGACCCGTGCGAGGCTGGGCCGGGTGACCTGGAGCCCGGATCGACGACTGGCGGTGCTGCTGCTCGCGGTGGCGACCGGGACCAACGTCCCCACCCCTCTCCTGCTGCTCTACAGGGAGCGGCTCGCGATGACCGATGCGTCGCTGACTGCGATCTTCGGCGTCTACGCCCTCGGCCTGATGCTGGCGCTGGCGTTCGCGGGCCGGGCCGCCGACCAGCTCGGGCGGCGCCGGGTCGTGCTGCCGGGGGCGGTCTGCGCGGCCGCCGCGTCGGCGCTGTTCGTCCTCGCGGTCGACAGCGAGCTGCTCCTCTACGTCGTCCGGTTCCTCCAGGGGGCCGCCTCGGGGACGGTGTTCAGCGTCGGCAGCGCCTGGCTGGTCGAGACCGCCCTGCGCCGCGGCAGTCCTGCGGGTCCTCGCACCGCCGCGGTCGCCATGACGGGAGGCTTCGCGATCGGTCCGGTCTACGCCGGCCTGATCGGCCAGTGGGGGCCCTGGCCCCTGGTCCTGCCCTACCTGCTGCACGTGGTGGTCCTGCTGGTGGCGCTCCTGGCCGCGCGGTCGGTGGCCGAGTCGCTGGTCCGGCCGCCGAGCAGCGCTGGTGCCTCCCCTCCAGGGGCGTTCCGGCCCGGTGCCCGGCGTACCGCCCTGCTCGTCGTCGCCCCACTGGCGATCTGTGTCTACGCCTTCCCGGCGAGCGCGATCGCTGCGGTGCCGGTCCTCGTCGGGTTCCCGGTCGCACCCGTGGCGCTGACGGGGCTCATGGGCGGTCTCGCCCTCGGTGCGGGAGCCCTGGCGGCGCCGCTCCAGGGTCGGCTCGGGCCGCGCACCGCACCCGTCGCGGCCGCCTGCGGAGTCGTCGGGTTGGGCGGTACGGCGCTTGCGGCGGCCGTGCCCGGTCTCCTGCTGCTGGCCGTCCCGGCCTCGGTGGCGCTCGGGGCCGGCGGCGGTCTCGCGCTCGCCAGCGGGATCTCGCGGCTGCCCCCGCTGGCGAACGAAGGCCGGTTGGGCACCGTGTCGGCGGCCTTCTACGCCACCGCCTACATCGGGTTCGGGTTCCCACTGATGATCACCACGCTCGCGCAGCGGTTCTCGGTGGCTCCTGTGCTGGCGGTCCTGGCCGGGTTGTGCGCGGTGCTCGCCGTCCAGCAGGAGCGGGCCCGGTTGTGACCCGGCTCGTCGGTTGCGCTCTCGCGCGGATCAGCTGCGCTGCCCCACGGCCTCGGTCGGAGCGGCCAGGTCGGGACGGTGGAGCAGCAGGACCTCGGTGAAGGCGGCGGGGTCGACCATCGAGGCGTCGATGACGAAGGGCGCCATCGCGCGACGGTGGAAGAGCACCTTCCAGCCGCGCGACCCGGGGCGGCCGCGGACCTCGATCGAGGTGTGCGGGTTGCCCAGGTCGAAGAGGTGGCGCCCGGCAGCGCTCTGGATCTCGAGCCGCCCCTGCTGCAGCGACATCCGGGTCGGGCTGGCGCTGGCGCGCACCGCCCAGATCACGGCGGTGAGCAGCGCCAGCACACCTGCGACGCCGAGAGCCGTCTCGGTCGGATCCTGGTAGGCGACGTAGCCGGCGATCCCGGTCGCGACCAGCGCCAGCAGGAGCAGCACGCCGGTCGCGGCGCGGACGCCGCCGGGCGAGTGCAGCTCGGTCGGCAGGGCGGTCGACGGTGGGGCGGGTGGCGTCGAGACCCTGGCGGGGGCCGGGTCCGACGCCGGGGCCGGTGCCGGTGCGGCCGGCGGGGGCGCGGGTCGGGCGACCTGCTGCTCGGGGTCTCCCGACACGGCCCGCTGCACCCCCGCCCGCAACGACGAGGCGACAGCGCCCAGGCGCGGCGTGCGGGCCGGGCGGGGCTCGGGCTCGGGTGTCGGCTCGGGCTCGGGCTCCGGGTCACCCACGGGCTCCGGGTCAGGCGTCGGCTCCGGTTCCGGCTCGGGCTCCGGGTCAGGCGTCGGCTCCGGTTCCGGCTTGGGCTCCGGGTCAGGCGTCGGCTCCGGTTCCGGCTCAGGCGTCGGCTCCGGTTCCGGCTCGGGCTCCGGGTCAGGCGTCGGCTCCGGCTCCGGCTCGGGCTCGGGCGTCGGCTCCGGCTCCGGGTCGAGCGTCGGCTCGGCCACCGGCGCCGGCGTGGCAGCGCCCAGGAGTGCGAGCACGTCGCGACCGGCGCCCACGTGGTCGGGCGGCGCCGGAACCTCGGGCTCCTCCGCCGCGTCGGGGCTGGGACCGGCCATGTCGGTCTCTGGGCTCACCACCGGCTCGGCGACCGGCTTGGCGACAGCCTCATCGGCGCGGCGTCGGCCGCGACGTGCCCGGCTGCCTCGCTGCTCGCCCTGCTCGAGCGCACGCCGGGCCGACGCGGTCAGCACCGGCTCGAAGCCCGCGAGGTCGATGCCGACCTCGGAGGCGGCGGCAGCGGCCACCGGGGTCGACTCCGGCGGCACGGCTGCCGGGGTCTCGAGCTCCTCGGCGTTCTCGGCGTTCTCGACCTCCTCGAGCTCCCGAGCCTCAGCCTCCTCAGCCTCGTCGAGCTCCTCGTCGGCCGTGACCGCGTCGGCAGGGACGTGCGCCACGCTCGCGGCCGCGGACGGACGCGGCGCGGGTGGTTCGGATGGCGCGGGCGCGTCCGGGGACGCAGTACGACCGGCCGGCTGGGTGCGCGCGATGCCGTAGGTGCGCGGCCGGGTCGCCGGGTCCTCAGCGGTCTGGGCGCGGTGCGCGAGCCACCGGTCGACGAGGTCGTCGCCCGGGGTCTGGTCCTCGGTGCTCATGGTGCACCGATGGTCCCACCGCAGGCGGCGCGCCGTGCGGGAATCGGCCCGGCCTCAGCGTGGCGCGTCGTCGGCGAGCGCGCGGCGCAGGGCCGGCAGCACCGCGTCGACGTCGTACGGCGTGCGCAGCACCACGATCGAGGTGCCCTCGTCGGCGGGCCGGGGGAGCGCGCCGTTCGGGCCGGTCCCCAGCGCCTCCTCGAGCGCCAGGCCCAGCTCCTCGACGGCGCCGGCGCCGTCGACGACGCCGCGCAGCCACCGGCGCAGCACGTGGTTGTGGGCGGTGACCACGGCCGCGGCGAGCAGCTCGGCGCGCAGGTCGCGCCCGGCCTCCTCGCCGGTCCAGGCGCGCAGCGCGTCGCGGTAGACACGGTGGTACTGCAGGGTGCTGGCCAGCTCGCGGTCGCGCAGCGTGGTCACGGTGCGGGTCAGCCGGTAGCGGGCGCGGGCCAGGTCGCCCTCCTGGAGGTAGTGCTCGAGCACCAGCCGGGTCGCCTCGGCGATCCCGATCAGGGTGGCCGCGCCGGGTGTGGTCGCGGTCTCCAGGCGGCTGCGCACCCGCTCGAGGAGGGCGGTGTGCTCGGGGAAGATCACGTCCTCCTTCGACCCGAAGGCGCGGAAGAAGGTGGTGCGCCCGACGCCCGCGGCCTCGGCGATGTCGCCGACCGTCGTGGCGTCGTACCCGCGCTCCTCGAAGAGGGCGAAGGCGGCGGCCCGCAGCCGGTCGCGGACCTCGCCCGCGCCGGGTCTGCTGGTGGGCCTGCTCGTGGGCCTGTTCGAAGCAGGCACCGGACCTCCCAGGATTGGTGAGACTCGATGCCGAGAGTACGGTACTGAGTACCGAATAGAGAGGTGGAGCGCGCGTGACGAGTGTCGAGAACGTCGGAGTGGTGGGCTGCGGCCTGATGGGAGCCGGCATCGCGGAGGTCTCCGCGAGGGCGGGCCTCGACGTGGTGGTCGTCGAGTCGAGCCAGGCGGCGGCCGAGGCCGGACGGGCCCGGCTCGAGGCCTCGCTGCAGCGCGCGGAGTCGCGCGGCAAGCTCGACTCCGCCCAGGAGGTCCTGCAGCGCATCCGGGTCGAGACCGAGCTCGACGCGCTTGCCGACCGCGGCCTGGTCGTCGAGGCGATCGTGGAGGACGAGGCGGTCAAGGTCGACCTCTTCAAGCGCCTCGACCAGGTCGTCACCGCCCCCGACGCGATCCTGGCGAGCAACACCTCGTCGATCCCGATCATGAAGCTCGGCGTCGTGACCTCGCGGCCCCAGCAGGTGCTGGGCATCCACTTCTTCAACCCGGTGCCGGTGCTCAAGCTCGTCGAGCTGGTGCCGAGCCTGCTGACCTCGGAGGAGACGACGACGACCGCGCGGTCCTTCGTCGAGGACCTGCTCGGCAAGCGCTCGATCCTCTGCCAGGACCGCGCCGGCTTCGTCGTCAACGCGCTGCTGGTGCCTTTCATCCTCTCCGGCATCCGGATGATGGAGTCGGGCTTCGCCTCGGCCGAGGACATCGACCAGGGCCTGGTGCTCGGCGCCGCCCACCCGCAGGGCCCCTTGGCCCTGGCCGACCTGATCGGCCTCGACACGACCAAGGCCGTGGCCGAGTCGCTGTACGAGGAGTTCAAGGAGCCCCTCTACGCCCCGCCGCCGCTGCTGGCCCGGATGGTCGACGCCGGTCTGCTGGGCCGCAAGTCGGGCCGTGGCTTCTACACCTACGACAAGAAGTGAGTGCACCCGTGAGCGAGACGACCGACCTGTACGCCCTCTCCGAGGAGCACCGCGCGATCCGCGGCGCCGTGCGCGACCTGGTCGAGGCCAAGGTGGCGCCCTACGCCGCCGCCGTCGACGAGGAGGCGCGCTTCCCGCACGAGGCCTCGGCCGCGCTGCAGGCCGCCGACTTCCACGCCCCGCACGTGCCGGAGGAGTTCGGCGGCGCCGGCGCCGACGCGCTGGCGACCGTGCTGGTGATCGAGGAGGTGGCGCGTGCCTGCGTGTCGTCCTCGCTGATCCCCGCGGTCAACAAGCTCGGCTCGCTGCCCGTGCAGATCGCCGGCTCGCACGAGCTGAAGGCGACGTACCTCGGCGCGCTGGCACGCGGGGAGGGCGGCTTCTCCTACTGCCTCTCCGAGCCCGAGGCCGGCTCGGACGCGCTGTCGATGAAGACCCGCGCGGTGCGCGACGGCGACCACTGGGTGCTCAACGGCACCAAGCGGTGGATCACCAACGCCGGCGAGTCGGAGTTCTACACCGTCATCGCCGTCACCGACCCCGAGAAGCGCTCGAAGGGCATCTCGGCCTTCGTGGTCGAGAAGTCCGACGAGGGCGTCTCCTTCGGTGCGCCGGAGAAGAAGCTCGGCATCAAGGGCTCGCCGACCCGCGAGGTCTACCTCGACAACGTGCGCATCACCGCCGACCGGATGATCGGCGAGGAGGGCACCGGCTTCGAGACCGCCATGAAGACCCTCGACCACACCCGCGTCACCATCGCCGCCCAGGCCGTCGGTGTCGCGCAGGGCGCCCTCGACTACGCGCTCGACTACGCCAAGGAGCGCGAGCAGTTCGGCAAGTCCATCGCCGACTTCCAGGGCCTGCAGTTCATGCTCGCCGACATGGGCATGAAGGTGGAGGCCGCGCGCCAGATGACGTACGCCGCCGCTGGCCGCTCCGAGCGCGGCGACGCCGACCTGACGTTCTTCGGCGCCGCGGCCAAGTGCTTCGCCTCCGACGTGGCCATGGAGGTCACCGTCAACGCCGTGCAGGTGCTCGGCGGCTACGGCTTCACCCGCGACTACCCGGTCGAGCGGATGATGCGCGACGCCAAGATCACCCAGATCTACGAGGGCACCAACCAGGTGCAGCGGATCGTGATGGCCCGCCAGCTCCTCGCCGGGGTCCAGTCGCAGATCTGAGCCGCACGCGGCGCGGGCGATGAGTCGCCCGCGCCGCGACGGTCCACCTCCTCATGACGAACACGACGATGTACCCCTGCCTGTGGTTCGACGGGGTGGCCGAGCAGGCCGCCGAGCACTACGTGGGGATCTTCCCCGGCAGCCAGGTCGAGAAGGTGTGGCGCTCGCCCGCCGACACCCCGGCCGGGCCGGCCGGACAGGTGCTGGTCGTCGACTTCACGCTCGCCGGCCAACGCCTCCAGGCCCTCAACGGCGGGCCCGAGTTCCGCTTCAGCGAGGCCGTGTCGCTGGTCTTCGAGTGCGACGACCAGGCCGAGGTCGACCGGCTGTGGGACGCGCTGGGTGCCGACGGCGGTGAGCCGGGGCCGTGCGGGTGGATCAAGGACCGCTTCGGGCTGTCGTGGCAGGTCGTCCCGCGACGGCTCAACGAGCTGCTGGACGACCCCGACCCCGACCGTGCCCGCCGCGCCATGGAGGCGATGCTGACCATGGGCAGGCTCGACGTCGCCGAGCTCGAGCGGGCCGCTGCCGGCGCCTGAGCCGCGGGTCGCGCGGGCGGTCCGTCGGCGCGACGCCTACTGCGCTCGCTCAGTCCTTGGCCCGGGTCTTCTTCGACCGCTCGGGCGGCATGATGAGGTCGGGAATTGCGCGAAGCATGAACTTGTCGAAGTGCGGCACGGTGAACGCCGCATACCCATGCTCAGGCGTGTAAAGCAGTCCCATGTTGATCAATTGGGCCCGAGTGGGTCCCATCTGGGTGGACTTCCGTCCGATCACGGCCGCGACGTCTTGCGCCTTCTGGGCTTCTGGACCGAGCTCAGCCATCGCGCGGAGGTAGATGCGCTCCATCTCGGTTGCGCGGTCCAGACGGACCCGGAAGAACGACTCATCGAGCTTCGCCTCATAGAGCGGCACGGCTAGCTCGACGTCGTCACGCGTGATTGTGGGGCCCGCTGCCACACCCCATACTGCGTAGCCGAGTTCTTGGATGAAGTAGGGGTAGCCGCTCGTGACCTCGAGGGCGAGGTCGAGAGCATCGTTGCTGTAGCCAGCCCCCTCGGCGTTGGCGGGCTCGACCAGGGCGGCCCGTGCGTCCCCGTCCTCGAGGTTGCCGATGTGCGGGAACTTGAACAGTCGTTCCGAGTAGGATTTGGCGTCGCCCGCCAGTTCGGCGATCTGGGGAAGGCCCGCGCCGACCATCGTGACCGGCAGCCCGCGTTGCACCGTCTTGTGGAGGGCTGAGATCAGAGCTTCCAGTTGTTTGGTCGACAGGAACTGCACCTCGTCGAAGAGCAACACCAGTCCCCGCCCGGTGTCCTGCGCGGCTTCGCCGACCGCCACAAGCAGGTCGGAGAGATCGGCCTGCAGATCCTGCTGGTCGGCGAAACCTTCGGCTGCATCGACGTCCATGCCGCCGGTCAAGGTCCCGGCCGGGTCGACCGAGATGCTGAAGGACTTGAGCACGGCTGCTGCGCGAAGCACCCTGTCGCTCCAGCGAGCCTTGGGTGACATCTCGAACAGCGATGTCCGGATGGCGCTCACCATCTGCCGGCGGAAGTGCTCGTCGTCGTGCTTGGAGACCTCGCGTTCGACCACGACCCAGTTCAGCTCTTGGGCCTTGCTGCGGAACTTGCCCAGAAGGACTGTCTTTCCGACGCCACGCAAGCCGGTGATGATCATGGACTGCTCGGTCCGGCCGACGCTCATCCGGCGAAGGAGGAGGTCGAAGGTCTGCATCTGGACGTCGCGTCCCCGCACCGCGAGGGGCTGCGCGCCTGCGTTGGGCGTGTAGGGGTTCGCGACGGGGTCCATGGCGCGACCTTAGGTTCTTTATCCACGTTTATCTACTACGCGTAAAGCTGCCTAAAGAACTTAAGGCTGCAAGTCCCGGTGGGTGGTCGCCGCCACAGCCGCTGTTCACCGCCGCGATGTTTGCAAAGGACACCGGCTGGTTACGGGTGCGCCATCGCGCTGCCGCGCGACCCGTCCCGACACCAAGGAGGAGCGAGATGCGAGCTGTCGTCTACAAGGAGCCGCACCAGGTCGAGGTCGAGGAGGTCGACGACGCCAGGATCGAGGACCCGACCGACGTCGTGATCAAGGTGACCACCGCCGCCATCTGCGGTTCCGACCTGCACATGTACGAGGGGCGCACCGGCGCCGAGGCCGGCATCGTTTTCGGCCACGAGAACATGGGCGTCGTCGAGGAGGTCGGCAGCGGCGTCGCGTCGCTGAAGAAGGGCGACCGGGTCTCGATCCCCTTCAACGTCGCCTGCGGGTTCTGCAAGAACTGCCTGGCGGGCAAGACCGGCTTCTGCCTCACGGTCAACGAGGGCTTCGCCGGCGGTGCCTACGGCTACGTGAGCATGGGCCCGTACCGCGGCGGCCAGGCCGAGTACCTGCGCGTCCCCTTCGCCGACTTCAACTGCCTCCCGCTGCCCGAGGGCGACCAGCACGAGCGCGACTTCGCGATGCTGAGCGACATCTTCCCGACCGGCTACCACGCCGCCACGATGGCGCAGGTCAGCCCGGGCGAGACCGTCGCGGTGTACGGCGGCGGCCCCGTCGGGCTGATGGCCGCCTACTCCAGCCTCATCAAGGGCGCGTCGCGGGTCTTCCTCGTCGACAAGGTCCCCTCGAGGCTCGACCTGGCCGAGAAGATCGGCGCCATCCCGGTGAACTTCGCCGAGGTCGACCCGGTGGAGGTGATCACCGACCAGACCGCCGGCGAGGGCACCGACAAGGGCATCGACGCGGTCGGCTACCAGGCGACCGTCTCGGAGGGCGAGGAGCAGCCCGCCATCGTCCTCAACCAGCTCGTGCACACCGTGCGGCCCACCGGCAGGCTCGGCGTCGTCGGCCTCTACGTCCCGAGCGACCCCGGCGCACCCGACGAGAACGCCGCCGAGGGCAAGCTGCTCTTCGAGATCGGCAAGTTCTTCGAGAAGGGCCAGACGATCGGCACCGGCCAGGCCGACGTCAAGGCCTACAACCGCCAGCTGCGCGACCTGATCATCGCGGGGCGGGCCGAGCCCGGGTTCGTGGTGTCCAAGGAGCTCCCGCTCGAGGGAGCGCCGGAGGCCTACGAGCGCTTCGACAAGCGCGAGGAGGGCTACTCCAAGGTCCTGCTGCACCCCTGGGAGTGAACGATGGCGGCGACGAACGAGTCGACCGGAGCCCGTCAGGGCCGGGCGGCTGCGGGGACCGCCGCGTTCTTCGCCGAGGTGGTGGGCACCTTCATGCTGGTCTTCGCGGGGACCGCGGCGGTGCTCGCCACCCAGCGGCTGGACCCGAGTGAAGGCTTCAGCGTCGTCGACGACGTGGCGATCGCGCTCGCCTTCGCCTTCGGGATCCTCGCGGCCGTCTACACGGTGGCTGAGATCTCAGGCGCCCACATCAACCCGGCGGTGACGATCGCACTGGCCGCGGTCGGGCGCTTCCCGTGGCGGGTCGTGCCGGCGTACGTGCTGGCCCAGCTCATCGGCGGGCTGCTGGCCGGGTTGATGAACTGGCTGATGTTCGGGGACGTGGCGAAGGAGCTGGCGCTCGGCGGGACGCAGCCGGGCGAGGGGGTGAGCTGGTGGACGGCGTTGGTCACCGAGTTCGTCATCACCGCGGTGCTGCTGGTCGTCGTGATGGCCACGGCTGTCTACGAGGGAGCCCCCGGCGCGGGGACGTTCGCCGGTCTCGCCATCGGGCTCTGGGTCGGCGCGGCCGTGCTGCTCGCGCTGCCGATCTCGGGTGCCTCCCTGAACCCGGCACGCACCCTGGGCCCCGACATCGTCGCCGGGGCCTTCCCTGGCTGGTGGATCTACGTGGTGGGGCCGGTCGTCGGTGGCATCGCCGGGGCCGCGCTGTGGACGCTGCTGCTCGAGCGGGGCGACAAGCAGGTCGTCGAGTCGATGGGAGCTGATGACGATGACTGAGACCGCGACGCGTGACGCCGCCCGACCACGGGTGGTCGTCGTGGGGGGCGGCTTCGCCGGCCTGAGCGCCGTACGCCGGCTGCGCGACGAGGACGTCGACGTCACGCTGGTCGACCGGCACACCTACAGCACGCTGCAGCCGCTGCTCTACCAGGTCGCGACCGCTTCGCTGAACGCCGGCGACGTCACCTGGTTCCTGCGCACGATCCGGTCGAAGCAGAAGAACGTGCGGGTCATCAACGCCACGGTCGAGGCGATGGACCACGACGCGCGCGAGGTCGTGCTCGACGACGGGCAACGGGTGGCCTACGACCACCTGGTCGTCGCCGCCGGGGCCACGGCCAACTTCTTCGGGATCAAGGGGGCCCAGGAGCACGCGCTGCCGCTCTACACCCGCTCCCAGGCGCTGGCGATCCGCGACGAGGTCTTCTCCCAGCTCGAGCGGGCCGCGGCTCGTGACCCCGACCGCGAGCTGCGGATCATCGTCGTGGGCGGTGGTGCGACCGGGGTCGAGACCGCGGGTGCGCTGGCCGAGCTGCGCAACCGCGACATGGCAGTCACCTATCCCGAGCTCGACCCCGCCAGGACGCACATCACGCTGCTGGAGATGATGCCGGTCCTGCTCAAGCCCTTCTCCCGCAAGGCGCAGGAGTACGCCCTCGCGTCGCTGGTCGAGCGCGGGGTCGACGTGCGGGTCGACACCGCCGTGCAGGAGGTGCGCCCCGACGGGGTCGTCGACGCCGACGGCAACCACATCCCGGCCGGCATCGTCGTGTGGGCCTCGGGCGTGACGGTCCACGACGTCGTGTCCCAGTGGGACCTCCCACAGGGCAAGGGCGGCCGGGTGCAGGTCGACGACCACCTGCGGGTCGTCGGCCGCGACGGTGTCCTCGCCGCCGGCGACATCGCCGCCGGACCCGGCGACGACGCGCTGCCGCAGCTGGCCCAACCCGCGCTGCAGGGCGGGCGGTACGCCGCAGGCGTGATCGCCGCGAGGGTCCGGGGCGAGCCACCGCCCCCGCCGTTCCGCTACCGCGACAAGGGGATGATGGCCACCATCGGCCGCCGCGCCGCGGTGGCGCAGGTCAAGCACCTGCCCACCATCACCGGCACCCTCGCCTGGCTGCTGTGGATGGCGGTGCACGTGTTCTACCTGCTGGGCGTGCGCAACCGGATCGCCACGATCGTCAACCTGTCGGCGCGCTACGTGTTCTGGCGCCACGGCCACGACGCGATCGTGGGTGAGACGGACCTGCGAGGCCCCGGTCCCGGCACCCGGGACCGGGACCTCGAGGTCAGGCGTCGACGACCACCGGGATGATCAGCGGGCTGCGGCGGAAGGTCTTGTGCGCCCACCGGCTGACGTCGCGGCTGATCATCTGCTCGAGCTGGTGGGCGTCGCCGATGCCCTCGCCGGCGGCGCGGGCCAGGGTCTTCTCGATGACCTGGACGGCCGGGTCGAAGGCCTTGGGCTCGTGCACGAAGCCGCGCACCAGGAAGTCGGGCCGGTCGGCGAGCTTGCCGGTGTCGGCGTCGACGATCGCGAGCACCGTCACCACGCCCTCCTCGGCCAGCGTGCGCCGGTCCTTCAGCGTGGCCTCGGTGACGCCGCCGACCTGCTGGGCGTCGACGAAGACGAGGCCCGCGGGCACCTTGCCGGTGATCTTGGCGCGGCCCTTGACCAGGTCGACGACCACGCCGTCCTCGGCCAGCACGACGTTGTCGGGGTTCATGCCGGTGGCGATCGCCAGGTCGGCGTTCGCGCGCAGGTGGCGGTACTCGCCGTGCACGGGCATCACGTTGCGCGGCTTGATGATGTTGTAGCAGTAGACGAGCTCGCCGGCGCTGGCGTGGCCCGAGACGTGCACCTTGGCGTTGCCCTTGTGCACGACGTTGGCGCCCCAGCGGGTCAGCCCGTTGATCACGTTGGAGATGGCGTTCTCGTTGCCCGGGATCACCGAGCTGGCCATCAGGATGGTGTCGCCCTTGCCGACCCGGATCTTGTGGTCGCGCGAGGCCATCCGCGAGAGCGCGGCCAGCGGCTCGCCCTGGGAACCGGTGCAGATCAGGGTGGCCTTGTTGGCGGGCAGCCGCTCGAGCTGGTCGAGCGGCACGATCAGGCCCTCGGGCACCTTGAGGTAGCCCAGGTCGCCGGCCACGCCCATGTTGCGGACCATGGAGCGGCCCACGAACGCGACCTTGCGGCCGTGCGCGTGCGCGGTGTCGAGCACCTGCTGGATGCGGTGCACGTGGCTGGCAAAGCTGGAGACGATCACGCGGCGCGGCGCGGTGCGGAAGACGTGCTCGATCGCCGGGGTCAGGTCGCGCTCGGAGGTGGTGAAGCCGGGCACCTCGGCGTTGGTGGAGTCGGTCATGAAGAGGTCGACGCCCTCCTCGCCCAGCCGCGCGAAGCCGCGCAGGTCGGTGATCCGGCCGTCGAGGGGGAACTGGTCCATCTTGAAGTCGCCGGTGTGCAGCACCATGCCGGCGCGGGTGCGGATGGCCACGGCGAGCCCGTCGGGGATCGAGTGGTTGACCGCGACGAACTCGCAGTCGAAGGGGGCCAGGTCGATCCGGTCGCCCTCCTTGACCTCGCGCAGCTCGGGGCGGATCCGGTGCTCCTTGAGCTTCTCCTTGATCAGCGCCAGCGTCAGGCGCGAGCCGATCAGCGGGATGTCGGGGCGCTCGCGCAGCAGGTACGGCACGCCGCCGATGTGGTCCTCGTGGCCGTGGGTCAGCACGACGCCGACGATCTTGTCGAGGCGGTCACGGATCCAGGTGAAGTCGGGGAGGATCACGTCGACGCCCGGCTGGTGCTCCTCGGGGAAGAGCACCCCGCAGTCGACGATCAGCAGCTTGCCCTCGTGCTCGAAGACCGCCATGTTGCGGCCGATCTCGCCGAGGCCGCCGAGCGCCACGATCCGCAGGGCGCCGGAGGGCAGCTTCGGAGGCGCCTGCAGCTCGGGGTGGGGGTGGCTCACTCGGTGTCCTCACGTGCGTAGGGGAAGCAGCCGGGTCACCCGGCCGCCCCGTCAGGGTAGTGGTCCCCGGCCGCCACGTAGAGTCGACGGGTGGATGAACCCGACCTCCGACCGCGCCGGACCTTCGCCGTCATCAGCCATCCCGACGCCGGCAAGTCGACGCTGACCGAGGCGCTGGCCCTGCACGCGGCCGTGATCGCCGAGGCCGGAGCGGTGCACGGCAAGGGTGGTCGCAAGGGCACGGTCTCCGACTGGATGGAGATGGAGAAGGCCCGCGGCATCTCGATCACCTCCGCCGCGCTGCAGTTCGCGTACGGCGACCACGTGGTCAACCTGGTCGACACCCCCGGCCACGCCGACTTCTCCGAGGACACCTACCGGGTGCTCTCGGCGGTCGACTCCGCGGTGATGCTCGTCGACGCCGCCAAGGGCCTCGAGCCGCAGACCCTCAAGCTCTTCCAGGTCTGCGCCCACCGGGGCATCCCGGTGATCACGGTCATCAACAAGTGGGACCGCCCCGGCCTCGACCCGCTCGAGCTGCTCGACTCCATCGAGAAGCAGATCGGGCTCCGGCCCACCCCGCTGACCTGGCCGGTCGGCGTGGCCGGCGACTTCCGCGGCGTCCTCGACCGGCGTACGGGCGGGTTCGTGCGCTACACCCGCACCGCGGGCGGCAGCACCCGGGCGCCCGAGGAGCACCTCGACGCCGAGGCCGCCGCCGCCGCGGAGCCCGAGCGCTGGGCGGAGGCGCAGGAGGGCCACGAGCTGCTCAGCGCCGACGGCGCCGACCACGACCAGGAGAGCTTCCTGGCCGGCCGGACCACCCCGGTGCTCTTCGCCTCGGCGCTGTCGAACTTCGGCGTCGCCCAGCTGCTCGGGGTGCTGCTCGAGCTGGCCCCGCCGCCGGGGCCCACCACGGCCGTCGACGAGAGCGAGCGCCAGCCCGACGACGACTTCAGCGCCTTCGTCTTCAAGGTGCAGTCGGGCATGGACACCGCCCACCGCGACCGGCTCGCCTACGCCCGCGTCTGCTCGGGCACCTTCGAGCGAGGCATGGTCGTCACCCACGCCACCACCGGGCGCCCCTTCACCACCAAGTACGCCCAGGCCGTCTTCGGCCGCGAGCGCACCTCGGTCGAGCGGGCCCGTCCGGGCGACATCATCGGTCTGGTCAACGCCTCGGCGCTGCGGGTCGGCGACACGATCCACGCCGGCCCGCCGGTGCGCTACCCGCCGATCGCCAGCTTCGCGCCCGAGCACTTCGCCACCGTCAGCGTCACCGACACCGGGCGGTGGAAGCAGTTCCGCAAGGGCATCGAGCAGCTCGACCAGGAGGGCGTCATCCAGGTCCTGCGCTCCGAGCTCCGCGGCGAGCACGCCCCGGTGCTGGCCGCCGTCGGGCCGATGCAGTTCGAGGTGGTCACCTCCCGGATGGAGGCGGAGTACCGCGCCCCGGTGCGCCTGGAGCACCTCGACTACTCCATCGCCCGCCGGGTCGACCCCGAGCAGCGCGACGAGGTGGCCGCGCTGCGCGGCGTCGAGGTCATGCAGCGCACCGACGGGGTGCTGTTGGCGCTCTTCTCCGACCGTTGGCGCCTCGAGGCGATCGAGCGGATGAACCCGCACCTCGACCTCCAGGCCCTGGTGGCGGGCCGGGGCTGAGCCCTACCTGACGGCGGGCACGCCGAGCAGCTCCGGGCCGGCGGGGGAGCAGCAGCCGGCCCCGGCCTGCGCGTCGCCCTCGGTGTCGCCCTCGATGTCGTACGTCGGTGCCGCGCCGCACACGCCGGTCTCGGGCAGCACCAGCTCGACCCGGTCGGCGGCCTCCTGGTCGCCGGCGATCTCGGCCACCACCGAGCGGACCTGCTCGCAGCCGGTCAGCGTCAGGAACGACGGCGCCCGGCCGTAGGACTTCATGCCCACGATGTAGAGCCCCTGCTCGGGCTGGCGCAGCACCGAGGCGCCGTGCGGTGAGACCGAGCCGCAGGAGTGGTGCTCGGGGTGGATCTCGGGGGCCAGCAGCCGCGGCGCCGACAGCTCGGGGTCGAGGTCGAGGTGGACCTCGCTGAGCCACGACACGTCGGGGCGGAAGCCGGTCACGGCCACCACCTCGTCGACGCCCGTGACCTCCCGACCGTCGAGCGAGGTCAGCACCAGTCGCCCGGTCTCCTCGACGCGGCGCACGGAGGTGGTCCGGAAGCCGGTGACGGTCTCGACGGTGCCCGACGCGGCGACGGCGCGGGCGCGCTCGCCCAGGGCACCGCGGGCCTCGAGCTCGTCGGCGTCGCCGCCGCCGAAGGCGTGCCCGACGTCGCCGCGCCGCAGCAGCCAGGTCACCCGGGTGCCGGGCTCCTCGGCGGCGAGCCGGCCCAGCGCGACCAGCGCGTTCTGCGCCGACGCCCCGGCCCCGGCCACCACCACGTGGCGGCCGGCCAGCCGGGCACGGACGGCGGGGTCGTCGACGTCGGGGACGGCGTACGTGACGTGGTCGGCGTGCTCGCGCTCGCCCGGGGCGGGGTAGCCGTCGGTGCCCAGCGGGCCGGGCCGGCCCCAGGTGCCGGAGGCGTCGACGACCGCGGCGGCGCTGCGCACCTCGTGGCCGCCAGGGGTCTCGACGTGCACCGCGAACGGCACCCGCTCGCGGTCGACGGCGACCAGCAGGTCGCGGCCCTGGCGAGCCACCCCGGTCACGCGGTGCCCGGTGCGGACCTCGACGCCGGCGGCGACGAGGGCCTCGGCCAGCGGGCACAGGTAGTGCTCGACCCACTCGGCGCCGGTGGGCGGGGTCGGGTCGGTGGGCCGGGTCCACCCTGTCGGCTCGAGCAGCCGCGCCGCGGCGTCGTCGACGAGCTCGGACCACGGCGAGAAGAGCCGCACGTGGCCCCACTCGGTGACGGCCGCCGCCGGGCTCGCGCCGGCCTCGAGCACGACGACGGGCAGCCCGCGCTCGTGGGCGTGCGCGGCGGCGGCCAGCCCGATGGGCCCGGCGCCGACGACGACGAGCGGCTGGGCGGTGGTGGGGGTCAGGGCGAGGTACGGCATCGGGTCCTCAGTTCATCGACGACGGTCGATGTAGACGGTATCGACTGTGATCGATGGACGCAACCATCGATCTGTGTCGATCGAGGCTAGGCTGGTCGTCATGACCAGCGCCACCCGCACCGGACCCGCCGTGGGCCTCGACCTCGACACCGCGACGACGTACGCCGAGTGGTTCGCGACCCTGGCCGACCCGACCCGGGTGCGGCTGCTGCACGCGGTGGCCTCGAGCCCCTCGGGTGCGCTGCGGGTCGGCGACCTGGCCGCCGCGCTGGGCATCAGCCAGGCCACCTGCTCCCACCACGTGCGCCGGCTGGCCGAGCTGGGCTTCGTCGTCGTCGACAAGGTCGGCACCGCCAGCCTGGTCTCGGTCAACGACGCGTGCTGCACCGGGCTGCCGCACGCGGCCGACGTGGTGATGGGCACCCTGGCCGCGTCGCCCTGCTGCCCCGAGGACCTGCCCGGCGACGTGCGCACCCGGGCGATGACCGAGGCCGACCTGCCGCGCGTGCAGGAGATCTACGCCGAGGGCATCGCCGGGCGCCAGGCCACCTTCGAGACCGAGGTCCCCTCGCTCGACGTGCTGCGCGAGCGCTGGCTGCCGGGGCACCGCTGGGTCGCCGAGCTCGCGGCCGAGCCGGGCCGGGTCGTCGGGTGGACCGGGGTCTCACCGGTCTCGGCACGCGCCTGCTACGCCGGGGTCGGCGAGACCACCGTCTACGTCGCCGCCGAGGCCGGCGGGCGCGGCGTGGGCCGCTCGCTCCTGCACCGCCAGGTGATCGAGGCCGACGCCGGCGGGCTCTGGACGCTGCAGGCCGTCGTCTTCCCCGAGAACCGGGCCAGCCTCGCGCTGCACCGCAGCGCCGGCTACCAGGTGCTCGCGGTGCGCTCCCGCATCGCGCGCCTCGACGGTCGTTGGCGCGACACGGTGCTGCTGGAGCGGCGCCGCGCGGACGATCCCTTCGAGGGCTGAGCGACCGCCCGGGCGGGTGGGGGCGCGGCTGGTTGGCTGGGAGCCATGTCGACTTCCGCACCAGCCGTCCAGGTCGAGCAGGTCCCCTCCGTCGCCTCGGGTCCGCCCCGGGTCGCGGTCATCGGGGCGGGGATCGTCGGGCTCAGCACCGCCTACGCCCTGCTCGAGCGGGGCGTCGAGGTGCGCGTCTACGAGCAGGGCGAGCCCGGCAACGGCCAGTCGGGCGGGGTGTCCCGGATCTTCCGGCACGCCCACGACGATCCGCGGCTGGTCGCCGCCGCGCGCGCCAGCCGCGCGGCCTACCGCGAGTGGGGCGAGCGGCTGGGTGTCGAGATGGTCTCCGCCGACGGGGCGGTCGCGATCGGCCCGACGGTCGACGAGCACCTGCCGCTGCTGGTCGACGGGGGCGTCGCCGCCCGCCGCATCGACGCCGACGAGCTGGCCGCCCGCGTGCCGCTGCTGGCCGGCTTCGACGGCGCGGCGATGCTCGACGAGGAGGGCGGCTCGATCCGCACCACCGCGACCATCGCCGCGCTGGCCGCGGCGCTGGGCGAGCGGCTGGTGCGCGACGAGGTGATCTCCGTGCGCCCCCTCGGGGACGGCGACGGCGTCGAGGTGCGCAGCGGCGGTCGCACCGACACCTACGACCGCGTCGTGGCCTGCGCCGGGCGCGGCACGCCCGCGCTGGCCCGCACCCTGGGGCTCTCGCTGCCCGTGGCGCAGGCCGCGCACGTGCGGCTGACCTTCGCGGTGCGGGGCGAGGCGCCCCGCACGCTGGCCACGCTCCAGGACTCGAGCGGCGTCTTCGGCGAGACCGGCGTGTACGCCGCCGCGGCGCCCGGCAACGCGACGTACGGCGTCGGGCTGAGCCAGACCACCCCGGCCCGCGACGACGCCAGCCTGCCGGTGCCCGCCGGGCTCGACGAGCTCGCCGCCCGGGCCCGCGACTACGTCGCCCGGGCGCTGCCCGGCCTCGACCCCGACCCGGTCGACGTGCGGCACTGCTGGGTCACCACGCTGCCCTGGAGCGACGACGCGATGGCGGTGTGGGAGGCCGGCGGGGTGCTGCTGCCGGTCGGGCACAACCTCTACAAGCAGGCGCCCGGGCTGGGCCGCCACCTCGCGGCCGCGGCCGACGGCGAGCCGCTCGACGCGTCGCTGCGCCCCGAGGCCCGCCTCGGATCCCCTCGGTGACCGCGTCGTCTGCGAGGCTGGGCCCATGACCTCCTGGCGTGACTCCCTGAGCAAGACCGTGGCCGGTGAGATGGACGAGCTGCTCGACGCCTCGCTCAAGGCCGCCAAGGAGCGGCTCGACGCCGACGACGTGCTGCTGCCCTTCGTGCAGGTCGTCGAGGACGACGGCAGCCAGGGCACCCGCATGGTCGAGATCGTCGAGGACGTGCGCCCCGACCAGCTGCTCGAGGAGCTCTTCGAGAAGCTGCGCACCGAGCGCGACCAGGTGCGCGCCGTCGCCGTGGTCTTCGACGCGATCGTGGGCGGCGCCCGGGCGGTGCAGGTGCTGCTCGAGCACCGCAGCCCGAAGGCCCCCGCGCTGGTGCTCGCCGCGCCCTACAAGGCCCAGAAGCGCCGTCACCAGATCGGGGAGGTCCGCGCCGCCGAGGGCGAGCGGCGGATCTGGCCCGTCGCCACCGACTGAGCCGACCGATGAGCACGTCCACGGGCGCCGGGGACCGCGCCGGGGCGCGCCCCGCCCGGACCCCGCTCCTGGGCCCGCGCTACCGCGGCGCCACCACGGGCGCCGTCGCCCTGGTCTTCCTGGCCGCCTTCGAGGCCCTCGCGGTCGCCACGGTGATGCCGGCCGTGACCCGCGACCTCGACGGACGCGCCTGGTTCTCCGTGGCCTTCTCCGCGACCCTGGCCGCCAGCGTCGTCGGCATGGTCGCGGTCGGGCTGTGGTCGGACCGCCGCGGCGCGGTGCGCCCGCTGCTGACCTCGGTCGCGCTCTTCGCCGTCGGGCTCCTGGCCGCCGGGCTCGCCCCGACCATGGGGCTGCTGGTGGTCGGCCGCTTCCTGCAGGGCCTGGGCCTCGGCGGCCTCGTCGTCGCGCTCTACGTGCTCGTCGCGCAGGTCTTCGACCCCGTCGACCGGCCCCGCATCCTCGGCCTCTTCGCCGCCGCGTGGGTGCTGCCCGGCCTGGTCGGCCCGTTCCTGGCCGGCGTCGTCGCTGACACCCTCGGCTGGCGCTGGGTCTTCCTCGGCGTCGTCGGCATCGCCGCCGCGGCGCTCGCGCTGCTGGTGCCGACCCTGCGTGCCGTCGAGCCGCCCGAGGCCGGCGCCGCGCCCCGGGGCGGCGGCGTACGACGTCTGGCGCTGGCGGCCGCGGTCGCCACGGCCGTGGTGGGCCTCAACCTCACCGGTGCGCTGCCCGCCGCGACCCGGGCCGGGGTCGCCGCGGTCGCGGTCGCCCTCGCGCTGGTCGCCGTGCGCCCGCTGCTGCCGCGGGGCACTCTGCGCGCAGGGCGCGGCGTACCGGCCGTGATAGCGCAGCGCGGCCTGGTCGGCGGCACCTTCTTCGCCGCCGAGGCATACCTGCCCTTCCTCCTGCAGGAGCAGTACGCCGCCGCCACCTGGGTCAGCGGCCTGGTGCTGACCGTCGCCACGCTGGGCTGGGCCGGGGCGTCGCACGTGCAGGGACGGCTCGGCGACCGGCTGCCCGACGAGGCGGCGCTGCGCCTGGGGGCCCTGGTGCTGGGCGCCGGCATCGTGGCGGTGCTGCTGGTGGCGGCGCTGGGCCTGCCCGGGGTGCTGGTCGGCGCGGGCTGGCTGGTGGCGGCCGCAGGCATGGGGCTGATGTACCCGCGGATCACCTCCACCGTGCTGGCGCGCACCGCCGTGCACGAGCGCGGCACTGCCTCCTCGGCGGTCACCATCAGCGACTCGGTCGGGGCCGCGGTCGCGGTCGCGGTGGCCGGGCTGCTCTTCACCGCGGTGGGCACCGCCGCCGACCGCTCGGCCTTCGTGGCGGTGCTCGGGCTCTCCGCCGGGCTGGCCGCGCTGGCGGTCGTGGTCTCGCGGCGGGCCTAGACTCGCCGCCGTGTCCGCACACATGCAGATCGGCGAGGTCGCCACGCTCACCGGCCTGAGCCTGCGCACCCTGCGCTACTACGAGGAGGTCGGGCTGGTGACCCCCTCGGCGCGCTCGGCGGGCGGGTTCCGGCTCTACACCGCCGTCGACGTCGACCGCTTCGAGCTGGTGAAGCGGATGAAGCCGCTCGACTTCTCCCTGGAGGACATGCGCGGGCTGCTGGCGGTCGTCGACGCCCTCGACGCCGAGCCCGACGACACCGAGCGGGCCCGGCTGCTGGGCGAGCTGGAGTCGCTGCGGGCCGCGGCCGAGGAGCGGGTCGACACGCTGCGCACCCGCCTGGCCTGGGCCGAGGAGTTCGCTGCTGGCCTCGACGAGCGGGTGCGCGCCCAGCGCGAGCGGTGAGCCGTGCCAGCGTCGCGGCGTAGGCCGACGATGCGCACTCTCCCGTCACGTCAGGGTAGAGTCACCCCGTCGGCGGCGGTGTCACGCACCCGCGCGCCGCTCCAGACCTCGCACCACCAGCCCGACGTCGGCCGGTCGCAGCGCCGCTCCCGGACGACGTGCCCCGCACCGCCCAGGAGAGCCCGTGAGCAACCCCGCGCCCGACCAGACCTCGCTGCTGCAGCCCTCGCCGACCCTGCCCCCGGCCGAGACGCACACCGTCATGGGTGCGCTGCGCCGCCCTGCCGTCCTGCGCCGCGAGGTCGTCGCCGGTCTCGTGGTGGCCCTCGCGCTGATCCCCGAGGCGATCTCGTTCTCGATCATCGCCGGTGTCGACCCGCGCCTGGGCCTCTTCGCCTCCTTCACGATGGCGGTCTCGATCGCCTTCCTCGGTGGTCGCCCCGCGATGATCTCGGCCGCGACCGGCGCCATCGCGCTGGTGATCGCGCCCGTGGCGCGCGACTACGGCGTCGACTACCTGATCGCCACGGTGATCCTCGGCGGCGCGATCCAGGTCGTGCTGGGCGTGCTGGGCGTGGCCCGGATGATGCGCTTCATCCCGCGCTCGGTGATGGTCGGCTTCGTCAACGCCCTGGCGATCCTGATCTTCATGGCCCAGATCCCCTACCTGGTCGACGTGCCGTGGCTGGTCTACCCGCTGGTGGCCTTCGGCGTCGCCGTGATCGTGCTGCTGCCGCGGGTGACCAACGCCGTGCCCGCCCCGCTGGTGGTCATCGTGGCCGTCACCGGTGCCGCGCTGCTGGTCGGCTGGGCGCTGCCCGACGTGGGCGACGAGGGCGACCTGCCCGAGACGCTGCCGGCGCTGTTGATCCCCGACGTGCCCTTCAACCTGGCCACGCTGGAGATCATCGCGCCGTACGCGCTGGCGATGGCGCTGGTGGGCCTGCTCGAGTCGCTGCTGACCGCCAAGCTCGTCGACGACATCACCGACACCCACTCCCAGAAGACCCGCGAGGCGTGGGGCCAGGGCGCGGCCAACATGATCACCGGCTTCTTCGGCGGCATGGGCGGCTGCGCGATGATCGGCCAGACGATGATCAACGTGAAGGCCTCGGGCGCCCGCACCCGCATCTCCACCTTCTCCGCCGGCGTGCTGCTGCTCGTGCTGGTCGTCGGCTTCGGCGACCTGGTCGCGCAGATCCCGATGGCCGCGCTGGTCGCGGTGATGATCATGGTCGCGGTGGGCACCTTCGACTGGCACTCGGTCGCCCCGCGCACCCTGCGCCGGATGCCCAAGAGCGAGACCACGGTGATGCTCTCGACGGTCGTGGTCACCGTGACCACGCACAACCTGGCCATCGGGGTCGGGGTGGGCGTGCTGGTCGCGATGACCCTCTTCGCCCGCCGCGTGGCCCACCTGGCCACCGTGGAGCGCGAGCTGGTCGAGGTCGACGGGCGCCCGCAGGCCCGCTACACCGTCGTCGGCGAGCTGTTCTTCGCCTCCTCCAACGACCTCTACACCCAGTTCGAGTACGCCGACGACCCCGAGCACGTGGTCATCGACCTCGCCGACTCCCACGTGTGGGACGCCTCGACCGTGGCCGCGCTCGACTCGATCACCTACAAGTACGAGCGCAAGGGCAAGACCGTCGAGATCCACGGCCTCAACGAGCAGTCGCTGCACATGCACGGCCGGCTGAGCGGCCAGCTGGCCGCGCACTGAGCCGGGTGCGAGGCTCGGTCCCGTGACCCGTCGTCGTGACCTCGTGCTGGCCCGCGGCCGCTCCCTGGGGGCCGTGCTGGTCGACGAGGTCCGCAAGGACCGCGTCGCGGGGCTGGCCGCCGAGATCGCCTTCTTCGCGGTCCTGAGCCTGTTCCCGGCGCTGCTGATCGCCGCCAGCCTGCTGTCCTACCTCGAGGCGCTCGTCGGTGCCGAGGTGGCCGCGCGCACCGAGGCCCGCGTCGTCGACACGCTCGGGCTGGTGCTCACCGAGCGCGGCGAGCCGGTGCTCGACTCGGTGCGTGCCGTCTTCGATGGCGAGTACGGCGGCCTGCTCACCATCGCCGCGCTGGGTGCGCTGGTCACCCTGTCGGGGGCCTGGGCGGTCGTGGTGCAGGCGCTCAACCTGGCCTACGACAGCGACGAGCACCGCCCGTGGCTGCGCCGCCGGCTGCTGGGCCTGGGGCTCGGACTGATGACCGTCCTGGTCGTGGTGGTCGCCCTGGCCGTCGTCGTGGTCGGCCCGCTGCTGGGCCGCGGCACCGACGTGGCCGACGTCGTCGGTCTGGGTGGCGCCTTCGAGTACTTCTGGGACCTCGCCCGGCTGCCGGTGCTGGCCCTGGTGCTCGTCGGCTGGCTGGCGCTGGTCTTCCACCTGGCACCCAACCGGCGTACGCCGTGGCGGGCCGCGCTGCCCGGCGCGGTCGCGACCACCGTGCTCTGGCTGGCCGCCAGCGGCGGCTTCGGCCTCTACCTGCGCACCATCGGGGAGGGCAACCCGCTGCTAGGCGTCTTCGGCGGCGGCATCGTGGTGCTGACCTGGGTCTACCTGCTCGCCCTGGCCCTGCTCCTCGGCGGTGAGCTCAACGCGCTGCTGCACGACGGCAAGCACCGCGCCCGCGAGCGGGGAGATTCATCGGCCGGCCGATGAATCTGGCGGGTGGACGATGAAGCTTCATCGGCCACCCAGGAGATCTGTCGGCCGGCCGATGAAACTCCCCGCGGGCGGCTCAGACGTAGCGCTCGAGGATCGTGGACTCGGCGAGGCGGGAGAGGCCCTCGCGGACGCTGCGGGCGCGCAGCTCGCCGACGCCCTCGACGGCCTGGAGGTCGTCGATGCCGGCGGAGAGAAGCTTCTGCAGGGTGCCGAAGTGGTCGACGAGGCGGTCGACGACGGGGCCGGGCAGGCGCGGGACCTTGGCCAGCAGCCGGTAGCCGCGGGGGGCCACGGCGCCGTCGAGGTGCTCGCCGTTGCCCAGGCCCAGCACCTTGGCGGTGGCGGCGGGGTCGACCAGCGCGGTGGGGGAGAGGGCCTCGAGCTGGTGCAGCAGCTCCTCGGGGGTGGAGGCCTTGCGCCCGGCCGGCAGGTAGTCGCGCACCACCAGCTCGCGCTCGGTGTCGACGCCGGTGATCAGCTCCTCGAGCTGCAGCGAGAGCAGCCGGCCGTCGGTGCCGAGCTCGAGCACGTAGTCCTCGATCTCGCGGGCGATGCGGGTGACCATCTCGAGGCGCTGGGCGACCACCGCGACGTCGCGCACGGTGACGAGGTCCTCGATCTCGAGCGCCGAGAGGGTGCTCGAGACCTCGTCGAGGCGCAGCTTGTAGCGCTCGAGGGTGGCCAGGGCCTGGTTGGCGCGCGAGAGGATCTGGCCGACGTCCTCGAGCACGTGGCGCGTCGAGCCGACGTACGCCGCGATGATCTGCATCGACTGCGACACCGAGATCACCGGGAAGCCGGTCTGGCGGGCCACCCGGTCGGCGGTGCGGTGCCGCGTGCCGGTCTCCTCGGAGGGGATCGTGTGGTCGGGCATCAGGTGCACCGCGGCGCGCACGATGCGGGTCAGGCCCGCGTCGACGATGATCGCGCCGTCCATCTTGGCAAGCTCGCGCAGGCCGGTGGCGGTGAAGGGCACGTCGAGGTCGAAGCCGCCGGTGCTGATCTCGTCGACCCGCTCGTCCTGGCCGATCACGATCAGGGCGCCGGTGCGACCGCGCAGGATCCGCTCGAGGCCGTCGCGCAGGGAGGTGCCCGGGGCGATCGAGGCCAGCGTCTCGCGCAGGCGCAGCAGGTCGTCCGAGCGTTCGGCGGGCACGGGGGCTCCTCCATGGGGGGACGGGCGGTCGATCCGCCCTGACCTGCGAAGTCTAGAGCGGCGCGCCCGGGTGCGCGTCATCATTCCGGGCGGCGTCGGATCGTGGTGGCTCAGCCGGGCCGGTCGGTCAGGCGCAGCACCTCGAGGGCGCTGGCGATGCCGGGCACCTCGAGCACCCGCATGCCCTCGATCTCGCGGGGTGTGCCGACCCCCTGGCCTCGGCGGCCGGGTTCGGTCGGCACGACCGCGTGCCGGAAGCCGAGCCGGGCGGCCTCGGCGATGCGCTGGGGCAGGTCACGGACCCGGCGCAGCTCGCCGGCCAGCCCGAGCTCGCCGATCGCGACCACGCCGGTGGGCGGCGCGATGGCCAGGTGCGAGGAGACCAGCGCGATCGCCACCGCCAGGTCGCTGGCCGGCTCGTGCAGACGCGCGCCGCCGACGGTGGAGGCGAAGACGTCCTGCATCGAGAGTCGCAGCCCGCAGTGCCGCTCCAGCACCGCGAGCACCATCGCCACCCGCGAGCCGTCCAGCCCCGACGTCGTACGCCGCGGCCGGTCCAGGGGCGAGGGGGTCACCAGGCCCTGCACCTCGGCCAGCATCGGTCGCCGGCCCTCCATGGTCACCGCGACGCAGGTGCCGGGCACCCGGCCGTGGTGCTGCTCGACGAAGAGCCCGGTGGGGTCGGCCACCGCGCTGATGCCGTCGGGGCCGAGGTCGAAGCAGCCCACCTCGTCGACCGGGCCGAAGCGGTTCTTCATCGCGCGCACCATGCGGAAGCGGGAGTTGCGGTCGCCCTCGAAGTGCAGCACCACGTCGACGAGGTGCTCGAGCACCCGGGGCCCGGCGATCGCGCCGTCCTTGGTGACGTGGCCGACGAGCACGGTGGTGATGCCGCGGGTCTTGGCGACCCGGATCAGCGCGGCGGCGACCTCCTTGACCTGGGTGACGCCGCCGGGGACCCCGTCGACCCCGGAGGCACCGATCGTCTGCACCGAGTCGACCACGATCAGCTGGGGCCGGGTCTCCTCGATGTGGGTCAGTACCGCCCCGAGGTCGGTCTCGGCGGCCAGGTAGAGCTCGTCGTGGACGCCGCCGGTGCGGTCGGCGCGCAGGCGCACCTGGGAGGCCGACTCCTCACCGGTGACGTAGAGGGTGCGGCGCTGGTAGCGCGCGGTCTGGGCGGCCACCTCGAGCAGCAGCGTGCTCTTGCCGACCCCGGGCTCGCCGGCCAGCAGGATCGCGGCGCCGGGCACCAGGCCGCCGCCGAGCACCCGGTCGAGCTCGGGCACCCCGCTGGTGCGGAAGCCGGCCTCCTCGACCGACACCTCGCCGATCGGGACCGCGCGGGTGGTGACCGGCGAGGCCGCGGTGCGCAGCGTGGGCGCCGCGGCGGCCTCGGCCACCGACCCCCAGGCCTGGCACTCGCCGCAGCGCCCGACCCACTTGCCGGTCTCCCAGCCGCACTCGGAGCAGCGGTAGGTGGGCCGAGCGGCACGTGCGGAGGACTTCGCCATGACCGGCACGCTAGGCCAGGGCGCCGACAGCGCCGAGCGGCCGTCGTGGTTACAGTGCTCCCGTCGGACTTGGAACGATCAAGAGGTGGCGAGGGGTGGTGACCGTGTCCCGCACCAGCTCCCGCACGTCCGGGCCGCCGCCCACGCTGGCCGACGTCGCCGAGCGCGCCGGTGTCTCGCGCCAGACGGTCTCCAACGCGGTCAACAACCCCGACCTGCTGCGCGCCGACACGCTGCTGCGCGTCCAGCAGGCCATCGCCGACCTCGGCTACCTGCCCAACCGCGCGGCCCGCAACCTGCGCACCCGCGCCTCCCACCTGATCGGGCTGCGCATCCAGGCCGCCCAGGAGGGCACCGCCAACGCGACGATGGACCGCTTCGTGCACTCGCTGGTCGAGACCTCGCGCGAGGCCGGCTACCACGTGCTGCTCTTCACCGGCGACCCCACCGACCCGCTGTCGGGCTACGAGGACCTGCTGCGCTCGACCGCGGTCGACGCCTTCGTGGTCACCGACACCTACCTCGGCAACCCGCAGGCCGAGTGGCTCGACGGGCGCCGGGCGCCGTTCGTGGCGTTCGGCCGGCCCTGGGAGAACTCCGAGGCCACGCACGCCTGGGTCGACGTCGACGGCGCCGCCGGCTGCGAGAGCGCCACCCGCCACCTCCTCGCCAAGGGCCACGAGCGGATCGCCTGGATCGGCTGGCGCAAGGACTCGCGCATCGGTGAGGACCGCCGCGCCGGCTGGCACCGCGCCATGAAGGAGGCCGGGCTGCCTACCTCGGGGCTGGCCTCACGCGTGGAGGACACCGTGGCGAGCGGCCGCGAGGCCAGCGAGGTGCTCCTCGACGAGGCCGCGCCCACCGCCTTCGTCTGCGCCTCCGACACCCTCGCGATGGGGGTGCTGCACACCCTGGGGCTGCGCGGGCTGCGCGTCGGCGACGACGTCGCGGTCGTCGGCTTCGACGACTCGCAGGTCGCCCAGGTCGTGCGACCCGGGCTGAGCTCGGTGCGCCAGCCCCTCGAGGACGTCGCCATCGAGGTCGTCACCGCCCTCGAGGGCCTGCTGGGCCGGCCCCGTGTCGCCCAGCAGGGCGTGCTGCTCACCCCGTCGCTGGTCGTGCGCGACTCCTCGGGCCCCGACCGGTCCTGATCGGCCCCGACCGGGCCCGATCGGGCTGCGCTCAGAAGCGGCGCCACCACACGTCGACGGCGTAGTCGACCTCGGTGCCACCGCCGGCGGCGGCGTGCTCGGCCAGCGCCTGCTCGGCGGCCGGGCCGGGCAGCTCGATGCGCACCACGGCCTCGAGGTCGGCGAGGGTGTCGAAGGCCCAGCGGGTCAGCACCGGCTCACGCTGCCAGCCCTGCGCGGCCCAGAACTCCTGCTTCACCGCGGGGCTCGGGTGCTCGGGGAAGCCACGGGCGAACCAGGCGCCGAAGGTCGAGCGGCTCGCGTCGTTGTCGACGACGTACGCCGTCGCCCCGGGGCGCGCGACCCGCTCGAGCTCGGCGAGACCGGGCTCGCAACCGGGTCCGAAGAAGTAGGCCCAGCGCGCGTGCACCACGTCGATGCTGGAGTCGGGCAGCGGCAGGTCCTGGGCGGTGCCCTCGAGCACCGTGACCTTACGGTCGGCCGCCAGCCGCCGGGTGCGGCGCCCGGCGATGGCGCGCAGGTCGGGGTGCGGCTCGACACCGGTCACCGACGCGGCGGCGCGCGCGAAGCGGGTCAGGTGGAAGCCGGTGCCGCAGCCGACGTCGAGGACGTCGCGGTCGGCCCAGCCACCGAGCTCCTCGATCACGGCCTCGACGCGCCGGTCGGGGTCGAAGGCGTGGTTCTCGAGCTCGTAGGTGTCGGTGTGGTGCCAGATGTTGGGGCTGGGGCGGGTGCCCTCCGGCAGCACCGTCGGCTCCCTCAGAGCCGGACCAGGCCGCCGGGGGTCTGGATCTGCACGGCGATCACGCCGGGGGTGCCGTGCGGGGCCACCCAGTCGACCTTGACGTCCTCGAGGGGCGCCTCGACCGGCTCGCCCAGCCACTCGCTGACGCGCAGCGGGTCGCCGGCGATCTCGAGGCAGGCCAGGGCGTAGGCGTCGTCGGCGCCGTGGCTGGGGTGCAGGTCGGCGGGCACCTCCCACTGCAGGAAGAACGGCAGCTGCGGGTCGGCCATCAGGCCGTTGATGCCGATCTGCTTCCAGCGCAGCTCGGTGCCGTCGGGGCGGTGCCGGCTGCCCTGCGCGGCCTCGCGGCCCAGGCGCTGCTCGGCCACCGAGATGTCGTCGACCGCGACGGCCCAGCCCAGCCAGCCGCCGCCGAGCGCCGAGCGGGCGCGCACGGCCTGCCCGAAGGGCGCCTTGTCGGAGGCGGGGTGGTCGAGGACCTCGACGATCTCGAGGTAGGTGTCCTGCGCCAGCGGCAGCACCATGTTGCGGGTGCCGAAGCGCGGGTGGATGCCGCCGTCGGTGAAGTCGCGGCCCAGCAGCCCGCCGATGCGCTGCGCGGTGCTGGCGAGACCGTCGGGGCCGGCGGCGTAGGAGAGGTGGTCCAGGCGCATGCCTACGATTGTGAACTCCGCAACGTCACGGGGCGACGGCGGGGTCGGTTCTCTCGATGTCGAGAAGCCGAGAGGGCCGAGGGGTCAGTGCGGGTCGGCGGGGTGCAGCGCCAGCGCCGAGCGCGAGCGCAGGTGCGCCTCGCAGTGGCGCACCAGCTCGTCGTACGCCGCCGAGCCCATCAGCTCGCGCAGCTCGGCCTCGTTGGTGACGTAGACCGGCTCGACCGCGACGTGCGCCTCGGTGTTGCCCGAGCAGTACCAGTCGAGGTCGTGCCCGCCCGGTCCCCAGCCGCGTCGGTCGTACTCGCCGATGCTGACCTCGGTGTACTCGGTGCCGTCGGTGCGCTCGACCTCGCGGAAGGTGCGGCGGATCGGCAGCTGCCAGCACACGTCGGGCTTGGTCTCGAGGGGGTGCAGCCCCAGGTCGAGGGCCAGGCCGTGCAGGGCGCAGCCCGCGCCGCCGGGGCCGGCCTCGGGATCCTCGGGGGCGAAGCCGGGCCGGTTCTGGAAGATGCAGGCCTGCTGGCCGTCGACCTCGGTGACCCGGGTCTTGCGGGCGCCCTCGTCGTCGAGCTCGACCCAGTCGTCGCGCGCAACCGCGCGCCCCGGGTGCTGCTGCCACTGGTGCGGGGACAGCTGGTCGACGAAGCCCGCGACCCGCTCCTCGTCGCTGTCGTCGGCGAAGTGCGCGCCGAGCGTGCAGCACCCCACGTCTGGGGCGTCGGCGAAGATGCCGGGGCAGCCCTGGCCGAAGATGCAGGTGTACGACGACGTCAGCCAGGTGAGGTCGCAGCGCAGCACCTCGTCGTGGTCGTCGGGGTTGACGAACTCGACCCAGGCGCGGGGGAAGACGAGGTCCACTTCGGGCACCGGGCCACCCTACGTTCCGGGGAGGTCCCGGGAGTACGTTGGACCCATGCGGCTGGGCGTCCTCGACATCGGCTCGAACACCGGGCACCTGCTGGTGGTCGACGCCCACGGTGGTGCGGCCCCCCTGCCGGCGTACTCCTACAAGGAGCCGCTGCGCCTGGCCGAGCACCTGGTCGAGCACGGCCCCGACGAGGGCGCGGTCTCCGAGGCGGGGGTGCAGGCCCTGACGGCCTTCACCGCCCAGGCGGTCACGGTCGCCGAGGACAAGGGCTGCCAGGACATGCTGGCCTTCGCCACCTCCGCGGTGCGCGACTCGGCCAACGCCGACGCGGTGCTCGACCACGTCCACGAGCAGACCGGGGTGCGGATCGCGGTGCTCTCCGGCGAGGACGAGGCGCGCCTGACCTTCCTGGCCGTACGCCGCTGGTTCGGCTGGTCGGCCGGGCGGCTGGCGGTCTTCGACATCGGCGGCGGGTCCCTCGAGATCGCGGGTGGGCCCGACGAGGCGCCCGACGTGGCGTGGTCGCTGCCGCTGGGCGCGGCGCGCCTGGCCCGCACCCACTTCGGCTCGGGCGCACCCGACGACGAGGCGATCCGTGAGCTGCGGCGCCGGATCCGCGCCGAGATCGCCCGCGACGCCGGCCACCTGCTGCGCGCCGGGGCGCCCGACCGGGCGGCGGCGACCTCGAAGACCTTCCGCTCCCTGGCCCGCATCTGCGGGGCGGCGGCGTCGTCGGAGGGCCCGCTCGTGCCGCGGGCCCTGCCGCTGGCGTCGCTGAGGGAGTGGATCCCCAAGCTGGTCGCGATGAGCCACGACGAGCTGGCCGCGCTGCCCGGCGTCTCGCCCAGCCGCGCCCACCAGGTGCTGCCCGGCGCGCTGGTGGCCGAGGCCTGCATGGACATCTTCGACCTCGGCGAGCTCGAGATCTGCCCCTGGGCCCTGCGCGAGGGCGTCATCCTCGAGCGCCTCGACCAGCTCAGCGTGCTGGGTTGAGGCGGGAGCGGTCGTGACCACCCGGATCGGGCTGTCCACCTCGTCGGTCTACCCCGAGTCGACCGCGCACGGGTTCGCCTACGCCGCGCAGCTCGGCTACGACGCCGTCGAGGTGATGGTCGGCATCGACGCGCTGAGCCAGCAGACTTCTGCGGTCCAGCAGCTCTCCGAGCACCACGAGATGCCGGTGTGCGCGGTGCACGCGCCGTGCCTGCTCTTCACCCAGCGGGTCTGGGGCACCGAGCCCTGGGGCAAGCTCGAGCGCTCCGCCGAGATGGCGCACGCGGTGGGTGCGCGCACCGTCGTGGTGCACCCGCCGTTCCGCTGGCAGAAGGACTACGCCCGCGGCTTCGTCGACGGCATCGCCGCGCTCGAGGAGTCCACCGGGCTGTTCTTCGCGGTCGAGAACATGTACCCCTGGCGCGCCCAGGTGACCTCGCGGGCCGCGACCGGCATGCAGATGTACCTGCCCGGCTGGGACCCCTCCTCCGAGACCTACGCCAGCACCACCATCGACCTCTCCCACGCCGCGATCGCCGAGGACGACCCGGTCGAGATGGCCGAGCGGCTGGGGGAGCGGCTGCGCCACGTGCACCTGACCGACGGCACCGGTTCGCCCAAGGACGAGCACCTGGTGCCCGGACGCGGCGAGATGGACGCCGCCGGCTTCCTGCGCCACCTCGCCGGCACCGGCTTCGACGGCGACATCGTGCTCGAGATCAACACCCGTCGCTGCGACTCGCGCGAGGAGCGCGAGGCCGACCTGCGCGAGTCGCTGGAGTTCGCCCGTGAGCACTTCGCGGTCGCAGCCACCTGACCGGTCGGTCGAGGCGCCGGTGGCCGAGGTCACCGGGCTCGTCGTACGCCGCGGCGGGCGCACCGTGCTGGCCGGGCTCGACGCCCGGCTCGGGCACGGGGTGACCGGGCTGCTGGGCCCGTCGGGCTCGGGCAAGACGACGCTGATGCGGGCCCTGGTCGGCAGCCAGGTCGTCAGCAGCGGCAGCGTGAGCGTGCTCGGCCACCCCGCCGGCAGCCCCGCCGTGCGCGGCCGGGTCGGCTACGCCACCCAGGCCGCCGGGGTCTACGACGACCTCACCGTGGCCCAGAACCTCGCGTTCTTCGCGCGGGTGCTGCGCGCGGGCGCCGCCGAGGTCGACCGGGTGCTCGAGGTCGTCGACCTGCACGAGCAGCGGGGCCAGGTGGTGGCCCGGCTCAGCGGTGGCCAGCGGGGCCGGGTCGGGCTGGCGCTGGCGCTGCTGGGCCGACCCGAGCTGCTGGTGCTCGACGAGCCGACGGTGGGCCTCGACCCGGTGCTGCGGGCCCGGCTCTGGACCCGCTTCCACGAGCTCGCCGAGGCCGGTGCGGCCGTGCTCGTCTCCAGCCACGTGATGGACGAGGCCGAGCGCTGCGACCGGCTGCTGCTGGTGCGCGAGGGTCGGCTGGTCGCCGACGGCACCCCCGCCGGGCTGCGCGAGCGCACCGGCGCCGGCACCATCGAGGAGGCCTTCGTCGCCCTGGTCCACCAGGAGCAGCCGTGAGCGCCCGCGTCACCGCCGCGGTCGCGGTGCGGGTGCTGACCCAGCTGCGCCACGACCACCGCACGATGGCCATGCTGCTCCTGCTGCCCGCGCTGCTGGTCTCGCTGCTGTGGTGGATGTTCGAGGACGTCGACACCGGGGCCTTCGACCGCGTCGGCCCGGCGCTGCTGGCGATCTTCCCCTTCACCGTGATGTTCCTGGTCACCAGCGTCACCACGCTGCGCGAGCGCACCAGCGGCACCCTCGAACGGCTGCTGGTGCTGCCCACCGCGCGCCTCGACCTGCTCGGCGGGTACGCCGCCGCCTTCGGGCTGGTCGCCGTCGTGCAGTCGCTGGTCACGGTGCTGGTCAGCACCACCCTGCTCGGCCTCGAGATCACCGGGCCGGTGGCGATGCTGGTGCTGGTGGCCGTGGTCGACGGGCTGCTCGGCACCGCCCTGGGCCTGTTCGTCAGCGCCTTCGCCCGCAGCGAGTTCCAGGCCGTGCAGTTCATGCCCGCCGTGGTGATCCCCCAGCTGCTGCTCTGCGGGCTGTTCGTGCCCCGCGACGCGCTGCCGCCGGTGCTCGAGACGGTCTCCGACGTGCTGCCGCTGTCCTACGCCGTCGACGCGATGCTCACCCTGTCGACCTCGACCGGCACCGGGGAGGTCTGGCGCGACCTGGCGGTGGTGGCCGGCTTCGTGGCCGGTGCGCTGGTGCTGGGCGCCGCGACGCTGCGGCGGCGTACCGCCTGAGACGGGGGTGGGGGCGCCGACGTAGCCTGCTGCCCATGGCCCTCCTCCGGCAGCCGCTGCTCCTGCTCGCCCGCAGCCAGCAGGTCAAGAACCTCGTCAGCACCCTCCCGGTCTCGGCCGGCATCGTCCGGGGCTACGTGCCCGGCGAGGGCACCGAGGACGCGGTGCGTGCGGCCGGCGAGCTCGCCGCCGACGGCCTGACCGCGACGCTCGACTTCCTCGGCGAGGACACCAGCGACCGGGCCCAGGCCGATGCGACGGTGGCGGCGTACCTCGACGTGCTCGCGGCGCTGTCGGCGAAGGGCCTGGCCTCGGGCACCGAGGTCTCGCTCAAGCTCAGCGCGATCGGGCAGTTCCTGCCGCCCGACGTCGCGCCGGAGGGCGGGCACCGGGTCGCGCTCGAGAACGCGCGCACCATCTGCCGCGCCGCGCGCAACGCCGGCACCACGGTCACCCTCGACATGGAGGACCACACCACCACCGACTCGACGCTGGCGACCCTGCGCGAGCTGCGCAAGGACTTCCCCGAGACCGGCGCGGTGCTGCAGTCCTACCTGCACCGCACCGAGGACGACTGCCGCCAGCTGGCCCACGAGGGCTCCCGGGTGCGGCTGTGCAAGGGCGCCTACGCCCAGCCCGAGTCGGTGGCCTACCAGGACGCCGCCGACGTCGACCGCTCCTACGTGCGCTGCCTGAAGGTGCTGATGGAGGGCCAGGGCTACCCGATGGTCGCCACCCACGACCCCCGCCTGGTCGAGATCGCGACCTCGCTGGCCGGTCGCGCGGCGCGCCCGCAGGGCAGCTACGAGTTCCAGATGCTCTACGGCGTGCGGCCCGACGAGCAGCGCCGCCTGGCCGCCAGCGGCGAGCGGGTGCGGGTCTACGTGCCCTACGGCCAGGAGTGGTACGGCTACCTGATGCGCCGCCTCGCCGAGCGCCCGCAGAACCTGGCCTTCTTCGCGCGCTCGCTGGTCTCCAAGAAGTGACTCCTGCCCGCGCCGGGCGGCGCGGGCTGGGAGGATGGGCGCCATGACCTCTCAGACAGCGATCCTGGGCGCCGGCGTGATGGGGGAGGCCCTGCTCTCGGGCCTGGTCCGTGCGGGGCGTCGTGTCGACCGGCTGATGGTCGGCGAGAAGCGGCCCGAGCGCGCCCACGAGCTCGAGGAGCGCTACGGCGTGGCCGTGCTCGACAACCGCAGCGCCGCGGCGAAGGCCGACACGATCGCGCTGGTCGTCAAGCCGCAGGACATGGCCGACCTGCTCGAGGAGATCGCGCCGGTGCTGCGCCCCGGCGTGCTGCTGGTCAGCCTCGCCGCCGGCATCACCACCGCCTACATCGAGTCGCGGGTGCCCGAGGGCGTCGCGGTCGTGCGCGTCATGCCCAACACCCCCGCGCTCGTCGACGAGGGGATGACCGCCATCTCCCCGGGCTCGCACTCCAGCGAGGCCGACCTCGCCGAGGTCGAGACCCTGATGTCGTCGGTCGGCAAGGTGCTGCGCATCCCCGAGCGCCAGCAGGACGCCGTGACGGCGATCAGCGGCTCGGGGCCGGCGTACATCTTCTTCGTCGTGGAGTCGATGATCGAGGCCGGCGTGCACCTGGGCCTGCCCCGCGCCACCGCCACCGACCTGGTCATCCAGACCCTGGTGGGCAGCGGCAAGATGCTGCGCGAGACCGGCACCCACCCCACCGTGCTGCGCGAGCAGGTCACCTCGCCCGGCGGCACCACCGCCTCGGCGCTGCGCGAGCTCGAGGTGCACAAGGTCCGCGCCGCCTTCCTGGCCGCCATGGAGGCCGCCCGCGACCGCTCCCGCGCCCTGGCCCAGGGCTCCTGAGCGCCCGGACAGGTGGTGGCCGGGCCGACCGGCGGGCTGGCAGGGTGGGTCCCATGAGCGACACAGCGGTGCAGCCGCACGTCCGGTTCTGGTTCGACCCCGTGTGCCCCTTCGCCTGGATGACCAGCAAGTGGGTGCGGATGGTCGCCGAGCAGCGCGGCCACGAGGTGGAGTGGCGCTTCATCTCGCTGCGCCTGCTCAACGCGCACGTCGACTACGACTCCCACTTCCCGCCCGAGTACGAGGCCGGCCACACCTCCGGCCTGCACCTGCTGCGCGTGTGCGCCCGGGCCCGCGACGAGCACGGCCCCGACGCGGTGGCCCGGCTCTACCCGGCCATCAGCTCGCGCATCTTCGACGTCGACCCCGGTGAGAGCGGCGGCGGGATGCCCGCCGGCGAGCGGGTCCAGGAGCTGCTGGGCGCCGCGCTCGAGGAGGCCGGTCTGCCGGCCGAGCTGGCCACCGCCTACGACGACGAGTCGTACGACGCGCAGCTGCGGGCCGAGACCGACGAGGCGCTCGCGCTGACCGGCAAGGACGTCGGCACCCCGATCCTGCACATCGCCCCGCCCGAGGGCGCGGCCTTCTTCGGTCCGGTGATCAGCCGGCTGCCCAGCGAGGAGGAGGCCGGCGCGCTGTGGGACCACGTCGTCGGGCTGGCCACCTTCCCCGGCTTCGCCGAGCTCAAGCGCAGCCTGCGCGAGCTGCCCCAGCTGCGTGCCTTCGGCGTCGACGAGGGCGAGGCCGGCGTGCAGGAGGACTGGCACGGCGGCTCGCGCCGCCAGAAGAAGTAGTCGCCCAGCCCTGCCACACTCGCCCCCGCCCGACCCTCCGACCAGATGGAGAGCCACCCGTGAAGACCCTGCGCACCCCTGACGACCGCTTCGCCGACCTGCCCGACTTCCCGTGGCAGCCGTCGTACGCCGAGCTCACCGACCCCGACGGCGGCGAGCCGCTGCGGATGGCCTACCTCGACGTGGGGCCCGCCGAGGGCTTCGACGACGCCCCGGTCGCGCTGCTGCTGCACGGCGAGCCGTCGTGGTCGTTCCTCTACCGCCACGTGATCGGGGTGCTGGCCGCGGCCGGCGTGCGCTGCATCGCCCCCGACCTGATCGGCTTCGGGCGCTCCGACAAGCCCACCCGGCCCGAGGACCACAGCTACGCCCGCCACGTCGAGTGGGTGCGCGAGCTGGTCGTCGACGACCTCGACCTGCACGACGTCACCCTGGTCGGCCAGGACTGGGGCGGGCTGATCGGGCTGCGCCTGGTCGCCGAGAACCCCGACCGGTTCGCGCGCGTCGTGGCGGCCAACACCGGTATGCCCACCGGCGACTTCGACATGCCCGAGATCTGGCACCAGTTCCGCAAGGCCGTCGAGAGCGCCGACCACCTCGACGTGGGCCGCTTCGTGGAGTCCGGCTGCGTGCGCGGGCTCAGCGACGAGGTGCGTGCGGCGTACGACGCCCCGTTCCCCACCCAGGAGATGGTCGCCGGGCCGCGGGCGATGCCCGGGCTGGTGCCGACCAGCACCGACGACCCGGCCACCAAGGCCAACCGGGCGGCCTGGGAGTCGCTGGGTCGCTGGGAGAAGCCGTTCCTGGTCGCGTTCTCCGACTCCGACCCGATCACCGGGGCGATGGCGCCGCTGATGAAGAAGCTGGTGCCGGGCACCCGCGAGGTCGAGCACCCGGTCATCGAGCGCGCCGGGCACTTCTTGCAGGAGGACGCCGGCGCCGAGCTCGGCCACGCGGTGGCCGAGTTCATCGCCGCCACCTGAGCCGGCGGTCGCCGCGGCGGGTCACAGCCCCATCGCCGCCTCGGCGGCCGCCAGCACGGGCGCGGTGACCCCGCGGCACCGCTCCTGCCCCGCGTCGTACGCCGCGTGCAGACGCGCCGGGTCGGCGAGCAGGTCGGCGTGGCGACGCTGCACCGGCTCCAGCACCGCCACGACGGCGTCGGTGACCGCGCGCTTCAGCGCGCCGTAGGTGCCGATGCCCTCGGCGGAGCCGCCACAGGCCACGAGCACGTCGAGCAGGTTGGTGACACCGGGCTTGGCCGCACGGTCCGCGCGCACGGCGGTGGGCCCGGTGTCGCTGTCGGTGACGGCTCGCGCGATCTTGCGCCGCACCACGTCGGGCGGGTCGAGCAGGCCGACCACGCCCGACAGGTCGGTGCTCGACTTGCTCATCTTGCTGGTGGGCCGCTGCAGGTCCATCACCCGCGCCCCGGCGGGTGCCACCACGATCTCGGGCACCGTGAACACCTCGCCGTAGGTGCGGTTGAAGCGCACCGCGAGGTCGCGCGCCAGCTCGACGTGCTGGCGCTGGTCGTCACCCACGGGCACCTGGTCCGGCCGGTAGAGCAGGATGTCGGCGGCCATCAGCACCGGATAGGTCAGCAGCGCCGCCCGGCTCGATCCGTCGGCGCGCCGACGCTGCTTGAACTGGATCATCCGCCCCAGCTCGCCGCTGGACGCGACGCACTCGAGCAGGAAGGCGAGCTGGCGGTGCGCGGGCACCCGGCTCTGCACGAACAGGGTGCTGCGCTCGAGCCCCACCGCGAGTAGCAGCGCGGCCAGGTCGCGGCTGCGCTCGCGCAGCAGCCGCGGGTCGTGGCCGTCGGTGAGCGCGTGCAGGTCGCTGACGCCCACGAAGCAGTCGTGGGCGTCCTGGCCCGCGACGAGGGGGCGCAGCGCGCCGAGCAGGTTGCCGAGGGTGGGGCTGCCGCTGGGGGTGACCAGCGAGAGCCGGCGGGTGCCGGCGCTGGACGGTGCGAGGTGCGTGGACATGTCGTCTCCTGGTGGGTGCGTGCCCACGCGAGGCTGTCCGGAGAAGACGAACGGCCGCCCGTGGACGGCCGTGGGATGAGGAAGGTGCGCTCGATCGGTGGTCCGCCGTCAGGCGGCCCACCACGGGGAGCACGGCACGAGACCCGCGCAGGCGGGGCTCGGGACGGGGCTCGGGGTGGTGACCAGCACGTGGGCACAGTAGCGCCGCGAGTGGCCGGCGTCACCCGCGGCGGTAGCGTCGGGGCCGTGCTCGCCTGCTCCGGACCCTCCACCGTCGTCTTCGACCCCCGCCTCACGGAGTACGACTTCGGTGTGGGCCACCCGATGTCGCCGGTGCGGGTGGACCTGACGATGCGGCTGGCCCAGGAGCTGGGCGTCGTGAACGGCGCCGGCGGCGCCGGCGGCGCCGGCGGCCTTCGGCAGGTGCCGGCGCCGATCGCCCCCGACGACCTGCTGCTCACGGTGCACGAGCCGGTGCTGCTCGAGGCCGTCCAGGACGCCGGGCGGCGGGTCCGGCCCCGGCTCGACGTCGGGCTGGGCACCGACGACAACCCCGTCTTCGCCGGCATGCACGAGGCCGGCGCGCACGTCGTGGGCGCCACGGTCGAGGCCTGCCGGCAGGTCTGGAGCGGCGAGTCGCTGCACTCGGCCAACATCACCGGCGGCCTGCACCACGCCATGCCCGACCGGGTCAGCGGCTTCTGCGTCTACAACGACATCGCCGTGGGCATCCGCACGCTGCTCGACCAGGGCGCCGAGCGGGTGGCCTACGTCGACATCGACGTCCACCACGGCGACGGGGTCGAGAAGATCTTCTGGGACGACCCGCGGGTGCTGACGATCTCGTTGCACGAGACCGGCCAGATCCTCTTCCCGGGCACCGGCTTCCCCAACGACCTCGGCGGGGCCGGGGCCGAGGGGAGCGCGGTCAACGTCGCGCTGCCGCCCGGCACCTCCGACGCCGGCTGGCTGCGCGCCTTCCACGCCGTGGTCGGGCCCCTGCTGCGGGAGTTCGCCCCGCAGGTGCTCATCAGCCAGCACGGCTGCGACTCCCACGCCGACGACCCGCTCGCCCACCTGATGCTCTCGGTCGACGGACAGCGCGCCGCGCACGAGGCCCTGCACGACCTGGCCCACGAGGTCGCCGACGGGCGCTGGGTGGCGCTCGGCGGCGGTGGCTACGAGCTCGTCTCGGTCGTGCCGCGCTCGTGGACCCACCTGCTGGCCTGCGTCGCGGGCACCCCTCTCGACGTGCAGACCGCGACCCCCGGCGCGTGGCAGGAGCACGTGCAGCGGCTGCTGGGCCAGGTGGCCCCACGGCGGATGACCGACGGCGTGACCCCGGCCTACCGTGACTGGGCCGAGGGCTACGACCCCGACACCTGGCTCGACCGGGCCGTGCAGGCCACCCGGGTCGCGGCCTTCCCGCTGCACGGGCTCGACCCGCAGGCCTGGTAGCGCGGGGAGCGCCGGGCGAGCACTGGGGTAGAACATGACCCATCTGGGTCATTTGCAAGCCGACACGCCGACGAATGCCGAGTCACTTGCGATTGCCCCTTCCCCACGAGTCACTCCAGGCCCTATTCTCACCACTGCGTGGCCGTGGAGTCGCCGGCGGGGAAGCCGGCGGACGTGCCACCCAGGAAGTCGGTGCAAGCTCATGGTGACCAGCTCTTCGGGAGACATCTCCGAGGCCAAGTTCCTGACCGTTGCCGAGGTGGCCGCGATGATGCGGGTCTCGAAGATGACGGTCTACCGCCTCGTGCACAACGGCGACCTGCCCGCGGTCCGGGTCGGGCGCTCGTTCCGGGTGCGCGAGGAGGACGCCAACGAGTACATCCGCAAGTCCTTCTACGACGCGGGCTGAGCCGATTCTCCCAGCCCGCCACCGGCCCAGTAGGCTGTCGGCGTCCTTCGCGCCTCTGCGCGGGACCACCAGCTGGGAAAGGAACAACCTGTGGGTTCGGTCATCAAGAAGCGGCGCAAGCGCATGGCCAAGAAGAAGCACCGCAAGCTGCTGAAGAAGACGCGCGTCCAGCGTCGCAAGCTCGGCAAGTAGTCGCGGGCCACCGCGCGGGCCACGGGCCCGCGCAGGTGGCGCACCACCCAGCACGACGTCGATAGCTCTCGAGGGAATCGGACGCGAACATGGGCAAGGTCGTCCTGGTGACCGGGGTCTCACGAGACCTCGGTCGTCGTTCCGCGCGCTCCCTCGCCTCCGACCCCGCGGTATCGCGGGTGATCGGGGTCGACGCCGTGCCCCCTCGCGGCGACATCGGCGAGGTCTCCTTCGTGCGTGCCGACATCCGCACCCCGGTGATCGCCAAGGTGATCGCCAAGGAGGACGTCGACACCGTCGTCCACATGAGCGTCATCGCCACCCCTGGCAGTGCCGGCGGGCGGGGCACGATGAAGGAGCTCAACGTCATCGGGACGATGCAGCTGCTCGCGGCCTGCCAGCGCGCACCCAGCGTGCGCGACGTCGTCGTGAAGTCGACGACGACCGTCTACGGCGCCAGCAGCCGCGATCCCGCGATGTTCACCGAGGACATGGAGCCGCGTCGCGCCCCGCGCGCCGGCTACGCCAAGGACGTCGCCGAGGTCGAGGGCTACGTGCGCGGCTTCGCGCGCCGTCGCGGCGACGTGCGGGTCACCCTGCTGCGCTGCGCCAACGTCGTGGGCCCCCACGTGCAGAGCCCGCTGACCTCCTACCTGCGCCTGCCGGTCGTGCCCACGGTCGCCGGCTACGACCCGCGCCTGCAGCTGCTGCACGAGGACGACCTCTTCGCGGTCCTGCACCACGCGGTCACCCACGAGGTGGCCGGCACCTTCAACGTCGCCGGCGACGGGGTCGTGATGCTCTCCCAGGCACTGCGCCGGCTGCGCCGCCCGACCCTGGCCCTGCCGGGCTTCGCGGTCGGCTCGCTCGGCTCGGCGCTGCGCTCGGCCCGGGTCGCCGACTTCTCGCCCGAGCAGGTCAGCTTCCTGACCTACGGGCGCGGGGTGGACACCACGCGGATGCGCACCGAGCTGGGCTTCCACCCGGTCCGCTCCACCGCGGAGGCGCTCACCGACTTCGGGGCCACCCTGCCGCGCACCGGCGGGCGGGCCGAGCGCCTGCTCGACGGGTTGGCCGCGGCCTTCCCCGAGCAGGGCGAGACCCCGGACCGGCCCGAGCCGCTGCGCCCGGTCGACGACGACGAACGACGAGTCCCGGGAGGTCGGCATGGGTGACGCCGAGATCATCCCCATCGGCACCCGCGGACGCCCCGGTCGGGGCACCGGCACGCAGCCGTCCTCGGCCGCCCGCGGGCTGGCCGGGCCGCCGCGCCGCCGGTCGACCCCGCCCCCGGGGGAGGACGCCCCCACCGACAGCCCGGACGTCGCGGACCCGTCGGAGTCGGACAACCCGCCCTCGCCCGAGGAGGCGCCGCAGCCGCCCGCTAGCGACCGGCCCGCCGCCTCCGACCGGTCCCAGGATCCGGCCCAGGCCCAGCAGACCCGGTCCGGGCAGGACGGCGCGGACCCGCGTCCGCCCACCACGACCGAGGAGCGCCACCCCTCGGCCGGCATCCCCGTCGGCGACTGGCTCTCGGCCTTCCAGCACGCCGCCCGCGAGCTCTTCGGCGAGGAGTGGGAGGGTCAGCTGGCGCGCTTCCTCGCGTTCCTGCGCCGCCGGGTCACCGGCGACTACGTCGTCGACGAGTACGGCTTCGACGCCGAGGTCACCCAGCGCTTCTTCATGGCCGCCCTGCGGCCCATCGCCCAGAAGTGGTTCCGCATCGAGGTGCGCGGGATCGAGAACATCCCCGCCGACGGCGGGGCGCTGGTGGTCTCGAACCACTCCGGCACCGTGCCCGTCGACGGGCTGATGACGATGGTCTCCATCCACGACCACGCCGAGCGGTTCCTGCGCCCCCTGGGTGCCGACCTGGTCTTCCGGCTGCCCGTGGTCAACGCCCTTGCCCGCAAGGGCGGCGCCACCCTGGCCTGCCAGGAGGACGCCGAGCGGATGCTGCGGGGTGGCGAGCTGGTCGGCGTGTGGCCCGAGGGCTTCAAGGGCATCGGCAAGCCGTACGCCGAGCGCTACAAGCTGCAGCGCTTCGGTCGCGGTGGCTTCGTCTCGGCCGCGCTGCGCACCGGGGTGCCGATCGTGCCGTTGTCGGTCGTGGGCGCCGAGGAGATCTACCCGCTCGTGGGCAACGTGCCCTCGCTGGCGCGGCTGCTCGGCGTGCCCTACATCCCGATCACGCCGCTGTTCCCGCTGCTGGGCCCGCTGGGCCTGGTGCCGTTGCCCTCCAAGTGGCTGCTGGAGTTCGGCGAGCCGATCCGCACCGACGAGTTCGAGGACGGCGCGGCCGACGACCCGATGCTGGTCTTCAACGTCACCGACCAGGTGCGCGAGACGATCCAGCAGACGCTCTACACCCTGCTGCGCCAGCGCGAGTCGGTCTTCCGCTGACCAGCGCCCCGACGACGTCGGGGCGGCACGGACCGCAGCGGGTGCCAGGTCGGGTGAGACCAGTTCGTCAGTCCAGGTCCGGTCGGATCAGGGGTGCAGCGGGTCGGTGAGGCCCTCGACGAGCCCGTTGACGCCGTCGACGACGTCCTCGACCGTCTCGGACACCACACCGCCGCCGCCCTTGCCGCCGCCACCGTTGCCGGTGGAGGTGCCGGTGCCGGGCAGGTTGCCGGTGACGCCCGACAGCGGGTGCTGGCCGGTGCCGGAGCCCGAACCACCCTGCTGGTCGCCGCCGCCCGCGCCCTGCGAGGGCGCGGAGCCCGGGGTCGGCAGCGTGACGGTGCCCGGAGGGGTGCTGGTCGACGGGGCGTCGCCCGAGCCGGCGCCGTTCTTCTTGGGGCCCTTGCTCGGTCCGGAGCCCTCGCGCGACCCGTCCGCCGCGCGGCTGTCGTCGGAGGAGGGGGTCACCAGGTCGCCGAGCAGGGCCTCGGCGGCGCTGACGAGGAACGCGGGCACCTGCCCGATCGTCGAGCCGGGGCAGGCCGGGCAGAGCTGCTGGGTGGCCTGGTCGATCTCGGCGAGCAGGGTGCCGGCCGTGACCAGCACGTCCTGGGCCGGCGCCGGCAGCACCGCGGAGAGGTCCTCGAGGGTGTCCATGCTCTCGACCGTGAACTCCTGGAGCTCCACGATCGTGGACTCGTCGCCGGTCTCGGCGTAGTCGCTGATCAGGACCTGGCTGGCCTCGGCGGCCTGCTCGGTGAAGGTGACCAGCGTGCTCTCGATCGCCTCGAGGTCCTGGCCGTCCTGGGCACGGGAGAGGGCGTCGACCTCGGCGAGACGGCCGGCGGCGTGGGAGAGCAGGCTCCCGCCGCGGCGCTCGTCGCTGGTGCTGACGCCGGTGGAGACGTTCTCGATGGCGCGCTTGAGCGGGTAGAGCACGTCGCCGGGCAGCGCCGACTGGGAGGCGACCGCCATGGTGCTCGACGCGCCGACGATGGCCAGTCCGCCCACGGCGGCGGCCAGGCGGCGGTCGCGGCGGGTGCGCTGGGGCGCCACGGTGAGGCGCGCGGCGGTGGCCGGCGAGGCCGTGGCGGCCGGGCGCAGCTCGGTGGCAGCGGCGGTCATCAGCTGCTCGCGCAGGTCGGCCACGAACTCGGGGCGGGCCTGCGGCTGGGGGGTGGAGCGCAGGGCGCCCACGACGTCGAGGAGGTCGTCGAACCGCGCGTCGTCGACCGGCCGGCCCGCGGTGCGGGCCTCGACCAGGGCGTCGAACTCCTCGGCACGTCGTCGTGCCGCGAACACGGGGCTCATCGGTGGGTTCCTTCTCGGTGGGCGGGGCTGGGGTGCGAGGCGTCAGCACGACGACTCGACACCCGGCTCAACGACCGGTCGCGAGGGTTGGTTACGGCCTGTGACGCAGGCGTCATCGGGCTCATCGCAGGCCCTCCGGCATCAGCTTGGCGAGGTTGCGCACGCCGCGCAGCTGCAGCTGCTTGATGGCCCCGTCGCTGCGACCGAGCACCGCCGCGGTCTCGGCGATGCTCATCCCCTGCAGGAAGCGCATCACCAGGCAGTCGCGCTGCTCGTCGGGCAGCTCGGTCAGGGCCTTGAGCAGGATCTCGTTGGTCAGGCCCGCCAGCACCATCGCCTCGGGACCCTCGGTCGCGTCGTCGTGCTGACCCATGTCCTCGGTGGTCATCTCGAGGCGCGTGCGGCCGGCCTTGAAGTGGTCGGTGGCCAGGTTGCGGGCGATGGTCATCAACCAGGCGCCGAAGTCCTTGCCCTGCCAGCGGAAGCCCTGCATCGAGCGCAGGGCCCGGAAGAACGTCTCGGAGGTGAGGTCCTCGGCGAGCGTCGCCGAGCGGGTGCGGTGGAAGAGGAAGCGGTAGACCGAGCCCTGGTAGTGGTCGTAGAGCAGGCCGAAGGCCTCGACGTCGCCCTTGCGGGCCAGCTCGACGAGGGCGATCAGGCGCTGGCGGTCGGTCGCGGACTCCTCCGACGACGTGGCCAGGGCGCTGTCGTCGTACGCGCCGCCGGGCGTGGCGGGGCCGGCCGGGCCGGCCGGACCGTCGATGTCGGCGTGCAGGCTGTCGTCGGAGACCGTCGCCATCAGCAGCGCGAGCAGCCGCGAGGGCGAGGCGCCGGGCGTGGCCGCAGAAGCCAGGGCCGGGGTCAGGGCGGGGAGCGGTGCGAGGGTGGAGGTCGCGCGAGCGGCGTCGTCGAGGGCGCGGATGACCAGGCGTCGCAAGGCGTCGAAGCCAGGCTTCACGTCGGCGTGCGGCGCCATCGAGTGTTCCCTCCCATGCATGCTCTCTCCCAGAGCGACTTCGAGGGTACGACGGATCCGGGGGTCTGGGAACCGAAACAGTCGTATACCGAAAATCTTTCTGCGAGGGCGTGAGGCGCGCGGGGCCGGTCAGTGTCGGCGGGAGCGGAGCGCCACCCCGGCCGCGACCGTGCCGCTGACGGCGCCCGCCGCCGCGCCGACCAGCAGCCCGGCGCGCGCTGCCTTGCGTCCAGTGCGGTAGTCGCGCACCCGCCACCCCGCCTCGCGGGCGTGCGCGCGCAGCCGGGAGTCGGGGTTGATGGCGCAGGGGTCGCCCACCATGGTGAGCATCGGCAGGTCGTTGAAGGAGTCGGAGTACGCCGAGCAGGCCTGCAGGTCGAGGCCCTCGCGCTCGGCCAGGGCCCGCACCGCCTCGGCCTTGGCCGGGCCGTGGAGCATGTCACCGACGAGGCGGCCGGTGTAGACGCCGCCGTCGTGCTCGGCCACGGTGCCCATCGCGCCGGTCAGGCCCAGGCGCCGGGCGATGACCTGGGCGATCTCGATGGGGGCGGCGGTGACCAGCCAGACCCGCTGGCCCTGGTCGAGGTGCAGCTGGGCCTGGGCCCGGGTGCCGGGCCAGATGCGGTGGGCCATCGCCTCGTCGAAGATCTCCTCGGTGAGCTCCTGCAGCTCGGCGACGGTGTGCCCGGCGATGAAGCCCAGCGCGGAGTTGCGGGCGTCGGCGACGTGCTCGGGATCCTCGACCCCGACGACCCGGAAGTAGGCCTGCTTCCAGGCGGCGCCGGCGATCTCGCGAGTGGTGAAGAACTTGCGTCGGTGCAGGCCGCGGGCCAGGTGGAAGATGCTGGCGCCCTGCATGATCGTGTTGTCGACGTCGAAGAAGGCCGCCGAGGTGGGGTCGCTGGGTGTGGTCAACGCCGTCTCCACCTCGGCGGCGGCCGCGGCCGCCTCGCCCGCCAGCGTCGAGCGTTGCTGGAGGTTCGGCAGGGTCCGGCGCTCGGCGGGCGGGGTCACGTCGCCACCCTAGGAGATCGCGGCCCCGGCTCCCAGGGCTCCCAGGGCTCTCGTCGGCCTGTCGGGCGCGGGAGCGGTGACCGGTTCCTGCACCCGCCTGTCGTGCCGCCGACGATGTGGGAGCATCGCCGGATGGACCAGGGCAGCACGCGGGGGCGTCCCGATGACGACGCCGACCAGGTCGCGCCGCTCCCCGAGGACCTCAGCGACCTCGTCGTGGCCGCCGCGGCCGAGTCGCCCGACAAGCTCGCCCTCGTCGAGGCCGACGGCCGCAGCGTGACCTGGGCCGAGCTCGAGGACGAGGTGGCGCGGCTGGCCCACGGGCTCGCGGCGGTCGGCGTGGTCGCCGGCTACCGGGTGGTGCTGGCCCTCGAGAACACCATCGAGCTCGTCACCACCTATCTCGCCGTCCTGCGCGTCCACGCCGTGGCCGTCCCGGTCAACCCGCGCTCCACGCCCAGCGAGCTGACGCGCATGCTGGCCGACTCCGGCAGCCGCCTCGTGGTGGCCGGGCCCGCGGCCATCGACGTCGTACGCCGCGCGGTCGCCGACCTCGCGGCCGCTCGTGCCGGCGAGGCCCCGGGCGAGGAGCTGCCGGCCGAGCTGCTGGCGCGGGCGGCCGATCCCCGGGTCGTGGTGGTCGGCGCCGAGCCCGGTCCGGGGGAGTGGGCCTTCGCGCGGCTGCGCGCCGACGCGACCCCCGTCGAGGTGCCCCGGGTGCGCGACCGCGAGCGGCTCGCGGTGCTGCTCTACACCTCCGGGACCTCCGGGCACCCGCGCGCGGCGATGCTCAGCCACCGGGCGCTGCTGGCCAACATCGAGCAGGTCGGCGCCGTGCGCCCGCCGATGATGCACGGCGACGACGTGGTGCTGGGGGTGCTGCCGCTCTTCCACGTCTACGGGCTCAACGCCGTGCTCGGCAGCGCGCTGCGCCACCGCGCCAAGCTGGTGCTGGTGCGCGAGTACGACCCCGAGACGATCCTCGACGTCGTCGACGACGAGGCCTGCAGCGTGCTGCCGGTGGCGCCGCCGGTCTTCCGCCACTGGCGTGCCGACGAGACGCTGGCCGAGCGGCTGGGCCCGGTGCGGCTGATCCTCTCCGGCTCCGCGCCGCTCGACCCGGCCGCCGTCGCGCGCTTCACCGCCGCGACCGGGCTGGTGGTGCACCAGGGCTACGGGCTGACCGAGGCGGCCCCGGTCGTGACCAGCACCCTGTGCGTGCCACCGCCCGCCGGGGCGGGCGAGCCGGCCCGGCCCACCCCGGGCTCGGTCGGCAGCGCGCTGCCGGGCATCGAGCTGCGCCTGGTCGACGAGTCGGGGCGCGCGGCCGAGCCGGGCGACCCGGGCGAGATCCGGGTCCGCGGCGACAACCTCTTCAGCGGCTACTGGCCCGACGGGGCCGACGGTCCCGACGCCGAGGGCTGGTTCTCCACCGGCGACGTCGGGCTCCTCGACCCGCGCGGTGAGCTGTTCCTGGTCGACCGGGTCAAGGAGCTGGTCGTCGTCTCCGGGTTCAACGTCTACCCGACCGAGGTCGAGGACGTCGTGCGCGAGGTCGAGGCCGTGCGCGAGGCCGCCGTGATCGGGGTCGACGACGACGTGACCGGCGAGGCGGTGGTGGCCTTCGTGGTGGCCCCCGAGGCCGACCCCGCCGAGGTCGTCGCCGCCGTGCAGGCGCACTGCGCCGAGCGCCTGGCCAGGTTCAAGGTGCCCGGCCGCGTCGAGGTCGTCGACTCGCTGCCGGTGACGGTGACCGGCAAGGTGCGCAAGGGCACGCTGCGCGCCCAGGAGCGCCGGCGCGCGCTGGAGCTGCTGTCGTGAGCGCCCCCGAGCCGCGGGTGCGGCTGCTGACCCGACCGGGCTGCCACCTGTGCGACGACGCGCGCACGGTCGTGGAGGCGGTCTGCGCCGAGCTGGGCGAGCGCTACGACGAGGTGTCGATCGACGACGACCCCGAGCTGACCCGCCGCTACGGCGAGGAGATCCCGGTGACCTTCGTCGACGGCCGCCAGCACGACTACTGGCGGGTCGACCCGGTGCGGCTGCGGCGGGCCCTCGGCGCCTGACGCGCGTCGACCGCGGCCCGCGCCGGCCTCGTGGGGCCCGGTGGGGGTGGGGGTTCTCACATGTGCTAGCCCACCTGCCGGACCGGCTCCGGCTCGGTTTGTTCTCGCGTTCACAAACTCCTACAGTGGCGAGGTCGCTCGGACGATCCGGGGCCCCTCGGTCCCCGTCCCGCGGCTGGGCATGGAGAGCACTGAAGTGACCGAACGGACCCCCTCCGAGGCGTCGCGGGACATCCCCGAGGCGACCGTCGCACGGCTGCCGGTCTACCTGCGAGCCCTCACCGGCCTCTCCGAGGCCGGCACCGCGACCTGCTCCAGCGAGCACCTCGCGACCGCGGCCGGTGTCAACAGCGCCATGCTGCGCAAGGACCTGTCCCACCTCGGCAGCTACGGCACCCGCGGTGTCGGCTACGACGTGGAGTACCTGCGCTACCAGATCGCGCGCGAGATCGGCGTGACCCAGGACTGGCCCGTGGTCATCGTCGGGATCGGCAACCTGGGCCACGCGCTGGCGAACTTCTCGGGCTTCCGCAGCCGCGGCTTCCGGGTCGTCGCGCTGCTCGACGCCGACCCCCGCCGCCACCAGGAGGTCGTGGCCGGTGTCGACGTGCGCCCCTTCTCCGACCTCGAGGCGATCGTGCACGAGCACGGCGTCGCGATCGGCGTGATCTCCACCCCGGCCCCCGCGGCCCAGGACGTCGCCGACCACATGGTCGCCGCCGGCATCCGCAGCATCCTCAACTTCGCGCCGACCGTGCTCGCCGTGCCCCCCGGGGTCGACGTGCGCAAGGTCGACCTGTCCATCGAGCTGCAGATCCTCGCCTACCACGAGCAGCGCAAGGCGCTGGGTGCTGCCGCCGTCGAGCGTCCCGTCGACGGGGCGCTGGAAGGAAGGCCCGCATGAGCGTCCTGGTCGTGGGCCTCTCCCACAACTCCGCCCCCGTCTCCCTGCTCGAGCGGGTCGCCGGCACCGACGACGACAGCGTCGCCAAGCTGGTCGGCGCCGCCTCCGGCGCGGCCCACGTCGCCGAGGCCACGGTGATCTCGACGTGCAACCGGCTGGAGATCTACGCCGACGTCGACCGCTTCCACGGCTCGGTCGAGGAGCTCTCGACCCTGCTCATCGAGCGCGCCGGCGAGAGCACCGAGGCGATGCTGCCGCACCTCTACGTGCACTACGACGACGGCGCGGTCTCGCACCTCTTCCAGGTCGCGGCGGGCCTGGACTCGATGGCCGTCGGCGAGGGCCAGATCCTCGGCCAGACCCGCGAGGCGCTGCGCCTGGGCCAGGAGCTCGGCACGGTCGGGCCCGCCCTCAACAGCCTCTTCCAGCAGGCGCTGCGCGTGGGCAAGCGCTCGCGCGCCGAGACCGACATCGACCGGGCCGCCCCGTCGCTGATCGCCTCGGCCCTGCGGCGCGCCAGCAGCACCCTCGGCGACGTGGCCGGGCGCCGCGTCGCGGTGCTGGGGGCCGGGTCGATGGCCGGGCTGGCCACCGCGACCCTGGCCCGGCACGGCGCTGCCGACATCGTGGTGCTCAACCGCACCGCCGAGCGCGCCGAGCGGCTGGCCCGCGAGTACGGCGCGCGCACGGCCCCGGTGGACCGCCTCGCCGACGAGGTCGGCGAGGTCGACCTGCTGGTGACCTGCACCGGCGCCACCGGCGTGCAGGTGGGCGCCGCGATGCTCGAGGAGACGCTGGCCGGCCGCCCGCTGACCATCATCGACCTGGCCCTGCCCCACGACGTCGAGCCGAGCGCCGCGGACCTCGACGGGGTCACCCTGATCAACCTCGCGGCCCTGGCCAGCGAGGTCGACGACAACGAGGCCGGCACCGAGGTGCGCGCGGTGCGCGACATCGTCACCGAGGAGGTCGCCGCCTTCCTGACCGCGCGCCGCCAGGCCAGCGTGACCCCGACCGTGGTGGCGCTGCGCTCGATGGCCACCGGCGTCGTCGACGCCGAGATGTCGCGTCTCGAGACCCGGCTGCCCAACCTCGACCAGGCCGCGCGCGCCGAGGTGCTGCACACCGTGCGACGCGTCGCCGACAAGCTGCTGCACGAGCCGACGGTGCGGGTGCGCGAGCTGGCCAACGAGACCGGCGCGGTGTCGTACGCCGCCGCGCTCGCCGAGCTCTTCGCGCTCGACCCCGAAGCCGTCTCCGCCGTCACCAGGCCGGAGGGACTGTCCTCATGACCGACATCACCGACCAGACCACCAACCCCGCTGTGGACCCTGCTGCGCTGCCGCCGGTGCGGGTCGGCACCCGCCGCTCCACGCTGGCCACCACCCAGTCGGGGCACGTCGCCGAGATGATCCGCCAGCGGCTGGGCCGCGAGGCGGTGCTCGTCGAGGTGACCACCGACGGCGACCGCAGCCAGGCGGCCAGCACCTCGCTGGTCGGCTCCTCCTCCACCGGCGTCTTCGTCAGCGCCCTGCGCGACGCGCTGCTGCGCGGCGAGGTCGACGTGGCGGTGCACTCCCTCAAGGACGTGCCCACCTACCCCGCGGAGGGGATCGTGGTGGCGGCCGTGCCGCTGCGCGAGGACCCCCGCGACGTCGTCGTCGCCCGCGACGGCCTGACCCTCGGCGAGCTGCCGGTCGGCTCCGTGGTCGGCACCGGCTCCCCGCGGCGCGCCGCGCAGCTGCACGCCCTCGGGCTCGGTTTGGAGGTGGTCGGCGTTCGTGGCAACGTCGACACCCGGATCGGCAAGGTCCGCAGCGGCGACTACGACGCCGTCGTGCTGGCTCGGGCCGGCCTGTCCCGCATCGACCGGCTCGCGGAGGTCACCGAGGTGCTCGACCCGCTGCAGGTGCTGCCCGCCCCCGGGCAGGGCGCGCTCGCGGTCGAGTGCCGGGCCGACGACGAGCTGGCCACGGCGCTCGCGGTGCTCGAGGACGTCCCGACCCGGGCAGCCGTCGACGCCGAGCGGGCCGTGCTGGCCACCCTCGAGGGCGGCTGCTCGGCCCCCATCGGGGCACTGGCCGAGGTCGTCGAGGGCGAGGACGAGGAAGAGCTGTGGGTGAGGGCCGTGGCGCTCTCGCCCGACGGGACGCTCTCGGTGCGGATGTCCGCCACCGGGAGCCCCGCCGACGCCGTGGGCGTCGGGACCCGGTTGGGAGCAGAGATGCTCGCCGACGGGGCAGGACAGCTGGGCCAGCCAGGTCCAGCGGCCACCACCGAAGCAGACAAGGTGCGAGAAGCATGACGCGAGGCAAGACCACGACCGAGCCGACCGAGCGGGCACGCGGCTGGGTGTCGTTCGTCGGCAGCGGCCCCGGCGACCCCGACCTGATGACCCTGCGCGCGGTCGAGCTGCTGCGCCAGGCCGAGGTGGTCGTCACCGAGTCACCCGAGCACGAGGAGCTGGTCAGCCGGCTGCTGGGCACCGAGGTGGGCGACGGCGAGCCCGGCGCCCCCGAGGTCGTCGACGGCGGCTTCGGCGAGGACGGCCAGCCGCTGACCCACGCCGCACGCGCCAAGGTGGTGCTCAAGCACGCCAAGAAGGGCCGCCGCGTGGTCCGCCTGATGACCGGCGACCCGTTCCTCTACGCCTCCGGGCCCGAGGAGGCCCAGGCCTGCGCCAAGGCGGGCCTCGGCTTCGAGATCGTGCCGGGCGTCTCCTCGGTCGGCGCCGTCCCGGCGTACGCCGGCATCCCGCTGACCACGAAGGACCACCGCGAGGTCGCGGTCGTGACCTGCGACGGCACCGTCGACTGGAGCCAGTACGCCGACGACCGCACCCTGGTGCTGCTCTCGGGCGTGGGCCAGGTCGCCGAGATCGCCAAGGCGCTCGTCTCGGCGGGCCGCTCGCCCGCCACCCCGGTCGCGATGACCCGGGTCGGCACCACCACCGAGCAGGCCACCGTCACCTCGACGCTCGCCGACATCGGCGCCGACGCCCGCGCGGCCCGGATGGCGCCCCCGGCCGTCATCGTGGTCGGCAAGGTCGTCGACCTGCGCGAGACGCTGTCGTGGTTCGAGACCAAGCCGCTCTTCGGCTGGCGGGTCCTGGTGCCGCGCACCAAGGACCAGGCCGGTCCGCTGACCACCCGCCTGCGCGGCTACGGCGCGGTGCCCGAGGAGGTCCCCACGATCTCCGTCGAGCCGCCGCGCAACCCCCAGCAGATGGACAAGGCCGTGCGCGGCCTGGTCGAGGGCCGCTACGAGTGGATCGCCTTCACCTCGGTCAACGCCGTCAAGGCCGTGCGCGAAAAGTTCGAGGAGTACGGCCTCGACGCCCGCGCCTTCTCCGGGCTCAAGATCGCCGCGGTCGGCGACAAGACCGCCGGCGCCATCGCCGACTGGGGCCTGCGCGCCGACCTGGTGCCCTCGGGCGAGCAGTCGGCCGCCGGGCTGCTGGCCGACTGGCCCGAGTACGACGACGTGCTCGACCCGATCAACCGGGTCTTCCTGCCGCGCGCCGACATCGCGACCGAGAACCTGGTCGCCGGCCTGATCGACCTGGGCTGGGAGTGCGACGACGTCACCGCCTACCGCACCGTGCGCGCCACCCCGCCGCCGGCGCCGACGCGTGACGCGATCAAGTCGGGCAAGTTCGACGCGGTCGTCTTCACCTCCTCCTCCACGGTGCGCAACCTGGTCGGGATCGCGGGCAAGCCGCACCCCTCCACCGTCATCGCGGTGATCGGTCCGGCCACGGCCAAGACCGCCGAGGAGCACGGGCTGCGCGTCGACGTGCTCTCGCCCAAGCCCGACGTCGACGTGCTCGTCGACGCGCTCGCCGACTTCGGCGCCGCGCGCCGGCTCGCGCTGCTCGAGGAGGGCCAGCCGGTCACCAAGCCGTCCGAGCGCAAGCCGGCGGCCCGGCGCCGCGCGACCTCGCGGTCCTGAGCGGGGCGGGGGAGCCACGGTGAGCAGCGACGGGCTCGAGGGCGCGGTGGCCGGACCCGTGGTCCGGCCACGCCGGCTGCGCACCACCCCGGCCATGCGCCGGATGGTCGCCGAGACCCAGGTGGCCCCGCGCCAGCTGGTGCTGCCGCTCTTCGTGCGCGAGGGGATCAGCGAGCCGCAGCCGATCTCCTCGATGCCCGGGGTCGTGCAGCACACCCGCTCCAGCCTTCTCGCCGCGGTCGCCGAGGCCGCCGAGCTCGGGCTGGGCGGGGTGATGCTCTTCGGCATCCCCGAGACCCGCGACGCCACCGGCTCGGGGGGCGTCGACCCCGCCGGCATCCTCAACCTGGCGATCACCGACGTGGTCGGCGAGGTCGGCGACGCGCTGACGGTGATGAGCGACCTGTGCCTCGACGAGTTCACCGACCACGGGCACTGCGGGCTGCTGACCCCCGACGGGCGCGTCGACAACGACCGCACGCTCGCGGCGTACGCCGAGATGGCGCGCGCGCAGGCCCACGCCGGCGTCGACATGGTCGGGCCCAGCGGGATGATGGACGGCCAGGTCGCGGTCGTGCGCGAGGCGCTCGACGCCGCCGAGCACACCGACGTCTCGATCCTGGCCTACTCCGCGAAGTACGCCTCCGCCTTCTACGGGCCCTTCCGCGAGGCGGTCGACTCCTGCCTCGAGGGTGACCGGCGCACCTACCAGCAGGACCCAGCCAACGCGGTCGAGGGCGTGCGCGAGGCGCTGCTCGACGTCGCCGAGGGTGCCGACGTGGTGATGGTCAAGCCGGCCCTGGCCTACCTCGACGTGGTGCGCCGGGTGCGCGACGCCGTCGACGTGCCGGTGGCGGCGTACAACATCTCCGGTGAGTACGCGATGGTCGAGGCCGCCGCCGCGAACGGCTGGATCGACCGCGAGGCCGCGATCCTCGAGACGCTCGGCTCGATCCACCGCGCCGGCGCCGACGTCATCCTGACCTACTGGGCGGCCGAGGCCGCACGGCTGCTGCGCACCTGAGCACCTGAGCCGCACAGACGCGAGGAGCCCCGACCGGTGACCGGTCGGGGCTCCTCGCTGATGTAGTGCTGGGTGGTGGGCTACTTGCCCATGTACTTGTTCACGCACTTGTCGAAGGGGTCGTTGCTGCTGAGGATGTTGTCGACGTAGCCGTCGAGCGTGCACTGCAGCACCGCCTGGGCGTAGCTGAGCACCTCGTCGACGACCGACACGCTGGTCGAGGGCAGGGCCGGCAGCGTCGGCGTCGGGGCGCCGGGGATGCCCAGGCCGCCGCCGCCGTTGCCGCCGTTGCCGCCGCCGACCGGCGGGGCCGGCGACTCGGGCTCGGGCTCGGGGGCGGGCTCGGGCGCCGGCTCCGGGGCCGGCTGCGAGGGGCCGGGGCCCTGCTGCGACGGGCCCGGCTGGGGGCCCTTGGTCGGCCTGGCCGGCTTCGGGGGCGTGAACGTCGGGTCCGGGGCGAAGGTCTGCGCGGCCATGGTGTTGGTGGGCACCGAGGTGTAGTCGCCCGACATGTAGGCATCCATGATCGAGAGCACCAGGTCGACGTACTCGTCGGAGTTGTTGTAGCGGAAGACCGCCTTCTCCTGCCCGGCGGTCGTCGACAGGTCGTCGTCGCCGGAGCAGAGGTAGACGGCGGTGCCGAGCGCGGCGTCGTCGACGTCCTGCGGGTTGCGCTGGCCGTCACCGTCGGCGTCGACGCCCACGACCGACCAGGTGGAGGGGATGAACTGCATCGGGCCGATCGCCCGGTCGAAGGTGGTGTCCTTGTCGAACTGGCCGGCGTCGGTGTCGCGGATCAGCGCGGTGCCGCGCTTGCCGTCGAGCGGGATGCCGTAGATGCCGGGACGGGCCACGCCCTCGTCGTCGAGCACGTTGCCGCCGTAGCGGCCGTGGTCGGACTCGACGCGCCCGATCGCCGCGATCAGCTGCCAGGTGACGTTGCACGACTTGTCGGCCTCGTTGATGACCGTCTCGGCACGCTGGTAGGCGGCCAGGGCGGCGGAGGGGATGTCGGAGTTCGAGGCGGTGGCCACCACGCGCTGCGCGTTCTTGCCGCGCAGGCCCGCGGCGACGACGTCACCGGTCGACACGCTCGCCGGGGCCTCGATGGCCTCGGTCGGCACGCTGGTGCCGTCGGGCAGGGCGGAGACCTCGGTGGGGCTCACGACCTGCTCGGAGGCGTTGATCGTCGCGGGGGAGGCGCCGACCAGGCTGGCGGTGACCGCTGCCGAGAGCAGGCCGAGCGGCACCAGGGCCGTCGTCCTCTGCAGGCGGCCTGTTCGCTGTGCGGGCATCGCGTCGTCTCCCCTTGTCGTCCTGCCGGCTGCTTCGCGCCGGCGCTGCTGGTAGGTGTGCTCCCTCAAGCACCTGTGACCGACCTAACGATCCTCCCATACCGACGTTACGGGCACAGCCGTTCGCCGGAGCCCGGGCCGCGGACGGCCGGCCGCCCGCACCAGGACGGTGCCCCCCGTCCGGGCAGGGCAAACCCGGCCACGAGGGGGTGGGTGGCCGGGGCTCGGGCAGTGGGCTGGACCACCCCGCCCGTCGGGGCCGTCGGCACCGGCGTGACGCGCTTTTCGGTGATGGGGACAATGGCCGGGTGAGCGCAGGCCAGCAGCACGTGACGACCGACGCCTCGGCGGAGATGTTCCGCCGGGCCCACCGCGTGACCCCGGGCGGGGTGAACTCGCCGGTGCGCGCGTTCAACGCCGTCGGCGGCACGCCGCGCTTCATCCGCTCCGCCCAGGGGGCGTGGCTGCACGACGTCGACGGCAACTCCTACGTCGACCTGATCTGCTCGTGGGGCCCGATGCTGCTGGGCCACGCCCACCCCGAGGTGCTCGAGGCGGTGCAGGCGGCGGTCGCGCGCGGCACGTCGTACGGCACCCCGACCGAGCCGGAGGTGGAGCTCGCCGAGGAGATCGTCGAGCGCACCTCGGTCGAGAAGGTCCGCTTCGTCTCCTCCGGCACCGAGGCCACGATGTCGGCGATCCGGCTGGCGCGCGGCTTCACCGGCCGCGACGTCGTGGTGAAGTTCGCCGGCTGCTACCACGGCCACGTCGACGCGCTGCTGGCCTCGGCCGGCTCGGGCCTGGCCACCTTCGCGGTGCCCGGCACCCCCGGCGTGCCCGCGTCGTCGACCGAGCTGACCCTGGTGCTGCCCTACAACGACCGGGCCGCGGTCGAGGCGGTCTTCGCCGAGCACGGCGACCGGATCGCCTGCCTGGTCACCGAGGCCGCCGCCGGCAACATGGGCGTGGTGCCGCCCGAGCCGGGCTTCAACGAGTTCCTCGCGGCGACCTGCGCCCGCCACGGCGCGCTGTTCGTCAGCGACGAGGTGATGACCGGCTTCCGCGTCTCGCGGCAGGGCCAGTGGGGCCTCGACGGCGCCGTCGAGGGCTGGCGCCCCGACCTGGTCACCTTCGGCAAGGTGATGGGCGGCGGCTTCCCCGCTGCGGCCTTCGGGGGGCGCGCCGACGTGATGGGCCACCTCTCCCCGGAGGGCCCCGTCTACCAGGCGGGCACGCTGTCGGGGAACCCCGTCGCCACCACCGCCGGCCTGGCCACCCTGCGCCTGGCCACCCCCGAGGTCTACGACCACCTGACCCGCGCCGGCGAGACCATCAAGGCCGCCGCCGCCGAGGCGCTCGAGGCCGCCGGCGTCGCGCACACCATCCAGTCGACCGGCACGATGTTCTCGGTCTTCTTCGCCGAGGGCCCGGTCCGCGACTTCGACGACGCCTCGCGCACCGACACCGCGGCGTACGGCGCCTTCTTCCACGCGATGCTCGAGCGCGGGGTCTACCTCCCGCCGTCGGCGTACGAGGCGTGGTTCCTCTCCGCAGCCCACGACGACCGCGCGGTGCAGACCGTGCTCGACGCCCTGCCCGAGGCCGCCCGAGCGGCCGCCGCGACCGAGAGGCCCGTGCGATGACCGGCACCCCCGACACGATCGTCCACCTGCTGCGCCACGGCGAGGTGCACAACCCCGACGGCGTCCTCTACGGCCGCCGCGACGGCTTCCACCTCTCCGACCTCGGTCACCGGATGGCCGAGCGGATCGCCGAGCAGATCGGGCACCGCGACATCGTGCACCTGCGCTCCTCGCCGCTGGAGCGCGCCCAGGAGACCGGCCGGCCGCTGGCGAAGGCCCTGGGCCTCGACATCGTCACCGACGACCGCGTCATCGAGTCGACCAACGTCTTCGAGGGCGAGCAGTTCGGCCCGGGCCACAACGCGCTCAAGAAGCCCTCCACGTGGCGGCACCTGTGGAACCCCTTCAAGCCCTCGTGGGGCGAGCCCTACAAGGAGGTCGTCGCCCGCATGATGAGCGCGGTGCACGACGCGCGGCGCGAGGCGCAGGGCCACGAGGGGGTCCTGGTCTCCCACCAGCTGCCGATCTGGACGACCCGGCTCGCGGCCGAGGGCCGCTCCTTCCTGCACGACCCCCGCAAGCGCCAGTGCACGCTGTGCTCGCTGACCTCCTTCCACTTCGTCGGCGAGCGTCTCGCGCAGGTCTCGTACTCCGAGCCCGCGGGCGACCTGATCCCGACCGGCGACCGCTCGGCGCCGTTCTCGGCGGGCGGCGCCCCGGAGGAGAAGCGGCCTTGAGGATGAGAAGCCGGCTGGCGGCCCGTGGGCTCGCCCCCGTGGTCGCGCTCGTGCTGCCCCTGGCCGGGTGCTCGTCGCTGTCGGGCACCAACGACGCCGGCTACGTGCCCGGCGACGGCCAGGTCGTGGAGTACGAGGTGGGCGACCGCGAGGGCCCCATCGAGCTCTCCGGCGAGACCGTCGACGGCGGCACCTACGACCTCGCCGACCAGCGCGGCAAGGTCGTGGTGGTCAACGTGTGGTGGAGCGGGTGCGGGCCGTGCATCAAGGAGATGCCGATGCTCACCGAGGCCGACGCCGAGACCGGTGACGACGTCGCCTTCGTGGGCATCAACATCCGTGACAACTCCGCCGCCGACGCGCAGGTCTTCGAGGACCGCCTCGGTGTCGACTACCCCTCGATCTACGCCCCCGACGGGCAGGCCCTGCTGGCCTTCCCCGGGCGCACCTCGCCCAAGGCGACGCCCTCGACCCTGGTGCTCGACGCCGAGGGCCGGGTGGCCTCGGTGATCAGCGGCGAGATCCCCTCGAAGACCACGCTGCTGACGCTGGTCGAGTCGGCCCAGGAGTCGACCCAGGAGTCCCCCTCGTGACCGACTGGCTGCAGCAGACCGCGTCCTCGGGCTCGCTGGCGCTGGCGGCGCCGTTGGCCGTGCTGGCCGGCCTCGTCTCGTTCTTCAGCCCGTGCGTGCTGCCGCTGCTGCCGGGCTACTTCTCCTACGCCACCGGGCTCTCGGGGGCCGACATCGCCGAGGGCCGGGGCAGCCGCGGCCGGATGGTGGCCGGCTCGGTCCTCTTCGTCGCCGGCTTCGGGGCCGTCTTCGTGACCCTGGGCGCCCTGGCCGGCTCGGTGAGCACCTGGCTCCGCTTCAACCAGTCGACCATCAGCTTCTGGCTCGGCCTGTTCACCATCGTGCTGGGCCTGGCGTTCATCGGGCTGGTGCCGTGGCTGCAGCGCGACCTGCGGGTGCACAAGGTGCCGGCCGTCGGTCTGGGCGCCGCGCCCGTGCTCGGGTTCCTCTTCGGGCTGGGCTGGACGCCCTGCATCGGGCCCACCCTCGGGGTGATCCTCGGGCTGGGCTACAGCGAGGGCACCGCCGGGCGCTCCGCCCTGCTGCTGGCCTTCTACACCCTCGGCCTCGGCGTGCCGTTCGTGCTCGCCGGGCTGCTGTGGCGCCGCGCGTTGGGCGCCTTCGCCTGGGTGCGCCGGCACCAGGTCTGGGTGACCCGCGCCGGCGGGCTGATGATGGTGGCGGTCGGCGTGCTGCTGGTCACCGGCTGGTGGGACTACGCGGTCACCTGGTTGCAGGGCGAGCTGGTCTCCGACTTCGAGGTGGCGATATGACCGGCACCGACCTCGACGCCGGCCCCGGGGCAGGCGCCGCCGGCGAGCCCCGCCCCGACGGCCGGCGGGCCGGCGAGCTGACCCCGCGCGAGCTGGGCCGCTGGGCCTGGCGCCAGCTGACCTCGATGCGCACCGCGCTGATCCTGCTGCTGCTGCTCGCCCTGGCCGCGGTGCCCGGCTCGGTGGTGCCCCAGCAGGGCGTCGACGCGCTCGCCGCGTCGCGCTGGCGCGAGGACCACCCGCGGCTGACGCCGGTCTACGAGTGGCTCGACCTCTTCGACGTCTACGGCTCGGTCTGGTTCGCGGCCATCTACGTGCTGCTGATGATCAGCCTCGTCGGCTGCATCATCCCGCGCACCCTCGTCTACGCCCGCAACATCCGCGCCGTCCCGCCCGCCGCGCCGCGCAACCTGGGCCGCCTGCCCGACCACGCGTCGTACGAGAGCCAGGAGGGGGTCGAGGAGGTCCTCGAGCAGGCCCGTGCCGAGCTACGGCGCCGCCGCTACCGCCTGCGCCCGGTCGAGGCCGAGGGGCCCGGCGCCGGGGCGGTCTCCGCCGAGCGCGGCTACCTGCGCGAGGTCGGCAACCTGGTCTTCCACCTCTCGATCATCGTGGTGCTGGTGGGCTTCGCGATGGGCAGCCTGTTCGGCTACAAGGGCGGCGTGATCGTGCTGGTCGGCAACGGCTTCTCCAACAACCTCACCCAGTACGACGACTTCGTGCCCGGCTCGGCGTTCTCCGCCGACGAGATGGAGCCGTTCTCCTTCGACGTCGAGGACTTCGAGGTCGAGTGGCTCACCGAGGGCCGTGCCCGGGGACAGGCCCGCAACTTCGTGGCGCAGCTGCGCTACCGGGAGGAGCCGGGCGCCCCCGAGCAGGACTACGACCTGCGCGTGAACCACCCGTTGCAGATCGGCGACTCCGAGGTCTTCCTGGTCGGCCACGGCTACGCGCCCGTGATCACGGTGCGCGACGAGCGGGGCGAGGTCGTGGCCAGCGGGCCGCGGGTCTTCCTGCCGCAGGACCAGAGCTTCCTGTCCTTCGGCGTCATCAAGGCGCCCGCCGCCGAGCCCGACGGGCTCGGCCTGGAGGGGCTGTTCTACCCGACCTTCGTCAACATCGGCGGCGACCCCGTCAACGTCATGGGCGACACCCTCAACCCGGCCATCTCGATGCTGGTCTACCGCGGCGACCTGGGCCTCGACGGCGGGCGCTCGCAGTCGGTCTACATCCTCGAGAAGGACGACGCCGAGCAGGTGACGAAGGCCGACGGCAGCCCGCTGCGCGTCGACCTGCAGCCCGGCGCCACCCAGGAGCTGCCCGACGGCCTCGGCAGCGTCACCTTCGAGGGCGTGCAGCCGTGGGTGCGGGTGCAGGTCAGCCAGAGCCCCGGCAAGGTGGTGGCCCTCGTCGGCGTCGTGGCGGCCCTGCTGGGGCTGCTGGGCAGCCTGTTCATCCGGCCGCGCCGGGTGTGGGTGCGCGCGCGCCGTGAGGGTGGGCGCACCGTCGTGGACCTGGCCGCCCTCGACCGCTCCGGCGGCGGCGACGTGGCGTTGGTGCTCGCCGATATCGTGGAGTCGCTGCGTCCCGCAGCCGAGAAGGAGCAGTGATGACCGACCCGTCCTGGGAGGCGTTGAGCCAGCAGGCCGTCGCCGCCGCCGGCGCCGTCTACTTCCTGGCGATGCTCTCGCACCTGGTGGAGTGGAGCCTGCTGCGCAAGGTCCCCGCCTCGGCCGAGGTCGCACGCGTCTCGGCGGGCGCCGGGGGAGACCTCGCCCTCGACGAGTCGGGCACCTCGGGCTCGTCGGGCACCGACGAGACCCACGAGCGCCGGGTGCTGATGGCCGGCCGGCTCGGGCTGCTGCTGACCTGGCTGGGCGCCGGCGTGCACCTGGTCGCGCTGGTCGCGCGCGGGATGGCTGCGGATCCCAACCGGGTGCCGTGGGGCAACATGTACGAGTTCACGCTCTCAGGGACCTTCGTGGTCGCCGCCCTCTACCTGGCCACCCGCCGCCGCTTCGCCCTCGGCTGGATGGCCCCGATCGTGGTCGCCACCGTGCTGGTGCTGCTGATGGTCGCCGAGATCTGGCTCTACGCCCCGGTCTCGCCGCTGACCGAGGCGCTGAACTCGCCCTGGCTGGTCATCCACGTCGTCTCCGCCGTGATCGCCACCGGCGCCTTCACGCTCGGCGGCATCACCTCGGTGCTCTACCTGCTCAAGGAGCGAGCCGCGGCCAAGCACCCCGAGCGCACCACCGGCTACCTGGCCCGGGTGCCCGCCCCGGCCGTCCTCGACCGGGTCTCCTACCGGATGCACGCCTTCGGCTTCCCGGTGTGGACCTTCGCGGTGCTCATCACCGGGCCGATCTGGGCGCACGAGGCCTGGGCGTCGTACTGGAACTGGGACCCCAAGGAGGTCTGGGCCTTCATCACCTGGGTCGTGTACGCCGCCTACCTGCACGCCCGCTCCACGGCCGGCTTCAAGGGCCGCAACGCCGCGATCATCGCGCTCGTCGGGCTCGCGACCCTGTGGTTCAACTTCATCGGGATCAACTTCTTCTCCAGCAGCTCCCAGCACTCCTACGCCGACGCCTCCAGCGCCGTCGCCTCACCCCTCGACTGACGAGCAGTCACCTTCGCACCACCGACCGGTCACTCCCGCACCACCGAGCAGTCGGCTCCGCACCTCCGGGAAACCCCGTTGCCCGAGGAGCGGCCGCTGGTGGACAGTGCTGACGGTGACGACCACCGAGCACGTCCTGCGCCTCCCGGACCACGTCTCGCAGGAGCACCGCGACGTGCTGCACGAGGTCGCCGGGCGCAACGCCGTCTTCTCCCTGGCGGGCCGGGTCCGGCCGTACCACAAGCACCTGCCGTGGGAGCTGCGCGCGCACCCGCTGCCGGGCTGGGAGGCCGAGCGGCTGCTCGGGCTCGTCGTCGGCACGCTCGACGGCGACCCGGCCGCGATCAGGGAGACGTTCAGCGAGGTCGTGGCTCGATGCTCCGCCTTCGACGCCGAGCGCCCGCGCCCCGTGCTGGGGCCCGTCGTCGACGGCTGGGGCAGCGAGCTGGAGCTGTTCCGCCCCTGAGGCCGTACGCCGCTGCGGTGCGGAGGCGACCGGTGGCTGGTGCGAAAGTGACCGGTGGCTGGTGCGAAGGTGACTGCTCGGCCGTCAGGCGGGGCTCTCGGGGTCCTCGGGGTGGCGACGCTTGCGCTCGAGGTCGCGCAGGAAGTCCTCGTCGTCGTCGGGGGCGACCATCTTCGGCTTGGGCTTCGGCCGGGGGCCCGGCAGGGGGCGGCGGGCCGCGGGCGTGCCACCACCGGGCAGGCGCCGCTGCACCAGTCGGACGGCGAGGTAGGTGACGAGACCGACGACGGCCACCACCAGCAGGAACTTCAGCACCCCTCCAATGTAGGCGCTGCCCGGTGACGACCTACCCTGGAGGGGTGAAGGAGTTCGCTGTCTACACCGGTCTGCGCATCGTGCTGTTCCTCGCCTCGCTCGGGGTCGTGAGCGGCATCTGGCTGCTCGTGGCCGGCGAGGCCAACCTGCTCGGCGTCTTCGTGATCGCCTTCGTGCTCAGCGGGATCGGGTCGTTCTACCTGCTCAACGCGCCGCGCGAGGCGCTCGCGCAGCGCGTCGACGCCCGCGCCCGCCGCGCGGGCGAGCGCTTCGAGGAGCGCAGGTCGCGCGAGGACGTCGACTGACGCGCAGCCCGTGACAGCGCCGGCTCAGTGCTTCTTGCGGCCCAGGTGCCGGTCGACCCGGCCCGAGGACTGGCCCAGCACCTTGCCGAGCAGGACGCTGCGCATCCGCCAGGCGGCGACGATGGCGACGATCACGATGATGAGCAGCAGGAACTTCATGACCCGAGCCTAGCCCGCGGGCGGGGGCCGGGGCGGCTCAGAGCACCAGCAGCGGCGCGGCCACCAGCACCGACCACACCAGCTCGGCCGTGCCCGTGGCCTGCAGCACCGGCACCAGCCCCGGGCCGGTGGCGCCGCCGCCGACCGTGCGCAGGCCCGGCAGCGCCGCGACCAGGAAGCCCAGGCCCAGCAGCGCCCACCAGGTGGTGAGTGCGGCGACGCCGACCACGGCCAGCGCTGCGGCCGCGACCAGGGCGGCGTACAGGGCGCGGGTGCGGGGGTCGCCGAGCAGCACCGCGAGGGTGCGCTTGCCGGCGAGGGTGTCGGTGGGGATGTCGCGCAGGTTGTTGACCACCAGGATCGCGCAGGCCAGCGCGCCGATGCCGACCGAGGCCGCCAGCGCCGCGGGCTCGAAGGTCTGCGTCTGCACGTAGGTGGTGCCCACGACCGCGACCAGGCCGAAGAAGACGAAGACCATCACCTCGCCCAGGCCCAGGTAGCCGTAGGGCTTGTCGCCGCCGGTGTAGTACCAGGCGGCCAGCACGCTCACCGCGCCGACGGCCACCAGCCACCAGGCGGTGGTGGCGGCCAGCACCAGCCCGGCCGCGGCGGCCACGCCGAAGGCGAGGAAGGCGGCCCGCTTGACCGCGGCCGCGGGTGCGGCGCCCGAGCCGACCAGCCGCATCGGCCCGACCCGGTCGTCGTCGGTGCCGCGCACCCCGTCGGAGTAGTCGTTGGCGTAGTTGACCCCGACCTGCAGGGCCAGGCTGACCACGAGGGCCAGCAGCGCCTTCCACCACACCGGCTCGTCGACGTACGCCGCGACGGCGGTGCCGGCGAGCACCGGCGCGACGGCGGCGGGCAGGGTGCGGGGGCGGGCGCCGGCGAGCCACTGGGCGGGAGCTGTCACCGGACGATTCAACACCGGCCGCGCCGTCCTCAGCGGGCCGGGTCGAGCTCGTGGCGCTCGAGGAAGCGCTGCGCCATCCGCGCGGAGGGGTGGATGGCCACGGCGGCGACCAGGATGATCGCGGCGATCACCAGCCAGCCCTGGGTGCCCCAGCTCAGCGCCAGCCACGTGTAGGCGGCGGGGGCCCACACGAAGCCGAGCGTGCCGCCGAGGTTGCCGGCACCCTGGTACTCGCCACGCCGGTCGGGGTCGGAGAGCTCCGACTCGAAGGCCCAGCTCGCGGCCGAGAGGAACAGCTCGGCGAAGGTGACGACGATGTGTCCGGCCCACATCAGGGCGATGGTCTGCCACCCGAGGGTGTCGCGGGTGACCATCGTGATGATGCAGGCCAGCACGAAGAACGCGCTGCTGACCCGGGCCGCGCGCAGGGCCGTCGGCAGGCCCGTCACGGTGCGGGCCACGGCCATCGGCAGCACGATGCACATCAAGGTGTTGGTGGCGAAGAGCGCCGCGAGCAGCACCCGGGGTGCGTCGGTCTCGGAGAGCAGCCACAGCGGGATCACCGTGTGCAGCAGCACCTGGTTGGTCATCAACACGCCGCTGAAGAACGAGGTGAGCAGGTAGCCGGGGTTGCGCAGCGCGCCCGGGACGGTGCGCGGCGCCTCGGTCTCGTCGACGGCGGCGGTGATGGCCGTCTCGAGCGGCGAGGGGCGCTCCTTGTGCGGGGCCTTGGGCAGCCGGGTGATCCAGTAGCCGTTGACCAGGCTCAGCGCCGCGGTCAGCAGCGGCAGACCGGTCAGCAGCGTGTCGCCCTCGAAGGCGAGCGCGACGAAGCTCAGGCCGGCGCCCACGGTGAACCCGAGGTTGGTGGCGGCGTACATGTAGGCCTGCGAGCCGATCCGCTCGGCGCGCGGCAGCACGTCGAGCACGTAGGCGCCGCGCGCCGCCCCGCCGGTGGAGTTGACCACCTCGAGCACCACGCTGACGACCAGGAACGCGACGAAGCCGTCGATCCAGGGCCAGGTGGCGTACGTCGCGGCGGTGCCGACCGCGCCGATCGCCCACAGCCGCTGCGGCCCGATCCGGTCGGCGAGCTTGCCGGCGGGCACCGCGACCAGGAAGGAGGCCACGCCGGCGACGGTGATGCCGATGCCGACCTGCGCCGGCGAGAGGCCGACAACGACCAGGAAGAAGGCCGCGCTGGCGGTGATGAACGCGCCGTCGCCGACCGCGAACAGCACCGACTGCACCGACAGCTTGCCCGCCAGCGGGGTCGGGGGGACGAACTGCTGCAGGAAGCTGGGACGGGTCGGCACCGGAGGATGAGACCACGCCCGGCTAGCGTTCGTCGCATGGATATCGGGCCCGGTGGCGCACGTCACGCGGTGGCGTCGCTGCGGGCCTGGCTGGGCGCGCCCGACGAGCCGGCGCCATGGGTGGTGGAGACCTCCGGGTCGACCGGACGGCCCAAGAGGGTCGTGCTTCCGCGCGCCGCGGTGCTGGCCTCGGTGGCGGCCTCCGCGCGCCGCCTCGGGGCCTCCGGCGCGTGGGTGCTGGCGCTCCCGGCGTCGTACGTCGCCGGGGTGCAGGTGGTCGCCCGCTCGCTGGTCGCGGGCCACGAGCCGGTGCTGGTCGAGGAGCACGGCTCGCTGGCGGCGGCCGTCGCCGCGCTGCCGGCCGGGGTCGACGGGTTCGTCTCGCTGGTCCCGACCCAGCTGCACCGGGCGCTCGACGACCCCGAGGACACCGCGGCGCTCGCGTCGCTGCACACCGTGCTGCTGGGCGGCGGGCCGATCGACGCGTCGCTGCGCGAGCGGGCAGCCGCGGCCGGGGTGCACGTGGTCGCGACGTACGGCTCGGCCGAGACCGCCGGGGGCTGCGTCTACGACGGGGTGCCGCTCGACGGGGTCGGCATGGCGCTGGGTCCCGACGGACGGATCCGCCTGGGCGGGCCCACCCTCTTCGCGGGGTACGACGGCGACCCGGCGCTCACGGCCGAGGTGCTGGTCGACGGGTGGTTCCACACCTCCGACGCCGGGCGCCTCGACGACGACGGGCGCCTGCAGGTGCTCGGACGTCTCGACGACGTGGTGGTCACCGGCGGGGTCAACGTGCCGGCGCCCGCGGTCGCGGCCCGGCTGCGCGAGCACCCCGGCGTCGCGGCCGCCGAGGTGCTGGGGGTGCCCGACGACGAGTGGGGCGGCCGGCTGGTCGCGTTCGTGGTCGGCGCCACCGGCCCGGTGGCGCTCGACGAGCTGCGCGCCTGGGTCGCCGACGCGCACCCGCGGTCGTGGGCGCCGCGCCAGGTCGTCGACCTCGAGGCCCTGCCGCTGCTGGCCAACGGCAAGCCCGACCGGGTCGCGCTGCGGGCGATGGCCGCCGAGGGGGGTGGCTGAGGTGGACGAGCCGAGCGACCTGCGGGTCTTCGCGATCCCGATGCGCACCCGCTTCCGCGGCATCACCGTGCGCGAGGGCGTGCTGCTGCGCGGGCCGGGTGGCTGGGGCGAGTGGTCGCCCTTCCTGGAGTACGACGACGTGGTCGCCCAGCCCTGGCTGCGCTGCGCCGAGGAGGCCGCCGCGGGTGACTGGCCCGCGCCGCTGCGCGACGAGGTGGCCGTCAACGTGACCGTGCCGGCCGTCGACGCGCAGACCGCGCACGCCATCGTGCGCCGCGGCGGCTGCCGCACCGCGAAGGTCAAGGTCGCCGAGCCCGGCCAGGACGAGGCCGACGACCTGGCCCGCCTCGAGGCGGTGCGTGCGGCGCTCGACGCCGACGGACCCGGCGGGCGGGTGCGCATCGACGTCAACGGGCTCTGGGACGTCGACACCGCGGTGTCCTCGCTGCCGCGCTACGACCGTGCCGCCGGCGGGCTGGAGTACGTCGAGCAGCCCTGCGCCGCCGTCGAGGACCTCGCGCTGGTGCGCCGCCGTGTCGACGTGCCGGTCGCCGCCGACGAGTCGATCCGACGCGCCGCCGACCCCTACCGGGTGCGCGACCTCGAGGCCGCCGACATCGCGGTGCTCAAGGTGCAGCCGCTGGGCGGGGTGCGCGCCTGCCTGCGCATCGCCGAGGACATCGGGCTGCCGGTGGTGGTCTCCTCGGCGCTGGAGAGCTCGGTGGGGATCGCGGCCGGGGTCGCCCTGGCCGCCGCCCTGCCCGAGCTGCCGCACGCCTGCGGGCTGGCCACGGTGCAGCTGCTCACCGACGACGTGGCCGACGAGCCGCTGCTGCCCGTCGGCGGGGTGCTGCGGGTCGGTCGGCCCGCGGTCGCGCCGGCAGCCCTGGAGCGCCTGGCCGCCGACCCGGCGCGGGTCGAGCACTGGCGGGCGCGGCTGGCCCGGGTGTCCCACGCGTCCCGCGTGCGGGAGGATCGGGCTCGTGGCTGAGGAGCACGAGCGGGACAACGACGCGACCCGCACCGCCCGAGCCGTGGTCGCCGCCCTGCTCGGCGCGGGGGTGCGCGACGTCGTGGTGGCGCCAGGCTCGCGCAACGCGCCGCTCTCCTTCGCCGTCTGGGACGCCGCCGCCGCGGGCCTGCTGCGCCTGCACACCCGCATCGACGAGCGCTCGGCCGCCTTCGTGGCGCTCGGGCTCTCGCGCACCGGCGCGCCCGCCGCCGTCGTGTGCACCTCCGGCACCGCGGTGGCCAACCTGCACCCCGCGGTGCTCGAGGCCGCCCACGCCGGGGTGCCGCTCGTGGTCGTCACCGCCGACCGGCCGGCGCGGCTCGCCGGCACCGGCGCCAACCAGACCACCGAGCAGGTCGGGATCTTCGGGCCCCTCGTCGAGACCCGCGACGTCGGCGCCGACGGCCCGCCCGACTGGGTGATGCTGTGGCTCGACGACGGGCCCATCCATCTCAACGTGCGCCTCGACGAGCCGCTGCTGCCCGCCGCGCCCTGGCGACTCGACGCCGAGGACCTGGCGACGACGACCCGCCACGACGCCGACGGCCCGCGCTGGCCCACCCACCACAGCCCGCTCGACCCCGGGCCGCGCACGGTGGTGGTGGCCGGCGACGACGCCGGACCGCCGGCACGGCTGCTGGCCCAGGCGGCGGGGTGGCCGCTGCTGGCCGAGCCCTCGAGCGGGTCGCGCACCGGCACCCACGCGCTGCGCGCCTACCGCCTGCTCCTCGACACCGACCTGGGCCGCAGCATCGAGCGGGTCGTGGTGGCCGGGCACCCGACCCTGAGCCGGCCGGTGACCCGGCTGCTGGGCCGCGACGACGTCGAAGTGCTGGCCGCGCCCGCCCGCGGGGTGTGGGCCGAGCGCCCCTTCGCCGTCGACACCCACCTCGAGGGCGCGGCCCCGCACCCCGACCAGCAGGGCGCCGACCCGGCCTGGCTCGAGGCCTGGCTCGCCGCCGACCGCTCGGTCTCGCGCCAGCTCGACGCGCTCCTGGGCGCCGAGCCCGGCCTGACGCCGTACGACGTCGCGGGCGCGGTCGCGCGCGCCCTGCCGCCCGAGGGGCTGCTGCACGTGGGCGCCTCGAGCCCGATCCGCGACCTCGACCTGATGCTGCACGGCTGGCGGGTGGGTGCGCGCCGCAAGGTGGTGGCCAACCGCGGGCTGTCGGGCATCGACGGGGTCGTGTCCACCGCGATCGGGGCGGCGCTGGGCCGGCCCGCCAGCAGCCGGGCCCTCGCGCTCATGGGCGACGTGACGTTCCTGCACGACGCCAACGGGCTGGTGCTGGGCCCCGGCGAGCCCGAGCCCGACCTGACGATCGTGGTCGTCAACGACGACGGCGGGTCGATCTTCTCGATGCTCGAGCAGGGCGCCCCCGCGCACGCCGACCGGTTCGAGCGCCTCTTCGCCACCCCGCACGCCGTCGACCTGGCCGCGCTGTGCGCCGCGACCCGCACCCCGCACTGGCGCGTCGACAGCCTGCCCGAGCTCGAGCAGGCACTGGCCTCGCCCAACGGCGGCATCGAGGTCGTCGAGGCGCGGGTGCGCCGCCACGACCGCCGCGCGCTCGACGAGCGGATCCGCGCGCTGCGCCCCTGACCCGCGCGGGTGGGAGGATCGGGGGGTGGAGATCGCCCTGCTGCTCATCGCCCTGGCGGTCACCGTGCTCGTCATCACCGCGCTGGCCGACCGGATCGAGGTGCCCGCGCCGCTGGTGCTGATCGTGGTCGGCGTCGCGGGCTCCTACGTGCCGGGCGTCCCCGAGATCACCCTGTCGCCCGAGGTGGTGCTGGTCGGCCTGCTGCCCCCGCTGCTCTACGCCGCCGCCATCCAGACCTCGCTGGTCGACTTCAACGCCAACCGGCGCTCGATCCTGCTGCTCTCGGTGGGCCTGGTCGTCTTCACCACCGTCGGGGTGGGGGTGCTGGTGCACGCGCTGCTGCCCGGGGTCGGCTGGCCGGGCGCCCTCGCGATCGGCGCGGTCGTGGCGCCGCCCGACGCGGTCGCCGCCACCGCGGTCGGGCGCCGGATCGGCCTGCCGCGGCGCATCGTGACGGTCCTCGAGGGCGAGTCGCTGCTCAACGACGCGACCGCCCTGGTCTCGCTGCGCACCGCGATCGCCGCCGGCGGCGCCGGGATCAGCGCGGTCGGCGTCGGGCTCGACTTCGCGCTCGCGGCCGGGGGCGGCGTGGCGGCGGGGGCGCTGCTCTACCTCGTCATCGCCTGGGTACGCCGCCGGGTCGAGGACCCGCTCACCGACACCGCGATCTCGCTGGTCACCCCCTTCACCGCCTACGTGCTCGCCGAGGCGATCAACGCCTCGGGCGTGATCGCGGTCGTGGTCGCCGGGCTGCTGCTGGGGCACCGCTCGCCGGTGCTGCAGACGGCCTCGTCGCGGATCGCGGAGCGGATGAACTGGCGCACCATCGCCTTCGTCCTCGAGAACGTGGTCTTCCTGCTGATCGGCCTCCAGGCCGCCCGCCTCGTCGACGACGTGGGCCGCAGCGAGCTCGGCCTGGGCCGGGTGGTGCTGGTCTGCGGCGCCACCCTGGTGGCCGTCGTCGTGCTGCGCGTCGTGTGGGTCGCCGCGGCCCGGGTCGTGCTGCTGCAGCCCGGCCCCGACGGCGTACGCGTGCGCCCGACGTGGCGCAACACGCTCCTGGTCGGCTGGGCGGGGATGCGCGGGGTGGTCACCCTGGCCGCGGCGTTCGTGATCCCCTCCGACGTCGAGCACCGCGAGGTGCTGCTGATGATCGCCTTCACCGTGGTGGCCGGCACCCTGCTGGTGCAGGGGCTGACCCTGCCCTGGCTGGCGCGCCGGCTGCGGGTGCCCTCGCCCGACCCGATGGACGACGCCCTGGCCCGCGCGACGCTGCTGCAGCAGGCCTCGAAGGCGGGCTTCGCCACCTTGGCGCAGATCGAGGCCGACGAGGCGCACGAGGACCCGCACGGCGTCCTCGACCTGGTCCGCCAGCGCATCGACCAGCGCAACTTCGCCGCCTGGGAGCGGCTGGGCACCACCCCGGGCCAGGAGACCCCCAGCGAGCTCTACGCCCGGGTGCGGGTGGCGATGATCGCCGCCGAGCGCGAGCGGGTGCTCGAGATCCGCAGCTCGGGCCGGGTCGACTCGGTGGTGGTCGCCGAGGTGCTGGCGATGCTCGACGTCGAGGAGTCGCTGATCGACCGGGTGCTGCCCCAGCACGAGCAGGAGGAGCCGGTGGGCCTGCGCCCGGCGCCGCTCGAGAGCTGTGCCCACCTCGCGGCCACCTGGGCCGTGGAGACCAGCGACGCCGGCGTGTGCGAGGACTGCCTCAGGGACGGCACGTCCTGGGTGGCGCTGCGCCAGTGCTTGGAGTGCGGCCACCTGGCCTGCTGCGACTCCTCACCGGCCCAGCACGCCACCGCCCACTTCCGCGACACCGCCCACCCGGTGATGCAGTCCGCCGAGCCGGGGGAGCACTGGCGCTGGTGCTTCGTGCACCACGTCACGAGCTAGCCGCGCTGCTCAGGGGCCCGCTCGAGGGCCTGCTCGAGGGTCCGCGGGGCGCGGCCGAGCAGCCGCTCCAGGTCGGGGCTGACCCGCTCCAGCGACCCGTCGGCGATCGCGGTGTAGGTGCTCACCCAGGCGTCGAGCTGCCACTGCTCGGCGTCGGGCCACCCCGCGCGCCGCGACTCGTAGGCCTCCTCGACGCCCTCCTCGACGTAGCGCAGCTCGCGCCCGAGCACCGCGCCGGCGCGCGCCGCGACCTCGTCGAGGCCGAGCGCCTCCGGCCCCGTCAGGTCGTACGCCGCCCCCGCGTGGTCGGCCGGGTCGCGCAGCACCACCGCGGCCGCGTCGGCGACGTCGTCGCGGGCCACGGCCGAGAGCCGCCCGCGCCGGCCCGGACCGCGCAGCACGCCGTCCGCGTCGGCGAAGCCGGGCAGCACGTCGAGGTAGAAGTTGTCGCGCAGGAACGTGTGGGCCATCCCGCTCCCGGCGATGGCCTGCTCGGTGTCGTGGTGGTCGCGGCCCAGGGTGAAGGTGGTGTCGGGGCCGGCGGCCACGAACGAGGTGTAGACGACGTGGCGCACCCCGGCCTCGGCGGCGGCTGCGACGAAGGTGCGGTGCTCCTCGCGGCGCTGCGGGCCCTCGTGGGCCGAGACCATGAACAGGGTCTCGACACCGCGCAGCGCCGCCAGCGCGGCGTCGTGGTCGGCGTACGTGCACTCCCGCACGTCGGTGTCGACGTCGGGGGCGCGGGCGGCGTCGCGCACCAGCAGCCGCAGGTCCAGACGCATGTCGGCGCCCGCGAGCAGGGAGGTCACCCGCCCGCCCAGGGCTCCGGTGGCTCCGGTGATGGCGATGGTGGTCATGGGTCTCCTCGCGGTCGGTGCGGGACGGACGGGCTGGACTGTCGGGGTGGGCTCAGGTGGGGGTGAACCGCAGCGGGAACGACACCGCGCCGGTGTTGCCCGAGGCAGGCAACCACTCGCCGGGCCCGTCGCATTCCGCGTCGGGCATCCGGGCCGCCAGCAACGGCAGCACGACGGCCATGTCGACCCGGGCGACGTAGTGGCCCAGGCAGTGGTGGATGCCGGCGCCGAAGCCGGTGTGCAGCACCCGCTCGCCGCGCGCCGCGGCCTCGAGGTCGAGGCCGGTCGCGCCGCCGGCTGCGGCGACCGGGTCGGTGCCGGCGGCGTGCGAGAGCACCTGCACGACGCCGCCGGCCGGCACCACGAGACCGTCGCCGAGGTCGACCTCCTCGAGCGCCTCGCGGGTCACCCAGGTGACGGTGGGGTCGACCCGCATCACCTCCTCGACGCAGGCCGCGCCCAGGTCGGGGCGCCCGGCGAGCAGCCGCCACTGGGCGGGGTGGCGCAGCAGGGTGCGCACCGCGAGCGTCAGCTGGTTGCGGGTGGTCTCCATGCCGGCGAAGACCAGGAAGACCAGGGCGACCGAGAGCTCGTGGTCGCTCAGGCCGGCCTCGCCGTCCGGTGGCGCGTCGGCCGCGCCCACCAGCGCGGTCAGGAAGTCGTCGCGCGGCGCGGCCCGTCGGTCCGCGACCACGTCGGCGAGGTAGCCGCTGAGGCCGTCGAGCGCGGCCTCGATGCGCGGCACCTGCGCCGCGACGTCGGTCGAGAAGGAGGCGCCGAGGTCGTCGGCCCAGTGCGCGACCTGCGGCCAGTGGTCCTCGTCCAACCCGAGGAGGCGGCAGATCACCCGGGCGGCGTACGGCTCGGCCAGCTCGCTGACGAGCTCGACGCGCCCGCGGCCGGCGAAGCCGTCGACCAGCTCCTCGGCCAGCGCGGTGAACGAGGGCCGCATCGCTTCGATCGAGCGCTTGCGGAAGGCCGGCAGCAGCAGCCGGCGCACCCGGTGGTGGTCCTCGCCCTCGAGGCTCAGCAGCGTCTCGGCCCACCAGTCGTGGAAGAGGCCCGAGTGGATGCCGTTCTGCTCCGGCCACCGCGCGTTGCCCTGCACGAAGCGCCGGTCGCGCAGCAGCGCGGCACCCTGCTGGTGGCGCAGCACCGCGGCGCCGTACGGCGTGCGCGCCCACCACGAGCGCTCGCGCGCGGCGTGCACCTGCTCGCCGTTGGTGTCGAAGCCGGGGTCGGCCAGGTCGAGCCAGGGCACGTCGGAGGTCGCCGGCGTGCTCATCGGCGCACCATCCGCAGGTGCCGACCGTGCTCGTCGCTGTCGTCGGCCGCCCCGTCGAGCACGAAGCCGTGCCGCTCGTAGAAGCCGGTCGCGCGGTCGTTGCCGGCCAGCACCCACAGGTACGCCGCCCGCTCGCCCAGCGTGGCGACCAGCAGCCGGTGCCCCAGCCCGGTGCCCCAGCAGCGGGCCCGTACGTAGAGGGCGCTCAGCTCGAGGACCGGCAGGCCCGGCTCCTCGTCGCGACCCGGCCCGGCCGAGGCGAAGCCGACCAGCCCGGTGGGGTCCTCGGCCAGCCACACCGGCTCGGCGTCCGGATCGGCATCGAGGGCCGCGGCCCGGGCCGCCAGGACCCGGCGCCACGACGCCACCCGCTCCTCGGGCCGCGCGCGCCGCTCGGCCAGCACCTGCGCCGGCATCAGCCCGGTGTAGGCGTCCTCCCACACGTCGAGGTGCAGGTGAGCGAGGGCCTCGGCGTCGGAGGGCCCCGCGGCCGGGCGCAGCCGGGCGTCGCCGGCCTCCGCCGGCCGCACCGGCTCCCGCTGCGTGCTCACCCGAGCATCGTATGCAGCGCCAGGCCCCCCACCGTGGCGGCCGCCACCAGGCCGCTGAGCCGCCGGCCCCGGGGCCCGCTCAGCGCCTGGCCGAGCAGCGCACCGCTGGTCGCCAGCACCAGCTGCCAGGCCGCCGAGGCCACCAGCGCCGCGGCCACGAACACCGCGCCCTCCGTGGCCCCGTCGACGAGGTCTCGGTTGCCCAGCACCACGGCGGCGAAGTAGACCAGCGTCGTCGGGTTGAGCGCGGTCATGCCGAGGAAGAGCAGGTACGCCGCTCCCGGGCCGGGCTCGCGCCGGGCCTGCTGGGCGGCAGCAGCGCCGGGCCGCTCCGGTCGCAGCGCGTGCAGCGCCAGCAGGGCGGCCACCCCGAGCAGGACCAGCCCGGCCGCGACCTCCAGCGCCCCGGCGATCGGCACGAGCGCGGTCGAGACGGCGGCTCCGGCCAGCACCGCGACAGCGGCGTACACCCCGTCGACGGAGGCGACCCCGAGCGCCGCTGCGGCGCCGACCCGCCAACCGGCACGCGAGGCCAGGGTCACCAGGAGAGCGCCCACGGCTCCGACCGGCACCGCGATCGCGAGGCCGGTCAGGGCACCGGAGACCGCGACGTCGAGCACGCCGGCGATCCTGGCAGCGGCCGTGAGCCGGCGCCAGCCGTTTACGGTGGGACGCATGCGGATCACCAAGTTCGGCCACTCCTGCGTCCGCGTCGAGCACGACGGCACCGCGCTGGTGCTCGACCCGGGCGCGTTCACCCCCGACGCCCCCGCAGCCGTCGACGGCGCGGCCGGGGTGCTGGTCACCCACGAGCACCCCGACCACTGGACGCCCGAGGCGCTGCGCGCCGCCGACGCCCCGATCTGGACGATCGCGGCGGTCGCTGCACGCATCGGCGAGCAGGCCCCCGACCTGCTCGAGCGGGTCACCGTCGTGGCCCCCGGCGACTCCCTCGACGTGGCCGGGGTGCCGGTGCGGGTGGTGGGCGAGAAGCACGCCGTGATCCACCCCGACCTGCCGCACTTCGACAACTCCGGCTACCTGCTGACCTGCGGCTCCGAGCGGGTCTTCCACCCCGGCGACGCCCTGACGGGCCCCGGCGAGCCGGTCGACGTGCTGCTGGCCCCGGTCTGCGCGCCGTGGATGGCGATCGCCGAGGGCATCGAGTTCGCCCGCTCGGTCGCCGCCCCGCGCACCCTGGCGATCCACGACAAGGTCTACTCCGACCTCGCCCTGGGCATCGTCGACCAGCACTTCGGCCGGTTCCTGGGTGCCGACGGCCTCGAGTTCGTCCGCCGCGCCGACGGCGCCGACCTCTGACCCGGCCCGAACTTCCCGCCGACCCGGCCCGAACTTCGCGCCGACCCGGCCCGAACCCACGGGGCTAGCGGGCCCGCACCACCACGCCCACGTGGTCGGCCGCCCCGCTGCCGAGCCCTGCGGTCGCGTCGACCCGAACGACCAACCGGTCGCCCACCTCGGCCGCACCACGACGGCGTACGACGACCTTCAGGTCGGCGTGCCCGCCGGGCTCGATCGCGGGGCTGCGCCAGGTGCCGCGCCGCACAGCGCCGGTGACGTCCTCCCCGCGGAAGCGGTAGCGGACCTTGAAGCCGTCGGCGCTGCCCGTGCCGCTGACCGCGACCCGGTCGGCGACGCCCGCCTCGTGGCGCAGCCGCACCAGCAGCCGCTGCTGCTGGCCGGTGCGGCGCAGGTCGGCCCGCACCTTCTGGCGTCGCCACGACCCGGTGGTGCCCTCGCCGCGCAGGTCGCGGGCGCGGGGCCCGACCGCGGCGTCGGCCCTGCTGTCGCGCACCCGGTAGGCCACGGTGCTGGTCGAGGTGAGACCGGCGCCGTCGGTGGCGGTGACCGCCACCCGGTGCTCCCCGGGCTCGTCCGAGACGGCGTCACCCACCTCACAGGCCACCAGCCCCGACCCGCCACGGTCGGCGCAGCGCACGCCCAGCACGCCGACGGTGAGCTCGGCGCCCAGACCGACCACGGCCTCGGCAGCGGGCTCGACCGTGGGTGGCGTGGCGTCGGGCACCGCGCCCAGCGCTGCCCGGTAGCTGAAGAACGCCCGGTCGGTGGGGTTGCTCGCGTCGCGCACCGACCACAGCACCTCGCCGTCGCGGCCGACCTCGCTGGCCATGACCCGCCGCTCGGCGGCCCAGCCGACCAGGGTGTTGCCGTTGGCCAGGCGCTGCGAGGAGCCGGCGAAGATCGCGAGGTGGTCGGTCGGCTCGGTCACCCGGTGCTCGAAGACGGTGCGGCCTCGCCGCTCGCGTCGTCGAGCTCGTACTCCGTGACCCGGCTCCACAGCCGCGGGACCGTCGGCCCGTCGGGGTCGGCCTGGTCGACGCAGAGCGTGCCGTTGTGGGTGAACGAGGCCGACCCGTTGTCGAAGAGGACGATGCTGCCGCTGTCGGTCTCGGCGGCGGTGTGCTGGGCGCAGGGGCCGGTTCCCGCCTCGTCGTCGGGGAAGCTCCAGTCGCTGCGGCGACCGCCGAGGCGCCACACGACGTCGCCCTCGGCGAAGCCGTCGTGGGCGGTGCGCGCGATCTTGAGGACGGCGCTGAGGTGGCGGAAGGAGACGAGCAGGTCGCCGTCGTCCATCACCTCGACGGAGTTGACGTGCGCCCAGTCGGGATCGGTGCCGGCGGTGCCCTCGACGGCCCGGTCGACGTGGTCGGCGGCGTCCCACTCGAAGAGCACCTCGCCCTCGGCGCTCACGTGCTGCAGCACCGCGCCGATGAGCTTCTCGCCCGAGCGCTCGTCGGGCTCGTAGGCCATCAGGTAGGCGCTGCCGTCGTCCTGCCAGGCCACGTCGTGGCCGTCGGTGTCCACCAGGCCCACGGTCTCGTACGCCGCGACCTCGCGGAACTGCTCGTCGAGCCGCACCAGCCTCGACCCGGTGCGACCCGGGCTCGTCGTGGGCTGGCGGAAGATGCTGTAGCCGCCCGGCACCTCCTTGAGGTCCATCGACGCGCCGCCATCGGTGGTGCGCACCCATGCGGGCACCCCGTGGCGATCCATCGCCACCTCGTAGCTGTCGGACTCCGAGATCCAGCGGTCCAGCGTCAGGAGCACCTTGCCGTCGGCGACCGCGCCCGGTTCCGGCGTGGTGGTCACCTCGATCTCGGGGAACTCCACCGGCAGGTAGACGATCGAGTACGCAGCCCGCCCGGCGCTGTCGTCCACCCAGACGGTGACCTCGTCGCCCTCCTCCAGCCCGGTGACCCGGGCTCGGCCGTCGAGCTCGAGCGCGCCGTCGACGTACACGCGGGCGCCCGGGTCGCTGCTGGCGGCTGCCACGGTGAGCCGGCCACCGGTCGCCGCGGTGGTGGTCGCGGCGTAGCGGTGCACGGCCGGGTCAAAGGACGGGTAGCTCCCCACCTCCTTGCCCATGACCCGCAGGGAGTGCTCGGGCTCGGCGGCCCGGGCGGTCGATCCCGCAGGGGCGGCGGAACCGGCGGGAGCGGCCAGCAGGCCCAGCGGGAGCGCCAGGGTCACGGCAGCGGACAGGGTGGCAGGACCGAGACGCATGCCCCCGAGGGTAAGTGGGCCGGATCGCGCTGTCGGACAGAACAGCGCCGTCGAGACCACCTCGAGACCTGCCGGTCCGGGCCGGCTCGGCGCGAGATACGGGCCGGGTCAGCGCGAGGTTGGGGCCGGGTCAGCGGGAGGTCTGGGCCGGGTGGGCGGGAAGATCGGGCCGGGTCAGGTGGCGAGGGAGTCGCGCACCGGCACGAACTTGGCCTGGGCCTCGGCCAGCTCGGCCTCGGGGTCGGAGTCGGCGACGATGCCGCAGCCGGCGAAGAGCCGCACGCTGGGTCCGTCGACGGTGCCCGAGCGCAGGGCGATGCCCCACTCGCCGTCGCCGCTGGCGTCCATCCAGCCCACGGGCCCGGCGTAGCGGCCGCGGTCCATCCGCTCGATCTCGGTGATCAGCGCGGTCGCCTCGGGGGTGGGGGTGCCGCCGACGGCTGCGGAGGGGTGCAGCGCCGCGGCGAGGTCGAGGGAGGAGACGGTCTGGGCGTCGTGGACGACCCCGGCGACGTCGGTGGCCAGGTGCATCACGTTGGGCAGGTGCAGCACGAACGGCGCCTCGGGCACGTTCATCGACGAGCAGTGCGGCTCGAGCGCGTCGGCGACCGAGCGCACGGCGTACTCGTGCTCCTCGAGGTCCTTCGACGACCGCGCCAGGGTGGCGGCCAGCGCCAGGTCGCGCTCGTCGTCGCCGGTGCGGCGGATGGTGCCGGCCAGCACCCGCGAGGTCACCAGCCCGCGCTCGCGGCGCACCAGCATCTCGGGGGTGGCGCCGAACATGCCGTCGACGTGGAACGTCCAGCACATCGGGTACGCCGCCGCGAGACGCTGCAGCGGCCACCGGACGTCGACGTCCTCGTCGGCGGTGGCCACCAGGTCGCGCGCCAGCACGACCTTCTCGAGGTCGGCGCCGCCGATGCGCGAGACGGCGTCGGCGACCGCCGACATCCACTCCTCGGAGTTCAGGGCGCCGTCGGCGAAGGTGATGCCGGCGGGCGCGTCGGGCGCGACGGCGGGGGACAGGCGCGGCTCGAGGTTCTCGAGGCTGCCCCGGCCCACGACGGTCATCCAGGCGCGGTCGCCACGGCGGCCCACGACGACCGAGGGCACCTGCAGCACCGAGTCGCCGGGCTCGTCGGCGAAGGCGAACGTGCCGAAGCAGACCAGCCCGGTGCCGGGCTCCTCGACCTCGTCGCGCACCACCGAGCGGGCGGTGGTCTCCTCCCACCACTTGGCGGCGTCGCTGAAGCGGGCGGGCCCCGCGGTGCGCACCTGCGCGGCGCAGCCCCAGCCGACCAGGCCCTCGCCGCGGCGCAGCCAGCTGACCGGGTGGTCGGGCGGCAGCAGGTCGAGCAGCGAGCCCAGCGCGTCGAGCTCGGAGACGTCGACGGACACGGTGCGCGCCACCAGGGGAGCGTCGATGGCGCCCTGGGGTCCGGGGCTCGCGCTGGTCGTCACGGGGTCGAGGGTACTCAGCGCACGGCCGCTCCCGGAGCCCGCGTGGGCGACCTCACGGCCCGGGACCCGCACCGCAGCCCGGTCAGCTGCGGTGCACCACGACCCGGTCGCCGATCGAGACCTGGTCGTAGATCGCGGCGATCGCGGCGTGGTCGCGGATGTTGACGCAGCCGTGCGAGGCGCCGGCGTACCCCACGGCGGCGAAATCGGGGGAGTAGTGCACGGCCTGGCCGCCGGAGAAGAACATCGCGAACGGCATCGAGGTGTCGTAGAGGCTCGAGACGTGGTCGCGGCTCATCCGCTGCACCGTGAACAGCCCCTCGCGGGTCGGCGTCGTGGCGCCGCCGAAGCGGGCGTCGAGGGTGCTGCGCACCTGCCCGTCGACGACGAACGACAGCGTGGCGGTGGTCTTGTCGACGCACAACGCGGTGCCGACCAGGCAGCGCGGGTCGAGGGTGGCCGGCGCCGCGGCCACGACCCGCTCGGGGTGCAGCTCGTCGGTCGTGGGCTCGCGGGTCATCGCCAGCAACCGGTCGAGGGTGCGCCGGTCGACCTCGCCGGTCACCGGGACCTCGCGCTTGGCCTGGAAGCCGCGCACCGAGGCCGCGGTCACTTCGCCGTAGAAGCCGGTGACGCCGGCGGAGAACCAGCCGATCTGGGCCAGCCGGGCCTGCAGGTCGCGCACGTCCTCGCCCTCGCCGCCGGGGCCGAGCAGCGTCGGGCCCGGCACCATCGCCGGCTCGATCGGGGCCGGGGCGGGCGCCACCGGCTGCCGGGCGGGGCGCGCCGGGCGCGCGGGCCGCTCGGGCTGCTCGGTGACGTCGCGGCGCGACGGCGCGGGCTGGGCCACGGCCGGAGCCCCCTGGGTCGAGGGCTCCGCGCCGCCGGCCCAGCGCTCCTGGGCCAGCCCGGCGCCGTACGCCGTCGCGGGCAGCAGCAGCACGAGCGCGACGAGGATCGCGAGGCGGGTGGGGTGCGTCATGAGGGGTCCTTCCGGGTGCAGCGGGCCGCGCGGGCGGTGGTGGTGACACCAGGGAGACGCACGAGCGGGGCGGAAGGTTGCGTCCCGCCCGCGAGCGTCCTCGTCGGGGGCCTCTACGCTGCGACCGTGGCCCGAGCAGACCTGGACAAGCAGCCGACCGACGTACGACGCATGTTCGACGCCGTCGCGAAGCGCTACGACGTGACCAACGACGTGCTCTCCCTGGGCCAGGACCGCCGCTGGCGCACCGAGGTGCTCGAGGCCGTGGCCCCGGTCCCCGGCGAGCGGGTGCTCGACCTGGCCGCCGGCACCGGCACCTCCAGCGCGCCGTTCCACGACCGCGGCGCCACCGTGGTGCCCTGCGACTTCTCCCTGGGGATGCTGCGGGTGGGCAAGCAGGCGCGCCCGCACCTGCCCTTCACCGCCGGCGACGGCACCCGGCTGCCCTTCGCCGACGACACCTTCGACGCGGTGACCATCTCCTTCGGCCTGCGCAACATCGTCGACCCCGCGGCCGGCCTGGCCGAGATGCGCCGGGTCACCCGCCCCGGCGGGCGCCTGGTGGTCTGCGAGTTCAGCCACCCGACCTGGTCGCCGTTCCGCACCCTGTACGTCGAGTACCTGATGCGCGCGCTGCCGCCGGTGGCCCGCGCCGTCTCGTCGGCCCCCGACGCCTACGTCTACCTGGCCGAGTCGATCCGCGCCTGGCCCGACCAGGCCGGGCTGGCCGACCTCGTGGCCGGGGCCGGCTGGAGCGGCGTGGAGTGGAAGAACCTCTCGGGCGGCATCGTCGCCCTGCACCGCGCCACCGCCTGAATTACGCAACGCCGACGTGCGTTAAATGCCCAGGTCAGGGCCCCGATCCCGGGCCCGAGCACGGCCCCACCCCCCGGGTCGCCACCCGTGCGGGGGAGTGGCAGACTGTGCCCCACGCCACTAGTGATTCGGTTCACAAGGTCACAACCCGGGCTGCGTGGCGCACGTAGGAGGAAGGGATCGCGATGGAGCTCTACACCCCGGTGCTGGTGCTGGCCGCGCTGGCCGCCGGCTTCGCCATCTTCTCGGTGGGCGTCAGCACGCTCACCGGCCCCAAGCGCTACAACCGCGCCAAGCTCGACTCCTACGAGTGCGGCATCGACCCCACCCCGCAGCCCGTCGGCGGCGGCCGGGTGCCGGTGAAGTTCTACACGGTCGCGATGACCTTCATCATCTTCGACGTCGAGATCATGTTCCTGGTGCCGTGGGCGGTGCACTTCGACGCCCTGGGCGGCTTCGGGCTGCTCGCCGTCGTGCTGTTCCTGGTCAACATCACCGTCGCCTACGCCTACGAGTGGCGTCGCGGCGGGCTCGACTGGGACTGACCGGACCACATCTGCGAAAGGACCCAGTCATGGGTATCGAGGAGAAGCTCCCCAGCGGCGTCCTGCTGACGACCGTCGAGGGCGTGGCCGGCTACATGCGCAAGGCCTCGTTCTGGCCCGCCACCTTCGGCCTGGCCTGCTGCGCCATCGAGATGATGACCAGCGGCGGCCCGAAGTACGACATGGCCCGCTTCGGCATGGAGGTCTTCCGGGCCAGCCCCCGCCAGGCCGACCTGATGATCGTCGCGGGCCGGGTGAGCCAGAAGATGGCCCCGGTCCTGCGCCAGATCTACGACCAGATGGCCGAGCCCAAGTGGGTGCTGGCCATGGGTGTGTGCGCCAGCTCCGGCGGCATGTTCAACAACTACGCGATCGTCCAGGGCGTCGACCACGTCGTGCCCGTCGACATGTACCTGCCCGGCTGCCCGCCGCGCCCGGAGATGCTGATCGACGCGATCCTCAAGCTGCACGACCAGGTCCAGGCCACCAAGCTGGGCGCCAACCGCGCCGCCCAGATCGAGGAGCTCGAGAACGAGCGCCTCACCGCGCTGCCGACCTCCGACATGAAGGGCCTGCTGCGGTGAGCGACGACGACAAGCGCGAGGTCGAGAAGGACGTGACCTCGGCCGAGCCCGAGGGTCCCGAGCAGACCCCCGGCCAGCCCGCCGTCGAGCAGTCGCCCGAGAACCTGCCGGCCGCGCCCGGCCAGGTCCACCAGGTCGGCACCCGCCACGGCATGTTCGGCGTGCGCGGCAGCGGCGACACCAGTGGCTACGGCGGCCTGGTCTCGGCCGTCACCTACCCCGCACCGTCCCAGCGCCCCTACGGCGGCTGGTTCGACGAGGTCGCCGACGCCCTCGAGGCCGCCACCCGGGCCGCGGGTGTCGAGCAGGCCGTGGGCAGCGTGGTCGTGCACCGCGGCGAGATCACCTTCCACGTGCGCCGCGAGGACCTGCTCACCGTCGCGCGCGTGCTGCGCGACGACGAGGCGCTGCGCTTCGAGCTGTGCTCGAGCGTCAGCGGCGTGCACTACCCCGACGACACCGGTCGCGAGCTGCACGTGGTGATGCACCTGCTCTCGATGACCCACAACCGGCGGATCCGCGTCGAGGCCACGGCCCCCGACGCCGACCCGCACGTGCCCTCGGTCGTGTCGGTCTACCCGACCGCCGACTGGCACGAGCGCGAGGCCTACGACATGTTCGGCATCGTCTTCGACGGCCACCCCTCGCTCACGCGCATCCTGATGCCCGACGACTGGCCGGGCCACCCCCAGCGCAAGGACTACCCGCTGGGTGGCATCCCCGTGGAGTACAAGGGCGGCACCGTGCCGCCTCCCGACCAGCGGAGGTCGTACAACTGATGGCTAGCAACACGGGCACCGACCCCGGCGCCGGCTCGACCACCGGCGAGCAGGACCTCTACGCCGGCACCCAGGAGACCACCGAGGGGCGCGTCTTCACCGTCTCCGGCCAGGACTGGGACTCCATCTCCGAGGGCCTGGAGGAGGGCGCCGAGGAGCGCGTCGTCGTCAACATGGGCCCCCAGCACCCCTCCACCCACGGCGTGCTGCGCCTGATCCTCGAGCTCGAGGGCGAGACGGTCACCGAGGCCCGCTGCGGCATCGGCTACCTGCACACCGGCATCGAGAAGAACATGGAGTTCCGCTCCTGGACGCAGGGCGTCACGTTCTGCACCCGGATGGACTACCTCTCCCCGTTCTACAACGAGGCCAGCTACGTGCTCGGCGTCGAGCGGCTGCTCGACATCGAGGACGACGTGCCCGAGAAGGCGCAGGTCATGCGGGTGCTCCTGATGGAGCTCAACCGCATCTCCTCGCACCTGGTGGCCATCGCCACCGGCGGCATGGAGCTCGGCGCCCTGACCGTGATGACCATCGGCTTCCGCGAGCGCGAGCTGGTCCTCGACCTCTTCGAGCTGATCACCGGCCTGCGGATGAACCACGCGTTCATCCGCCCCGGCGGCGTCGCCCAGGACCTCCCCCCGGGTGCCCTCGACGAGATCCGCGGCTTCCTCGACCTGATGCGCAAGCGCCTGCCCGAGTACGCCGCGCTGGCCAACGCCAACCCGATCTTCAAGGGCCGCCTCGAGGGCGTGGGCCACCTCGACCTCGAGGGCTGCCTCGCGCTGGGCCTGACCGGGCCGCCGCTGCGCGCCACCGGCTACCCCTGGGACCTGCGCAAGTCCGAGCCCTACTGCGGCTACGAGACCTACGACTTCGACGTGCAGACCTGGGACACCGCCGACGCCTACGGCCGCTTCCGGGTGCGCCTGGCCGAGATGTGGGAGTCGCTGAAGATCGTCGAGCAGGCCGCCGAGCGGCTCGCCGCCCTCGAGGGCGCGCCGATCATGGTCGCCGACAAGAAGGTCGCCTGGCCCAGCCAGCTCTCGATCGGCTCCGACGGCATGGGCAACAGCCTCGACCACATCCGCCACATCATGGGCGAGTCGATGGAGGGGCTGATCCACCACTTCAAGCTGGTCACCGAGGGCTTCCGGGTCCCGGTCGGCCAGGCCTACGTGCCGGTGGAGTCCCCGCGCGGCGAGCTGGGCGCCCACGTCGTCTCCGACGGCGGCACCCGCCCCTTCCGGGCGCACTTCCGCGACCCGTCGTTCACCAACCTGCAGGCGACGTCCGTGATGAGCGAGGGCGGCATGGTCGCCGACGTCATCGTGGCCATCGCCTCGATCGACCCCGTGATGGGAGGCGTCGACCGATGACGCTGTCGCAGACCACCCTCGACGAGATGCGCGAGATCGCCGGGCGCTACCCCGAGGCCCGCTCCGGCCTGCTGCCGATGCTGCACCTGGTGCAGTCCACCGAGGGCCGGGTGACCCCCGAGGGCATCGAGGCCTGCGCCGAGATCCTCGACATCTCGGCCGCCGAGGTCAGCGGCGTGGCCACCTTCTACACGATGTACAAGCGCCGTCCGGTCGGCGATTACCACGTCGGGGTGTGCACCAACACCCTGTGCGCGGTGATGGGCGGCGACCAGATCTTCGAGCGGCTCAAGGACCACCTCGACGTCGGCAACGACGAGACCACCGAGGACGGCTCGATCACCCTCGAGCACGTCGAGTGCAACGCGGCCTGCGACTACGCGCCGGTGATGATGGTCAACTGGGAGTTCATGGACAACATGACCCCGGAGTCGGCGGTCTCGCTGGTCGACGACCTGCGCGCCGGCAAGGAGGTCACCTCGACCCGCGGCCCGCGCCTGTGCACCTGGCGCGAGGCCGAGCGGGTGCTGGCCGGCTTCCCCGACGGTCGTGTCGACGAGGGTCCGGGCGCGGGCCCCGCCTCGCTGGTCGGCCTGCAGATCGCCCAGGAGCGCGGCTGGAGCGCCCCGGCCGTGAAGGCCTCCGGCGCCACCGGCACCGAGCCCACCGGCGACGGCGCCCAGGCCGCGAGCCGCACCGACACCTCCGTGGAGGCCGAGTCGGCTGCGGTCGAGGCGGAGAGCGGCAGCGACGAGAGCGCAGCCGAGAAGAAGGAGGCGAACTGACGTGGTCGACACCCTGACCCCCGTCCTCACCGCCAACTGGGGCGCCGAGCGCTCCTGGACCCTGGCGTCCTACGAGGAGCACGGCGGCTACGCCGGTCTGCGCACCGCCCTGGGCATGGCCCCCGACGACGTGATCACCGCGGTCAAGGACTCCGGCCTGCGCGGTCGCGGCGGCGCGGGCTTCCCCACCGGCATGAAGTGGGGCTTCATCCCGCAGGACAACCCCAAGCCCAAGTACCTCGTCGTCAACGCCGACGAGTCCGAGCCGGGCACCTGCAAGGACATCCCGCTGATGATGGCCAGCCCGCACACGCTGGTCGAGGGCGTCATCATCAGCTCCTACGCCATCCGCGCCAACAAGGCGTTCATCTACATCCGCGGCGAGGTGCTCCACGTGATCCGCCGGGTGCAGGCGGCCGTGGCCGAGGCGTACGCCGCCGGCCACCTCGGCACCGACATCCACGGCAGCGGCTACGACCTCGACATCGTGGTGCACGCCGGTGCCGGCGCCTACATCTGTGGCGAGGAGACCGCGCTGCTCGAGGGCCTCGAGGGCCGGCGCGGCCAGCCGCGGCTGCGCCCGCCGTTCCCCGCGGTGGCCGGGCTCTACGCCAGCCCCACCGTGATCAACAACGTCGAGTCGATCGCCTCGGTGCCGGCCATCGTGGCCAACGGCGCCGACTGGTTCGCCTCGATGGGCACCGAGAAGTCCAAGGGCTTCGGCATCTTCTCGCTCTCGGGCCACGTCACCCGGCCCGGGCAGTACGAGGCGCCGCTGGGCATCACGCTGCGCGAGCTCATCGACCTGGCCGGCGGCATGCGCGCCGGGCACGAGCTGAAGTTCTGGACCCCCGGCGGCTCCTCGACCCCGCTGCTGACCGCCGAGCACCTCGACCTGCCCCTCGACTTCGAGGGGATGGCCGCGGCCGGCACCATGCTCGGCACCCGCGCGCTTCAGCTCTTCGACGAGACCACCTGCGTGGTGCGCGCGGTGCTGCGCTGGACCGAGTTCTACAAGCACGAGTCGTGCGGCAAGTGCACCCCGTGCCGCGAGGGCACGTGGTGGCTGGTGCAGACCCTGGCCCGCCTGGAGAAGGGGGAGGGCCGCGAGGAGGACCTCGACCTGCTCCTCGACCAGTGCGACAACATCCTGGGCCGCTCGTTCTGCGCCCTCGGTGACGGCGCGACCAGCCCGATCTCGAGCTCGATCAAGTTCTTCCGCGACGAGTACCTCGCCCACCTGACCCATGGCGGCTGCCCCTTCGACCCCGCAGCCTCCACCGTCTTCGCCACCGCTGGAGCACAGGCATGACGACCACCCCCGCGACGACCACCGGCGCCGAGCGCGACGTCGATCTGGTCCAGGTGACCATCGACGGCATCGAGGTCAGCGTCCCCAAGGACACCCTGGTGATCCGGGCCGCCGAGCAGGTCGGGGTGCAGATCCCGCGCTTCTGCGACCACCCGCTGCTCGAGCCGGTCGGCGCCTGCCGCCAGTGCCTGGTCGACGTCCCCGACGCCGGCAACGGGCGCGGCTTCCCCAAGCCGCAGGCCTCCTGCACCCTGCCGGTCGCGCCCGGCATGGTCGTCAACACCCAGGCCACCAGCGAGGCCGCCGACAAGGCCCAGCAGGGCGTGATGGAGTTCCTGCTGGTCAACCACCCGCTCGACTGCCCGGTCTGCGACAAGGGCGGCGAGTGCCCGCTGCAGAACCAGGCGATGTCCAACGGACGCGGCGAGTCGCGCTTCACCGCCTCCGGCGGCGTGAAGCGGACCTTCCCCAAGCCGATCAACCTCTCCCCGCAGGTGCTGCTCGACCGTGAGCGCTGCATCGTGTGCCAGCGCTGCACCCGCTTCGCCGAGGAGATCGCCGGCGACCCGTTCATCGCGCTGGTCGAGCGGGGCGCGCAGCAGCAGATCGGCATCGCCGAGTCGGCTCCGTTCCTGTCCTACTTCTCCGGCAACACCATCCAGATCTGCCCCGTCGGCGCGCTGACCTCGGAGTCCTACCGCTTCCGCTCGCGCCCCTTCGACCTGGTCTCCACCCCCAGCGTCGCCGAGCACGACGCCTGCGGCTCCGCGATCCGCGTCGACCACCGCCGCGGCAAGGTGATGCGCCGCCTGGCCGGCAACGACCCCGAGGTCAACGAGGAGTGGATCACCGACAAGGACCGCTTCGCCTTCACCTACGCCGCCCTCGAGGACCGGCTGGGCTACCCGCAGGTGCGCGACCGGGTCGAGGACGGCGGCGACGGCTCGCTGCGCCCCGCCTCGTGGCCCGAGGCCTTCGCCGTGGCCGCCCGTGGCCTCGCCGCCGCGGGCGCCTCCGCGGTGCTCACCGGTGGCCGGATCAGCACCGAGGACGCCTACGCCTACGCCAAGCTGGCCCGGGTCTCGCTCGGCACCAACGACATCGACTTCCGGGCCCGCCCGCACTCCGCGGAGGAGGAGCAGTTCCTCGCCGCCCACGTCGCGCTGGGCACCCCCGGCGCCGGGGCGGTCACCTACGCCGACCTGGAGTCCGCGGCCACCGTGGTGCTGGCCGGCCTGGAGCCCGAGGACGAGGCGGGCGCGGTGTTCCTGCGCCTGCGTCGCGCCGCCCGCCACGGCACCCGCGTGCTCGCGGTGGCGCCGTACCTGACCCGCGGGCTGGGCAAGCTCTCCGCGCACCTGGTGCCCACCGCGCCCGGCGCCGAGGCCGACGCCCTGGCGGCGATGGTCGAGCACGCCGAGCACGGGGTCGACGCGACCACGGTCGTGCTGGTCGGCGAGCGCCTGGCGACCTCGCCCGGCGCGCTGACCGCGGCCGCCGACCTGGCCGCGCGCACCGGCGCCCGGCTGGCCTGGGTGCCTCGCCGCGCCGGTGACCGCGGGGCCGTCGAGGCCGGCTGCCTGCCCGGCCTGCTGCCCGGTGGCCGCCCGGTCTCCGACGCCACCGCCCGGGTCGATGCCGCCGCCTCGTGGGGCGTCGCCTCGCTGCCCGAGCAGCCCGGCCGCGACGCCGACGCGATCGTCGCCGCGCTCGTCGCCGGCGAGGTCCGCGGCCTGGTCGTCGGGGGAGTCGACCCCGCCGACACCACCGACCCGGCCGCCACCCGGGCCGCTCTCGAGGCCGCCTCCTTCGTGGTCGCCCTCGACCTGCGCGAGACCGAGGTGACCCGCGTCGCCGACGTGGTCTTCCCGGTCGCCGCGGCCGTCGAGAAGGCCGGCACGTTCATCAACTGGGAGGGCCGAACGCGTCCCTTCGAGGCGGTGCTGCCCAGCCCCTCGGCCCTGCCCGACCTGCGGGTCCTCGCCGGCATCTCCGAGGAGCTGGCTGCGGCCGGCCACGGCGCCGCCCTGGGCTTCCGCACCGTCGACGAGGCCCGCGCCGAGATGAGCGACCTCGGTGCCTGGGACGGCGATCGCCCCGCCATGCGGGCGGCCGGCGCGACCGGTGCCGCCTCCGGCGAGGGCCTGGCGCTCTCCACCTGGAAGCAGCTCGTCGACGACGGCGTCATGCAGGCCGGCGACAAGCACTACGCCGCCACGGCCCGCCCCGCCGTGGCCCGCGTGAGCCCCGCGACGTACGCCGCCGCCTCGCTCTCGGGCGAGCACGTCACCGTCGTGGGCGACCGCGGCGAGCTGACCCTGCCCGTCGAGCAGGTGCCCGGCATGGTCGACGACGTCGTCTGGGTGCCGATGGCCTCCTTCGGGACCTCCGTCCTCGAACGCCTGGCCTCGCCGGGCAGCCGCGTGCGCCTGAAGGGAGCCTCGCTGTGAACGAACTGCCCCTCTTCGGCCAGGACGTCTGGTGGCTGGTGCTGGTCAAGGCCGTGCTCATCTTCGTCGTCCTCGTGCTGCTGACGCTGTTCAACATCTGGTGGGAGCGGCGCGTCGTGGCGCGCATGCAGCACCGCATCGGCCCCAACGTGCACGGCCCCTTCGGCCTGCTGCAGTCGCTGGCCGACGGCGTGAAGCTGGCGCTGAAGGAGGACATCATCCCCAAGGCGGCCGACAAGGTCGTCTTCGTCCTCGCCCCGGTGCTGGTGGTGATCCCGGCCTTCGTGACCTTCTCGGTGATCCCCTTCGGACCCGAGGTGACGATGTTCGGCGAGCGCACCCCGCTGCAGCTGACCGACATGCCGGTGGCGGTGCTCTTCGTGATGGCGATCGCCTCGATCGGCATCTACGGCATCGTGCTCGGCGGCTGGTCCAGCGGGTCGACGTACTCGCTGCTGGGCGGGCTGCGCTCGAGCGCGCAGATGATCTCCTACGAGGTCGCGATGGGCCTGGCCCTGGTCGCGGTCTTCCTCTACGCCGGCTCGCTGTCGACCTCCGAGATCGTCGCCGCCCAGGAGGACTGGTGGTTCGGCGCGATCCTCTTCCCCTCCTTCGTGATCTACGTGATCTCGATGATCGGCGAGACCAACCGCGCCCCCTTCGACCTCCCCGAGGCCGAGGGCGAGCTGGTGGGCGGCTTCCACACCGAGTACTCCTCGCTGAAGTTCGCGCTGTTCTTCCTCGGCGAGTACATCAACATGGCGACCGTCTCGGCGCTGGCCACGACGCTGTTCCTCGGCGGCTGGCGCGCCCCGTTCTGGATCGACGAGATCTGGGCCGGCGCCAACGAGGGCTACGTGCCGCTGATCTGGTTCTTCGGCAAGATGCTGCTCTTCATCTTCTTCTTCATCTGGCTGCGCGGCACCCTGCCCCGGATGCGCTACGACCAGTTCATGGACCTGGGCTGGAAGGTGCTGATCCCGGCCGCGCTGGTCTGGGTCGTCCTGGTCGCCACCATGCGCTACGTCTCCACCGCCTACGAGCTGGGCACCCAGGAGATCCTGATCGGTGGCGGCGTGCTGCTGGCGCTGATCCTGCTGTGGGGCTTCTTCGGGCCCGAGGAGACCGGCGAGCCGGTCGAGGACATCCACACCGCACCCACCGGCGCCTACCCCGTCCCGCCGATGCCGAGCGGAGGTGCCCAGCGCGGCGCCGCCGCCCCGCTCACGTTCCCGTCCCGCACGCAGGCCACCGTGACCCACGGTGCCTCCGAGGAGAGCTGACATGGCTGAGTCCCCCGGCGCCAAGAGCATGAAGGAGCAGTTCTGGGACCCCATCGCGGGTTTCGGGGTCACGTTCCGCACCATGTTCCGCAAGGTCGTCACCGAGCAGTACCCCTTCGAGAAGCAGCCGACCGCGCCGCGCTTCCACGGCCGTCACCAGCTCAACCGCTGGCCCGACGGGCTGGAGAAGTGCATCGGGTGCGAGCTGTGCGCCTGGGCCTGCCCGGCCGACGCGATCTACGTCGAGGGCGCCTCCAACGCCGACGAGCCCGGCTCGCCCGACGGGTCGGGCCGCTTCAGCCCCGGTGAGCGCTACGGCCGCGTCTACCAGATCAACTACCTGCGCTGCATCCTGTGCGGGCTGTGCATCGAGGCCTGCCCGACGCGCGCGCTGACGATGACCAACGAGTACGAGCTGGCCGACTCCACCCGCGAGAGCCTGATCTACGAGAAGTCCGACCTGCTCGCCCCGCTGCTGCCGGGCATGGAGCAGCCGCCGCACGCGATGCTGCTCGGCGACGACGAGACCGACTACTACCGGGGCCAGTACGCCGCCCCGGCGCCCGGCACCAGCGCGGAGGGTGCCAAGTGATCGCCTTCTGGGTCCTCGCGCCCCTCATGGTCATCGCCGCGCTCGGCGTGGTGCTGGTGCGCCGCGCGGTGCACTCGGCGCTGCTGCTGGCCGTGGTGATGATCAGCCTCGCGGTGCTCTACCTGACCCTCGAGGCGCCCTTCCTCTTCGCGGTGCAGATCATCGTCTACACCGGCGCGATCCTGATGCTCTTCCTCTTCGTGCTGATGCTGGTCGGCGTCGACGCGGCCGACTCGGTCGTCGAGACGATCCGCGGCCAGCGCCTGCTGGCCATCACCGGCGGCCTGGTGATGGGTGTGCTGCTGGTCGTCGTGGTCGCCCAGATCTCGCTGGGCACCATGGTCGGGATGGGCGCGGCCAACGCCGGCGGCAACATCGAGGGCCTGGCCGACCTGCTCTTCTCGCGCTACGTGCTCTCCTTCGAGGCCACCGCCGCGCTGCTGATCACCGCCGCCCTGGGCGCGATGCTGCTGGCCCACCGCGAGCGCCTCGAGCCCAAGGAGGGCCAGCGGGCGATGGCCGCGCGCCGCATGCAGGAGTACGGCACCAGCGGGCGCCACCTCGGCCCGCTGCCCTCGCCCGGCGTCTACGCCCGCCACAACGCGGTCGACACCCCGGCGCTGCTGCCCGACGGCACCCCGGCCACCGACTCGGTCTCGCGGGTGCTGGCCGCGCGCGGCACCGTGCGCTCGGCCCCCGCGCTCGGCGACGTCGAGGACGTGCAGCGCACCCTCGGTGACGTCGGCGGCATCTCCGGCGGCTCCGGCAGCGCGACCGACACCTCGGCCGGCGGCGGCTACAACACCGAGAACCCCGACACCCGCCCCCAGGGCGACGACTGGCCCGAGGGAGACGAGTGATGGACGACGTCACCCCCTACATCGTGCTCAGCACGATCCTGTTCACGATCGGCTCGGTCGGTGTGCTCACCCGCCGCAACGCCATCGTGGTGTTCATGAGCGTCGAGCTGATGCTGAACGCCTGCAACCTCGCGCTGGTGGCCTTCGCCAAGCAGCACGGCAACCTCGACGGGCAGGTCGCCGCCTTCTTCGTGATGGTCGTGGCCGCCGCCGAGGTCGTGGTCGGGCTCGCCATCATCATGACCATCTTCCGGACTCGTCGCTCGGCCTCGGTCGACGACGCGAGCCTGCTGAAGTACTAGGAGCCCGTCGCAGATGTTTCTCTTGTCCGAGGGTGGCGCGTCCATCCCCGTGGTCGATCCCCTGGGCGCCGACGGCGTCTTCTCGCTGCTGTGGCTGGTGATCGCGCTGCCGCTGGCCGGCGCCACGATCCTGCTGCTGGGCGGGCGGCGTACCGACGCGTGGGGGCACTGGCTCGGCACGCTGACCGCGGTCGGCTCGTTCGTGCTCAGCCTGGTGCTCTTCGTCTCGATGCTCGGTCGCGAGGAGGGCCAGCGCCAGGTCGTCCAGCACCTCTACGACTGGATCCGCGTCGGTGACCTCACGGTCTCCATCGACCTGCTCCTCGACCCGCTGTCGGTGCTGTTCCTGCTGCTGATCACCGGCGTCGGATCGCTGATCCACGTCTACTCGATCGGCTACATGGAGCACGACCCGCGCCGGCGCCGGTTCTTCGCCTACCTCAACCTCTTCGTCGCGGCGATGCTGATGCTGGTGCTCAGCGAGAACTACCTCGGCCTGTTCCTGGGCTGGGAGGGCGTCGGCCTGGCCTCCTACCTGCTGATCGGCTTCTGGCAGCACAAGCCCTCGGCGGCCGCCGCGGCCAAGAAGGCCTTCGTGGTCAACCGGGTCGGCGACATCGGGCTGAGCCTGGGCATCGCGCTGTTCTTCGTGACCTTCGGCTCGACCAGCTTCACCGTCATCAGCGCCAACGCCTCGGGCGCCAGCGACGGCGTGCTCACCGCGCTGGGCCTGCTGCTGCTGCTCGCGGCCTGCGGCAAGTCCGCCCAGGTGCCGCTGCAGTCGTGGCTGCTCGACGCGATGGAGGGCCCGACCCCCGTCTCCGCGCTGATCCACGCCGCGACCATGGTCACCGCGGGCGTCTACCTGGTGGTGCGCTCCAACTTCGTCTTCGAGCTCGCCCCGCACGCCCAGACCGCGGTGGTCGTGGTCGCCACGGTCACGCTGCTGTGGGGTGCGGTGATCGGTTGCGCCAAGGACGACATCAAGAAGGCGCTGGCCGGCTCCACGATGAGCCAGATCGGCTACATGATGCTGGCCGCCGGCCTGGGTGTGTACGGCTACGCCTTCGCGATCTTCCACCTCATCACCCACGGCTTCTTCAAGGCCAACATGTTCCTGGGCGCCGGCTCGGTGATGCACGGCATGAACGACGACGTCGACATGCGCCGCTACGGCGCGCTGCGCAAGGCGATGCCGGTGACGTTCCTGACCTTCGCCATGGGCTACCTGGCGATCATCGGCTTCCCGGGCTTCTCGGGCTTCTGGTCCAAGGACAAGATCATCGAGACCGCGCTGATCGAGAGCCCGGTCGCGGGCATCGGCGCGCTCATCGGCGCCGGCGTCACCGGCTTCTACATGACCCGGCTGATGCTGATGACCTTCTTCGGCGAGAAGCGCTGGAAGGACGACGTGCACCCGCACGAGTCGCCCTCGGTGATGACCGGCCCGCTGGTCGTGCTGGCCGCGCTGTCGGTGCTCGGCGGCCTGCTCTACCTGGGCCACTGGATCGTCGACTGGCTCTCCCCGGTCGTGGGCACCGCCCCCAAGCACGAGCCGCCGGTGCCGGCGATCGTGATCACCCTGCTGGTCCTGGCCGTCGTCGCGGCCGGTGTGGCCACCGCGTGGCTGCTCGTCGGCAAGCGGCCGGTGCCGGTCACCGCGCCCCAGGACGTCTCGTTCGCCACCCGCGCCGCCCGCGCGGACCTCTACGGCGACACCATCAACGAGACCCTGGTGATCAACCCCGGCCGGCACGCCACCGCGGGGCTCACCCGCGGTGACCGGAGCCTGGTCGACGGGCTGTTCACCGGCAGCGCCGGCGTCACCGCCGCGCTCGGTGCCCAGCTGCGCAAGGTCCAGAACGGCTTCGTGCGCTCCTACGCCCTCTCCGTCGTCGGCGGGGTCGTCCTCGTCCTCGCTGCGCTCCTGGTGGTGAACCTCTGATGTCCGACGTCCCCTGGCTCAGCCTGCTCGTCCTGCTGCCCCTCGTGGGCGCGGTGGCGGTGCCCTTCGTGCGCGGCTCGGCCGCGCTGACCAAGCAGGTCGGCCTCGGCGTCTCGCTGGGCACCCTGGCGCTCGCCGTCGCGGTCGCGCTGCAGTACGACGTCGACGGCGGCATGCAGCTCACCGAGACCCACGACTGGATCAGCGCCTTCGGGGTGCACTACGCCCTGGGCGTCGACGGCCTCGGCCTGCTGCTGGTGCTGCTGACCGTGGTCCTGGTGCCGGTCGTGCTGCTGGCCTCCTGGCGCGACGACGAGGGCTACCTCGACGGTGGCGCCCAAGGCTCCCCGGCGGCGTTCGTGGCCTGGACCCTGGCCCTCGAGGCGCTCTCGCTGGCGGTCTTCCTGGCCACCGACGTGTTCCTCTTCTACGTCGTCTTCGAGGCGACCCTGATCCCGGCCTACTTCCTCATCGGTGGCTTCGGCCGCGCCGGGCGCAGCGCCGCCGCGGTGAAGTTCCTGATGTTCCAGCTCGCCGGTGGCCTGGTGCTGCTCGGTGGCGTCATCGGCCTGTACGTCGTCTCGGCCCAGGAGGGCACGCCGTCGTACCTGCTCTCCGACCTGGCCGCCCTCGACATCGACACCGCTGCTGGTCGTTGGCTCTTCGCGGCCTTCTTCATCGCCTTCGCGATCAAGGCACCGCTCTTCCCGGTGCACACCTGGCTGGCCGACACCACCGAGCGCGCGACGCCGGGCACCGCGGTGCTGCTGGTCTGCGTGCTCGACAAGATCGGCACCTTCGGGATGCTGCGCTTCTGCCTGGGCCTGTTCCCCGAGGCCTCCCAGTGGGCCACCCCGCTGGTCGTGGTGCTCGCGCTGGTCTCGATCGTCTACGGCGCGCTGGTCGCGATCGGCCAGGACGACCTGATGCGCCTGATCGGCCTGACGTCGCTGAGCCACTTCGGCTTCATCACCCTGGGCATCTTCGTCTTCTCCAGCCAGGGCGGCACCGGCTCGATCCTCTACATGGTCAACCACGGCCTCGGCACCGCGGCGCTGTTCCTGGTCGCCGGCTACGTCGTCTCGCGCCGGGGCACCGCCTCGATCCGCGAGATGGGCGGGGCCGAGAAGGTCACGCCGGTGCTGGCCGGGCTCTTCCTGGTCGCCGGCCTGGCCGCGCTGGGCCTGCCGGGCCTGAGCACCTTCGTCTCCGAGATGCTGGTGATCATCGCGGCCTTCGACTACGCCTGGTACGTCGGCGCGGTCGCCGTCACCGGCATCGTGCTGGCGGCCATCTACGCCCTGTGGATGTACCAGCGCACGATGACCGGGCCGACCGTCGAGCCGGTCGCGGCGGGCGTGCGCACGAGCCGCGACCTGTCCACCCGCGAGCTGGTCGCCGTGGCCCCGCTCTTCGTGGGTCTGGTGCTCTTCGGCTTCTACCCGATGCCCCTGATGGAGGCCGCCGACCCCTACGTCGGTGAGCTGCTCGAGCAGGTGGGCGTCAGCGACGACCCGCCGGAGGTGGGTGCCCCGGCCGAGGCCGAGGCCCACAGCGACTCCGACACCGCCGAGGAGGGCGAGAACTGATGGGCGAGTTCACCCAGCCGTTGATGGAGTACGGCAGCATCTGGCCGCTCTTCGTCGTCTTCGGCGTGGCCTGCCTGGGCGTGCTCGCCGAGGCCTTCCTGCCCCGCGGTCGGCGCCACGTCGTCCAGCTCGTGCTGGCCGTCGCCGGCCTGCTCGCCGCGCTTGTCGGCACCGTCCTGGTCGGCATGGACCTCGAGGTCACCGAGGGTGGCGCCGCGCGCGGCCTCTTCGGCGCCGCGGGCGCCGTGGCCGTCGACGGGCCCACCGTCTTCCTGTGGGGGATGCTGCTGGTCTTCGCGCTCACCGGGGTCGCGCTCTTCGCCGAGCGCCGCCTCGAGAGCGGGGTCTCCGCCTTCGCCGGCCAGGCCGCGGCCCTCCCGGGCACCGAGGCCGAGCGTCGTACCCAGGCGCTGGACCACACCGAGGTCTACCCGCTGCTGATGTTCGCGGTCACGGGCATGATGCTCTTCCCGGCCGCCGCCGACCTGCTGACGCTGTTCGTGGCCCTCGAGGTGCTCTCGCTGCCGCTCTACCTGCTGGCCGGGCTGGCGCGTCGCCGCCGCCTGCTGAGCCAGGAGGCCGCGCTGAAGTACTTCCTGCTCGGCGCCTTCTCCTCCGGCTTCTTCCTCTACGGCGTCGCGCTGGTCTACGGCTTCGCCGGCTCTATGAGCTTCGCGGCCATCGACGAGGCGGTGCGCAACGACACCGAGAACCGCGGCCTGCTGCTCGTGGGCATCGGGATGCTGATGGTCGGCCTGCTCTTCAAGGTCGGTGCGGTGCCGTTCCAGGCCTGGACGCCCGACGTCTACCAGGGCGCCCCCACCGCGGTGACCGCCTTCATGGCCGCCGGCACCAAGATCGCGGCGTTCGGCGCGATCCTGCGCCTGCTCTACGTCGCCTTCGGCGCCGAGCGCTGGTCGTGGCAGCCGATGCTGTGGGTGGTCGCGATCCTGACCATGCTGGTCGGGGCCGTGCTGGCCATCGTGCAGACCGACGTGAAGCGGATGCTGGCCTACTCGGCGATCGCGCACACCGGCTTCCTGCTCACCGGCGTGCTCGGCGTCCAGGGCGCCTCCGCGCTGGCCGAGGGCCAGGTCACCTCGCTGCAGTCGGTGCTCTTCTACCTGCTCACCTACAGCTTCGCCACGGTCGGTGCCTTCGCGGTGGTCACCCTGGTGCGCGACTCCTCGGGCGAGGCGAGCGCGATGGAGCGCTGGGCCGGCCTGGGTGCGCGCTCGCCGCTGGTGGCCGGTGCGTTCGCGTTCTTCCTGCTCTCGATGGCCGGCATCCCGCTGACCGCCGGCTTCACCGGCAAGTGGGCGGTCTTCACCGTCGCGCTGGCGGCGGGAGCCTGGCCGGTGGTGCTGGTGGCGATCGCGGCGAGCGTGGTGTCGGTGTTCTTCTACATCCGCCTGATCCGTGTCATGTACTTCGCGGTGCCCGAGGGCGAGGTCGCCTCGGTGACCACGCCGTCGCCGCTGACGACCGCGGTCATCGTGGTCGGTGTGGTGGGCACCCTGGCGCTCGGCGTGGTGCCGGGCCCGGTGCTCGACCTCGCGGCCGATGCCGGACAATTCATCAGGTGAGCTCGACCCCGCCCCTGGCCAACCTGGCGCTGCCCGTCACCGACGAGGCCCTGGCCGCGCGCCTGCAGCAGCGTCTCGACACCATCGAGGAGCTGCTGGCCGGCTACGTCCAGGGCCGCACGAAGTACGTCTCCGAGGCCGCGGCACACCTGATGTCGGCCGGCGGCAAGCGGTTCCGGCCGCTGCTGGTGCTGCTGGCCGCCGAGACCGGCCCCGAGCCGGGCTGCGAGGAGGTGCTCACGGCGGCCTGCGTCGTCGAGATCACCCACGTGGGCTCGCTCTACCACGACGACGTGATGGACGAGGCCGACCTGCGCCGCGGCGCCGACTCGGCCAACGCCCGCTGGGACAACCTGGTGGCCATCCTCACCGGTGACTTCCTCTTCGCCCGCTCCTCCGAGCTGACCGCCCGCCTGGGCGCCGACGCGGTGCGCATCCAGGCCGAGACCTTCACCCGGCTCGTCGAGGGCCAGATCCTCGAGACCGTCACGCCCGGCCCCGACGAGGACCCGCTGTGGCACTACCTCGACGTGGTCGCCGGCAAGACCGGGTCGCTGATCGCCACCTCGGCGCGCTACGGCGCCCGCTTCAGCGGCGCCCCCCGCGAGGTCGAGGAGGCGCTGGCCGCCTACGGCGAGATCGTCGGCGCCGCCTTCCAGCTCTCCGACGACATCCTCGACGTGGCATCCGAGACCGACGAGTCCGGCAAGACCCCCGGCACCGACCTGCGCGAGGGCGTGCCGACGCTGCCGGTGCTGATGGCACGCGCGAGCGCCGCCGGGTCGAGCGACCCCGCCGACGTACGCCTGCTCGAGCTGCTCGACGCCGACCTCACCGACGACGCCGCCCTCGCCGAGACCCTGGGGCTGCTGCGCGCCCACCCGGCGATGGACCAGGCCCGCGCCTACGTCGTCGCGCAGGCCCAGGAGGCCAAGGGCCACCTCGGCGTGCTGCCCGCCGGCCCCGTGCGCGAGGCCCTGGAGGCCTTCGCCGACCTCGTGGCCGTCCGCACCGGCTGAGCCCCGCCCGGGCCCTGCAGGACGTCGTACGGGCGGGACGTCGGAGTGCTGGTCATTGCCCAACCAGCCGGTGCAGACTCGCCGCATGCCTCGGGGACGACGACCGCAGCTCCGAACCGCGACGACGGTCGCTGCGACCATGGCCCTGCCGGCCCTCCTGGCCGGGTGCGGCGGCTCGGACGTCGTCACCGCCGGCGACGTGACGGTGCTCGTCGGCGAGCGATCCCAGGAGGGGATGGAGGCGCTGCTGTCGGGTCGGGTGGCCGTCCTCGACGGTTGTCTCGGACTCGAGTCCGAGGAGGCGGCTGCCTCCTACGTCGTCATCTGGCCGCACGGGACGGAGGTCGTGGGCGAGGACCCCGTGACCATCTCCGTCCCCGACGACGGCGAGTACAGCGTGGGCGACCGGCTCCAGGTCGGTGGCGGCGAGACGGCCCCCTCGGGGAGACCCGGCGAAGTCGATGTCGAGGCTGAGTGTCCTGGTGCCGCGGTCTGGCTGGCACACGACTGAGCCCTCCGGCCCGCAGGACGTCGTACGGGCGGGACGTCCGTCCGTGCGAGACGTATGACGTCCCGGCGAGCGGAGCGCGTCAGCCGACGGCCGCGGCGACGGTCAGCCGCAGCTGGCGGCGCCGGTGCCGCAGGGCCTCGAACGTGAAGATCACCAGCGCCACCCACACCAGCACGAAGCCGATCCACCTCGCCGCGGGCATGTCCTCGCGGAAGTAGAGGACCCCGAGCAGGAACTGCAGCGTCGGGGTGAGGTACTGCATCAGCCCGATGGTGGTCAGCGGGATGCGGGTGGCGGCCGCGCCGAAGCACAGCAGCGGCACCGCGGTCACCACGCCGGTCGTGGTCAGCAGGAGCGCGTGCACGAGCCCGTTGTCGCCGAACTCGGCCGCGCCGCTGCTGCCCAGGAACGCCAGGTAGGCCAGGGCCACGGGTGCGATGAAGAGGGTCTCGAGGGTCAGGCTGGGCACCGCGCCGGCGTTGGCCGTCTTCTTCAGGAGCCCGTAGGTGCCGAAGGACAGCGCCAGCGCCATCGCCACCCAGGGCGGGCGGCCGTAGCCAACGGTGAGCACCGCCACGGCCACCGCGGCCACGCCGAGCGCGACGACCTGCAGGCGCCGCATCCGCTCACCGAGCAGCAGCACGCCCATCAGCACCGTGACCAGGGGGTTGATGTAGTAGCCCAGCGCCGTCTCGACCACCCGGTCGTGGGTGACGCCGTAGATGTAGACGCCCCAGTTGACGGTGATGGTCACGGCGGCCGCGAGCAGCAGCCGCGTGCGTCGCGGGTCGGCCAGCAGCGCCCGCAGCGCCGCGAGCTGGCTCAGCGCCAGCACCACGACCACCATCGTGACGGCCGACCACACCACCCGGTGCCCGAGCATCTCGAGCGAGCCGGCGGGTTCGAGCAGGGGGAAGTAGAGGGGGAAGGCTCCCCACATCAGGTAGGCCGCTGCCCCGAGCAGGACACCGCGGCGGGACTCGGCCACGAGAGGAGGCTAGACGACCGTCCAGGTGTCGGCGCCGGTGATCAGCGCGCTGAGACGCTCGGCCGGGTCGGCGTCGCTCGAGGCACCCGCGGTGGCGAGCTGGGCGCGCGCCTCGTCGTCGTACGTCGCGCGCTCGACCTGGCGGAAGATCCCGATCGGGCTGGTGTGCAGGTAGCCCGCGTCGGTGAGCCGACTGATCGCGAACGCGACCGAAGGGTCGGGGTTGTGGGCGTCGTGGACCAGCAGCTCGCTCTCGGACAGCTGGCCCTCGCCGTCGCCCACCTCGACGACGCGCACGCCGCCGGTGGCCGGGTCGTGGGCCACGCCCTTGGTGGCGCGTCCGTCCTCGGTCGGCACGCCGAAGGTGATCGGCTCGCCGTGCACCAGAGGGATGATCGCGTCGGCCTTGGTGTCGCGGTCCTTGATCGCGTCGAAGGCGCCGTCGTTGAAGATCGGGCAGTTCTGGTAGATCTCGACCAGCGAGGTGCCGCGGTGGGCGGCGGCCGCGGCCAGCACCTCGGTGAGGTGCTTGCGGTCGGAGTCGATGGTGCGCGCCACGAACGACGCCTCGGCGCCGAGCGCCAGCGAGACCGGGTTGAACGGGTGGTCGACCGAGCCCATCGGGGTCGACTTGGTGACCTTGCCGGCCTCGGAGGTGGGGGAGTACTGGCCCTTGGTCAGGCCGTAGATGCGGTTGTTGAAGAGCAGGATCGTCATGTTGACGTTGCGGCGCAGCGCGTGGATGAGGTGGTTGCCGCCGATCGAGAGCGCGTCGCCGTCGCCGGTGACGACCCAGACCGACAGGTCCTCGCGGGCCGTGGCGATGCCCGTGGCGATCGACGGCGCGCGGCCGTGGATCGAGTGCATCCCGTAGGTGTCGAGGTAGTAGGGGAAGCGGCTCGAGCAGCCGATGCCCGAGACGAAGACGATGTTCTCCCGGCGCAGCCCGAGGTCGGGCAGGAACGACTGCACGGCCTTGAGCACGGCGTAGTCGCCGCACCCGGGGCACCAGCGCACCTCCTGGTCGGAGGTGAAGTCCTTGCCGGTCTGCGGCTGGTCGGTGGTGGGCACCGACTCGGTGCCCGAGCGCAGGCCCGGGGTGGGCAGGTCGGCGCGGTTCGAGGTGAGCGTCACTGGTGGACCTCCTGGCTGGTCGCGACGGAGAGGTCGAGCTGGTCGGCGGGGATGCCCTCGGCCTCGGCGACGAGCTCGCCGATGACCTGGGCGAGCTCGGCGGCCTTGAGGGGCATGCCGTTGACCTGGTGGTGGCCGACGGCGTCGACGAGGTACTTCGCGCGCAGCAGCATCGAGAGCTGGCCGAGGTTCATCTCGGGCACGAGGACCTTGTCGTAGCGGGCGAGGATCTCGCCGAGGTCCTTCGGGAACGGGTTGAGGTGGCGCAGGTGGGTCTGCGCGACGTCGTAACCGGCGCGGCGCACGCGGCGCACGCCGGCGCCGATCGGGCCGTAGGTCGAGCCCCAGCCGAGCACCAGCACCTTGGCCCGGCCCGAGGGGTCGTCGACCTCGAGCGGCGGCAGCGAGTCGGCGATCCGGTCGACCTTGGCCTGGCGGGTGCGCACCATCAGCTCGTGGTTGGCCGGGTCGTAGGAGATGTTGCCGTGGCCCTCGCCCTTCTCGAGGCCGCCGATGCGGTGCTCGAGGCCGGCGGTGCCGGGCACGGCCCAGGGCCGGGCCAGGGTCTCCTCGTCGCGCAGGTAGGGCCAGAACTCCTCGGTCTCGGTGACCGTGCCGTCCTTGGCGGTGCTGGTCGAGGTGTGGTTGGTCGCGGTCGCGAACGCCGGGTCGATGACCGGCAGGTCGGCGACCTCGGGGATCCGCCAGGGCTCGGAGCCGTTGGCCAGGTAGCCGTCGGAGAGCAGCATCACCGGGGTGCGGTAGGTGATGGCGATCCGCGCGGCCTCGATGGCGGCGTCGAAGCAGTCGCCGGGCGACTGGGGCGCCACGATCGGCACCGGCGCCTCGCCGTTGCGCCCGAACATCGCCTGCAGCAGGTCGGCCTGCTCGGTCTTGGTGGGCAGGCCGGTCGAGGGCCCGCCGCGCTGGACGTCGACGACCAGCAGCGGGAGCTCTGTCATCACGGCCAGGCCGATGGCCTCGGACTTCAGGGCGACACCGGGCCCGGAGGTCGTGGTGACGCCGAGCGCGCCCGAGAAGGAGGCGCCGATGGCGGCGCCGACGCCGGCGATCTCGTCCTCGGCCTGGAAGGTGGTGACACCGAAGCCCTTGTGCTTGCTCAGCTCGTGGAGGATGTCGCTGGCCGGGGTGATCGGGTAGGAGCCCAGGAAGAGCGGCAGGCCCGACTGCACGCCCGCGGCCACCAGGCCGTAGGAGAGCGCCAGGTTGCCGGTGATGTTGCGGTAGGTGCCGGCCGACATCGGGGCCGGCTTGACCTCGTAGCGGACCACGAAGGTCTCGGTGGTCTCGCCGAAGTTCCAGCCGGCGCGGAAGGCCGTGAGGTTGGCGTCGCGCACCGCGGCGTCCTTGGCGAACTTGCGGGCCAGGAACGTCTCGGTGCCCTCGGTGGGGCGGCCGTACATCCACGACAGCAGGCCTAGCGCGAACATGTTCTTGGCCCGGGCGGCGTCCTTGCGCGAGAGCCCGAACTCCTTGACCGCGCCCACGGTGATGCCGGTCAGGTCGACCGGGTGCACGTTGAAGCCGTCGAGCTCGGAGCCCGGCGTCTCGAGCAGGTCGAGCGGGTTGGCGTCGTAGCCGGCCTTGGTCAGGTTGCGCGCGGAGAAGTCGTGGGTGTCGACGATGATCGTCGCGCCCTTGGGCAGGTCGCCCAGGTTGGCCTTGAGAGCGGCCGGGTTCATCGCCACCAGCACGTCGGGGGCGTCGCCGGGGGTGAGGATGTCGTGGTCGGCGAAGTGGACCTGGAAGGAGCTGACGCCCGGGAGCGTGCCCTGGGGGGCCCGGATCTCGGCGGGGAAGTTGGGCAGCGTCACCAGGTCGTTGCCGAAGGAGGCCGACTCGGCGGTGAACCGGTCGCCGGTCAGCTGCATGCCGTCGCCGGAGTCGCCCGCGAAGCGGATGATGACGCGGTCGAGCTGCTTGACCTGCTTGGTGTTCTCGGACACGAGGTGCCACTCCTGTGATCGCTGCGCGGACAGACCGGCCGAGCATACTCGGGGTATGTCGGAATGAGAACCTGTTCTAGTTCTCCGTGTTTCCGGGCTCGCCGGACGCCTTCTACTGTACGGCGGGGCGGTAGCCCGGCCCGTCTCGGCCGAGGAGCGGACCTCGTCCGCGAGGACGGCCGGAATGTGCTGTCAGCGGTAGTTGGTGAACTGCACCGCGAAGTCGTAGTCCTGCGACTTGACCAGCGAGATGACCTCCTGGAGGTCGTCGCGCTTCTTGGAGGAGACCCGCAGCTCGTCGCCCTGGATCTGCGCCTTGACGCCCTTGGGGCCCTCGTCGCGGATCAGCTTGGAGACCTTCTTGGCGTCCTCGGAGGAGATGCCCTCCTTGAGCGCGATCGAGATCTTCGACTGCTGGCCCGAGGGGCGCGGCTCGGAGGCGTCGAGCACCTTCAGCGACACGTCGCGCTTGACGAGCTTGCCCTTGAAGACGTCGAGCACCGCGCTGGCGCGGTCGTCGGCGGAGGCGGTGATCTCGATCGCGTGCTCGCCGGACCACTCGATGCTCGCGCCGGTGCCCTTGAAGTCGAAGCGGGTCGAGATCTCGCGGGCGGTCTGCCCGAGCGCGTTGTCGACCTCCTGGCGGTCGATCTTGGAGACGATGTCGAAGGACGAGTCGGCCATGGGGTCCACCTGGTTCTCGGTCGTAGCGGTCTGGTCGGGGTGCGAGGGGTCGCCTGCGCGGGGGTGTCCCGGCGGTTTGCGGTCGCACCCGGGGGCTGCGCTATTGTTTCGTCTCGTTGTCGCGTGGCCAAACGCCCGCACGACAGCACCCGGCAGATTGCCCGAGCGGCCAATGGGAGCGGACTGTAAATCCGTCGGCTTTTGCCTTCGAAGGTTCGAATCCTTCATCTGCCACAGAGGTGCACAGGGCCCCCGGCCGGCGTCACGCCGACCGGGGGCCCTTCTCGTGCGCGAGTGGGACCAGCAGGTCGGCGGCTCGGGCTGTCGCGGGCGCCTGAACACCCCCTCCGTGGAGGCGCTGTGCGCCAGCGCCCCCTCGCCGTAGGCCGGGGCTGTGCAGGCCGACCTCGCCCTCAGCGCCTGAGCGGACCGGCTGCACGACCCCGGCACCGCCCCGCGCCGCTCACCGGCCGAGGAGGTCGTTGACGGCGCCGGCGACGACGTCGGGGTGGTCCTCCGGGGTGAAGTGCTTGCCGCCCCGGATGCGGGTCAGGGTCGTCCCGAGGTCGGCGGCCAGCCGCTCGCCGTACGAGACCTTCTGGAACCGGTCCGCGTCGCCCCACACGACCCGGGCGGGCAGCTGCAGCGTCGACAGCTGCCTGGCCACGGCGATCGTGTTCCCCACGTCGAGGGCGTCCACCTGGCGCATCAGGCTCCGCGCGGCGCCGTGGACCGTGTAGGGGCGCCAGTGCGTCCTGATCGCCTCGCGCGCCGTGCCGACGTCGTCGTGGCCGCGCAGCAGCAGCTGGACGAAGGCCGGGTACATGGCCGGGCCCGGCAGGTGCCGCAGCACACCGGAGACGGCCCGCATCATCTTCACGCTGGGGATCGGCCAGGAGTCGTAGCAGACCGCGTTGGTCAGGACGAGTCCCGAAAACCGGTCGGGCGCCCGGGTGGCGGCGATCTGGGCGACTCCTCCGCCGAGGTCGTGCCCGACCAGGACCGCGCCGTCGAGCTCCAGCGCGTCGAGCCAGGAGAGCAACCGGTCGGCCTGGCTCGACAGGCCGATGTCGTGGGCGTCGGCATCACCGATGCTGGCCCCGTAGCCGAGCATCTCGACCGCCAGCGTGCGCCCCTCGACGAGGGGCATCACCCGTCGCCAGAGCGCGGGCGAGGTGGGGATCCCGTGCACGAGGACGACCGGTCGTCCCTCGCCGTGCTCGAGCCATCGCACCGGGCTGTCGTCGAGGGTCGTCGTTCGCTGCTCCACGGGGGCTCCTGGCTGCGGGTGGGGAGTGGACGCCGGACCCGTACCCCGTCCGGGTCCGCACGATGCCCCGGCCACCCCAGGCGCGCCCGTGACCACTGGGTGCCTGCCTCGTTGGTGGGGGCATGACGCGTCGCGCCGGCTCCACCCTCCTCGCCCTGACCCTGACCGCCATGGCCTCGCTGCTCGCGGCGCCACCGGCCCTGGCCCACCAGGGCGGTGACCTGCCCACCAACACGCGTGCGGCCGAGGTCGCGACCGAGGGCGAGGGCGTGGCGATGAAGTACGTCGCCAACCTGCAGTACGACGACACCGGCGAGGCGCAGAACGGCACGGACATCGAGTTCATGCGCCTGGGCAAGCGCGAGTACGCGCTCGCCGGCACGCTGCGCGGCGGCCTGCAGATCATCGACATCACCCGGCCCCGCAAGCCGAAGCCGGTCGCGGTCTACGACTGCAAGATCTCCCAGGGCGACATCCAGGTCTGGAAGCGTCGCGGTCGGGTGCTGGCCAGCTACACCGCCGACGGCACCGTCGGCGCCGCCGGCGCCGCCTCGCGCTGCGGCACCGAGCTGGGCCTCGAGGCCGGCGACGCCGGCACCGTCATCGTCGACCTGACCGACCCGAAGCGCCCCGGCACCGTCAGCTGGCTGCCGGTGCCCGCGGGCTCGCACAACATGACGATCCACCCCAGCGGCAAGTGGCTCTACAACTCCAACTCCGACCTGCTCACCGCCGGTCCCGAGCCGCACATCACCATCTACGACATCCGCCGCCCGACCCGTCCGGTCAAGGTGCAGGACTTCGTGATCCCGTTCGTGCCCTCCTCGCTGGGCTCGGAGTCGCACGACATCACCTTCAGCGCCGACGGCACCCGCGCCTACTCCGCCGCGCTCTCGCAGACGCTGGTGCTCGACACCACCGACCCGGCCGACCCCGCGATCCTCGGCCAGATCGTCGACCCGGCGGTCAACGTCTCCCACCAGGCCGACCCGGTCACGCTCAAGGACTCCGACGGCAACAAGCGCACGATCCTGGTCGTCACCGACGAGCGTGCCGGCGCGGCTGCCTCGGCGGAGTGCCCCGGCGGCGGTCTGCACCTCTACGACGTCACGGGGGACCTCGAGTCCGACCCGGCCAAGATCGGCACCTGGTTCGCCCCGGAGTACTCGGTCCAGGACGGCACCACCTGCACCTCCCACGTGCTGCGTATCTACCCGCGCCAGCAGCTGCTCACCATCGCCTGGTACGCCAAGGGCGTGCGCGTCCTGGACATCTCGGGGCTGGCCGACGCCGCCGCCGACCCGCTCGCCGGACCGGCCGCCATCGCCTTCGGCGACGGGGTCGGGATGAAGGAGGTCGGCCACTTCACGATGCCCGACTCCGACGCCTGGTCCTTCAAGACCAACAAGATCCGCAAGAACGGCTCCTTCTTCGGCTACGCCAACGACCTGGTCCGCGGCTTCGACGTGTTCCGCTACGACGGCTCGACCATCGGCGACGTCAAGCCCCTGAAGCCCCGGGACCTGAAGCCGCGCCGCAAGGGCAGCGTCGCCGCCGACCGGGTCGACGCCTCCACCGCGGCCGGTCTGGCCCTGGTCGTGCCGGCCACGCTCGGCGCGCTGCTGCTGCACCGCCGGGCCGCACGACGCCGCCGCGACTGACGGGCCCAGTCGAGAGGGCCCAGTCGACGGGGCTCAGTCGACGGCCAGGGGCCCGGCGTTGAAGGGCGAGTCCTTGCGCGAGATCAGCTCGCGGCGCTCCTCGGGGCTCAGCGCCTCGACCTGGGCCACGACGTCGGAGGGGAAGCCGCTGACCTCGGGTGCCGGCGACAGCGGCACGACCGTGTGCACCACCCGGTCGGCGTACACGTGGACGGTGTTGAGGCCCTGGTGGCCGTCGACGCCGGAGACGAAGCGCTCCAGCGGGGCCGGGTCGGTGGTGTAGCAGGACGCCGAGGCGACGCTGACCGGGATGCCGGCCACGGTCGAGTGGCTGGAGTAGTGGTAGTGCCCACCGAGGATCGCGCGCACGTCGGAGCCGGCGAGCACCTCGGCCAGCAGGTGCTGGTCGGCGAGCTCGATGGTCTCGGCCGCCCGCAGCATCGGCAGCGGGATCGGCGGGTGGTGCATCGCCAGGACCGTGCCGTGCGGGGCGGGCACGGCCAGCTCCTCGGCCAGCCACACCAGCTGCGCCGGCGTCAGGTCGCCGTGGTGGTAGCCCGGCACGCTGGTGTCGAGCGCGATCACCCGCAGCCCGTCGACGTCGTGCACCCGGTCCTGCGGCGCCTCGGGGTCGGCGTCCTCGCCGAAGAGCCCCCGCGCATAGGGCTCCCGCTCGTCGTGGTTGCCCATCACCCACACCACCTGAGCGCCCATCTCGGCCGCGGCCGGCTCGACGAGCTCGCGCAGCCGTGCGTACGCCGCCGGCTCGGCGCGGTCGGCCAGGTCGCCGGTGAAGACCAGCGCCTGGGGCGCGGGGCTCATCCGGCGCAGCCGCTCGAGGGCGAGCACCAGGCCGGCCTCGGGATCCACGACGTCGTACTGCAGCGCGCCACCGGCGAGCAGGTGCGGGTCGCTGAGGTGGGCCAGGACGTGGCCGGCGGGCGGGTGCTGGCCCAGCTGCACGGGGTCGCTCACCCGGTCGAGCCTAGGCGACCGGCTGGGGGTGCGGGTGGGCCTTGTAGAAGCCCGAGAAGCAGATGCGTGCCGCGGGCAGGCCGCTGCGGCGCAGGTGGCGGCGACCGCCCGTGGCCAGCGTGGACTCGCCGACCACGAACGCGTAGTCGAGCGGGTCGACCGGGCCGGTGCGGGCCTGCACCGCCTGGAGGGCGCCGGCGCCGGGGCTGTCGTGGCGGCCCCCGCGGCTGACCCAGGTGACCTGGACGCCGGCGGGGTGCACGAGCCCCGGCTCGACGTCGTCGTCGGTCGGCACCTCGATGACGGCGGTCCCGGTGGTGCCGGGCGCCAGGTCGCGCAGGATGCCGCGCACGCCCGGCAGCCCGCTCTCGTCGGCGGCCAGGTGCACCCGGCGGGTGTCGGCGGGCGGGTCGAACATCGGCCCCTGGTCGAGCAGGGCCACCGGGGTGCCCGGGGCGGCCGAGACCGCCCAGCGGGCGACCCGGCCGGCCAGGTGCCCGGCGCCGTCGGTGTGCAGCACCACGTCGACGTCGATCTCGGTGCCGGTGCCGGATCGGCGCAGGTCAGCGACGGTGTAGTTGCTGCAGTGCGGGCGCTGCGCCTCCTCGATGGCCAGGTAGGCCTGCCACCAGGAGCGGCCCTCGACCTCGGGGAGCACCAGCGCCGCGCCGGGGGTCGCGGGCACGAAGAGGCGGAACCAGTGGTCGTGGCCCTGCCAGGCGAACCCGTCGAGCGCCGGCCCGCCGAGCGTGACCCGCTGGAAGGACGGGGACACCCGCGCGGTGGCCAGGACCGTGGCGCGGAACATCTGGGGGTCGGTCGGCATCAGCCGGGGCAGCTCGCTCACGCTCGGAGTCTACTTAGGTAAGCCTATGCTTAGCCAGGGGTCTTCGGAATGAGACGGACGACCGGGATCAGCCGCTCGGTCCGGGCCTCGTAGTGCGCGTAGTTGGGCCAGGTCGCGAGCATCGTGGCCCAGGCCTCTGCACGCTCCTCACCGGCGAGCTCGACGGCGCGCACCCGGGTCTCGCGGCCGCGGACGTGGATCGTGGCCGTGCCGGCCGCGCGCAGGTTGTGCACCCACGCGGGCACGACCGGTCCGCCGAAGTTCGACCCGGCGACCAGCCAGCCCCCGCCGTCGGGCACGCACAGCAGCGGCACCGAGCGGGGCAGGCCGCTGTGTCGACCCGGCACCGTCAGCATCAGGTTGGGCAGCCCCGCCAGGTCGAGCAGGCTGACCCGGCCCCGCGTCGCACGCTGCAGCCGGATGTCGACCGCGACGACCTGCGGCAGCAGGCGCGGCAGCCACGGCTGGGCGCCCAGGCGCACGGCGAGCGGGGTGAACAGGCCCATGACAGTTGACCCAGCCGACCTAGCGGGCCGGGAGGACCCGGCCGCTGACCTCGCCCAGGGTGATCCGGCCGCCGCCGGTGCCGGGTGCGCTGTAGCGCAGCACCACCTCGTCGCCGTCGTCGAGGAACCGCTCGCCGCGCCACAGCTCGATCAGCGAGCCGACCTCGTCGTCGCCCGGTCCGCTGATGGTGCCGCTGGCGTAGAGGTCGCCGGTGCGCAGGCTGGCGCCGTTGACCGTCAGGTGCGCCAGCATCTGGCCCGGCGACCAGTACGTCGTGCGGTAGCGCGGGCGGCTGACCACCTCGCCGTTGAGCACCACCTCGACGTCGACGTCGAGCCCGCGGGTGTGGCCGGGGTCGAGGTAGTCCAGCGGTCGCGGGTCCTGGCCGGGCAGGTCGCACCACGCGGCCTCGAGCGCGGCCAGCGGGGTGACCCAGTGGCTGACGGAGGTCGCGAACGACTTGCCGAGGAACGGGCCGAGCGGCACGTACTCCCACGCCTGGATGTCGCGGGCCGACCAGTCGTTGACGCCCACCACCCCGAAGACGTGCTCGGCCAGCCCGGCCGCCGGCACCGGGTCGCCGAGCGAGGACGGGGCGCCGACCACGAAGCCGAGCTCGGCCTCGATGTCGAGGCGCTGCGACGGCCCGAAGACCGGGGCGTCGCCCTGGCCCGGGCCCGGTCGGCGCTGGCCCGACGGGCGCACCACCGGCGTGCCGCTGGGCACGACCGTGCCGGCGCGGCCGTGGTAGGCCACCGGCAGGTGCTTCCAGTTCGGCAGCAGCGGCTCGCTGTCGGGCCGGAACATCCGGCCCAGGTTGGTCGCGTGGTGCTCGGAGGCGTAGAAGTCGACGTAGTCGGCGACCTCGAAGGGCTGGTGCAGCTCGACGTCGGCGAGCGGGACGCCCTGCGTGGTGGTCGCCAGCTCGGCCGCCTGCGCGCGGGTCTGGCGCCACACCTCCAGGCCCAGCGCCATGAACGCGTTGAGCGAGCGCGACTCGAGCTCGGGCCGGCCGGTCGCCTCGTGCAGGTCGAGCACCGTGTCGCCCAGCCGCACGCCGACCCGGCGCGGGCCGCCGTCGCGCGAGAAGACGGCGTACGGCAGGTGGTCGAGGCCGAAGCCGCCCCTGTCCTCGTGGCTGTCCTCGGTGGAGCCGTCGTGGTCGGTCATGCGAGCACCCCCAGGGCGTCGAGGTCGGCGAGCGGCTCGGAGACGGAGCAGGAGCCGAAGGAGCGGAACCAGCGGCGGGCGCCGGCGAGGTCCTCGGCGGCCACGGCGGCGGCCAGCGCGGTGCCGTCGCGCTCCTCGAGGGTGGCGACCACGTCGTCGCGGGTCGCGCCGTCGAAGGCGCGCCGGGTCGCGAGCAGCAGGTTGAGGAAGCCGTGCCGCTCGATGCCGTCGTCGCCGGTGTGCCGCACCGCGCGGTGCAGCCCGGCGGTGCACTTGAAGGCGGTCTCGCGGTCGAGGGCGGCGTCGATCCAGGCGGCCAGCGTGGGGGAGTCGGGGTGGGCGTCGGCGTCGAGGCCGCCGGTGCGCAGCTTGAGCAGCAGCTCGGCCGAGGCGACCTCGTCGGCCGCGGCCAGCCAGCCGTACGTCGGCTCGCCGGGCAGGGCGGGCAGCTCGACGTGCACCGCGACCTCGTCGTCGAGGTCGCCGGCGGCGCGGGCCGCGTCGACGGCCGCCACGACCCGGCGGGCGTTGCCGGGCAGGTCGTCGAGGTCGCGCAGCGCGATCTCGAGCCGCGCCAGGGCGTGGCCGCGACGGGTGGCCAGGCCGGCCGGGCCGCCCACCTGGCCCGCGCCGCCGGTCACGACCACCGCGAGCGGCGGGCCGGGCTCGACCTGCGGCAGGTCGGTGTCGCGCAGCACGAAGGCGCCGACCAGCGGCTCCTCGCGCTCGCGGTACGCGGCCAGGGCGGCGTCGAGCGGCGCGTCGCCGGGCGGGAAGATCGCGGCGTCGTCGACGAGGCCGCGCCAGAGTGGTTCCGTGGTGGCAGGCACGCGGCTACTCTTACCACGACGCGGATAGCGGACACATCTGTCCGACTTTCGAACAGTGAGGAGACTGGGCGGTGGCCTACTACCGACGACTCGGCGAGGTGCCCGGCAAGCGGCACACCCAGCTGCGCGACCCCGAGGGCCGGCTCTACCGCGAGGAGCTGATGGGGGAGGAGGGCTTCTCCTCCGACTCCTCCCTGCTCTACCACCGCGGCGTGCCCTCCGCGCTGGTGGCCACCGACGTCTGGGAGCTGCCCGACCAGTCCCGCACCCCCAACCACCCGCTCGCACCGCGCCACCTGCGCCTGCACGAGCTCGAGACCGGGCCCGACGCGGTCACCGGTCGCCGCCTGGTGCTGGGCAACAACGACGTGCGGATCTCCTACGTGGTCACCGGCGTCGAGGCCTCCGCGCTCTACCGCAACGCCATCGGCGACGAGTGCGTCTTCGTCGAGGCCGGCAGCGGGGTCGTCGAGACCGTCTTCGGGGCGGTGTCCTACCGCGCGGGCGACTACGTGGTGGTGCCGCGGGCGACCACCCACCGGTGGCTGCCGGCCGAGCCGAGCCGGCTCTACGCCATCGAGGCCAACAGCCACGTCGCCCCGCCGCGCCGCTACCTCTCGCGCTACGGGCAGCTGCTCGAGCACGCGCCGTACTGCGAGCGCGACCTGCACGGCCCCGCCGAGCCGCTGCTGGCCGAGGGGCGCGACGTCGAGGTGCTGGTCAAGCACCGCACCTCCGCCGGGGTCGTGGGCACCCGGATGGTCTACGACACCCATCCCTTCGACGTGGTCGGCTGGGACGGCTGCCTCTACCCCTACACCTTCAACATCGACGACTACATGCCGATCACCGGCAAGGTGCACCAGCCGCCGCCGGTGCACCAGGTCTTCGAGGGCCACAACTTCGTCGTGTGCAACTTCCTGCCGCGCAAGGTCGACTACCACCCGCTGGCGATCCCGGTGCCCTACTACCACTCCAACGTCGACTCCGACGAGGTGATGTTCTACGTCGCCGGCGACTACGAGGCGCGCAAGGGCTCGGGCATCGGCCTCGGGTCGGTCTCGCTGCACCCCGGCGGCCACGCCCACGGCCCCCAGCCCGCCGCGATCGAGGCGTCCCTGGGTGCGGAGGCCTTCGAGGAGTCGGCCGTCATGGTCGACACCTTCGCCCCCCTCGAGCTCGGCGAGGCCGCGCTGGCCGTCGAGGACGCCGACTACCCGTTCAGCTGGGCGGGCCGCCGGCTCTGACGAGCAGTCACTTCTTCACCACCGAGCGGTCACTTTCGCACCGACCCGAGGTGCGGAACTGACTGCTGGATGGTGCGAATGTGACCGCTCGTGCGTCAGCGGCGGGTGCGCAGCAGGGCGTCGACCGCGGCGGGCGCCAGCGCGGCGTCGATGGCCAGCGCGGCGCAGCCCAGCAGGCCCGCGGCCTCGCCGTGGGTGGCGGGCAGGAAGCGCAGGTCGCGCACGGCCGCGGGGTGGGCGCGGGAGTAGAGCGTCTCGCGGACCCCGGCGGTGTAGAGGTCGAAGGCGGCGCCCATGTCGCCGCCCACCACGACCGCGCCGGGGTGCAGCAGGTTGACCGCCACGGTGAGCACCTCGCCCAGGTGGCGCCCCGACTCGCGCAGCAGCCCGCGCGCCAGCGGCTCGCCGTCGAGCGCCAGGGTGACCAGGTCGCGCACGTGCCGGGCCTGCACCCCCGCCTCCTGCAACCGGTTCACCAGCGCCCAGCCGCCGGCGATGGTCTCGAGGCAGCCCGTGGCGCCGCAGCGGCACAGCAGGTCGCCGGCCGCGTCGACGCGGGTGTGGCCCAGCTCGCCGGCGGCTCCCCGGCGCTCGCCCACGATGCGCCCGTCGGCGACGACGCCCAGGCCCAGCCCGGTGGAGGCCTTGACCACGAGCATGGTCGGCGCGGCCGGCACCCGGCCGAACATCTCCGAGCGGGTCAGGGCGGCGGTGTCGTTGTCGAGGTGCAGCGGCGCCTCGGTCAGCTCGGCGACGTACGCCGCCAGGTCGACGCCGTCCCAGCCTTTCAGCACCGGCGCGTCGACGCTGGTGCGGCGCACGGGGTCGACGCTGCCGGGCAGGCTCATCCCCACGCCGACGACGGGGGGAGTGACGCCCTCGAGGAGCCCGCCGAGCCGGGACACGACGTCGGGCATCAGCTCGGCGGCGGCCACCCCCGGCTCGTGGTCGCGGGTGTCGCTGGCGATCTCGCGCCCGGCCAGGTCGAAGACGCCGACCTGGCTGCGGGAGCGGCCGACCGCGATCGCCAGCACCACCGCGGCGTCGGGGTCCAGCGCCAGTGCGCCGGCGGGGCGCCCACCGGTGGAGGCGACCTCGCCGCCCTCGACCAGCAGGCCCGCGGCGGCCAGGGCGCTGAGCCGGGCGGTGACCGCGCCGCGCGACATGCCCGTCAGGCGCACCAGCTCGGAACGGGTGCCGGCGCGTCCAGTGCGCACCAGGGTGAGGAGGTCGCCGGCGGTGGAGCCGGGGCTGGTCTCGGTCATTCTGCGATTACAGCACCGACTTTTGCTCGAAACAATCACAAGTGGGCTTGTATCGATCCAAAGTTCCTGCGACCGTGGAGCCCATGACCTCTTCCGACGTCGCTGCCACGCTGCCCCAGGCGTGCGACTTCACCGTCTTCGGCGGCACCGGTGACCTGGCGCTGCGCAAGATCCTGCCCGCGCTCTACCACCGCGACCTCGAGGGCCACCTGCCCCCAGACACCCGCATCATCGGGGTCTCGCGCTCCGAGATCGACGACGACGGCTACCGCGCCGAGGTGCGCGCCGGTCTCGAGACCCACCTGGCCCCCGAGCACCTCGACCCCGACGCGGTCGAGCGGCTGCTGGGCCGGCTGCACCACCTGTGCCTCGACTCCGGGTCGGGGGAGGGCTGGCACCTGCTGCACGACCTGCTCAAGGACCGGCCCCACGCTGACGAGACCGTGCGCGTCTTCTACCTCGCCGTCGCACCCCGCCTCTTCGGGCCGACGTGTGCCCGGCTCGCCGAGATCGACGTCGTCGACGAGCGCGCCCGCGTGGTCATGGAGAAGCCGATCGGGCACGACCTGGCCTCCGCCCGCGAGGTCAACGACGCGGTCGGCGAGGTCTTCGAGGAGCGCCAGATCTTCCGCATCGACCACTACCTGGGAAAGGAGAGCGTCCAGAACCTGCTGGTCACCCGCTTCGCCAACACCTTCCTCGAGCCGCTGTGGAGCTCGCGCTGGGTCGACCACGTGCAGATCACCGTCGCCGAGACCGTCGGCGTCGGCTCCCGCGGCGGCTACTACGACCATGCCGGCGCGCTGCGCGACATGGTGCAGAACCACCTGCTGCAGCTGCTGTGCCTGGTGGCCATGGAGCCGCCGACCTACGTGGGGCGCGAGAACGTGCGCGACGAGAAGCTCAAGGTGCTGCAGGCGCTGAAGCCGCTGAGCCCCGAGGACGTCGACCGCGACACCGTGCGCGGCCAGTACGCCGCCGGGCTGACCGCCGAGGGGCCCGTGCCGTCGTACGCCGACGACCTGGCCGGTCCCGAGACCGCCGGCGCCCCCGACTCGTGGACCGAGACCTTCGTGGCGCTCAAGGCCGAGGTGCGCAACTGGCGCTGGGCCGGGGTGCCGTTCTACCTGCGCACCGGCAAGCGGATGGACCGGCGCGTCTCCGAGATCGTGGTGGTCTTCAAGGAGCCGCCGCACGCGATGTTCCCCGGCTCGGAGGGCGTGACCACCGCCAACCGGCTGCACATCTGCGTGCAGCCCGATGAGGGGATGCGCCTGCACCTGACCGCCAAGGAGCCCGGCCCCGGTGGCATCCGGCTGCGGCCGGTCTCGCTCGACCTCTCCTACGCCGACGCCTTCGACCAGCGCTCGCCCGAGGCCTACGAGCGGCTGCTGATGGACGTCATCCGCGGCAACCCGACCCTCTTCATGCGCCGCGACGAGGTCGAGGCCGCGTGGTCGTGGGTCGAGCCCGTCCTGGCCCGCTGGGCCGACTCGCCCGAGCGGCCCCGCCGCTACCCCGCCGGCACGCCCGGCCCCTACGCCGCCGCCGCTCTCCTCGAGCGTGACGGCCGAGCCTGGCAGGAGACCGACCAGTGAGCACACCCATCGAGATGCACCCCGTCGTGGCCGAGGTGACCGAGCGCCTGGTCGCCCGCAGCGCCGCGACCCGCGCGGCGTACGTCGAGCGCAACCGCGCCGCCGCCCAGGCCGGCCCGGCCCGCACCCGGCTGGCCTGCGCGAACCTCGCCCACGGCTTCGCCGCCGCGGAGCCCGCCGACAAGGAGGCGCTGCGCGGCACGGTCAAGCCGAACCTGGCCATCGTCACCAGCTACAACGACATGCTCTCGGCGCACCAGCCGTTCGAGACCTACCCGCGCCAGCTGAAGAAGGCCGTGATCCGCGCCGGCGGCATTGCGCAGGTCGCCGGGGGAGTGCCCGCCATGTGCGACGGCATCACCCAGGGCCGCGCCGGCATGCAGCTCTCGCTGCACAGCCGCGACGTGATCGCGATGTCGGCCGCCATCGGGCTCTCCCACGACATGTTCGACGCCGCGATGATGCTCGGGGTCTGCGACAAGATCGTGCCCGGGCTGCTGATCGGCGCGCTGTCCTTCGGGCACCTGCCGACGGTCTTCGTGCCGGCCGGGCCGATGGAGTCGGGGCTGGCCAACAAGGAGAAGGCCGCGGTGCGCCAGCGCTTCGCCGAGGGCCTGGCCACCCGTGAGGAGCTGCTCGAGGCCGAGGCGGCGTCGTACCACTCGGCGGGCACCTGCACCTTCTACGGCACCGCCAACTCCAACCAGCTGCTGATGGAGGTGCTGGGCCTGCACCTGCCCGGCGCGTCCTTCCCCAACCCCGGTACGCCGCTGCGCGCGGCGCTGACCGACGCCGCGGCCGCGCGGGTGACCGCGATCGCCCGCGGCGAGGCCGAGGACGCCCAGGTCGGCGACGTGGTCGACGAGCGCTCGCTGGTCAACGCCTGCGTGGCGCTGCTGGCCAGCGGCGGCTCGACCAACCACACGCTGCACCTGGTCGCGATCGCCCGTGCCGCGGGCGTCGACCTGACCTGGGACGACCTGTCGCAGCTCTCGGCCGTGGTGCCGTCGCTGTGCCGGATCTACCCCAACGGCTCTGCCGACGTGAACCACTTCCAGGCCGCGGGCGGGATGGCCTTCCTGGTGCGCACCCTTCTCGACGCGGGGCTGCTGCACGAGGACGTGCAGACCGTCGCCGGGCCCGGGCTGCGCCGCTACACCCAGGAGCCGCGCCTGCTCGAGGACGGCTCGGTGACGTGGGTCGACGGGCCCAAGGAGTCCCTCGACCCCGAGGTGCTGCGCCCGGCCACCGACCCCTTCGCCGCCGACGGCGGGCTGCGGGTCCTCGACGGGCCGCTGGGCCGCGCGGTCATCAAGACCAGCGCCGTGGCCGGCGAGCACCGGGTGGTCACCGCGCCGGCCGTGGTCTTCGAGGACCAGGCCGACCTGCTCGCCGCCTTCGAGCGCCACGAGCTCGACGGACGCGACCTGGTCGCGGTGGTGCGCCACCAGGGCCCGGCCGCCAACGGGATGCCCGAGCTGCACAAGCTCACGCCCGCGCTCGGTGTGCTGCAGGACCGCGGCCAGAAGGTCGCGATCGTCACCGACGGCCGGATGTCCGGTGCCTCCGGCAAGGTCCCCGCCGCCATCCACGTCACGCCCGAGGCCGCGCTCGGCGGACCGCTGGCCCGCATCGTCGACGGCGACGTCGTCACCGTCGACGCCGATCGGGGACTGCTGAGCATCGCCGACCCCGAGACCGTGCTGGCCCGCCCCGCGGTGCAGCGTCCCGAGGGCGCGGCCGACCTGGCCGGCACCGGTCGCGAGCTGTTCGCCATGTTCCGCGCCACCGTCGGGCCCGCCGACGCCGGCGCCAGCGTCTTCCCCTTCGCTGCGGAGAAGGACGCCCTCTCGGCCCAGGAGGCCCCCGTTGCCCAGCACGCCTGAGTCCCTGCTCGACCTCGCGCCGGTCATCCCGGTCGTCACCGTCGAGTCCGTCGCCGAGGCCGTGCCGCTGGCGCGTGCCCTCGTGGCCGGCGGGCTGCCGGTGATCGAGCTGACGCTGCGGACCCCGGTGGCCCTCGACGCGGTGCGGGCCGTCGCGGCCGAGGTGCCCGAGATCGCGCTGGGCGTCGGCACCGTCACCACGCCCCGCCAGGCCGAGGAGGCCGCCGCGGCCGGGGCCTCGTTCCTGGTCTCGCCCGGCACCACCCCGCGGCTGCTGTCGGCGATGCTCGGCACCGGGCTGCCGTTCCTGCCTGGCACCGCGACCGTCTCCGAGGTGCTCGCCGTGCTCGAGGCCGGCGTCAGTGAGATGAAGCTGTTCCCGGCCGAGGCGTCCGGGGGAGCGGCGTACCTGCGCGCGCTCTCGGCGCCGGTGCCCGCCGCCCGCTTCTGCCCCACCGGCGGCGTCACCCTCGCCTCCGCCCCCGACTACCTCGCCCTGCCCAACGTGGGCTGCGTCGGCGGCACCTGGCTCACCCCCCGCGACGCGGTGGAGTCCGGCGACTGGGCGCGCATCGAGAAGCTCGCCGCCGAGGCCGCCGCCCTCCGCTGACCCGTCCCGAATCTCGCGTCGAGCCGGCCCGGATCTCCCGTGCCCGGGCTCCCACGGCGCCAAGATGGACGGATGAGCGATGCGTGGGCGTTCGACGCCGAGGTGTGGCTGGCCGAGGGCGGGTCCTGGGCCTTCGTCACCGTGCCGGGCGAGGTCGACGACGACATCCGGCTGCTGGCCGGGCCGCGGTCGGGCTTCGGGTCGGTGCGGGTCGAGGTCGAGCTCGGTGCCACCACGTGGCGGACCTCGGTCTTCCCCGACAAGGCACGCGGCTTCGTGCTGCCGCTCAAGCAGCAGGTCCGCCGTGCCGAGGAGGTGCACGTCGGCGACCGGGTGCGGCTGCGGCTGCGGCTGGTGCAGCCGTAGCCCGACCCGGGCCGTAGCGACACCCAGCGTCAGGCCGCGACCTGCTGGCCGGTGAAGCGCTTGTAGGTGTAGGCCGTGCCGAGCAGCACCACCGGCACGGTGACCAGCGCGCCCAGGCCGCAGAGCAGGAAGCCCGCTGCGGCGACCAGGCCGCCGACGAGGTACCAGACCACCGCGTTGGCGAGGTTGTCGAGCACCAGCTGCACGCTGGCCTTGATCGCCTCGACCGCACCGAGGTCGCGGTCCATGACGAAGTACATGGTGTACGACGTGGCGAAGCCGACCACCAGCCCCGGCAGGTAGCACAGCAGCGTGCCGACGAAGGTCAGCACGGCGATGATCGCTGCGGCTGTCACCACCTGTCCGAGCTTGTCGGTGCGGACCACGTCGCTGAACTGGAAGGGCCGGCCCTCGGTGACCGCAAGGCTGGCGCGCACCAGCCCGGCGCCGACGACGAGTGCGACCAGCAGCAGCAGCGCACTGACCATGGCGCTGACCACCAGCGACGCCACGAAACCGCTGCCGCCCTCGCAGACGAGCTCGCCCGTGGCGTCGAAGCGGCACTCCGACTCGGAGGTCAGCAGCGCGGTGAGGCCGAAGCCGACGGCGCCGACGACCCCCATGGCCACGATGAGCACCAGCGCCGAGAGCAGGATCTGGCCCACGTTCGCCTGGAACTTCGCCCACCCGAACGACAGCGCGTCACCGAGCTGCCAGGGGACCCCGTCCGGCCCCGGCCCCGGGGCGCCGGGCGGGGGTGCGCCGTACCCGTCTCCGGGCGGCGGTGGTGGCGGCGGTGGTGGCTGGTTGACCGACATGGCGGACTCCTGGGGCCATAGAGGGGCGTGCTCGACCAGTGCCAGCAACCTAGCGGCGACGCCGGGTGCGGGCGAGGTGGTCCAGAGGGCTGCCCGGGGTCGGTTCGGGCCGACTCAGGGCGAAGTTCGGGCCGGGTCAGCGCGAGATCTGGGCCTGGTCGGCGACTAGTCTCGACGAGGTGAGCAACCCCGAGCCGCACCCCGACGAGGTCACCTGCACGCCCGGCCCGCCGGCGGGCGGCGTGGAGGTGCTGCCGGCTCGCGAGGTGCCGCTCGGCGGTCCCCGCGCCATGCTCGTACGCCGCACGCTCCCGCAGCGCTCGCGCTCGCTGGTCGGCGCGTGGTGCTTCGTCGATCACTACGGCCCCGACGACGTCGGCGCGACCGGGGGCATGAAGGTCACCCCGCACCCGCACACCGGCCTGCAGACCGTCAGCTGGCTGTTCAGCGGCGAGATCGAGCACCGCGACTCGGCCGGGCACCACGCCGTGGTGCGGCCCGGCGAGCTGAACCTGATGACCGCCGGGCGCGGCATCAGCCACTCCGAGATCAGCACGACGACCACCGGCATCCTGCACGGCGCGCAGCTGTGGGTGGCGCTGCCCGACGCCAGCCGGCACACCGATCCAGGCTTCGAGCACTACGCGCCCGAGCCCGTCGAGGGCCCCGGCTGGCGCGCCCGGGTGTTCCTGGGCGAGCTGCTCGGGGAGCGCTCGCCGGTGGGCACGCACACCCCGCTGGTGGGCGCCGAGATCGTGCTCGAGCCCGGCACCACGCTGCGCCTCGACGTCGACGAGACCCACGAGCACGGGGTCCTGGTCGACCTGGGCGCCGTCGAGGTCGACGGGGTCGCCGTGGCCGGCCACGAGCTGGGCTACGTGCCGCCGGGGCGCCCGAGCACCACCCTGGTCGCCGGCGGGGAGCCGACCCGGCTGCTGCTGCTCGGCGGCACCCCGGTCGGCGAGTCGATCGTGATGTGGTGGAACTTCGTGGGCCGCAGCCACGAGGAGGTCGTGGCCTTCCGCGAGGAGTGGCAGGCGCAGGTCGAGCGCGACGGCGAGGTGGTGGCCGACGCCCAGCAGGTCGCCCCCGGCCGCTTCGGCGTCGTCGAGGGCGACCACACCCGCCCCATCCCGGCGCCGCCGCTGCCCAACGCGCGGCTCAGGGAACGCGGATGAACGGCCCGGTCGTCGGCGTCGACGACGGGGTGCCGCGCTGCCCCTGGGCGGGCGCCGCGCCCGGCACGATGCGCGACTACCACGACCACGAGTGGGGCCGACCGGTCGAGGGCGAGAGCGCGCACCTCGAGCGGCTGACGCTGGAGGCGTTCCAGTCGGGGTTGTCGTGGGCGACGATCCTCGCCAAGCGGCCGGCCTTCCGCGAGGTCTTCGCGGGCTTCGACGCCGAGCGGGTCGCGGCGTACGACGCCGCCGACGTCGAGCGGCTGATGGGTGACGCCCGCATCGTGCGCAACCGTCGCAAGATCGAGGCGGCGCTGGTCAACGCGGCCGCCACCGTGGAGCTGCGCGAGGACGGCGGGCTGGAGGCGCTGGTGCGCTCGCACGCGCCCGCGGTGCCGCCCGCCCCGGCCACGACCGAGGAGCAGCAGACCACCTCGCCCGAGTCGCTGGCGCTGAGCAAGGACCTCAAGCGCCGCGGCTTCGTCTTCGTCGGCCCGACCACGATGTTCGCGCTGATGGAGGCGATCGGGATCTTCGACCCGCACCTGGTGGGCTGTCATCGCCGGGCGGCGTCGGCCACACTGACCCGGTGCTCCTCGGACTGACCTGGCTGCTGGCCTGCCAGCTCGCCGGTGAGCTCGTCGTCGAGGCGACGGGCGTGCCCGTGCCCGGGCCGGTGGTCGGCATGGTGCTGCTGCTCGTGGTGCTGGTGCTGCGCGACCCGCCCGACGACAGTCCCGTGCACCGCACCGCCGACGCGCTGCTGCCGCACCTGCAGCTGCTCTTCGTGCCCGCCGGGGTCGGCATCGTCGCCTACGCCGGCGTGCTGCGTGACGACCCGCTCGCGGTCGCCGTCGCGCTGGTCGGCTCGTGGCTGCTGGGGCTGGGCGTCGTCGGCGTCCTGGCCGACCGGCTCGGACGCCGCACCCGCGTCGTCGACGAGCCCGGAGCCGCCGGGGGAGCCCCGTGAACGGCGCCGCGGACGCCGTGCTCGACCAGCCGCTGCTGTGGCTGGTGGTGACCCTGCTGGCCTACCGGCTCGGCCTGTGGCTGCGCGAGCGCACCGGGTCGCACCCGCTGGCCCAGCCGGTGCTGGTCGCGATCGTGCTCGTGGGTGCGCTGGTCGTGCTCCTCGACGTCGACTACGCGTCGTACGCCGACGACACGGCGCTGATCACCTTCGCGCTCGGTCCGGCCACCGTGGCCCTGGCCGTGCCGCTGCACCGCCAGCTCGCCCGGCTGCGCGGCTTCGTGCTGCCCCTGCTGAGCGCCGTCGTGGCCGGTGCCGTCGTGTCGGTGGCGGCTGCGGTGGGACTCGTGCGCCTCCTGGGCGGCGACGACCTGCTCGCGCGCAGCATGGCCCCCAAGGCCACGACCACCCCGGTCTCGATCGCGGTCTCCGACACCCTCGGCGGCCTGCCGCCGCTGACCGCCGCGCTGACGATCACCGCCGGCATCCTCGGCGCCGTCGCCGGGCCGGGCGTGCTGGGCCTCCTGCGGGTGCGCGACCACCGCGCCCGCGGGCTCGCCGTCGGCTCGGTCTCCCACGGCATCGGCACCGGCCGGATGATCGTCGACCACCCGGTGGAGGGGGCGTTCTCGGGGCTGGCGATGGGGCTGACGGCGCTCGTCACGAGCGTCGTGGCGCCGCTCCTGGTCGCCCTGCTCCTCTGACCTCGGCTCTCGCGGACTCGCCCACCCGTCCGGTCGGGGGACGCTAGGTTCGCTGCCCATGAGCGTGCACGCGTACACCGACGACGCCCTGGGCCACCTCGACGCGGTGGGCACCGTGGCGGCGCTGGCCGCCGGTGAGGTCAGCGCGCGGGAGGTGGTGCAGGCCGCGATCACCCGCACCGAGGCCGTCGACGCCGAGCTCGGCGCCGTGGCCTGGCGGGCCTGGGAGCGGGCCCGGGCCGAGGCGGCCGCCCCGCGCGGCGGCTTCTTCTCCGGCGTGCCGACCTACCTCAAGGACAACGTCGACGTCGAGGGGATGCCCACCCTGCACGGCACCGACGCCTTCGTGGGGCGCCCGGCGCGCCGCGACGGCGACCTGACCCGGATGTACCTGGCCACCGGGCTGGTGGCACTGGGCAAGACCCGGCTCTCCGAGCTCGGGTTCAGCGCCGCCGCGGAGCACCCCCGCCTGGGCCCGGTGCGCAACCCGTGGGACCCCGCCCGCACCGCCGGCGCCTCGTCGGCCGGCTCCGCGGCGCTGGTCGCCGCCGGCGCGGTGCCGATCGCGCACGCCAACGACGGCGGGGGCTCGATCCGCATCCCCGCGGCCGTCAACGGCCTCGTCGGCCTCAAGCCCACCCGGGGCCGGCTGGCCCAGGACGTGCTGCTGCGGCGGATGCCCGTGCGCATCATCAGCGACGGCGTGCTGACCCGCTCGGTGCGCGACACCGCGGCCTTCCTCCGCGAGGCCGAGAAGGTCTACCGCGACCTGTCGCTGCCGCCTATGGGCGACATCACCCGCCCCGGGCGCCAGCGCCTGCGCATCGGGGTCACGACGACGGGGGCCGGACGCGCCGCGACCCCCGAGGTCGCCGAGCAGACCTTGCGCACGGCCGCACTGCTCGAGGAGCTGGGCCACCACGTCGAGGAGGTCGCGGCTCCCGCGCCGGCCTCCTTCGCCGACGACTTCCTGCTCTACTGGGCCTCGCTGGCCGCCGCGTCGCTCGTCGGCGGACGCAGCCAGCATGGCCGCACCTTCGACCGCACCCGCCTCGACGAGCTCACCCACGGCCTGGGCGAGCACGTACGCCGCCACCTGGTCCGACTGCCCGGCGCGGTGGCCCGGCTGCGTCGCACGGCCGGGGTCTCGGCACGCTTCCACGAGCGCCACGACGTGCTGCTGACCCCCACGCTGGCCACCCCGACCCCGCTGGTCGGCCACCTCGCGCCGGGGCTCGGCTACGACACCGTCATCGAGCGGCTGCAGGAGTGGGTGGCCTTCACGCCGTGGCAGAACGCCACCGGCGACCCGGCCGTCTCCCTGCCCCTCGCGACCGATGCCGACGGGCTCCCGCTGGGCATGATGCTCAGCGCCGGGCACGGGCGCGAGGCGCTCCTCCTCGAGCTGGCGCTGGAGCTGGAGCAGGCGCGTCCGTTCACGCATCTGGGCAGGTCAGAGGGGGTGTGACCCAGGGCGGGGGGCCTCGATTTCCACTCCCCGGGGGGTGTGTGTAATCTTCTTCCGCGTTGCCCCTTTAGCTCAGTCGGCAGAGCGTCTCCATGGTAAGGAGAAGGTCTACGGTTCGATTCCGTAAAGGGGCTCTGGGAGAGGTTGGCCCGCCGGACTATCCTGGCGGGCGGACCCGGCCCCGTGGCGGGGTAGCTCAGGTGGTTAGAGCACACGACTCATAATCGTGGTGTCGCGGGTTCGAGTCCCGCTCCCGCTACTGCACCTGACGAGCGACACCTCAAGCACCCCGAACCGACCCAAGGACTTCCCCGTGGCCTCCAAGAGCTCCGACGTTCGCCCCAAGATCACTCTCGCCTGCACGGAGTGCAAGGAGCGCAACTACATCACCAAGAAGAACCGCCGCAACGACCCCGACCGTCTGGACCTGGCGAAGTTCTGCCCCCGGTGCCGTCAGCACACGACGCACCGCGAGACCCGCTGAGACCAGCGGCTCACCAGCTCGTCGCGAGCGGCCCGTCCGGGACACCGGGCGGGCCGTTCGTCGTTCCCGCGTACTAGGTTGGAGACATGGCGCTGGACCCCTCGCTCGTCGGCCGCTCGTTCCCACCGACCCGGCCGTACGCCGTGACCGAGGAACGGCTGCGCACCTTCGCGGCCGCCAGCGGCGCCACCTGGGAGGGCGGCCCGGCCCCGGCGACCTTCCCGATCGTGCTGGCCTTCGAGGCGATGAACGCCTTCCTCGAGTCCGAGCAGGTCGAGCTGCGCCGCATCGTGCACGGCGAGCAGCGCTTCACCTACGAGCGTCCCGTGGTGCCCGGTGACGTGCTCACCACGACCCTGAGCGTCGCCTCGCTGCGCCAGATCGGCGGCAACGACATCATCGGCACCCGCAGCGAGGTCCACGACGAGACCGGCGCCCTGGTGTGCACCGCCGGGGCGACCCTGGTGCACCGCGCGGAGGAGCAGGCATGACCCACCTCGAGCCCGGCGCCGTCCTCGCGCCGCAGGAGTACGCCGTCACCCGCGCCGGCCTGGTCGCCTACGCGGCCGCCAGCGGCGACCTCAACCCCATCCACTGGTCCGACCGCGTCGCCACCCAGGTGGGCCTGCCGGGCGTGATCGCCCACGGCATGTACACCATGGCGCTGGCCGCCCGTGCGGTCGCGACCTGGACCCACGACGCCCCGGTGCTCGAGATCGGCTGCAAGTTCACTGCCCCCGTCGTGGTGCCCGACGACGACGAGGGCGTCGTCGTCGTGGTGGGCGGCAGCGTGAAGTCCGTCGAGGACGGGCGGGCCACGATCGTGCTCGAGGTCACCTGCGCGGGCACGAAGGTGCTCGGGATGCCGCGCGCCGTGGTGGCCGTCGATGGCTGAGCCCACCGGCGACGGCACGACCCACCCGCGGCTCTCGGAGCGCACCACGCTGCGCCTGGGCGGCCCTGCTGCGCGCTGGGTGCGCGCGAGCACCGAGGCCGAGCTGGTCGCAGCCGTCGCCGCCGCCGACGCGGCGGGGGAGCCGGTGCTGCTCCTGGGCGGCGGGAGCAACCTGGTGGTGGCCGACGAGGGGTTCGCCGGCACGGTGGTCGAGGTGGCCACCCGGGGGGTCGTGCCCGACGTCGACGCCGGCGGCGACGACGCGGCCTGCGGCGGCGTGCTGGTGACGGTCGCGGCGGGGGAGGACTGGGACGCGTTCGTGGCGACCGCCGTCGAGCGCGGCTGGGTCGGTGTCGAGGCGCTCTCCGGCATCCCCGGCAGCGTGGGGGCCACGCCGGTGCAGAACGTCGGTGCCTACGGCCAGGAGGTCGCCCAGACGATCGCCTCGGTGCGCACCTACGACCGGCGCGACCAGCAGGTCCGCACCCTGGCCAACGCCGACTGCGACTTCTCCTACCGCCACTCGCGGTTCAAGGCCGAGCCCGGGCGCCACGTGGTGCTCTCGGTGACTTTCCAGCTCGCCACCGGCACCCTGGCCGCGCCCGTGCGCTACGGCGAGCTGTCGCGGGTGCTGGGCGTCGAGGCCGGCCAGCGGGCGCCGCTGCGCGCGGTCCGCGACGCGGTGCTGGGCCTGCGTGCCGGCAAGGGCATGGTCCTCGACGCCGACGACCACGACACCTGGAGCGCCGGCTCCTTCTTCACCAACCCGGTCGTCGACGCCGACGCGCTCCCCGAGGGCGCCCCGGCCTGGGAGCAGCCCGACGGGCGGGTGAAGACCAGCGCCGCCTGGCTGATCGAGCACGCCGGCTTCGCCCGCGGGTACGGCGCCGACGTCGGCAGCGGGCGCGCGCGGCTCTCGAGCAAGCACACCCTGGCCCTGACCAACCGGGGCGAGGCGAGCACCAGCGACCTGCTGGCCCTGGCCCGCCACGTGCGCGACGGCGTGCAGCAGCGCTTCGGCGTACGCCTGGTCAACGAGCCGGTGCTGCTCGGCTGCGACCTCGACGACGACTGACTGCGCGGCCTGAGACCGTCGCGGTCCGGCCGATCAGGCGGAGGCGCCGATGACCAGCAGCCCCACGAGCAGCACCCCGGCGAGCAGGCCGAGGGCCAGCAGCACCGTCGAGACGATGCCCAGCACCATCCCGGCGCCGGCCTCGCTGCCGCCGGTGTAGTGCTGCGGTGCCGCCTCGATCTCGCGCTTGACCTTGCGGCCGGTGTACCAGGCGAAGGGGCCCGCCAGCAGCGGCAGCCCGCAGAGCATGCCGCCGGCCAGCGACACGATGCCCAGCACCAGGGCGGTATTGGCCTGCGGGTGGATCGTCGGGCCCTGGCCGGGCACGTGCTGGCCCTGCGGGTAGTAGGGCTGGCCGTAGCCCTGCGGCGGGTACGGCGACCCGTGCGGGTCCTGCCGGTACGGCGGCGGGGTCGAGGGGCTCGAGGGAGTCGTGTCGTCCGGGTCCCGATCAGTCACGGCGTCATCCTCTCACTGCGCGGCTCCCCGTCGTGGGGGCCGGGAGCCGCGAGCCAGGCGTCGATGTCGGCCAGGGCTCGCTCGTGCACGTCGGAGGGCGCCCGGGAGCCGCGCAGCGACATCCGGGCCAGCTCGGCCAGGGTGGCGTCGTCGAGGTCGTGCGCGGCGCGCATCGTGGCGTACTGCCCGGCCAGGCGTGAACCGAAGAGCAGCGGGTCGTCGGCGCCCAGCGCGACCTGGGCGCCGCCCTCGAGCAGCGTCGGCAGCGGCACCGAGGTGAGGTCGGAGTAGACCCCGAGGGCGACGTTGGAGACCGGGCAGACCTCCAGCGTCACGCCGTCGGCGGCGACCCGCTCGAGGAGAGCGGGGTCCTCGGCGACCCGCACCCCGTGCCCGAGCCGGTCGGCGTGCAGCTCGTCGAGGCAGGTGCGTGCGTGCTCGGGCCCGCGCAGCTCGCCGCCGTGGGGGGCCAGGAGCAGGTCGGCGCGGCGCGCGATGCGGAACGCCGCGGCGAAGTCGCTGGTCGTGCCGCGCCGCTCGTCGTTGGAGAGGCCGAAGCCGACCACGCCCCGCCCGGCGTACTGCGCGGCCAGCCGGGCCAGGGTGCGGGCGTCCAGCGGGTGCCGGGTGCGGTTGGCCGCGACCAGCACCCCGATGCCCAGCCCGGTCTCGCGCGAGGCCTGGTCGACGGCGTCGAGGACCAGGTCGGTGAAGGCGGTCGCGCCGCCGAAGCGCGCGGCGTAGCCGCTGGGGTCGACCTGGATCTCCAGCCAGCGACCGCCGTCGGCCACGTCGTCCTCGGCGGCCTCGCGCACCAGGCGGCGTACGTCGTCCTCGGTGCGCAGCACCGAGCGGGCCACGTCGTAGAGGCGCTGGAAGCGGAACCAGCCCTTCTCGTCGGCGGCGCTGAGGCGCGGCGGCCACTGGTCGACCAACGAGTCGGGCAGCGCCACCTGGTCGCGCGCGGCCAGCTCGAGCAGCGTCTCGTGACGCATCGAGCCGGTGAAGTGCAGGTGCAGGTGGGCCTTGGGCAGCTGGTGCAGGTCACGCAACGTCTGGTCCCGGGTCCGGTCCTGGGTCCTGTCCTGGCCACTCGCTCATCCCCCCACCCTAGGGGCCGGCGCGACGCTCGACGCCGGGGCCGGTTTGGACGGGGCAGGGGCCTTCCCCGTAGACTCCTCGATTGGTGGATCCCCACATGCTTCGGCATGCCCGGGTGCCACCGGAGGGCACTAGCTCAACTGGCAGAGCATCGGTCTCCAAAACCGAAGGTTGGGGGTTCAAGTCCCTCGTGCCCTGCAGGACATCTGGTCGGTGAGGCCGGACGGACGAGCGAAGGAATGGTGACGGCGTGTCGGACAGCAAGCCGGTCCGCGACGGCGAGAAGGCCGAGCGCACGAACCCGGTGACGTTCTACCGACAGGTGGTCGCCGAGCTCCGCAAGGTCGTCTGGCCCACCCAGGAGCAGCTGGTCACGTACTTCATCGTGGTCATGGTCTTCGTCCTGATGATGATGGCGATCATCTCGGCCCTCGACCTCGGTCTGGGGCGCTTGGCGTTCTTCGTCTTCACCGGCCAGTCCGACCAGTGACCGCAGTCGCGACGGTGACCCGTCGTGGCCACGGCCCCTTGCGACCGGCGCACGCCGGCGCAGGCAATTGAGCACAGCAACGTGATGGAGCAGCGCGTGACGGAGCAGTACGACTCGGTCGAGACCGAGGAGACGGAGACGTCGGAGAACCCCGAGGTCGACCCGGTGGAGCCGGTGTCGCACCCGGAGGCCGACGAGGCCGTCGACGGTGCCGTCGACGACAGCGCCGCCCAGGCGGTCGCTGACGCCGAGGCCGACGAGGCGGAGGTGGCCGACGAGGTCGACGCCGAGGACGCCCCCGAGCCCGAGGAGGACGCCGACGACCCGCTCGAGGCGTTCCGCCGCGAGCTGTGGGCCAAGCCGGGCGACTGGTTCGTCGTGCACACCTACTCCGGCATGGAGAACAGGGTGAAGTCGAACCTGGAGAACCGCATCATCTCCCTCAACATGGAGGACTACATCCACGAGATCGTGGTCCCCACCGAGGAGGTCGCGGAGATCAAGAACGGCCAGCGCAAGATGGTCAAGCGCACCGTCCTCCCCGGCTACGTGCTGGTCCGCATGGACCTCACCGACGAGTCCTGGTCGGCCGTGCGGCACACGCCCTCGGTGACCGGCTTCGTCGGCAACTCCCACCAGCCCGTCCCGCTCACCATGCGTGAGGTCGAGGACATGCTGGCCCCCGCCGTCGTGGCCCGCGCCGAGGCCGAGGCCGTCGCCGCCGGCACCGCGTCGCCCGGCTCGCAGACCACCGCCAAGAAGCCCGTCGAGGTCGCCGACTTCGAGGTCTCCGACTCGGTCATGGTCGTCGACGGTCCGTTCGCGACGCTGCATGCCACGATCACCGAGATCAACGCCGAGGCCCAGCGGGTCAAGGCGCTGGTCGAGATCTTCGGCCGCGAGACGCCGGTCGAGCTCAGCTTCAGCCAGATCCAGCGGGTCTGAGGCACCACCCCGTCCGGTCCGATTGGGCCGGCGGGGCCCGCGCGCCGCACAATGGTGGGCGCGAGACGCAACACGCAGGTGGCAGAGGGCCCAGCCCGCCCTCGTCATGACCACGAGAGAGAAAGAGAACCAGCTTCATGCCTCCCAAGAAGAAGATCGCCGCACTGGTCAAGGTGCAGCTGCAGGCCGGCGCCGCGACGCCCGCCCCGCCGGTCGGTACGGCCCTGGGCCCCCACGGCGTCAACATCATGGACTTCTGCAAGGCCTACAACGCGCAGACCGAGTCCATGCGCGGCAACGTGATCCCCGTCGAGATCACCATCTACGAGGACCGGTCCTTCACCTTCATCACGAAGACCCCGCCGGCCGCCGAGCTGATCAAGAAGGCCGCGGGCCTGCAGAAGGGCTCGGGCGTCCCGCACAAGGAGAAGGTCGGCAAGCTGACCAAGGACCAGGTGCGCGAGATCGCCCAGACCAAGCTGCCCGACCTCAACGCGAACAACATCGACGCCGCGATGAAGATCGTCGAGGGCACCGCCCGCTCCATGGGCATCACCACCGACTGACCGACCCGTCGTCGCACGCCGCACCCGCCCCGTGCGGGTCGGCGTACCGCACCTGTGGCAGGGCCGCGCTGGCCCACCTGACCACACCTGGACCAAGAAGAGAGAGACCAGACATGCAGCGCAGCAAGACCTACCGCGCGGCCGCGGAGCAGTTCGACCAGGACGAGCTCCACGCCCCGCTGTCCGCGATCAAGATCGCCAAGACGACCAGCAAGAAGAAGTTCGACGAGACCGTCGACGTGGTCATGCGCCTCGGCGTCGACCCCCGCAAGGCCGACCAGATGGTGCGCGGCACCGTCAACCTGCCCCACGGCACCGGCAAGACCGCCCGCGTCCTGGTCTTCGCCAACGGCGACAAGGCCGAGGCGGCCCGCGAGGCCGGCGCCGACGAGGTCGGTGGCGACGAGCTGATCGAGAAGGTCAACGGCGGCTACCTCAACTTCGACGCCGTCGTGGCCACGCCCGACATGATGGGCAAGGTCGGCCGGCTCGGTCGCGTCCTGGGCCCCCGCGGCCTGATGCCGAACCCGAAGACCGGCACCGTGACGCCGGACGTGGCCAAGGCCGTGTCCGACATCAAGGGCGGCAAGATCGAGTTCCGCGTCGACCGCCACGCCAACCTGCACTTCATCATCGGCAAGGCCTCCTTCGGCGAGACCCAGCTGGCCGAGAACTACGCCGCCGCCCTCGAGGAGGTGCTGCGTCTCAAGCCGGCCAGCTCCAAGGGCCGCTACATCAAGAAGGTCACCGTCTCCACGACGATGGGCCCCGGCGTGCAGGTCGACCCCAACCGCACCAAGAACGTCGCGTCCGAGGACGAGGTCCAGGCCTGATCGCCTGAGCCTCCTTCGTACGCCGAAGGCCCGGTCCCTGCTCGACAGGGACCGGGCCTTCGTGCGTCGTGGCGCGTGGTGGGGGAGCCTCAGCTCGCGCTGAGCTGCTCGGCGGCGGCCAGCGCCACGCAGGTGGCCACACCGGCCATGGCGGTCTCGACCTGCTCGAGCGGGGGGAAGGTCGGCGCGAGCCGGATGTTGCGGTCGCGGGGGTCCTGGCCGTGCGGGAAGGACGCGCCGGCGGGGGTCAGCGCGATGCCGGCCTGCTTGGCCAGCTCGACCACGCGGGTGGCGGTGCCGTCGAGCACGTCGAGGTTGACGAAGTAGCCACCGGTGGGCCGGGTCCACTCGGCGATCTCGAGGCCCTCGAGCGTGCCGGTCAGCGCCGCGTCGACGGCGGCGAACTTGGGCGCGATCAGCGCCCGGTGCTTGCGCATGTGCTCGCGCACCCCCTCGGCGTCGCCGAAGAGCTGCACGTGGCGCAGGTGGTTGACCTTGTCGGGCCCGATCGAGGCCATCGAGAGGTGCTGCAGGAACCAGGCCTTGTTGGCCTCCGACATGGCCATGAAGGCCACCCCGGCGCCCGCCCAGGTGATCTTGGAGGTCGAGGCGAACATGACCGGCCGGTCGGGGTTCCCGGCCTCGGCGGCCAGGCCGAGCGCGTCGGCGCTGCGGACCTCCTCGTCGCCCAGGTGGTGCAGCGCGTAGGCGTTGTCCCAGAAGACCCGGAAGTCGGGAGCCGCGGTGGGCATCGACATCAGCGCCTGGGCGACGTCGGGGGAGACCACCGAGCCGGTCGGGTTGGCGTACGTCGGCACCACCCACATGCCCTTGACCGCCGGGTCGTCGGCCACCAGCGCGGCGACGGCCTCGACGTCGGGGCCGTCGTCGTGCATCGGCACGGTGAGCATCTCGATGCCGAAGTCGGCCAGCATGGAGAAGTGCCGGTCGTAGCCGGGCACCGGGCAGACGAACTTGACCACCGGCTCGTCCTTCCAGGCCCGCTCGGAGCCCGGCCCGCCCCACAGCAGCAGGTAGGTCAGTGCCTGGTGCATCATCGTCAGGCTGGAGTTGCCGCCGCAGATCAGCTGCGCCTTCTCGACCTCCAGCAGCTCGGCGAAGATCTCCCGCAGCTGCGCCAGGCCCTCGAGGCCGCCGTAGTTGCGCACGTCGGTGCCGGTGGCGTCGGTGGTGGAGGTGGGCAGGTCGAGCAGGGCGTCGGAGAGGTCCAGCTGGGCGCTGGACGGCTTGCCGCGGGTCAGGTCGAGGCCCAGGTCGCGTGCCTGCAGGGCGGCGTAGGCCTCCTGCTGGGCGGCCAGGAAGGTCGCGAGCTCGTCGGCGGACAGGGAGCGGAGCGGCGAACGCGTGGTCATGGTGACGATCCTGCCAGCCCGCCCGCGACGAGCCGATTTGGCCGGCCCCGCGTGGACGGCGTACTGTCCTGCTCGTAACCAGAGACCGCCGGTCGTCGCGCCACGCACGTGGGGTGACCGAAGGCTCCGAGTGATCGGGCGACCAGCGCAGGAGTACAGAGCACCCCGTCCATGACGGGGACCACGCCCTGAGCCTGCGCTCGGGGCGTTCGTCGTCTCAGGGCCAGGCCCACCGGACCACGGTCTCACCGTCCGGAAGGAGACCCATGGCGCGGCCAGACAAGCAGGCAGCCGTCGCAGAGATCGTTGAGCAGTTCAACACCTCTGCTGGCGCTGTGCTGACCGACTACCGCGGTCTCACCGTGAAGGAGCTGCAGGACCTGCGGCGCTCCCTCGGCGAGAACGCCAACTACGCCGTGGTCAAGAACACGCTCGCCAAGATCGCCGCCAACCAGGTGGGCATCTCCGGCTTCGACGACATCCTCGTCGGCCCCACCGCCATCGCCTTCATCGAGGGTGACGTGGTCGAGGCCGCCAAGGGTCTGCGTGACTTTGCCAAGGCCAACCCCGCCCTGATCATCAAGGGCGGCATCCTGGACGGCAGCCCGCTCTCCGCGCAGGAGGTGGCCAAGCTGGCCGACCTCGAGTCGCGCGAGGTCCTCATGGGCAAGCTGGCCGGCGCGATGCTCGCGTCGCTCCAGAACGCCGTCTCCCTGTTCCAGGCCCCGATCGCCCAGGTCGCCCGTCTCGCGGGTGCGCTGGAGTCGAAGGCCGAGCAGGACCCCTCGATCCTCGCAGGTGGTGCCGGCACCCCGGCCGCCGCCGAGGAGGCCCCGGCTGCGGCCGAGGCCCCCGCCGACGAGGCCCCCGCTGCGGCGGAGGCCTCCGACGAGGGCGACACCGCCGAGGCCTGAGCCTGACGGCTCAGCACGGCAGCACACCACCTGAAACCCGGCCGAACCGCACCTGATCGGGTGCCGGCCACCTAACGGAAGGAACCGCCACCATGGCGAAGCTCAGCACCGACGAGCTCCTCGACGCGTTCAAGGAGATGACCCTCATCGAGCTCTCCGAGTTCGTGAAGCAGTTCGAGGAGACCTTCGACGTCACCGCCGCCGCCCCGGTCGCCGTTGCCGCCGCCCCCGCCGCCGGCGGTGCCGCCGGTGGCGAGGAGGCCGCTGCGCAGGACGAGTTCGACGTCGTCCTCGAGGCCGCTGGTGACAAGAAGATCAACGTCATCAAGGAGGTGCGCGCCCTCACCTCGCTCGGCCTGAAGGAGGCCAAGGAGCTGGTCGAGGCCGCCCCCAAGGCGATCCTGGAGAAGGTCGACAAGGCTGCGGCCGAGAAGGCCAAGGAGGCCCTCGAGGGCGCCGGCGCCACCGTCACCCTCAAGTGACGACACGTCGCTGACTCCGACGACCCCCGTCGACCTCACGGTCGGCGGGGGTCGTTGCATTTGCGCAGGTCGCGCGCGGTGAAACCGTCGTCCGGGGCAGTGTCCGGGGCAGTGTCTGCGGGATGTTCGGACAAGTGGTGACGGGTTGGTCTCGAAACCCCGCGCGCGAGTGACGGAGGCGACAATAATGCGTAACCTCACGGCGCAGGCAGCGTTGTTACTGATGAGTGTGAGCCGGTCCGGGCTCCAGCACGGGGACGACGAGCGCAGACCGCGAAGGGGAGCACGGCATGGGCGTGGAGATCGAGGTCAACGACTTGACCAAGTCGTTCGGCAAGCAGCTGATCTGGGGTGACGTGTCGCTGACGATCCCGGCTGGCGAGATCTGCGTGATGCTCGGTCCTTCGGGCACCGGCAAGTCGGTGTTCCTCAAGACGCTGATCGGCCTGCTCAAGCCCGACCGCGGCTCGATCATCATCGAGGGCACCGACATCGCCTCCTGCTCCGAGCGCGAGCTCTACGAGATCCGCAAGCTCTTCGGCGTGCTGTTCCAGGACGGCGCGATGTTCGGCTCGATGAACCTCTACGACAACATCGCCTTCCCGCTGCGCGAGCACACCAAGAAGAGCGAGTCCGAGATCCGCGCGATCGTCATGGAGAAGCTCGACATCACCGGCCTGATCGGCACCGAGCACAAGCTGCCCGGCGAGATCTCGGGCGGCATGCGCAAGCGCGCCGGCCTGGCCCGGGCGCTGGTCCTCGACCCCGAGATCGTGCTCTTCGACGAGCCCGACTCGGGCCTCGACCCGGTGCGCACCTCGTTCCTCAACCAGCTCATCGTCGACCTCAACGCCCAGATCGACGCCACCTTCCTGATCGTGACCCACGACATCAACACCGCCCGCACGGTGCCCGACAACATCGGCCTGCTCTACCACAAGCACCTGGCCATGTTCGGCCCGCGCGAGATGCTGCTGAGCTCGGAGGAGCCGGTCGTGCGCCAGTTCCTCAACGCCCAGAAGATCGGTCCGATCGGCATGTCGGAGGAGAAGGACGCCGACGAGCTGGCCGCCGAGTCCGACCAGGAGCTGCCGCCGCTGCCGCCGATCCCGATGCAGCTCGAGCCCTCCAACGGCATCGCCCGCCGCTCGCAGCGCGAGCCCGGCGCCTGGTGCCGCGAGCAGGGGATCACCCCGCCGCCCGGCTCCTTCGAGGACAACATCTCCATGGCGCCCGGGGCCTGAGGGGGACCTGAGACACGTGGCATCTTCAACGGCGACCCGGGTCCTCGCGCCCGTCGGGGCCGCAGGCAACCTCTTCGCCTTCGCCCTCGACGTGGGGCGTGGGCTCTTCCGTCGTCCCTTCCAGCTGCGCGAGTTCATCCAGCAGGCCTGGTTCATCGCGTCGGTCACGATCATCCCCACGGCCCTGGTCGCGATCCCGTTCGGTGCGGTCATCGCGCTGCAGGTCGGCGGCCTGATCAAGCAGTTCGGCGCCCAGTCGTTCACCGGCTCGGCCTCGGTGCTCGCGGTGGTCCAGCAGGCGGCGCCCATCGGCACCGCCCTGCTGATCGCCGGCGCCGGTGGCTCGGCGATCGCGGCCGACCTCGGCGCCCGCAAGATCCGAGAAGAGCTCGACGCCATGATGGTGCTGGGCATCGACCCGATCCAGCGTCTCGTGGTGCCGCGCGTGCTCGCGGCGATGCTGGTCGCGGTCTTCCTCAACGGCCTGGTCAGCGTGGTGGGCGTGGCCGGCGGCTACGTCTTCAACGTCGGCCTGCAGGGCGGCACACCCGGCGCCTACATCGCCAGCTTCACCGCGCTGGCCCAGCTGCCCGACCTGTGGGTGGGGCTGCTCAAGGCGCTGATCTTCGGCATGATCGCCGCCATCGTCGCGGCCTACAAGGGCATGAACGCCAACGGCGGCCCCAAGGGCGTGGGTGACGCGGTGAACGAGTCCGTGGTCATCACCTTCGTCCTCCTGTTCATCGTCAACTTCGTCCTGAGTGCGATCTACCTCCAGGTCGTCCCCCCGAAGACGGGCTGAGGCAGATGGCAAGCATCAAGTCGGTCTACACCAAGCCCGCCGGAGCGCTCGACCGCCTCGGCGAGGAGCTGGCGTTCTACGTCCGCGCGCTGATGGCGACCCCGCGGTCGATCAAGCGCTACCCCAAGGAGATCCTGCGGATCCTCGCCGAGGTCACGCTCGGCTCGGGCGCGCTGGCGGTCATCGGCGGCACCGTCGGGGTCATCCTGGCGATGACGTTCTTCACCGGCGCCCAGGTCGGCCTCTCGGGGTACGCCGCGCTCGACCAGCTCGGCACGGCGCCGTTCGCCGGATTCGTCTCGGCGTACTTCAACACCCGCGAGATCGCCCCGCTGGTGGCCGGCATCGCCCTGGCCGCGACCGTCGGCTGCGGCTTCACCGCCCAGCTCGGCGCCATGCGCATCTCCGAGGAGGTCGACGCCCTCGAGGTGATGGCGATCCCCTCGATGCCGTTCCTGGTCACCACCCGCATCGTCGGCGGCCTGATCGCGATCATCCCGCTCTACGTGGTCGGGCTGCTGTCCTCCTACTTCGCCACCCGCCTGACCGTCACCCAGTTCTTCGGGCAGAGCGCGGGCACCTACGACCACTACTTCAACCTGTTCCTGCCACCCGGTGACGTGCTGTGGTCCTTCGGCAAGGTGCTGGTCTTCGCCGTGGCGGTGATCCTGATCCACTGCTACCACGGCTACAACGCCGGCGGCGGCCCCGCCGGGGTGGGCGTCGCGGTCGGTCGCGCGGTGCGCACGAGCATCGTGGCGGTCAACGTGATCGACCTGTTCCTGTCCATGGCCATCTGGGGCTCCAGCACGACCGTTCGCTTGGCGGGTTGAGACGATGATCCTTCGACAGTTCAAGCTCCTGGGCATCGTCTTCCTGGCGATGCTGGTGGGTGGTGCGTGGCTGACCTACGCGATCTTCACCAAGAAGTTCGTCGACTACGACGAGGTGACCCTGCAGAGCTCGCGCATCGGCCTGCAGCTGCCCGAGCGCGCCGACGTCAAGATCCGCGGCGTCATCGTGGGCGAGGTGCTCGACTACGTGCCCACCGAGGCCGGTGCCGACATCACCCTGGGTCTCTACCCCGACGAGGTCGACACGATCCCCGCGGGCGTGACCGGCTCGATCGTGCCCAAGACCCTCTTCGGCGAGAAGTACGTCTCCTTGATCATCGAGGACGACGCCGAGGTCGGCGGCCGGAGCATCGAGGCCGGCGACACCATCGACCGCACCGAGGTCGCGACCGAGGTCGAGAAGGTGCTCTCCGACCTCTACCCGCTGCTGCGCACCGTGCAGCCGGCCGAGCTCAACATGACCCTCAACGCCCTGGCCACCGCGCTCGAGGGCCGCGGCGACCAGCTCGGTGACAACCTCGAGACGCTCGACTCCTACCTCAAGCGCTTCAACCCCCAGCTGCCCGGCGCCATCGAGGACCTGCGGCTCACGGCCCAGGTCTCCGACATCTACGCCGACGTGCTGCCCGAGGTGGGACAGATCCTGCGCGACCAGGTCACCACCCTGGGCACGCTGGAGGAGCAGTCCGACACGCTCAACGCCCTGTTCCGCGACGTCAGCGCCTTCTCGGGCAGCGCGCGCACCTTCCTGGCCGAGAACGAGCAGAACCTGGTCCGGCTCGGCGAGGTCTCCGAGCCCCAGGTGCGGCTGCTGGCCAAGTACTCCCCGCAGTTCACCTGCCTGACGCGCGGCATCGTCAACGCCGGCAAGCTGCAGGCCGAGGCGTTCCGCAACTTCACCCTGCACATCGTGCTGGAGACGCTGCCCAACCAGCCGCGCCCCTACACCGCGCAGGACCAGCCCCGCTACGGCGAGGACCGCGGGCCCAACTGCCTCAACCTGCCCACCCCGCCCGGAAGCCAGGAGAACCCGAACCAGGTGCAGCCCGACATGGACGACGGCGTCGACGAGCCGACCGGCAAGGGCACCAGCAGGGTCGCGCCCGGCTTCGCCTTCGAGCAGGGCTACGCCGGCAGTGCCGCCGAGACCGACCTGCTGCGCTCCCTGCTCGCCCCGGGCATGGGCGTGAGCACCGGTGACGTGCCCGACCTCGGTGCGCTGCTGCTGGCCCCGATGGCGCGTGGCGCGGAGGTGAGCCTGCGATGAGGAAGCTGCTCGACGCCCAGACCTTCAGCGCCCTGGTCAAGCTGCTCGTCTTCGTGGTGATCACGACGATGGCCACCGGCGTCCTGATCATCACCATCGGCAACATCTCCTTCGCCGGATCCGACGAGTACCAGGCCGAGTTCGTCGACGCGACGGGCGTGGTCTCCGGTGACGACGTCCGGGTCGCGGGCGTCAAGGTCGGCACCGTCACCGACGTGGAGGTCGTCGACCGCAACCGTGCCCTGGTCAGCTTCGACCTCGAGGACGAGGTGAGCCTGACCCAGTCGAGCCGTGCCTCGATCCGCTACCGCAACCTGGTCGGCCAGCGCTACATCTCGCTGACCCAGCAGGTGGGGGACACCGAGCAGCTCGAGCCGGGCGGCACGATCGACGTCTCCAACACCTCTCCCGCGCTCGACCTGACGGTGCTCTTCAACGGCTTCAAGCCCCTCTTCCAGGCACTCTCGCCGGCCGACGTCAACAAGCTCTCCTACGAGGTCGTCCAGGTCTTCCAGGGCGAGGGCGGCACGCTCGAGAGCCTGCTGGCCAGCACCGCCTCGGTGACCAGCACGCTGGCCGACCGAGACGAGCTGATCAGCGACCTGATCAGCAACCTCGACCAGGTCCTCGACAACCTCGGCGACCGCGACGACCAGCTCAGCGACCTGATCCTGAACTTCCGGACCCTGGTCAAGGGGCTCAAGCAGGACCGCGGCGCGATCCTCGGGTCGCTGGAGCAGATCTCGGCGCTCTCGGAGGAGACCGCCGACCTGGTCGGCGGCATCCGCCAGCCCTTCACCAACGACATCAAGCAGCTGCGCCGCTTCGCGGGCAACATCAACCGCAACAAGAGCGAGCTCGACCGCGCCCTGCAGGTGCTGCCCATCAAGCTGACCAAGGTCGGGCGCACCGCGATCTACGGCAGCTACTTCAACTTCTTCCTGTGCGGCTTCGAGGGTCGGGTCCGGCTCCCGGGCGGGCAGGCGGTGCCGGTCGACTTCAAGACCGGTGCGGAGAGGTGTGATCTCGGATGACCCCCTTCCGTGAGCGCAACCCGGTGATCATCGGGCTGGTGAGCATGAGCGTGCTGGCCGTGCTGCTGGTCGCGGCGTTCCGTGCCCAGGACCTGCCGGTGATCGGCGGTGGCGACACCTACTACGCCGAGTTCGCCGAGGCCGGCGGGCTGCAGTCCGACGACGAGGTCCGCATCGCCGGCGTGCGCGTGGGCCAGGTCAAGAGCATCGAGCTGGCCGACGGCGTGGTCCGGGTGGCCTTCCAGGTCAAGACCGACTCCGGCTTCGGCCCCGACAGCCGTGCCGACATCAAGGTCAAGACCCTCCTGGGCTCGATGTACATCTCCCTGGACCCCGCCGGGTCGGGTCAGCTCGAGGAGGGCGCGACGATCCCGGTCGAGCGCACCTCGTCGCCCTTCGACGTGGTGGAGGCCTTCGAGGGCCTCGCCGACACCGCGGGCGACATCGACACCGACCAGCTGGCTCGGTCGCTGACCACGCTGGCCGACCTGACCCGCAACACGCCCGAGGAGTTCCGGGCCGCCCTCGACGGCGTCTCCCGGCTCTCGACCAACATCGCGGACAAGAACGAGGAGATCGGCAGCCTGCTGCAGAACCTCGAGCGGGTCTCCTCGGTGCTCGACGACCGCGACGAGGACCTCGTCGACCTGATGTCCGACGCCGACGTGCTGTTCCAGGCGCTGGTGGCGCGTCGCGACCAGATCCACCGCCTGCTGGTCTCGACCCAGGAGCTCTCGCGCGAGCTCACGCGCCTGGTGCGCGACACCCGGGGCGACCTCGAGCCGGCTCTGCAGGAGCTCGAGGACGTGCTGGCCGTGCTGAACAAGAACGAGGACAACATCGACGACAGCATCCGGTTGATGGCCCCCTTCTACCGGGTCTTCACCAACACCCTGGGCAGCGGTCCCTGGTTCGACACCTACATCCAGAACCTGCCCCCGGTCCCCGAGGTCCTCAACGGAGGTGGCATCTCGTGAGCGTCTTCCGCCGCTTCGCCGCGCCGCTGGTCATCGTCTCCCTGCTGGTCGCCGCCGCCCTGACCTTCCTGGGGGGCGAGGACCGCAAGATGCTCACCGCCCAGTTCCCGCGCACGGTCTCGGTCTACGAGGGCTCCGACGTGCGGATCCTGGGAGTGCCGGTCGGCCAGGTCGAGACCGTGGTGCCCTCGGGCACCGAGGTCGTGGTGACCATCTCCTACGACGCCGACGTGCAGGTGCCGGCCGACGCCAGCGCCGTCATCATCGCCCCCTCCATCGTGGGCGACCGCTACATCCAGCTGACCCCGGTCTACGAGGAGGGCGACGAGCTGGCCGAGGGCGAGATCCTCGGCGTCGACCGCACGTCCGTGCCGCTCGAGCTCGACGACATCTACGCCAGCCTCGACCGCCTCAACGTCGCGCTGGGCCCCGACGGCGCCAACAAGAACGGTGCCCTCACCGACCTCCTCGAGGTCACCGCCGAGAACTTCGGCGGCCAGGGCGCGCAGTTCAAGCAGACGATCGGCGACTTCAGCCGCCTCTCCGAGACCCTCGACGACAACAAGGACGCGCTGTTCGACTCGCTGGCCGAGGTGCAGTCCTTCGTCAGCACGCTGGCCGAGAACGACGCCACGGTGCGCCAGTTCAACCGGTCGCTGGCCGACGTCTCCGAGCTGCTGGCCGGTGAGCGCGACGAGCTCGCGGGCTCGCTGGCCAACCTGTCCACCGCGCTGGGGGAGGTCAACGACTTCGTCAAGACCAACCGCGAGGTGCTCGGACGCGACATCAAGGGCCTCAACCGGGTGGCCAAGGTGCTGGTCAAGCAGCGCGCCAACCTCGACGAGGTGCTCGGCACCGCGCCCCTGGCGCTGAACAACCTGTACCTGACCTACAACCCGCAGGCGGGCACGCTCGACACCAACGCCAACATCGGCAACCTCGAGAGCCAGCTCGTGAACGATCCCTCGCTCCTGCTGTGCACCGTGGTCAACTCCGTGGACCCGACGGGGGGCCTGTGCGACGTCGTCCAGGACACCCTGCCGCGTCCGGTGGCCCTCGACGTGCTGCGCGGCGAGCCGACCGGCGCCACCGCGGGACCCGACCCGTTCGACCAGACCCTGGGTGGTCTCGTGGAGGTGAACCGCTGATGCGCCGGACCCGACTCGTGCTGGCGATGCTGGCGGCGTCGCTGACCCTGAGCGCCTGCGACTTCGACGTCTACCAGCTGCCGCTGCCCGGAGGCACCGACACCGGGGACGACCCCATCGTGGTCACCGCCCAGTTCCGTGACGTCCTCGACCTGGTGCCCAAGTCGACGGTCAAGCTCAACGAGATCGACGTCGGCAAGGTGCTCGACGTCGAGCTCGACGGCACCGTGGCCGAGGTGACCATGGAGCTGCGCGGCGACACCGAGCTGCCCGACGCGCCCCTGGCCGAGATCCGCCAGACCAGCCTGCTCGGCGAGAAGTTCGTCTCGCTCTCGGCGCCCGCCGACGGTGGCAGCGGCGAGCTCGGTGACGGCGACGTCATCCCGCTCGAGCGCACCGGACGCAACCCCGAGGTCGAGGAGGTGCTCGGCGCGCTCAGCCTGGTCCTCAACGGCGGCGGGGTGGCCCAGCTCAAGACCATCACCCAGGAGCTGAACCTGGCCCTCGAGGGCCGCGAGGACGCGGTCAAGTCCGTGCTGGGCCAGATCGACACGTTCGTGGGCACCCTCGACGCCAACAAGGGCGACATCGTCAACGCGATCGGCCGGCTCAACGACCTCGCGATCGCGGTGCGCGGCCAGCAGGACGACATCAACCTGGCTCTCGAGGAGCTGCCGACCGCGCTGACCTCGCTGGACCGCCAGCGCGAGGACCTGGTCACCATGCTCCAGGCCCTCGACCGCCTCGGCGACGTGGGGGTGCGGGTGATCCGTGCGACCAAGAAGGACACCATCGCCACCCTGACCCAGCTGCAGCCGGTGCTCACCGAGCTCGCCGACTCCGGCGACGCCTTCGTCAAGGCGTTCAACGTGTTCCTGACCTACCCGTTCGTCGACGAGGTCGTGGGCCGCGACCCGCAGGTCGCCCGCAACCTGCACATGGGCGACTACACCAACCTCGACGTCCAGCTCGAGGTCGACCTGTCGGGCGGCATCACCGGTGCTCCCAGCGAGCTGCCCACCGTGCTGCCCACCGACCTCGACCCGACCAAGGTGCTGGGCGACGTGGCCAAGTGCCTGCAGAGCGGCAGCCTCACCTCGAAGGCGTGCGCCAAGGTGCTCGCGACCCCCGAGAAGCTGCTGAAGCTGCAGGAGGTCTGCCTGAAGAAGAAGAACAAGGACACGGTGGTCTGCGAGATCATCAACGCCAACCTGCCCGGCCTGCCGGCCGCGCCCGGCGGAGGCGGCGGTGAGGGCGGCGGACTGCCCGAGCTGCCCCTCGTCGGGGGCCTGCTGCGCCCCGGCTTCGACCCCGACCGCGGCCCGACCCTGGGCCAGCTCGCCGAGATCTACGACGAGGACCTCGTGACCCTGCTCGTGCCCGGGATGGTGGCCCGATGATCACCCGCCGCACCAAGCTCCAGCTGATGGTCTTCGTGATCATCACGCTGGTCGGCGTCTCCTACGTCGGTGCCCGCTACGCGCGCCTCGACCGGCTGTTCTACGACAGCTCCTACACCGTGGTGGCGCACTTCGAGCGCTCCGGCGGCATCTTCGCCGGCGGCGAGGTGACCTACCGCGGCGTGGGCATCGGTCGCGTCGAGAAGCTCGAGCTCACCGACGAGGGCGTCGACGTGCACCTCTCGATCGAGAACGACTACGACAGCATCCCGGCCGACACCCTGGCCGTCGTGGGCAACCGCTCCGCGGTGGGCGAGCAGTACGTCGAGCTGCAGCCCGAGGTCGAGACCGAGCCGTACCTCGAGCAGGGCTCCGAGATCGCCGCCGAGGACACCCGCACGCCGATCCAGACCGAGACGCTGCTGGAGAACCTGTCCACGACCGTCTCCTCGGTCGACCGGGGAGCCCTGCGCACCACGGTCAAGGAGTTCGCCGACGCCTTCGGTGGCACCGGCGAGGACCTGCAGCGCATCATCGACACCGGCAACTCCTTCATCGAGACCGCCAACGACAACTTCGACGTCACCACCGCACTGATCCGCGACTCCAACGTGGTGCTCAACGGACAGATCGCCTCCGAGAGTGCGATCCGGACCTTCGCCGACCAGCTGTCGCTCTTCTCCGGCACGCTCGCCGACGCCGACCCCGACCTGCGCCGCCTGATCGCCAACGGCTCGCCCGCCGCGGTGCAGCTGCGCGGGCTCATCGAGGACAACCGGGTCGAGCTCGGCAGCCTCATCAACAACCTCGTCACCACCGGCGAGGTCGTGGTGCGCCACCTCGACGGCATCGAGCAGATCCTGGTGATCTACCCCTACGTCGTGGAGGGTGGCTTCACGGTCGTCTCGAAGTCGCCCGACACGGGGCTCTTCGACGCCCACTTCGGGATGATCATCACCGACAACCCGATCTGCCGCAACGGCTACCAGAGCACCGACACGCGCCCGCCGCAGAACGGCGAGAACCGCCCGATGAACGAGGACGCACGCTGCGAGGAGCCGCCCACGGTCAGCAACGCCCGTGGCGCGCAGAACATCTACCCCCGACCGGCGGCGTCCTACGACCCGTCGTCGGTGGTGGCCTCCTTCGACCCCGACACCGGCGAGCTGACCTGGGGCGAGCGCCCTCCGGCCGCGTTGTCGGCACCGGGTAGCGTGGCCCCGCCCACGCTCGGTAAGGAGTCCTGGAAGTGGCTGTTCCTCCAGCCGCTCGTCGCCGACAGGTGACGAGCGACCCGGCCCCCTCCGGCGACCCCGCAGCACCCCAGCAGTCCCGCACCGCCTCGCCCGGCTTCCGCCTGGCGCTGGCCGGGCTGCTCGGCGTGCTGCTGGTCGCCGGCATCGCCATGGTGGGCTACGTGGTGGCCACCCGCAGCTCCAGCGCCGAGGGGAACCTCGCCGAGCGAGTCTCCAACGTGGCGCAGGGCCGCAACGAGATCCAGGAGGAGCGCGAGCGCGTGATGGAGGTGGCCAGCCAGTTCATGCTGCGGGTCAACACCTACGGCCCCGACCTCCTCGACGACGACGGGCGGATGCCCGAGTACCGCGAGCTGGTCAGCGAGCTGATCACCGCCAAGTTCCGCACCGACTTCGAGGAGCAGGTGGGCACGGCCGAGCAGACCGTCGCCGAGGCCGGGCTGGGCCGCAGCAGCGAGGTCTACGCCGTGGGCGTCTCGACGCTCGACACCGACTCCGCCACCGCCCTGGTCGCGGGCCAGTTCACCAACTCCTACCCCCAGGGCGACGACCAGGAGCGGGCCGAGTCCGCACCCGCACAGTTCCGGGTCCGGGTCGAGCTGGTGAAGGTCGGCGGGGAGTGGCAGGTCGACGCCTTCGCGCCGGTCACCGGCCAGGGCGTGCTGCCTACGGACCCGCTCGAGCCGGTCGAGCCCGACGACGGCCAGGACAGCGACGGGGGAGAGCAGTGAGCGCCACCGGAGCCAGCTGGTACGACGTGCTGGGCGTCGAGCCCGGCGCCAGCACCGAGGAGATCCGGGCCGCATGGCGCTCGGGGATCGCCGACCTCGACCCCAGCGAGCGCCGCTTCCGCCTGCTCAACCAGGCCGCGGAGGTGCTGCTCGACCCCGCGCGGCGTGCCGAGCACGACGCGGCCCTGGCCCGGGAGGAGCGCGAGCCCGACGAGCCCAGCGAGCCCAGCGAGCCCAGCGAGCCCGCAGGCGTCGCCCCCGCCGCCGACGCCCCCGCGTCGAGGCCGGCTGAGAGCGCGAGCCGGCTGCCGCTGGTGCCCGGGTGGGCGCTCGTGGTGCTCGCGGTGCTGGCCGTGCTGTCGGTGGGGGCCGCGACGCTGGTGTGGGCCCAGCCCAACGAGCGCGTGGTGGCCTCGGCGAACGGCGGCAACGAGATCGAGGAGTCGGCCGAGCAGGCCCGGGCGGTCGCCGAGCGCGCCGTGGGCCCGGTGCTCTCCTACGACTACCGCTCCTTCGAGGAGTCCACCGCGGCGGCGCGGTCGTACATGACCACCGCCTACCAGGAGGACTACGACAAGCTCGTCGCCGCCCTCGAGCCGAACCTCGAGGAGGTCCAGCCCGTCGTCGAGGTCGAGGTAGTCGACTCCGCGGTGGTGCGCACCAGCGGCGACCGCGTCGACGTGCTGGTCTTCGTCAACCGGCCCACGCTGCGCAAGGGCATGGACGAGCCGGAGATCTACAAGGACCAGGTCACCCTGCGGATGGTGCGCGAGGACGGCCAGTGGCTGGTCGGCGACCTGTCCACCAACCAGTTGCAGGAGTGAGCCGACCCGGCGAGGGTGCTTGACCCGGCCCGGCGCAGGGCTCATCATCATCGGGACATCCATCGTCTCGGTGCGTGCAGATCTTGTCGCGCCTGTGATCTTCGGGTAACGTAGCGCTTTGCGCCTGCCCTCAAATGCCCTCTAGCCTGCCCGGTGGCTGTGTGGTGGTGGACTGGCGCCATCGATGAGCAGACCCGTCGAAGGACTCACTCTTGGCCGCGCGCTCCGCATCCGCCGTTTCTCGTGCAACCCGCCGCATCTCGTTCGCGAAGATCGCCGAACCTCTCGAGGTTCCCCAGCTCCTCTCCCTCCAGACCGACAGCTTCGACTGGCTGGTCGGCAACGACAAGTGGACCGCCGAGGTCGAGCGTCGCCGTGCCAACGGTGACGACGTCTCGGAGAAGTCCGGTCTGACCGAGATCTTCGAGGAGATCTCGCCGATCGAGGACTTCAGCGAGACCATGTCGCTCTCGTTCGAGAACCCGGTCTTCTACGACCCGAAGTACACCGTGGACGAGTGCAAGGAGAAGGACTTCACCTACTCCGCCCCGCTCTACGTCTCGGCGGAGTTCACCAACAACGACACCGGTGAGATCAAGGGCCAGACGGTCTTCATGGGCGACTTCCCGCTCATGACCCCCAAGGGCACGTTCGTCATCAACGGCACCGAGCGCGTCGTGGTCTCCCAGCTGGTCCGCAGCCCGGGCGTCTACTTCGAGCGCTCGGCCGACAAGACGTCCGACAAGGACATCTACACCGCCAAGCTCATCCCCAGCCGCGGTGCGTGGTTGGAGTTCGAGATCGACAAGCGCGACCTCGTCGGTGTGCGGCTGGACCGCAAGCGCAAGCAGAACGTCACGGTGCTGCTCAAGGCCCTCGGCTGGACCAACGAGCAGATCCGCGAGGAGTTCGGCCAGTACGAGTCGATGATGCTCACGCTGGAGAAGGACCACACCGAGACGCAGAAGGACGCGCTGCTCGACATCTACCGCAAGCTGCGTCCGGGCGAGCCCCCCACCGAGGAGGCCGCCCAGACCCTGCTGACCAACTACTACTTCAACCCCAAGCGCTACGACCTGGCCAAGGTCGGTCGCTACAAGATCAACAAGAAGCTCGGGCTGACCGAGGCCTTCGACCAGCAGACGCTGACCGTCGACGACGTCGTCGCCGCGATCCGCTACATCGTCGCGCTGCACGACGGTCGCGAGCAGGTCGAGGCGCCGGCCGGCGCGCTCGACATCGCCGCCGACGACATCGACCACTTCGGCAACCGCCGCATGCGCACCGTGGGCGAGCTGATCCAGAACCAGCTGCGCACCGGTCTGGCCCGCATGGAGCGCGTGGTCCGCGAGCGGATGACCACCCAGGACGTCGAGGCCATCACGCCGCAGTCCCTGATCAACATCCGCCCGGTGGTCGCGGCGCTGAAGGAGTTCTTCGGCACCTCGCAGCTGAGCCAGTTCATGGACCAGACCAACCCGATCGCGGGACTGACGCACAAGCGTCGCCTCTCCGCGCTGGGCCCCGGTGGACTCTCGCGCGACCGCGCCGGCATGGAGGTCCGCGACGTGCACCCGTCGCACTACGGCCGCATGTGTCCCATCGAGACCCCTGAGGGCCCGAACATCGGCCTGATCGGCTCGCTGGCCTCCTACGGGCGCATCAACCCGTTCGGCTTCGTGGAGACGCCCTACCGCAAGGTCGTCGAGGGCCAGGTCACCGACCAGATCGACTACCTGACCGCCGACGACGAGGACCGCTACGTCATCGCGCAGGCCAACGCCCAGCTCGACGACGACCTGCGCTTCGTCAACGAGCGCGTGCTGGTGCGCCAGCGCGACGGCGAGGTCTCGGAGATCCTGGCCGGCGAGATCGACTACATGGACGTCTCGCCGCGCCAGATGGTCTCGGTCGCGACCGCGCTGATCCCGTTCCTCGAGCACGACGACGCCAACCGTGCGCTCATGGGCGCCAACATGCAGCGTCAGGCCGTCCCGCTGATCCGCAGCGACAGCCCGCTGGTCGGCACCGGCATGGAGTACCGCGCCGCGGTCGACGCCGGCGACGTGGTCGTGGCCGAGAAGGCCGGTGTCGTCAAGGACGTCTCCGCCGACCTGGTCGAGACCATGAACGACGACGGCAGCTACTCCAGCTACAAGCTGGCGAAGTTCCGCCGCTCCAACCAGGGCACCTGCATCAACCAGCGTCCCCTGGTCGCCGAGGGCGACCGCCTCGAGGTCGGCAGCCCGATCGCCGACGGCCCCTGCACCGACGAGGCCGAGATGGCGCTGGGCACCAACCTGCTCGTCGCCTTCATGCCGTGGCAGGGCCACAACTACGAGGACGCGATCATCCTCTCCCAGCGCCTGGTGCAGGAGGACGTCCTCACCTCGATCCACATCGAGGAGCACGAGGTCGACGCCCGCGACACCAAGCTGGGCCCCGAGGAGATCACCCGGGACATCCCGAACATCTCCGAGGAGGGTCTGGCCGACCTCGACGAGCGCGGCATCATCCGCATCGGTGCCGAGGTCGTGACCGGCGACATCCTCGTCGGCAAGGTCACGCCCAAGGGCGAGACCGAGCTGACCCCCGAGGAGCGCCTGCTGCGCGCGATCTTCGGCGAGAAGGCGCGCGAGGTGCGCGACACCTCGATGAAGGTCCCGCACGGCGAGTCGGGCACCGTCATCGGCGTGCGCGTCTTCGACCGCGAGGACGGCGACGAGCTGCCCCCGGGCGTCAACCAGCTGGTCCGCGTCTACGTGGCCCAGAAGCGCAAGATCTCGGTGGGCGACAAGCTCGCCGGTCGCCACGGCAACAAGGGCGTCATCGCCAAGATCCTGCCGATCGAGGACATGCCGTTCATGGAGGACGGCACCCCGGTCGACGTCGTGCTCAACCCCCTGGGCGTGCCGCGACGGATGAACATCGGCCAGATCCTCGAGCTGCACCTGGGCTGGCTGGCCAAGCAGGGCTGGAACCTCGACCTCGCCGACGACACCTCGGACGCCGACTGGAAGCAGCGGCTGATGAAGATCCACGTCGACAAGGCCGAGCCCGGCACCAAGGTCGCCACCCCGGTCTTCGACGGTGCGCGCGAGGACGAGATCACCGGGCTGCTCGGCTCGACGATCCCCAACCGCGACGGCGTGCGGATGATCGACGCGACCGGCAAGGCCGACCTGTTCGACGGCCGCTCCGGCGAGCCGTTCCCGGACCCGGTCTCGGTGGGCTACATGTACATCCTCAAGCTGCACCACCTGGTGGACGACAAGATCCACGCGCGCAGCACCGGCCCCTACTCGATGATCACCCAGCAGCCGCTCGGCGGTAAGGCCCAGTTCGGTGGCCAGCGCTTCGGTGAGATGGAGGTCTGGGCGATGGAGGCGTACGGCGCCGCCTACGCCCTGCAGGAGCTGCTGACGATCAAGTCCGACGACGTGCCGGGTCGCGTCAAGGTCTACGAGGCCATCGTCAAGGGCGAGAACATCCCCGACTCGGGCATCCCCGAGTCGTTCAAGGTGCTCGTCAAGGAGATGCAGTCGCTGTGCCTGAACGTGGAGGTCCTCTCCCAGGACGGCACCAGCATCGAGCTGCGTGACGCGGAGGAGGACGTCTTCCGCGCCGCCGAGGAGCTCGGCATCGACCTGTCGCGTCGCGAGCCGAGCTCGGTCGAAGAGGTGTGAGCACGGTGGCCGGCGCGCTCGTCGCGCCGGCCCCCCCCCCCCCCCCCCCCGGGCGACCTTTTTAAAGAACCCAGGGAGGGG
>NZ_JAULSC010000001.1:512046-594055 GCF_030518195.1 Nocardioides cremeus
AGCAGCGAGGGCCGAAGGCTCGAGCGTCGCCGAAACCCGGTGACCCCATGGCGTACGCCGCGTGGTCACCGTGGTGGGCAGCTCGCGGGGTCTCGGCGTGGGGGGGGGGGGGGGGGGGGGCCCCCGGCCGCCCCCCCCACCCCTCCCGCCCCCCACGTCTGACTTTTTTCAAGAACCAATGAAGGGTTGCAGCCAAGGTGCTCGACGTTAACTTCTTCGACCAGCTTCAGATCGGCCTGGCCACCGCGGACGACATCCGCACCTGGAGCCACGGCGAGGTCAAGAAGCCGGAAACCATCAACTACCGCACGCTCAAGCCCGAGCGCGACGGTCTCTTCTGCGAGAAGATCTTCGGTCCCACCCGGGACTGGGAGTGCTACTGCGGCAAGTACAAGCGCGTGCGCTTCAAGGGCATCATCTGCGAGCGCTGCGGCGTCGAGGTGACCCGTTCCAAGGTGCGCCGCGAGCGGATGGGCCACATCGAGCTCGCCGCGCCGGTCACGCACATCTGGTACTTCAAGGGCGTGCCCAGCCGGCTGGGCTACCTGCTCGACCTGGCCCCGAAGGACCTCGAGAAGGTCATCTACTTCGCGGCCTACATGATCACCTCGGTCGACGAGGACGCCCGCCACCGCGACCTGTCCTCGCTGGAGGGCAAGGTCGGTCTCGAGCGCGAGCGCCTCGAGAAGCGTCGCGACCAGTCGCTGGAGGACCGCACCCGCAAGCTGGAGGAGGACCTCGCAGCCCTCGAGGCCGAGGGCGCCAAGGCCGACGCGCGCCGCAAGGTGCGTGACGGTGCGGAGCGGGAGATGAAGCAGCTGCGCGACCGCGCGCAGCGCGAGATCGACCGCCTCGACGAGGTGTGGAACACCTTCAAGTCCCTCAAGGTCCAGGACCTGATGGGCGACGAGATGCTCTACCGCGAGATGAAGGCGTGGTTCGGCAAGTACTTCGAGGGCCACATGGGTGCTGCGGCGATCCAGAAGCGCCTGCAGGACTTCGACATCCCGGCCGAGGTGGAGTCGCTGCGCGACACCATCGCCAACGGCAAGGGCCAGAAGAAGGTCCGTGCCCTCAAGCGGCTCAAGGTCGTCGACGCCTTCCGTAAGACCGGCAACGAGCCGCGCGGCATGGTCCTCGACGCCGTCCCGGTCATCCCGCCGGACCTGCGTCCGATGGTGCAGCTCGACGGTGGTCGCTTCGCGACCTCCGACCTCAACGACCTGTACCGCCGCGTGATCAACCGGAACAACCGGCTCAAGCGCCTGCTCGACCTCGGCGCGCCCGAGATCATCGTCAACAACGAGAAGCGGATGCTCCAGGAGGCCGTCGACTCGCTGTTCGACAACGGCCGCCGTGGGCGTCCGGTGACCGGGCCGGGCAACCGTCCGCTGAAGTCGCTGTCCGACATGCTCAAGGGCAAGCAGGGTCGCTTCCGCCAGAACCTGCTGGGCAAGCGCGTGGACTACTCGGGTCGTTCGGTCATCGTGTCGGGTCCGCAGCTCAAGCTGCACCAGTGCGGTCTGCCCAAGCAGATGGCGCTCGAGCTCTTCAAGCCCTTCGTGATGAAGCGTCTGGTCGACCTCTCGCACGCGCAGAACATCAAGTCCGCCAAGCGGATGGTCGAGCGCGCGCGTCCGGTCGTGTGGGACGTGCTCGAGGAGGTCATCACCGAGCACCCGGTGCTGCTGAACCGTGCACCCACGCTGCACCGCCTGGGCATCCAGGCCTTCGAGCCGCAGCTGATCGAGGGCAAGGCCATCCAGATCCACCCGCTCGTCTGCGGCGCGTTCAACGCCGACTTCGACGGTGACCAGATGGCGGTGCACCTGCCGCTGTCGGCCGAGGCCCAGGCCGAGGCGCGGATCCTGATGCTGTCGACGAACAACATCCTCAAGCCCTCGGACGGCCGTCCGGTGACCATGCCCTCGCAGGACATGATCATCGGCCTGTTCTGGCTGACCACCGACCGCGTGGGCGAGCCCGGCGAGGGCCGGGCGTTCTCCAGCGTGTCCGAGGCGATCATGGCCTTCGACCGCCAGGAGATCACCCTGCAGTCGAAGGTGAAGATCCGCCTCGACGACGTGGTGCCGATGGTGGACCCCGACCTCGCGGAGCAGCCGGTCCCGGCCGCGACCACGACCACGGTCGAGACCACCCTGGGTCGCGCGCTCTTCAACGAGACGCTCCCGGCCGACTACCCGTTCGTGAACTACGAGGTCGGCAAGAAGCAGCTCGGCGCGATCGTCAACGACCTCGCGGAGCGCTACACCAAGGTCGAGGTCGCCGCCTCGCTCGACGCCCTCAAGGACGCCGGCTTCCGCTGGGCGACCTTCTCGGGCGTCACCGTCTCGATCGACGACGTCACGACCCCGGCCGACAAGCTGGAGATCCTGGCGCCGTACGAGAAGCAGGCCGCGAAGGTCCAGAAGGACTTCGAGCGCGGTCTGATGACCGACGACGAGCGCCGCCAGGAGCTCGTCGAGATCTGGACCGACGCCAGCCGCAAGGTCGGCGACGCGATGGAGGAGGCGTTCGACCACGCCAACCCCATCCACATGATGGTCGCCTCGGGTGCGTCCGGAAACATGAACCAGATCCGTCAGGTCGGCGCCATGCGTGGCCTGGTGGCCAACCCGAAGGGCGAGATCATCCCGCGCCCGATCAAGGCGAACTTCCGTGAGGGCCTCTCGGTCCTGGAGTACTTCATCTCCACCCACGGTGCTCGCAAGGGTCTGGCCGACACCGCGCTGCGTACCGCCGACTCGGGCTACCTGACCCGTCGTCTTGTCGACGTCTCGCAGGACGTGATCATCCGCGAGGACGACTGCGGCACCGAGCGCGGCCTGCCCAAGCGGATCGGTGACCGTCGCGAGGACGGCACCGTGGTCAAGGCGGAGAACGCCGAGACCGCGGCGTACGCCCGTGCGGCCGCCACCGAGGTCACCCACCCGGAGTCCGGCGAGACCCTCGCCGCCGCCGGCGAGGACCTCGGCGACGTCAAGATCGACGAGCTCGTGGCTGCCGGCATCGAGGAGGTCAAGGTCCGCTCCGTGCTGACCTGCGACGCCAAGACCGGTACCTGCGCCAAGTGCTACGGCCGCTCGCTGGCCACCGGCAAGCTCGTCGACATCGGTGAGGCGGTCGGCATCATCGCCGCCCAGTCGATCGGTGAGCCCGGCACGCAGCTGACGATGCGTACCTTCCACACCGGTGGTGTGGCCTCCGCGGACGACATCACGCAGGGTCTGCCCCGCGTGGTCGAGCTCTTCGAGGCCCGCTCGCCCAAGGGCCGCACGCCGATCGTCGAGGCGGCCGGCCGGATCGAGATCGAGGACACCGACAAGGCCCGCAAGGTCCTGGTCACCCCCGACGACGGTTCGGAGGTCCAGGAGTACCCGGTCTCGAAGCGCTCGCGACTCAACGTCGAGGACGGCCAGCACGTCGAGGTCGGCCACCACCTGACCTCGGGCACCCCCGACCCGCAGGACGTCCTGCGGATCCTGGGTGTGCGTCGGGCGCAGGAGCACCTCGTCGACGAGGTCCAGCAGGTCTACCGCTCGCAGGGCGTGTCGATCCACGACAAGCACATCGAGATCATCGTGCGCCAGATGCTGCGGCGCGTGACCGTGATCGAGTCGGGCGACACCAACCTGCTGCCCTCCGACCTCGTGGACCGCGTGATCTTCGAGACCGAGAACCGGCGCGTGGTCTCCGAGGGCGGCAAGCCGGCCTCGGGCCGTCCGGTGCTCATGGGCATCACCAAGGCCTCGCTGGCGACCGAGTCGTGGCTCTCGGCGGCCTCCTTCCAGGAGACCACCCGAGTGCTCACCGACGCGGCGATCCACGGGCGCAGCGACTCGCTGCGCGGCCTGAAGGAGAACGTGATCATCGGAAAGCTGATCCCGGCGGGTACCGGCCTCGAGCGGTACCGCAGCATCCGGGTGGAGCCGACCGAGGAGGCCCGCGCCGCGGCGTACTCCGTGACCGGTTACGACTCCTACGACTACGAGTTCGGCGGCAACGCCGGCGGCCAGGCCGTGGCCCTGGACGACTTCGACTTCGGGTCGTACCAGAGCTGACCGCTCGCCCAGCACGACGCAGCACGTAGCCAGGGCCCCTCCCCCGTCCGGGGGAGGGGCCCTGTGCCGTCCCGTGGTGCCGTGGAGGCCACTTACCGGGAGGGACACGTCATGGACCAGCAGCCCAGCGAGGCCGACGTCGAGCAGGTCGAGTGCGAGCGCGCCGAGCGCCTGGCCGAGGAGAACCGGCCCGAGGGGGCCGAGGTCGACAACACCGGGCGCGACTTCGACCCCGAGAAGGGCATGTTCACCGACCGGGAGGAGCACGCGTCGACCGGGCGGCTCTACCCGCCCCTGGAGGAGCAGGACTCCTAGCGCACGGCCGGACTTGGGGGGTGCGGGCCCACCTGGGAGGATCGGTGCGTGAGCCTCCCGACCCAGACCGACGTCCTCGTCGTCGGCGCCGGACCGGCCGGGTCGGCGGCCGCCGCCTGGGCCGCACGCGCCGGCCTCGACGTGCTGCTGCTCGACGCGGCCGTCTTCCCCCGCGACAAGACCTGCGGCGACGGGCTGACCCCGCGTGCGGTGCACGAGCTTTCGCGCCTGGGCCTGGAGGACTGGCTGCGCGCGCACACGGTCAACCAGGGCCTGCGGGCCCACGGCTTCGGCCAGACGCTGCTGCTGCCCTGGCCCGGTGGCACCCTGCCCTCATGGGGCAGCGCCGTGCCGCGCACCGAGCTCGACGACCACCTGCGCACCACCGCGATCAAGGAGGGCGCCCAGGCGCTCGACGGAGTGCGTGCCGTCGACGTCGTGCGCGAGGGCGACCGGGTGCGGGCCGTCGTCGTGGAGCGTCGCGGGCCGGGCGGGCGCGACGACGTGGAGCGCTTCGAGATCGGCTGCCGCCGCCTCGTGGTCGCCGACGGGGTGCGCTCGCCGCTGGGCAAGGTGCTGGGCCGCGAGTGGCACCGTGACACCGTCTACGGCGTCGCCGGGCGCTCCTACGTCGCCTCCACCGAGTCCGACGACCCGTGGATCAGCTCGCACCTCGAGCTGCGCGGCGAGGACGGGGAGATCCTCTCCGGCTACGGCTGGATCTTCCCTCTCGGTGACGGCGAGGTGAACCTGGGCGTGGGCACGCTGGCCACCGCCAAGCGACCCGCCAACATCGCGGTCAAGCCGCTGATGCAGTTCTACGCCGACCAGCGTCGCGAGGGGTTCGGGCTCTCGGGCGAGCTGCGGGCCCCGACCTCGGCGCTGCTGCCGATGGGTGGCGCGGTCTCCGGCGTGGCCGGCCCCAACTGGGCGCTGATCGGCGACGCCGCGGGCTGCGTGAACCCGCTCAACGGCGAGGGCATCGACTACGGCCTCGAGACCGGCCGGATGGTCGCGGAGCTGATGGCCGACCTGGCCCCCGACCGCGACCGGCTGGCGACCGAGTGGCCGGCGCTGCTCTCGGCGCACTACGGCGAGGCGTTCTCGGTGGCCCGGCGGCTCGCGGGGCTGGTCACGGTGCCCCGGCTGCTGCCCGCGCTCGGCCCGGCCGGGATGCGCTCGGACTGGCTGATGACGCTGGCGCTGCGCTGGATGGGCAACCTGGTCACCGACGAGGACCGCGACCGTGCCGCCCGCGTGTGGCGCTGGGCCGGCCGCCGTTCGCTGGCCCTCGACGCCCGTCCTCCGTTCTCCTGAGCGGCGAGCGCGCCTACGGCGCGACCGTCGGCCTGGGCCGGCTGGCGCTGCGCGCCCTGCAGGTGACCAGCCGGTGGTCGGGGGAGGAGCACCTCCCCGAGCGCGGACCGGTGCTGCTGGCCAGCAACCACGTCGCCTACCCCGACTTCCTCTTCGTCGGCCAGGCCGGCCTGGCGCGGGGGCGGCACGTGCGCTTCCTGGCCCGCCACGACGTCTGGGACCCGCCGGTGGTGGCACGCGCGATGACCGCGATGCGCCACGTCCCCGTCGACCGCCGCGCACCCGCGGCGGCCTACCTGGGCGCCCGGGCGCTGCTGCGCGAGGGCGAGGCGGTGTGCGCCTTCCCCGAGGCCGGCGTCTCGCACTCCTACACCGTGCGCGCGCTGATGCCCGGCGTGGCCGCGCTGGCCCGGGAGCTCGGCCTGCCGGTCGTGCCGGTGGCGGTGTGGGGCACCCAGCGGCTCTGGCCGCTGCGTCGTGAGGTCGGGGAGGTCTCGCCACGCCCCGCGCTGACCCGGGGCCGGACCATCGACGTCCGCTTCGGCCCGCCGCTGCCGGTCGCCCCCGACGCCGACCTGGCCGCGACCACGACCGAGCTGGGGGAGCGGCTGACCGGGCTGCTCGAGGAGCTGCAGCGCCTGCCCGAGCACCGGCCGCGGCCGGGCGAGCAGGCCCGCTGGTACCCCCGGCACCTGGGTGGGACCGCGCCGACGCGGGAGCAGGCCCGGGCCCTGGACGAGGTCCCGCGCTCGGCGGTGCGGCCGACCTGGGGCCCGGTCCGGCCGATCGCCTAGCGGCGCTCGTCCGACCCGTCGGTGTCGAGCCGGCCGCCGGGGCCCTGGTGGAACAACCAGCCCAGCGGCCGTCGTCCGTGCGAGCACGCCGGCTCGCCGGCGCCGTCCGGCGTCTGGTCCTCCACCAGGTGCAGCGCGACGGTCGTCGCGCGCTCGCGCGCCCGGACCGAGCGCGCACCGTGGGTCTGTTGCACCGACATGGTTCCCCCCTGCTGCGACGGCTCCCCCTGAGCCTCGGCGCCAGTCTGGGCGGGCGCCGTGAAAGGTTCGGCAACACCCGCACCACGGATCGCACGACGGGCGACGCAGGGCTGTGAGCCCCACCACGTGGTGTTGCCTAGGGTGTGGCTCATGACTGAGACCGTCTTCACCTACGCCGCCCCCGCGCTGAAGTTCGGCACCGGCGCCTCCGCCGAGATCGGCCACGACCTGCTGGGCCACGGAGCCCGCCGGGTGCTCCTGGTCACCGACCCGGGCGTGGCCGCGACCGGGGCGCCCGCACGCATCGCCGAGCAGGTCACCGCCCGCGGCCTCGAGGTGACGACGTACGACGGCGTGCACGTCGAGCCCACCGACGAGTCGATGGCGCACGCGATCGCCTTCGCGCGCGACGCCGGACCCTTCGACGCGATCCTGGCCGTCGGCGGCGGCTCGGCCATCGACACCGCGAAGGCGGTCAACCTGCTCACCACCAACCCCGGCGAGCTGATGGACTACATCAACGCGCCGGTCGGGAAGGCGCAGGCGCCGGTCAACCGGCTGCTGCCGCTGGTGGCGGTGCCGACCACCACCGGCACCGGCTCGGAGAGCACCACCATCTGCGTGCTCGACGTGCTGTCGCTGCACGTCAAGACCGGCATCAGCCACCCGGCGCTGCGTCCGACGATGGCGGTGGTCGACCCGGCCCTGACCATGGGCCAGCCGACGATGGTGACCGCAGCGGCGGGCATGGACATCCTGTGCCACGCCCTGGAGAGCTGGACCGCGAAGTGGTTCGCCGACTTCGACGCCAAGACCCCCGAGCAGCGGGTGCCCTACTGCGGCGCCAACCCGATCGCCGACCTGTGGTCGGAGAAGGCGATGTCGCTGCTGGCGACGTCGTTCCGCGCCGCGGTCGCCGACGGCAGCGACGTCGTGGCGCGCGAGCAGATGGCGCTGGCCGCCACCTTCGCAGGCCTGGGCTTCGGCAACGCCGGCGTGCACATCCCGCACGCCAACGCCTATCCCGTCGCCGGCCGGGTGCGCGACTACCGGCCCGAGGGCTACCCGCAGGACGAGGCGATGGTGCCGCACGGGATGGCGGTCACGCTGACCGCACCCGAGGCGTTCCGCTTCACCTACTCGGCCTCCCCGGAGCGGCACCTCGCCGCGGCCCGGCTGCTCGACCCGACGCTGGGCTCCTCGGCCACCGGCCCCGACGTGCTGCCCGACGTGCTGGCCACCCTGATGCGCGACATCGGCATCCCCAACGGGCTCGCCGAGGTCGGCTACGGCGAGGCCGACGTCGACGACCTGGTCGACGGGGCGCTCAAGCAGCAGCGGCTGCTGGCCACCGCCCCCCGCGAGGTGCACGCCGAGGACCTCGCCGCGATCTTCCGCAGCTCGATGCAGCACTGGTGAGCCACTGGTGAGCCACTGGTGAGACCGGGCGCCGGGGCTCACCGGTCCTCCGCGACAATGGGCGCGTGAGCCAGACGCTGAGCAGCACCGACGTCGTCGCCGAGCTTCGCCGCCGGGGCGTGGCCGACGTCGACGACTCGACGCTGGCGCGGGCGCTCTACTCCACCGACGCCTCGCTCTACCGGGTGCCGCCCCGCGTCGTCGTACGACCGCGGCACCGCGACGAGCTGCTCGCCACCCTCGACGCCTCGCGGGCCACCGGGGTGCCGCTGACGATGCGCGGCGCCGGCACCTCGATCGCCGGCAACGCCGTCGGGCCCGGCATCGTGGTCGACACCTCCCGCTACCTCAACCGGGTGCTGGCCATCGACGCCGAGGCCGGCACGGCCGTGGTCGAGCCGGGCACCGTGCACGCCACCCTGCAGCGCGCCGCCCTGGCCCAGGGGCTGCGCTTCGGGCCCGACCCCTCGACGCACCCGCGCTGCACCATCGGCGGGATGATCGGCAACAACGCCTGCGGCTCGCGCGCGCTCGGCTACGGCCGCACCGCCGACAACGTGGTGGGCCTCGACGTCGCCTTCGGCACCGGCGAGGTGTGGACCGGCGGCGGGCCGTCGGCGGCCGGCGACGCGCTGGCCGCGATCACCGACGCCTCGCTGGCCCACGTGCGCACCGAGTTCGGGCGCTTCACCCGGCAGGTCAGCGGCTACTCCTACGAGCACCTGCTGCCCGAGAACGGCCGGCGCCTCGAGCGCTTCCTCGCCGGCTCCGAGGGCACCCTCGGCGTCGTGCTGGGCGCGACCGTGCGCCTGGTGCCCGACGAGCCGGTGCGCCAGATGCTGGTGCTGGGCTACCCCTCGATGGTCGAGGCCGCCGACGCGGTGCCGGCCATCTTGACCGCGGCGCGCACACCCGGCGGACCCGACTCCCACGGCAGCCCGAGCGGGTCGCCACTGGTGGCCTGCGAGGGCCTCGACGCCCGCATCGTCGACCTGGTGCGGGGGCGCGGCAGCAGCGTGCCCGACCTGCCGCGCGGCGGCGGCTGGCTCTTCGTCGAGCTCACCGACCCCGGCCTGGTCGCGCCCGTGCTGGCGGCCGCCGAGCCGCTCGAGCACCGCCTGGTCACCGACGCCCGCGAGTCCGCCGCGCTGTGGCGGATCCGCGAGGACGGCGCCGGCCTGGCCGCCCGCTCGCTCGAGCGCCAGGCGCTCTCGGGCTGGGAGGACGCCGCGGTGCCGCCCGAGCGCCTCGGGGCCTGGCTGCGCGACTTCGACGAGCTGCTCGAGGGCCACCAGCTGCAGGGCGTGCCCTACGGGCACTTCGGTGACGGCTGCGTGCACGTGCGCATCGACTTCGACTTCACCGACCGCGACAGCGACCCCGACGCCGGGCGCCGTCGCTTCCGCGAGTTCCTGACCGCCTGCGCCCACAAGCTGCGCGAGCACGGCGGCTCGCTCTCGGGCGAGCACGGCGACGGCCGGGCCCGCTCCGAGCTGCTGTCGGTGATGTACGACGAGAAGTCGCTGCGGCTCTTCGGCGCGGCGAAGGCGGCGTGCGACCCCGACGACCTGCTCAACCCCGGGGTGCTGGTCGACCCGGACCCGTTCGACGCGCACCTGCGCCCGGCCCGCCCGCGCCACGAGCCGCGCACGGTGCTGCGGCTGCTGCACGACGAGGGCTCGCTGGGCACGGCCGTGCACCGCTGCACCGGCGTGGGCAAGTGCGTGGCCCCGCACACCGCGACCAGCGGCGTGATGTGCCCGTCGTGGCAGGCCACCCGCAACGAGAAGGACTCCACCCGTGGCCGCGCCCGGGTGCTGCAGGAGGCCCTCGACGGCGAGCTCGTGCAGGGCCTGGGCGACCCGGCGGTGGCCGAGGCGCTCGACCTGTGCCTGGCCTGCAAGGGCTGCGCCTCCGACTGCCCCACCGGCGTCGACATGGCCAGCTACAAGGCCGAGGCGCTGCACCAGCGCCACGACGGCGAGGGCGCCACCGAGCGCCGCCCGCGCAGCCACCTGACCCTGGGCCGGCTGCCGATGTGGGCGCGCCTGGCCGCCCCGCTCGCGCCGGTCGTCAACCGCAGCCTGCGGGTGCGGCCGCTGGCGCGCCTGGCCAAGGCCACCGGTGGCATCGACCAGCGCCGCTCCATCCCCGACTTCGCCCCGCGCACGCTGCGCCGCGGCGCCAGCACCGCCCGGCTGCGCGACACCCGGCCCGACGAGGCCCCCGACGTGTGGGTCTGGGCCGACTCCTTCACCGACCACTTCCTGCCGGGCTCGGGCCACGCCGCGATCGAGGTGCTCGAAGCCGCCGGGCTGCGGGTGCGCGTCATCGACGAGACCGCCTGCTGCGGGCTGACCTGGATCACCACCGGCCAGCTCACCAAGGCCCGGGCGATCGCGGCGCGCACCGCGGCGACCCTGGCGGCGTACGTCGCCACCGGCACCCCGGTCGTGGGCCTCGAGCCGTCGTGCCTGGCGACGCTGCGCAGCGACCTCGTCGAGCTCAGCGACGACCCGCGCGCCCAGCAGGTCGCCGAGGGCGTGCTGACCTTCGCCGAGCTCGCCACCCGCCTCGACCTGCCCCTGCCCGACCTGGCGGGGGTGCAGGTCGTGGCCCAGCCGCACTGCCACCAGCACGCCGTGCTCGGCTGGGATGCCGACCAGGCGCTGCTCGAGCGCGCCGGCGCCACCGTCACGCGGGTCGCCGGCTGCTGCGGGCTGGCCGGCAACTTCGGCATGGAGAAGGGCCACTACGACGTCTCGGTCGCGGTCGCCGAGACGCACCTGCTCCCGGCGGTGCGCTCGCAGCCCGACGCGGTGGTGCTCGCCGACGGCATGTCGTGCCGGGTGCAGCTCGACGACCTCGCGGGCGTGCCCACGATGCACCTGGCCGAGCTGTGGGCTTCTAGGCTGGGGCGGTGATGTGCCCGTGAACCCCCGCCAGCGACGCCTCGTCATCCCCGTGGCCCTCGGGGCGCTGCTGCTGATCGTCGTCATCGCCTCGCTGGTCTGAGGAGCACCATGAGCGAGCCCCTGCTCCGCGGCCTGGCCCGGATGCGCAGCCACCTGCTCGACCCCGACGCGCTCGTGCGCGCGGTCGCCTCCGGGCGACAGAGGAGCGGTGCGCCGCAGTGGCGCCGCGTCGAGCTGCGCTACGTAGACCTCAAGGCCGGTCGTCACCTGCAGGTCACGTCGTACGACGAGCAGCAGGCGCACACCGCCAACCACGCCGTCGGCGAACCGAGACAGCCCAGCCCCGCCCGGGACGCCGTCGACGCGCTGCTCGACGAGCCGTTCGGCAACTGGCACGTCGAGACCACCACGCAGAGCCACCAGCTGCGGGTGACCAAGAAGGGCGAGGCGCTGGTGCACACCAGCGACCGCAAGGAGGCGCTCGAGGCCAGCCGCGGGCACGACCGCGGCAAGGAGCGGCTGCTGCCCGAGGACGACCCGCTCTTCCGCGAGCTCGGCCTCACCGATGCCCAGGGCCGGCTCAAGCCGAGCCGCCAGGCGAAGTACCGCCAGGTCGAGGAGTTCCTGCGCCTGCTCGACACCACGGTCGTCGAGGCCGTCGAGAAGGGCCACCTGCGCCGGCCCACCGAGGCCGAGCCGCTGCGCGTGGTCGACCTGGGCTGCGGCAACGCCTACCTGACCTTCGCCGCGCACCGCTACCTCTCCCACGTGCGCTCGCTGCCGGTGGCGATCACTGGCGTCGACGTCAAGGAGCAGTCGCGCGAGCACAACAGCGCCGTGGCCGGCCGCCTCGGTGCCGATGCCAGCTTCGTGGTCGGCACCATCGCCGACGCGCAGGTCGACCCCGCCCCCGAGGTGGTGCTGGCGCTGCACGCCTGCGACACCGCCACCGACGAGGCGCTGGCCCGCGCCGTGGCCTGGGGCGCGCCCGTCGTGCTCGCGGCGCCCTGCTGCCACCACGACGTCGCCGCCCAGCTGCGCCGCGCGCCCACGCCGTCGCCGTACGCCGCGCTGACCCGCCACGGCATCCTGCGCGAGCGCTTCGCCGACACCCTCACCGACGCGCTGCGCGCCTCGCTGATGCGCCTGGCCGGCTACAAGGTCGACGTGGTGCAGTTCGTGGAGAGCCAGCACACCCCGCGCAACACGCTGCTGCGCGCCACCCGCACCGGCTCGCCGGTGCGCGGCGGCACGCTGCGCACGGAGTACGACGACCTGGTCGCCACCTGGGGCCTCACGCCGAGGCTCGCCGTGCTCCTCGACGAGCAGCAGCGGGACCAGCGGCGGGACCAGCAGGATGCGGGTGCCTGACCGGCTGCGGGGCCCCCTGGTGGCCCTCGCCCTGGCCGCCCCCTTCGCCGTGGGGCTGGCCGCGCACGCCGCCGGCGGCGACGACGCCGAGGTCGTGCTCACCTTCGCCGACCCCGAGATCCTGGAGTCGAGCGGGCTGGTGGCCGCCGACGGGCTGCTCCTGACCACCAACGACTCCGGCGACAGCGGCCGGGTCTTCGCCGTCGGTCCCGAGGGGCGCACCGTCGGGGTCACCACGTGGGCCGACGAGCCCACCGACGTCGAGGCCCTGGCCCCGGCCGGCCCCGGGCAGGTCTGGGTCGGCGACATCGGCGACAACCCGGGCTCGCGCGACTCGGTCAGCGTGGCCCGGGTGCCCGTGGGGCGCGGTGCGATCGACGCCCGCACCGACGCCGCGGGTGCGACGTACGAGCTGGTCTACCCGGGTGGCGCCCGCGACGCCGAGACGCTGCTGAGCCACCCGCGCACCGGGCGGCTCTACGTGGCCTCCAAGAGCTTCTTCGGCGGCGCCCTCTACGAGGCGCCGGCACGGCTCGACCCCGCCGCGCCTAACGAGCTGCGCGAGGTCGGCGGGGTGCTGCCGATCGCCACCGACGGCGCGTTCTGGCCCGACGGGCGCCACCTCGTGGTCCGTGGCTACGCCGACGCCGTGGTCTACGCGTGGCCCTCCCTGGCCGAGGTCGGCGACCTCGAGCTGCCCGACCAGCAGCAGGGCGAGGGCATCGCCGTGACCGACGACGGACGGGTGCTGGTGAGCACCGAGGGCCAGTTCACCGACGTGCTCGAGGTGGCGCTGCCCGACGACGTGGCACGGGCGGTGGCGCCCGAGCCCTCGCCCGAGCCGTCCGCCGCGGCAGCGCCGCCGGGGCAGCCGGAGCAGCCGGAGGCCGAGCCGGTCGACCGGGCCCAGGACGAGAGCCTGCGCACGGTCCCGCTGGCCTGGCTGCTGGGTGCGCTGACCGCCGTGGTGCTGGCCACGCTGCTGCTCGCCCGCGCCGTACGCCGCCGCTGACGCGGGCCGTCACACGTGCGGGTGGTACGGCGCGGCCCTCCCGCTGGCTACCTTCTGGCCCATGGTGCGGCTGCGCAGGACCTCTCCCGACCAGCCGGGCTGGACCCGGCGGCGTGCCGGGCGCGGGTTCGTCTACCTCGACGCGGGCGGTGAGCGCCTGCCCGACGAGGACGCGCAACGGGTCCGCGACCTCGTCATCCCGCCGGCGTGGAAGGACGTGTGGATCACCCCGCACGACAACGGACACCTGCAGGCCGTCGGCACCGACGACGCCGGTCGGCGCCAGTACCTCTACCACCCGGCGTGGCGCGAGAAGCGCGACGCCGAGAAGTTCGACCGGATGCTGGAGTTCGGCAAGGGGCTGACCCGGGCGCGCGAGCTGGTGCTCAAGGACCTGGGCACGCAGGGGATGCCGCTGGAGCGCGCCTGTGCGGCGGCCGTGCGGCTGCTCGACCTGGGCTACTTTCGCATCGGCAACGACGTCTACGCCGACGAGAACGGCTCCTTCGGCCTGACCACGCTCGAGCGCCGCCACGTGCGCCGGCGCCAGGACCGGCTGGTCTTCACCTTCACCGGCAAGTCGGGGGTCGACCACCGCATCGAGATCGACGACGCCACGGTCATCGAGGCGCTCGAGGTGATGCGCCGACGCCGCGGCGGCGACCTGCGGCTGCTGTCCTACAAGCAGGGCCAGTCGTGGCGCAGCGTCCTGCCCGACCTGGTCAACGAGTACGTGCGCGCCTCGACCGGGCTCGAGGCGACCGCCAAGGACTTCCGCACCTGGCACGCGACGGTGCTGGCCGCCGCGGCCCTCGCCGAGACCAGCGAGCACGGCGAGTCGGCGGCCTCGCGCAAGCGGGCGGTGGCCGGGGCGATGAAGGAGGTCTCCGGCTTCCTGGGCAACACCCCCACCCTGGCCCGCTCCTCCTACGTCGACCCGCGCGTCGTCGAGGCCTACGAGCAGGGCCGCACCATCGCAGGCACCACCCGCCGCCACCACGACACCCCCGACCAGCGGCAGGCCGCGCTCGAGCGCGCGACCCTGCGGCTGATCCGCGACTCCTGAGGAACAGCATGCAGATCACCGTCGTGCGCGACGACATCACCACCCAGGCCGTCGACGCGGTCGTCAACGCCGCCAACCGCCGGATGCGAGGCGGGGGAGGGGTCGACGGCGCGATCCACGCCGCTGGCGGTCCTGCGGTGCTCGAGGACTGCCGGCGCCGCTTCCCGCAGGGCCTGGCCACCGGCGACGCCGGCTGGACGACGGCGGGCGAGCTGCCCGCGCGCTGGGTGGTGCACGTGGTCGGGCCCGACCGCACCGCGGGCGAGACGGACCGCCGGCTGCTGGTCTCGTGCTACGCCCGGGCGCTGGAGGTGGCCGACGAGCTGGGCGCCCGCAGCCTGGCGCTGCCCCTGGTCGGTGCGGGCGTCTACGGATGGTCGGCCTCCGACTCGGTGACGGCCGCGCTCGAGGTGCTGCGCACCGCCGACTCCGGGCTCGAGGAGGCCCGCTTCGTGGCGTTCGGGCAGGCGGCCTACGACGTGGTCAGCGCGGCCCTCTAGGGCTCGCGGCGATCCGGAAGCCCTGGTTGCCGCTGGCGCTGTCGGGGGTGTTCGAGGTCCGCGCGCCCACCCGGTAGCGGTCGCAGTACGACGCGTGGCACAGGTAGGAGCCGCCGCGCATGACCCGCTGCCCCGGGGCGCCCGGGCGGTCCCAGACCTCGTCGACCCACTCCCACACGTTGCCGGCCATGTCGTGCAGCCCGTGGCCGTTGGGCGCGAACGCGGTCACCGGGGAGGTGCCGCGGTAGCCGTCGTCGGCGGTGTTGCGGGTCGGGAAGGTGCCCTGCCAGATGTTGCAGCGGTGCTCGCCGCCGGGTGTCAGCTCGTCACCCCAGGGGTAGCGCGCCCGCTCCAGCCCGCCGCGGGCGGCGTACTCCCACTCGGCCTCGGTGGGTAGGCGCGCGCCGGCCCACGCGGCGTACGCCGCCGCGTCGTGGAAGGACACGTGCACGACGGGGTGGTCACCGCGCCCGGCCAGGTCGCTGCCGGGCCCCTCGGGGGAGCGCCAGGTCGCGCCGTCGACGCCGCACCACCACGGGGTGCCCGGCACCCGCGGTGAGACCTTGCGCAGCGGACCGGGCAGGAACCCCGCGAAGACGAACGACCAGCCCAGCCGTTCTGACTCGGTGACCCAGCCGGTGGCGTCGACGAAGGCGGCGTACTCGTCGTTGGTGACGCTGGTGCGCCCGATCGCGAACGGCGCCACCTCGACGGGGCGCACCGGGCCCTCGAGGTCGAGGGGGTTGGCCTCGGGGTCCTCGCTGCCCATCGCGAAGGTGCCGCCGGGCAGGTCGACGAGCGCCATCAGCACGGACGAGGTCTCGGCGCCGGGTGGCGTGGGAGTCGCGGGCGGCGGGGGACCGGCGGTCCCGGTGGGACCTCCGGGCCGGCCGGGGCTGCAGCAGGACGACATGACGGGTCACAATCTACCGGGGCCGCAGTGGCCCGGGCCGTGGCGGAGGAGGACACGTGGGGCAGGCAGAGGACCGCTGGCCGCGGTGGGTCTACGACGAGGGCGACGAGCCCGACCCGCGGTTCAGCTTCGCCAACGAGCGCACCTTCCTGGCCTGGATCCGCACCGCGCTGGCGCTGGTGGCCGCCGGGGTGGCGGTCGACGTGATCGACCTCGATGCGTCGCCCGCGCTGCAGCGCGCGCTGGCGAGCGTGCTCGTCGTCGCCGGCCTCGCCTGCGCGGTGCTGGCGTGGGTGCGCTGGGCGCGCTCGGAGCGGGCGATGCGCCGCGGGATCCCGCTGCCGTCGGGCGGTGCCGCAGCGGCGCTGGCGGGCGCGGTCGTGGTGGCCGCCGGCGTGCTGGTCCTGGTGCTGTGAGCCCGGTCGCCGGGCGGCCGGAGCCACCCGGGCTGGCCAACGAGCGCACCGCCCTGGCCTGGCAGCGCACCGCCCTCTCCGTCGTGGTGGCGGCGCTGGTGGTGGCTCGTCTGACCATCGGCCGGGTCGGTCTGGGCGTGGTGCTGCTGGCCGCCGCCGGTGCCGTGCTGGGCGGGTGGGTGGCGCTGGAGGGGCTGGCGCGCTACCGCGCACGCCACGGCGAGCCGAGGCCCGGCCCCGGGCGCGGCGGCAGGGCGACGCTGCTGCTGACCGGCACCGTCGTGCTGCTGGCGCTCACCGAGCTCGCCGCGCTGCTGCTGGGCTGACCCGGGGCTGACCTGGGCTGACCGGGGCCTAGAGGCGCTCGACGACCCAGTCGACGCAGCGGGTGAGCGCGACGACGTCGTCGGGGTCGACCGCGGGGAACATGCCCACGCGCAGCTGGTTGCGGCCCAGGCTGCGGTAGGGCTCGACGTCGACGACGCCGTTGGCGCGCAGCACCGAGCGGACGGTGGCGCCGGGCACCGCGTCGTCGAGGTCGACGGTGCCGACCACCAGCGAGCGGTGGGCCGGGTCGGTGACGAACGGGCTGGCCCAGGCACGCTGCTCCGCCCAGGCGTAGAGGTGCCTCGACGATCGGGTGGTGCGCTCGACGGCCGCGGGGAGCCCGCCCAGGCCGTTGAGCCGGTCGAGCTGCTCGGCGAGCAGGAAGAGGGTGGCCACGGCCGGGGTGTTGTAGGTCTGCTGCTTGCGCGAGTTGTCGATCGCGGTCGGCAGGTCGAGGAAGGCCGGCACGTAGCGCCCGGAGGCCGCGATCCGCCAGGCCCGCTCGATCGCGGCCGGCGACATGACGGCGACCCACAGCCCGCCGTCGGAGGCCAGGCCCTTCTGGGGAGCGAAGTAGTAGACGTCGGTGGCTCGCAGGTCGACGGGCAGCCCGCCGGCCCCCGACGTCGCATCGACCAGCACCAGGGCGTCGGGGTCGGCCCCCTCGGGCCGCACGACCGGCGCCATCACGCCCGTGGAGGTCTCGTTGTGCGCCCACGCGTAGGCGTCGACGCCAGCCTCGGCGAGCGGCTCGGCAAGCGAGCCCGCGGGGGCGCTGCGCACCGACGGCGCCTCGAGCCAGGGGGCGCCGGCGACCGCGGTGGCGAACTTCGAGGTGAACTCGCCGTAGGTCAGGTGCTGGCTGCGCCGCTCGACGAGCCCGTGGGTGGCGACGTCCCAGAAGGCGGTCGAGCCGCCGTTGCCGAGCACCACCTCGTGGTCGTCGGGCACGTCGAGCAGGTCGCGCACGCCCTCGACGACCCGGCCCACCAGCGAGCGCACCGGCGCCTGCCGGTGCGAGGTGCCCATCAGCGTCGCGCCGGTCGCGGCGAGCGCGTCGAGGTGGGCTGCCGGCACCTTCGAGGGCCCGGAGCCGAAGCGGCCGTCGCGGGGCAGCAGGTCGTCGGGGATGCGCAGGTCCACCACGGGGTCGCTCACAGCACCTATTGTCGCCGGTGGCCGGGCTGGGCCCACAACGGGTGGTGGCAGCCGGGGCCCGACAGGGAGCAGCCATGACCAGCAACGAACTGCCCGAGACCGCGCGGACCCGGCTCGGGCTGCGCCTGGTCGGTCTGCTGCTGCTCGTGGGCGGTGGCGCGGTCTTCGCCTGGGGCATCACCACCGTCTTCGGCCACGACGGCTTCGACTCGCCACCGGGGCTGGCCATCGCGGCCTTCCTCGGCGGCATGCCCGTGGCCGTGGTCGGGCTCGGGATGCTGAACGCGAGCACCATCGGCGCGCAGTCGCGCTACGTCGCGGGCGAGACGATGCCCACGCTCAAGCAGTCGGCGGCCTACCTCTCCGACGGGGAGGGCATCATGGGAGTCGGTCGCACGGTCGACGACCAGCAGCGCGGCACGGCCGCGAACGGCCCGTACTGCCGCTCGTGCGGGGTGCGCAACGACGAGGACGCGAGGTTCTGTGACGGGTGTGGTTCGTCCCTCGCCTGAGGGCATCTTCGAGCTGGAGCGGGTCGGCTTCGCCCACCCCGACGTGATCCGGCTGGTCACGGAGGTCCAGGCGTTCTACACCGAGCGCTACGGCGGACCCGACGAGACGCCGCTCGACCCCGCGATGTTCGAGCCGCCCACCGGCAGCTTCTACGTCGGCCGGCTCGACGGCGAGCCGGTGGCGACCGGGGCGTGGCGGCGCAGCGACGTGGGCACCTACCCCGGCCTGGTCACCGTCGAGGTCAAGCGCATGTACGTCGCCCCGCCCGCGCAGCGGCGCGGGCTCGCGCGGCGGATCCTCGCCCACCTCGAGCGCAGCGCCGCCGAGAGCGGCGCCCGGGCCGTGGTGCTGGAGACCGGCACCATGCAGCCGGAGGCGATCGCGCTCTACACGTCCTCGGGCTACGAGCCGGTGCCCGGCTTCGGCTACTACAAGGACGCGCCGCTCTCACGGTGCTTCGGCAAGCGGCTCTGACGCGTCGGACCAGACCTCACCCCGCGGGGGCGTACCCCGGCGGCAGGCGTGTCGTTGAGGGTGCATGAGCAGCACCACCGACCTCCCCCAGCAGCCCGACCAGATCGTGGCGGGCGCCCTCGAGCGCCTCTCCGCGGCGTTCCGGGCCCGCGACGTCGAGGCGGCGGTCGACTGCTTCTCGCCGGACGGTGCGGTCTACGGCGACGACCTCGGCGAGCACGCGCACGGCGCCGAGGAGCTGCGGCCCTTCCTCGCGGAGCTCTTCGAGGAGGCCTTCACGATCACCTGGGAGACCGGGACGCCGGGGGAGAGCGGCGCGAGCGGGGAGACCTGGTCGCGGCGCCGCGGCGACGTGCTGTGGTTCGTCTCCGAGACCGAGGCCGTCCTCGACTACCCCGACGGGCTCTCCGAGCGGGTGCGCTTCCAGCTCTCCGGCATCCTCAGCGCCACGCGGGGCCGCTGGCGCTTCGAGCTGTTCAACGGTGCGCAGCCGGTCTCGCCGAGCCGCGAGCTGCTGGTCAGGGCCGGCTGATCGGGCCGGTGCTGACGACGGCGTACCGCTCGTCGTCGATGCGCTTGCCCCACAGCTGCGGGTCGGGCAGCGGGTACACGGTGCCGCTGCGCCCGATGGCGCCGAGCGCCGTCACGACCTCCTGCGCGGTCAGCCCGCCGCGGGTGCCGTCGCCCTGCGACCAGTAGCCCTCCACCAGCACCAGCCGGCCCTCGGGGGCCAGCAGCGCCGACCAGCGACGCAGCGCCTCGACCGGGTCGGGCATCGCCCACAGCACGTGGCGCGAGAGCACGACGTCGTAGTCGCCGGGGGTCAGGGGCGGGTCGTAGGCGTCGGCCTCGGTGACGGTGACGTCGGGCTCGTGGGCGGTCTTGGTCAGCGCGCGCTCCACCATCTCGGGGGAGAAGTCGATCCCGTCGACCGCGTGGCCGTGCTCGGCGAGCAGCAGCGCCAGGGTGCCGGTGCCGCAGCCGAGGTCGGCGACCCGGCTCGCCGGCGGGGGCAGCAGGTCGTGCATGAGGCGCGACCAGGCGGCGCGCACCGCAGGGTCGAGCAGGCCGTGGTCGGCGGCGAGGTCGAAGCCGGGGGCCTCGGCGTCCCATAGTCGGACAGCATCGCGGCTGGTCATGGCCGACGACCCTAGGCCATCACCACCCCTTCGGGCGAGTGGTGGCGATGAGTGGGCTTGAGGGGTGCGGACGGGTAGGAAGGGACGATGAGTGATGACGTCGATGCCCTGACGCGTGCCGAGCTGATGCAGCGGGCCCGTGATGCCGACGTGGCCGGCCGGTCCACGATGACCAAGGAGGAGCTGGCCCAGGCGGTGGGGGCCGGGACGCAGACGGGCTCGCGGGTCGAGGCCTTCCGCTCCCTGGCGCTGCAGCGGGCGCGCGGCGAGATGGTCTTCCTGCCGCGCCACCTCACCGGGCTGGAGCGGCGCCGCCACGTGCGCCAGACGATCCGTGAGGACCACGAGACCCGGATCTCGACCCGCAGCCAGGACGCGGAGGAGAAGTTCGAGAAGCTGCACGACTCGCTGTTCTCGTTCTTCCGCGGCACCTGCCTGCTGTTCTACCGCGACCTGGCGGGCGAGGACGCCTGGATGCCGACGGTGCTGACCCTCGGCGACGTGCACCCCGAGAACTTCGGGGTGATGCCCAGCGCCGACGACGTGCCGATCTTCGGCGTCAACGACTTCGACGAGGCCTACTACGCGCCGTTCACCTGGGACCTCAAGCGCGGCGCCACCGGCTTCGTCATCGCCGCGCAGGAGGAGGGCGGGCACGGGCGCAAGCAGCAGCGCAGGATCGCCGCCGCCTTCGTGCGCGGCTACGTCGAGGCGATGCGCGACTACGCCACCGACGCCACCGAGCAGCAGGGCCAGATGCGCGAGGACAACGCGCCCAAGATCATCCGCCGGCTCTTCGAGTCGGCCAAGGAGGACCGCGACCACTGGCTGGCGCGCAAGTACCACGACGAGTACCGGCGCGGCTTCCGCGCCGACGACGAGCACGTGCCGGTGTCCTCGCGGGTGCCGGAGTTCCAGGAGGCGCTCGAGCGCTTCGTGCGCGAGAACGACATCGAGGTGCCGGAGCGGGCCGGCTCGATGCGGGTCAAGGACGTGTGCCAGCGCCTCGGCCAGGGCACCGCCTCCCTGGGCCTGCCGCGCTACTACCTGATGGTCGAGGGCCCCCACGCCGACGGCAGCGACGACCTGCTGCTCGAGCTCAAGCAGGCGCGGCGCTCGGCGCTGGCCGGGCTGGTGCCGCCCTCGGAGTACGTCGTCGACGGCAACGCCGACCGGATCTCGCACGCGCAGGGCGTGCACCTGGTGCGCGGCGACCGGTTCTACGGCGCCGTCGAGATGGACGGGCTGAGCTTCATGGTGCGCGAGCGCTCGCCGTACCGCGACGACATCGACCTCGACGAGCTCTCCGACAAGCAGTGGCGCAGGTACGCCGCCATCTGCGGCGCCTCGCTGGCCCAGTCGCACGCGCTCTCGGACGAGGCGGGTCTGGTCGACCACGACATCGAGCCGGACGTCCTCGAGGCCATCGGCCCCGAGGAGCTCTTCGTGCAGGACATCGTCGAGTACGCCGCCGAGGCGGCCGACCGGGTCCGGGCCGACCACCGGCACTTCCGCTCCGACCAGGAGCTGGGCGCCTTCGCGATGGTCGACCGGGTCTTCCGCTGAGCGGTGCGCCGGGCCGGTCCGCGGTGGCGGAGCGGCCCGGCGCGGGGGCTCACTTGCCCCAGGCCTCCTGCCAGCCCTCGATCTCCGAGGCCGGGCGCGAGCCCGGGCCGGTGTAGACCGCGGAGGGGCGGATCAGGCGACCGGTGCGCTTCTGCTCCAGGATGTGCGCCGACCAGCCGCCGGTGCGGGCGCAGGTGAACATCGAGGTGAACATGTTGGCCGGCACCTCGGCGAAGTCGAGGACGATGGCGGCCCAGAACTCGACGTTGGTCTCGAGGACCCGGTCGGGGCGGCGCTCGCGCAGCTCCTTGAGGGCCGCCTGCTCGAGGGCCTCGGCGACCGCGTAGCGCGGCGCGTCGAGCTCCTTGGCGGTGCGGCGCAGCACCCGGGCGCGGGGGTCCTCGGCACGGTAGACGCGGTGGCCGAAGCCCATCAGCCGCTCGCCGCGGTCGAGCAGGCCCTTGACGTAGGCCTCGGCGTCGCCGGACTCCTCGACGTCGGAGATCATGCCGAGCACCCGGCTAGGCGCGCCGCCGTGCAGCGGGCCCGACATCGCGCCGATGGCGCCCGAGAAGGCGGCGGCCACGTCGGCGCCGGTGGAGGTGATGACGCGGGCGGTGAAGGTGGAGGCGTTCATGCCGTGCTCGGCCGCGCTGCTCCAGTAGGCGTCGATCGCCTTGACGTGCTTGGGGTCGGCCTCGCCCTTCCAGCGGATCAGGAACTTCTCGGCGAGGGTCGCACCCTCGTCGACCTCCTTCTGCGGGACGATGGCCTTGTTCAGCCCGCGCGCCGACTGGGCGGCGTACGAGAGCACCATGACGGCCAGGCGCCCGATGTCGTCGCGGGCCTGCTCGTCGGAGATGTCGTAGGTCTGGCCGAAGCCGAAGGCCGGCGCGAGCATCGCGACCGCCGCCTGCACGTCGACGCGGACGTCACCGGTGTGCACCGGCAGGTTGAAGGGCTCGGCCGGGGCCAGGCCGGGGGTGTAGGCACCGTCGATCAGCAGGCCCCAGACGTTCTCGAAGGGGACCCGGCCGACGATGTCCTCGATGTCGACGCCGCGGTAGCGGAGCGCGGACCCCTCCTTGTCGGGCTCGGCGATCTCCGTCTCGAAGGCGACGACGCCCTCCAGCCCGTGGTGTACCTCGGTCATCGCATGACTCCTGTGTCGTGTGCGGCTGCGTCCAAACCGTCGCATTGTGTCAGTGATGCTGCCCGTGCGGCACGCGGCGGTCCATGAGCCCTCGGGATGGTCGCGCGCTGGCTACCGTGAGGACCATGCCCGAGCCCACCGACGTGACGTCCCCGCAGCTGCGCGCCCTGCGCCAGGAGTACGCCGCCAACGGCCTCACCGAGGCCGAGCTCGCCCCCGACCCGTGGACGATGTTCGGGCGCTGGTTCGACGAGGCGCGGGCGGCCGGGCTGCACGAGCCCAACGCGGTCGTGGTGGCCACCGCCTCCGCCGACGGGGCGCCCTCGGCGCGCACGGTGCTGCTCAAGGGCCTCGACGACGGCGCCGGGCGCCGGGGCTTCGTCTTCTACACCAACCACGGCTCGCGCAAGGGCTCCGACCTCGAGGCCAACCCCCGCGCCGCGCTGCTCTTCCCCTGGCACCCGCTCGAGCGGCAGGTGCGCGTCGACGGTGTCGTCGAGCGGCTCTCGCGCGAGCTGGTCGCCGCCTACTTCGCCGAGCGCCCGCGCGGCTCGCAGCTCGGCGCCTGGGCCTCGGCCCAGTCCTCGCCGGTCGCCGGCCGCGAGGAGCTCGAGGCGGCGTACGCCGCGGCCGAGCAGCGCTTCGCCGGCGGGCCCGTGCCGGTGCCCGACGGGTGGGGCGGCTACGTCGTGCTGCCCGAGGCCGTGGAGTTCTGGCAGGGCCGGCCCAGCCGCCTGCACGACCGGCTGGTCTACCGCCGCTCGGGTGGCTCGTGGTCGGTGGAGCGGCTGGCGCCCTGATGGGTCGAGGGGAACCGGCCGGCCCGCTCGGCCGTCCATCCGGCATGAGCCTGCCGACGTCCCGCCTCGCTGCGACCGGTGCCGCTGTGGTGCTGGCCCTGCTGCTGGGCGGGTGCGGCGGGGGCGACGATGCGACTCCGGTCGCCGAGGAACCACCGCCGACCGGGTCGAGTCCCAGTGAGCCGAGCCCCGACGAGCCGACCGGGGCGCCGGGCCGGCCGTGCCCGCGGGTGCTGCCCACGGCGGGCGAGCGAGCCGGTGCCGACGAGGCTGCCGAGGAGCTGCCCGAGCTGCCGCCGGTACGCCGGGCCTGGGTGTGCCGCTACCACCCGGCTCAACTGGGCGAGGGCGAGGGCGAGGGCGATGGCGACGGCGATGGCGACGGCGAGGGCTCGCCGTCCGGGTGGGAGCGACAGGGGCGGGCCGCGCCGGTCGCCGACGCCGACCTCGCTCCGCTCGCCGACGCCCTCGACGGGCTCGCGCTCCTCGACCTCGACACCTCGCAGCGCGTCTGCACCGCCGACCTCGGCCCGCGCTTCATGGTCGTGCTCGCCGACGCCGGTGACCTGACCGGCGTGGTCGTCGACGACTTCGGCTGCCACGACACCCGGCTGACCGCCGACCCGCGCTCCCGGCCCGCCGGTGCCGACGGCCCCGGTGGGGCAGTGGACGGCGTCCTGCAGGGAGGGCCCCGGGTCCTCGAGGCGCTGGGCGTCGGCCGCGGCGCCTGACCCGGTCGCGGTGCTGGCCCGGGCCCCGACCCGGCTGGCACCCTGGGCCCATGGTCTCGGATCTGCGCCACTGCCGGAACGGTCACGAGGTGCCCGGCACCGCCTCCCTCTGCCCCACCTGCGGCGACGGAGGCTCCCTGCGCGACGCGGAGGGCTCCGGCGACAGGCCCATCAGGGGCTGGGTCTGGGTGGTGGTCGGGCTGCTCGTCACCGGCCTCGGCCGGTTGATGTGGTCCGGGGCCGGGCCGGAGGACGGCGGGGAGGCGCTCGTCGGTGGTCTGCTCTGGATCCTCGGGATCGTCGTGGCCGGTGTCGGCGTCGTCGCCGAGGGCGTGCTGGTGGGGATGCGCCGCTGGCAGCACGAGAGCGGTCGCCCGGTGCGGTGACGTGGTGACCTGGCAGACGCACCCGGTCACCCCCGACCGGTTCGAGGACTTCGCCGACGTCGTCAACCCGAACCGGCGCGCCTCGCACTGCTGGTGCCTGTCGCACCGGCTCCCCGCCTCCCAGGTCGAGGAGCTGGGTCGGGGCAGCCGTGAGCGGGCGATGCGGTCGCTGTGCGAGCGCGAGCACCCGCCGGGCGTGGTCACCTACCGCGACGGCGTGCCGGTGGGGTGGTGCAGCATCGGTCCCCGCGCCGACAACCCCAAGCTCGCCGCGTCGAGGCTGATCAGGCCCGTCGACGACCTGCCCGTGTGGAGCATCATCTGCGTCGTCGTACGAGGTGGCCACCGCAGGCAGGGGGTGACGACGCCGCTGCTCGAGGGGGCGGTGGCCTGGGCGGCGTCCGAGGGGGCGCCGGCCGTCGAGGCCTACCCGGTCGATCCGGCGGGGGAGCGGATGGACCTGACGATGGCCTTCGTCGGCACCCGGGCGATGTTCGAGAAGGTGGGCTTCGAGGTCGTCGGCACGACCGCCGCCGTGGCCAGCCGGATGCCGCGGCTGGTGATGCGTCGCGACCTGTCCGCATCATCGATCTGCGGGTAGCGCCGGGACTGCTGCAGCCCGGACCATCGAGGTGGCGGTGACTGTGACGAGCGCTGTCGTCGCCCCCCCCAGACCGGAGACCGCCATGCTTCGAGGACACCCCATCCGTGCCGTGGCCGGTGGGTTCATCACCGCCGCGCTGATCATCGGCCACCCCGTCGTCGCGCACGCCGAGAAGGCCGTGACTCCGAGGATCTCGTCCCCGAGCGCGGTTCCCGCTCCCAAGGACGAGCAGGGGGGCGTGATGAGCCCCTACGTCAGCTGCTCCAAGGCTCAGGTGGCACCACGTGTGAAGTGGGTGCTGACCAGTCGTGCGACCGGCGAGTCGCAGACCTACCGCTGGCGTGGCGCCTATCCGGGCATGCACTTCCCCCGGGTCGACGCCGGGCGGTACCGCTCACGGACCACGGCGTGGTGCCGCGGCAGCAGGACCAGCCGGGTCCACCGGATCCGGGTGGCCCAGAAGACCCACAAGAGGACCGTCTCGCGGCCCGAGTTCAACAGGGTGGAGCGCGGCATGACCCGGCTCGAGGTGCGCGAGGCGGTCGGCTTCGGCGGTAGGGACTGCTCGGCCTACGAAGGGCGTCGCACCTGCGTCTACGACATGATGCCGTTCTGGCGCTGGTCCTTCATCACGTTCAAGGACGGCGGGGTCGTCTCGAAGCTCTGGGACGTCGCCCACGACTGACCCACACACCCTGGCTGCCTCTCCACAGGTCGCGGGAGACCCATTTACTCGAACTCCAGTTCGAGTAAAATAGGGGCATGCAGACGCCGCTGGACGACCTGAGCGAGGCCGAGGTCCTCGACCGGGCCGGAGCCTGCGCGCGCTCCGCCCGCGAGGCCGAGGTCGAGCTGCTGGTCCTCGCCCACCACTGGGCGGTCATGCACTCCGCGGACCGGCTCGACCCCCACCAGCAGCGACTGCCCGGCCGTGAGCGGGCGCGCCGCTACGGCGGTGAGGGGGTCGCGGAGGTCACCGAGTTCGCCGCCGCCGAGCTCGGCGCCCGTATCGGGGTCACCACCTGGGCCGCGGCCCGCCTGATCGGCGACGCCCAGGACCTCCACCACCGCCACCCGGCGCTGTGGGCACGGGTGCAGGCCCTCGAGGTGCGCGCCTCCTACGCCCGCCACGTGGTCACCAAGACCCGCGAGCTCTCCCGCGCCGAGGCCGCACACGTCGACGCCGAGGTCGCCGAGTCGGCCGACGGTCGCATCCCCTGGAGCCGCTTCGAGGCACTCGTGGCCGGCAAGGTCGCCACCGCCGCCCCCGCGATCGCCCGCGAGAAGGAAGAGCGCGCCAGGAAGGCCTGCTTCGCCAAGATCATCGGCCGCCCCGAGCACGGCATGGCCTCCTTCCTCATCCGCGCCGACATCGCCACCATCACGCGCATCGACCACGCCATCACCCAGCGCGCCACGGCGCTCCAGGCGGCACTGCCCGACGAGCCCGGCGCCCTGCGCGAGGACAACGAGACCCGCACCGACGAACGCACCGTCACCATCGACGACCGCCGCGTCCTGGCCGCCCTCCAGCTCACCACCGGCACCGCCGAGCCCGGAGCTGCGGACGCGGGACCGCGGGTCGACCTCGTGGTCCACCTCGACGGCCGCGACCAGGTAGAGCTCGACGAGCACGGCCAGCCCCTCGAGCCCGTCGCCCGCCTCGAGGGCCACGGCCCGGTCACTCGCTCCTGGGTCCGTGAGACCCTCGGCCCCCACGCCCGCTTCACCATCCGCCCCGTCCTCGACCTGGCCCACCAGAGCCCCGTCGACGCCTACGAGATCCCCGCCCGCCACCGCCGAGCCGTGCGCCTGCTCTCCCCGGCCGACACCTTCCCCTACGGCTCCTGCACCAGCGACGCCATGCAGATCGACCACACCCGACCCCACGCCCGGGGCGGGCCCAGCAAGCTCGGCAACTACACCCCTCTCACCACCAGCCACCACCGCCTCAAGACCCACGGCACCTGGCAGGTGCGACAACCACTGCCCGGCATCGCGCTCTGGCAGGACCCCCACGGCGCCACCTACCTCGTCGACCACACCGGCACCCGCCCCCTCGGCCAGCAGCCAGGGGCTCCGCCGCCACCGCTGCCGTCACGAGGTCGGCCCGCCAGCACCTTCGAGATCTACCGACCCGACAGCCAGCTGGTCCTCGACTCCGCCGCCTGATCAGGGCTGCGGGTCGGAGTCGTCGGGGAAGAGGCGGCGTGAGCCGGCGCCCTCGTCGGCGAGCACGTCGTCGGGGTTGTAGAGCCGGCAGTGCTGCAGGGACAGGCATCCGCACCCGATGCACCCGTCCAGCTCGTCGCGGACCTTCTCCAGGTCGGCGATGCGCTGGTCGATGACCGGACGCCACCGCGCCGACATCCGGGCCCACTGGGCCCGGGTCGGGGCGGCCTCGACCGGTACGTCGGCGAAGGCCGCACCGATGTCGTCGAGGCTCAGGCCCACCCGCTGCGCGGCCCTGATCACGGCGACGCGACGCAGGACCGCCCGCTGGTAGCGCCGTCGGTCGCCGGCGGTACGTGTGCTCGTGATCAGAGCTCGGGCCTCGTAGTAGCGCAGGGCGGACGGAGTGAGGCCCGAGCGTCGAGCCACCTCGCCGATGGTGAGCAGGTCGCGCCGATCCACTCTTGACCTCAAGTCCACTTGACGTTGTCCGATCGACGGCATGGTAACCATCCAGAACAGCGACGACGACGCGTTCGAGCGCGTCCAGCAGTCCGGCCCCAGGCGGAGGAGATGGCCGTCCCGGCGCCGTCCGACGGTCCTCCAGGGTGTCCCGCACGGAACCGGTCGGGCCGACTCGCGCGCCTGGCGCGATCCGCTCGGCGAGCTGCGGTGAGCGCCCACCCCTCGTCGACAAAACCTCTTGTCCGGCCCGGAGGCCCGGCGTACGGTTTTCGCACACGGGAAAGGAGGTGGTCCGGAGAATGAGTTCTTCCAGGACGCGTGAGGTGGCTGCCCGCTAGCAGCCCCAGCAGGACGACGGGGCAGGAGTGCCCCTGACGCTGCTGGCGAATCCCAAGCAGCTGCCCGACCCGCAGGTGGCCCGGCTCCGTCCGCCGGGCACGGCCCTCGTCTCGAGGGTCACGCCTGCGGGTCGCTGCATGTCCGGGGTTGGTGCGGGTTGCTCGAGGAGGACCGCGGGAATAAGGTTGCGCAAGTCAACTGTTAGTCCCAGCGTGAATCGAGAGTCCGTGAGCCAGGCCGTCCCACCCGCCCCCGTCGCTACCGCGCCGGCAGGTGCGGAGGCGCAGATGACGCACCGCCAGGTGCTCGAGGCGCTGAGCGGGCTGCTGCTGGCGATGTTCGTGGCCATGCTCTCGAGCACCGTGGTCACCAACGCGCTGCCGCGCATCGTGGCCGACCTCGACGGCACCCAGACCGGCTACACCTGGGTCGTGGTGGCCACCCTGCTGGCGATGACCGCCACCACGCCGGTGTGGGGCAAGCTCGCCGACCTCTTCAGCAAGAAGATGCTCGTGCAGACGGCGCTGGTGGTCTTCGCGGTCGGCTCGCTCATCGCGGCCCTCGCGCCCAGCATGGAGGTGCTGATCGGCGCCCGCGTCGTGCAGGGCCTCGGCGTCGGCGGCCTGACCGCGCTGGTGCAGGTCGTGATCGCCAGCATGATCCCGCCGCGCGAGCGCGGTCGCTACTCCGGCTACATCGGCGCCACGTTCGCCCTCGCTACGGTCTCGGGTCCGCTCATCGGCGGCCTGATCGTCGACTCCCCGCTCGGCTGGCGGGGCACCTTCTTCGTCGGCCTGCCCTTCGCGGCGGTGGCCTTCGTGCTGCTGCAGAAGACGCTGCGCCTGCCGGTGGTCAAGCGCGACGTCCACATCGACTACACCGGCGCCACGCTCATCGTCGCCGGCGTCAGCCTGCTGCTCGTGTGGGTCAGCCTGGCCGGCAGCCAGTTCGACTGGGTCTCGCCCGTCTCGGCGCTCCTGGTCGTCGCCGGCCTCGTGGTCGTGGCCGCCGCGGTGTACGTCGAGGCGTGCGTGGCGGTCGAGCCGGTGGTGCCGCTGCGCCTCTTCCGCGACCGCACCATCGCCCTGGCCACGACGGCCTCGGTGCTGATCGGTGTCGCCATGTTCGGCTCCACGGTCTACCTGTCGCAGTACTTCCAGACCGCCCGCGGGATGAGCCCCACGGCCGCGGGCCTGATGTCGATCTGCATGGTCGGCGGGCTGCTGGTCTCGAGCATCGTCTCGGGTCGCCGGATCACCACGACCGGACGCTGGAAGCGGTGGCTGGTCTCGGGCATGGTGCTGACCGTCGTGGGCCTGGGCCTGCTCGGCACGATCGACGAGACCACCGACCTGCGGGTGATCGGCCTGTTCATGGCCGTGCTGGGCGTCGGTCTGGGCGCGACCATGCAGAACCTGGTGCTCGCGGTGCAGAACAACGTGCCCCTCAGCGAGCTCGGCGCGGCCAGCTCGGTCGTCGCGTTCTTCCGCTCGCTGGGCGGCTCGGTGGGCGTCTCGGCCCTCGGTGCGCTGCTCAGCACCCAGGTCGCGGCCGGCGTCAGGGACGGGCTGAGCGGCCTCGGCGGCGGGGCAGGGGCCTACGACAGCGGCGAGATCCCCGACCTGACCAGCCTGCCGGCACCGGTGCGGGCGGTCTTCGAGCAGGCCTACGGCGAGTCCTTCGGCCACCTGTTCCTGGTCGCCACCCCGCTGGCGGTGCTGGCCCTGGTCTGCGTCGTGGCCATCCGCGAGGTCCCGCTGCGCACCACCCACGACGTCGTCCCAGTGGCGCCGGCCGACTCCGCGCCCGAGGCCACCGCCGACCTGGTCGAGGACGCGGAGGCCCGGGAGGCCCGGGAGGCTGCCCCGGCCACTACGCTGCCCTCACGATGACCGCGTCACGAGCAGAGTCCCTCATGCGCCTGGAGCAGGAGGTGGGCGTGATGATCCGCCGCGTGAAGCGGGTGATCGGGGAGCGTGCCCACGCCGTGCACCCCGACCTGCAGCCGGCGTCGTACCTGATGCTGGCCTACCTGGGCCAGCACGGCCCGATGCGGGCCTCGGTGGCGGCTGAGATGTTCAACATCGACAAGGGCGCCATCAGCCGCCAGGTCGCGCACCTGGTCGACCTCGGCCTCGTCGAGCGCACCCAGGACCCCGACGACGGCCGGGCCTCGCTGATCTCGGCCACCGCGTCGGCGGTCGAGCGGCTGACCGCGGTCGCCGAGCACCGGCGGCGCTGGCTCGACGAGAGGCTCGGCGACTGGGACGCCGAGGAGCTCGAGGACTTCGCCCGGGTGCTGGGCCGCTACAACGAGGCCCTCAACCGAAGCTGAGGGCCTCGCCGGGCAGCGTCAGGAGCGCACCCAGACCGCGGTGTCGCCGGGCAGCAGGTCGGAGACCGGCCCGCTGCTGGCCACGACCTCGCCCTGGGGGCGGCTGACCGGGGTGGTGCCGCAGTTGAGCACCACGGTCACCGGCCCGCGCCGGAAGGCCAGCACGTCGCGGCCCAGGTCGAGCATCTCGACCTCGCCGGGGACGCCGGCCAGCGCCCGGCGCGCCGCGAGCGCGCGCTGGTAGAACGCCAGCGTCGAGTCGGGGTCGACCCGCTGGGCCTCGACGGTCACGTCGGTCCAGCTCTCGGGCTGCGGGATCCACGGCTGGCCCTCGCCGGGGCCGAAGCCGAACGGCGGCTTCTCGCCCGACCACGGCATCGGCACCCGGCAGCCGTCGCGGCCGACCTCGCCGGTGCGCAGGTAGGAGGGGTCCTGGCGGTGCTCGGGAGCCACGTCGACCTGCTCGAGCCCCAGCTCCTCGCCCTGGTAGACGTACGACGAGCCGGGCAGCGCCAGCATCGTCAGCGTGGCGGCGCGCGCCCGGGCCAGGCCCTGCTCGCCCCCGCCGTAGCGGGTCACGTGGCGCACGACGTCGTGGTTGCTCAGCACCCACGTCGGGCTGGCCTGCACGTCAGCCAGCGCGGCGAAGGTGCCGGTGATGACGCCCTCGAACGCCTCGGCCGACCACGGGGCCAGCAGCCAGGAGAAGTTGAAGGCCTGGCTCATCTCGTCGTGGCGCACGAACTGCGCCATCGACTCGGGGGTCTGGGTCCAGGCCTCGGCCACCAGCATCCGGTCGCCGTCGTACTCGGCGAGCACGTCGTGCCAGCGCCGGTAGACCTCGTGCACCTCGGGCTGGTCCCACATCGGCTCGTCGCGCAGAATGCGCTCGACCATCGAGCGCTCCTCGTTGATCGGCGCCGCGCTGTCGGGCTGCTCGCCGTCGGCGACCAGCTGGTCGCGCAGCGACTCCTCCTTGAGCAGGCCGTGCGCCACGTCGACGCGGAAGCCGTCGATGCCGCGGTCGAGCCAGAAGCGCAGCACGTCGACGAACATGTCGCCGACCTCGGGGTTGCGCCAGTCGAAGTCGGGCTGGGTGGAGTCGAAGAGGTGCAGGTACCACTGCGGGTCGTCGTCGCGCCCGTCCGGGTGCTCGGCCACGCGGGTCCAGGCGGCGCCGCCGAAGACCGAGTGCCAGTTGTTGGGCGGCTCCTGGCCCTGGGGGCCGCGGCCGTCGCGGAAGAGGTAGCGGGCGCGCTCGGGGCTGCCGGGCTCGGCGGCCAGCGCGGCCTGGAACCACACGTGCTGGTCGGAGGAGTGGTTGGGCACCAGGTCGGCGATGATCTTCAGGCCCAGCTCGTGGGCGGTCGCCACGAGGGTGTCGGCGTCCTCGAGCGTGCCGAAGAGCGGGTCGATGTCGCAGTAGTCGCTGACGTCGTACCCGTGGTCCTTCTGCGGGGAGCGGTAGAACGGCGAGATCCACACCGCGTCGACGCCCAGGTCGCGCAGGTAGGGCAGCCGGGCGGTGATGCCGGGCAGGTCGCCCACGCCGTCACCGTCGGCGTCGGCGAAGGAGCGCGGGTAGACCTGGTAGATGACGGCGTGGCGCCACCACTCGGCGCCGGCACCCTGGTTTGGATCGTTCAAAGCCATGGCGCCAAGTGTTCCACACGGTTCCCGACGAGGCACGCTCAGGCGAACGCCTCGGGGGAGACCTCGATCCAGACCTGCTCGGCGCGACCGAGCACCGCCCCGCGCGGGTCCACGACGGTGGTGGCCGTGCGGTGCTTGCGGCCCTCGCTGCCGCGGGCCAGGCCGACGACCACGTGCTCCTCGCCGGCGACGGGGGTGCCGAGCACCTCGGCGGTCATCCGGCCCAGCACCATCATCCGGTCCTCCATGTCGGCCGCCCAGGCGCCGGCGCAGTCGAGCGCCGCCCAGACCACGCGCAGGTCGGCCTCCCCGGTCACCCACGGGGCGGCCACCCGCGGGCGTCCATCGAGGTCGTCGACGCGCCCCGGGAAGATCCGCAGCCCGTCGCCCGGCTCGCGCTCGGTGCCGCAGGTGAAGCAGGTCGGGAAGGGGTGCTGCTCGAGCCCCGGGTAGCGGGTCGCCGCCTCGCGGGCCAGCGCCATCGACACCGCGGGAACACCCTCGGGCGCGAGCGCCGCCCGGCGGGCCACCAGCGCCGGGGCGCCCTCGTGCATCGCGGTCATGACGCCGTCGTCCTCCACGACCTCCATCGGGGTGTCCAGCGGCGGCGGCTGGCGCAGCGTCACCTCGACCGCCCCGCCGTCGGCGTCGACGTACGCCGCCAGGGCGCCGGCCGACCAGCCGCCGTTGCCGGAGCCGGCCGGGCCGTTGAAGCGGGCGGGGACGACGAGGGGGTCGAGGGCCGAGGAGAAGGTGCTCATCCCTTGATCCTCTCGTACCTGTCGAGGGCCTCCTGGCGCTCCTCCTTGTGGTCGAGCATCGGCGCCGGGTAGCCGACCAGGTCACGGGTGTCGGCGTCGGGCTCGTGCGGGTCGGGCACCTGGTCGGGGTCGGCGAGCTCGCTGACCCACCGGCGCACGTAGGCGCCGTCGGGGTCGAAGCGCCGGCCCTGCGTGGTGGGGTTGAAGACCCGGAAGAACGGCGAGGCGTCGGTGCCGCTGCCGGCCGTCCACTGCCAGCCGTGGTTGTTGCTGGCCAGGTCGCCGTCGACGAGCCAGTGCAGGAAGTGCCGGGCGCCGTGCTGCCACTCCACGTGCAGGTCCTTGACCAGGAAGCTGGCCACGATCATCCGCAGCCGGTTGTGCATCCAGCCGGTGGCGCGCAGCTGGCGCATCCCGGCATCGACGATCGGGAAGCCGGTGCGCCCCTCCTGCCAGGTGCTCAGCTGGTCGCCGGGCCGGTCGTAGTCGAGCCGGGCGTACTCGGGCTTGTAGTAGTCGCGGGCCGAGTCGGGACGCCGGTAGAGCACGTCGGCGTAGAACTCGCGCCACGCCAGCTCGGTGCGGTAGGTCTGCGCGCCCCTGCTGCGCCTCGCGCCCAGGTCGGCCAGCAGCGTGCGCGGGTGCACCTCGCCGTACTTCAGGTGCACCGACATCCGGCTGGTGCCGTCGCGGTCGGGCCGGTCGCGGTCGGTGTCGTAGTCGTCGACGCGGTCGAGGAACTCCTCCCACTGCCGCCGGGCCGAGGCCTCCCCGGGCTCGGGCAGCTCGAGGCCCTCGGGGACGCGCGGCTCGGGGATCTCGGTGGTGTCCTCGTCGAGCCGCAGCCACGAGACCCCGGTCGGGGCGTCGGCGGGCGCGTCCCAGCCCACGTCGTTCCAGGCCCGCGAGAACGGGGTGAAGACCTTGTAGGGCTCGCCCGAGCCGTTGCGCACCCGGCCCGGGTCGACGGCGTACGGCGAGCCCGTGCGCACCAGCTCGACGCCGGCGTCGGCGAGCGCCTGCTCGACCGCCTCGTCGCGTTCGCGGCCGTAGGGACCGAAGTCGGCGCTGACGTGCACCCGCTCGGCGCCGACCGCCCGCGCGGCCTGCACCACCCGGCGCACCGGGTCGCCGCGCACCACCGACAGCCCGCCCTGCCGCTCGCGCAGCGAGGCGTCGAGCGAGCGCAGCGAGCCGGCCAGGTAGGCCCGGCGGCTCGGGCCGGCCGGGCCCCACAGGCGTGGGTCGAGCACGAAGAGCGGCAGCACCTCCCCGTCGGCGCCTGCCTCGACGAGGGCCGGGTTGTCGGAGAGCCGCAGGTCGCGGCGGAACCACATCAGGCTGACCACCACCCGAGCGTGCCAGCGAGCCGGTGCCGCCAGCACACCCGCGCAGCACACCCGAGCGGCCGCGGCCCGCGGGACGGGGGTGTGCACCCCGTGGTGGACAATGGCCGGGTGAGCGACCTGATCGACACCACCGAGATGTACCTCCGCACGATCTACGAGCTCGTGGAGGAGGGGATCGTGCCCCTGCGTGCCCGGATCGCCGAGCGCCTGCACCAGAGCGGGCCGACGGTGTCGCAGACGGTGGCGCGCATGGAGCGCGACGGCCTGCTCACAGTCGAGGGCGACCGCCACCTCGAGCTGACCGAGGACGGGCTGCGCCTGGCGACCCGGGTGATGCGCAAGCACCGCCTGGCCGAGCGCCTGCTCATCGACGTCATCGGCCTGGAGTGGGAGCTGGTGCACGAGGAGGCGTGCCGTTGGGAGCACGTGATGTCCGAGACCGTCGAGCGCCGCCTGCTCGAGCTGCTCGACCACCCGACCGAGTCGCCGTACGGCAACCCGATCCCGGGTCTCGACGAGCTCGGCCAGACCAGCACCGTCGAGACCTTCATGAGCGGCGTCGAGTCGCTGACCAGCGCCGCGAGCCCCGAGGAGGGCCGGGTGCTGGTGCGCCGGATCTCGGAGGAGATGCAGAAGGACGAGCAGCTGATGAGCGCGCTGCGCCGCGTGGGTGCGCTGCCCGACAAGACCGTGACGATCGTGGCCACCGAGGCCGGGGTGCTGGTCGGCGCGGCCGGCGAGAGCGCCGAGATCGTGCCCGAGGCCGCCGACCACATCTTCGTGCGCAAGCTCTAGGCCGAGGCCGCCTCGGCGCGCAGGTCGGCCAGGGCGGTGAGGAACTCGCTGCACCCCGCGTGCACCGTGTGCGTGGCCAGGTCGTCGCCGCGGGTCGCGCCGCGGTTGAGCACCACGACTGGGGTGCCGGCCTTGGCGGCGCGCTTGACGAAGCGCAGCCCGCTCATCACCGTCAGGCTGGAGCCGGCCACCAGCAGCGCGCCGCCGCTCGGCTCGAGCGCCTCGACGGCCTCGTAGCAGCGCGCCACCCGCGCCGGCGGCACGTTCTCGCCGAAGAAGACCACGTCGGGCTTGAGCAGCCCACCGCACTCGCAGTCGGGCACGACGAAGCCGTCGGTCTCCTCGAGGGCCACGTCGCCGTCGGGGTTGCTGGTCACGTCGGCGTGCTGCTCGGCGAAGCCGGGGTTGAGCGCGGTCAGGCGCTGGTGCAGCTCGGCGCGTGAGCTGGTGGCGCGGCACGAGAGGCACACCACGTCGGCGATCCGGCCGTGCAGGGCGACCAGGCTGGGGGTGCCGACCCGCTCGTGGAGGCCGTCGACGTTCTGGGTGATCACCAGGTCGGCGCCCAGCCGGGCGACCGCGCCGTGGCCCGGGTTGGGCTCGGCGTGCCGCATCCGTCCCCAGCCGAGGTGGCTGCGGGCCCAGTAGCGACGCCGCGGGCCCGGCCCGGAGACGAACTCCTGGTAGGTCATCGGGGTGCGCCGCGGGGCGCCCGGTCCGCGGTAGTCGGGGATGCCCGAGTCGGTGGACAGCCCGGCCCCGGTGAGCACCACCAGCGGCCGGTCGACCAGCAGCGCCAGCGGCGCGTCGTACGCCGTCGCGGGCATGGTCGCGGGCATGGTCGCGGGCGTGGCCGTGGTCGTGGTGGCGGGGGCGAGGCTCACCGGGCGTACCGCTCCGCGGCCCGGGCCCGCGCCTTGGCGGCCTCGACCTCGCGGTCCTTGGGCGGCGCGGTGGTGACCAGCGCGTCGAGCAGGTGGCGGGTGGCCTCAGCGACCTCGGCGACGGCCCGGTCGAAGGCGGCCTGGTTGGCCTGCGACGGCTTGGTGGACCCGCTGACCTTGCGCACGTACTGCAGCGCCGCGGCCTCGACCTCGTCGGTGCTCGCCGGCGGCTCGAAGTTGTGGAGCTGGCGGATGTTGCGGCACATGCCCACGAGAGTACGTCGCCGTCACGTGGACCGGTGCTGACGCGAGGCGGGTGCTGCTGGTTCGATGGGCCCATGGCTGCCACCCCTGATCCCGCCTCCCGATCCGAGCGCGAGCACGACCTGGTGCTGCTCGGCGCCACCGGCTTCACCGGTCGGCTGACCGCGGAGTACCTGGCGCGCAACGCCCCCGCCGGCCTGCGCTGGGCCCTGGCCGGGCGCAACCCGGAGAAGCTGGCCGGCGTGCGCGACGACCTGGCCGCCATCGACCCGGCGCTGGCCGAGCTGCCGCTGGTGACCGCCGACTCGGGCGACGCCGCGTCGCTGGCCGCCCTGGCCGGCAGCACCCGCGTCGTGATCACCACCGTCGGGCCCTACCTCGAGCACGGCGAGCCGCTGGTGGCCGCCTGTGCCGCGGCGGGCACCGACTACGTCGACCTCACCGGCGAGCCCGAGTTCGTCGACCGGATGTTCCTGGCCCACCACGAGAGCGCCGAGCGCACCGGCGCTCGCATCGTGCACGCCTGCGGCTTCGACTCGATCCCCCACGACCTGGGGGCCTGGTACACCGTCCAGCAGCTCCAGGCCAGCGGCCCGGTCACGGTGCGCGGCGTGGTGCGCGCCTCGGGCACCTTCTCGGGCGGCACCTTCCACTCCGCGATGGGGGCGACCTCGCGGATGAAGCAGACCCGCGAGGCCGCCAAGCAGCGCCGCGAGGTCGAGGCGCGCCCCGAGGGCCGGCGCAGCCGCGCGGTCGCGGGCAAGCCGCACCGCGACGGCGAGCTGGGCTACTACCTGCTGCCACTGCCCACGCTCGACCCGATGGTGGTCGCGCGCAGCGGGGCCGCGATCGACTCCTACGGCCCCGACTTCCGCTACTCCCACTACATCGGCACCAAGACGCTGCGCTACGCGCTGGGCGGGATGGCCGGCCTGGTCGGGATCGGCGTGGCCGCGCAGGTCCCGCCCGTGCGCAACCTGCTCAAGAGCCGCATCAAGCAGGGCGAGGGGCCCTCGCCGGCGCGCCGGGAGAAGAGCTGGTTCACCGTCGACTTCATCGGCGAGGGCGACGGGCGCACCATCCACACCCGGGTCTCCGGCGGCGACCCCGGCTACGGCGAGACCTCCAAGATGCTCGCGGAGTCGGCGCGGTGCCTGCTCCACGACGACAACCCGACCACCGCCGGCTGCGTGACCACCGCGCAGGCGATGGGGGAGAACCTGACCGCCCGGCTGATGGCGGCCGGCATCCGCTTCGAGACGGTCGAGGCCCAGCGCGAGGGCTGAGCGGACCGCGCGGGGCGCGGCCTGGCCGGGACTGTCGGTGCGCTGCGGCAAGATGGTCCTCGTGCCTCCCCGCCTGTCCACCGCCCCGCTCACCACGCCGGCGGCCGCCGACGCGGCGGCCCGGGCGGCGGTGTTCCCGCGGGTGCGCTGGATGGGCTCGAAGCACAAGCTGCTGCCGCACCTGGCCCAGGCCTTCGCCGACATCGCGCCGGCCGCGGGCCCGGGGTCGGCCCTCGACGCCTTCAGCGGCTCGGGCGTGGTCTCCTACCTGCTCAAGCACCAGGGCTGGTCGGTGCACAGCAACGACTACCTCGGCTTCCCCGGCGTGGTGGCCAGCGCCGGTGTGGTCAACCACGACACCGTGCTCTCCGGCGACGACGTGGAGCGCATCCTGGGCCCGGCCGCCGACGAGCGCGACTTCGTGCGGCGCACCTTCACCGGCGTCTACTTCACCCCCGACGACCTGGCCTTCCTCGACTCGGCCTGGAGCCACATCGACACGATGAGCGGCGGGGGGCGCGCGGTCGCGATCGCCGCGCTGTGCCTGGCCGCCGCCCGCAAGCAGCCCCGCGGGGTCTTCACGCTCACCGGCGACCTGAGCCGCTACGACGACGGCCGGCGTGACCTGCGGCTGAGCCTGCGCGAGCACTTCGTCGAGCGGGTCGCCGACTACAACGCCGCCGTCTTCGCCGGGCCGCGCGAGTGCACTGTCTCCTCGCTCGAGGTCGGCGAGCTGCCGCAGCGTCGCCACGACCTGGTCTACCTCGACCCGCCGTACGCGCCGCCGGCCGACGACAACGACTACACCAAGCGCTTCCACTTCCTCGAGGGGCTCTCGCGCTACTGGGTCGGCGACACGATCATGTGGGACACCAAGAGCCGCAAGCTGCCCAAGCGGGTCACCAAGTACTCCTCGCGACGCACCATCGAGGAGGCCTTCCGCGAGGTCTTCAAGCAGTTCCACGACTCGCCGCTGGTGCTGTCCTACTCCTCCAACGCGCTGCCCGACCTCGAGACGCTGGTGCGGCTGCTGCGCGAGGTCAAGGACGAGGTGGAGGTGCGCCGGGTGCCGCACACCTACCACTACGGCACCCACCGCGCCGCCGTGCGCCGCTCGGTCGACGAGTACCTCTTCCTCGCCCGATGACGGGCCCCGACACGGGCGCGATGCAGGCCTACCTGGGTCGGCTGCGGCGCCTGACCACCCACGTCGCGGTCGACGAGTCCTCCGAGCAGGCCGACGCGATCGTGGCCGCCGGGGCCAGCCTCGGCGAGCTCGACGAGATCTCGGTCGAGTCGCTGACCCGGTGGGTGCGGGACCGCCCGGCCGACGTCTACGCGCTCGGGCTGAGCGTGGGCTTGTCGCAGGAGAAGCTGAAGAACCTGCTGCGCGTCGCCTTCGGCACCACGTCGTGGGTCAAGGCGGTCGCCGCCGACGCCCGAGGGGTCGTGGTCTGGCTCGACGAGGAGTTCGGGCTGCTGGAGACCCTCGAGGCCCAGCGGCACCGCACCTACACCTTCGGCGACGTGCTGGCCGCGCGCGGCACCAGCCGCCAGACCGCGAGCCGGGCCGGGGTGGCCGGCAAGCTGATCGAGGACGCCGTCGAGCAGATCGTGCGCGACCTGGGCCTGCCCTACGAGATGCGCGGGCGCTTCGTCGGGCGCAACGGCGACACCGGCCCGGCCGACCTCGCGGTGCCCGGCTTCGACGACGCGCTGATCGCGGTGGCCTGCAAGGGCTTCGACTCCACCGGCTCCAAGCTCACCGCGGCCGTCACCGAGGTGATGGACATGGCGAACGTGTCCTTCGCCCACCAGTACGTGCTGGCCGTCGTCGACGGCATCGGCTGGCTCAGCCGCCAGGGCGACTTCCGGCGGATGCACGCCCTGCTCGAGCAGCACCGCATCGACGGCCTCTACGCCCTGGCCGACCTCGACGCCTTCCGCGCCGACCTGCACGCGGCCGCTGTGCGCCACGGGCTGCTGGAGGGTCCGCTGCCCGACGGCCCGGGGGTCAGCGTGCCCGGGGAGGCGCTGGCGGCCCGGGTCGAGAAGCCCGACGCCCAGCTGCACCTCGACCTCTGAGACCTGGCGAGCGGGCTCATCCGGTGGTTGCGGCCCCCGGCGGCCCGGGCCACACGTAGGGCAGGTCGTCCGGCACGTCGGGGAACTGCGGGCGGTAGTGCTCCGGGTCCTTGCGCACCAGCGCCGAGCGGTGGCTGAGGTGGAAGTCGTCGTCGCCGAGCCACGGCGGCAGGGCCCCGGCCGCCGCCAGCGCGGCCTGGTCGCGGACCTCGTGCACCCCGGCCGCCGCGAGGTCGCTGACCAGCGAGGCGGCACAGGTGTCGGCGCGCCCCTCCTCGACCCACACCGCGCAGCACGTCAACGAGTAGCGTCCCAGCGCCTCGAGGTGGCCCCGCCACATGAGCACCGCCGGGTGCCGTCGCCACCCGTAGCCCTCCACGGTCAGGCCACGCACCACCTGGAGACACTCCACCCGCTGCTTGCCCAGGCGGCGGGCGTCGAGCGAGCGTGCCGAGCGCTCGAAGTCGGCGTACGGGAGGAACGTCTGCATGCCCACCACGCTGCCGCGACGGGGCGCTCGCCCGCTTCACCCGGGGCTGCCCGGGCACGTCCTAGACTCCACGCCATGGCCGAGCGCACCGGGACCGACGTACGCCGCTCGACCCGCCAGCGCACCCTCGTGCGTGACCTGGTCGGTGAGCTCGACTCGTTGCGCAGCGCCCAGGAGATCCATGCCCTGCTGCGCGAGCGGGGCGAGAGCGTGGGGCTCTCGACGGTCTACCGGGCCCTGCAGGCGCTCGCCGAGGACGACGAGGTCGACGTGGTGCGCAACGAGCAGGGCGAGGTGCTCTACCGCCAGTGCAGCGTCAAGCACCACCACCACCTCGTGTGCCGCTCGTGCGGGCGAGCGGTCGAGCTGGTCGGCCCGACCGTCGAGCGGTGGGCCGACCAGGCCGCGTCCGAGCACGGCTTCACCGACGTCACCCACACCGTCGAGCTCTTCGGGGTCTGCCCGCGCTGCGCGGCCGCCGCCCAGTAGCCCGCGCCCTCGACCGAGTACGCCTCGCCGGTTCGTCGATCGTTCGATCAACGGACCGGCGGATTGATCGACCGGTCGACGAACGGAGAAGGGTGCCCCAGGCAGGAGTCGAACCTGCGACCTTTCGCTTAGGAGGCGGCTGCTCTATCCGCTGAGCTACTGGGGCCGCGTCGCCATTTTGGCAGCACGGCGCGCTCCGCACGAAAGCAGGGCCCGCGCGGGGCGGCCGTGCTGCAGGTAAAGAGATCGGCGATGATGGGGCGGTGGGCGTGCGCGGAGGAGCGACAGCGACCTCGGCGCGGCCGGGGGCCGTGCTGATCGCCATGCTCGCTGCGGTGGTGCTCATCGGTGGGCTCGTCGCCGTCGCGGTGGCCGGACTGGTGCCGGCGGGCGAGGCGGAGCCGGAGCCCGAGGCGCGCCAGCGGGTCGCCCGGCTCGAGGGTCGCGAGCTGGCCGCGACCATCCGGGTCGTGTCGCAGAACGTCTTCCACGACCTCGACCGCGCCGACACCGAGCACGACATGAGCCGCATCCTCGGGCGCGGCGGCGTCGACGTCGTGGGCTGGCAGGAGGCGCACACCGAGCACTTCGTGGCCCTGCACCCGCGCTACCGCGCCCAGGGCTGGCGCACGGCGTACTTCGACCAGGCCAAGGGCAGCCAGGGCGACGCCATCTCGTGGCGCAGCGACCGGTTCGTGCTCGTCTCGCGCGACGCCTGGGCGATGCACCCGGGGGCGGGCCCGCGCGCCACCCAGCGGCCCTTCGCCGCTCGCTGGGTCACCACGGTGCTGCTGCGCCACCGCGAGAGCGGGCTCACCGTCCGGGTCGTCAACACCCACGTCAACCACTTCATCGAGACCGGCCAGCGCTTCCGCCGCAACATCAACGCCCGCTACGCCAAGGCGCACATCGCGTGGCTGGCCGAGCGCTGGGACACCTGGTCCGGCGACGTGGTGATCGGCACCGGCGACTACAACTTCGACCACGCCGACGACCGGGACGCCCGGCCCCGGGGCGGGATCTCGCGGCAGTTCGAGGACCGCGCGGTCTCGTCGTACGAGGCGCTCGGCCTCGACGGCGTGCAGCCGACCCTGGCCGGGCGGTGGGTCGACTACGTGCTGCTGGCCCGTCGCACCCTCGACGAGCAGCGCGCGCAGCTGTCCGCCCACCGCAGCCTCGGCGGGTTCCGCTCCGACCACCGGCCGCTGCAGGCGACGGTGCGGCTCTACCGCTGACCTGTGGCGCTCCTGAGAGAGCGCTGAGCGGAGTTGGAGCAGAAGCGGGCCTCGCCGCACAATCGAGACGTGACCGACCCCGACCCGACGCCGCACGCCGAGGTGGCGACCCCCGTCGCCGCCGGCGCACGCGCCGGTCGCCGGCGGGCCAAGCCGCGTCGCTCGCACACGGTGGGCCGGGTGCTGGTGGCCACCCTGGTCGTCCTCGGCATGGTCTCCGGGCTCTCGGTGACCTACCTCTACCGCCACTACAGCGACAACCTGACCGTCCTCGACATCGAGGACCAGCTGGTCGGCGAGCGTCCCGACAAGGTCGAGGTCGCCGGGCCGCAGGAGCCGCTCAACGTCCTCGTGATGGGCTCCGACAGCCGTGAGGGCGAGGGCAACAACATCGACGGCCTCACCGGCGGCGGTGAGCGCTCCGACACCACGCTGCTGCTGCACCTCTCCGCCGACCGCGAGCGCGCGTACGGCGTCAGCATCCCGCGCGACTCGATGGTCGACCGACCCGCCTGCCGCACCGAGGGCGGCACCGAGGTGCCGGCCGAGTCCTACACGATGTGGAACGAGGCCTTCCAGCTCGCCGGGCCCGCCTGCACGATCCAGCAGTTCGAGGAGCTCACCGGCATCCGCCTCGACCACTTCGTCGTCGTCGACTTCGAGGGCTTCCAGGGCATGGTCGACGCCGTCGGTGGGGTCGAGGTGTGCATCCCCGAGACCATCGACGACCGGGCGCACGGCATCTACCTCGAGGCCGGCACCCGCAAGCTCGAGGGCATCCAGGCGCTCAACTACGTGCGCGAGCGCTACGCCCTCTCGGGCGGCTCCGACATCGGCCGGATGAAGCGCCAGCAGGCGTTCATCGCCTCGATGGCCAGCACCGTGCTCTCCTCCGACACCCTCGCGCGCCCCGACCGTCTGCTGGCCTTCCTCGAGGCCGCCACCGAGTCGCTCACCCTCGACGAGGGCCTGGGCAACCTGGTCAGGATCGCCCAGCTCGGCTACGAGTTCCGCGGCATCGGGGCCGACAAGGTCCAGTTCATGACCATCCCCAACACTGTGGACCCCAGCGACCCCAACAAGCTGGTGTGGACCGAGGACGCCGCCGGGATCTGGAACGCGCTGGCCGAGGACGAGCCGTTGCCCAAGAAGCTGCGCAGCGACGTCATCAGCGCCGGCAAGGTGCCCGGCTCGTCGTCGGGCGACGACTCCGGCGACTCGAGCGGCTCCGGCGGCGGCAAGGGCCTGGCCAGCGACGAGGCGCTCGAGGCCGCGGGGCTGTGCACATGACGGCCGGGCACGAGAGCGCATCCGGTCGCGAGAGCGACTGGGAGCGTCGCAAGCGGCTGGCCGAGGTGTTCGGCGACGCGCTGCCCGAGACGACCAGCGACGAGCGCTCCGACGACGAGCGCGAGCGCCGCGACGGCGACGCCTGGCTGCGGGCGCAGGTGCCGCCGCACCACGGCGACTAGGTCGACCGGCTCGCGACCGGGTTCAGACGGTCGGGGTGCCGCGCCCGGTGACCAGCGCGTCGCGGATCTCGCGCAGCAGCACGGTGTCCTCGGGGGTGCCCGGGGCCGGGCTGGGGAAGTACTTCTCCTTGGCCTTGGTGTAGGGCAGCACGACGAGGAAGTAGACGATCGCGGCCAGCATCAGGAACGCGATCACCGCGTTCATGAAGGCGCCGAACGAGTTCTCCTCGTTGGTGAAGTAGTCGCTGGCGGCCGGCGGGAGCTGCGCGGTGAGCCAGTTGGTGAACGTGGTGACCACGAGACCGAACGATGTGGCGATGATGACCGCGACCGCGAGGTCGACCAGGTTGCCGCGCAGGACGAAGCTCTTGAAACCACCCATGAGGAAGCCTTTCTCTAGGCGAACAGCCCGTTCGGGCCGTCTCGACCCTAGTGCGACCACGCGTAGGACAGGAAGGACCGGGCCGCGGCCTCACTGATCGTGGGGACGCCCGCCGGGTCGACTCCCAGCACCACCACCCGCCCGCCCAGCCCGGTCGCGGCGCTGCCGGGCGCCGCCGACGGCTCCGGCAGCGCGAGCACCCGCACCCCGAGCGCGACAACTCCCGAGCCGCCCTCCGCCGGGTCGGTGGCGACCAGGTCGATGCGGTCGCCCACCGCCAGCAGCGCGGCGGCCTCGGGGTCGGGCAGGCGCACCGGCAGCGCGACCACGCCTGCGCCCGCGTGCTCGCCCAGCCCGGCCCCGACCAGCCGTGCGCGGCTCACCGGCTCGCCACGGGTCAGGGGCGAGGCGAGCACCTCGCCGACCGGCGCCGGCGCCAGGTCGTCGGGCACGGTGTCCGGCGCGAAGTCGACGGTCGCCAGGTCGCCGGCCGCGATCACCGCGCCGCCCGGCAGGTCGTGGGCGGCGACCTGCACCGCCACGCCGGGCGGGGGAGGCTGGGTGGCGGCCTGCAGCCCGGCCAGCACCGCGACCGCGCCGAGCAGGGCCGCGAGCGGGCGGCGCCGGGCCAGCAGCGAGCGGCGTACGCCGAGGGCGGCGCGACGCAGCCTGGTCAGCGGCGGGTCGGGGTGGCGGGGGTCGGCGGAGAGCACCCGGCGACGCTAGGCCGCGGGCGCCGAGGCTGCAGCGCTCCTCCACAGGCCCCCAGCGGGGAGGCTCAGGAGGAGGCGGCGGGGGTGCTGCTCGAGGTGCTGCTGCCCGACGTGCCCGACGTGCTGCTGGTCGACGAGGTCGACTCCTTGGCCGGCGACGCCGACGAGCCGCTCGAGCCGTTGCTGGAGGACGAGGTGCTGCTGCCCGCGCCCGACTCGCTGCGGCTGTCGGTGCGGTAGAAGCCGGAGCCCTTGAAGACGACGCCGACGGCGTTGAAGAGCTTGCGCAGCCGGCCCTCGCACTCGGGACACGTGGTCAGCGCGTCGTCCGAGAAGCTCTGGAACTGCTCGAAGGCGTGGCCGCACTCGGTGCAGGCGTACTGGTAGGTCGGCATCGTGTCTCCGCAGGGGTGGCGCTCGGGGGCGCGTGGAACTGTGACGGTCGATCGTGACGCGGCGCTGGCACTCGGCTGCGCCGACTGCTAATCCTACGTCAGGGCAGAATGTCCGCCACCATGACCGACACCACCTCGAGCAGCAGCGGGCAGCAGCCCGGCTCTTCCACCGACTCCTCCACCGGCACCGCCGCCGGCCCGACCCCGGCGGCGCCGGGCGGCCCGGCCGGGGCCGTGGCGGGGTTCGTGGTCGGCGGCTGGCGGCGGTTCCGCTCGCTGCCGCTGCCGATGCGCCTGACGGCGTACGTCGCCCTCGGGCTGGTGCTGCTGCTGGTGCTGGCCACCGCCACCGCCACCGTGCTGGTGCGCCGGCCGCTGCCGCAGACCAGCGGCGTCGTCGAGGTCGCCGGGCTCGACGGCGAGGTGGAGGTGCTGCGCGACGAGCACGGCATCGCCCAGATCTACGCCGACACGATGGGGGACCTGGCCCGTGGGCAGGGCTACGTGCACGCCCAGGACCGGTTCTTCGAGATGGACGTGCGCCGCCACGCGACGGCCGGCCGGCTGGCCGAGCTCTTCGGCGAGGAGGCGGTCGAGAGCGACGCCTACGTGCGCACGATGGGCTGGCGGCGGGTCGCGGAGAAGGAGGTCGCGCTGCTGACCCCCGACACCCGTGCCTTCCTCGAGGCCTACGCCGACGGGGTCAACGCCTACCTCGACGACCGCGGCACCTCCACCATCTCGGTGGAGTACACGGTGCTGGGCCTGGGCGGCCTGGACTACCAGCCCGAGGACTGGACGCCCGTGGACTCCCTGGCGTGGCTCAAGGCGATGGCGTGGGACCTGCGCGGCAACATGGGTGACGAGATCGACCGGGTGCTCAGCGCGGACGCGGTGGGCGCCGAGCGGGCCGCCCAGCTCTTCCCCGCCTACCCCTACGGCGAGGTGACCCCGATCGTCACCCAGGGCGCGGTGGTCGACCAGGTCTACGAGCAGGACGCCGAGCGGGGCCAGACCCGGCTGCCGCTGCGCCCGGGCTTCGAGGCCGACCAGCACGACGCCCTGCGCGACCTGCGCGACGGTCTCGAGCGGATGCCGGCCTGGCTGGGGCGCGGCGAGGGCATCGGCTCGAACTCCTGGGTCGTCTCCGGCGAGCTGACCGAGTCGGGCGACCCGCTGCTGGCCAACGACCCGCACCTGGGCACCAGCCTGCCGGGCGTGTGGACCCAGATGGGCCTGCACTGCCGCGACGTCGGGCCGCAGTGCCCGCTCGACGTCAGCGGCTTCACCTTCTCCGGCGTACCCGGCGTCATCATCGGCCACAACGCCGACGTGGCCTGGGGCTTCACCAACCTCGGGCCCGACGTGGCCGACCTCTTCGTCGAGCGGGTCAGCGGCGAGGACGTGCTGCGCGACGGCGAGCTGCGTCCGCTGCGGATCCGCGAGGAGGTGATCCGCGTGCAGGGCGGGGAGGACGTGCGCATCACGGTGCGCACCGGCAGCCACGGCCCGCTGGTCTCCGACGTCGCCGAGCAGATCGCCGAGGTCGCCGACGTCGCCTCCGGCAGGCTCGGCACGATCGTGCCCGAGGGCGACGAGGCCGCCGTGGCGCTGCAGTGGACCGCGCTGCAGCCGGGCACCACCGCCGACGCGATCCTGGCGCTCAACCTGGCCACCGACTGGGACTCCTTCCGGGCCGCGGCCGCCGACTTCGAGGCGCCCGCCCAGAACCTCGTCTACGCCGACACCGAGGGCCACATCGGCTACCAGGCGCCCGGACGGATCCCGATCCGCAAGTCCGGCAACGACGGCAAGCTGCCCTCGGCCGGCTGGCTGCCCGAGAACGACTGGACCGGCAGCACCGTGCCGTACGACGCCCTGCCCAGCGTGCTCGACCCCGACGAGGGGTTCGTGGTCACCGCCAACCAGGCCGTCGTGGGTCCGGACTACCCCTACTTCCTCACCGACGACTGGGACCGCGGAGCGCGCTCCGAGCGCATCCGCGACCTGCTCACCCAGCGCTTCGAGGCCGGGCCCGTCGACGCCGACGACATGCTCGAGGTGCAGCTCGACACCCGCAACCCGATGGCTCCGGTGCTGGTGCCGCACCTGCTCGACGTGCCCCTGGACCGCGGGTACGCCGACGACGGGCAGGAGCTGCTCGGCGACTGGGACTTCAGCCAGCCCGCCGAGGGCGAGCACTCCGCCGCGGCGGCGTACTACAACGTGGTGTGGGCCAACCTGCTGCGCCTCGTCTTCGACGACGAGCTGCCCGCCGACCTCGCCGCCGACGGCGGGCAGCGCTGGATGGCTGTGGTCACCGACCTGCTCGACGAGCCCGACGACCCCTGGTGGGACGACGTGGTGACCGAGGAGGTCGAGACCCGCGACGACACGCTCGCCCGGGCGATGCTCGAGGCCCGCGACGAGCTGGTGCGCCGGCAGGCCCGCGACGCCGAGAGCTGGACGTGGGGCCACCTGCACCGCCTCGACCTGCGCTCGGCCACGCTGGGGGAGTCGGGGATCGGCCCCGTCGAGGCGCTGCTCAACCGCGACGACTGGGGCGTGGGCGGCGGCTCCGCGATCGTCGACGCCACCTCGTGGGACGCCGCGGAGGGCTACGCCGTGACCGCCGCCCCCTCCATGCGCCTGGTCACCAGCCCCGGCGACTGGGACGCCTCGCGCTGGGTCAACCTCACCGGCGTCTCCGGGCACCCCGCCAGCGAGCACTACACCGACCAGACCGACCTCTGGGCCGACGGCGAGACCCTGCCCTGGCGCTTCGGCGACGAGGCCGTCGAGGACGCCACCGAGGACCGACTGGTGCTGCAGCCCCCCGACTGACCCCCGTCGGTGGAGTGGTCGCAGACGACACAGGCCCTTCGTTGGTCGAGCAGTGACGAGCGCCAGCGAGGAGCGTCGCCGAGACCCGGTGAGGTGCCCACGCGCCGTACGCCGTGGGGTCAGGGGGTCTCGGCGTCGCTCGAGCCTTCGGCCCTCGCTGCTCGACCAACGGCGGTGCCCTGTCGTTGGTCGAGCAGTGACGAGCGCCAGCGAGGAGCGTCGCCGAGACCCGGTGACTTTCGTGCTCGCCGTACGCCATGGGCTTACGGGGTCTCGGCGTCGCTCGAGCCTTCGGCCCTCGCTGCTCGACCAACGGCGGTGCGCACCGTTGGTCGAGCAGTGACGAGCGCCAGCGAGGAACGTCGCCGAGACCCGGTGAGTGGCGTGCTCGCCGTACGCCGAGACCCGGTGAGGTGCCAACGCGTTGTACGCCATGGGGTCAGGGGGTCTCGGCGTCGCTCGAGCCTTCGGCCCTCGCTGCTCGACCAACGATGGCCCTCAGTGGGCGGCCACCCGGTCCGGTGCCCGCACCCGGCCGCGGGAGACGCGCACGACGCGGCCCTCGTCGGCAGCCACCCGCAGCGCCCGGGGGAAGCGGCCCGGGCCCCAGAACTTCGCGTTGACGGCGTCGGCCAGGTCGGCGACCGCCATCTCGTCGTGCTCCTGCATGGCGGCTGTGATCAGCTCGATCTCCGAGTCCAGCGCCCGCTCGGACGGCTCGCTGGGGGCGGGCGGGATCCAGGGCGAGCCGACTCCTCGACCCGGCCCCGGGCGGTAGCGGCGGCTGCCGGTGCTGCCCGCGACCTGCCGGGCGCGACGCTCACGGATGCGGGCGTCGCGCTGGCGGCGCTCGACGGCCCTCGGGTCCTCGCGGTCCTCGTCGCCCGCGGACTCCTCGCCCTCGGACTCCTTGCTCTCGGACTTCTCGCTCTCGGACTTCTCGGCCTCCTCGTCGGAGTCCGTGTCCTCGTCGCTGGTCAGCGGTGCGGCAAGGCTCTCCAGGTCGCTCTTCTCGGCCTTGACGCCGAAGACGAGCTCGATGAGCCCGCCGATCGCCATCACGCCGGCGCCGATGTAGAAGGCCAGCGCCACCAGCCCGCGGTCACCGGACTCGATCAGGCGACCGAAGAGCAGCGGGCCGGTGATGCCGCCCACCGCGGTACCGACCGCGTAGAAGAACGCGATCGCCAGCGCCCGGGTCTCCATCGGGAAGATCTCGCTGACCGTCAGGTACGCCGCGCTCGCACCCGAGGAGGCCAGGAAGAACGCCGCGGCCAGGATGGCCAGGAAGATCCACCGGTTCCCCTCGGTGCCGGTCAGGTAGAACCCGAGAACCGTGACCACGACGGCCGAGCCCAGGTAGGTGCCCGCGATCATCGGCTTGCGGCCGACGGTGTCGAAGAGGCGGCCCAGGGTGACGGGGCCGGCGAAGTTCGCCAGCGCCCAGACGATGACGAACAACGGCACCATGCCCGACGAGACGTCGTAGAAGCCGTTGAGCAGGGTGCCGAGGTTGAACGTGACGCCGTTGTAGATGAACGCCTGGCCGATGAAGAGCGCCAGGCCCAGCACGGCCCGCTTCGGGTACTTGGTGAAGGCCACCTTGGCGATCTCGCGGAACGGGATCGTCTTGCGCTGGCGGATCACCAGCGTGTCCTCGGGGTCCTCGAGCTCCTGGCCGGTCTCCTCGCGCACGTCGTCCTCGATGTCGCCGACGATGCGCTCGGCCTCGTCCTCCTGCCCGTGGATGAACAGCCAGCGCGGGCTCTCGGGGACGTGGCGGCGCACCACGAGGATCGTCAGCCCCAGCACGGCCCCCAGCCCGAAGGCCAGGCGCCACCCGAGGTCGGCGGCGAAGATGGAGCTGTTGAGCAGCACCAGCGCCAGCGCCGAGCCGGCCGCGGAGCCGAGCCAGTAGGAGCCGTTGATGGTCAGGTCGACGCGTCCGCGCACCCGGGCCGGGATCAGCTCGTCGATCGCGGAGTTGATGGCGGCGTACTCGCCACCGATGCCGGCACCGGTGAAGAACCGGGTGACGTAGAAGAACAGGGGCGTGGTCGCGAACGCCGTCGCGACCGTCGCGACGATGTAGACCGCCAGCGTGATCAGGAAGAGCTTCTTGCGGCCCCACCGGTCGGTGAGCTGGCCGAAGAACAACGCGCCCAGGGTGGCGCCCACGATGTAGATCGCGGCCGCCAGGCCGATCTGGCCCGCGCTGATGTCGATGCCCGAGCCGTCCTCGGTGAGCCGGGCGGCGACGTTGCCGACCATGGTCACCTCGAGCCCGTCGAGGATCCACACCAGGCCCAGGCCGAAGACGACGCGCCAGTGGAACCTCGACCAGGGCAGCCGGTCCATCCGGGCCGGCACCTGGGTCTCGATGCGGTTGAGCTCGGCCGTGCTGCTCATCGGGCCACCCCCGTCGCGACGACGCCCTCACGGCGCTGGCGCAACCAGCGCCACACCCGCAGCGGGAACATCCCCAGCAGCGGGGCCTTGCGGCCCAGGTCGCCGGAGGCCGGGCGGTCGAAGGCGGCGGCGTAGTGGGCGGCCGCGCGGGCCGAGGCGTACTCCTTGGAGCCGCCGGCACCGCAGCCGCGCTCGCAGGCCCAGGCCATCACCGCCCCCTCGCTGCGGAACCGGTGGCGGTGGTCCAGCAGCCGACAGCTCAACGGCGGGGCCGGGGGCCGGGACGCGTGCGTGGTCATGGGGGGCTCCTCTCGTCGCGGCCCCCGCGCCCTCGGGTCGACGAGGGGACCACCCCGACGACTACCCGGGCGCCCGGAGGGCCCGGTTCACCCTCCTGGGCAAGGTCACCCGCCGGGATGAAGGTGCTGCAGGCCGGCGGGGGAGACCACCGCGGTGACCGGGCGGTCGTGCTGCTCGCGGGGCACGTCGAGGCCCACCTCGTCGTCGTGCAGCAGCACGCAGGTGAAGGTGCCGACCGGCACCCGCGCCAGCGCCCGGTCGTAGGAGCCGCCGCCCCGGCCCAGCCGCATCCCGTCGGGGGCGACCGCGAGGCCCGGCACCAGCACCACGTCGGCGCCGGCCACCGCGCCGGGGCCCAGGCGCTCGCCGTCGGGCTCGAGGAGGCCACGCGTGGCCGGGCGCAGGTGCTGGTCGCCCTCGTGCCGTGCCCAGTCCAGGTCGCCGTCGGGCAGCAGCACCGGCAGCAGCACCCGGCGGCCCGAGGCGGCGAGCGCCTCGAGGAGCAGGGCGGTGCCGGGCTCGCTGCCCACCGAGACGTACGCCGCCACCGTGGCCGCGCGGCGTACCTCGGGGCTGGCCAGCAGGTGCTCGGCCATCGCTCGGGCGACCTCCTGGCGCTCCAGGAGCGGGCGCCGGCGCCGGGTGGTCAGCACCCGGTCGCGCAGCGCGGTCTTGGCCGCGCCGGCACCGTCTGTGGAGGGGGTTTGCTCGCACCGCACGGGTCGAGCCTACGATCGGGTTCATGGGTTCCCCTGGCTTGCGCGCTGCCCGCGAGAAGATGAAGGCCGCCGGCGTCGACGAGGTCGCCATCGAGACGTTCGCGCACTACTACCGCCTGCTCGAGCACGGCGAGACCGGGATGATCCCCGAGTCGAGCATCGAGCCGGTCGACATGGAGTCGCTGGCCGACGTCGAGGTCGACGACCAGGTCGCGTCCGAGGCGATCACCAGGACGGTGGTGGTCAAGCTCAACGGCGGCTTGGGCACCTCGATGGGCATGGACCGCGCCAAGTCGCTGCTGTGCGTGCGCCGGGGCCTGTCCTTCCTCGACATCATCGCCCGCCAGGTCCTGCACCTGCGCAAGCAGCACCGCGCGACGCTGCCGCTGGTCTTCATGAACTCCTTCCGCACCTCCGGCGACACGATGGCCGCGCTGGCCCGCTACGAGGACCTGCCGGTCGAGGACCTGCCGCTGGAGTTCCTGCAGAACAAGGAGCCCAAGCTCCTGGTCAAGGACCTCTCGCCGGCCAGCTGGCCCAAGGACCCCGACCTCGAGTGGTGCCCGCCGGGGCACGGCGACCTCTACACCGCGCTGCGCGGCACCGGGCTGCTCGAGCAGATGATCGAGGCCGGCTACCGCTACGTCTTCGTCTCCAACTCCGACAACCTCGGCGCGGTGCCCGACCCGCGGGTGGCCGGCTGGTTCGCCTCCTCCGGCGCGCCGTTCGCGATCGAGGCCGTGCGCCGCACCGCCTCGGACCGCAAGGGCGGGCACTTCGCCCGCCGCAAGAGCGACGGGCGCATCGTGCTGCGCGAGACCGCGCAGACCCTCGACGAGGACAAGGCGGCGCTCGGCGACCTCGACCGGCACCGCTTCACCTCCACCAACAACCTGTGGTTCGACCTGCAGGCGATGAAGGACGCCCTCGACCAGCGCGAGGGAATCCTGGGCCTGCCGCTGATCAAGAACGTCAAGAACGTCGACCCCGGCGACGCCTCCTCGCCGAAGGTGGTGCAGGTCGAGACCGCCATGGGTGCCGCGATCGAGGTCTTCGAGGGAGCCCGGCTCATCGAGGTCGGCCGCGACCGGTTCGTGCCGGTCAAGACCACCAACGACCTGCTCGTGCTGCGCTCCGACGTCTACGCGATCGGCTCCGACTTCGTGCTCGACCAGGAGTCCGAGCAGGTGCCCTACGTCGAGCTCGACGAGACCTACTACAAGCTCGTCGGCGAGTTCGACAAGCGCTTCCCCGAGGGCGCCCCGTCGCTGAAGCAGGCGCAGAGCCTGACGATCCAGGGCGACGTCACCTTCGGCCACGGGGTCTCGGTGGTCGGCGACGTCCGGGTCGGTGGACGCTCGGCCCAGCGCGTCGACCCGGGTGCCGTGCTGAGCGGCGACCCGAATGCCTGACGCGCCCGCGCCGATCACCGTCGAGGAGCACCTCGAGCGCATCCTGGCCGCGGTCCGCCCGCTGCCGGCCTACCAGCAGCCGCTGATGGAGTCGCTGGGCCTCGCGGCGGCGGAGTCGGTGGTCTCGCCGATCGCGCTGCCGCCCTTCGACAACTCCGCGATGGACGGCTACGCCGTGCACCGCGCCGACGTGGTGGGGGCCGGGCCCGACGACCCGGTCGAGCTGCCCGTGGTCGGCGAGATCGGGGCCGGCAACGCGCGGCTGCTGGCGCTCTCGCCCGGCACGGCGGCCAAGATCATGACCGGCGCGCCGATGCCGGCCGGCGCCGACGCAGTCGTGCCCTACGAGTGGACCGACCGCGGCGTCGCGCGGGTGCGCATCGACAAGGCGCCCGGCGAGGGCCAGCACGTGCGCTGCTCGGGCGAGGACGTCTCGGTCGGCGACCTGCTCATCGACGAGGGCACCGTGCTCGGCCCGCGCCACCTGGGCCTGCTGGCCTCGGTGGGGCGCGCGACCATCGCCGTGCGCCCGCGCCCGAGGGTGGTGATCCTCTCCACCGGCACCGAGCTGCGCGAGCCGGGCACCCAGCTGGGCCACGACTCGATCTACGACGGCAACTCCTACCTGCTCGCGGCCGCGGCGCGCCGGGCCGGCGCGCTGGCCTACCGGGTCGGGATCGTGCCCGACCAGCCGCGCGCCTTCCTCGACGCCCTCGAGGACCAGCTGGTGCGCGCCGACGTCGTGGTCACCTCCGGAGGCATCTCGATGGGCGACTACGACGTGGTCAAGGAGGCGCTCGCGCCGCTGGGCACCGTCTGGTTCGGTCCGGTCGCGATGCAGCCGGGCAAGCCCCAGGGCTTCGGCACGGTCGGTGAGGACGACACCCTGATCTTCACGCTGCCCGGCAACCCGGTCTCGTCGTACCTGTCCTTCGAGCTGTTCGTGCTGCCGGCGCTGCGGGCGATGATGGGGCTCAGCCCGCTCTCGCGCCCGACGGTGCCGATGCGGCTGACCCACGCGATCACCTCGCCGCCGGGGCGGCGCCAGTTCCTGCGGGCCACGACCGAGCCCGGGCACGGCCGGATCAGCCCGGTCGGCGGGCCGGGCTCGCACCTGGTCGGCGACCTGGCCGAGGCCGACGCGCTGGTCGTGGTGCCCGAGGACGTCACCCGGCTGCCGGCCGGGGCCGAGGTGGGCGTCATCCACCTCGACTCGGGGCTGGAGGGCGGTCACTGATGCCCGGGAAGCCTGCTGAGCCCGCCGAGCCCGGCCAGGACCGGCTGACCCACGTCGACGAGCACGGCGCGGCGCGCATGGTCGACGTCTCCGACAAGGCCGTCACCGCGCGCACCGCGCGGGCGTCGGGCCGGGTGCTGGTCTCGGAGAAGGTCGTGGCGCTGCTGCGCGGTGAGGGCGTGCCCAAGGGCGACGCGCTCGCGGTGGCCCGGCTGGCCGGGATCATGGGCGCCAAGCAGACGCCGTCGCTGGTGCCGTTGTGCCACCCGCTGGCGCTCTCGGGGGTCGAGGTCGACCTCGCGGTGGCCGACGACGCCGTCGAGATCGCCGCGACCGTGCGCACCACCGACCGCACCGGCGTCGAGATGGAGGCCCTCACCGCCGTCTCGGTGGCCGCCCTGACCGTCGTCGACATGGTCAAGGCAGTCGACAAGGCCGCGGTCATCACCGACGTGCGTGTCGAGACCAAGAGCGGCGGCCGCTCGGGCGACTGGGCCCGGCCGTGAGCCTGCCCGCCGGCGTCGTCGTCGCCTCCAACCGTGCCGCGGCCGGCGTGTACGACGACACCACCGGCCCGCTGATCGTCACCGCCCTGCGTGACCTGGGCTTCGTCGTCGACGAGCCGGTCGTGGTGCCCGACGGCGACCCGGTGCGCGAGGCGATCTCCGCCGCGGTCTCGGCCGGGGCCCGGCTGGTCCTCACCACCGGCGGCACCGGGCTGACCCCCACCGACCGCACCCCCGAGGCCACCCGCGCGCTGCTGGAGCGGGAGGTGCCCGGCATCGCCGAGGCCATCCGCGCCCACGGCCTGGCCAAGGGCGTGCCGACCGCCATGCTCTCGCGAGGCCTCGCCGGGGTCGTCGGCTCCTGCCTGGTGGTGAACCTGCCGGGGTCGCGGGGCGGGGTCAAGGACGGCCTCGAGGTGCTCGCACCGGTGCTGGTGCACGCCGTGGAGCAGGTCGTCGGGAGCGACCATTGAGCCGTCCCCGGCCGGCCGTCCGAGGCGGGTGGCCGGTGCGGCTGCGCCACGGTGAGGTGCTGCTGCGCCCGATGCGGGTCTCCGACGCCGAGGCCTGGCGCCGCGCACGCCAGCAGAACGCCGCGTGGCTGCTGCCGTGGGACGCCACCGTGCCGCCCGGGGGAGACCCGCGGCCCACGACCTTCCGGGCGCTGGTGTGGCGGATGCGCCGCCAGGCCCGCCAGGGCACGACGTACCCGTTCGTCGTCGAGGTGGACGGCGAGTTCGCGGGGCAGGTGACGCTCAACAACGTTGTCGGCGGCTCCGCCCAGTTCGGCTCGGTCGGCTACTGGATCGACCGGCGCTTCGCCGGGCGCGGGATCATCCCGCTGGCGGTCGCGATGGTCGTCGACCACGCCTTCTCCGGGCTCGGCCTGCACCGCGTCGAGATCGCCATCCGCCCCGAGAACTCCAACTCGTTGCGGGTCGTCGAGAAGCTCGGCGCCCACGAGGTGGGCTACGCCCCCCGCTACCTGCACATCGACGGCGACTGGCGCGACCACCGCCTCTACGCGATCACCGTCGAGGACGTGCCTCCCGGCGGGCTGGTCGGGCTGGTCACGGGCAGCTGAACCCCACGAGTCACACCAGCAATTTGCGACACACTGGTGGACATCCACCCCATCCTGCGCTAGCGAACCTAGGGTCGAGCCCGTGGACCTGAGCGCACTGATCTTCGTCGCCCTCGCCGTGGCGTGGGCCGTCTACCTGGTCCCGAAGGCGCTCAAGCACCACGACGACGTGGTGCGCAGCCGTTCGGTCGACCGCTTCTCCCAGACCATGCGGGTGCTGGCCCGTCGCGAGCCGGTCACCCGCCGCTCGGCGCGCCTGGTGGTCACCCCGGGACGTGCCTCCGCGCCGCCGGTGGTGGTCACCAAGGCCAGCAGCGCCTCAGTCGGCAGCGAGCCCGCCCCGGGCCTGGACGCAGCACCTCCCGCGGCCAGCCTCGACGCCTCAGCCCTGCCGCCCGTGCGCACCCCGGCCCAGCGTCGCGCCGCGGCCAACCGGGCCGCGCGCCGGCGCCGTCGCGTGCTCGTCGCCCTGCTGGGCGCCCTGGCCGCGGTCGGCGTGCTGAGCATCGCCGGCCTGGTGAGCCCTGCCTACCTGGGTGTCCCGGGTGCCCTGCTGGTGGCCTGGCTGGTGACCTGCCGGTTGATGGTGCGCCGCGAGACCGGTCTCTCCGGCCCACTGGCGCGGATCCCTGCCGTGCCGGTCGAGGACGACGGAGCCGAGGCCGAGGCCGACGAGGACGACGCAGACGAGGCAGACGATGCGCCCGACGCAGCCGAGGACGTCGCCGACGACGAGCCGCAGACCGAGGAGGTGCCGGTCGTGCAGCCGCAGGTGGCCGTCGAGGCCCCCGCGGGCGGCTGGGACCCGGTGCCGATGACCCTGCCGACGTACGTCACGAAGCCGGCGGCCACGCGCCGCACGGTGCGCACGATCGACCTCGACTCCACCGGGGTCTGGACCTCGGGTCGCACCGAGATCGACGCCGCGCTCGCCCGCGAGGGCGACCAGGCCGACCGGGAGCGCCGGGCCCGCCGTGACCAGGGCGACGACGGACGCGCCGTCGGCACCTGAGCCCCTGGCTCCGGGGGTCCGGATTCGGCGCCGGCCGGGCCGGGTGCTAGCGTTCCTCGAGCGTCTTCGGGCGCGATGGGGCTGTGGCGCAGTTGGTAGCGCGTCTCGTTCGCAATGAGAAGGTCAGGGGTTCGAATCCCCTCAGCTCCACCACACGTCGTCCCCGCCACGCCGGCGGGGACCGACATCCTCCCAGGGCCCGATCCCCTCCCCGCCACGCCTCACCGGCGATTGCTAGGCTCGGCCGTCCCACGGGCATCGCCCCTGCTCAGTGCCGGGCTGGCTCGACTCGTGCGGAGATGCTCAGCCCGGCCGAGGAAGGGTCCGCGATGACACTGGTGTGGCTGCTGGTCGCTCTTGCGGCGGTTCCCGTCCTCGCGGTCCCGCTGACCGGGGCGCTGCAACGCCGAGCGGGATGGCCGCTGGCCCTGGCCTTCCTCGCCCTCGCGGCCGCGATGGTCCCGTCCGCGCGCGAGGTCCTCGACGGTGGCGAGGTCACCTGGACGGCCGCCTGGCTGCCCGCCCTCGACGTCGAGCTGGCGCTGCGCATGGACGGGCTCGGCCTGGTCTTCGTGATGATCGCCCTGCTCATCGGCGCAGCGGTCCTCGTCTACTCCGTGGAGTACCTCGGGGAGGGACGCCAGCTCGGCTTCTACCTGTGGATGACCGTCTTCGCCCTCGGCATGGTCGGGCTCGTCCTGGCCGACGACCTCGTCCTGCTGTTCGCGTGCTGGGAGATCACCTCCCTGGCCTCCTTCCTGCTGATCGCCCGGTCCGGTTCGGGGGCCGAGTCGGCGTCGGCTCGCACGCTGTTCATGACCTTCTTCGGTGGGCTCACCCTGCTGCTGGCCGTCGTGCTGATGGTGGTGGCCACCGGTACGACGTCGCTCTCGCAGGCGCTGGCCTCCGACGTGTGGACCGAGCGTCCCGGGTTCACCGCGGTGGTCGCGGTCCTGGTCGCCGTGGCCGGCTTCACCAAGGCCGCGCAGTTCCCCTTCCACCCCTGGCTGCCCGACGCGATGGCCGCCGCCACCCCGGTGAGCGCCTACCTGCACGCGGCCGCGGTGGTCAAGGCGGGCATCTACCTGATGCTGCGCTTCTCCGAGGCGTTCTCCGAGGTGCCGGTCTGGAACGCGCTGCTGATCAGCGTGGGCCTCTTCACCGCCGCGATGGCGGCGCTCTTCGCCTTCCAGCAGCACGACCTCAAGCGGCTGATGGCCTACTCGACGGTGAGCCAGCTGGGGCTGATCACCGCGGCCATCGGTGTCGGCACCGAGAAGGCGCTGACCGCCGCCGTGATCCACACGATCGCCCACGCGTTGTTCAAGTCCGGGCTCTTCATGATGGTCGGCGTCATCGATCACGCCGCCGGCACCCGCGACATCCGACGTCTGCCCGAGCTGCGACGGGTGATGCCGTGGAGCTTCGCGACCGTCGTCCTCGGCACCGCGAGCATGGCCGGGATCCCGCCGATGCTCGGCTTCGTGAGCAAGGAGACGATCCTCGGCTCGATGCTGGAGGCCCCCGGCCCCGCCTGGGTGGGGGTCCTCGCGCTGGCTGCCGCCGGGCTCGGGTCGGTCCTGACCGTCGCCTACAGCGCCAAGATCGTGCTGGGGGGATTCGTCGACGGGGAGCGGGCCAAGACCTGCCACGGTCCCAGCGCCGGGCTGTTCCTGCCCGCCGCGGCCCCGATCTGGGCCGGGCTGCCGCTCGGGCTCGCCGTGTGGGTCCTCGACGTCCCGGTCGAGCGCGCCGTCCAGGCGATGGGCGCGGAGTCGGCGTACGAGCTGAAGCTGTGGCACGGACTGGCTCCCGAGCTCTTCGTCAGCGCCGCCGTGATCGCGGTCGGCGCCGCGCTGATGACGCGGCGCCGGGCGCTCTACCGCAGGCTCGAGGTCGACCTGCTGCCCGGCACCGGCGCCGACGCGCTCGAGCGCATCTTCGCTGCCGCAGGCCACGTGGGCCGCAGGATCGCCTGGACGGTCGCCGCCGACCACCCGCGTCGCCACGTGGTCCCGCCGCTCGTCGTGCTGACCCTCGTCCTCGGGGTCGGCAGCCTCGCGGTCCTCGGCGTCGGCGACGTGCCCGCGACCCAGCCCGACCTGTGGCGGCCCATCGACGTCGGGCTGCTCGTCCTCATCGCGCTCGGTGTCGTCGCGACGTGCCTGGCCGACTCCCGGGTCGCCGCCACCGTCGCCCTCGGGGGCGTGGGGATCGCCGTCACCGTCCAGCTGTTCGCGCTGGGCGCGCCCGACGTGGGCCTGACCCAGCTGATGGTCGAGGTGCTGACCGTGGTGGTGATCATGCTGGTGCTGCGCCAGCTCCCGCGCCGCTTCGGGCGCTCGAACATCCGCCGTCGCGGCGGTGCTCTCGTCCTGGCCGGCGGCCTCGGCGTCGCCGCGGGCCTGGGCACCTGGCTGCTGACCGGTCGCCGGGAGCGCTCCGGGCCGGCCGAGTACTACCTCTCCGAGGGCACCGAGGTGACCGGCGGCGACAACCTGGTCAACGTCATCCTCGTCGAGTTCCGGGCCCTGGACACCCTGGGCGAGCTCGCCGTGCTGGGCCTGGCCGGCGTCGCCATCGTCGCCGTCCTGACCACCATCCCCCGGGCGGCTCTCGACCCGCCCGGCTGGACCGACCGGGCCGAGCGGATCCCGCTGCGACCCGTCGCAGCCCTGCGGGACCCGCAGGCCCGAGCCGCGCTGCTCGACGCGCAGAGCAACCTGCGCGCGCTGCAGCTGCTGCTCCGGGTGGTCGGACCCGTCCTGCTCGTGCTGTCGGCCGTCATCTTCTGGCGCGGCCACAACGCCCCCGGCGGTGGCTTCATCGCGGCCCTCGTCGCCTCCGTGGTCGTGGCCCAGGTCTACCTGGCGCGTCCCGAGGACCGGGCCGTCGGCCCCGCGCGGCTGCACCTCGCACTGATCGGCGGTGGCGTGCTGACCGCCCTGGCCAGCGGACTGCTGGGCTACGCCGACTCCTCGTTCCTGCAGCCGCTCTACGGCACGGTCGCCGGCACCAAGCTCAGCACCTCCCTGGTCTTCGACATCGGGGTCTACGCCGCGGTGCTCGGCCTGGTGATGGTGGCCTTCGACCGGCTCGGCGCCACGCCACCGGACGGTTCCGCCACCGAGCACACGACCGGTGGTCCCGGCATCCTGGAGGGTGCCGCCTCATCGCCGGCCACCACGGAGACCAAGGAGGAGATCGGGTGACCGTCCTGCCGATCACCATCGGGGTCCTGGTCGCCGGTGGCGTCTACCTGCTCTGCCAGCCGGGCCTGGTCCGCATCGTCTTCGGGATCACCCTGCTCTCGCACGGGGCCAACCTGGTGCTGCTCGCCTCCGGTGTCTCCGCCTGGCGCGGCGAGCCCCTGACCGGGGTGGGGGACCCGGCCGAGGCCGGCGACCCGCTGCCGATGGCCTTCGTGCTCACCGCCATCGTGATCACCCTCGCCGTCACCGTCTTCATGCTCGCGCTCGCCCGCATCGGCCACGACGACGACACCCGGCACGTGCCCGACACCGGAGAGGACCACCACGCATGACCGGCTCCCTCCTCCCGCTGCTCGTCGTCGTGCCGCTGCTCGGCGCCGCCCTGGGTGCGCTCGTCCCCGGGGCAGTCGCGCGGGCCCTGCTCGTGCTCGCCCCGGTGGTGACCACCGCCGGTGGCGCCGCCCTGCTCGTCGAGCACGCGCAGACCCCCGTGCTGGCCCACAACGTCGGCGGGTTCGTCCCCGGGATCGCCATCCCCCTGGTCTCCGACACCTTCACCGCCGTGATGATCACCGTCACCGGCTTCACGACCACCGCGTGCATCGGGTTCGCGCTCGTCACGGGGGAGGCCCGGCTCCGCTTCTTCCCGACCCTGGTGATGATGCTGTCCGCCGGGGTCAACGGTGCGCTGCTGACCGGCGACGTGTTCAACCTGTTCGTCTTCATCGAGGTGATGCTGCTCCCGTCGTACGCGCTGATCGCGATGACCGGGACGTGGCGGCGCCTCGGCATCGGGCGGCTCTTCGTGGTGGTCAACCTGGTCACGTCGACGATCCTGCTGATCGGCGTCGGCCTGGTGTACGGCGTCGCCGGCTCGGTGAACATGGCGGTCCTCTCGGGCGTGGACGCCGACGACCCGCGGTTCCAGCTGGCGGTGGGGGTGGTCCTCCTCGCGCTGGCGGTCAAGGCCGGCGTCGTTCCCCTGCACGGCTGGCTGCCCCGTGCCTACCCGGCCACCTCGGCCACCGTGATGGCGCTCTTCTCCGCCCTGCACACCAAGGTCGCGATCTACGCGATCTTCCGGATCCACCAGACCGTCCTCGACGGTGCCACCTCGTGGATGGTGCCGCTCCTGGTGGTCTTCGGCGTCACCATGCTCGTCGGTGCCTACGGTTCCCTCGGCGAGCGGATGGTGCGACGCAGCCTGGCCTGGCAGATGATCGCCGGCGTCGGCTACATCCTCATCGGGCTGGGGGTCGGGACCCAGCTCGGGCTCGCCGCCGGGCTGTTCTACATGGTCCACCACATCCTGGTGATGGGCTCGCTGCTGCTCAGCTCGGGAGCCATCGAGCGTGCCTACCTGACCCACCAGTTCCTCGGGCTCTCCGGGCTGATGCGCCGCGAGCCGCTGCTCGCGGTGGTCGTGGCGCTCGCGATGATGTCGCTGGTCGGCTTCCCGCCCTCGTCCGGGTTCTTCGGCAAGGTCGGCATCGCCCGCGCCGCCGCCGACCTCGAGGGTGCCTGGATCTGGCTGGTGCTCGGCGTCCTGGTCGTGGCCAGCATCGGCACCCTGCTGTCGATGACGAAGCTGTGGGGCGACGTCTTCTGGGGCCCGCCGCTGGAGGAGTCCCCGTCCCGGGGCAAGGGCCACACCGACCTGCCCCCCGTCGACGCCGAGACCCGGATGCAGAAGCGGAGCCTGGCCCCGGCCGGCGCGCTGCTGCTGGTCTCGCTCGCGATCTTCGTGGTGCCGGGGCCGTTGTGGGAGCTGTGCCTGCAGGCGGCCGAGGGCCTGCTCGACGTGACGGCGTACGTCGAGGCGGTGACCGCGCCATGACCCTCCTGCGCCTGGTCCTCCTCTACGCCCCCTGGCTGGTCTGGCAGCTGACCGTCTCCGTGCTGCGCCTGGCCGCCGACGTGGGCACCCCCGGCTCCACCCAGCGACCCAGGATCGTCAAGCTCGCGCTCGACGACCTCACCGACCTGGAGGTCACCTTGCTGACCAGCTCGATCACCATCACCCCCGGGACGCTCGTGCTCGGCGTGTCCCCGGCGGACGGCGATCAGCCGCCCGCGGCGTTCGTGCAGGCGCTCTTCGGCGAGGACGAGGAGGCCGTGCACGCCGACCTCGTCGGGATGCGCGCCCACGTGCTGGCCGCCACCCGCGGACGGGGCGCGCGATGAGCGTGCTCGTCGTGGCCGCCATCGTCGTGGTCGTCATCGCCTCGGCCCTCGGCACGGTGCAGATCCTGCGGGGTCCCGACGACGCGAGCCGCGCGGTCGCGGGCGACCTGCTCTTCTTCTGCGCGACGGCGGTGTTCGTCCTGGTCGGCGTGCTCGGCTCGATCCCGGTCCTGTACGACGTGGCCCTGCTCGCGGCGCTGTGCGGGATCCTCGCCACGGCGGCGTTCGCCCGGATGCTCACCCGGGGCGAGCGATGAGCGCCGGGGACGTCGGGGCGGTGGTGGCGGGACTGCTGATGCTGCTCGGCGCGCTGTTCTTCCTCGTCACGGCCCTGGGCATGCTGCGCTCGCGCGACGCCATCAGCCGGGTCAACAACCTCAGCCCCGCCACCGGCGCCGGCCTGCCGCTGGTCATCATCGGCGCGGCGGTGCACGACCTGTCCGCCGGCGACCTCACCGTCCTCGACGGCGTCAAGGCGGCCCTGGCGGTCGGCGCCGCACTGGTCGTGTCGTCGGTGGCGAGCAACATGCTGGGGCGGGCGGCGTACCGCAGCCAGACCGAGCTCGACCCCCGCACCGTGGGCAACGCCCTCGAGCCGTTCGAGGAGCTCGAAGGACACGAGCACGAGGACTAGCGCCTCCGCTCCGCCCGCCCGTGCAGCAAGCCCGCCCCGGCAGTGCCGGGGCGGGCTTCGTGGTGCTGTGGCGCGGCGAGCCGGGCGCCGGTCAGAGGCTGGTGGCGCTGTCCTCCGCCCAGCCACCGGGGCCACCGGGGCCACCGGGGCCGCCGTGCCCGCCGTGGCCGCCGCGTCGGCCGGGGCCCCGCAGCTCGCCGGACTCGGCGCGCCCGAGCACCTCGTCGGCCTCCTCCTGGGTCAGCTCGCCCGCCTCGACGGCCTCGGCGAGGCGCTCCTCCAGGCGCTCGAGGTGCTCGGTCTGCATCTCGGCGCGCAGGTCGGTCTGCACCTTCTCCAGTGCGGCCGCGACCTCGTCGGCGTCGAGGCCGAGCTCGGCGGCCAGGGCGTCGGCCAGGGCGGCCTGCATCTCGGCACGCCGGTCCTCGGCGTCCTCGGTGTCGTTGTCGTCGTCGGCTCCCTGTCCTGCGACCTGGGAGCCCTGGCTCTCGGTGTCCTGGGCCAGGGCCGGCACGGCCCAGGCGGCGAGCCCGGTGCCGGCGGTGGCGGCCAGGACGACCCCGGCGGTGAACGTTGCTGTGCGACGCATGTCGCTCCTCCTCGGTGCTGTGGGTGGGTCGGGACCAGCGTGCGGACCCGACCTGTCACCCGGCTCCGGCCGGCCTGTGAGGAACCTGGGTGTCCGCCCGTCGAGGGGCCGGGCGCCACGTGGCCAGGAGCGCGAGGGCCAGCAGCAGCTCGATGAGGTCGCCACCGAAGTACATCAACGAGCCGGCCGCCCGCATCTCCTGCGCCGGCTCGTCGACCCGCACCAGCACGCCGGCGTGCAGCAGCTGCGAGAGCGTGGCGTGCACGGCCACCGCGACGCCGAGCGCGACCAGCCGGGCCCGCACCGAGGCCCGCCCCGCCGCGGGGTCCGGCCCGGCGATCGCCCAGGTGAACAGCAGCCCGGCCGCGAGCAGGTGCACGTGCACCAGGGCGTGCACCAGGTCGTGGCGGGTGCTCAGCTCGTAGAGCGGGGTCAGGTAGAGCACCACCAGCCCGCCGCTGCTGAGCACCAGCGCGGGCACGGGGTGTGCCAGCACCCGCCCGACCGGTCCGTGCAGCAGCGGGCCCAGGCGTCGCGCGGCGCGGTGCGGCAGCCGGCGCAGCAGCAGCGTCGTGGGCGCCCCGAGCACGAGGAGCAGCGGGGCCAGCATCGCCAGCAGGAGGTGCTGGGCGGCGTGGCCGGCGAAGTCGCGGTCGGCCCAGGCGTCGACGTCCGGCGACAGGGCCAGGACGACCAGGGTGGTGCCGGCGAGGAACGACGCCGTACGCCGTGCCGGCCAGCCGCGCCGCTCCCGCTCGAGGGCCGCGCCCCAGGCGTAGGCCGTGCCCGCCAGGCCGGCCAGCAGCAGCGGCGCCCAGCCCAGCAGCTGCGCGACCAGGTCGATCACGGGTCGTCGTGGACCCGGGCGCCCCGCTGCAGCAGCCAGCCGCCGACGAGCAGCAGGGCGCCGAGCGCCAGGAAGCCCAGGTCCCACCAGGTCTGGTGCGGCCCGCTGCGCACGTGGTGGATGCCGAGCAGGTGGTGGTCGACGACGCCCTCGACGAGGTTGAAGAGGCCCCACCCGGCCAGCACCCAGCCCCACAGGGCCCGCGAGGTCCACACCCGCCCGCGCGAGTGCTGGATCCTGGAGTACAGCAGGGCCAGCCCGCCCAGGACGAGCAGCCAGGTGGCAGTGTGGAAGAAGCCGTCCCACAGCGTGTTGATCTCGAGGCCGTGGACGGTGGTGTCGGGGTAGTAGGGCACCCCGATGTTGTCGGTGTCGGTCGAGGTCAGCATGTGGTGCCACTGCAGGACCTGGTGGATCAGGATGCCGTCGACGAAGCCGCCGAGGCCGGCGCCGAGGAGCAGCCCGGGAGCGGTGAGGCTGGGCGCCCCGGCCCGGTCCTGCCCGCCTGCCCGGCCGACGGCGGGGGTGGGGGAGGTGCTGGAGGACATGGGGTCTCCTCTCGGGTCGGGTGCGCGCACAGGTACCCCCGGGGCCGGGACCCGAAACGGCAACCACCCGGACGGTCAGTCCCAGCCAGTCTCAGATCCGAGACGACGGGCCGGTCGTGGCTCTGGCGAGCGGCGGGTGCCGGTCGGAGCATGGAGGCATGCACCAGCACCAGAGCCACGAGCGCACCCCGCCGGCCACCAGCGTCCTCGGGGTCGGCCCGGTCACCCCCGAGCAGCTGCTGGCGGTGGCCCGCCACGGTGGCGGGGTCCGGCTCGGCGACGACGCCGTCGCCGCGATCGAGCGTGGCCGCGCGGTCGTCGAGGAGCTCGCCGCGGCCCCCACGCCGGCGTACGGCATCTCGACCGGCTTCGGGGCGCTGGCCACCCGGCACATCCCCACCGAGCTGCGCGCCCAGCTGCAGCGCTCGCTGGTGCGCTCGCACGCCGCCGGCTCCGGGCCCGAGGTCGAGACCGAGGTGACCCGCGGGCTGATGCTGCTGCGCCTCTCGACGCTGGCCACCGGCCACACCGGCATCCGGCTCGAGACGGCCCAGCTGCTCGCCGACCTGCTCACCCACCGGATCACCCCGGTCGTGCACGAGCACGGCTCGCTCGGCTGCTCCGGCGACCTGGCGCCGCTCTCGCACTGCGCCCTGGCGCTGATGGGGGAGGGGACGGTGCGCGACGCCGCCGGTGCGCTGGTGCCGGCCGCCGACGCGCTGGCCGCCGTGGGCCTGCGGCCGGTCGAGCTGGCCGCCAAGGAGGGGCTGGCGCTGATCAACGGCACCGACGGGATGCTGGCGATGCTGCTGATGGCCATCGCCGACCTGCGGGTGCTGCTGCGCACCGCCGACGTGGCCGCGGCGATGTCGGTCGAGGGCCAGCTCGGCACCGACCGGGTCTTCGCCGCCGACCTGCAGGCGCTGCGCCCGCACCCCGGGCAGGCCGCCTCGGCCGCCAACCTGGTGCGACTGCTGGAGGGCTCGGCGGTCGTCGCCTCGCACCGCGGGCCGGAGTGCCACCGCGTGCAGGACGCCTACTCGCTGCGCTGCTCGCCGCAGGTGCACGGCGCGGCCCGCGACACCCTCGAGCACTGCGACCTGGTCGCCTCGCGCGAGCTGGCCAGCGCCGTCGACAACCCCGTGGTGCTGGCCGCCGACGACGGGCAGGACGGGCAGGGCGGTCGGGTGGAGTCCAACGGCAACTTCCACGGGGCGCCGGTCGCCTACGCCCTCGACTTCCTGGCCATCGTCGCCGCCGACGTCGCCTCCATCAGCGAGCGACGCACCGACCGCTTCCTCGACAAGGCCCGCAACCACGGGCTGCCGCCGTTCCTGGCCCACGACCCCGGCGTCGACTCCGGGCTGATGATCGCGCAGTACACCCAGGCGGCCATCGTCTCGGAGATGAAGCGGCTGGCCGCGCCGGCCTCCGTCGACTCCATCCCCAGCAGCGCCATGCAGGAGGACCACGTCTCGATGGGCTGGTCGGCGGCGCGCAAGCTGCGCCGCGCCGTCGACGGGCTCACCCGGGTAGTGGCCATCGAGGTCCTCACCGCCGCCCGCGCCCTCGACCTGCGCGCCCCGCTGGCCCCCGCCCCGGCCACCGCCGCCGTCGTGGCGCTGCTGCGCGAGGCAGGGGTCGAGGGCCCCGGCCCCGACCGCCACCTGTCCCCGGAGATCGAGACCACCGTCGGCCTGGTCGCCTCCGGAGCCGTCCTGTCCGCCGTCGAGCACCAGATCGGAGCCCTCGCATGAGCGCCACCAACCCCCGCCTGCCGATCCACGCCGCCACCGGCACCGAGCTCTCGGCCCGTTCCTGGCAGACCGAGGCGCCGCTGCGGATGCTGATGAACAACCTCGACCCGGCCAACGCCGAGCGGCCCGAGGACCTCGTCGTCTACGGCGGCACCGGCAAGGCGGCGCGCAGCTGGGCGGCGTACGACGCCCTCGTGCGCAGCCTGCGCGACCTCGGCGACGACGAGACCCTGCTGGTGCAGTCGGGCAAGCCCGTCGGCGTGATGCGCACCCACGAGTGGGCGCCGCGCGTGCTGATCGCCAACTCCAACCTGGTCGGCGACTGGGCGAACTGGGAGGAGTTCCGCCGCCTGGAGGACCTCGGGCTGACCATGTACGGGCAGATGACCGCCGGCTCGTGGATCTACATCGGCACCCAGGGCATCCTGCAGGGCACCTTCGAGACCTTCGCCGCCGTCGCCGACAAGCGGTTCTCGGGGACCCTGGCCGGCACCATCACCCTCACCGCCGGGCTCGGCGGGATGGGCGGCGCGCAGCCGCTCGCGGTCACGATGAACGACGGGGTCGCGATCTGCGTCGAGTGCGACCCGGCCCGCATCGAGCGGCGCATCGAGCACCGCTACCTCGACGTGCGCGCCGAGTCCCTCGACCACGCCCTCGAGCTCGCGGTCGCCGCGCGCGACGAGCGCCGCCCGCTCTCGATCGGGGTGCTCGGCAACGCCGCGGAGGTGCTGCCCGAGCTGCTCGAGCGGGGCGCCCCGATCGACGTCGTCACCGACCAGACCTCCGCGCACGACCCGCTCTACTACCTGCCGGCCGGGGTGGCCTTCGAGGACTGGGAGCGTGAGCGCACCACCGACCCGGCCGGCTTCACGAAGGCCGCGCAGGCCTCGATGGCTGCGCACGTGCGGGCGATGGTCGGCTTCCAGGACGCCGGCGCCGAGGTCTTCGACTACGGCAACTCGATCCGCGACGAGGCCCGCAAGGGCGGCTACGACCGGGCCTTCGAGTTCCCCGGCTTCGTGCCCGCCTACATCCGCCCGCTCTTCTGCGAGGGCAAGGGCCCGTTCCGCTGGGCCGCGCTGTCGGGCGACCCCGCCGACATCGCCGCCACCGACCGCGCCATCCTCGAGCTCTTCCCGGCCCACGAGAAGCCGGAGTACGAGCGGCTGCACAAGTGGATCACGATGGCCGGCGAGCGGGTCTCCTTCCAGGGCCTGCCGGCGCGGATCTGCTGGCTGGGCTACGGCGAGCGGCACCGCGCCGGGCTGAAGTTCAACGAGATGGTCGCCTCGGGCGAGCTGAAGGCTCCGGTCGTCATCGGGCGCGACCACCTCGACTGCGGCTCGGTCGCCTCGCCCTACCGCGAGACCGAGGCGATGCTCGACGGCTCCGACGCGATCGCCGACTGGGCGCTGCTCAACGCGCTCGTCAACACCGCCTCCGGCGCCACCTGGGTCTCCATCCACCACGGCGGCGGCGTCGGGATGGGCCGCTCCATCCACGCCGGGCAGGTCTGCGTGGCCGACGGCACCGACCTGGCCGCCCAGAAGATCGAGCGGGTGCTGACCAACGACCCCGCCATGGGCGTGATCCGCCACGTCGACGCCGGCTACGAGCGCGCCGCCGAGGTGGCCGATGAGCGGGGGGTGGCTGTCCCGATGCGGGGCTGAGCCGGCCGTGCGGTTTCCCCGGGTACCCGGGGAAGCCGATCGAGTGACCCCCCAGGCTCGCCAGCGGGGGGCCAGGAGGTGCCTGGAGGGTCACTCGACCCTCTGTGTCTCAGGCCAGGATGGCGCGCCGGTGCTCGTGGGCCTGGCCGAAGAGCTGGCCCAGGGCGTGGGCGCGCTTGAAGACCAGCTGCGCGTCGTGCTCCCAGGTGATCGCGATGCCACCGTGCATCTGCACGGTCTCGGCCGCCACCTGCTCCAGCGCGTCGGAGCACCACGAGCCCGCGCTCGCCGCCAGCCGTGCGGCGTCGTCGCTGCCGACGGAGACGGCGTACGCCGCCGCCCAGGCGATCGACCGGGCGGTCTCGACGAGCACCAGCATGTCGGCCATCCGGTGCTTGAGCGCCTGGAAGGAGCCGATCGGGCGCCCGAACTGCACGCGTTCCTTGGCGTAGGCCACCGTCATGTCGAGCCCGCGCTGGGCGCCGCCGACCTGCAGCGCCGCGACGGCGGCGGTGCCGACCAGGTGGGCCCGGGCGAGCGCGGCGCCGGCGTCGGCGGCCACCGGCGTGGCCTCGACGCCGTCGAGCTCGAGGGTGGCCAGGCGCAGGGTGGTGTCCATGGCGGGCGTGCGGGTGCGGGTCAGGCCGGGCGCGGCGGGGTCGACCTCGAAGAGCCCGACCGAGTCCGGCCCGTCGGCGGTGCGGGCCGCGACCAGGAGCACCTCGGCGACGTCGCCGAGCAGCACCGGCCCGACCGTGCCGCTGAGCCGGGATCCGTCGGCGCGCACCGGCTCGGGGCGGCCGGGCCCGGTCAGACCGGCCCACGCCAGGGTGGCGACCTCGCCCGCGGCCACGCGCGGCAGCAGCCGGGCGCAGGCGTCGGCGGACCCGCCGGCCAGCAGCGTCTCGGAGACCACCAGCGTGGCCAGCAGCGGCGACGGCGCCAGCGAGCGGCCCAGCTCCTCGAGCACCACGCACGTCTCGAACGCCGAGAAGCCCGCGCCGTCGTGCTCCTCGGGCACCGCCAGTGCGGCGACCCCGACCTGCTCGCACAGCAGCTCCCACAGCGCCCGGTCGAAGCCCTCGTCGGAGTCGGCGGCGGCGCGCACGGCCGCGCTGTCGGCCCGCTTGGCCAGCAGCGCGCGCAGGGTCGAGGCCAGCTCGACCTGCTCCTCGCTCAGCGCCAGCTCCATCAGCCCGCCACCTCCGTGCGCTGCTCGCGCTCGGCCACCAGGGCGGCCAGCACCCGGTCGCGGTGGTAGGCCGTGGTGCCCCACGCGGCGACCAGTGCACGGACCTTGGTGATCCACAGGCTCAGGTCGAGCTCGAGGGTGTAGCCGACGGCGCCGTGCACCTGCAGCGCCACCCGCGCGGCGAGGTACGCCGCGTCGGCGGCGGCGAGCTTGGCCGCTGAGGCGTCGCGGCCGAAGGTCGCCGGGTCGGCCAGGGCCGCCCCGTGGACGAGCGGGCGGGCGAAGTCGAGCGCGATCCGCACGTCGGCCAGCTGGTGCTTGATCGCCTGGTATGACCCGATCTCCCGGCCGAACTGACGACGCTGCTTGACGTAGGCCACGGCGTCGTCGAGCAGCCGCTCGCCGGCGCCGAGCAGCTGCGCGGCGCATGCGAGCACGGCGGTGTCGAAGGCCCGGTCCAGGTCGCCGGTGCCCAGCCCGGTGTCCTGCCCGGTGTCCTGCCCGGTGCCGGTGGGCGTGACCGAGAAGAGTCGGCGGGTCCCGTCGACCGAGGTGTGCTGCTCGCCGACCTCCGCGCCGTGCAGCGCGCCGTCGACCACGACGTACCGGTGCTCGGCGAGGTCGGCGTCGAGGGCGTAGGGGACGTGGGGGGCGAGGGCGACGGTGCCGAGGCCACCCTCGGCGAGCGCCTCGACGACGGGGCCGGAGCCCAGTGCCACGGGCAGGTAGGCGACCGACTCGACCCAGGGGCCGGGGACGGCGTGCCGGCCGACCAGCTCGAGGGCCAGCACCAGCTCGACGGGGGTCGCGCCCATGCCGCCGTGCTCCTCGGGGACCAGCAGCGCGTGCACGCCCTGCTCGGCCAGGCGGCGCCACAGGTCCAGCCCGGCGGCGTGGTCGCCCTGGGCCCAGGAGCGGGCGGCGCCGACGCTGTCGGCGCCGGCCAGCAGTCGGCCCAGGGACGCGGTGAAGTCCTCCTGCTCGGAGGTGGGGACGAACCTCATCGACCTGCTCCCTTCGGCTCGCGCGGCAGGCCGAGGATGCGCTCGGCGACGATGTTGCGCTGGATCTCGTTGGTGCCGGCGTAGATCGGTCCGGACAGCGAGAAGAGGTAGCCGTCCAGCCACCGGGAGCCGACCTCGGATCCGGGGCCGAGCAGGTCGAGCGCCGTCTCGTGCAGCGCGATGTCGAGCTCGGACCAGAAGACCTTGTTCACCGACCCGGCGGCGCCCATCTCGCCGCCGCCGGCGAGGCGGGTGACGGTGCCCCAGGTGTAGAGCCGGTAGGCCTGGGCCCGGACCCAGGCGTCGACCACGCCGTGACCGGCCGAGGGCACCGCGTCACCGTGCTCGCGCCACAGGTCGACGAGCCGGTCGGCGGCGGCGCAGAAGCGGCCGGGGGAGCGCAGCGAGAGGCCGCGCTCGTTGCCGGCGGTGCTCATCGCGACCCGCCAGCCGTCCCCGGGCGCGCCCAGCACGTCGGCGTCGGGGACGAAGACGTCGGAGAGGAAGATCTCGGCGAAGCCGGGCTCGCCGTCGAGCTGGGCGATCGGTCGCACCGTGACGCCCTCGGCGTCGAGCGGGAAGAGGAAGTAGGTCAGTCCCGAGTGCCGCTGCGCCTGCGGGTCGGAGCGGAAGAGCCCGAAGCCCCAGTCGGCGTACGCCGCGCGCGAGGACCAGGTCTTCTGGCCGTTGAGGACCCACCCGCCCCGGGCCTCGTCGCGGCGCGCGGTCGAGGTCAGCGACGCCAGGTCGGAGCCGGCCTCGGGCTCGGACCACGCCTGCGCCCAGATCTTCTCGCCGCTGGCCATCGAGGGCAGGAAGCGCTGCTGCTGCTCGGGGGTGCCGTGGTCGAAGATGATCGGGGCGAGCAGGAAGATCCCGTTCTGGGAGACCCGGCCGGGCGCGCCGGCGCGGTAGTACTCCTCCTCGAAGACCACCCACTCGACCAGCGAGGCGCCTCGGCCACCGAGCTCCTCGGGCCACGAGACGACCGACCAGCGGGCCTCGGCGAGGCGGGCCTCCCACTCCTGGTGGGCGCGGAAGCCGGCCTCGGTGTCCATCGAGGGCAGCGGGGTGGTGGGCACGTTGGCGCTCAACCACGCCCGCGCCTCGGCCTGGAAGGCCAGCTCGTCGGGGCGCAGCGTCAGGTCCATCAGTCGTCCTTCGTGGTCGCGCGGGCCCGCAGCTCGGGCTTGAGCACCTTGTGGGAGGCGTTGCGGGGCAGGTCGGGGACCAGCTCGACGTGGCGCGGCACCTTGAAGTTGGCGATCCGGTCGCGCAGGAACGCGACCACCTGCTCTTGGGTCAGGTCGGCGCCCTCGCGCTGGATGACGAACGCCTTGCCGACCTCGCCCATCCGCTCGTCGGGCACGCCGACGACCGCGGACTCGACCACGCCGTCGAGGCGGGCCAGGGCGGCCTCGACCTCGGCTGGGTAGACGTTGAAGCCGCCGGAGACGTACATGTCCTTGAGCCGGTCGGTGATGCGCATGTTGCCCTCGGCGTCGACGGTGCCGACGTCACCGGTGTGCAGCCAGCCGTCGGGGTCGATCGCCTCGGCGGTGGCCACCGGGTCGTCGAGGTAGCCCTGCATCACCATCGCCCCGCGCAGCTGGATCTCGCCGGCGGAACCCGCCTCGCAGACCTCGCCGGTGGCCGGGTCGACCACCCGCATCTCGAGGCCCTCGACGGCGCGGCCGTTGGTGGTGGCGATCACCTCGTCGGGGTCGCCGGGGCGGCACATCGTGGCGACCACGCACTCGGTCATGCCGAAGGCGGGGATCACCAGCTCGAAGGTGAGCTCGCCGAGCATCCGCTCGATGAGGCGCGGCGGGATGCTGGCCGAGCCCATGTTGGCCAGGCGCAGCGACGAGGTGTCGGTGGTCGCGAAGGCGGGCGACTCCAGCAGCGAGTGGAAGATCGTGGGGGCGCCGGGCACGATCGTGAGCCGCTCGCGCTGGATCGTCGCGAGAGCCTCCTCGGCGTCGAAGGTCGCCATCGGGTGGAGCGCGCAGCCGCTGACCAGGCTCGCCACGATGCCGACCTTGTAGCCGTAGGAGTGGAAGAACGGGCTGATCACCAGGTAGCGGTCCTGCTCGGTGACCCGGCAGGTCCGCGTCCACACCCGGGCCGCGGCCAGCGTCTGCCCGTGGGTGCTCAGCACGCCCTTGGAGCGCCCGGTGGTGCCGGAGGTGAAGAGGATGTCGGCGATGTCGTCGGGCCGCACGGCGTCGGCGACCGCGTCGATGTCCTCGACCGCCGCGCCGAGGTCGCCCAGCGACGAGAACGCGGTCGTGCCGTCCGCCGTGGTGTCGCCGATGCCCACGACGGCGGCGACGCGGTCCAGCCCGGGCAGGGCGTGGCCCCCGGCGTCGCCCCTGGTGCCGCGCTCGGCCGCGGCCGCGCGCAGCTCGGCGACCTGGCTGCGGCCCAGGAACCCGTCGGCCACCACGCACAGCCGGGCCCCGGAGCGCTCGACGACGTCGGCGACCTCCTCGCCCCTGTAGCGGGTGTTGACCGGCACCAGCACGCCGCCGGCGTACGAGACCGCGAGCCCGGCCACGACCCACTCCCAGGAGTTGGGTGCCCACAGGCACACGGTGTCACCGGGCACGAGGCCCAGGGCGACGTAGCCGCGTGCGGTGTCGCGCACGGCGGCGTGCAGGTCGCGGAAGGAGAGCGTGGTGTCGCCGTCGACCACCGCAGGCAGGTCGGCGTGCGCTGTCGCGGCCGCCCGCAGGGCTGCGGGCAGGGTCTCTGGCTGGGGCACCGGTGCACCTTTCGTGGTCAACCAAACAAGTGCTTGGTAGGCTAGCGTAGCGCCTGACCGTCGAGAGGAACACCATGGACCTGACCTACTCCGCCGCGGAGGAGTCCTTCCGCGCCGAGGTGCGCTCCTGGTTGCAGGACCACCTCGCCGGCGACTTCGCCGGGCTCAAGGGGCTCGGCGGTCCGGGTCGCGACCACGAGGCGCACGACGAGCGGCTGGCCTGGAACCGGCACCTCGCCGCCCACGGCTGGACAGCGCTGGGCTGGCCGGAGGAGCACGGCGGGCGGGGCCTGAGCCTGATGCAGCAGGTGATCTTCCACGAGGAGTACGCCCGCGCCGACGCCCCCGCCCGCGTCAACCACCTCGGCGAGGAGCTGCTCGGGCCCACCCTGATCGCCTTCGGCACCGAGGAGCAGAAGAAGCGCTTCCTGCCGCCGATCGTCGCGGTCGAGGAGCTGTGGTGCCAGGGCTACTCCGAGCCCGGCGCCGGCTCCGACCTCGCGGCCGTGCAGACCAGGGCCCGCCTCGAGGGCGACCAGTGGGTCGTCGACGGCCAGAAGGTCTGGACGTCGCTGGCGCACCTGTCGCAGTGGTGCTTCGTCATCGCCCGCACCGAGCCGGGCTCGCAGCGCCACCAGGGGCTCTCCTTCCTGATGGTGCCGCTCGACCAGGAGGGCGTCGAGGTGCGCCCGATCGAGCAGATCACCGGCGGCTCGGAGTTCAACGAGGTCTTCTTCACCGGTGCCCGCACCGACGCGAGCATGGTGGTCGGCGAGCCCGGCCAGGGCTGGGGCGTGGCGATGGGCCTGCTCGGCTTCGAGCGCGGCGTCTCGACGCTCGGCCAGCAGGTCGGCTTCGCCCGCGAGCTCGAGACCGTCGTCGAGCGGGCCCGCGCCAACGGCTCCTACGACGACCCGGTGCTGCGCGACCGGATCGCCCGCGCCACCGTCGAGCTCGAGGTGATGCGGGTCAACGCGCTGCGCGGGCTCTCCGCGGTCACCGCCGGCTCCGACTCCGCCGCCGGCGGCGGCGCGGCCTCGATCGCCAAGCTCGTCTGGGCCGGCTGGCACCGCCGGCTCGGCGAGCTGGCCATGCAGGTCGCCGGCGCCGACGGGCTGACCGCGCGCGGAGCGGCGTACGACCTCGACCCGCACCAACGGCTCTTCCTCTTCAGTCGCGCCGACACGATCTACGGCGGCAGCGACGAGGTGCAGCGCACCATCCTCGCCGAGCGCGTGCTCGGCCTGCCCCGCGAACCCCGACCCACGAACCAGGGAGCCCGATGACCGCCGAACGCCCCGAGCAGCCCGTCCCCGACTACGTGCCCGGCCACGACCTGCTGGCCGGCAAGGTCGTGGTGGTCACCGCTGCGGCCGGCGCCGGCATCGGCGCCGCGGTCGTGCGCCGCGTCCTCGAGGAGGGCGCCCGGGCCGTCGTCTTCAGCGACACCCACGCGCGGCGGCTGGCCGAGGCCGAGGAGGCGCTGGCCGCCGAGTTCGGCGCCGACCGGGTGCGCCAGCAGGTCTGCGACGTCACTGACGAGGCCCAGGTCGCCGCGCTGCTCGACGTCGCCGACGAGCTCGGCGGCGTCGACGTGATGATCAACAACGCCGGGCTGGGCGGCACCGCGTCGGTGCTCGAGATGACCGACGAGCAGTGGAGCCGGGTCCTCGACATCACCCTGACCGGCACCTTCCGCTGCGTGCGGGCCGCGGGCCAGCGGATGGCCGCCGCCGGCACGAAGGGCGTCATCGTCAACAACGCCTCGGTGATCGGCTGGCGCGCCCAGGAGGGCCAGGCCCACTACGCCGCCGCCAAGGCCGGGGTGATGGCGCTGACCCGCTGCTCGGCGATCGACCTGGCCCCGCACGGCATCCGCGTCAACGCCGTCTCGCCGAGCCTGGCGATGCACCCGTTCCTGGCCAAGGTCACCTCCGACGAGCTGCTCCACGAGCTCAAGCAGCGTGAGGCCTTCGGTCGCGCCGCCGAGCCGTGGGAGGTCGCCAACGTGATGGTCTTCCTGGCCAGCGACTACGCCTCCTACATGACCGGCGAGGTCGTCGCCGTCAGCAGCCAGCAGGCCTAGGAGACTGGGTCCATGAGCACCGAGCCGACCGCGCCCACCCGTCGTACCGAGCTGCTGGGCATCGCGGCGGGCCTCTTCGCCGAGAAGGGCTTCAAGAACACCACGGTCCGCGACATCGCCGAGGCCTCCGGCATCCTCTCGGGCAGCCTCTACCACCACTTCGACTCCAAGGAGTCGATGGTCGACGAGATCCTCTCCACCTTCCAGGAGGAGCTCTTCGCGGCGTACGACGCGGTGCTGGCCAGCGACGTCGACGCGCGCACCAAGATCGACCGGGCCGTGCGCCTGTCCTTCCAGGCCATCGACCAGCACCCGCACGAGGTCGCGATCTTCCAGAACGACGCCGGCTACCTCGGTGGCTTCGAGCGCTTCGGCTACCTCGCCGAGCGCAACGCGCAGTCGCGCGAGGTGTGGGTCAGCCTGCTCACCGAGGGCGTGCGGAGCGGAGCGCTGCGCCACGACCTCGACATCGAGCTGACCTACCGGTTCATCCGCGACACGGTCTGGGTCGCGGTCAAGTGGTACCGCCCCGGTGGCCGGCACAGCCACGTCGAGATCGCCGACCAGTACCTCACCATCCTGCTCGACGGGATCTCCACCGACCCGCAGTCACCGTCCCCCCGCGAAAGGCCCTGACATGCCCGAGTCCTACATCATCGACGCCGTCCGCACCCCGGTCGGCAAGCGTGGCGGAGCCCTGGCCGGCGTGCACTCCGCCGACCTGGCCGCGCACTCGCTCGCCGCGCTGGTGCGGCGTACGGGCATCGACGCGGGCGCCGTCGACGACGTGGTCCTCGGCTGCTGCGACACCATCGGCTCGCAGGCCGGCGACGTGGCCCGCACGGCCTGGCTGGTGGCGGGCCTGCCCGACCACGTGCCGGGCGTGACCATCGACCGCCAGTGCGGCTCCTCGCAGCAGGCCGTGCACTTCGCCGCGCAGGGCGTCATGTCGGGCACCCAGGACCTGGTGGTCGCCGGCGGCGTGCAGAACATGTCGGCGATCCCGATCTCGGCGGCGATGCTGGCCGGGCAGCACTACGGCTTCTCCACCCCCTTCGCCGAGAGCCCCGGCTGGCAGGCGCGGTACGGCGACCAGGAGGTCAGCCAGTTCCGCTCGGCCGAGATGATCGCGGAGAAATGGGACATCAGCCGCGAGGAGATGGAGCGCTTCGCGCTGGCCTCCCACGAGCGGGCGCGCACCGCCATCGCCGAGGGCCGGTTCAAGGACGAGATCGAGCCCGTGACGCTGCCCGACGGCACCGTCGTCGACACCGACCAGTGCCCCCGCGAGACCTCGCTGGAGAAGATGGCCGGCCTCGAGCCGCTGGCTCCCGGCGGACGGATCACCGCGGCGGTGGCCTCGCAGATCTGCGACGGCTCGGCGGCGCTGCTGCTGGCCTCCGAGGCCGCCGTGGCCGAGCACTCCCTGACGCCCCGCGCCCGGGTGCACCACCTCTCGGTGCGCGGCGACGATCCGGTGTGGATGCTCACCGGTCCGATCCGCGCCACCGAGCACGCGCTCGCGCGCACGGGTCTCTCGATCGACGACATCGACCTCTTCGAGTGCAACGAGGCCTTCGCCTCGGTGGTGCTGGCCTGGATGAAGGAGACCGGCGCCCCGCACGACAAGGTCAACGTCAACGGCGGTGGCATCGCCCTGGGCCACCCCATCGGCGCCACCGGCGCCCGGCTGATGACCACGATGCTGGGCGAGCTCGAGCGCACCGGCGGTCGCTACGCCCTGCAGACCATGTGCGAAGGCGGCGGCCAGGCCAACGTCACCATCATCGAGCGCCTCTGACCCCAGACGGCAACGCCGACCCGGCCGGTTCGAACCGGCCGGGTCGGCGCTGTCGTGGTCTCAGGTGAGGTGGGTGGCGGTGCGGCGCAGGCAGGCGGCCGCCTCGGTGACGACGCGGTCGACGAGCTCCTCGCAGGTCGGCAGGTCGTCGAGGACGCCGACGACCTGGCCGGAGGCGAGCACGCCCGCGGTCGTGTCGCCGTCGACGAGGCCGGCCTTGAGCATGGTGGGGGTGTTGGCGGCCAGGGTCATCTGGGCCAGCGTGCGGCCCTGCGTCCTCTTCATCGCGCGCCCGTCCCTGGCCAGGTCTAGCCACGACATGCCGCTGGTGCGCTTGAACTCCAGCGTGCGGCGCACCGTGGGGGCCAGGCGCTTGACGGCGCTGGTCTCCTCGATCTCCTCCACCAGTGGGGTGCGCAGCATCCGGTGCGGCATCCCGTCGACCTTGGCGGTCACCACGGTGCCGTTGACGTCGTGGGAGAGGTAGAGCTCCTTGACCGCCTGCGGCACCGCGCTGTCGGCGGTGAGCAGGAAGCGGGTGCCCATCCCGATGCCGGCCGCGCCGTAGCCCAGCGCGGCCGCGAGACCGCGTCCGTCGAAGAAGCCACCGGCCGCGACGACGGGGATGTCGACCGCGTCGAGGACGCTGGGCAGCAGGAGGGTGGTGGGCACCGAGCCGGTGTGCCCGCCGCCCTCGCCGCCCTGGATCATCACCGCGTCGGCGCCCCAGGAGGCCACCTTCTCGGCGTGCCGGGGCAGCCCGACCGACGGCATCACCACGATGCCGTGGTCCTTGAGCTTCTTGATCAGGTCCTGCTTGGGCGCCAGCGCGAAGGAGGCCACCTTGACGCCGTGCTGGATGAGGAGGTCGCAGCGGTCGGCGGCGTCGCCCGCGTCGGCGCGCAGGTTGACGCCGTAGGGCTGGTCGGTGCGGCCCTTGACCTCGACGATCGCCCGGTCGAGCTCCTCGTAGGTCATCGTCGCGCTGGCCAGGATGCCCAGACCCCCGGCGTTGGCGGTGCCGCTGACCAGCCGCGGGCCCGCGACCCAGCCCATGCCGGTCTGCACGACGGGGTGGCGTACGCCGACCAGCTCGGTCAGCGCGGTGCGCAGCTGCTGCTCGATCACGACGTCGCCTCCGGGGAGACCGGCTTGACCTCGCGGTCGCGCAGGGTCCTGGGGTCGATCACCTCGCGGATCAAGGTGAGCTCCTCGGTCGTGGGGGAGCGGGTCTCGGGCACGTCGGCGTCGACCTCGAGCGCGAAGCCGGTGGCCTCGCGCACCTCGGCGACGGTGACGCCCGGGTGCACCGAGAGCAGCCGCACGGTGTCACCGGCCCCCTTGACGTCGAGGACCGCCAGGTTGGTGACGATGCGGTGGATGTCGTTGTACTTCGACGCCCCGGCACCTGCCGCCTTCGCGTTCCTGGGCCCCACCCCGGAGACGATGTCGACCTGCTCGACGAAGACCCGCGGCGAGTGCTTGGGCACCCAGTACGACGTCCGGTTGTTCACCGTGTTGCCCGGCGCGCCGCGCACGCCGAGGAGCTGGCGCGTCGGCTGTGCGAAGTCGCCGATGGCCGAGATGTTCTGGTTGCCGTGCCGGTCGACCTGGGTGGCGCCCATCATCACGTGCCGCTTGCCGTGGGCGACCACGTCGAAGACCTTCGGGAAGGGGATCCAGCCCTCGACCACGTCGCCCTTGGCGAACAGCGGGGGCACCCCGGCCAGGAACAGAGACTCGGAGTCGGAGATGACCAGGTCGGGGTTCGAGGTCAGCTTGGCCAGCCGGACCCCGAGCATCGGCAGCATGCCCATGGGGCTTGCGAAGATCTCGCCGTCGTCGCGGAACGCGTCGGCGATGGCTGCGGCGCAGACCTCGGCGCGGGAAAAAGCGCTCACTTCTCCTCCTCCTGGGCGAAGGCCTGCACGGCGGCCTGGTAGGCGTCCTCGTCACCGGCGAGGAAGCGCTGCTCGAAGGCGTCCCACTCCTCGTCGGAGCCGGACGCCGCGGCGACGTAGGCCTTCTGGAATTTCTCGTCCCGCTCGTAGTCGGGGGTGCACGTGGTGAAGTGGGCGCCGTTCGGCGTCTCGACGACGCCGCTGACCATCATCCGGCTCAGCAGCAGCCGCTGGACCGGGGTGTCGACGGTCAGGCCGGCGGTGTCGATGACCTGCTCGACCGACACGTACGCCTGGTCGGCGGCCATGCAGAACAGGTCGTCGAAGTACGGGTCGGGCCCCAGGTACGTCGCGTTGCCGTGCCTGTCGGCCCGGTTCAGGTGGACCAGGGCGACGTCGAGGTGCAGCGCGGGGACGGCCACCAGTTCCTCGTGCACGCCGTCGGCGTCGGCGTACGGGCTGGTGACGGTGCGGATGTCGGGGTTGTTGACCAGCACGTCGGAGCCGAGGCCGGCGCGCATCGGCAGGAACGGCAGCCGTTGCGCAGCGGCGCGCAGGCCGGTCTGGAACATGCCCTCGTCGAGCTCGACGACCTCCGCGATCTCCTTGCCCTGGCGGGCGCGCTGGAAGTTGGGCTCGAGCGGCACGGTGTCGAGGGAGACGAACGCATAGACCAGCTTGCGCACCTTGCCGGCGCGCACCAGCAGGCCGACGTCGGCGCCGCCGTAGCTGACGATCGTGAGGTCCGTGAGGTCCGAGCGCAGGATCGCGCGGACCATGGCCATCGGCTTGCGCCGCGGCCCCCATCCGCCGATCCCGATGGTCATGCCGTCGCGCAGCTGGGCGACCACCTCGTCGATGGTCATGCGCTTGTCGCGGGGTCCTCTGCTGGTGGAGGTCACTGGTGTCCCTTCCCTGCCTTGTCGGTGCCTGCGAACCCGTCGCGGAGCTCGTCGGCCACCCCGGCGAGGTTGAGCTCCATCGTGAAGCCCTGCTCGAACCGGTAGCTCTTGTTGACGTCGACGGGGTCGATCCCGTTGAGGGCCTCCTTGGCCGCCCGGATGACCCGGGTGTCCTTCGCCGCGATCTCACCGGCCACCTGCAGTGCGGCCGCGTCGAGCTCGTCGCGCGGCACGACCTCGAGGACCGAGCCGAACTGCACGAGGTCGGCGGCCTTGATGGTGCGGGCGGTGAAGTAGAGGGTGCGCATCATGTGCTGCGGCACCAGCCGCGCCATGTGGGTCGCGGCGCCGAGCGCGCCCTGGTTCACCTCGGGGACCCCGAAGTAGGCGTCCTCGCTGGCCACGATGCAGTCGGCGTTGCCGACCAGGCCGACCCCACCACCGAGGCAGTGGCCGTGCACGGCTGCCACGACGGGCACCGCGCACTCGTAGACGGCCTTGAAGGCCGCGTAGCAGCCCTTGTTGGCGCCGATGAGTGCGTCGAAGCCGGTGGTGTGCTGCATCTCCTTGATGTCGACGCCGGCGTTGAAGCCGCGCCCCTCGGCGCGCAGCACCACCACGTGCGTGTCCATGTCGCGGCTCGCCTCGTCGAGGGCCGCGGCGACGTCGTACCAGCCCTGCACCGTCAGTGCGTTGACCGGTGGGTGCTCCATGGTGACGACGCGGACGCCGTCGTCACGGAGCTCGGAGGTGATGCTCATGGAGTGCCTCTCCTGCAGACGACCTAGCATTTGCTTGGTACCCTAACACTTGCTTGGTCCGCCCGCCCCCGACCGAAGGACCCCCATGAGCGTCACCATCGACCTGACCGACCGGGTCGTCCTGGTCACCGGCGGCAGCAAGGGCATCGGCCGCGCCATCGCCGAGGCGTACGTCGCCGCCGGCGCCCGGGTGGTCACCTGCGCCCGCTCCGAGGCCGAGGCGCTGCCCGGCACCCGCCACGTGACCTGCGACGTGCGCGACCCCGACGCGGTCGTCGCGATGGTCGAGGACGTCGCGGGCACCGAGGGCCGCCTCGACGTGGCCGTCAACAACGCCGGCGGGGCGCCGTACGCCCTGGCCGCCGACGCCTCGCCGCGCTTCCACGCCAAGGTGCTGGACCTCAACTTCTCGGGGCCGCTGGTCGTCGCCCAGGCCGCCAACCGGGTCATGCAGGGCCAGGACGGCGGCGGCGCGATCGTCAACATCTCCTCCATCAGCGCGCTGCGACCCTCGCCCGGCACGGCCGTGTACGGCGCCGCCAAGGCCGGCCTCGACTCGCTGACCACCTCGTTGGCGATGGAGTGGGCGCCCCGGGTCCGCCTCAACAGCATCAACGTCGGGCTGTGCCGCACCGAGCTGACCGGTGACCACTACGGCGGCGACGCCCAGGTGGCGGCCATCGAGGCCACCATCCCGCTGGGCAGGATGGCCCGGCCCGACGAGGTCGCCTCGGTCGCGCTCTTCCTCGGCTCCGACCTCGCGTCCTACGTCAGCGGCGCCAGCGTGGCCTGCCACGGCGGCGGCGAGCCGCCGGTCTTCCTCAGCGCCGTCCAGCACGCCTGAGCCTCCCCGAACAGTCCGATCCCCAGACCCCAGGAGCACCCCGTGACAAAGATCCTCGACGGACGCGTCGCCATCGTGACCGGAGCCGGCCGCGGCATCGGCCGCGCCCACGCCCTCGAGCTCGCCGCCCAGGGCGCCGCGGTCGTCGTCAACGACTTCGGCGTCTCCCTGTCCGGGGAGGGCGACGGCGACACCCCGGCCGACCAGGTCGTCGCCGAGATCGAGGCGGCCGGTGGACGGGCGGTCGCCAACGGCGCCGACGTCGCCGACTTCGCGCAGGCCGAGGCGATGGTCCGCCAGGCCATCGACACCTTCGGAGGCCTCGACATCCTGGTGAACAACGCCGGCTTCGTGCGCGACCGGATGCTGGTCAACACCTCCGAGGAGGAGTGGGACGCGGTGGTGCGGGTGCACCTCAAGGGCCACTTCGCGCCGCTGCGCCACGCGGGGGCCTACTGGCGGGCCGAGGCCAAGGAGGGCCGCCAGCGAGCCGCGCGGGTCATCAACACCTCGTCGGGCGCCGGCCTGCAGGGCTCGATCGGTCAGACCACGTACTCCGCAGCCAAGGCCGGCATCGCCGGGATGACCCTGGTCGCGGCCGCCGAGATGGGCCGGTACGGCGTCACCGTCAACGCCATCGCCCCGGTCGCCCGGACCCGGATGACCGAGGGCGCCTTCGACACCTCCGCGATGCCCGAGCCGGGCGACAACTCGCCGGTGGTCGCGTGGCTGGCCTCCGAGGAGGCCGGCGACGTCACCGGTCGGGTCATCGAGATCGAGGGCGGCAAGGTCACCGTCGAGAACGGCTGGACCCACGGCCCTGCCGAGGACCTGGGCCGGCGCTGGGAGAGCGCCGAGGTGGGGGAGCGGCTGCGCGCGCTGCTCGCCCAGGCGCCCGCGCCCGAGAAGGTCTACGGCGCATGAGCGGCGACGCGTACGACGTGCCCGCGGGCCGGGTCGAGCGCCCGCGCTCGCAGGTCGACGCGGCGACCGTGGCCGCGGCGGGCGAGCGGCTCGTGCGGGCGCTGGCCACCACCACCCCCTGCGC
>NZ_JAULSC010000094.1 GCF_030518195.1 Nocardioides cremeus
GATGGGGCTGAGCAGTATATGTTGCAGCTAGTCTGACGGGGTGAAGCCGCAATCGCTAGCGACTGTAGCCGCGCCTTATACTCCCTTTGTTGAAACCTTCGCAAAGCGGTTAATTTCTCGTATAAATCCTTATGAAAGTGCGCTTAGTTACACAGCGCTGGTCAATTGCCGTTGTATGACTGTATTAGACGTTGCACCGACTCGCCGCGGTGTTCACAACCATGCATCGTTTTTGTGAATATGGAGTAACTAATCCAAATCGAACATTCTGTTTTCAACCCCAACTTTCGTACTATAACGCTATAACGCGACAAGCTAGTTACCTTGAGTTTTATTCCCCACCTGCAAGGGAATCACTACCTGTTTTAACTACAGATTATTCTGCCTTTGGGGCGGCCTCAGAGG
>NZ_JAULSC010000095.1 GCF_030518195.1 Nocardioides cremeus
GTATGCAGCATATTATAAATGCTGGGTCACTGGCTCCAACGGTGGGGATACTGCCATCGAGAATCCGCGCACTGGTATCGAGCGTCGGCAGCGGGTAAACGACAGGCACAGGCCGTCCCTATTAGCAGGCTACCCATGTGGCACCCTCGGGGTATGCTTTAGCCTTGATAATACGTACAACAGAGATTATACTGATCTCGATAGTTTCATGATTCATAGGTCCAATCTGGTGATTCTCATAAGCGATGTGTATGGGCTCCTCAATGCTATCACTACGAGTACTTTCTTGCTCTTCAGGCACTTGAATCCTATGCAGAAGGGCTAGCGCAACGACGAATGAGGAATTGTGCAGCGATGTGGTTAGAGTGTTTGTATATTTGGTGCGGGAAACAAGATAATGTACC
>NZ_JAULSC010000096.1 GCF_030518195.1 Nocardioides cremeus
GCGGAGTCGCTCTTCGAAGGCGAAATACGGGCACCAAAAGATGAAACTTTATGCTTAGTGGCAGGTCAAGTTTCAGTAGTGTACCAAGTAACTGAACGTAGGAATGGTGCTTGTGGTTTGAGGTCTAGTAGTTATGAGCAGGTGTTTACATGATCTTAGATGATACATGGACGTGTATATTCTAGTAGTTCCCTATGTTTAAATAGAAAAATCTCCGCTTTGAAGGGAACTTTCGAATGATGCTTTTCTATGAAACTCACAAGTACATCTTTGAATTTCGTCACCAAGGAATGATATCGTAGCTAGCCTGCACTAGTTGAAGAGGAGGGAAAATCGTGTTTCTGTTCGACCGCATCACGATGGGCATGAATGTATGCTGAAAGAGTCACAAGTGACGAAATTC
>NZ_JAULSC010000097.1 GCF_030518195.1 Nocardioides cremeus
GGATGCCTTGTTTGTGACTGGAGACCATACGCATACGACTGCCAAGGGCGCAGAAGCTGTTGCGAAGGCTTTCTTCAAGGCTGTGCAGTGCGCTGGAGGAGGCTTCTTCCAGGGTTCCATCAAGAATGCTACTAACTCGATCCCGGGGACTTGCTTGTAAATCTTTTGTGGGGGAAGCGAGGGAGAGAGGAAGGATTCTAGTGTATATACTTTGATCGGATGGTTTATATACGATACTGGCTGTAGTAGTTTCCCCTACAGTTATGTAGAAATGCCATTGTGTATATGAATGACTAACAAGATCCCAGAGACATGTCTGCGTGTCGTGATATATACACACTATACTGTCTATATGTCCGCTTTGTTGTTGGTGCCAATCTTTGTAGTATAGTGCATGGGTTG
>NZ_JAULSC010000020.1 GCF_030518195.1 Nocardioides cremeus
GCCCTGGTGGTCGTTGACCAGACGTACAGCCCTGGCCTTCAGCTCCTGATCGATCTTCTTCGGCATGGTGCTCATCCTCCTGGACTCAAACAGGAGCGGCATCAAACCTGGGGCGCTTCACGGCCTTGTCCTTCGTGCGACGCAGCCCCCGGCCCAACTGCTGCAGGAAGATCGTGGCGCTCTCGGTGGGACGGAGGAACAGCACGGTGTCGACGTCGGGGATGTCGACACCTTCGTTGAAGACATCGACGGTAAACACCGCCTGGAGTCGGCCCTCGCGAAGATCCAGCAGGGTTCGCTCCCGGTCGGCTTGGCGGGTTGCGCCGCTCACTGTCGCGGAGCGAACTCCGGCCTCGTTGAAGACCGTCGTCATGTACTCCGCATGTGCCACGCTGACGCAGAAGCCGAGGGCTCGCATGGCGTCCGGGTTGGAGACCTTGTCTCTCAGTTGCCGCAGGACGAGCGCCGCCCGAGCCGTGTTGCCGGTGTAGACGTTCGCCAGCTCAGCATCGTCGTACCGGCCGTGCTTCCAACCCACTCGCCGCAGGTCGGTGCCGTCAGCCACCGCGAAGTAGTGGAACGGGCACAGCAAGTCGGCGCCCAGCGCATCCCACAGGCGCAGCTCGGCGGCGATTCGGCCGTTGAAGAAGGTGCGTACGTCGACCCCGTCGGCTCGCTCGGGCGTCGCCGTGAGCCCAAGCAGCTCGCGAGGGGCGAGGTGTTCGATGAGACGCCGGTAGCTGGCGGCCTCGGCATGGTGGAACTCGTCGATCACCACGATGTCGAACGAATCGCTCGGGATCGTGGTCACGCCGTGGGAGGAGAGCGACTGGATGCTGGCGAAGACATGCCGGCCGCGTTCGGGCCGGATGCCGCCGACGTACAACTCGCCGAACGTGGCGTCGGTCAACACCTCGCGGTAGGTCCGCAGCGCCTGTTCGAGGATCTCGCGGCGGTGCGCGACGAAGAGCAGCGACGGCTTGTCGCTGCCCCGACAGAGCCGCCGGTAGTCCAGGGCGGCGATCACGGTCTTGCCCGTGCCGGTGGCCGCTACCACCAGGTTGCGATGCCGATCGTGCACCTCTCGCTCGGCGTGGACCGCGTCGAGCATCTGCTGCTGGTAGGCGAACGGCCGCACCTCGAGGCCGGACAGATTGATGGTCACGCGACTGTGCTCTGTGCGGCCAGATGCCTCGCTGAGTGCATCGTCGAGTCGGTCGGCGTCGCGAGCGGGGTCGTAGACCTCGAAGCTGGGGTCGTTCCAGTAGGTGTCGAAGGTGGCTCGGAACTTGTCGAGCAGTGCTCCCGTCCCGGTGGTCGAGAGCCGCACGTTCCACTCCACCCCGTCCAGCAGTGCCGCCCGCGACAGGTTCGAGGAACCTACGTAGGCCGTGTCGAAGCCGGTCGACCGGCGAAACATCCACGCCTTGGCGTGCAGTCGCGTGCGAGCGGCGTCGTACTGGATGCGGACCTCTGCGCCGAAGTCGTTGACCAGTCGGTCAAGGGCGCGCCGCTCGGTCGCACCCATGTACGTCGTGGTCAGAACGCGGAGCGGTGCCTCGCGGTCGCGCAGGCGCGACAGCTCGGTCTCGAGCAATCTGAGACCGTGCCACTTCACGAACGCGCAGAGCAGATCAACCTCGTTGCTGGTGTCGATCTCGGCGCGTAGTTCGGAGCCCAGATTGGGCTCCCCTCGGGTGTTCGTGAGCAACGCCGGCTCGGCCAGCGGTGTGTTGGGCCGAGTGTTCGAGAGGCCGGAAGAGCCCAGCAGGCCCGGGCGGCTGATGCGTTTCAGCTGTCGGGCCGGGGCGGATACCTCTGCTTCTTGGGCCTGGAGCACTGTCAGCAGGTCGTTCACCATCGCTACCCGACGAGCGGGGTCCGGCGTAGCCGATAGGGCACGGCGGGTTGCGTCGTAGACGTGCCGGGCGAGGACGTGCGGCTGATGTGCGGCATCGATTGGCTCGACGGTGGCCGCATTGCCCAGGGGTATCAGCGATTGTTCGAGCTCGCTGCTGAGCATCGCTTCGTAGAGGCCGTCGGGCAGGGGGTGACTACTCATCGGAGTCAGCTTCCCTGAAGTAAAGCCCTGCTGTCCGGCAATCCGCGGGCTCTGCGCGCCTCTCGACGACCTGGCAGCCCGCGCGCTGACCTCAACCGCCGCGCGTCACCGGCTCCCCGCAGGTCGGGCAGAGCACCTGCTCGGCCGGCTCGCCGGGCCGGGTCCGGCCTCGCTGCCCACAGAAGTCGCACACCCAGGTCTCCATCCGTGCAGCCTCCCCGAGGCCGCCGACCGTCCTCACGACGCGCCTCGACGTGACCTGCGAGCGGTCGCGACGCGCCGATCAAACATAACCAATTCGGCAAACTCTATAAAGTTAGGTTACTTTGGCTACTCACTCACCTTGAAGTACCTAGGAGCACGCACATGTGGTTGGTCGCAGCCTTCGCCCTCGCCGGCGGTTTGGCCCAGCTCGTCGACGGGACGCTGGGGATGGGCTTCGGGGTCACCTCGGCCACCGTGCTCCTGGCGCTCGGCGTCGCCCCCGCTACTGCCAGCGCGGCGACGCACGCCGCCAAGCTGCCCACGACGCTGATCTCGGGGCTCTCCCACTGGCGCGTCGGCAACATCGACAAGGCGATCCTGATCCGGGTGGCGGTCCCCGGTGCGATCGGCGGCTTCCTCGGTGCCGTGGTGCTGACCTCGATCAGCCTGGCCGCCGCCAAGAGCGGGATGGCGGCGCTGCTGCTGTTCTTCGGTGCGGTGATCCTGATGCGCTTCGGCTTTGGCCTGCGCATCATCCCGACCCCCAAGTCGGGTCACACCGCGCGCTGGCTCGCCCCGATCGGGCTGCTGGGCGGCTTCGTCGACGCCACCGGCGGCGGCGGCTGGGGCCCCGTCGTCACGCCCAGCCTGATGACCGTCACCAGCCACGAGCCCCGCAAGGTCGTCGGCACCACCAACGCCGCCGAGTTCGCCGTCGCGGTCTCGGTCTCCCTCGGCTTCGTCACCGGCGCGGCCCACCAGGACATCCCGTGGTTGCCGGTGCTCGGACTGGTCCTCGGCGGCGTCATCGTGGCCCCCATCGCCGCCCGCCTGGCCGGCCGGCTGCCGCACGCCCCGATGGGCGTGATGGTCGGCGGACTGATCATCCTGGTCAACAGCGTCGTCGTCCTCGCGGCCTTCGCCGACCTCCCGTTGGTCCTCGACCTGGCCCTGATGGTCGGCTGGCTGCTCCTCGTCGGTCGCATCGCCCGGGCCGCGTGGCGCCGCGAGCGCGCCGAGCGGCTCGCTGCCTCCGCGCCGGTCGCCGAGCCCGCCCTGGTCTGAGCGCCCTCGGGGACGCGTAACGACCGTCACCCTGCGCCGTTGGACCGGCATGCTCCGGAACCTGCGCCCCCTGCTCGCTCCTGCCGTCGCGGCGGGCCTGGTCCTGGGGCTGGGGGTCGCCCCGGCGCAGGGGGTCTCGACAGGCTCGACCAACGAAGGACGCTCGACCAGCGAGAGGGGACTCCCGGAGGGGGCGCCGGCGGCGGCGACGCGGGCCGAGCCCGAGCTCGACAAGCCGAAGGGCTGGCCCTTCGCCCAGCGGGTCTCGCGCACCTCGGGCACCGAGCGGCTGCACGGGGGAGCGTCGTACTGGACCGACTTCGTCTACGACGCGTACGGCGCGGCCCTGCCCAGCGGGTTCAGCCTCGACAACATCGCCACGCTGGCGCCCGAGCAGGGCGTCTACGAGCAGCCGGGCAGGGCGGCCGGCAACGGCGCCGACGTGTTCGTCGCGGCCACCGGCAAGGACCGGCGCGCGTCGTACTGGCGGGTGGACTGGACGACGCTGGCCAGCCCCGACGTTCCGCTCGCGGTGTGGGCCTTCGACACCGACCGCGACGCCACCACCGGCGTGGACACCTGGCCGGGTGCCGCCGGGGTCACCTCGCCGGGGCTCGAGCAGGCGCTGGTCGTCTCGAGCCGCGGCGCCTGGCTGCACGACCTCACCACCGGCGACGTCACCGACGTGACCCGCCGCGGCGGCCGGCTCACCGTCGACGAGTCCACTCGGTCCTTCACGGTGCGGGTGCCGAAGCAGCTGCTGCGCGCCCGCGGCTCCTGGCGGGTCCGGCTCGCCGCCGGCCTCGCCGACGAGACCGGTGAGGCGATGGCGGCCCCGACCCTCGCCGGCGGCGCGCCGCTGCCGCCCGGGTCCACGCACGTCTACAACCTCGCCTTCCGCACCCCCGAGCAGGAGACCCCGGTCGTCACCGACAGCCGGACCGCTGGCCTGGTCGCCGCCTTCCAGGCCGTCGCTGCCGGCAACCCGCTCACCGACCAGCTCGGCGCCGACGGGCTCGCGCGCTTCGTCACCGGCAACTTCTGGATGGAGGACGCCCAGGCCGACGCGCTCGCCGCCGGCGACGCCTCCGCGTTCTCCCACGTCGTGCGCTGGCGCGACCTGCGCCGCAAGACGCGCACCCGCGAGCCGCTGGTGCACGGCCCCAGCAACCGCTGGTACCTCTCCCGCCTCGACCTCGGCGAGGGCATCGTGGCCGACGAGGGCCAGGGCAGCGGCGACGGCGCCCCCAACTACCTCTCCCCGGTGCAGCCCTACTCCGTCTACGTGCCCACCTCCTACCGCCGCGGCGACGCCGCCCCGCTGACCTGGACGCTGCACTCGCTCGGCGTCAACCACAACCAGTACGCCGGCTACGACCCGCAGCTGATCGAGAGCCTCTGCGAGGAGCGCGACTCCATCTGCGCCGGCACGCTGGGCCGCGGCCCCGACGGCTGGTACTTCGACGAGGCCGAGGTCGACTACTGGCAGGTCTGGCGCGCCCTCGCCGACGGCTTCGACCTCGACCCGACGCGCACCGTGCTGACCGGCTACTCGATGGGCGGCTGGGCCGGCTACCACCTCGGCCTCGCGCACCCCGACCTGTACGCCGAGGTCGTCGTGCTCGCCGGCCCGCCCCAGTGCGGGGTGTCGCTCGACGCCGACCAGATCGTCTCGCCCTCGTTCGGCGGGCGCTGCACGAGCGACGGGACGGCGTACGACCTGGTCGGCAACGCGACCTGGCTGCCGTTCCGGATCGGGCACGGCAACCTCGACCAGCTGGTGCCGTTCACCTCGGTCGAGCGCCAGGTCGCCCGCTTCGAGGAGGCCGGGCTGCGGCACCGGTTCGTGCGCTACCCCGGCGAGGACCACCTGGTCTTCGCGATCCAGGACCGGTTCGCGACCGTGATCGACGGGCTCGGGCTGCCGACCGTCGAGCGCGACCCGCGCGACATCGACTTCACCTGGCGTCCGCACCTGACCCGGCGCGGGCTCGGGATCGGCGCGACCACGGCCTACTGGACCGGCGACCTCGCCGCCCGCGACTCCGGGCCCGGCACTCTCGCCCGGGTGCGCGCCACCTCGCAGCGCATCGCCGACCGCGAGCACCTGCCGGTCAGCACCGGCCCGGTGCCGGTGGTCAGCCCGCTGCCGGCGCTGCTCTCGGAGACCACCTGGGAGGACGGCGAGGCGCTGCCCGTGCGCGACCGGATGGTGCTGCGGCTCGACAACGTCTCGCGCGTCAGCGTCGACCTCGACCGTGCGCGCTGGCGCTGCGGCCCCCTGCGCGTCGTCTCCGACGGCGACGCCGTCGTGCGGCTGGTGCGCGGCGACCGGGTGGTGCGAGTGCTGCGGGTCGGCGACGGCAAGCAGGTCGTACGCCGCGCCTGCTGAGGGTCCCGATCCTGACCCTCTCCGGCGTCACCCGACCGACCACCGGGCCGGCCACAACGCTCCGAGCCAGGCCGCGGCACCTGCCGCGCCGACCACGAGCCAGAACGTCAGCGCCGCCTGGTCGAACCCGGTCATCGGGAAGACCGTGGACCACCCGAGGAGCGTCGTCACCACCACCAGCCCGAGCACGGTCAGGACGACGCCGCCGGCCAGCGTCGCCCCCGGGCTCGGGACCTCTCGGCGCGACGCCAGGGCAGCGGTGCCCGTGGTGAGCAGGATGGTGGCGCCCCCCAGGAGCCACCAGCCCGACCGGTCCAAGGGGAGGTCGCCGGGCCGGGCCACGACGAGCAGGCCCCACACCCCGAGCGGGAGAGCGGCCGCGGTCAGCCGCGTCGTACGCCGCCAGGCGCCGCCGCGCGGGGTGACCGCGACGACGGGCAGCGCCGCCTCGTCGTAGAGGAAGACGGTCGCGGTGGCGCAGCAGGCCAGCACCCCCGGGAGCAGGACCAGCGCTGCGGAGGGCCACCTGGCGAGCAACCCGGCGAGGAGTCCTGCGGCCACGCAGCAGCCGAGCACAGCCGTCCAGGGGATGCCGCGGCGCAGGTGCCACCAGCGCACGGTCACTCCGAGACGGAGCGGGGGTTGACGGGGGAGACCTGGGTCTCGGCGTTGCCGGTGGTCATCGCGAGTGCCAGGCAGACGAGGCCGACGACCACGACGCCCGCGACGAGGCCGCGCAGCCGCGGGGTGCGGGCTGTCGGGTCGTGCCAGACGGCGACCAGCGCGGCAGCGGCGCACAGGCACAGCACGTAGCCGAGGTAGGCCAGCGGGTTGCCCTCGTAGATCCATGCCGTGCCGTCCGGCATCGTCCCGGAGTGGAACATCGCCCACGGCACCCACAGCCGCAGCTCGACCGAGTCGCCGTCGGAGAGCGGCAGCTGGCTGACCATCGTCACGGCGACCAGCACGACCACGACCACGGCGGCGGCGCCGGGGAAGCTCAGCCACCGTCCGGTGAGCACGCCCAGCAGGGCACCGCCCAGGCAGGCGACGGGACCGAGGGCGACCAGGATGCTCCACACCTGCCAGTCGGGCATGGTGTCGAACCACCACTCCTGCGGGGAGACCCCCTTGACCTGCACGAGCACCAGCAGCGTCGCCACCCAGGCCACGCCGGCCGCGAACGGGACCAGGCAGGCGACGACGAGCGCCGTCGTGCGTCGCGCCTCCGTGCGCGGCGCCGTCGCGACCGCTTCCACGGCGACCTCGGTGGAGCGGGTGAGGCGGGCGGTCGCCACGAGGCTGGTCAGGCCGATGAAGAACGCGGGGACCACCGGCGTGGAGAGCATGTCGCGGAAGTCGGGGTGGTCGTCGAGGAGGTACAGCAGGGCCAGGACCGTGAAGGTGAGGACCACGCCAACGACGAACACCGGGTGGCGGGCGAGGCGACGGGCCTCGATGGCGGCCATCGGGCCGAGGCTCGAGGCGCGTTCGGGCGAGATCGTGGTGCTGGTCATGGCGTGCTCCTGGCGAGGGTCGGGTGGAAGGGGTGCGGGTCAGGCGGGCGCGCGGACGGTGCGGGCCTCGGCGCCGAGCATCAGCAGGTAGGCGTCCTCAAGCGTGGGCTCGGTCTCGACCGCTCCGGGCGGAGGTGTGCCACCGACCACGTGGTGGCGACCGGTGCCGGTGCGCCAGCTCACGAGCGCGTCGCTCCCGGGCTCGTCCGAGAGCCAGACGCGGCCGGCCGCGGTGGCGACGAGCTCGGTGACGGGCCCGTCGAAGCGGACCGTCCCGCCAGCCAGGACCACGACCCGCTCGCACAGCGCGGCGACGTCCTCGGTCTGGTGTGTGGAGAGCAGGACGGTGCACCGGTCGGCGATGACGGACAGAGTGCGGCGCAGGTCGGCACGCTGGGTCGGGTCGAGGCCGGTCGTGGGCTCGTCGAGCACCAGGATGCGGGGCTCGCCCAGCAGCGCCTGGGCCAGCGCGACCCGCCGGCGCTGGCCCCCGGAGAGCCTGCGCACCTTCTTGGTGGCCGAACCGGCCAGCCCCACCAGGTCCAGGACCCGGCGGACCTCCCGGTGCCGGCGGTCCCGGTCGTTCCACTCCTTGAGCACGGCCACGTACTCGACGAAGCCGAAGGCGGTCATGTCGCTGGGGTAGCCCAGCTCTTGGGGGAGGTAGCCCAGCTGGCGTCGGATCGCGGTCAGCTCGTCGTGCGAGCCCTGCGGGTCGCGGCCCAGGAGGCTGAGTCGTCCCCCGTCGGCGGCGATGGAGGTGGCGACGATCCTCAGCAGCGTGGTCTTGCCGGCGCCGTTGGGCCCGAGCAGTCCGGTGACGCCTCGGTCGAAGCCGAGGTCGACCACGTCCAGGGCTCGGGTGCGGCCGTACGTCTTGGAGATGGCGTCGAGCTGGACGGCGTTCACAAGGTGGCTCCGATCATCCGGTCACGGTGGGTGCGGACGACGAGGACGACGACCGACACGAGGGCGAGGGCGAGGTAGACCAGCTGCTGCGTGGCCTCGACCGGCCAGGTGGCCGGGACCACGCGCAGCGAGAGGAGGACGACACCGCTCCAGGCGATGGCGACCACGGCGCTGCCGGTCCGGGGGCCGACGAAGCTCGACAGCGCCAGGAGCACCGGCACCAGCGCGAGCGCCGGTCCGAGCCAGCCGGCGGTCAACCACAGTGGCCCGGGCAGCAGCAGGCCGAGGAGCGCGGTGACCGGCAGCACCGAGACCAGCACCGCCAGGGTCCGCACCAGGATCAGCCGGGAGCGGCCGTACGGCGTGGTGCCGACCAGCGACTCGAGTGGATCGGTGTGCGGTCCGTACGCCGCAGCGACACCCAGGACCGGCACCATCGGTGCGACCAGCAGGAAGGGCGCCAGCAGGTCCGCGCCGCCGAGGAGGACCGCAGCCGTGGCGAAGCCGAGCGCCACGAACGCACTGGCCAGCCAGGCCGTCCGCAGCGAGGTCGTGGCCGCGAGCAGCACCGCTACGGGCTCGGAGACCCCGCACCGCCGCGCCAGGCGCACCGCCAGCGGTAGCGCGGGGCTCTCGACGGTGTCGCGGACCCCTGCCCAGGCGCGCTTCAGCACGGGTGCCCGGACGATGTCGGCGATGGCTGCGCGGCAGTCGGCGCAGCGCACGAGGTGCTGCTCGACCGAGGCGCCCCCGACGGCATCGAGCGAACCGGCGAGGTACGCCGTCAACAGTGGCACGTCGGCGTGCCAGCCCCGCGTGGTCATCCCCAGCCCTCCTGGCTCAGCACCAGCGAGCCCCGCAGCTGCGCCTTCGCGCGGTGCAGCCGGCTCTTGACGGTGTTCTCCCGGACACCGAGCATCCGCCCGGCCTCCTTGGTGGTCAGGCCGTCGAGCACGACCGCCTGCACGACCGAGCGGAACTCGGGCGAGAGCTGTCGCAGCGCGCCGGCGAGGTCGCCATGCTCGACCCCGAGCAGCACCTCGTCCTCGGCGGCCTGGACGTGGCCGGCCAGCCGGGCGTCCCACTCGGGCAGCAGCACGACGTCCTTGCGCGAGCGCAGTCGCGAGACCATGCGTCGGAAGGCGATGCCCCACAGCCACGCCGCGACCTGTCCCTCGCCGCGGAAGCGTCGAGCGTCCTTCCACAGCGTCACGAAGGTGTCCTGGAGCACGTCGGCCACGACGTCGGGGTCGTTGCAGCGGCGCAGCAGCCGCGCGTAGAGCCACGCCGAGTGCCGGCGGTAGAGCTCCTCGAGCGCGGCGAGGTCGTCCGCGGCGACCAGCAGGACCAGGGCGGCGTCGCCCGGGTCCTGCTGGGCCGGGTCGGTGCCCGACTGCGTGGCCTTCATGTTGATCACTGTCGCACCGGAGCACCCAAAAGGGTCCCGATCATCGGGCGGGGTCGCTGGGTCCTGTGGCGGAGGGGAGCGGCGTCCTCGGGCGGGCACCACCGCGACCCGGGCCGAGGTCCACGGCCACGCGTCTCCCGCGGCACGCCGGGCGGGTGCCCCCAGCGCAGCCCGGGGTCGCCCCGACACCACCAGGTTCGGCAGACTGCCGGGGTGCCCACCCCCGACCCGGTCGCCGCCTTCGCGCCCTGGCTGAGCGCCGACGGGCTGGCCTCCGTCTACGACCCGGCAGCCGTCGGGCGGGCGCGCGCCTACGCCTCGGACGGGTCGGTGCTCCGGCTCGACGTCGACGTGGTCGACAGCGAGTTCCTCGCTGTCGATGGTGAGGTCGCCGGAAGCGGCGCTCGGCCCTACCGCACGTCGGTCTCCATCGAGCTCGACCGGGGTCGGGCCGTCGTCACCGCGGACTGCTCCTGCCCGGTCGGCTGGGAGTGCAAGCACGGCGCGGCGCTGCTGCTCTGCCTGGGCCGGTCGCTGACGACCGACCACCCCGACCCCGGCAGTCCCGCCGACGAAGACTTCGCCAGCTGGGCCGGCGCGCTCGACACGGCGCTGCGCGACCTGGAGGCATCCCGGGGCGGGGAGACGGGGAAGGACGCCCTCGCGCTCCTGCTCGACCTGCACCTGCCGCGCCACGGTGGCTTCACCGGCCTGGCCCCGCCGGTGGTCCGGATGCGGCCGGTACGCCGCGGCGCGAGCGGGCGATGGGTCCGCGGCGGCGCGGCCTGGAAGGACTTCACCCCTCACGGCGGCCACCTCGGAAGCACCCGTCACGACCCCGCCCACGTCGCCTCCGTGGGCCGGCTGCGCGCCCAGATGGGGATGGCGGCGTACTGGAACATCACCGACCTGCCGCCGCTCTCCGACTTCGGCCCCCAGGTGTGGCACCGCCTGCGCCAGGCACGCGACGCCGGCGTGGCGCTGCTGCCCGGCGCGGGCCTGGCCGACGTGCAGCTGGTCGACGAGCCGGTCGAGGTCGTCGCCGACGTGCTGCGCGACGAGGCGGAGCCCGGCGCCGCCAGCCTCCGCTTCGGGGTCCGGTACGCCGACCGCTGGTGGCCGGCCGACCAGCTGGTGCTGGTCGGGGACGAGGCCCACGGCGTGGTGCTGCTCGACCGGGTGCCCACGGCCACCACCCGCGACACCACCGCCCTGCTGGCACCCCTCGCGGCGCCGATCCCTCCCGCGCTGGCCAGGCTCGTCAAGGGCGGCGACACCGCCGTCCCGCCCGAGCACCTCGACGCCTTCGTCACCACCCGGCTGCCCCGGCTCGCGCGGCACCTGCCGGTCACCTCGAGCGACGAGTCGATCACCGTCCCGACCCCACCGGCCCCGCGCCTGGTCCTCCTCGTCGAGTGGGACCGCACCCCGGCGGCCGCGCTGCGCTGGCAGTGGCGCTACCGGGTCGGCGACAACGACCTGGTGTGCGCCGCCGGCTCCGCCGACCGCCTCGACGGCGTCCGCGACCGCCCCGCCGAGCGGGCCGAGCTCGCCCGCCTGACCTCCCTCGGCGTGCTGGACGCTGACGCGCCGGCGGCCGACCGCGACGTACCGACCAGCGGCGTGCTCGAGCTCGACGACGAGCTGGCGCGCCTGCGCGCGGCCGGGCTCGAGGTGGAGGAGGTCGAGCGTCCCGACTTCCGTGCGGCCACCGGCCCGGTCGAGATCACGCTCGGTCCCGCGTCCGTCGAGGCCCCGGCCGAGGCCGACGACGCGGCAGACGCCGGCGGAGCCACCGACTGGCTCGACCTGAGCGTCAGCGTCAGCGTCGACGGCGAGCAGATCCCGCTGCCCTCGGTGCTGGAGGCGCTGACCCTCGGCGAGGAGCGCATCGTGCTGCCCAGCGGGCTGCACGTGGCCGCCTCCACCCCCGAGCTCGAGGGCCTGCGTGGGCTGGTCGCGGCCGCCGCCGAGGTGCGTGAGCCCACGCGCGACGACCGGATCGGCCTGGGCGGTCACGACCTGGGTCTGTGGGCGGCCGTCGGCGACCTGGCCGAGACCGACACGCTGCCCGCCCACGCCCAGGAGTGGGTGCGCCGGGCCCACGCGTTGCGCGACCTCACCGACCTGCCCAGCCCCGAGCCCGAGGGCGTGGTCTCCACGCTGCGGCACTACCAGCACGACGGGTTCCGATGGCTGGCCTTCCTGCAGGACCACGGCCTCGGCGGCATCCTGGCCGACGACATGGGCCTGGGCAAGACCCTCCAGGTGCTCGCGGCCGTCGCCCGCGCCCGCGCCGGCGGCGCCGCACCGTTCCTGGTCGTGGCGCCCACCAGCGTCGTGGCCAACTGGGCTCTCGAGGCCGAGCAGCACACCCCGGGACTGGTGGTGCGCACCGTCACCGCCTCGGCCCGCAAGCTCGGCACCCCGGTGTCCGTGGTCGCCGACGGCGCCGACGTCGTGGTGACGACGTACACGCTGCTGCGCCTCGACATCGAGGAGTACGCCGCCCTGGCCTGGGGCGGGCTCGTCCTCGACGAGGCCCAGCACGTGAAGAACCACCTCGCCAAGACCCACCAGGCCGCTCGCCGCATCGACGCGCCCTTCCGGCTCGCGGTGACCGGCACGCCGTTCGAGAACCGGCTGATGGAGCTGTGGTCGCTGCTGGCCCTCGTGGCGCCGGGTCTCTACCCGACCGCCAAGGGCTTCGTGGACCACGTCGTGCGGCCGGTCGAGAAGGAGGGGGACGGCACCGCGCTGGCCCGCTTCCAGCAGCGGCTGCGGCCCTTCCTGCTGCGCCGCACCAAGGAGCTGGTCGCCGCCGACCTGCCGCCCAAGCAGGAACAGCTGCTGCAGGTCGACCTCGGTGCCCGGCACCGCAGGATCTACGACACCCACCTGGCCCGCGAGCGGCAGAAGATCCTCGGGCTCGTGGACGACTTCGACCGCAACCGGGTCGCGATCCTCAGTGCCCTCACCCGGCTGCGCCAGCTCAGCCTCGACCCGGCCCTGGTCGCGGCCGAGCACGAGGCGGTCGGCTCGGCGAAGGTGGACGTGCTGGTCGACCACCTCCTCGAGCTGGCCGCCGAGGGGCACCGCGCCCTCGTCTTCAGCCAGTTCACCGGTTTCCTGCGGCGCGTGCGCGCCCGGCTCGACGCCGAGGGCGTCACCTACAGCTACCTCGACGGGCGGACCCGCAAGCGCGCCGAGGCGGTCGAGGGGTTCCGCGACGGCGACAGCACGGCGTTCCTGATCAGTCTCAAGGCCGGCGGGGTCGGGCTCACCCTCACCGAGGCCGACTACGTCTTCGTGCTCGACCCGTGGTGGAACCCCGCCGTCGAGGCCCAGGCCGTCGACCGGGCCCACCGGATCGGCCAGACCCGGCCGGTGCTGGTCTACCGGCTGGTCTCGCGGGACACGATCGAGGAGAAGGTGGTGGCGCTGAAGGAGCGCAAGGCCGCGCTGTTCTCCCAGGTCGTCGATGGTGACGGGGCCCTGGGCAGCGTCGTCGACGCCGCCGACGTGCGCGCGCTCTTCGACTGAGGCACCTGAGGTTCTCCACAGGTCGCGGATCGGTGGTGTCGCCGGCGCGCGATCGCGGGCAGCCTGAGGACATGAGCGACAGCCGCCCCACCCTCCCTCCCGTGGTCTACGCCCCGACGCGCGAGCACGCCGACGCCACGAAGCGCCTCGCGATGCACCGCACCCACGACGAGCGGGTGGCCTTGTTCGTCTACTCCGCCCTCGACCGGCTCGCCGACTTCTACAGCCCCGAGTCGCCGTGGGTGCTGCTCTCGGTCGCCGACCTGCAGGCCGCCCACGAACTGGCGCCCTACGACCTGCTCTACCTCGACAAGCGGCCCAGCCCGGGCGCAGTGCCGACGGGTCGGCGATGAGCGTCGAGCTGCGGTGGGCCACCGCCGAGGCGATCACCGCCGACCTCGAGCAGGCGCGCGAGGCGATCGAGCGGTGCGGGCGCCGCGCGCCCCGCAGCGTCGACGCCGGTGACCTGACCCCCCTGGTGGCCGAGATGCTCGCGCTGGTGGCCTCGGCCGCCGCCGAGCTCAGCGCCGGCCTGCTCGGCGCCACCGACAACGTCCGCTCCGCGGTGCGGGGGCTGGAGTCGGCCGACAGCGCCACCCAGGAGGCCTTCATCAGCGGGCAGTGGTGGTGACGTGAGCATCGACACCGAGCTCACGGGCTCACCCGACTCCATCGACGCGGCCGCCCGCTGGCTCGAGGGCTCCCTGGCTGCCGCGGTCGGCGAGGGCGGGGAGCGCGTGGTCGCCGCGCGCCGCGCCGCCTCCGCCGACTGGCAGGGCGCCAGCGCCACCGGGTTCGTCTCGCGCATGGGCGTGGCCGTGGCGAAGATCGACCTCGTCCATGACGGCGCGTCGTCCGCGGCGCGCGAGCTGGCGGCGTACGCCGCGACGCTGCGGCGGCTGCAGGCGCGGATGGCCGAGATCCGGGCCAGCGCCCGCGCCGCGGGGCTGGGCGTGTCCGGGTACGTCGTCGAGCCGCCCGGTGTTGCAACGAGCCACCCCGGACCGAGCCCCGTCGGGCAGGTCAGCCCCACGCTCGTCGACGCCCACGCCGCTGCGCTCGACGCCTTCGCCGCCCACCAGGCGCGGGTCGAGGCCTACCAGCGGGCGGCGGCCGCCGCGGCAACCGTGCGCGAGGAGCTGGACGGTGGTGTGCTGGCGCTGGAGGGCGAGTACCGCGGGTTGACCGGGCCGGGGATGGCGCTGACCGCGATGGACATCGCCGGTGGGTTCCGCACGGCCGGGGTGGTGGCGAACGCGTCGGCGCTGAGGACGGCGGGCGAGCAGCTGGGCAAGCAGGCGGACGACTACCTCGAGCTGATCACCCGCGACCCACGGGGGTTCGGCAACCACGACCTCGACCACTGGGACACCCAGAAGCTCAGGGGCGCCGACATGGCCGCGGAGGCCAAGGAGGTGGAGACCAGGGCCAAGGGGACGGCGCTCAAGCTCGGCGGCGCGCTCACGGTGGTCGGCGTCGGCCTCGACCTCGCAGCGGGGGAGAGCCCGACGCAGGCGGTGGTCTCCAACGGCGGTGGGCTGGTGGCTGCAATCGCGATCGGCGCGACAGCAGGATCCGTGATCCCCGTGGTCGGCACTGCCGTCGGTGCTGTCGTGGGAGCCGCGGTGGGCATCGTCGTCTCCGGTGCCATCGACTCGTTCTTCGAGGACGGGGTCGACGTCATGAATGCCCTCGACGAGGGCTGGGAATCACTCAAGGACACCGGTGGCGCGATCGGTGACGGCGTCGGTGCCGTCGTCGGCGGCATCGGCGGTCTGTTCGACTAAGGGGGCGCCATGCGACGCACGACGGGAAACCTGATGCTGGCCTTGGCGAACGTGGTGATCGTCCTGATGGGCATCGGGCTGGTCGCCCTGGGAGAGCTCGGCCAGGTGCTGGGTGGAGTGCTCTTCGCGCTCTTCGGGCTGGCTGGACTGTCCATGGTGGGAGCCGACCTGCGGCTGCCGCGTCGCCGCCCCGTCCTCGAGCTGGGCACAGCGCCGTCCGGGGCAGCGGCGTTGGTCTTCCCCTACTCACGGTTCACGGTGCTCCAGTCGGGCATCGGCACCTCCGTGCTGGCGCTGTGGTGCGCGGTCAGCGCCGCCTTCGCGGCGATCGGGGGGCACCGTGCCGGCGCGCTGGTGCTCGGCCTGGTCGGCCTCGGACTCGCCGTCCCGCTCGTGCCGTTGCTGCGGGGCAGGATCGTGGCGGGTGGGCTCTACGTGACCGCGGTGGGTCTCGAGTTCCGTCACGAGGGGGCCGGGTGGTCGGTCCCGTGGGACGCCATCAGGGGCGTCGTGCCCCGTGACCACGTCTACCTCAGCCTGCACAGGGACCCCGATCGCCACGACGCCACCCGCATCATGTGGCGGCGCGGACCCCGAGGTGGTCGTCTGCTCTCGGTCGTGCCCGACCGCTACATCGCCGGCGGACCCGCTGCCATCGCCATGGTCGTCGCCCGTGGCGTCACGCAGCCCGAGCAGCGCGGCACCCTGGCGCAGGCCCACGTCGTCAAGGAGCTCAACGAGCTGCTCCGCGACCGGGTCTCCACGGTCGTGGGGGCCCGGCGCCCGTCCGTCCCGTGACCCGACATCCGCCGCTCGGTCGCGTCGCGGCGCGAGTGTCGGTGCCCGCGCCTACGGTGGGTGGACGAGGTCGGTGGGGGCCGACCGGGTCGAGACACCGGGAGTGACGTGACGATCGAGCGGGAGCACGACGAGGCGTGGCGCGAGCTGCGGTCCCGGCTGGCCGACCACCTGGTCTCCATGGAGCCGGACGAGGAGCTCGGGCTCGCCGTCGACGACGGTTCCGGCGAGGTGCCGGCGTACGTCGTCGTGGACGTCGAGGTCGGTGGCCGGCTGCTCCTCGAGGCGGTCGGCGTGGGCGGTCTCGTCGAGCCGTGGGTGCCCGGTGACGAGTACGAGGACGACGACCCCGTCTTCCACGCCGAGCTGGCCCAGCGCGAGTGCGACCTCGCCGCGGCGCTGGTGGCGGGGGCGCTGCGCGACCAGCACGGCTGCCTGCACCCGGCGTTCCTGCTCAGCCGCGAGCTCGACCTCGACGGTCTGCGCTGGGAGTCGCGGGCGAGGACGCTGCCGCGCGCGAGGGTGCTGGGCGACGACGCGCCGCTGGCCGTGCTCGTCGAGGACCGCGACCACCTGCAGCGGATGGTCGACGCCACCCTCGCCGAGATGCTCGACCAGCCGATCGCCCACGACGAGGACGGCGACGTGCCGGTGCCGGTGGGCGAGAGCGTGGTGTGGGTGCAGGTGCTGCCCGACCGGCCCTCGGTGGCGCTCTTCGCGATCCTCGTCGACGAGGTGACCGACGTCGACGCGGCCGCGCGCGAGGTCTCCGGCCTGCAGGCCCGGCTGCCCTACCTGCAGGTGCGCGCCACGGCCGACAGCATCGTGGTGCGCCACGAGATCTGCGCGGTGCCCTTCGCCCCGCGCCAGCTCGCCGGGGTGCTGGCCAGGTTGTGCTCCGAGATCGACGACATCGCCGGCGAGGTCGCCGAGCGGGTCGGCGGACGCCGGTTCCTCGCCGGGCTCGGCGACGGCGACGAGCACGACGCCGATGTGGACGAGCCGCTGCCGGGCGGCCTCGACGAGCACCTCGCCACCGTGGTCGAGCTGCTCCTCGACGGCCAGGTCGAACCCGCGCAGGTCGCGGCGGCGTACGACGGGCAGCGCACGCTGCTGGTGCGCTCCCTGGTGGGACTGCGCACCGGCACCGTCACGGTGCCCGGCGTCGACATCGACCTGCTGCTGCACACCGTCCGCTCGGGCCTGCGCCACATCGTCGACCAGGCCGCCCGCCGCGACGAAGGCCCCACCCGCCCCCGCGGCCCCCGTAGCCAGCAGCTCTCGCTGCTGCCCGAGGACGAGCCCGGTCTCGACCTGCCGGGCTCGGAGCGCTGGGTCGGCTGAGCCTCCCCTTCGGTCGCGCCGGCCCCGGATAGTCCCTGGCGTTCCTCACCGCGACACGCCGATGGGGCGTGTGGAACGTCAGGGCCGTACGTGGGGGGTGACGTCGACGACGTACGCGTCGTGGTCGGATAGGCCCGTGGCGTCGACGCTCTCGGCGGCGTGGGCCGGCCAGACGCCCGGGACAGCGATGTGGTCGATGCTCAGCAAGTCCGGCAGACGGTGAGGCAGTCCGCCCGTCAGGGGTTGCAGCTCCCACCGCGCAATGGCGCGGAGCAGGTGTCCACGCCCGACCTTGCTCCCGCTCCACTCTCGTCCGTGCAGCGCATGGTTCCAGTCACCTCCCCAGACATCCGGGGCAGGACTGCTCGCGAGAAGGCTGTCGAGGACCCGGCGGGTGCGGTCCGCATGCGGCGCCGCGCCCCAGGGGATGGCCCCGGACGAACGCCACGGCAACACGCTCGACCAGCACACGAGCCTGCCCAGTCGCACTGCTGCGGTCGCCGGGTGTGGATCAGGCAGCGGGACGGCGGGTGCTCGGGTGGCGATACCTGACCACCGCCGCCGCGCGGCCATCTGGTCCCGGGACAGGTGCAGGTGCCACCCCGGCAGCTCTGTCCGCTCGCTGACCTCGGTCAGCAGCAGCAAGTCGGCTCTCATCGACTCGACCAGTTCGGCATGAGCCCCTGTGAAGCGGCCAGCCAGGTTCCAGGTGGCTATTCGCATGGGCGCACCTCCCGTACGGCCGGCGTCGGTAGCCGTCCCTTGGCTGATCCTCGAGCAAGCACGCGTGGTCGCGCAGTCGAATCGCAAGCCGGAACGGGTGGCTACAAGCCCCTGACGTTCCTCACCGCGACACGCCGCTGGGGCGTGTGGAACATCAGGGACTATCGGAACGGGCTGGCGGCGCAAGGTCGTAGCGCAACCCGTCGCCCGCCACTCGTGCCCCCTCGGCCGGCGGGTGCCGGGTGAGACGGCCGTCGTGGCCGAGGTGCTGCACGTCGATCTCGTGCAGCAGCACGGCGGCGTCGCTGACGATGCGCCGGTGGCAACGCCACCACAGCGTCTCGCTGCACATCACCGCCGTGCGCACCGTCGCGGCCTCCTCGAGCAGCTGCTCCATCGCGGCCCGGAACTCCCCGGTGCGGGTGTGCGCGGCGTACGCGCGGAACGCCGTCACCCGCCACCACCGATCGGCCTCGGGCTGGTCCTTCGGGACCCGCCTGCGCCCACCGAGCCGCTCCTCCCACCGGTAGTCGACGCGGGCGGCGGGCAGCCGCTCACCCAGCGAGTCACGGCCGACCGACGGGTCACGCCGACTGCCGGGGAAGCGGCGTACGTCGACCAGACGGCGCACGCCGGCGTCGCGCAGCAAGGCGACCAGCGCGTCGACGTCGAGCGTGCCGTGGCCCACGGTCAGCAGGGTGGTCATGGCGCGGGGTCCCCTCCTCGGCGTGGTCGTGCAGGGCGCTGTCGTCTCCCCCTACCCGCCACCTGCCCAGCACCTAACCTGAGGGCATGGCCGGCTTCGACGTGCCCGCGGACACCTACGACAGGTTCATGGGGCGCTTCTCCCAACCCCTGGCGCCCGTCTTCTGCGACGCGGTGCTGCCCGAGGGCCGGCTGCCGGCCAGCGTGCTCGACGTCGGCTGCGGCCCGGGGGCGCTGCTCGACGAGCTCGTGCGCCTCCCGCCGCGCCCCCACGGCGTACGCCGCCTGGCGGCGATCGACCCCGCCCCGTCGTTCGTGGCCGCGGCCGCTGCTCGCTTCCCCGACGTGGATGTGCGCGAGGGCGGGGCGGAGGAGCTGCCGTTCGACGACGCGACCTTCGAGGCGAGCCTGGCCCAGCTGGTCGTGCACTTCATGGACGACCCGGCGGCGGGGGTCGCCGAGATGGTGCGGGTGACCCGCCCGGGCGGACTGGTCGCGGCCTGCGTGTGGGACCACGGCGGCGGGCGCGGACCGCTCTCGCCGTTCTGGTCGGCCGTCGAGTCGATCGCCCCAGGTCAGGCGGCGGCGCCGTCGACGGGGTCGACCCGAGGTGACCTGCAGCGGCTGTGGGAGGGAGCCGGCCTCGCCGATGTGCGTGAGCAGGAGATCCGGGTCCGGGTCGGCTTCGACTCCTTCGACCACTGGTGGGCGCCGTTCACCGAGGCCGCGGGATCGGTCCGGGCGTTCCTCGACGGCGTCGACGACTCGACCGTCGAACGGCTGCGTTCACGGCTGGACGCCGACCTGGGCGACGGTCCGTTCGAGATCGACTCAGTCGCCTGGTGCGTCAGCGGGACGAGGGACTGAGCCGGTTCAGACCGGGGCGCCGCCGGCGAGCGGCGCGGCCGCGAAGCCGCGGAGCAGGTCGTGGGTGCCGGTCAGGCGCATCAGGCGCAGGGCGGCGGGGCTGGCGTCGTCGACGACGCAGGCGAAGCCTGCGCTCAGTGCGTGCTGGCGGCACCACATGACGGCGCCGAGGCCGGCGGCGTCCATGAAGGTCACGCCACCGAGGTCGAGCTGGACGCCCGGCCGGGCCAGGTCGGAGCCGTCGATCGTGGCCGCGAAGCCGCTGCGCAGGCGGTGCACGGCGGCGACGTCGAGGTCGCCGGTCACGGTGTGGCGGGTGTGCTGCGGCCGCGGCGCGGCGGTGGATAGAACGGTGTCGTTGCCCATGGCGGGCCCCCAAGCTGGTGGTGCAGCACCGAGTCTCGATGCCTGTTCACTTCTTCGACTGTAGGCGCAGACCCCTGACACGGCCAGGCCGCTCTCCACAAACGCCCGTAGGGGTGGTCTGTGGGGTGCGCCCGCCCCGATGGTCAAAGCCTCCGCCGCCCTGACGTTCCTCACCGTGACACGCCGCGGTGGCGTGCGAGACGTCAGGACCGTGCCCGGTCGTGGCGCTGGTCGTCCACAGGCAGCCGCGGCTCGGCGGTCGCCGTGTCGGTGGGGCCTGCTGGCATCGACTCACGACGAGACGACGACCAGGAGACAGCCATGACGAGTGCCCACGACAACGTGAAGGTGCGGTTGCGCTACAGGGAGGACGAGGAGCAGCAGGGGCCCTGCGGAGAGACGATGTGGGCCGAGCCGGTCGACGCGAGGGACACAGGGGGCACCTATCGCCTGGCGAACAACGCGTTCTTCGCCCCACTTGTCGTCGGCGACCTGGTGGAGGCACACCTCGACGTGACCGGCTTCCTGCAGGTCGTGGACGTCGTCGAGCCGGCCGACTCCATCCTCACCCTCGTGGCCTTCGACCCGTCCCAGGCAGACGGGGTATGCGCCATCGCAGACGGTTGGCGACAGCAGGGCGCGCAGTGGTCGGAGGGCTCAGGTGCGTTCTTGTGCACCAGCTGGCCGGGACTGTCCACGTGTGACGTCCTGACCGTCGTCACCCCGGCCGTGGTCGACGGTCACGTCGAGCTGCTCGAGCTGCTGACGACTCCGGAGCGGGAGGACTGGGCCAGGCACGTCCTGGACCTCCGACTGGACCTCCGGACGTCGCACCGCGCCCCGCGGCGGTTGAGGTCGGTCCGGGAGGAGCGGCCGCGCGGGTAGCGTGCCCGCGTGCAGGTGCTCCCCGACCTCGTCCCCGACGAGCCGCTCGTGGTCTTCTGCGGCCTCGCGGAAGCGGAGAGCACCAAGCACCGCGACCACTACTACGAGACGCCGGGCAACAGCTTCTGGGAGTCGCTGCACCTCTCCGGGCTCTCCCCGCGCCGGCTGCAGCCGCACGAGGACCACCTCGTGCCCGACCTCGGCCTGGGCCTGACCGACCTGGTCGGTCACTGGGACCCGCGCTGGGTCGAGATCGACGACCTGGTCGCCAAGTGCGAGCGCTGGCAGCCGGAGTGGCTGGCCTTCACCAGCAAGGCCGTCGCCCACGAGGCGTCCCGTGCGATGGGGCGGCGCGGGCGGCCGGGCCTCGGCGTCCAGGACTGGTACGTCGGCACGGCGCAGGTCTACGTGCTGCCGGGGGTCTCCGGGGCCAACCAGCGCCACGACTACGACGGGCGCCCCAACCGGCTCTCCTGGTGGCGCGACCTGGCGATGATCTGCGGCGCCTGAGCCACGGCCGTCCTGACGACCCTCACCGCGACACGCCGCAACGGCGTGAGGCTCGTCAGGACGACGGCTGGTCGAGCGTCTCGAGCACCTCGGCCGTCGACACCACGGTGGCGAACTCGCCGTGCAGGTTGGTGGCGGTGGCGCGCGCCAGCTCGGCCGCGGTCAGGGTCGTGCCGTCGGGGCCGGTGCGGTCGAAGGTGTGGGTCGCGTCGAGCACGAAGGTGACGGCGTACCCGAGGTTGCCGCCGACGCGGGCGGTGGTCTCGCAGCAGTGGTTGGTGGTGATCCCGCAGACCACGACCTCGCCGATGCCCTCGCCGCGCAGCCAGGCGTCGAGGTCGGGCGAGCCGTGGAAGGAGGAGTTGACCTGCTTGGTGACCAGCAGCGTCGGCTCGAAGCCCTCGAGGTACTCCTTGAGCGCGTGACCGGGCTGGCCCGGGAAGAGCGGGCTCTCGAGGCTCAGCGACGAGTGCTGCACGTAGACCAGCGGCCGCCCGGTGGCCGCGAACGCCTCGAGCAGGGCCGCGATGTTGTCGTCGCAGGCGGGGTTGTCGCGCGGGCCCCACCACGGCTCGTCGAAGCCCTCCTGCACGTCGACGACGACGAGGGCGGCGTCGGGTCCGATCACGAGAGGGGCGCCGGTGCGCTGGCGGGTCACGAGGCGGACGCTAGCGCCGCAGAGCCCGGGGACGCGTCACCCCCGGGTGTTTACCCCCGCACCGAGCCCGGGCAGGGTGATCGGCATGGCTGATGCTCCGCACGGACTCGTCTTCCCCGCCGACCCCGACCCCGCCGCCGACGGCACGCCCCGGCGCAGCACCACCGCCACCGGGCGCGGCGTGGTCGCCGACGCCCTGCGCCCGGTCGACGAGGTCGGCGCCCGGGCCGTCGAGCGCGAGACGGCCTGGCGCACCCAGTACCTGACCTGGTTCCGCCGCCTCGTCGAGGCCGGCCTGGCCACCCCCGACGACGCCGTCGCGGTCGCCCGCGCCGGCCTCGACTCGCTGCACGCGCGGATGCGCGTCGTCACCGACGAGGGCGACGTGCCGCTCACCGAGTGGCCGCGCCCCACCAGCGAGGGCAGCACCGGCAGCGGCTTCGGCCAGGTCGAGATGCACGGCGCCGGCGAGCGGGTCGAGGAGCTCGTGCTGCCCTACCGGGGCGATCGGCTGCGCGGCGACGACGTACGCCGCCAGGTCGAGCGGTGGGTCGAGGCCGGGGTGGTCGAGCCGACGCTCGCCGAGGCGGTCGACGCCGTCGTGGCCCACCCCGAGTGGCTGCGCCTGGAGGACCACACCGTGGCCGTCGTCGGCGCCGGCTCGGAGATGGGGCCCCTGCAGGCCCTGACCCGCTGGGGCGCCCGCGTCGCGGCCATCGACCTGCCCCGCGAGGACGTGTGGGAGCGGGTCAGCGACACCGCCGTCGCCGGCGCCGGCACCGTGGTGGCCCCCGCCGTCGACGGCCGGCCCGGCGCCGACCTGCTCGCCGACGTGCCGGCGCTGGCCGACTGGCTCGCCGCTCAGCCCGGCACCCTCGTGGTCGGCAACTACGTCTACGCCGACGGCGCCACCAACGTGCGGGTCTCCACCGCCGTCGACGAGCTCAGCCGCCGCCTCCTCGAGGCCCGCGACGACACCGCCCTGGCGTTCCTGGCCACCCCCACCGACGTCTTCGCGGTGCCCGGCGAGGCCGTCGAGCAGGCCCTGGCCGGGTACGCCGGCCGCGGCCGGGTCAGCAAGGGCCTGGGCCGCCCGCTGCGCACCCTCTCCGGGGGCCGCCTGCTGCAGCGCCCGTACGCCGGCCCCGCCCACCCCGGCCTCAACGACTCGCTGGTGCCCCAGCAGGGCCCCAACTACGCGCTGGCCAAGCGGCTGCAGCGCTGGCGCGCCACCACGGCGCGCTACGACGGCCGCCTGGTCTCGATGAACGTCGCGCCCCCGACCCGCACCCGCTCGGTGGTCAAGAACCGCGCCCTGGCCGCGGCGTACGCCGGGGCGCACCGCTTCGGCGTCGAGGTCTTCGACCCCTCCACCTCCAACGTGCTGATGGCCGCCATGCTCGTGCACGACCTGCACACCGGCGGCGGCCCGCGCCACGAGCACCCCTGGCAGGACGAGGCGTACGCCGCAGCCCACGGCGGGCTGTGGCGCACGGCGTACTCGCCGCGCAGCGCCCTGGGCCTGGCCGCCCTCTTGGGCGTGGGTGCCGCCCGGGGCTGAGCCGCCGCCCGAGCTGAGTCGCCCGGCCCGGCGCCGGCCCGGCTCCTGGCGCGTCCGGCTGACGGCGGCGCCGCGGGCTGCTTCACTGTGGCGGCCACCACATCGTCGTAGGGGAGAAGAGTCGTGGGCGACTCCGCACTGATCAGCGTCGGCCTGCCGGTCGCGCTGGCCATCATCATGTTCGGCCTGGGCCTGTCGCTGCAGGTCGACGACTTCCGCCGGGTCGCGCGCAGCCCGCGCGCGGTCGTGGTCGCGCTGACGCTGCAGGTGCTCGTGCTGCCGGTGATCGCCTTCGGGCTGGTCCTCGGCTTCGGCCTCGACCCGCTGCTGGCGGTCGGGGTGATGCTGCTGGCCGCCTCGCCGGGCGGCACCACCGCCAACCTCTTCAGCCACCTCTTCCACGGCGACGTGGCGCTCAACGTGACGCTGACCGCCATCAACTCGGTGCTCGCCGCGTTCACCATCCCGCTGATCACCAACCTGGCCATCGGCTACTTCGACGCCGACGGCGAGCTGGGCCTGCAGGTCGGCAAGGTGCTGCAGGTGATCGCGATCGTGCTGGTGCCGGTCGTGCTCGGCATGCTGGTGCGCAGCCGCCGCCCGGCGCTCGCGGCCCGCTCCGACAAGCCGGTGCGGGTCTTCTCGATCGTGGTGCTGGTCGTGGTCGCGGTCGGCGCGCTGCTGGGGGAGCGCGAGAACCTCGCCGACTACGTGCGCCAGGTCGGCCTGGTCACCGCGATCTTCTGCGCCGCCAGCCTCTCCCTCGGCTACGCCGGCGCGCGGCTGCTGCGCCTCGACCGGGCCCAGGCCGTGGCCAGCTCGATGGAGGTCGGCATCCACAACACCACCGTCGCACTGACCATCGCGCTGAGCGTGCTCGGCAGCACCGAGGTCGCGATCCCCAGCGCCGTCTACTCGATCATCATGTACGTCTTCGCCACCGGCTTCGGCTTCCTGGTCACCCGCGGCGCACGCAGCCCCCGCGGCCGGGAGCCGGCCCACGCGGGCTGAGCGGTCCGGGCGGGCGGCGTACGCCGGCTCAGGCGGGGGAGACCAGTCCCGGCCTGCTGGGCACGTCGAGCCAGGCCAGCTGCTCGGAGCGCTCGGCCAGCTCGACGATGCGCTGCACCGCGGGGCTGGAGCGACGCACCCGGCACACCAGGTCGTACTCCTCGACCAGCTCCTGCACCTCGAGCAGGGCCTCGAGCCCCGCGCTGTCCATGAACGTCACTCCCGAGAGGTCCACCACGAACACGCTGCCGGCAGGTAGCGCGAGGTCGTCGAGCTGCGCTCGGCAGTCGTCGACGAGCTGGCCGGCGACCGCGATGTCGACCTCGCCGTGGCAGGACAGCCCGGTCGACAGGTGGGCCACCAACGTGCCGGTGTGTGTCGTGGTCATCGTGCTCATGCGTCATCTCCCGGTGCTGCGTCGTTGACCAGTCAACGACTGCAGGGACCGTCGGGTCAGCAGCGTCCGACGATCCTTTGCCCGGCACGGGCGAATACCACCCCGACGGGCCATCACCGACCCACGACCGGGCCAGGAGCCGGTGCCGGACGGGCTACGTCGCAGCCGTCGACGCCCGACCGATCAGGCGGGTCGGCCCACCGTGGCCGGCGACCGGCCGGTGAGCAGGTCGTGCGTGCCGGTCAGGCGCAGCAGCCGCTCGACGGCGGGGCTCGCGGCCACCACCTGGCAGTTGGCGCCGGCCGACAGGACCCGCTGGCGGCACCACATCAGCGTGCCGAGCCCGCTGGCGTCGACGAAGTCGACCTCCGCCAGGTCGAGGTCGAGGCGCTGGGTGGCCGCCGGCAGCGCCCGCGCGAGCGCGCCGTGCAGCTGTGGCGCGGAGCCGAGGTCGAGCTCGCCCCCCACCAGCAGGCGGACGTGACCGGGTGCCACCGAGGTGGACCGGACATCGAGGTCGGTGGGCACAGCGTTCCCTCCCCGGACGGCTGCGGGCAGCGTCGGGGCCCCGGCGCTGCGACCACTCAACGCGGGTGCGGGCCGAAGGTCCCGCTCCCGGGCCGACAACCGTCCGAAGATGACCCGTCCGGGCGCCGGCATGGCCCGTTCGGACTACCCCGGGGGGTGTGTGTCCGGGGCAGCCGGGCAGTCAGTCGGGCAGTCAGTCGAGCAGTCCCAGGCGCCGTGCCTCGACGCGCAGCTCGTCCCCGTCGTCGCCGTACCCGGTCGCGGTGTCGGGCCCGGCCCCCTGCGCCTTGGCGTCGAGGTGGCCGTAGCGCGCGACCTGCTCGCCGAGGCTGAGCCGGCGGATCAGCACGGCCTCGACCCTGCCCGGGTGCTCGGCGGCGGTCTCGGCGTAGATGTCGGGGTCGTGCTGGCCGTCGTCGCCGACCAGGACCCAGCGCAGCTGCGGGAAGTCCTCCATCAGCCGACGCAGGGCGGTCGCCTTGTGCCGCTGGCCGGAGCGGAACCAGCCGCGGGGCGTGGGCCCCCAGTCGGTGAGCAGCGCCGGGCCGGACGGGTAGTCGTGGCGGGCCAGGAACCGCCCGATCGCCCCCGCGACGTTCCATGCGCCGGTGGAGAGGTAGACCACGAACGTGTCGGGCCGCTCGGCGAGCAGGTCGCGGTAGAGCCCGGCCATGCCCGGCACCGGCAGCCGGTCGACCTCGCGGGTGACGAAGGCGTTGCGGAAGGCGACCAGCGGGCGCGGCAGCATCGTGATCATCACGGTGTCGTCGACGTCGCTGACCAGCCCGTGCCGCGTGTCGGCGGCCACGACCCGCAGCTGCGCGGTCGTCCCCGCCCCGTCGGTGCTGTCGGGCCCGTCGACCAGCAGCCGCGCGGTGGCCCAGCCCGGCGCCAGGTCGGCCGGCAGCCGCACGTCGACGTAGCCCTCGCGGTCGGACTCCACCCGGGTGCTGACACCGCCGACCTCGACAGTGACGGGTACGTCGGCTGCCGACTGGGCCACGAACCTGCGCCAGCCCCGGGCGTCCTCGGGGTGCCGCGCGGCCAGGCTGTCCTCGGGCACCAGCACCACCCGCGCCAGCACCCGCACCCACTCGCCCTCGAGGCCGTAGCCCACGTAGGCCACCACCCGCGGCACCCAGCCGGCCCGGCGCAGGCCTCCGCCCACCAGCCGCTGCACCGCGTCCTCGGCGCGGATCGCGAGGTGGTCGACGCGCTCGACCGGCCCGGGGTGCCTGCTCATCGGCCCAGCGAAGCACACCGGACGCCGCCCGGGGCACCCCTGGGGCAGCCCTGGCTAGGCTTCGCGGGTGCCGGACCCCCAGACGCTGCTCCTCGTCGGAGCCGGTCACACCCACCTGCACCTGCTGCGCCACGCCGACCGGCTGCGCGCCGCCGGCTGGAGGGTCGAGCTGCTCGCGCCGCGCTGGTTCGACTACAGCGGCGTCGGCTCCGCGGTCGCCACCGGCGCGCTGCCCCTGGAGGCCGGCCGGCTCGACGTGGCCGGGCTGGCCGCGCGCGGCGGCGTACGCCACCACGTCGACACGCTGGCCGGCCTCGACCCGCGGGGCCGGGTCGCGACGACCGCGACCGGGCAGCGGCTGGGCTACGACGTGGTCTCGATCGGGATCGGCTCGGTGACCTCCGACCTCGGGGTGCCGGTCGGGGCCGGCGTGGTCGGGGTCAAGCCCCTCGCCGGCCTGCAGACCCTCGCCGGGCGGCTGCCCGACGAGGGGGCCGCGGTCGTCACCGTCGTCGGCGCCGGGCCGTCGGGGCTCGAGCTCGCCGCCCAGCTCTCGACGCGTGCCGGGGTGCGCGGCGTGCGACTGGTCGACGGCGGTGACGTGGTCGGCCCGTCGCTGCCCACCGGCGCGCGGCGCCACGTCGAGCGGGTGCTCGCGCGGCGCGGCGTCGAGGTGCTGCTGGCAGCTCGCGTGGAGCGCCTCGACCCGACCAGCGTGACGCTCGCCGACGGCCGGGTGCTCGAGCACGACCTCGCCGTGCTCGCCGGCGGCCTGGCGGCGCCGCCGCTGGTGGCCGACCTCGGCCTCGGCGACGAGCGCGGCGTGCCGGTGCGCGCCACCCTGCAGCACGTCGAGCACGACGACGTGTACGCCGTCGGCGACTGCGCCCGCTTCACGCCCCGGCCGCTGCCGCGCATCGGCGTGCACGGGGTGCGGCAGGCGCCGGTGCTGCTCGCCGCCCTGGAGGCCCGCGGCCGTGGCGAGGACGCCGGCCAGCACGTCTACCGCCCGCGGGAGCACTTCCTCTCGGTGCTCGACCTCGGCGCCGGGCACGCGCTGGCCGCCCGCGGGCGCTGGTGGTGGGGCGGGCGCGGGGCACTGATGCTCAAGCGCCGCATCGACCGCCGCTGGATCGAGTCCTACCGCGCCGCCGGGGGCTGAGGGGCAGCCCGGCCTCAGGCCCGCTCAGCCGGGTTGCCCGCCCTCGACGGCGATGTTGACCAGCCAGATGATGCCGAACCGGTCGGCGCACTGCCCGAAGACGTCGCCCCAGGCCTGCAGTGCCAGCGGCACGTGCACCTCGCCGCCCTGCGAGAGCCCGTCGAACCAGCCGCGCAACCGGTCCTCGTCGTCGCCGGAGAGGCTCACGCGCACCGTGCTGCCGGGCTCGACCACCTCGCCGGGCGGGATGTCGGATGCCATCAGGGTCAGCCCGTCGGGTGTCGCGAGATGGGCGTGCATGACCTTCGCGGCCAGGTCGCCCTCGGCGCCCATGTCGCCGAAGGTCATCACGCTCAGCTCGCCGCCGAAGACGGACTGGTAGAGCGTCATCGCCTCCCGGGCGGTGCCGTCGAGGGTCAGGTAGGGGTTCAGCAGCACGGGCACGGGTCCTCCAGGGAGTCGTTCGATCACGGGTGTGCCTGCTACGACCGGCCTCGAGCAGCAGAGTCATCGGGGGTATCGGGGGTCATCGGCCGTCCCTCGTTCGGGTGAAGTTCGCCGACCCCGTGGTGGGGTGAGCCGACGCCGCCTACAGTGCTTGGTGCGGGCACCGGGGCCCGCCAGGACGAGCGGAGACGAGCACGTGCGGGCCGGCATCCACCAGAGCATCACGGCGATCAGCGCCGCTGCCTGCGTCGCGCTCGCGGGCGGCCTGACCGCCGCAGTGACCGGGGGAGCGGCCGTCGCGGCCGTGCCCACCACCCGCACCGCCCCCACCCAGCACAGCACCGTCGTGGTGCGCGGGCTGGCCTTCCCCGAGGGGCGCGCCATGCGCCTGGGACTGGTCGGCTGCGACAACGTCTACGAGCGGGTCGCCGAGTCGCCCCAGGCGATGATCGGCGCCGGCCCCGGCAGCGCCCCGGCCGGCGAGCGGGTGCTGGGCTACGACCTCGTCGGCGGCAACGCCCTGGGTCCGCTGAGCTACGTCTCGTCGGTGGCGCAGACCCAGAGCGCCGGGCTGACGGCGTACGCCGAGCAGGGCACCACGGGCGTGGTGTGGGCCGGCTACCAGGAGCCCGCCGACCGGCGCACCGGCCGGGTCTGGTTCGGGCGAGCCGAGGTGGTGGTGCCGCCGGGCCAGTGGACCCGCATCGAGGCCACCGACCTGACCTACAGCTGGAGCAAGTGGGACATGTACGCCCAGGCCCCGGTCGCTGACTCCGTGGACGAGGGTGCTGCTGAGGAGCCCGTGCCCGACGGCACCCTGGCCGACATGGTGCTGCGCCACCGCGGCGACGGCGCCGGCTTCGTGATGACCGGCCTGGGCTGCGACGGCAACGAGTTCGCGATCGACGCGCTGCGGCTGCACACCGCCGGCACCGCGACGACGTACGACATCGAGGGCCTGGCAACCAGCGTGACGATGCCGCCCCCGCCCGCGCGCCGCGCCGAGGCCGGGCAGCCCGTCGAGCTGCGCGGCACGCTCGTGGACAGCACCGGCACCCCACTGAGCGGGGTGAGCATGCGCCTGGAGTCGCGCGCGGTCGGTGCCACCGGTTGGAAGCTCGACCAGGTGGTCGACGTCGTCAACGGCGCAGCCGTGGCGCAGGTGCAGCCCGAGCGGGCCACAAGCTACCGCTGGCGCTTCGTCGACCGGCCGATGGCCGAGGGCAGCGTCTCGGCGGCCGTCACCATCGAGGCGGGCGAGCCGGGGGCGTCGGGCACGCCGAGCCCCGACCCGACCGGCAGCGCCTCGCAGTCACCCTCGCCGAGCCCCGGCCAGGGCGCCGCGCCGAGCACCGGCCCGCAGCCGACGAAGAGCGCTGGACCGACGAAGAGCGCCGGTCCCACGAAGAGCCCGACGTCCGCGGCGCCCAGCACGACCGCCGAGCCGACGAAGACGCCCGAGCCGACGAAGAGCGCCGCTCCCAGCGGGAGCCCGAGCGCCAGCGCCGATCCCAGCACCACGGCGTCTCCGGGCGCCTCGGCCACCCCGCCGGTCGACCCGACCTGACCCGCGCGCGTCGGGGGCCGCGCGAGCGGCGTACAACGAGAACGAGCGCCGGCGAGGGGTGCCTCCTCGCCGACGCTCGTGCCACGTGCTGACCGGGTGTGGTCAGACGCGGGTCTTCTTTCCCTTCGACGACATGCCCTCGGCGACGCCGATCAGCAGCACGGCGGCGACCACGGCGATGACGAAGCCGAGCACGTTGAGCTCGAAGATGTCGCCGGTGCCCAGGGCGCTGGCCGCGATGCCTCCGATGAGGGCACCCACCACACCCAGGGCGAGCGTGCCGAGCAGGCCGAGCGCCTGCTTGCCGGGCTTGATGAGCCGGGCGAGCGCGCCGATGATCAGGCCCACGACGAGCAGTCCGATGATGTTGAACATGATGTGTCCCTCCTAGTCGTCCGTTGTTCGGACGGCATACCGACGTTACGTGATCGCGCGCAGCCGCAGGTTCACCCGTTAGGGCTGCCACCTGCTGCGGGCGGTGTACGACGAGGCATCCCGGCCGACGTGCTCGGCCGCGTAGGCTCGCACCCCGTGCAGTGCGACTACTTCGACGCCGGCGCGTGCGCCTCGTGCACGTGGATGGGCCGCGCCTACGCCGACCAGGTCGCCGACAAGCAGCGGCACGTGGAGCAGGTGCTCGCGCCCGCTCTGGAGGGGCGAGCGCCCGTGGCCTGGCTGCCCCCGGCGACCGGGCCCGAGGAGGGCTTCCGCAACAAGGCCAAGATGGTCGTCGCCGGCACCGTCGACGCCCCGACCCTGGGTATCCTCGGCGCCGACGGGCGCGGCGTCGACCTGCGCCACTGCGGGCTGCACGAGCCGGGGCTGCACGACGCCCTGCCGGTGCTCGCCGAGCACGTGGTGCGCGCGCGCCTGGCGCCGTACGACGTCGGCAGCCGTCGCGGCGAGCTCAAGCACCTGCTGGTCACCCGCTCGCCCGACGGCGAGCTGATGGTGCGCTGGGTGCTGCGCTCCACCGAGCCCGAGGCGCGGCTGCGCAAGCACCTCGGCTGGCTGCTCGAGCGGCTGCCGGTGGCGGTGGCCTCGATCAACGTGCAGCCCGAGCACAAGGCGGTGCTCGAGGGGGAGCGCGAGATCGTGCTCACCGAGCAGTCGACGCTGACGATGCGGCTCGACGTGGGGGAAGGGCTGCGGCTGCACCTGCGCCCGCAGTCGTTCTTCCAGACGAACACCACGGTCGCGACCGCGCTCTACGAGCAGGCCCGGGCCTGGGTCTCCGAGACCGAGCCCGCCTCGGTGTGGGACCTCTACTCCGGCGTCGGCGGCTTCGCCCTGGCGCTCGCCGGCCCCCATCGGTCGGTTACCGGCGTCGAGATCGCGCCCGAGGCGGTCGCCTCGGCGCAGCTGTCGGCGGCGGAGGCAGGGCTCGACCGGGCGCGCTTCGTGGCCGCCGACGCCACCGCCTGGGCGCTCGAGCAGCCCCCGGCGACCCACCCCGACCTGGTCGTGGTCAACCCGCCCCGGCGCGGCATCGGCCCCGCCCTCACCGGCTGGCTCGAGTCGTCGGGGGTGCGCGACGTCCTCTACTCCAGCTGCAACGCCACCAGCCTGGCCCGCGACCTGGCCGCGCTGCCGTCGTACGACGTCGAGGCCGCCCGCCTGCTCGACATGTTCCCCCAGACCACCCACCACGAGGTGCTGGTACGGCTGCGCCGGCGCTGAGCCTCCTGCGGGAGTTTTATCGGCCGGCCGATGAACCTGGCGGGTGGACGACGAAACTTCATCGGCCACCCAGGAGCTTTGTCGGCCGGCCGATGAAACTCCCGCGGCCGCCGTGCGCCACGTCTCGTCCACAGGGGAGGCCGGGGCGGGGGGCTGCACAGGGGGAGGGGTGCGTGGGTACGGTCGGAGGGTGAGCGCCACCGACTACTGCGACCTGTGCGACCTCCCGCTCTCGACCTGCGTGCACGGGATGCCCACGCCCGTGGAGCCGCCCCCGCCGGCCAAGAAGGCGCCGCCGAAGGCCTCGCCCGTCACCCGGCGGCGTACGACGACCGCGAGCTCGGGCGCGGCCTCCGGCTCCAGCGCGCCCGCGGCCCCGGCGCGACCGCGGCGGCGTACCCCCGCGGTCGACTTCAAGCCCTGGATCGTCAAGCTGCTGCAGGAGGCCGGCGGGCAGGCGGAGTCGGACGACCTGCTCACCGACCTCGAAGCGCGCCTGGGTGAGGTGCTGCGCCCCGGCGACCGCGAGAGCGGCCCGACCGGCGAGCTGCGCTGGCGCACCGCGGCCCGCACCGCCCGCAAGGAGCTCGCCGACGACGGCCTGCTGCTCGCGCCCCGCCCCGGCACCTGGGCGCTGACCGACCGCGGTCGCGTCGAGTGGGTGCCCGACCTGCCCTCCGCCTGACCCGCCCGAGCCACGCCCGGCCCGGCCGGACAGCGGCCCCGACCGGGCCCGACGGTTAACGACGTGACCTGAGCACCCCGATCACGGACAATCGTCGCTCGTGGGTCATGTGGATGTCGCCGGTGTCAGGTACGAGCTCCCCGATGGGCGGGTGCTGCTCGACGACGTGTCGTTCCGGGTCGGCGAGGGCGCCAAGGTCGCGCTGGTCGGCGCCAACGGTGCGGGCAAGACGACGCTGCTGCGCATCGTCACCGGCGAGCTGGTCCCGCACGCCGGGGTGGTGACCCGCTCCGGCGGGCTGGGCGTGATGCGCCAGGACGTCAAGGCCGGGCTGCGCGAGGGCGCCACCGTCGCCGACCTGCTGCTCAGCGTCGCCCCGCCGCGGGTCCGCGAGGCCGCCGCGCAGGTCGAGCGGCTCGAGCTGGCGCTGATGGAGACCGACGACGAGGCCACCCAGATGCGCTACGCCGAGGCGCTGGCCGAGTACGCCGACGCCGGCGGCTACGACGTCGAGGTCACCTGGGACGTGTGCGCCACCGCCGCGCTCGGGCTCTCCTTCGACCGCGCCAAGTACCGCGAGCTCACCACCCTCAGCGGCGGCGAGCAGAAGCGGCTGGTGCTGGAGTTCCTGCTGCGCGGCCCCGACCAGGTGCTGCTGCTCGACGAGCCCGACAACTACCTCGACGTGCCCGGCAAGATCTGGCTCGAGGGCCGCATCCGCGAGTCCGACAAGACGGTGCTGATGATCAGCCACGACCGCGAGCTGCTCGACAACACCGCCACCCGCGTGGTCACCGTCGAGCTGGGCAGCGGCCACGGCGTCGGCAACAGCGTGTGGACCCACCCCGGCGGGTTCTCCTCCTACCACCAGGCGCGCACCGACCGGTTCGCCCGCTTCGAGGAGCTGCGCAAGCGCTGGGACGAGGAGCACGCCAAGCTCAAGGCGCTGGTGCTGCGGCTGAAGATCAAGGCCGAGTACAACGACGGCATGTCCAGCCAGTACCGCGCCGCCCAGACCCGGCTGCGCAAGTTCGAGGAGGTCGGCCCGCCCACCGAGCAGCCCCGCGAGCAGCAGGTCGCGATGCGCCTCAAGGGCGGACGCACCGGCAAGCGCGCCGTCGTCTGCGAGCAGCTGGAGATGACCGGGCTGATGAAGCCCTTCGACCTCGAGGTCTGGTACGGCGAGCGCGTGGCCGTGCTCGGCTCGAACGGCTCCGGCAAGTCGCACTTCCTGCGCCTGCTGGCCGCCGGCGGCACCGACCCCGACGTGGAGCACCGCCCGGTCTCGGAGGTGCCGGTCAAGCCCGTGCCGCACACCGGCAAGGCCAAGCTCGGGGCCCGGGTGCGCCCGGGCTGGTTCGTGCAGACCCACGAGCACCCCGAGCTGGTGGGCCGCACCCTGCTCGACATCCTGCACCGCGGCGACGGCCATCCCGGCGGTCGCGGCGGGCTGGGGCGCGAGCAGGCCGCGCGGGTGCTCGACCGCTACGAGCTCGCCCACGCCGGCGAGCAGACCTTCGACTCGCTCTCCGGCGGGCAGCAGGCGCGCTTCCAGATCCTGCTGCTCGAGCTGTCGGGGGCCACCCTGCTGCTGCTCGACGAGCCGACCGACAACCTCGACGTGCAGTCGGCCGAGGCGCTCGAGGAGGGGCTGGAGGCCTTCGAGGGCACCGTCCTGGCGGTCACCCACGACCGCTGGTTCGCCCGCGGCTTCGACCGGTTCCTCGTGTACGGCGCCGACGGCGAGGTCTACGAGTCGCCCGGCCCGGTGTGGGACGAGGGCCGGGTGGTGCGGGCCCGATGAGCCCCGCACTGGTGATCGAGGCCGTCGACCCGTTCGACGACGCGGCGTTCGACACCTGGCACGAGGTCTACCTGGCCTCCCAGCGCCACGGGCGCGACGAGGCCGCGGTCACCGCCTGGACCCGCGAGGAGATGCGCGCCCAGCTGCAGCGACCCGGGCGCCGCTCGTGGGCCGGGGTCTTCCTGGGCCGCCTCGACGGCGAGCCGGTCGCCACCGGCCACCTGCTCACCCCGCTGCTCGACAACCTCGACCAGGCCCAGGTCTCGGTCGACGTGCTGCCGGCCCACCGGCGGCGCGGCCACGGTTCCCGGATGCTCGCCCACCTGACCGACCTCGCCACCGAGCGGGGCCGCCGGCTGTGGATCGCCGAGGCCAGCTGGCCGATGACGGCGCCGCTCGACGGCGCGGGGGAGGCCGGACCCGAGCTGCTGCGCCGCCACGGCTTCACCCTGGGCCTCGTCGAGGTGCTGCGGGTGCTCCAGCCGCCGCCCGACCCCGAGCACCTGCGGGCCCTGGCGGCGCGCGCGGCGCCGCACCACGCGGCGTACGAGCTGCGGTGCTTCGTGGGCCGGGTGCCCGACGAGCTGCTCGCGGGCTGGGCCACGATCACCGCGAGCCTGAGCACCGAGGCGCCGATGGGTGCGCTGAGCCTCGAGGCCGAGGTCGCCGACCCGGCGCTGGTGCGCGAGGAGGAGGAGCTGCTGGCCCGCCAGGACCGCACCCGCCACGCCGCGGTCGCGCTCGGCCCGGGCAGCCGGGTCGTGGGCTACACCGAGATCGTCACCACGGGCCACGAGCCGGGCCGTGCCTACCAGTGGGGCACCGTGGTCGACCCCGCGCACCGCGGGCACCGGCTCGGGCTGGGCCTCAAGGCCGCCGCCCACCTGCTGCTGCACGAGCACGTGGACGACCTGCGGATGGTGCGCACCTGGAACGCCGAGACCAACGCCCACATGGTCGCGGTCAACGACGCGCTGGGCTACCGGCCCCTCGAGCGGTACGGCGGTTTCGAACGGCGGGCGTGACCCCCGCCGTACCGTGACCCAGCCCGAACATCGCGCTGACCCGGCCCGAAAATCGCGCTGACCCGGCCCGTACCTCCCGTGCGGGAAGTCCGGGCCGGGTCGACGCAGGATCCGGGCGGGGTCAGGACGTCGCGTCGGTGTCCAGCTCGAGCTCGACGCTGCGCTCCTCGCCGTCGCGCACGAAGGTCAGCGTGACCGTGTCGCCCGGGCGGTAGGAGCGGATGGTGGCGACCAGGGAGTCGGAGCCGGTGATCATCGTGTCGTCGACGCGGACCACGACGTCGCCGGTCTCGAGGCCGGCGGCCCCGGCGGTCGAGTCCTCGCCCACCTCGCGGACCAGCGCGCCGATGACGGCGTCGGCGCCGCTCTGTCCCTCGGTGATGCCCGCGTCGCTGACCGAGATCCCGAGCCGGGCGTGGGTCGGCTCCTCGCCGGCAGCCATCTGCTCGACGATCGGCAGCACCTCGTCGATCGGGATGGAGAAGCCCAGGCCGATCGAGCCACCGGCCCCCGAGGTGGAGCCCGAGGTGCGGATCGAGGAGTTGATGCCCACCACGTTGCCGAAGGTGTCGACCAGCGGCCCGCCGCTGTTGCCGGGGTTGATGGCCGCGTCGGTCTGGATCGCCGGGTAGATGGTGGCGTCCCCCGAGGCGTCGCTGGCCACGCCCACCGGGCGGTCGAGCGCGCTGACGATGCCGCTGGTGACGGTGGCGTCGAGGCCGAAGGGCGAGCCGATGGCCACCACGGCCTGGCCCACCCGCAGGTCCTCGGACTTGCCGATGGTCGCCGGGGTGAGGCCCTCGACGCCCTCGGCCTGGATGACCGCGGTGTCGGTGAGCGGGTCGGAGCCCAGCACCGTGGCGCTGGCCCGGGAGCCGTCGTCGAAGGAGACGGTGATGTCGGCGCCCTCGCCGGCCGCCGCGATCACGTGCTCGTTGGTGAGGATCTGGCCGTCGGAGGACAGCACGATGCCCGAGCCCGAGCCGCCGCCCTGGCCGCTGCGCACGTCGATGCGCACCACCGAGGGCAGCACCGTCTCGGCGACGTCCTGCACCGAGCCGGGCTCGAGCTCGCCCTCGGGGGTGTCGACGACCTGCGACGTGGTCACCGCGGGGTCGTTGCCCGACGAGGCGGGGTCGTCGTCGAGGGCGCTCCAGGCGGCCGCGCCGCCGAACCCGGCCGCCCCACCGACCACCAGCGAGGCCGCCACCACCGCGGCAGCGAACCCCTTGCGACCGCGCGCCGGGGGCGCGGTCGGTGCCGCCGCCGGGGCGGGCGGCACCGGCGCCTGGGCGGCGGTCTCGTCACCAGGAGTCCAGGCCGGCTGCGGGCCCAGGTCGTAGGAGCGGGTCTCGTCGTAGGGGCTCGTCTCGGGGCCCGGCTGCTGGTCGCGGGGGTCACGGGGCGTCTGCGTCATGACACCTATCGTGCCCACCGACACTGTGAGCCACCTGAGACCCCGCTGGACGCCGGGCAAGAACTCGGGCGGGCGGGCGTGATGAGCACATCTCTTGAAACGACCTGTTGAGAGTGGCTGTGCCCTCGGTCACACTCGGCCTATGACTGCCACCCCGACCGACACCACCACCGCGACCACCGGCTCCTCGACCGGCCCCGCACCCGGCCCGACCCCACGCTTCGTCGACGACCGCCTGGCCCACTGGGCGGCCACCAAGCCCGACGAGGAGGCGATGACCTACCTGGGCCGGTCGTGGACCTGGGCCCAGTGGGACGAGCGGGTACGCCGCTGCACCGGCATGCTGGCCGACCTCGGGATCGGCCGGGGCGACGTGGTGGCCTTCCTCGACAAGAACCACCCGGCCTGCGTCGAGCTGAGCCTGGCCGCGGGGGCGCTGGGAGCCGCCAACGCGATCATCAACTTCCGCCTGGCGGGCGAGGAGATCGACTACGCCCTCAACGACTCGGGGGCCAAGGTGCTGCTGGTCGGCTCCGAGCTCAAGGGCCAGGTCGAGCAGATCCGCGACCGGCTCACCCACGTCAAGCACGTCATCGAGGTCACCCCCGACGGGGGCGGCGAGAGCGGCCCCGACGACTACGAGACCCGGCTGGCCGCGGCCACCCCGACCGGTCGCTCCAGCGACGTCGAGCCCGACGACACCTGCCTGGTCATGTACTCCTCGGGCACCACCGGGCACCCCAAGGGCGTGATGCTGACCCACGCCAACATGGTCGCCCACACCATCAACTCCCACGACGGCTGGGGCTTCGAGCCCGGCGACAAGTCGATGGTCGCGATGCCGCTCTTCCACGTCGGCGGCTCGTCGTACGTGCTCTTCGGTCTGCACGACGGCATCCCCAGCATCATGACGCGCGACCCCGACGGCGCGTCGCTAGCCGGGGCGATCATGGCGGGCGCCAACCGCACGTTCCTTGTGCCGGCGGTGCTGGCGCAGGTGCTGCAGTCGGGCCCCGACGCGATCAAGCTCTTCGGGGCGCTGAAGACCTACACCTACGGCGCGGCGCCGATGCCGCCGCCGCTGCTGCGCGCGGCGATGGAGGCCTGGCCCGACACCGACTTCATGCAGGTCTACGGTCTGACCGAGGTCTCGGGCGTGGCCACCCACCTGATGCCCGAGGAGCACCGCACCGCGGTCGCCGACGGCCACCCCGAGCGGCTGGTCTCCGCGGGGCGCGCGGTGCCCGAGGTCGAGGTGCGCATCGTCGACCCGGCCACCCTCGAGGACCTGCCCACGGGCGAGCACGGCGAGATCTGGCTGCGCACCCCGCAGCTGTTCAAGGGCTACCTCAACCGGCCCGAGGCCACCGCCGAGGTGATCACCGAGGACGGCTGGTTCCGCACCGGCGACATGGGCAAGGTCGACGCCGAGGGCTACGTCTTCGTCGAGGACCGGCTCAAGGACATGATCATCAGCGGCGGCGAGAACATCTACAGCCCCGAGGTCGAGCGGGTCCTGGCCGAGCACCCGGCGGTGATGGAGGTCGCGGTGATCGGCATCCCCGACGACACCTGGGGCGAGTCGGTCAAGGCCGTCGTCGCGCTCAAGGAGGGCGCCTCGGCCACCGAGCAGGAGATCATCGACCACTGCCGCGAGCACCTGGCGCACTTCAAGTGCCCCAAGAGCGTCGACGTGCTCGAGATGCTGCCGCGCAACCCCACCGGCAAGATCCTCAAGCGCGAGCTGCGGGCGCCGTACTGGGCCGACCGCGACCGCGGGGTCTGAGCCTCCCGGGGACCCGACGGCCCGCAGGGGGCGAGGCGTTGGGGTGATCCCGTAGGCGTTGGGGTGTTGCAACACCCCAACGCCTACGGGTTCCCCGGGTACCCGGGGAAACCGCAGCCCGACCTCAGGCCGGCAGGCCCAGCCCCCGCAGGTCGGCGCGCAGGGCGTCGGCGCCGGTGAAGACCAGCCCGGCCATCCCGAGCGCGGAGGCGGCCTCGACGTTCTCGGGGCGGTCGTCGACGAAGACCAGGTCGGCCAGGGGGCGGCCGGTGCGCGCGACGAGCAGCTCGTAGACGCGCGGGTCGGGCTTGGCCAGGCCCTCGGTGCCGGAGACCACGACGTCGTCGAGGAGCGCGAGCACCTCGAACATCCGCGGGGCGTGCGGGTAGAGCTCGTGCGACCAGTTGGTCAGGCCCCACTGGGGCACGCCAGCGGCGTGCAGGGTGCGCACCAGGTCGGCGGTGCCGGGCACCTCGCCGACCAGCGAGGCGGGGAAGTGGGCCCGGTAGGCCCGGCAGTGCTCGAGCCAGTGCGGGTGGCTGCGCGCCACCTCGGCCTCGGCGGTGTCCCAGGCCAGACCGGAGTCGGGGCCGTGGTTGTAGGCGCGGAAGTCGAAGTCGTCGGCGGCCAGGAAGCGCGCGGCCTCCGCCTCGCCGACCCCCGCCGCGATCGCGCGGGAGGCGTCCCAGTCGACCAGGACGTTGCCCAGGTCCCACACGACCCCGGCCCCCACGCGGGGGACCGGGGTCGGGTCAGGACCGTGGATGGGGCTCAGGCCCACCGCTCCGAGGCCGGGGTGAAGTCGAGGCGACGCTCGCCGGTGTAGATCTGCTTCGGGCGGGCGATCTTCTGCTCCTTGTCCTGGGTCAGCTCGAGCCACTGCGCGAGCCAGCCCGGGGTGCGCCCGATGGCGAAGAGCACCGTGAACATCTCGGGCGGGAACTGGAAGGCCTCGTAGATCAGGCCGGAGTAGAAGTCGACGTTGGGGTAGAGCTTGCGGGAGATGAAGTACTCGTCCTCGAGGGCGATCTTCTCCAGCTCCTTGGCGATCTCGAGCAGCGGGTTGACCCCGGTGACCTCGAAGACGTCGTCGCAGGCCTTCTTGATGATCGTGGCGCGCGGGTCGTGGTTCTTGTAGACCCGGTGCCCGAAGCCCATCAGCTTCTCGTTGCCGTTCTTGACGCCCTCGATGAAGGCGGGGATGTTCTCCTTCGAGCCGATGCGCCGCAGCATCCGCAGCACCGCCTCGTTGGCGCCGCCGTGCAGCGGGCCGTAGAGCGCACCGATGCCGGCCGAGACCGCGGAGTACGGGTCGACCTGCGAGGAGCCCACCGAGCGCACCGCGTTGGTCGAGCAGTTCTGCTCGTGGTCGGCGTGCAGGATGAACAGCACGTCGAGGGCCTTGACCAGGCGCTCGTCGGCCTCGTACTTCGACTCGCTCATCTTGAAGAGCATCGAGAGGAAGTTCGCGGTGTAGGAGAGGTCGTTGTCGGGGTAGATGTAGGGCTTGCCCTGGGCGTGGCGGAACGACCAGGCGCCCAGCGTCGGCATCTTCGCGATCATCCGCACGATCTGCATGTGCCGGTTCTCGGGGTCGGAGATGTTGCGCGCATCGGGGTAGAACGTCGACAGGGCCCCCGTGGACGCCATCAGCATCCCCATCGGGTGCGCGTCGTAGCGGAAGCCCTGCATGAACGTCTTGACGTTCTCGTGCACGAACGTGTGGTAGGTGATCTCGTGCACCCACGCCTCGTACTCGGCCTTGGTCGGCAGCTCGCCGTGGATCAGGAGGTAGGAGACCTCCAGGAAGTTCGACTTCTCGGCGAGCTGCTCGATGGGGTACCCGCGGTACTCGAGGATGCCCTTCTCACCATCGATGTAGGTCACGGCGCTGCGGCAGGAGGCGGTGTTGACGAAGCCGGGGTCGTACACGGCCAGGCCGGGAGTCTCCTCGTCGGCCTTGATCTTCCCGATGTCGGCGGCCTTGATGGAGCCGTCGGTGATCGGGACGTCGTACTCCTGTCCGGTGCGGTTGTCACGGACTGTCAGAGATTCGGTCACGGTTCGCGACTCTAGCCCGCGACTGCGGTGAACGTTAACCCGGCGTCCGAGGTCCGGCCGGCCCGCATTTGGTCGTACGCCGCGCGCAGCCGTAGTCTTGCCGGTCGCGACCCCTGCCGCGCCCCGACTCCTCGTCGAGGTGCTGATCCGGACGTGAGCCGAGCCCCATCCAGACCCACCGTGGTCCGGGGCTGGTCGGTGCGAACCGGGCCGTGTTCGTCAGAGGCCGTGCTCCACCACCCCGTCGAGACGCTCGACCGGGGACCAACGAACGAAGAGAGTAGATCAGCCGTGCGTACCTACAGCCCGAAGCCTGGGGACATCCAGCGCGAGTGGCACGTCATCGACGCCACCGACATCCGCCTGGGCCGCCTGGCCGTCCAGGCCGCCACGCTCATCCGTGGCAAGCACAAGCCGACCTTCGCCCCCCACGTCGACGGTGGTGACTTCGTCATCATCATCAACGCCGAGAAGGTGTCGCTCTCGGGCGACAAGGCGACCAAGAAGATGGCCTACCGCCACTCCGGCTTCCCCGGTGGTCTGTCCGCGACGCCGATCGGTGAGGTCCTCGAGAAGGACGCTCGTCGTGCGATCGAGATGGCCGTGTGGGGCATGCTCCCCAAGAACAAGCTGGGCCGCCAGATCCTGAAGAAGCTCAAGGTGTACTCGGGTCCCACGCACCCGCACCAGGCCCAGCAGGCCGCTCCGTTCGAGATCAGCCAGATCTCCCAGTAATCGTCGTCGTCGAGAAAGACTGAGTGAGGAACATCGTGGCTGAGACCACCGAGAACGTGACCGAGGTCGAGGAGACCTTCACCCCCGACGAGCAGGGCGTCGCCTACAGCTCCGAGAGCGCCCCGAGCGCCGAGGCTGTCGCCGAGCGTCCCGCGACCATCGCCCCCGGCGCGGCCACCGGCCGTCGCAAGGAGGCCGTGGCCCGCGTGCGCATCGTCCCGGGCACCGGCGTGTGGACCGTCAACGGTCGCACCCTGGACTCCTACTTCCCCAACAAGCTGCACCAGCAGGTCGTCAACGAGCCCTTCGCTGCGCTGCAGCTCGAGGGCCGCTTCGACGTCATCGCCCGCATCCACGGCGGCGGCATCACCGGCCAGGCCGGCGCGCTGCGCCTGGGCGTGGCCCGTGCGCTGAACGCCATCGACGTCGACGCCAACCGCGCGACGCTGAAGAAGGACGGTCTGCTGACTCGTGACGCCCGCGTCATCGAGCGCAAGAAGGCCGGTCTGAAGAAGGCGCGCAAGGCGCCGCAGTTCAGCAAGCGCTGATCAACGAGGTCGCGTGAGCACTTCTGTGACACGCCTCTTCGGCACGGACGGGGTCCGGGGTCGGGCCAACGGTGTCCTCACCGCTGGCCTGGCCCTGGACCTTTCCGTTGCCGCGGCGCGCGTGCTGGGCGACGCCGGCGAGTTCGAGGGCCACCGGCCCCGGGCCGTCGTGGGTCGCGACACCCGCATCTCCGGGGAGTTCCTCGAGGCCGCGGTCGTGGCCGGTCTGGCCTCCGCCGGTGTCGACGTCGAGCTCGTCGGCGTGCTGCCGACCCCCGGGGTCGCGCACCTGACCGATGCGCTGGGTGCCGACCTGGGCGTGATGATCTCCGCCTCGCACAACCCGATGCCTGACAACGGCATCAAGTTCTTCGCCCGCGGCGGGCACAAACTCGACGACGCTCTCGAGGAGCAGATCGAGGCGCGCCTGCACGCCGACGAGCCGCTGCCCACCGGCGCCGCGGTCGGACGGGTGCGCCAGCACCCCGAGGCCGCGCAGCGCTACGCCGACCACCTGGTCTCCACGTTGCAGATCGACGGCAGCGACGGCGCCCGCCCGCTGGCCGGGCTGCGCCTGGTGCTCGACTGCGCCGAGGGTGCGGCGTACGACGCCGGGCCGCGTGCGCTCGAGGCCGCCGGCGCCACCGTGGTCGCGATCCACGCCAGCCCCGACGGGCTCAACATCAACGACGGCTGCGGCTCCACGCACCTCGAGCCGCTGCGCAAGGCGGTGCTCGAGCACGGCGCCGACGCCGGCTTCGCCCTCGACGGCGACGCCGACCGGATGCTGGCCGTCGACGCCGGCGGTGACGTGGTCGACGGCGACCAGGTGCTGGCGATCCTGGCGCTGGCCGGGCGCGAGGCCGGGTCGCTGGTCGACGACACCGTCGTGGCGACCGTGATGAGCAACCTCGGGTTCGTGCAGGCCATGGAGGCCGCCGGCATCACCGTGGCCACCACCAAGGTCGGCGACCGCTACGTGCTCGAGCAGATGCGTGCCTCGGGCTTCGTGCTCGGCGGCGAGCAGTCGGGCCACGTGATCATGAGCCGGCACGCCACCACCGGCGACGGGCTGCTCTCGGCGCTGCACGTCGCGGCCCGGATGGCCGCCACCGGCCGCTCGCTGGCCGACCTGGCCGGCGTGATGACCCGCCTGCCGCAGGTGCTGGTCAACGTGCCCGACGTCGACAAGCACCGCACCGACGACGAGGTGCTGGCCGCCGCCGTCGCCGAGGAGGAGGCCGCGATGGCCGGCTCCGGGCGGGTGCTGCTGCGCGCCTCGGGCACCGAGTCGCTGGTGCGGGTGATGGTCGAGGCGCCGTCGCTCGAGCTCGCGCAGGACGCCGCCGACCGGCTCGCCGCCGTGGTGCGCGACCGTCTCGCCCTGGCCTGAGGGCGCCCCCAGGACCGTCGGGTCGAGTGACCCTCCAGGCGCCCCCGGAGGGGCCTTCGGCGTGCCTGCCGGGTCACTCGACGTGACGCCGACACCCCCGCGGGCATCTAGGGACCCCGTCTGAAAAGGTGGGCGACATGATCGACGCGCCACCGCTGGTCCTGCAGGGACTGGGCAAGAGGTTCGGTGCGGTGCAGGCGGTGCAGGACCTCTCCTTCACCGTCGCGCCGGGCCGGGTGACCGGGTTCCTGGGCCCCAACGGCTCGGGCAAGACCACCACGCTGCGGATGCTGCTGGGCCTGACCCGGCCCACCACCGGCCGCGCTCTGGTGGGGGACCGGCCCTACGCCGAGCTGCCGGTGCCGGGCGCGGTGGTGGGCGCCGCGCTCGAGCCGGGCTTCCACCCCGGCCGCACCGCGCGCGGGCACCTCGAGGCGTGGGCCCCGCAGGTCGGCGCCAGCCGGGCCCGCTGCCGCGAGGTGCTGGCGATGGTCGGGGTCGACCAGAGCGCCGAACGGCGCGTCGGCGGCTTCTCGCTCGGCATGCGTCAGCGTCTCGGCCTGGCCACCGCCCTGCTGGCCGACCCGCCCGTGCTGGTGCTCGACGAGCCCGCCAACGGGCTGGACCCCGAGGGCATCAAGTGGCTGCGCGGGATGCTGCGCCACCTGGCCGGCGAGGGGCGCACCGTCCTGGTCTCCAGTCACGTGCTCGGCGAGGTGCAGCACACCGTCGACGACGTCGTGGTCATCGCCCAGGGTCGTCTGGTGCACGCCTCCTCGCTGGAGGGCCTCGCCGCGCTGGCCGAGCCCCGCACCTACGTCGAGTCGCCCGCGCCCGAGCGGCTCACCGCCCTGGTCGCCGAGCAGGGCTGGGCCACCTCGCCCGCCCCGCGCGGCGCCACGGGCGTGCTGGTGGAGGGCGTCGACGCCGCCCGGGTCGGCGCCGCCGCGCACGCCGCGGGCCTCGAGCTGCACCAGCTCGCCTCGCAGGGCACCGACCTCGAGGACGTCTTCTTCCACCTGGTCGAGACCGCCCAGCAGCAGGAACAGCAGCAGGACCAGCAGCAGGAGGTCGTGGCATGAGCCGGATGCGTGCCGCCCTGCTCGCCGAGCACCGCAAGCTCGTCAGCACCCGGATCTGGTGGATCCTCGCGCTCGCGATGGCCGGCTACCTCGCGTTCATCGGCGGGGTGCTGGCCCTCAGCGCCACCGTCACCCCGCCCGGGGAGGGGGCGCCACAGCTCGGCGGCATCGACGCCGCACTGTCGACGTACGGCGTCATCAACGCGATCGGCTACGTCTTCCCGCTCGTGGTGGGCACCCTGGCGGTGACCACCGAGCACCGGCACCGCACCATCGAGCAGACCTACCTCGCCGAGCCGCGCCGCGGGGTGGTGCTGGTGGCCAAGCTGCTCGGCACCGTGCCCGTCGGGCTGCTTCTCGGCGTGGTCGGCACCCTCGGCCTCGTCGCCACCGCCGCGCCGGTCCTGGCCTGGCAGGGCGACGGCGCCTACCTCGACAGCGGCCGGGTCTGGCAGACCCTGCTGCTCGGGGTCGTGGTCACCGCGCTGTGGGCCGTGCTCGGTGCCGCGTTCGGGGCGGTGCTGACCAACCAGGTCGCGGCAATCGTCGTGGTGCTGGCCTTCACCCAGTTCGTCGAGCCGGTCGCCCGGGTCGCGCTGGGCGCCTTCGAGCCGGTCGCGGGGGTGGCGGCGTACCTGCCGGGCGCCGCGGCCGACGCCCTGGTCGGGGCCAGCCTCTTCAGTGGCTTCGGCGGCGGTGACCTGCTGCCGCGCTGGGGCGGCGCCCTGGTGCTCCTGGCGTACGTCGCCGCGCTGGCGCTCGTGGGCTGGTGGCGGGCTCGCTCCAACGACGTCTGAGCGCGAGCGCCTCTCCACAGAGGGCCGGACAGCCGGGTGTGCGGCCCGGCCGCCCCGGGTAGTCAGCCACCATGCCCACCCGCACCGACCGGCCGCCGGCGCCGCTGCTGGCGCTCGCGGCGGTGACGCTGGCGCTGGTGCTGGTGACCAGCGGCCTGGTGGTCGCCGGCTGGGCGAGCCGTCTCGGCGGGCCCGCCGCGCAGGAGAGCCCGGCGGACGGGGTTCCGGGAGACGTGCAGGTGGTGAGCGGTGGTGAGCACGACGCCGCCGTCTTCGAGGTCGGCGACGGCTGGGTGCTGCGCCCGCGCGGCACCTCGCTCTTCTACACCGACGCGGAGGGGCGGATCAGCGCTGGCCTCGACGGCGCGGCGGTCTTCCGCGACGGCGCCTGCACGGCGGGGGAGGGTGCCTCGAACCGGGCGTTCGCCGGTTTCGGGCGCCCCTCGCGGCTGCCGGCGCGACGCACCAGCCGGCTGCTCGCCCAGCAGTGGCGCGACGCGCTGGCCCACGACGCCCGCACCGGCACCACCCACGAGGCCGGCGCGCTGCGCACCCGCGAGGTCGAGCTCGACGACGGGTCGACCGCCGTGCGCACCGACGTCGGCCTGGGGATCGTCGAGCCCAGCGCCTGCGAGGCGGCCCGGGTGCGGGCCAGCGTGGTCAGCCTCGACACCGGCCGCTGGACCTCGAGCGTGGTGCTGGTGCGCGACCTCGGGGTGCCCGACGCGCTCGACGGGGCGGCCGCCGAGCGGCTGCTGGCCAGCCTGCGACCGACCGCCCGATGAGGCTCAGAGCTTGCGCAGCCGCACGTAGCGCACCGAGTGGTCGATGTCCTTGCGCAGCACCAGGGTGGCGCGCGAGCGGGTCGGCAGCACGTTCTGCACCAGGTTGGGTCCGTTGATGGTGTCCCAGATCCGCTCCGCCTCCGCGACCGCCTCGTCGTGGCTCAGCGCGCCGTACTTGGCGAAGTAGGAGCCCGGGTCGCGGAAGGCCGTCTCGCGCAGCCGCAGGAACCGGTCGACGTACCACTGGCGGATCTTGTCGCGCCCGGCGTCGACGTAGACGCTGAAGTCGAAGAAGTCGCTGAGCACCAGCCCGGCGGTGCCGTCCTCGCGGATGCGCGGCGGTTGCAGCACGTTGAGGCCCTCGATGATCACGATGTCGGGGCGCTTGATGACGACCTTCTCGTCGGGCACCACGTCGTAGACCAGGTGCGAGTACGTCGGCGCCTCGACCTCGTCCTTGCCCGACTTGATGTCGACCACGAAGCGCAGCAGCGCGCGCCGGTCGTAGGACTCGGGGAAGCCCTTGCGCTGCAGGATGCCGCGACGCTCGAGCTCGGCGTTGGGGTAGAGGAAGCCGTCGGTGGTCACCAGCGCGACGTTGGGGTGCTCGGGCCAGTGCGCCAGCATCTGCTGCAGCACACGCGCCGTGGTCGACTTGCCGACCGCCACCGAGCCCGCCAGCCCGATCACGAACGGGGTGCGCGGCGGGGTGCGGCGGTGCAGGAAGTCCTCCTGGCTGCGGTGCAGCTGGCCGGCCGACTCGACGTACAGGCTCAGCAGGCGCGAGAGCGGCAGGTAGACCTCGCGCACCTCGTCGAGGTCGAGCTCGTCGCCCAGCCCGCTGAGCTCGTGGACCTCCTCCTCGGAGAGGGGGTCGGCGGCCGCGGTGTCGGCCAGCGCCGCCCAGGCCGAGCGGTCGAGCTCGATGTAGGGGGAGGTCTCGCGGCCGTTGTCGTCGTGGCCGCCGTTGAGGTGGCCCCGGCCAGGCGAGGACATGACGGCGATTGTTGCAGCCGCCGCGCCGCGCACGTCGGTCGGTCCGCGCCTCGATAGACTCCGGCCCCATGTGCGGGATCGTTGGGTACGTCGGGCAGCGCCCCGCCGAGCTGGTCGTCATCGAGGGGCTGCGGCGCCTGGAGTACCGCGGCTACGACTCGGCCGGCATCGCGCTGGTCGACGGCGGCGCCCTGGTGACCCGCAAGAAGGCGGGCAAGCTGGCCAACCTCGAGAAGGTCGTCGACGCCGACCCGCTGCCGCCCTCGACGACCGGCATCGGGCACACCCGCTGGGCCACCCACGGCGCCCCCAACGACGTCAACGCGCACCCGCACCCCGGCGCGACCGGGCGGGTGGCGATCGTGCACAACGGCATCATCGAGAACTTCGACGACCTGCGCGCCCGCCTCGAGGACGACGGCCACCAGCTGGTCTCCGAGACCGACACCGAGGTCGTCGCGCACCTGCTGGAGCTGCAGGTGGTCTCGGGGGTCGACCTGACCACCGCGATGCAGCGCGTGTGCAGCCGGCTCGAGGGCGCCTTCACGCTGGTGGCCGTCGACGGGGAGACGCCCGGCCTGGTGGTGGCCGCGCGCCGCAACAGCCCGCTGGTCGTCGGCCTCGGCGAGGGCGAGAACTTCCTCGGCTCCGACGTGGCCGCCTTCATCGAGCACACCCGCGAGGCGCTCGAACTCGACCAGGACCAGGTCGTCACGCTGACCCCCGAGGGCGTCAGCGTCGCCGGCTTCGACGGCACCCCCGCCGAGGGCCGGCCCTACCACGTCGACTGGGACCTCTCCGCCGCCGAGAAGGACGGCCACGACTGGTTCATGCGCAAGGAGATCCACGAGCAGCCGCGCGCCGTCGCCGACTCTCTGCTGGGGCGGCGTACGCGCTCCGGCGCGCTGCACCTCGACGAGATGCGCCTGTCCGACCAGGAGCTGCGCGACGTCGACAAGATCATCATCATCGCGGCCGGCACCTCCTTCTACGCCGGCATGGTCGCCAAGTACGCCATCGAGCACTGGTGCCGGATCCCCGTCGAGGTCGAGCTCTCCAGCGAGTTCCGCTACCGCGACCCGATCCTCGACTACTCCACGCTGGTGGTCGCGATCAGCCAGTCGGGCGAGACCGCCGACACCCTGCAGGCGATCCGGCACGCGCGCACCCAGCGCTCGAAGGTGCTGGCGATCTGCAACACCAACGGCTCGACGATCCCGCGCGAGTCCGACGCCGTCATCTACACCCACGCGGGCCCCGAGATCGGGGTCGCCTCCACCAAGGGCTTCCTGACCCAGCTGGTGGCCTGCTACCTGCTCGCGCTCTACCTCGCGCAGGTCAAGGGCACCCGCTACGGCGACGAGATCGCCGAGGTGATGAGCCAGCTCGAGGAGATGCCCGGCCACATCGAGACCGTACTCTCGCGCGCCGACGACGTCTACGCGCTGGCCGCCGAGCACGTCGGCACCCGCTCGGTTCTCTTCCTCGGCCGCCACGCCGGCTTCCCGGTCGCGCTCGAGGGGGCGCTGAAGCTGAAGGAGCTGGCCTACATCCACGCCGAGGGGTTCGCCGCCGGCGAGCTCAAGCACGGCCCGATCGCGCTCATCGAGCAGGACCTGCCGGTGCTGTGCGTGGTGCCTCCCCGCGGCCGCGACCAGCTGCACGGCAAGATGCTCAGCGGCATCCAGGAGGTCCGCGCCCGGGGCGCCCGCACGATCTGCCTGGCCGAGGAGGGCGACCCCTCGATCGCGTCGTACGCCGACGTGCTGATCAGCCTGCCGCGGGTGCCGGTGCTGCTGCAGCCGCTGGTGGCGGTCGTGCCGCTGCAGCTCTTCGCCTGCGAGCTGGCCACCCTGATGGGCCACGACGTCGACCAGCCGCGCAACCTCGCCAAGTCCGTGACGGTGGAGTGAGCGCGCCGTGCCCGTGATCGGCGTCGGCATCGACGTCTGCGACATCGAGCGGTTCGCCGAGTCGCTGGAGCGCACGCCCGCGCTGCGCGAGCGGCTCTTCACCCCCGCCGAGGCCTCGCGTCCGCTGGCCTCGCTGGCCGCGCGGTTCGCCGCCAAGGAGGCCCTGGCCAAGGCACTCGGCGCGCCCGTGGGGATGGCCTGGCACGACTGCGAGGTCGTCAACGAGTCGTCGGGCCGCCCGCTGCTGGAGATCCGCGGCAGCGTGCGCGCCCGGGCCGACGAGCTGGGGGTCGCGCACCTGCACCTCTCCCTCTCCCACGACGCCGGGATCGCCTCGGCCGTGGTGGTGCTCGAGAGCTGATCGGCGCCTGGTGTGAGCCAGGTCTCGCCGGGCCCCGCAGGGTTTAACACGGCGGACACCGGGGCGGTGAAGAACTGTCTCATCGCGTAACACGAGGGCGCGAAGGTTCACCTGCCAACCGGCCCGTTCGAGAGGACCAGCGTGAACAAGCCCAAGACCCGCCGTGCGTCGATGCTCGCCGCAGGCTCGATGGGGATCGCCGCACTCGCGGTCGGTCCCACCGCCACCCTCACCTCGTCGGCGGCTCCCGCCCCCGACGGTGGCGCCCCCTACCTCGCCCCGTACTTCACCGCCGCCGACCTGACCGGCGACCGCCAGGTCACCGTCGCCGACCTCGACCTGCTCGTCGACGCGATGGGCGCCACCAGCACCGACACCGGCTGGGGCGACGTCGCCGCCGCCGATCACGACGGCGACCTGGTGATCACCGTCTCCGACCTGGCGGCGCTGTCGCAGCGGGTGCTGCACGACGACGGCGACTTCGCGCTCGTCGAGGCCAGTGCCGTGGAGATGCAGAAGGCGATGAACGCCGGCGTCGTCACCTCGGTGCAGCTCACCCAGGCCTACCTCGACCGGATCGCGGCCTACGACCGCACCGTGGTCGACACCTCGCCGACCGGCCGGGCGCTGGCCTCGATCATCGCCACCAGCGACGTGGCGCTCGAGGCCGCGGCCGCCAGCGACGCCGCCCGCGCCGCCAACGGCGGGCCCTCGAGCATGCTCGACGGCATCCCCGTGCTGCTCAAGGACAACTACGACACCGTCGACATGCCGACCACCGCGGGCTGCGGCTGCTGGGAGGGCAACCAGACCGACGACGACGCGGCCATGGTCGAGGGGCTGCGCGCCGACGGCGCGATCATCCTCGGCAAGGCCAGCCTCGACGAGTTCGCCTTCGGCTTCACCTCGCAGTTCAGCGCCGGCTCCGAGCCCGGCGACACGGTGTACGTCGCCAGCCCCTACGCCACCGACAAGACCGCGGGCGGCTCCAGCGGTGGCACCGGTGCCGCGATCGCGGCCAACCTCGGAGCGATCGGCTTCGGCACCGACACCGGCGGCTCGATCCGGGTGCCCTCGAGCTACAACCAGCTCGTGGGCGTGCGCCCCACGGTCGGGCTGGCCAGCCGCGACGGCATCGTGCCGCTGGCGCTGAGCCAGGACACCGGCGGCCCCATGACCCGCTCGGTCTCCGACGCCGCCATCGCGCTCGACGCCGTGGTGGGCAGCGACCCGGCCGACCCGGTCACCGCCGAGGCCGACGACCGTGCGCCGGAGTCCTACACCTCCTACCTCGACCCCGAGGCGCTCGCCGGCACCCGGATCGGCTACCTCGCCTCGATGCTGCCTGCCGACGTGACCGTGCAGCGGCTCTGGGCACAGGCGGTGGCCGACCTGGAGGCGCAGGGCGCCACGGTCGAGGAGATCACCATCGACGGCATCGACCCGGTGCTCGGCGAGGGCAGCGGCTCGACCAACGAGTTCAAGCACGACCTCGACGAGTACATCGCCGCGCACCTCGGCGACAGCGTGGGCGCGCGCTCGCTGCGCGCGATCATCGACACCGGGCACATCGTGCCCTCGCGCGCCTCGACGTACGACCGGCGCGAGCAGGTCACCGAGGAGGAGTACGACGCCTGGATGGAGTCGCACACCGCGGTGCTGGCCGGCGGACGCGAGCTGGTCACCGGCGCGCTCGACGACCACGACCTCGACGCGCTCGTCTACCCCTCGGGCCGTCCCTACGGCACGCACAGCACCAACATGCGGCTCAGCCCCAACACCGGGCTGCCGGCGGTGACCGTGCCGATGGGCCAGGCCGTCGTGACCGACCTGTCCGTCACCGGGGCGGGCGTGAACCTGGAGTTCCTGGGCCGCGAGTTCGCCGAGGGTGACCTGCTCGGCCTGACCTACGCCTACGAGCAGGCCACCGCGCACCGCACCAGCCCCGAGCTCTACGGGCCGCTGGCCGGCGACGTGGTCGAGGGCACCGGCAGCGACGAGGCTGCGGAGCCCGGCGACGGCAGGGTCACGGTCTCGGCGCCGGCGAAGGTCACCGCCGGCCAGGAGTTCACCGTCACCGTCGAGCAGTCGGCCGCCGACCTCTACGCCTACGACCTCAGCGTCGGGTTCGACCCGAGCACGGTGACCTACGTCGTCGACAGCGCCGCGACCGACGACACCGGCAGCACCTACGAGTCGACCGGCGCGGGCGAGGTGGGTGTCACGCACACCAAGCTCGGCACCTCGCCGGCCACGTCGGGCGCGACCACGCTGGCCACGCTGACCTTCGTCGCCACCGCGAGCGGGTCCACCGGCATCTCGGTCGACGAGCTGGAGACCGTCGCCTCCGACGGCGCCACCAGCACCGTCAGCGACGTGGCCGCCACCGAGGTCGGGGTGCGCAAGGCCCGCACCACCACCGAGGTCGACCTGTCGGCCGCCAAGGTGGAGAAGGGTCGCATGGTCTCCCTGGTCGCCACCGTCGACTCCGACGGCGAGCTCGCCCCGAGCGGCAAGGTAAGGTGCTCGTCGACGGCGACGTCGTACGCCGCGCCGAGGTCGTCGACGGGGTCGCCCGGACCCGTTTCAAGGCCCGGTCGCTGGGACGCACCAAGGTCCTGGTGCGCTACCTCTCCGACGACCCGTTCAAGAAGAGCAAGGGCAAGGCGGTCTTCCGCGCCGTCCGCTGACCTGGGTCGTGGCCTGGGTCGTGGCCTGGGTCGTGGTCTGGGTCGTGGTCCGGGGACGCGCTATGCCGCGTCCTCGGGTGCACGACCTGGACCACGACCCGACCCACGACCCGGCTGGGCCCGGGCAGGGAGGGTGGGGACGCCGAGCGCGGAGGTCCGCGGCCAGCTCGGCGTCCTCGTGGCGCACCTCGTACGCCGTGCAGCCGACCACGGTCCGCTCGGGCGAGGCCAGGCGCCGACCGCGCTTCTTGTCCTCGGCCCACTGGCGCACCTCCATGTGGAACGACCCGTCGATCTCCAGCACCAGCACGCCCCCGCCGGGCAGGTCCCACTCGCAGTCGGTCCAGCGCCGCCGGCCCCTGGAGTCGGTGCGGGAGCGTTGCCGGGCCGGTGGGACGAGCCCGGCACGCCGGCACATGACGGCGACGTCGAGCTCGGCGCCCGAGTGCGCCCCGCCCGCGACCTCGCTGAGCAGCCGCTTGAACGGCTTCGCCCGGCGCAGCGGCCGCAGCTGGTCGATCCACTCCACCAGCCGCTCCGGCGTGGTCAGGCGCTGCTGGACCGTCGCGGCGAGCAGCGCGCACGCCGGCCGCATCGGGGCGTCGTACGCCGAGTGGAGCAGCACTGCGGGCTCCAGCCGGGCCACGGGAAGGCCCTTCCTCGGGTGGCGCAGCAGGTCGAAGGGACGCCGGGTGCGGAAGAAGTCGACCCCGTCGACCGGCTCGAAGGCCAGCGGCGCGTCGACCCACACCGTGACCCGGTCGCGGTCCCACCCGGACAGCCCGTGGAGGGCGGCGGCGCTGAGCCCGCCGATCATGCTGCGCGGGCCCGCGTGGAGCACGGCGAGCCAGCGGCGCTGCTCGTCGTCCAGCGTGCCGGTGACGGTGCTGACGACGCGCGGGGTGCGGGCCACCCACCGCCGGGCCGAGATGTTGTTGCGCACGGTGTCGGCGTCGATGCCCAGCGCGCCCAGCTGGCGCCGCGCCACCATCCCCGTCTGGCGGGCGAGCAGGGCGTCGAGCGAGTCCTCGGTGTCGGTCATGGCCAGCAGGTTGCCCGGCTCGGGCGGTCGGCGTGCTCGTCATCCACTGGCGCTCGAGGCCGGTCGTCCAGATGGGTCGTGGCCTGGGTCGTGGCCTGGGTCGCGGTCTGAGTCGTGGCTCGAGTCGTGTGCCTCGGGACGCGCCAGGACGCGTCCACGGCCCACGACCCGACCCACAACCCGGACCACGACCCGACCCGCGACCCGGACCACGACCCACGGGGGCGAGCCGGGGCGCAGACCGGCGCACTAGCCTGCGAAGGCATGAGGCAGGCGCACACGGTGGAGCAGGTCCGGACGGCGGAGGCGGCGCTGATGGCGCAGCTGCCGGAGGGGGCGCTGATGATGCGCGCCGCGCACGGGCTGGCGCACGCGGTCGCCGACTGGCTGGGCTCGACGTACGGCCGGCGGGTGCTGCTGCTGGTCGGCTCCGGCGACAACGGCGGTGACGCCCTGCACGCCGGCGCGCTGCTGGCCCGGCGCGGGGCCGGGGTGGAGGCGTGGCTGCTCTCCGAGACCGTGCACGCCGGCGGGCTGGCCGCGCTGCGAGCGGCGGGCGGGCGGGTCGTGCCCGCCGACGGGGCGCAGGAGCCGCGCCCCGGTGCCCGACCCGACGTCGTGGTCGACGGCATCGTCGGCATCGGTGGAAAGCCGGGCCTGCGACCGGGGGCCCAGCACGCGCTGGCCCGGCTCGAGGGGGTGCCGGTGGTCGCGGTCGACGTGCCGAGCGGCGTCGACGTCGACACCGGCCAGACCCCCGAGCCCCACGTGCACGCCGACCTCACCGTCACCTTCGGCACCCACAAGCCCGCCCACCTCGTCGACCCCGCGGCCGGTGCCTGCGGGGTGGTGCACCTCGTTGACATCGGGCTCGACCTGCCCGAGCCCGGTCTGGAGAGCCTGCAGGCCGCCGACGTCGCGCGGCTGCTGCCCCGCCCGGCCGACGAGGCCCAGAAGTACACCCGCGGCGTCGTCGGGGTGCGCGCCGGCTCCGAGACCTACCCGGGCGCCGGGCTGCTCAGCGTCGCCGGTGCCGCGACCGGCTTCGCCGGCATGGTCCGGTACGTCGGCGACGTCGCCGTCGGCGACCGGGTGCGGGCCGCGCACCCGGAGGTGGTCGGCGCCGGCCGGGTCCAGGCCTGGGTCGTCGGCTCGGGGGCCGGCGACGGGGCGGCCGCCACCCTCGCCGAGGCGCTCGCCGACGCCCGCGAGCACGACCTGCCGCTGGTCGTCGACGCCGACGCGTTGCAGCACCTCGAGGCCCCGCTCGACGTGGCGGCGGTGCTCACCCCGCACGCCGGCGAGCTGGCTCGGATGCTGGGGGAGGAGCGCGCCGACATCGAGGCCCGACCGCTGCACTTCGCCCGCGAGGCCGCGCGCCGCTACGGCTGCGTGGTGCTGCTCAAGGGCCACCACACCCTCGTCAGCGCCCCCGAGGGACGGGTGCGGGCCACCACCACCGGCACGCCCTGGCTGGCCACCGCGGGCGCCGGCGACGTGCTCGGCGGGATGGTCGGGGCGCTGCTGGCGGCGGGGCTGAGCCCCTTCGACGCCGCCAGCGTCGGGTCGTGGCTGCACGGGGCCGCCGCGACCACGGTCTCGCGCGGGGCCCCCATCGTGGCGGGGCAGGTCGCCGGCGCCGTCGCCGACGTCGTGCGGACCCTGCCCGCGCCGTGAGCCCCCGGGTGGGAGAATGGTGGCGATGAGCCTCCAGCACGACGCACGGCGCGCCGAGATCGTCGTCGACCTGGCGGCGGTCCGCCACAACGTGCGCCGGCTCGCCGCCGAGGTCGGGCCCGACGTGGCCCTGATGGTGGTCGTCAAGGCCGACGCCTACGGCCACGGCCTGCTGCCGGTCGCCCGCGCCGCCCGCGAGGCGGGGGCGCCCTGGCTCGGGGTGGCCACCCTCGACGAGGCGCTGGCGCTGCGTGCGGGCGGCGACACCGGCCGCCTGCTGGCCTGGCTGACCGTGCCCGGCGAGGACTGGGCGCCGGCGGTCGCCGCCGACGTCGACGTGACGGCGTACACCACCGGCGAGCTCGACGACCTCGTCGACGCCGTGGCCCGCGCCGGGCGCCCCGCGCGCCTGCAGCTCAAGATCGACACCGGGCTCAACCGCGGCGGCTGCACCCCCGCCGACTGGCCGGCCCTGGTCGCCGCCGCCCGCGAGGGCGAGCGCGCCGGGCACTGGCGCGTCACCGGGATCTGGTCGCACCTCGCCGTCGCCGACGAGCCCGAGCACCCCGCCAACGACGCCCAGGAGAAGGTCTTCCGCGAGGCCGTCGAGACCGCCGAGGCCGCCGGGCTCGACCCCGAGGTCCGCCACCTGGCCAACTCCGCCGGCGCGCTGCTGCGGCCCTCGGCGCGCTTCGACCTGGTGCGCGCCGGGATCGCCTCCTACGGCCTCGACCCCGCGCCCGGCCGCACCCCCGACATCGGCCTGCGCCCCGCGATGACCGCGAGCGCGACCGTGGCGATGACCAAGCGGCTGGCGCCCGGCGACGGGGTCTCCTACGGCCACACCTGGGTCGCCGACGAGCCGGTCACCGTCGGCCTGCTGCCGGTGGGGTACGCCGACGGCGTGCCGCGCCACGCCGGCAACACCGCCCACGTCGGCGTCGCCGGCACACGCCGCCCGGTGCGGGGGCGGGTGTGCATGGACCAGCTGGTCGTCGAGCTGGCCGGCCCCGGCGAGGAGCCGGCCGTCGCCGCGGGCGAGCGGGTGGTGCTCTTCGGACGCGCCCCCGACCCGACCGCGCAGGACTGGGCCGAGGCGTGCGGCACCATCTCCTACGAGATCGTCAGCAGGATCGGTGGGCGATTCACCCGCCGCTGGACCGACACGGACACAGAGCACACCCACACCGACACCGACACCCACACCGAGGAGCAGCCGTGAACATGCGTCGTCGCGTGGCCGGCCTGGCCGGCGCCCTGGCGGGCGTCGCGGTGGCCGGCACCGCCGCCGAGGTCGCGCGCCGTCGCCGGGTCATCGCCCGCCGCGGCGCCGGCGACCGCGCCCCGCTGGGCTCGCTGCGCGCGGTCGCGCGCACCGTCGTCGCCGACGACGGCCTGCCGCTGCACGTCGAGGTCGACGAAGCCGACGCGCATGACCCGGCCGACCCCACCGGCCCGGCCCACCAGCCGCTGACGGTCCTGTTCGTGCACGGCTACGCCCTCAACCTCGACACCTGGCACTTCCAGCGCGCGGGCTACCGCGGGCTGGTGCGCACCGTCTTCTACGACCAGCGCTCCCACGGGCGGTCGGGACGCTCCTCCCTCGAGCACGCCACCATCGACCAGCTCGGCCGCGACCTGGCCAGGGTGCTGGAGGCCGAGGTCCCCGACGGCCCGGTCGTGCTGGTGGGCCACTCGATGGGCGGGATGACCATCATCGCGCTCGCCGAGCAGCACCCCGAGCTCTTCGGCGACCGCGTGGTCGGCGTCGGCCTGGTCTCCACGACCGCCGGCGGCCTCGACGTGGGGCGGCTGCTGCTGCCGGTGGTCCCGGCCAAGCTGGCCGGACCCTTCCTGGGTCGTGCCGTGGGCCGGGCCATGGTCCCGCTGGCGCGCGGCCACCGGCTCATCGACCTGGCCCGGCGCCTGGGCGGCTCGGTGGCGCTGGTGGCCACCGACCTGTTCGCCTTCGGCGGCGAGGTGCCCGAGTCCTACGTGCGCCACGTCGACCAGATGCTGGCCCGCACCCCCTTCGAGGTCGTGGCCGAGTTCTTCCCCAGCTTCGAGTCGCTCGACAAGTTCCACGTCGTCGAGGGGCTGAGCCGGGTGCCGGTCTCGATCATCTGCGGCACCGCCGACCGGGTCACCTCGATCGGGCACAGCCGCAAGCTGCACGCCCACATCGAGGGCTCGCGCCTGGTCGAGGTCGAGGGCGCCGGGCACATGGTGGTCATGGAGAGCCACGACCAGGTCAACGCCGAGCTCGACCAGCTCATCGCGGCCGCGACCGAGCGGGCGGAGCAGCGGTGAGCGCGGCGCGCGAGGAGACCCGGGCGCGTCCCGCGGTCGTCGTACGACGCGTGGGGCCGGAGGCGGCCGAGCAGGTGATGCACGTGGTGCACGAGGCGTTCTCGGCGCGACCGCCGCTCGACCCGCCGCCGGGGGCGCTGAAGGAGACGGTGCACACGATCCGCGGCAAGCTCGCCGACGGCGGCGGGCTGCTGGCCTGCATCGACGACGAGCCGGTCGGCACCCTGATCCTCGACCCGATCGGGTCGTCCACCTACATCCGCCGCTTCGGCGTGGTGCCGGGCCAGCAGGGCCTCGGCATCGCCGGCCGGCTGATCGACGCCGCCGTCGACGCGGTGGCCGACTCGGGCCGCGGCACCGACGACCTGATCGTGCAGGCCCGCGAGGAGCTGCCCCAGACGGTGCGCTTCTGGGACCGCCAGGGCTTCCGCGAGATCCGGCGCTACTCGCCGTTGGTCGAGATGCGTCGCCCGCTGCGCACCGCCGTCTTCCAGGCGCCCACCGCCGACGCGATGCGCGGCATCGGCCGCTCCCTGGCCGGCCAGCTCACCCACGGCGACCTGGTGGTGCTCACCGGCGACCTCGGCGCCGGCAAGACCACCTTCACCCAGGGCCTCGGGGCCGGGCTCGGCGTGCGCGGCAACGTCACCTCGCCCACCTTCGTCATCGCCCGGGTGCACCCCTCCACGGTCGGCGGGCCCGAGCTCGTGCACGTCGACGCCTACCGGCTCGACGGCCTCGAGGAGCTCGACGACCTCGACCTCGACACCTCCCTCGAGGAGGCCGTGACCGTCGTCGAGTGGGGTGAGGACCTCGCCGAGGGCCTCTCCGAGTCGCGCCTCGAGATCCGCATCGTGCGGGCGATCGGCGACCCGGCCGAGCCGCCCGACCCGGCCTCGCCGTTCGACCCGCGGCGGGTCGAGGTCACCCCCGTCGGGCCCCGCTGGCACGCGCTGTCCTTCCGCGCACTGGGCTGAGACGCGCCGTGTCCGGCGTCGAGGTGCTCGAGGGCCCCGGCGACGAGCCCCGCGACCCGCGCGGCGTACGCCGCCGGCGGCTGCTGGTGGGCGCGCTCGCGCTGCTGCTCCTCGTCGGCCTGGCGGTGGCCGCCGTCGACGCCCGGCGCCGCGACAGCGAGACCGCACGGGTCGCGGCGTGCGGCGAGGAGGCCCGGGCGGCCACGCAGCGCTCCGACACGGTGCTCTCGGCGATGGTCGACTACCTGCGTCCGGCGCTGGCGGCGATCCCCGAGAGCAGCGGGCGCGACAGCTTCTACGCCCTGGTGGCGGGCGAGGCGGCCCGGGTGCGCCCGGGCCTGCAGCGCGCACTGGAGGAGTGCCGCGCCGTCGAGGTGTGGTCGTGGCACGACGACCTGCGCGAGCAGCGGGCGGCGTACGTCGCCCACCTCGCCGCCCAGCTCGGGTTCACCGGCGACGTGGCAGCCGACGGGCGCGTCCTCTACGCCGACGACCCCGAGCGCGCCGAGCGGCTCGCCGAGCTCCGGGAGCGTGCCTTCGGGTCCCGCGAGTGACGGACTCGGCGACCGTCGGTGCCCGGCCGTAGACTCGAGGGCGCTGCACCGCACCCCCGCCTCGAGCCCGAGCGGGGGCGTTCCCTGTGCTTGACGCACCAGCGACCACCAGGAGCCTGCGCACGTGTCGACCACGACCCTCGAGACCCCCCTCGCCCCCGGCCCGGCCGGGATCGCCGACGCCGTGCTGGCCGACCCGGTCCTCACCGAGGTGCTCGCCGACGCGGGGGAGGGACGGGTCCGTGCGCTCGACCTGACCGGCCCCGAGGCCCTGCGCCCCTTCGTGGTGGCCGGGCTGGTGCGCGCGGGTCGCAGCGTGCTCGCGGTGACCGCGACCTCCCGCGAGGCCGAGGACCTGGTCAACGCCCTCGGCGACCTGCTCGACCCGTCGGCCGTTGCCTACTACCCGTCGTGGGAGACGCTGCCCCACGAGCGGCTCAGCCCGCGCTCCGACACCGTCGGGCGGCGCCTGGCGGTGCTGCGCCGGCTCCAGCACCCTGGCACCGACGCCAGCAACGGGCCCCTGCAGGTGGTCGTGGCGCCGGTGCGCTCGGTGCTGCAGCCGCAGGTCAAGGGGCTGGCCGACCTCGAGCCCGTCGAGCTGGTGCCCGGCGGCACCGCGCCGCTCGACGACCTGGTACGCCGCCTCTCCGACGCGGCGTACTCGCGCGTCGACCTGGTCGAGCGTCGCGGCGAGTTCGCGGTGCGCGGCGGCATCATCGACGTCTTCCCGCCCACCGAGGAGCACCCGCTGCGCGTGGAGCTGTGGGGCGACGAGGTCGAGGAGATCCGCTCCTTCTCCGTGGCCGACCAGCGCACCCTCGAGCCCGTCGAGCGGCTGTGGGCGCCGCCGTGCCGTGAGCTGCTGCTCACCGACGAGGTACGCCGCCGCGCCGCCGAGCTCGGCCAGGCGCACCCCCAGCTGCTCGAGCTGACCGACAAGATCAGCGAGGGCATCGCGGTCGAGGGCATGGAGTCCCTGGCCCCCGTGCTCGTCGACGACATGGAGCTGCTCGTCGACCTGATGCCCTCCGACACCCACGTGCTGGTGCTCGACCCCGAGCGGGCCCGCCGGCGCGCCCACGACCTGGTCGCCACCAGCGAGGAGTTCCTCGGCGCCAGCTGGGCCGCGGCCGCCAGCGGCGGCAGCGCCCCGATCGACCTCGGGGCGGCGTCGTACCGCACCCTCTCCGACGTGCGCGAGCACGCCCTGGCCCAGCACAAGCCGTGGTGGACCGTGAGTCCCTTCGGCATCGACGACGCCGAGGCGGGCGCCGCCGGCCCGGTGCTGCGCGACGAGACCGGCGCGGTCACCGGCATCGACGTCGACGTGACCGTCGGTGCGGTGCCCAGCCGTGCGCTGCCCGCCAAGCCGGTCGACGCCTACCGCGGCGACGTCGAGCGGGCGATCAAGGACATCGAGACCTGGCGCTCCGAGGGCTACCGGGTGCTGGTGCTGCACGAGGGCCACGGCCCCGCCCAGCGCATGGTCGAGGTGCTCTCCGAGCACGACGTGCCGGCCCGCCTGGTCGAGCCGCACGCGGGCGAGGGCGCACCGGCCGAGCAGGCGCGGCTGGTGACCGACGTGGTCACCGTCAGCTGCGGCGCGCTGGCGCACGGCTTCGTCGACGAGACCAACCGGTTGGTGCTGCTGACCGGCGAGGACCTCTCGGGGCAGAAGTCCTCCACGCGCGACATGCGCAAGATGCCCACCCGCCGCAAGAAGCAGATCGACCCGCTCGAGCTCAAGGCCGGCGACTTCGTGGTGCACGAGCAGCACGGCGTGGGCCGGTTCGTGGAGATGAAGCAGCGCCAGGTGGGCGGCGCGACCCGTGAGTACCTCGTCCTCGAGTACGGCGCCTCCAAGCGCGGCGGCCCCGCCGACCGGCTCTACGTGCCGGCCGACGCCCTCGACCAGGTCACCCGCTACGTCGGCGGCGAGCAGCCCAGCCTCGACCGGCTCGGCGGCGGCGACTGGGCCAAGCGCAAGGGCCGGGCCCGCAAGGCGGTACGCGAGATCGCCGCCGAGCTGATCAAGTTGTACGCCGCCCGGCAGGCCACCCAGGGCCACGCCTTCGGCCCCGACACGCCCTGGCAGCGCGAGCTCGAGGACGCGTTCCCGTTCCAGGAGACCCAGGACCAGCTGACCACGGTCGACGAGGTCAAGCAGGACATGCGCCAGGTGGTCCCGATGGACCGCCTGGTCTGCGGCGACGTCGGCTACGGCAAGACCGAGATCGCGGTGCGCGCGGCGTTCAAGGCCGTCCAGGACGGCAAGCAGGTGGCGGTGCTGGTGCCGACCACGCTGCTGGTCACCCAGCACCTCTCGACCTTCAGCGAGCGGATGGCCGGGTTCCCGGTGGTGCTCAAGGGCCTCTCGCGCTTCCAGACCGACAAGGAGGCCAAGGAGGTCCTCGCTGGGCTGGCCGACGGCACCGTCGACATCGTGGTGGGCACCCACCGGCTGCTCAACCCCGACACCCGGATGAAGGACCTCGGGCTGATCATCGTCGACGAGGAGCAGCGCTTCGGTGTCGAGCACAAGGAGCAGATGAAGCGGCTGCGCACCTCGGTCGACGTGCTCTCGATGAGCGCGACGCCGATCCCGCGCACGCTGGAGATGGCGATCACCGGCATCCGCGAGATGTCCACGATCACCACCCCGCCCGAGGAGCGGCACCCGGTGCTGACCTACGTCGGCGCCTACGAGGACCGCCAGGTGGTGGCCGCCGTACGCCGCGAGCTGCTGCGCGAGGGCCAGGTCTTCTACATCCACAACCGGGTGCAGTCGATCGAGAAGGCCGCCGCCCGCATCAAGGAGCTGGTGCCCGAGGCGCGGGTCGCGACCGCCCACGGCCAGATGGGCGAGCACCAGCTCGAGCAGGTGATGCTCGACTTCTGGGAGAAGCGCTTCGACGTGCTGGTGTGCACCACCATCGTGGAGTCCGGCCTCGACGTCTCCAACGCCAACACGATGATCATCGAGCGCTCCGACACCCTCGGCCTCTCCCAGCTGCACCAGCTGCGCGGACGCGTCGGCCGCTCGCGCGAGCGGGCCTACGCCTACTTCCTCTACCCGGCCGAGAAGCCGCTCACCGAGACCGCCCACGAGCGGCTGGCCACGCTGGCCCAGCACTCCGACCTGGGCGGCGGCATGGCGATCGCGATGAAGGACCTCGAGATCCGCGGCGCCGGCAACCTGCTGGGCGGCGAGCAGTCGGGCCACATCGCCGACGTCGGCTTCGACCTCTACGTGCGCCTGGTCGGCGAGGCGGTCGCGGAGTTCAAGGGCGACGGCTCCGAGCCCGAGCTCAACGAGGTCCGCATCGAGCTGCCCGTCGACGCGCACCTGCCCCACGACTACATCCCCACCGAGCGCCTGCGCCTGGAGATGTACAAGCGCCTGGCCGAGGTGCGCGCCGACGACGACGTCGACGCCATCAACGAGGAGCTGCTCGACCGGTACGGCGAGCCGCCGGTCGAGGTGGTCTCGCTGCTCCTGGTCGCCCGGTTCCGGGCCCGTGCCCGCCAGGCCGGCATCGGCGAGGTCACCATCGCCGGCAAGAACGTCCGGTTCGCGCCGGTCAGCCTGCCGGAGTCGCGGGTGGTGCGGCTGCAGCGGATGTACCCGAAGTCGCTGGTCAAGCCGCAGCTCGACACGATCCTGGTGCCGCGGCCGCAGACCGCGGTCATCGGCGGGCGCCCCCTCGACGGCATCGCGCTGCTCGAGTGGGCCCGCGGCGTGATCGACCAGGTGATCGACCCGGTGTGAGCGGCTGGTTCAATGTGACCAGTCGAATGTGACCCGGCCCTCACCGCCGTCATCCCAAGGAGCTCCCGTGCGTCTGTCCCGTCCCCTCGCCGGTCTCGCCGCCGCGGCCCTGCTGGGCACCGGTGCGCTCTCCGGGTGCGGCCTCTCCGACATCCAGGCGGCGCCCGGCGTGGCCGCCGAGGTGCGCGGGACCGAGATCAGCGTCGAGGAGGTCGACCAGCTCTCGGCGACCACCTGCGAGGTGCTGCGCAGCAACCCCGAGCTGCTGGGTCAGGGCTACACCGGCTCGACGGTGCGCGACACCGTGCTGGCCCAGCTGGCCCAGCGCGAGATCGCCGACGCGATCGCCGCCGAGAACGACATCGACGGCGACCCGGTCTACGCCCGGGCCGCCCAGCAGGCCCGCCTGGGCCTGGCCCAGGCCGACTCCGAGCAGCTCGAGGAGGTGCTCCCGGTCTTCGCCTCCAGCAGCTACCTGCGCGCCGTCGTCGCCCAGGTCGTCGATCCCTCGCTGCCGGCCGATGCCGACGAGGCCACCGCCATGGCGGCGTACCAGACCTACCTCTCGGCGTGGGAGGCGGCCAACCCCGTCACCACCAACCCGCTCTTCACCGAGGTCGACTTCTCCGCGCCCCAGCAGCGGCGCAACGAGCTGTCGGTCGCGGTCAGCGACGAGGCCGTCGAGCTGCTGACGCTGGACCCGGCGGCGGTGCGGCTCGAGGAGCGGCTGCCGGCCTCCCAGCGCTGCACCTGAGCCGGCGGTGAGCGGTCGGTGAGCGGACAGGGCGACGAGTCGGTCGAACCGCTCCTCGAGCTGCGCGCGGTGATGGCCCGGCTGCGGGCCGAGTGCCCGTGGAAGGCCGAGCAGACGCACCGCTCGTTGGTGCGCTACCTGCTCGAGGAGACCCACGAGACGGTCGAGGCCGTCGACCGGCTCGCGGCGGGGGAGCCCGGCGCGGTCGAGCACCTGCGCGAGGAGCTCGGCGATCTGCTGCTGCAGGTCTACTTCCACGCCGCGGTCGCCGCCGAGGCCGGCGGCTTCGACATCGACGACGTGGCCCGCGGCATCACCGACAAGATGGTGCGCCGCAACCCGCACGTCTTCGGCGACGAGGCCGACCAGGGCGGTGGGGCCGGTCAGGTGCCCGATGCCGCGGCGGTCAACGAGCGCTGGCAGCAGATCAAGGCCGCCGAGAAGTCCCACCGCACCACCGTCGACGAGGGCGTCCCCGCCGGCCTGCCCGCGCTGCTGTACGCCGACAAGGTGCTCGACCGGTTGCACCGCGCCGGCCGCGACGTCGGCCTCGACCCGGCCTCCACCGACCTCGGTGAGCGCCTCCTCGCCCTCGTCGAGGAGGCCCGTGTCGACGGCCTCGACCCCGAGCAGGCCCTGCGCGACGCCGTACGCCGCCGCACCTGACCCGGCCCCAACGTCCCGCCGACCCGGCCCCAACTTCCCGCCGACCCGGCCCGAACTTCGCGTCGAGCCGGCCCGGACCGGCAACCCCGACAGACATGCCCGGCCGGGTGAGAGGCCCGCGCGATGAGATGGGTACGGGGCGCCCATGCGAACAGTCGGAGTGGAGGAGGAGCTGCTGCTCGTCGACCCGCAGTCGGGTCGGCCTCGGGCGGTGGCGGGCCAGGTGCTGCGGCACAGCGGGCAGGACGTCGGCGAGGCCGGTGGTGGCTCGCTCGGCCACGAGCTGCAGCAGGAGCAGCTGGAGACCGACACGGCGCCGCACACCTCGATGGACGACCTGCGCAAGGAGCTGTGCGGGTGGCGCGCCCGAGTGGACCGGGCGGCCCGCGCGGGCGGGGCCCGAGCGCTCGCCTCGGGCACCTCACCGGTGCACGTCGACCCGCACCTGGTGCGCGACGAGCGCTTCGTGGAGATCGAAGAACGCTACGGCCTGACCGTTCACGAGCAGCTGACGTGCGCCTGCCACGTGCACGTCGCGGTGGACTCCGACGACGAGGCCGTCGGTGCGATGGACCGGATCCGCGTCTGGCTGCCCGTGCTGCTCGCCCTGAGCTCCAACTCGCCGTTCTGGCAGGGGGAGGACACCAGGTACGCCAGCTTCCGCTGGCAGGCGCTGTCGCGCTGGCCGACATCGGGGCCGACCGACCTGCACGGCACGGCTGCGGCGTACCGTCGCCACGTCGAGGCGCTGCTGGCCACCGAGGTGCTGATCGACGAGGGCATGGTCTATGCCGACGCCCGGCCGTCGCACACCTACCCGACGCTGGAGATCCGGGTGGCCGACGTCTGCTGGGACGTGGGCGACGCGGTCATGGTCGCCGCGCTGTGCCGGGCGCTCGTCGACACCGCCGCTGAGGAGTGGCGGGCCGAGGTCGCGCCGTCGCCCGCCGCGACGGCCATGGTGCGGATGGCGACCTGGCAGGCATCTCGCGAGGGGATCGGCGGTCGGCTGCTCGACCCCGACACCTTCCGGCCCCGCCCGGCGGCCGAGGTCGTGCGGTCGTTGCTCGACCACGTCCGGCCGGCGCTGGAGCGCAACGGCGACCGCGACCTCGTCGAGGAGCAGGTCGCCGCCGTGCTGGAGCGGGGCACCGGCGCCGACCGGCAGCGCCGGGTGCTCGCCCGCACCGGCTCGTACGTCGACGTGGTCGCCGACCTGGCCCGCGCGACCACCACCTCCTGACACCCGGCCGGAGGTTCGGGCCGGGTCAGCGCGAAGTTCAGGCCGGGTCAGCGGGAAGTTCGGGCCGGGTCAGAGGGGCGGGCGGCGGTCGAACCAGGGGGCGGCGTCCTCGAGCTGGCCGGCGAGCCGCAGCAGCAGCGCCTCGCTGCCCAGACGACCCACGAGCTGCACGCCCATCGGCAGGCTGTCGGAGGTCCAGTGCAGCGGCACGCTCATCGCCGGGCGGCCGGTGAGGTTGGCCAGCTGGGTGTAGGGCACCCAGCCGAGGTTCTCGCTGATCATCTGGTCGACCAGGGGCGTGTGCCGCAGCAGGCCGCCGGCCCGGGCGGTCAGCAGGGCCTTCTGGGCCAGCTGGACCAGGGCGGGCTGGTCGAAGGCGCCGATGCGCGGCGGCGGGGTCGCGGTGGTGGGGGTGAGCAGCAGGTCGTGCTCGGCGTGCAGCGCGGCGAGCCGGCGCACGTGGCCGTGCCGGTTCTCGGTGGCGCGCACGTAGTCGGTGGCGCGGGTCGCGCGCCCCAGGGCGGCCATCACCCGGGTGTCGGGCTCGAAGGCGTCCTCCCCGGCCCCGGTCAGCTCGCGGGCCTGGTCGACGGAGATCGCGCAGTGCACGAACCAGGTGGTCAGGAAGTCCTCGGCCAGCTGCGCGTCGTCGACCGGGGCCGCGTCGAGCTCGACGACGTCGTGCCCGGCGGCGGCGAGCAGGTCGGCGGCGTGGTGCACCGCGGCCTTGGCCTCCGGGTGCGGGTCGGGGTTGACGCCGCTGTGCCAGCTCACCGCGACCCGCAGGCGTCCCGGGTCGCGCCCGACCTCGGCGGCGTACCCCTCGGCCGGCCCGGACGCGGTCAGGTACGGCGACTCGGGGGTCGGGCCGACGAGCACGTCGAGCATCGCGGCGCTGTCGCGCACGCTGCGCGAGACGACGCCGTCGGTGCTGGTGCCGCCGATGGACTCGCCGAACTCGGGGCCGTGCGGCAGCAGGCCGCGGCTGGTCTTGAGGCCGAAGAGACCGCAGGCCGAGGCCGGGATCCGGATCGAGCCGCCGCCGTCGCTGGCCGCGGCGCAGGGCACGATGCCCGCGGCCACGGCGGCCGCGGAGCCGCCCGAGGAGCCGCCCGGGGTGTGCCCGAGGTCCCAGGGGTTGCGGGTCGGGCCGAAGACGTGCGGCTCGGTGACGCCCTTGGCGCCGAACTCGGGGCTGTTGGTCTTGCCGAAGATCACCAGCCCGGCCTCGATCCAGCGCTCGACCACGGCGGCGGTCTCGGCGGCCGGGTGCCCGGCGAGCGCCTTGCTGCCACCGCTGGTCGGCACGCCCGCGAGGCGCTGGTTGAGGTCCTTGAGCAGGAACGGCACGCCCTCGAACGGGCGCCCGCCGTCGGGCTCGGGACCGGTCGGGTTGGGCGGCTCCACGTCGTGGACGATGGCGTTGAGGCGCGGGTTCACCTCCGCCGCGCGGGCCCGGGCCGCGGCGAGCAGCTCCTCGGCGGTGGTGGTGCCCTCGCGCACCAGGGCGGCGAGGGCGGTGGCGTCGTGGTCGGCGTAGTCGTGCATGGGGCACACCGTAGTGACCCGGCCGCGGCCCCGTGGGCGGACCGCGCGAGTCGCGGACCGTCCGACGCACTAGGCTCGGCGCCGACGAGACCGTCCCCCGTTCATGACGCAGCACCCCCGAACCACTCAGGAGCACCCACCGTGGCATCCATCGAAGCAGTCGGCGCCCGCGAGATCCTCGACTCCCGGGGCAACCCCACCGTCGAGGTCGAGGTCGTCCTCGACGACGGCACCTTCGCCCGCGCGGCCGTGCCCAGCGGCGCCTCCACCGGCGCCTTCGAGGCCGTGGAGCTGCGCGACGGCGGCGACCGGTACGCCGGCAAGGGTGTCCAGCAGGCCGTCGACGGCGTGATCCGCGTGCTGGGTCCGGCCGTGGAGGGCCTCGACGCCGACGACCAGCGCCTGGTCGACCAGGCGATGCTGGCCGCCGACGGCACCCCCAACAAGGCCGAGGTGGGCGCCAACGCGATCCTGGGCGTCTCGCTGGCGGTGGCCCGCGCGGCCGCCGACTCCGCCGGCCTGCCGCTCTACCGCTACGTGGGCGGGCCCAACGCCCACGTGCTGCCGGTGCCGATGATGAACATCCTCAACGGCGGCTCGCACGCCGACTCCAACGTCGACATCCAGGAGTTCATGATCGCGCCGGTCGGCGCGCCCTCGTTCCGCGAGGCGCTGCGCTCGGGCGCGGAGGTCTACCACGCGCTCAAGGCCGTGCTGAAGGAGCGCGGGCTGGCCACCGGCCTGGGCGACGAGGGCGGCTTCGCGCCCGACCTCGACTCCAACCGCGCCGCCCTCGACCTGATCGCCGAGGCCGTCGAGCGCTCGGGCCAGCGCCTGGGCACCGACATCGTGCTGGCCCTCGACGTGGCCGCCACCGAGTTCTGCACCGACGGGGTCTACTCCTTCGAGGGCCAGTCGAAGAGCGCCGCCGAGATGACCGCCTACTACGCCGAGCTCTGCGAGGCCTACCCGATCGTCTCCATCGAGGACCCGCTCGACGAGGACGACTGGGAGGGCTGGAAGATCCTGACCGACCAGCTCGGCGACAAGGTGCAGATCGTCGGCGACGACCTCTTCGTCACCAACGTCGAGCGCCTGCAGCGCGGCATCGACGGCGGCCAGGCCAACGCCCTGCTGGTCAAGGTCAACCAGATCGGTTCGCTCACCGAGACCCTCGACTCCGTCGACCTGGCCCACCGCAACGGCTACCGCTGCATGATGAGCCACCGCTCGGGCGAGACCGAGGACGTCACCATCGCCGACCTGGCCGTGGCCACCAACTGCGGCCAGATCAAGACCGGTGCCCCGGCGCGCTCGGAGCGGGTGGCGAAGTACAACCAGCTGCTGCGCATCGAGGACGAGCTCGCAGATGCGGCGCGCTACGCCGGTGTGTCGGCGTTCCCGCGCTACTCCTCCTGAGCGACCCTGGGACACATGCCCGAGAACCGACGCACCTCGTCGCGGGGCAGCGGCCCGCGCGGGCGCACCGGCCCGGGCCGGGGCGGCGCCCCGCGTCCGGCCGCGCGCCCCGCGGCCGGGTCGACCACCCGTGCCGGCGCCCCGCGCCGTCGCCGCCCCCGCCCGACCGGTCGTGCCGCGGTGCTGGTGCTCGTGGTCGCGGTGCTCGCCGTCTCCTACGCCAGCTCGGCGCGGGCCTACCTGCAGCAGCGCAGCGAGCTCGACGCGCTGCGCGCCGAGATCGCCGAGACCGAGGCCAGCATCTCCGACCTCGAGCGCGAGATGCGCCGCTGGGAGGACCCCGCCTACGTCACCCAGGAGGCGCGCGAGCTCGGCTACGTGATGCCCGGCGAGACGTCGTACGTCGTGCTCGACGAGGACGGTGAGCCGCTCGAGCCCGCCGCCGAGCTCGCCGACCCCGACCAGGTCGGCCCCGAGGTCGAGCCGGCCTTCTGGGAGGACGCCTGGGCCTCGGTGCTGCTGGCCGGCAACCCGCCGCGCAACCCCGGCACCCCGCCCCTGACCGAGATCGACGGCTCCGAGGAGCAGCAGTGAGCGACCAGCCGGCCGACCGGCTGCCGGGCATCGACCCGGCCGACCAGGCGGTCGTCGACGAGCAGCTCGGCCGCTCGGCCAGCGGCATCGCCGAGGTCGGGCACCGCTGCCCCTGCGGCAACCCCGACGTGGTGACCACGGTGCCCCGGCTGCCCAGCGGCACGCCGTTCCCGACGACCTTCTACCTCACCTGCCCGCGCGCGGCCTCGCGCATCGGCACCCTCGAGGGGTCGGGGCTGATGAAGGAGATGGAGGCGCGCCTCGCCGACGACGAGGAGCTGGCCGCGGCGTACGCCGCCGCCCACGAGCGCTACCTCGCCGCGCGCACCGAGATCGGCCGGGCGGCCGGTCTCGACGTGCCCGAGATCGAGGGCATCTCCGCGGGCGGGATGCCCGACCGCGTGAAGTGCCTGCACGTGCTGGCCGGCCAGGCGCTGGCCCAGGGCCGCGGCGTGAACCCGCTGGGCGACGAGGTCCTCGACGCGCTGGGCGCCTGGTGGGAGCCGGGCCCGTGCGTGTAGCCGCGGTCGACTGCGGCACCAACACGATCAAGCTGCTCGTCGCCGACGTCGACGTCGAGGCCGGCACCACCACCGACGTGGTGCGCGAGTCGCGGATGGTGCGCCTCGGCGAGGGCGTCGACCGCACCGGTCGCCTGGCCGAGGCGGCCCTGGAGCGCACGTTCGCGGCCGTCGAGGAGTACGCCGCCCTGGTGCGCGAGCACCGGGTGGACCCGGCGCACACCCGGTTCTGCGCCACCTCCGCGACCCGCGACGCCGCCAACGCCGAGGAGTTCGGTGACGGCGTCGAGCAGCGCATGGGCGTGCGCCCCGAGGTGCTCAGCGGCGGCGAGGAGGCCCGGCTGGCCTGGGCCGGCTCGGTGCGGGTGCTGCGCGAGACCCCGAGCGCCCCGGTGCTGGTCGTCGACGTCGGCGGCGGTTCGACCGAGCTGGTGCTCGGCCACACGGGCGCCGAGCAGGACCGGCCCGACCAGGCGCACTCGATGGACATCGGCTCGGTGCGGCTCACCGAGCGGCACCTGCACTCCGACCCGCCGGGCGCCGCGGAGGTCGCGGCCTGCGTGGCCGACGTCGACGCCGTCCTCGACCAGTGCCCCGTGGCCGTCGGCGACGCCCTGAGCGTGGTCGGGGTGGCCGGGACGATCACCACCCTGGCCGCCGGCGTGCTCGGCCTGGCCGTCTACGACCGCGAGCTGATCGACCAGCAGGTGCTCGACGTCGCCGAGGTGCACCGCGAGTGCGACCGGCTGGTCGGGCTCAGCGTCGAGCAGCGTCTCGAGCTGCCCTGGATGCACCCGGGCCGCGCCGACGTGATCGCCGCCGGGGCGCTGATCGTGTCGAGGGTGCTGGCCCGCACGAGGGCCACCGAGCTGGTGGTCAGCGAGAGCGACATCCTCGACGGGATCGCGTGGGACCTGGCTCGACGTCGGGCCCAGCGGCTGGCCCGGCCACCTGCCTGAGGGTGGATTGAGGCGTCGCACCCCGGGGTAGGGGAACCGGGTCACCGACGAGAGGACCAGACCCATGAGCAAGATCTCGATGCTGATCGCCGCCGGCGCCGGCTACGTGCTGGGCGCCCGGGCCGGGCAGGAGCGCTACGAGCAGATCAAGGCGGGCGCTGCGCGCGTGCGCCGCGACCCGCGGGTCCAGGACGCCACCCAGCGCGCGACCGACACGGTCAAGGAGAAGGCCGCCGAGGCCACCGAGGCCGCGAAGCAGCAGAACTCGATGCCGCCGACCCCCTGAGGTCACCCAGGAGCACCGAGCACGACGAGAGCCGCCCGTCCCGGGACGTCCCGGGGCGGGCGGCTCTCGTCGTGTGGCGGCACAGGGCCGGGCAGGCCGCTCAGGGCGTGAAGACGACCTTGATCATCTCGTCCTGCTTGTCGCGGAACTTCGCGTAGGCCTCGGGCGCCTCGGCCAGCGGCAGCCGGTGCGTGACGAACTGCTCGGTGCCCAGCGGGTCGGCGTCGTCGACCAGCAGCGGCATGATGTCGTCGGTCCAGCGGCGCACGTTGGCCTGGCCCATCCGCAGCTGCAGCTGCTTGTCGAACATCTGCATCAGCGGCATCGGGTCGGCGGCGCCGCCGTACACGCCGAGCAGCGACACGGTGCCGCCGCGGCGCACGGCGTCGAGCGAGGCGTGCAGCGCCGCGAGCCGGTCGAAGCCGGCCGACATCATCAGCGGCTTGGCCACGGCGTCGGGCAGCAGCCCGACGGCCTTGATGGCCTTCTCGGCCACCGGGTTGCCGTGCGCCTCCATGCCCACCGCGTCGATGACCGCGTCGGCGCCGCGCCCACCGGTGCGGCTGCGGACCTCCTCGGCGACGTCGTCGACGGCGTCGAGGTCGATCGTCTCCGCGCCGCGCTCGCGCACCCGGGCCAGCCGCTCGGGCACGCGGTCGACGACGATGGTGCGGATGCCGCGGTGCATGGCGATCCGCGCGGCCATGTCGCCGATCGGTCCGGCGCCCATGATCAGCAGGGTGCCGTCGGCGGGGCAGTCGGCGTAGTCGACGCCCTGCCAGGCCGTGGGCAGCACGTCGGACAGGAAGAGGAACCGGTCGTCGGAGGGGCCCTCGGGCACCTTGACCGGCAGGAAGTCGGCGAAGGGCACGCGCAGCAGCTCGGCCTGGCCGCCGGGGACCGCGCCGTAGAGGCTGCTGTAGCCGAAGAGGCTCGCGCCGGTGCCGGACTCGCGGTTCTGGGTGGTCTCGCACTGCGAGTGCAGGCCGCGCTCGCAGGTCCAGCAGCTGCCGCAGCTGATGTTGAAGGGCACCACGACCCGGTCGCCGACCTTGAGCTGGCTGACCCCGGGGCCGACCTCGCGCACGATGCCCATCGGCTCGTGGCCCACCACGTCGCCGGGCGTCATGAACGGCGCGAGCGGCTCGTAGAGGTGCAGGTCGGAGCCGCACAGGCCGGTGCTGGTGACCTCGATGACCGCGTCGGTCGGATCCTGGATGGTCGGGTCCGGCACGTCCTCGACGCTCATCTTGCGCGGTCCCTGCCAGGTGACTGCCTTCATCGGCTCTCCTTCTCGCGTGGTGTCTGCATCGTCGGGGGTCCCTCGAGGGGCGTCCCTCCACCGTGCGTGGTCGCGGCGGCCGGACACGACATCCCTGCGGGTGATCCCGCTCCGGGCAGGCAGCCGCAGGCTGGGTCTGTCCGCACCCGACCAGGACGAGGAGCACGGATGAGCGCCGAGAGCGTGTGGTGGCAGCACCGGGGCCGGCCCCCGGCCCAGCCGGTCGACCCGGGGCAGCCCGGGCCCGACGAGACCTTCGACACCGTCGTGGTCGGCGCTGGCGTCACCGGCCTGACCACGGCCCTGGCGCTGGTGCGGGCCGGCCGCTCGGTGCTGGTCGTCGAGGCGCGCCACCCCGGCGCGGTCACCACCGGCCGCACCACCGGCAAGGTCTCGGCGCTGCAGGGCACGACCCTGTCCTCGCTCACGAGCAAGCACGGCTCCGGCGGGCGTCGGCGGCTGGAGGCCTACGTCGAGAGCAGCGTGGCCGCGCGCGACTGGGTGGCCGGCTTCTGCGAGGAGCACGGGGTGCCGGTGCAGCGCCGCGACGCCGTGACGTACGCCGCCGCACCCGACGAGGTGCCGACCGTGCGCGACGAGCACGAGGCGGCCGCCTCCCTGGGCCTCGACGTGCGCTGGCGCGGCACGCCCGACCTGCCGGTGCCGGCCCACGCGGCCACCGTGCTGCCCGACCAGCTGCAGATCGACCCCGTCGCGCTGGTGCTCGCGCTGCTCGACCAGGTGCGCGCCGGCGGTGGCCGGCTGCTGACCGGGCGCCGGGTCCAGCGGCTGCGCCAGCGCGGCGACGTGGTGCACGTGCTGGGCGAGGACGGCCTCGGCGTGCGGGGTCGGCACGTGGTGCTGGCGACCGGCACGCCCGTGGTCGACCGGCGTCTGCACTTCGCCCGGCTCACGCCCGAGCGCAGCTACCTGGTGGCCTACCGCCACCCCAGCCCGCCCGAGGTGATGGCGCTGTCGGCCGGTTCGCCGGGTCGGTCGTGGCGCGGCGGCGAGGTCGACGGGAGCGGGCTGCTGCTCGTCGGCGGCGAGGGCCACGAGACCGGCCGCGGCCCCACCGAGTCCAGCCGCGTCGACCGGCTGCGGTCCTGGACGGCCGAGCACTTCCCCGACGCGGTCGAGCTGGCCGCCTGGTCGGCCCAGGACTACGTCTCCCTCGACGGGCTGCCGCTGGTCGGCGGCCTGGGCTCGCCGACCTCGCGGGTCAGCGTCGCCACGGGCTACCGCAAGTGGGGCCTGACCAGCGGGGTCGCCGCCGGCCTCGCGCTGGCGGGGGAGCAGACCGGCGCCCCGGTGCCGTGGGCGGACGACCTCTACACCCGCGCGCCGCGGCTGCGTGACCTGCCGGCCTTCCTCGGCGTGCAGGCCGGGGTCGCCGCCGGTGAGGTCGGCTCGCTGGCACGCGGCGTACGCCGCCCGCCGTCGAAGGCGGCCACCGAGGCGGGCGGCTGCGCGGCGCTGCCGGTGTGCACCCACTTCGGCGGGACCCTGCGCTGGAATGACCACGAGCAGACCTACGACTGCCCGCTGCACGGCTCGCGCTTCTCCGCCGACGGCGAGGTGCTCGAGGGGCCCGCGACCCGGTCGCTGGCCCGGCTGCCGCGCCGGGGAGGTCGGCACGCGGGGGAGACGTCGTGAGCCGCGACCAGGTGCTCGAGGAGCTGCTGGCCGAGCACGGGCGCACCTACGCCGACCAGGCCGGCATCACGCTGCGCGACAAGCCCTCGCCGCTCTACTGCCTCTTGGTGCTGGCCACTCTGTCCTCGGCGCCGATCTCGGCCGACGTGGCGGCCGAGACCGCCCACGAGCTGTTCCGGGCCGGGTGGCGCACGCCCGAGAAGATGCGGTCGGCCACCTGGCAGCAGCGCGTCGACGCCCTGGGCCGCGGCGGCTACCGCCGCTACGACGAGCGCACCGCCACGGTGCTCGAGGAGGCGGCCGCCCTGCTGATGGAGCACCACGGCGGCGACCTGCGCCGGCTGCGCCGCGAGGCCGACGGCGACCGCGACGCGCTGGTCGAGGCGCTGCAGGAGTTCCCGCGGCTGGGCCCCACCGGTGCCCGGATCTTCTGCCGCGAGGCCCAGGCCGTGTGGCCCGAGCTGGTGCCGTTCTTCGACGACCGCGGCCTGGAGCGGGCCGGCGAGCTGGGCCTGCCCACCGACCCCGGCGCCCTGGCCGACACCGTCGGCGGCGACCCGGGCGAGGTGGCGCGGCTCTCGGCGGCGCTGGTGCGCTCGGCGCTCGCCGACGGCTGAGGTGACCTCCGACCTGCCTGGGCCGCCCGGGCCGTCCGGGCCGCTGCGGCGGCTCGAGGAACGGCTGGTCGACTGCCGGGCCTGCCCGCGCCTGGTCGCGTGGCGCGAGCAGGTCGCGCGCGAGAAGCGGGCGGCGTACGCCGACCAGGACTACTGGGGTCGCCCGGTGCCGGGCTGGGGCGCGAGCGACCCGCGCATCCTCGTCGTCGGGCTGGCCCCCGCCGCGCACGGCGCCAACCGCACGGGGCGGATCTTCACCGGTGACCGCTCCGGCGACTGGCTCTTCGCCGCCCTGCACCGGGTGGGGCTGGCCGCGATCCCGACCAGCACCCATGCCGGCGACGGGCAGGCGCTGCGCGGCACCCGGCTGGTCTCCGCGGTGCGCTGCGCGCCTCCCGACAACAAGCCCACGCCCCTCGAGCGCGACACCTGCGCGCCGTGGCTCGACGAGGAGCTGGCGCTGCTGCTGCCCGGCGTCGAGGTGGTGGTGGCGCTGGGCGCCTTCGGCTGGGCCGCGGCCCTGACGGCCCTGGCCCGGGTGGGCGCCGAGGTGCCTCGCCCGCGCCCGCGCTTCGGGCACGGCGCCGAGGTCCGCCTGCCCGTCGACGGGCGTGCGCTGCCGCTGCTGGGCTGCTACCACCCCAGCCCCCACAACACCGTCACGGGACGCCTGACCGAGCAGATGACGGACGAGGTGCTCGGTCGCGCCGCGGCTCTTGCGAGAATGACCGGGTGAGCACCGACCCCGCACCCACCAGCCTGCACGCCGTCACCGTCCTGGGCCACGACCGGCCCGGCATCATCGCCGAGACCACCGGTCGTCTCGCCGAGCTGGGCCTCAACATCGAGGACTCCACGATGACGCTGCTGAGAGGGCACTTCGCGATGACGCTCGTGTGCTCCGGCCCGGTGGGCGGCGCGGAGGTCGAGCAGGCGCTGGCCCCGCTGGCCGCCGACGGCGCCCTGACCGTCACCGTGCGCGACGTCGACGACGCGCACGCCGAGCCGGCCCCCGCGGGTCGGGGCACCAGCTGGCTGCTGACCGTGCACGGCGGCGACCGCGCCGGGATCGTCTCGGCGATCGTCGGACGGGTCGCCATGGTGGGCGGCAACATCACCGACCTGACCACCCGGCTGTCCGGCGACCTCTACCTCCTGGTCGCCGAGATCGACCTGCCCGCCGACGCCGACGCCGAGGGCCTCGAGCAGGCCATCGACGAGGCCGCCGCCGGGCTCGGGGTGCGGGCCACGCTGCGCGCGGCCGAGGCCGACGAGCTGTGAGCGAGCACCCGGTCGCGGCCTGGAGCGAGGACGACCTGGGCGTCGAGGGGCGCGTGCTCGACGTCGTACGCGCCCCGGCGCAGGTGCTCTCGACGGTGGGGGAGCGGGTCGACCCGTGCAGCACCGAGAGCGTGCAGCTGGCCGCCGACCTCGTCGCCACGATGCGGGTCAGCCCCGGTTGCGTGGGCCTGGCCGCCCCGCAGGTCGGGGTCAGCGCCCAGATGTTCTGCGTCGACGTCTCCGAGCACCCCAAGACCCGCGGCCACCACGGCACGTTCGTGCTGTGCAACGCCGAGGTCGTCGCCTCGAGCCGCAACGAGAAGGCGCGCGAGGGGTGCATGAGCGTCCCCGACCTCACCGGTGACGTGAAGCGGGCCTCCCGGTTGACCGTGCGCGGGCAGCTGCCCGGCAGCGGCCTGGAGGTCGAGGTCGAGACCAGCGCCTTCGAGGCCCGTGCCCTGCAGCACGAGATCGACCACTGCCAGGGGCTGCTCTTCGTCGACCGGGCCGCCGGTGCGCACGCGATCTACGCGCGCAAGACTTACCTCTGAGCCGCGAGGCTCGTGGCCCCTGTATCCCAATCGGCAGAGGAAACCGCCTTAAAAGCGGCTCAGTCTGGGTTCGAGTCCCAGTGGGGGCACCGCGAAACGGGAGTACTCTTCTAGGTGGGGAGGGAACCGAGCACCGGCCACTCATGCCCCCCATCTGTGGTCGGGAGCTCCAGCCCCCGGCAGGGCCGACCGCGGTGCCGCTGCGACCGCGAGAAATGTCCCCGGCCCTGCCGTCACCTCCCTCGGCGCCCTCACCACCCGCAGGGCTTGGACGGGACGCCATGATGGGCGGATGAGCGAGCACGACGAGCAGAGCCCGTGGAGCGCCCGCGCCTGGGACGAGCGGTACGCCGAGAAGGGCGCGATCTGGAGCGGGCGGGTCAACCCCCGCCTGGTCGAGCAGGCCGGTGACCTGCGGCCCGGCACGGCCCTCGACGTGGGCTGCGGCGAGGGCGGCGACGCGCTGTGGCTGGCCGCGCGCGGCTGGAAGGTCACCGGGGTCGACCTGTCGCAGGTGGCGCTCGACCGCGCGGCGGCCCGGGCCGCCGAGGAGGGCCTCGACGTCGACTGGCGCCGCGCCGACCTCGTCGAGGAGCCGGTCCCGGGTGGGCCCTACGACCTGGTCTCGGTCTTCTTCCTGCACGTGCCGCGCCCGGTCTTCGACGACCTGTACGCCGCCCTGGCCGCGGCCGTCGCGCCCGGTGGGTCGCTGCTGGTGGTCGCGCACCACCCCGACGACCAGCACACCGGCGTACGCCGCCCGCAGGGCGAGGACCTGCTCTTCGGGCCCGGCCGGGTCACCGACCTGCTCGACGAGGCCGCGTGGGAGCTGCGGGTCGTCGACACCCCCACCCGCACCCAGGACCTCGACGGTCAGCCGGTCACCGTCACCGACACCGTCGTGCACGCCGTACGCCGCTGACCCGACCCGGTTTCTCAGCGACTTCACAGCCACCTCGTCACGATCCGGGAACGTCCGCGCCCACCCCGGCGTTGGACTGGTGGAACCACTACAGTGGATCCACCACAGCGGCCGTCGACGCGGCCACCACTCGGCCTCCAAGGAGAGACCAATGAAGAGCAACAACCCGGTGTTCTCGCGCTCGGAGGAGTTCAACCGCTCCGGCGCGAACGCCTACGGCAACCAGACGTACGCCGGGGGCTACGGCTCCGACCCCTCGACGTGGGGCACCGGCACCCCCGGTGACACCGGCCACGCCGGCCCGCAGGCGCCCGCGGCCCCCATGACCATCGACTCGGTGGTCCAGAAGACCTCGATCACGCTGGGCATCGTCCTCGTCACCGCTTTCGCGACCTGGGTCCTCACCCCTGACCTGCGCGACAACACCGAGGCCGCCGGCGGGCTGTACCTGGCCCTGATGATCGGCAGCTTCGGCGCCTTCGCCCTGTCGATGGTCAACTCCTTCAAGAAGGTCGTCAGCCCCGGCCTAGTGCTGGCGTTCGCGGCCCTCGAGGGCGTGGCGATGGGTGCGTTCTCGAAGTTCATCGAGCAGACCTTCGTGCCCCAGGGCTCCGGCTCGATCGTGATGCAGGCGGTCATCGGCACCTTCGCCGCCTTCGCCGGCACCCTGGCCGCCTACAAGTTCTTCAACATCCAGGTCGGCAACAAGTTCCGCACCTTCGTGGTCGCGGCCATGTTCGGCATGGTGGCCCTGGGCCTGCTCGAGGTCGTCCTCGGCATGTTCGGCAGCGCGATGGGCTTCCTGGGCTTCGGCCCCCTGGGCCTGGTCTTCGCGGTCGGCGGCCTGGTGCTCGGCATCTTCATGCTCATCCTCGACTTCGACTTCGTCGAGCAGGGCGTGGCCAACCGGATCCCCGAGCAGGAGTCCTGGCGCGCGGCGTTCGCGCTGACCGTCAGCCTGGTCTGGATCTACACCAACTTGCTGCGCATCCTCGCGATCCTGCAGAACGACTGATCCACACCGCAGCACACGAAGGCCCCCGGAGCACTGCTCCGGGGGCCTTCGTCGTACGTCGGTGCGGCCGGGTGACGTGTCAGGCGTCGGCCTGCGCGGCCAGGTCGCTGGTCGCGTCGCCGCCGGCGGTGTCGTCGTTCTCGTCGGGGGTCTCGCCGGCGGTCGCGGGGCGGCGCCGGCGGTGCCGCAGCTCGACCCACAGCCCGCGGACCCCGCGGCGGTCGCCGCCGACCTGGGTGCCGTCGAGCTCGGTGCCGGGGGTCTTGACGGCCTGGATGGCCGCGTCGGTGATCGGCAGGACGCCCTCGCCGCGCAGGGACTGCAGCGACTCCTCGTCGGCCTCGATCACGCCGAGCGCGGCCAGCACGCTGGGCAGCAGCACGGTGACCAGCGAGCGGTAGCCGGTGGCGGAGGGGTGGAACTGGTCGGGGCCGAAGAGCAGTGCGGGCGCGGCGGCGAACTCCGGGCCGAGCACCGAGCCGAGCGAGACGGTGCGCCCGCCCTCCTCGATGACCGCGATGGTCTGGCCCGCGGCCAGGCGGCGCGACCACGAGCGGGCCACCTGCTTCAGCGGCGGCGCGATCGGCTTGAGGGTGCCCAGGTCGGGGCAGGTGCCGACCACCACGGCGACGCCGGCCTCGTGCAGGCGGCGCACGCCCTCCTGCAGGTGCCGGATCGAGGTGGCGGGCGGGACGATGTGGGTGACGTCGTTGGCGCCGACCAGGATCAGCGCGACGTCGGGCTCGATCGGCAGGGCCCGGTCGATCTGCTCGTCGAGGTCGGAGGTCTTGGCGCCGACCACGGCGAAGTCGCGCAGGTAGACGCGGCGGTCGGCGTGCTCGGCCACGCCGCTGGCCAGCAGCGCCCCGGGGGTCTGCTCGACGCGCTCGACGCCGTAGCCGGCCGCACTGGAGTCGCCGAGCAGGGCCACCTTGATCGCGGGGCCGGGCCGGCCGCGGCCGTACCAGCCGGTCGGGTCGGGCGGCGGCTCCTCGAGGATCGGCCCGATGGTCTTGCGGGCCAGCTTGGCCTCGGCCGTCAGGACGCCGTAGAGACCTGCGCCCAGCACGGAGAGCCCGCCGCCGCCGTAGGCCGCGGCGGACGCGAGCTTGCGTGCTGCTGCTGCCTTCCCCACACGGCGAGTGTAGTGACCGCGGGGGCTCCGTCCGGACCACCCCGGAGACGCCGGCCGCCGCGTGGGGGTCGTCACGTTTGGTCGCGGCGCCCCCGGCCGTCCTAGATTGTGGACATGCAGTACGTCGACTCCGTCCTGGACCTGATCGGCAACACCCCGCTGGTGCGCCTGAGCCGCACCCTCGACGGGCTGGCCGACGGCCCCGTCGTGCTGGCGAAGGTGGAGTACCTCAACCCCGGCGGGTCGGTGAAGGACCGCATCGCGACCCGGATGATCGAGGCCGCCGAGGCCTCCGGCGAGCTGCAGCCGGGCGGCACGATCGTCGAGCCGACCTCCGGCAACACCGGCGTCGGGCTGGCGATGGTGGCCCAGCAGAAGGGCTACAAGTGCGTCTTCGTGTGCCCCGACAAGGTCAGCGAGGACAAGCGCAACGTGCTGCGGGCCTACGGCGCCGAGGTCGTGGTCTGCCCCACCGCGGTCGCCCCCGAGCACCCCGACTCCTACTACAACGTCTCCGACCGGCTCGCCTCGCAGCCCGGCGCCTGGAAGCCCAACCAGTACGCCAACGAGCACAACCCGCGCAGCCACTACGAGACCACCGGCCCCGAGGTCTGGGAGCAGACCGAGGGCCGGATCACCCACTTCGTGACCGGGATGGGCACCGGCGGCACGATCTCGGGCGTCGGGCGCTACCTGAAGGAGCAGAACCCGGAGATCCAGGTCGTCGGCGCCGACCCGGCGGGGTCGGTCTACTCCGGCGGCGACGGGCGGCCCTACCTCGTCGAGGGCGTGGGCGAGGACTTCTGGCCCGAGACCTACGACCGCTCAGTGGCCGACCGGGTCATCGAGGTCTCCGACGCCGACTCCTTCGCGATGACGCGCCGCCTGGCCCGCGAGGAGGCGCTGCTGGTCGGCGGCTCCTGCGGCATGGCCGTGGTGGCTGCTCGCCAGCTGGCCCACGAGCTGGCCGAGCAGGGCCGCACCGACGCCGTGGTCGTCGTGCTGCTGCCCGACTCCGGGCGCGGCTACCTGACCAAGATCTTCAACGACGAGTGGCTGGCGCAGTACGGCTTCGCCACCTCCGACGGCGGCGACGTCTCGCGCACCGTCGGCGAGGTGCTGCGCGGCAAGTCCGGGCGGCTGCCCGACCTGGTGCACACCCACCCCAACGAGACCATCGCCGAGGCCGTTGCGATCCTGCAGGAGTACGGCGTCTCGCAGATGCCGGTCGTGCGCGCCGAGCCACCGATCGTGGCCGCCGAGGTCGCGGGCTCCGTCTCCGACCGGGCCCTGCTCGACGCGCTGTACGCCGGCCACGCCCACCTGACCGACCGCGTCGAGGACCACATGTCGGCGCCGCTGCCGACCATCGGCGCCGCCGAGGAGGCCACCGACGCGGTGCGCCTGATGGAGAGCGCCGACGCGGTGCTGGTGCACGAGGACGGCAAGCCCGTGGGCGTGCTGACCCGCCAGGACTTGCTGGCGTTCCTGGCCCGCGCCTGAGGCCGCTCGCCCTCCGACCGCTGGGTGGGACCGAGGTGGCCGCGGAGCCGCCGTCCAGGCTAGTGTGAGAACACGTTCTAGTTCTGGAGGGCGCATGTCCGCACCTGCCATCGAGGGGTGGTTCACCACCGGCCCCGACCCCACGCTCACCGGCGAGCGGTGCACCACCTGCACCACGGTCTACTTCCCGCCGACGATCGCCGCGGCCGGGTTCTGCCGCAACCCCGCGTGCGGGGGCGAGGAGTTCGAGCGGGTGCCGCTCTCGCGCCGCGGCCGGGTGTGGTCCTACACCGACGCGCAGTACCAGCCGCCGCCGCCCTACCCCGCGCCCGAGCCCTTCGAGCCGTTCGCGCTCGCCGCTGTCGAGCTGCCCGAGGGCATCGTCGTGCTGGGCCAGGTCGCCCGGGGCTTCGGCGTCGCCGACCTGCGCGTGGGCGCCGAGGCCGAGCTGGTCGTCGAGCCCGAGGCCGTGGGCGGCGCCCTGATGTGGAAGTGGCTGCCCCTGGGGTCGGGCCACGTCACCGAGCTGGGCGAGGAGGCCGACCAGTGAGCACCGCGCACCCGCGCGGCGTCGCCGTCGCCGGGGTGGGCATGCACCCGTGGGGCAAGTGGGGCCGCAGCTTCGTGCAGTACGGCGTGCACGCCGCCCGCCAGGCGCTCGGCGACGCGGGCGTCCCGTGGACCGACGTCGACCTGGTGGTCGGCGGCGAGACCGTGCGCAACGGCTACGCCGGCTACGTCGCCGGCTCCACGTTCGCCCAGGCGCTGGGCTGGAACGGTGCGCGGATCGCGACGTCGTACGCCGCCTGCGCCACCGGTGCCCAGGCCCTCGACACCGCGCGGGCCCGGATCCTCGCCGGGCTGTGCGAGGTGGCGCTGGTGGTCGGCGCCGACACCACGCCCAAGGGCTTCCTGGCCCCTAACGCCGGTGAGCGCTGGGACGACCCCGACTGGCTGCGCTTCCGGCTGGTGGGCATGACCAACCCGGCCTACTTCGCGATGTACGCGCGCCGGCGGATGGACCTCTACGGCGCGACGCCCGAGGACTTCGCGCAGGTGAAGGTGAAGAACTCGCGGCACGGACTGGCCAACCCGAACGCCCGCTACCGCAAGCAGGTCAGCGTCGCCGACGTGCTGGCCAGCGCGGTGGTCAGCGACCCGCTGCACCTGCTCGACATCTGCGCGACCTCCGACGGTGCCGCCGCCGTGGTGCTCGTCTCCGACGACTACGCCCGCCGGCACGGCCTCGACGAGGCGGTGCGGATGAGCGCCGTCTCCACGGTCACGCCGACCTTCCCGAACACCGTCCTCGACATGCCGCTGCTCTCCACCGACGCCAGCGGCGGGCACGAGCCCGCGCACACCTTCAAGGAGTCGTTGGCCGTCGCGGCCTACGAGGAGGCCGGCATCGGTCCCGAGGACGTCGACGTCGCCGAGGTCTACGACCTCTCGACTGCCCTCGAGCTCGACTGGATCGAGGACCTCGGCCTGTGCAAGCGCGGCGAGGCCGAGTCCCTGCTCAGGGCGGGGGAGACCACGATCGGTGGGCGGATGCCCGTCAACCCGTCGGGAGGCCTGGCCTGCTTCGGCGAGGCCGTGCCCGCCCAGGCCCTCGCCCAGGTCTGCGAGCTGACCTGGCAGCTGCGTGGGCAGGCCGAGGGTCGTCAGGTCGAGGGGGCACGGGTCGGCATCACCGCCAACCAGGGCCTCTTCGGCCACGGCTCCGCGGTGGTCCTGGTCCGTTAGAGGAGCCCGGCGAGCCCGGTGGGGGAGGGCAGCACCATCAGCAGCAGGTCGGCCTCGCTCTCGGGCAGCCACGGCGGCCGGATGCTGCCGACCTGGCGCCAGCCGCGGTGCCGGTAGACGTCGATGGCGGTGCCGTGGTCGGTGACCACGTCGAGCACGGGGGTGCGCCCCTGCTCGTGCAGCCAGGCCACCGCGGTGTCGAGCAGCAGGCCGCCGATCCCGGTGCCCCGCACGGACAGGTCGGTGAAGAGCACCTCGACGATGCCGAGGCCGGCGGTGTCGTCGACGGTGAGCGCGTCGAGGAAGGCCCGCTCGACGTCGCCGCGCGGGCGGCCCACGCCCACGTGCCCGACGACGCGTCCGTCGAGGACCGCCACCCAGGCGCGCTCCTGCCCGTCGCGCTCGATGAACTGCTCGACCGGGAAGGGCAGCGGCCAGCGCATCGGGTACGACGACGTGGGCTGCTGCTCGCCGAGCGAGCGCACCAGCGTGGGCAGGTCGCAGCGCTCGCGGGGACGCACGACGGGGGAGGGGAGCACCGCGCCATCCTGCCCTCGCGAGCCCCGCCGGGCGGCCTCCCCGGGGGTGGGAACGCCTCGAATTGACGCTTCCGGGACAGCCGACCTAATGTTCTTCTCGTTGCCCCGGCAGCCGGCCGAGAGGCCCGGCCGGAGCAGCAGCAGGACCCGAGGCAACCGCCTCAGACTTCCAGCAGCAGGACTCGCTGGCAGGTCTGTCGGTGTGCCTGGGGGCGGATGCTCGCCAGCCGAGTATCGCGCAGCTCCTCGAGTTGACGCGGTACACCCGGACGGGTAAGTTTCTGCAGGTTGCCCCGCCGCTGGTGCCGAGAGGTGCTGGGACGGTGTGCGTCTGATTCTTGAGAACTCAACAGTGTGTCATAGTCGACGAATTAGTTTGTTATGCCCCGTCGA
>NZ_JAULSC010000098.1 GCF_030518195.1 Nocardioides cremeus
AGTATTAATATATCCTATAGGTAAATAAACAGACTAATATTCTATATATAGAAAAACATTAGCCTCTATTCTAAATTAAGTAAAATAGTAAGTAGTAATATTATAAGTAAAAAGTCTAGATAGTTTTATAGTAAAAGTTCTTAATAGCTTAAAATAAGCTATTAAAGAAGAGAGAGGGTAGTATAATAGCTAAGCTACTAATATAACTAATATCTAAATAAAGTCTAAACTAGTTTCTTTTAAGAATTAGTAGAAACTATAAAGATATAAAAGCCTACTATCTATAATAACTTATCTAGTAGTTTTTTAATATCCTTTCGTACAAGGCCTATAGGTGTTAAATTAAATCTTAGATTACTAGTGTCCCACGCACTCCCATATGCCTCTAAAGTGACCCTACG
>NZ_JAULSC010000099.1 GCF_030518195.1 Nocardioides cremeus
ATTGGAACTGGCACTGGCGCCGGGATTGGTACACCCAAGTTTCTTGTAATTGTGGTATGAGTATGAGCATGTGAACTCAATTCAACGGCGGGTCCAGCACCACCACCGATTCCAGCACCACCAAGTCCAGCACCACCAAGTCCTGCTCCGCCAGCGCCAAAGCCTATTCCGGTGCCTAGAGTTCCCAAACCAATACCTCCCAATCCGCCGCCTCTGCCCAATCCTAATCCGCCTAAACCGGCTCCATATCCTCCGTTTAATATACCATGACCTGCGATGCCTAATCCAATGACACCACGCTTATCCACTTTCTTTTCCTCAACTTTCTCTTTCTTGTCTGCGGCGAGGGCAATGCCGACGATCAAGCAAACGCAGATCAAAGTTTTCATTTTGTTTTACC
>NZ_JAULSC010000100.1 GCF_030518195.1 Nocardioides cremeus
TTAGCTATCTATTTAGATTGTATTTATAGTATTAAAAATACTAATAAATTCTTTAGTTAAATTAAACTAAATAACTCTTTAATAAAGTTATTTAAATAAATAGTTTCTTTAGTAGCTTGTTTTAAAGCTATATATTTAGCTTTAGCGCTTAAAATTATAACTACCTTTTATAGTTTAAATAGCTAACTAATAACTATATTTTTATTCTACTAATTATTTGAATTATTTTATAAAATAAAAATATTTCCGCTAGTAGATTTTCTACTATCTATATCACCCCCCTAATCTAAATCGCTAATACCTATTAAGTTAATAGTATTATTTATATAATTTTGCGATTAGGATTATAAAGATAGATTTAATCTATAGTTTTTAGTATTTAATAAGTAGCTAAATAT
>NZ_JAULSC010000021.1 GCF_030518195.1 Nocardioides cremeus
TGTTTTGCGCTCCGCTCTGCTCGACCACCGGCGTCGTTGGTCGAGGAGGTTGCGCAGCAACCGTCTCGAGACCCGGTGAGCCCATGGCGTAGGGCGAGTGGGCACCTCACGGGGTCTCGGCGTCGCTCGTCGCTGGCGCTCCTCCCTGCTCGACCAACGGAGCGGCATACGCCGTGAACTGGCGCCGGGTCGCGTGACCCCGGGTCCGTGTGCTCGTTGTGCCGGTCGTCACCATCCACCCGGGAGCACACATGCGTCGAGTCACCGCCCTGGCCACCGCGGCCGCCACCCTGGCCACCCTGGGGCTCACCTCCCTGGGCCTCGGACCGGGCGGGTCGGTCGCGCCGTCGGCGTACGCCGCGTCGGTGGAGCAGGTGCGGGTCAGCGACGGCTGCGTCAGCAGCGTGCCCGAGCCGGGCGAGAGCGACGCGGTCGAGATCTGCTACTCGCTGTTCCGCCCGGCGGGCGCGACCCGCAAGCGCCCGGTGCCGATGATCGTGCACAGCCACGGCTGGGGCGGCTCGCGCACCACCGACGCCGCCGCCTTCGACACCTTCCTCGAGGCGGGCTACGGCGTGCTCTCCTTCGACCAGCGCGGCTGGGGCGAGTCCGGTGGCCACGCGCACGTCGAGAACCCCGCCTTCGAGGGCCACGACGTACGCCGCCTGGTGCGGCTGGTCAGCCGGCTCGGGTGGGTGCAGCAGGACCGGCCCGGCGACCCGCGCCTGGGCGCGATCGGCGGCTCCTACGGCGGCGGCTACCAGTTCCTCGGCGCGTTCGAGTCGCTGCGCACCAAGGGCCGGCCCGTCTTCGACGCGCTCGCCCCGCAGATCACCTGGAACGACCTGTTCACCAGCCTGGCTCCCGAGGGCGTGGTGCGCACCGAGTGGGCGCTGCTGCTGGCGGCCGCCTCGGTGCCCGACGACGCCCTGCCCCGCAACGTCTACAAGGCCCTCGTCGAGGGTGCCGCGCTCGGCCAGTGGCCCGACGGCTCGGTGCCCGGCACCGAGGACATGGTCGCGTTCATGAAGAAGAACGGGCCCGCGTGGCACGTCGCCAACGGCCGTCGCCTCGACATCCCGGTGCTGCTGGGCCAGGGCACCACCGACGGGCTCTTCCCCCTCCAGGAGGGTCTGGAGAACTGGCGCACGGCCCTGACGAAGCGGGCCCGTCGCGACAGCATCTTCGTCGGCTACAACGGCGGCCACGTGCTGCCGGCGGTGCTGCCGATGGGCGTCTCGATCACCTCCGACCCGTGCAGCGCCGAGCTCGCCGGCGGCGACTTCGAGCAGCTCTCGCTGCGCTTCTTCGACGAGCAGCTGCGCGGGCGCCGCACCGGGCTGGGCGGCTACGGCCGCCTGCACATCGCGACCCCGACCGACGAGTGCATCACCACCCGCACCGAGCGCACCAACCGCAAGGTCGACCTCGGCACCGTCGCCACCTCGACCGCTGCGGGCGTCCCGGTCGGGACCCTCGTCGCCGAGGGCCCCATCGAGGTGGCCGGCTCGGCGTACCTCACCGCCGACGTCACCGCGGCCGGCGTCGAGAACCGGGCCTTCTACGGCCTGGCCGTCGGCACCAGCCCGCTGAACGCCCGGCTGGTGCAGAACAACGTGCTGCCGCTGCGCGAGGCCCTGCCGGTCGTCGGCGAGCGGCGCCGCATCCCGCTGCCGGCGGTCGGCGTGCGCGTGCCGGCGGGCCAGAACCTCTACCTGCTGGCCAGCCCGTTCAGCGAGACCTTCGTCGGCATGAGCAGCCGCACCCCGGGCGCGATCGTGCTCGAGGACACGGTGCTGCACCTGCGCCGGACGGGCCCCGGGCGCGCTTAACCTTGGGCGGTGCTTCCCCGCTCTCGGACCACCGCCCTCGCGCTCGCCGTCGTGCTCGCGGGCCTCGGCGCGCCCGCGCTCGCCGACGACTCCCCCACCGACCCCACCGACCGCACGGGTCCCGGCGGCCGCATCGACCCGGGCCTGCCGGTGCACGCGGGTGTCGACGGCCCGCACAGCTCCGACGGGCTGCGCGGTCGGGTCGCGCCGCGCGCATCGGCGTACGACGACGAGCCGACCACGCGCGTGGTGCTCGAGCAGCGCCGCATCGCCCCGGGCGTGCGGTTCTCGTCGTGGAGCGAGACCGACGCGCGCGGACCGGTGCGCTCCCACCTGCTCGCCGTCGACCTCGACGAGAGCAGCCTGCGCCTCGACTACGCGGCGCCGACCAAGGTGGCCGCCACCGACGACGTGATGTCGCTGGCCCGGGCCCGCCAGGCGATCGCCGCGGTCAACGGCGACTTCTTCGACATCGGCCGCACCGGCGCCCCGCTCGGGGTGGGCCGCTCGGTGACCCGGGGGCTCTTCAACGCCCGTGAGAGCGGCTGGAACGCCGCGTTCTACCTGACCCGCAAGGGCCGCGCGCAGGTCGGCGAGGTGAACCTGCGCGGCGCCATCAAGGAGCGCCCGCAGGCCAGCGTCACCAACTTCAACTCCCACTTCGTGGCCCCCGGCGGCATCGGCGTCTACACGCAGCGCTGGGGCGCCTCCCCCGGCTACGCCGTCACCCAGGGCCAGGAGAAGGACATCCGGATGGTCGAGGTCCGCGGCGGCAAGGTCGTCTCCAACCGGGCCAGGCTGCGCCCCGGGTCGAAGATCCGTGGGCTCGTGCTCGTCGGGCGCGGCGAGGGCGCGCGCCAGCTGCGCAAGCTGCGCACCGGCAGCGCCACCGTGAGCTGGTGGCTGGCCGGGCGGCCCTCCATGGTCGTCACCGGCAGCAAGGCCCTCATCGACGAGGGCGTCGTGCAGGTCGTCGACGACAGCGAGATGCACCCGCGCACCGCGGTCGGCATCGACCGCGACACCAACGAGGTGCTGCTGCTGGTCGTCGACGGGCGCTCCTCGACCAGCCGGGGGCAGACCCTCGTCGAGCTCGCCCGCACCATGGTCGAGCTCGGCGCCGACGAGGCGCTGAACCTCGACGGCGGCGGCTCGAGCACCATGGTGGCGCGCGAGTCGGGCTCGCTGCAGGTGCAGAACTCGCCCTCCGACGGGTCGCTGCGCCAGGTCGCCAACGGCCTGGTCGTCACCCAGCGCTGAGGGCGCCCGCCTCGAGCACCACCACCGCGACCGTCGTCATCGGCGCGAAGCACTGCCGCCCGGGGCTCGGCAGCGGGCCCGGCTCGAGCACCACGCCCGCCGGCGTACGACGGGCCGCGACGCTGGTCGGCTCGTCGCAGCCGATCGCCACCACCTGGGCCGCCAGCTCCTCGTCGCCCTCGACCTCGAGGGCCGCGGCCGCCTCGACCACGTCGCTCGCGAAGCCCTCGGTGAAGTCGGCCGTGAAGCCGGCCAGCGCCGCGTCGTCACCCACCGGCACCGCCACCTCGCCGGGCCCCTCCCCCGCATCGGTGGCGGTCACCAGGCGCTCGCGCAGCACCACTGGCGCGCCCGCACCCTCGCCCACGCCGGCGTCCGTGCCGACAGCGCCGTCCTCGGCGCGCTCGTCCGCCGCCTCGCCGCCGCACGCCGCCAGGGAGGCGGTCAGCAGGACCGCAGCGGGCAGGTGCAGGAGGGCTCCGAGAGGTCGCATGAGGATGCGACGGTACCCACGCCGCCCCGGTTCCACGCCGAGCCGGCCGGTTCGAACGGGCCGGCTCGGCGCTGGGGCGGCGGGGCGTGGGAGGCTCGGGGCGTGGGTCGATCGTTCTCGCGCGCCGAGCTGGAGTCCTTCCGTGACGCGGAGGTGCCCGACCTGCTGGGCCCCGACGTGCGGCTGCTCTTCGTGGGCATCAACCCCGGGCTGTGGACCGCGGCGACCGGCACCCACTTCGCCCACCCCGGCAACCGCTTCTACCCCGCGCTGCTGCGCGCGGGGGTGATCGACGAGCCGATCGACCCGGCGGCCGGGATGAGCGAGGCGGAGCGCGACGTGCTGCGCCGGCGCGGCATCGCGATCACCAACCTGGTGCGCCGCGCCACGGCCAAGGCCTCCGAGCTCTCGCGCGCCGAGCTGGTCGAGGGCGGCGAGCGCCTGCACGCGCTGGTCTCCGAGGTGCGCCCCCGCGTCGTCGCGGTGGCGGGTGTGACGGCGTACCGCAGCGCCTTCGGCGACGCCAAGGCACAGGTCGGGCGCCAGCCCGAGCCGATGGCCGGCAGCGAGCTGTGGGTGGTGCCCAACCCCTCGGGCCTCAACGCGCACGAGACCGTCGCCACCCTCGCCGAGGCGTACGCCGAGGTGGGGCGCGCCGCCGGCATCCTCCCGGCCGCCCCGGGCTGAGGGACCCCGAGGGACCCCAGGCTCAGCGCGGCAGCTGCTGGTCCTTGCCCATCACGGTCAGTCCGTCCTGGACGATCAGCCCGCGGGCCAGGTCCTCCTCGGGATCGACCCCGATGCGCGCGCCCGCGGGCACGACCACGTTCTTGTCGAGGATCGCGTCGCGCACCACCGCACCGGCCCCGATGATCACGCCGTTGAGCAGCACCGAGCCGCTCACGTCGGCGCCGCTGTCGACCCAGCAGGCCGGCGAGAGCACCGAGCGGCGTACCTGCCCGCCGGTCACCACCACGCCCGGCGAGAGCACCGCCTCGTCGGTCACGCCCGGCACGCCCCCGGCGCCCTGCACCACCTTGACCGGCGGCTGCGGGCCGTAGGAGGTGTAGATCGGCCAGTCGAAGTTGTAGAGGTTGAAGACCGGCAGCGGCGAGACGACGTCCATGTGGGCCGCGTAGTAGGAGCCCAGGGTCCCGACGTCGCGCCAGTAGCCCTTGTCGCGGTCGGTGGCGCCGGGCACCACGTTGTCCTTGTAGTCGTAGACGCCCGCCTGCGAGCGGCGCACGAAGGCGGGCACGATGTCGCCGCCCATGTCGTGCTTGGAGCCGGTCGTGGTCGCGTCGCGGGTCACCGCGTCGACCAGCGCGTCGGCGTCGAAGACGTAGTTGCCCATCGAGGCCAGCACCTCGCCCGGGCTGTCGGGCAGGCCGACGGGGTCGGTGGGCTTCTCGAGGAAGTCGCGGATGCGCGAGGGCGCCTCGGGGTGCACGTCGATAACGCCGAACTGGTCGGCCATCCCGATCGGCTGCCGGATGGCGGCCACGGTGCAGGCGGCGCCGCTCTCGACGTGCTGGTCGACCATCTGCGCGAAGTCCATCCGGTAGACGTGGTCGGCGCCGACCACGACGACGATGTCGGGCTTCTCGTCCTTGATCAGGTTGAGGGACTGGAAGATCGCGTCGGCGCTGCCGAGGTACCAGTGCTTGCCCACCCGCTGCTGCGCCGGCACCGGGGTGACGTAGTTGCCCAGCAGGGTCGACATCCGCCAGGTCTGGGTGACGTGCCGGTCGAGGCTGTGCGACTTGTACTGGGTCAGCACGACGACCTTGAGGTAGCCGGAGTTCACGACGTTGCTCAGCGCGAAGTCGATGAGCCGGTAGATCCCGGCGAAGGGCACCGCCGGTTTGGCGCGGTCGGCGGTCAGCGGCATCAGCCGCTTGCCCTCACCGCCGGCCAGCACGATCGCCAGGACCTTCTTGCGCGCCGAGGAGCTCATGGCGACACCGTACTGCGCTGTGACTCCCGACACGCTGGGTCTGCACAGGACCGGCGTGGGGCGAGTAGGTTCGTGGGGTGCGAGTCGACGTGCTGTCCAAGGAGTACCCGCCCGAGGTGTACGGCGGCGCCGGCGTGCACGTGGCCGAGCTGGTGCGTGCGCTGCGGGCGCGCGACGACCTGACCGCCCGGGTCCACGCGTTCGGCGCGCCGCGCGAGGAGCCGCTGACCTCCTCCTACGCCGATCTCCCCGATCTCGGGGACGCCAACGCCGCGCTGCGCACGATGGGCGTCGACCTGGCCATCGCCGCCGGGTGCGCCGGCACCGACCTGGTGCACTCCCACACCTGGTACGCCAACTTCGCCGGGCACGTGGCCGGCCTGCTGCACGACGTGCCGCACGTGGTCTCGGCGCACTCCCTGGAGCCGCTGCGGCCGTGGAAGGCCGAGCAGCTCGGCGGCGGCTACCGGCTCTCCTCGTGGGTCGAGCGGACGGCGTACGAGTCGGCGGCCGCGGTGATCGCGGTGTCCGCCGCGATGCGCGACGACGTGCTGCGCTCCTACCCCGCCGTCGACCCCGACCGCGTGCACACGGTGCACAACGGCATCGACACCGCGCTGTGGACCCCGGTCGACGACCCCGAGCGCGTACGCCGCCTCGGCGTCGACCCCGACCGGCCCTCGGTGGTCTTCGTAGGCCGGATCACCCGCCAGAAGGGGTTGCCGCTCTTCCTGCGGGCCGTGGCCGCGCTGCCGCCCGGCGTGCAGGTGGTGCTCTGCGCCGGGGCGCCGGACACCCCCGAGATCATGGCCGAGGTCGAGGCGCTGGTCGCCGACCTGCGTGCCGGGCGCGACGGTGTCGTGTGGATCGCCGACATGCTGCCGCGCGCCGACGTGGTCGCGCTGCTCAGCGCTGCGACCGTCTTCGCCTGCCCGTCGGTCTACGAGCCGCTGGGCATCGTCAACCTCGAGGCGATGGCCTGCGAGACCGCGGTGGTCGCGACCGCGACCGGCGGCATCCCCGAGGTGGTCGTCGCACCCGACGGCGCCGCGGAGCCCACCGGGCTGCTGGTGCCGATCGAGCAGGCCGACGACGGCAGCGGCACCCCGCTCGACCCCGATCGCTACGTCGCCGACTTCGCCGAGGCGCTGACCTCGCTGGTCACCGACCCCGACCGCGCCGCGGCGATGGGCCGGGCCGGGCGCCGGCGCGCCGTGGAGTCCTTCGGGTGGCCGGCCATCGCGGAGCGGACCATGGAGGTCTACCGCTCGGTGCTGTGAGGCCTGGCCGGTCGGGCCTGTCAAGGCCCGCGACGCCCGCCTGTGGACGACCGGCGGCCACCGAGGTGCTCCCCGGGTGCCCTGTGGAGAGCCGGTCGCGGGCGGGGTCGCGAGGGGGCAGCGTGCTCGCCATGGACACCACACCCGACCCCACGCCCCTCTCCCACGACCCCGCCCCCGTGCGCAGCCAGAGCGACCTGCTGCGGCTGTGGCGGGCGCTGATGGGCGAGCTCGGATTCACCCGCACCTCCACGTGGGTGCTGCACCTCGACGAGGACGACCGCCCCACCCGGCGGCTGCTCGAGATCGAGGACTGCGCCGACGAGCCGGTCCGCGACGACCTCGACTCGCTGACCACCCTCCTGCTGCGCGTCGGCGGCACCCCGCCGGGGCGCTGGGTCTTCCTGCGCAGCCGGCCCGGGCGGCACGGCCCCGACGACCTCGACCGCACGTGGGCGCGCGAGCTGGGCCGGGCCTGCCGGCGCGCCGGCGTGGTCTCCGACGTGGTGCACCTGGCCACCGACCAGCGGCTGGTGCCCCTGCCCGTCGACGACCTGCCGGCACAGGGCCTGCCCGCCTCGGCCTGAGCCCGACCTGGGTACGGTCAGCACGTGCAGACATCCGACGTGCTGACCCTGCTCCGGACCGTGGGCGAGGAGGTCGTCGAACCCCGCTTCCGCAGCCTCGGCGACGCCGAGGTCGAGGAGAAGAACCCCGGTGACCTCGTCACCGTGGCCGACCGCGAGGCCGAGGTCCGGCTCACCGAGGTGCTCCAGGGCGCCTACCCCCGCGCGGTCATCCTGGGCGAGGAGGCCGCCGAGGACGACGAGTCCGTGCTGGCGCGGTTCGCCGACGCCGACCACGCGTTCACGATCGACCCGGTCGACGGCACCAAGAACTTCGTCAAGGGCTCGCCCGACCACGCGATGATGATCGCCGAGCTGCGCGGCGGAGAGGTCGAGCGCAGCTGGATCTGGCAGCCCCAGCACCGCACGGCGTACGTCGCCGAGCGCGGGCGCGGCGCCTGGCGCGACGGGCAGCGGATCACCCGGCCGCCGGTCGGCGAGCGGCTGCGCGGCGTCACCTCGCGCCGCGGCTGGATCGGGCGGGCGCTGGGCACCCTCGAGGCGCTGGAGCTGACCTGGGTCTGCTGCGGCGTCGACTACCCGCGGGTGGTCGAGGGCGGCGACGCCGGGGCCGACTACGCGCTCTACCGCAAGACCAAGCCGTGGGACCACGCCCCGGGCTCGCTGCTGCTCAGCGAGGCCGGCGGGGTGCTGGGCACCTTCGAGGGCGGGCCCTACCGCCCCCAGGAGCCGGCCCCCGCGGGACTGGTCGCGGCGGCCGACCGGGCGACGTACGACCTGGTGCGCGGGCTGGTGCACGCGCTGCCCGGGGCCTGAGGAGCCGCTCCCCTAGGCTGCCGCGCATGACGACCTGGCTGCCGGCGGGCACGACCAAGACGATGTTCGTGGTGCGCGCCGACCCGGCGCCACTGCGCGCCGCCGCGCTGCGCGACGAGCTGGCCGGGGCCGGCGCGGTGCGGGTGCAGCTCAACGTCGACGACGAGCACGTCGCGCCGGCGCTGCGGCTGGCCACCGCCGCCCCGGTGAGCGCGGTGCTCAGCGTCTGGTCCGACCCCGCGCACGACCCGGCCGGCGTGGCCGCGGTCGTCGCCGACGCGGTCGGGGCGACCTCGGGCTGGGTGGTCGACGAGCGCCGCCGCCTCGACCCCGCCGAGCGCTACGACGGCGCCCGGGCCGAGGAGCTGGCCAACGTCGCGGTGCTGCGGCGTCCCGCCGACCTCGACCGCGAGACCTGGCTGCACCGGTGGCTGGTCGAGCACACCGGCGTGGCGATCCGCACCCAGGCCACCACCGGCTACGTGCAGAACATCTGCACGGCCCCGCTCGGCACACCGGCTCCGGCCGACGAGCGCGTCGAGGCGCTGGTCGAGGAGCTGTTCCCCGCCGCCGCCGTGCGCGACGTGCACGCCTTCTACGGCAGCGGCGGGGACGACGCCGAGCTGGGCCGGCGCCTCGAGCAGCTGATGGCCAGCGTGGCCCGCATGGGCGCCGACCGCGACCTCGACCTGGTGCCGAGCAGCCGGCACCTGTGGGACCTCGCGGACGTGCCGGGGCTCAGCCGCGAGCGCCCAGCGACTCCCAGTAGTCGTTGATCGCGCCGTTGGTCTTGACGAACCAGATGATCGGGCCGACCAGGATGAACATGCCCGGGAAGTACCAGAGCCCGGTCACGCCGCTCACCGTGCGCCGGCGCCCGGCCCGCTCCTGCATCGTGCCGACCTCGGCGGAGGTCAGGTAGGGCATCACGATGCCGACGAAGATGGCGAGCACCAGGGCGACCACGCCGCCGATGCCCTGCCCGGTGTGGCGCTTCATCTCCTCGTGCACCTTGAACCACCAGTACCAGCCGTAGATCCCGAAGGTCACCACGAAGAGCAGCATCGCCACCCCGGTGCTGCGCACCTCGCCGACCGGCCCCTGGCCGGGCACCGGCGGCTGGGGCTGGGCGTAGGCCTGCGGCGCGTACCCGTAGGGCGGCGGCGGCTGGGCCGGCTGCGGCTCTCCCGACGGGGGCGGAGGCGGCGGGAAGGGGTTCTGCTCGGACACGGGTGGCCTCCACGGTGCGGGCTGGGACGGATCTGGGGTGGGACAGGTCTGGTCGGCCGACCCTACCGACCCTCGGCTGCGACCGACGTAGTCCGTTCGGGCCATGCCCCGCCCCGGTCGGACAGATCTCGGCGTCGAGCGGCCGGAACAGGCCCGGAGACCCCCCGGACCGCCGCGAGGGAGCCCACAGTGGACCCCACGTCATCCCCCGGCGTCGCTCCACCTCCCCCCGCCCCCCCCGCTCCACCTCCCCCCGCTCCGGCCCTGAGAAGAGGTCCCCGTGCCGTCGCCGTACGCACCCGGTCGCTACCGGACCACCCCCACGCTCGGGGGTGCCGCCCGGCACCTGGCACTGCGCTTCTCCTACGGGCTGACCCCCGAGCTCGTCACCTCGGTCAAGCGCGCCGGCGGCGGGCTCGCCTGGTTCGACGCCCAGCTCGACCGGCCCTACGACGCCGCCGCCGACGCCCGGCTGTGCGACTGGTGGCCCGACCTGCACCTCGACGCCGCCACCATCTGGCAGCGCCAGGTCAGCGGCGGGCGCGGCACGTGGGAGGTGATGGCCGACTACGCCCGGCGCCTGCTGGTGCGCCGGATGACCTCGACCCACCAGGTGCACGAGGTGATGACCGACTTCTGGGAGTCGCACCTGCACGTGCCGGCCAACGGCGACGCGCAGGGCGTGTGGCGCTCGTCGTACGGCGACGTCGTGCGCCGCCACGCCCTGGGCCGTTTCGACGAGCTGCTCGTCGAGGCCATCACGCACCCGGCGATGCTGGTCTTCCTCGACAACGCCACCTCGACGAAGTCGCACCCCAACGAGAACCTCGGCCGCGAGCTGCTCGAGCTGCACACCGTCGGCGTCGGCGCGCACACCGAGGACGACGTCAAGGCCTCGGCGCGCATCCTCACCGGCTGGCGCGTCGACCTGTGGCGCACCTGGGAGGCCTCCTACTCGCCGAAGGACCACTGGACCGGTCCGGTCGCGGTCGGCGACTTCCGCGACGCCAACGCCGACCCCGACGGCCGCGCCCTGACCCGCCGCTACCTGCGCCACCTGGCCCGGCAGCCCGCCACCGCGCGGCGCATCGCGCGCAGGCTGGCGGTCAAGTTCATCAGCGACACCCCCTCCGAGCAGGTCGTCGACGAGCTCGCGGCGGTCTACCTGGCCAACGACACCGCGGTGGTGCCGGTGCTGCGCGCGCTGGTGCGCACCCAGGAGTTCCGCCAGGCCAAGGGCCAGAAGCTGCGCGACCCCGCCGAGGACGTCGTGGCCTCCTACCGCGCGCTCGGCGCGCGCGTGGTCGCGCCGCAAGCCGGCGACCACGCCGCCAACGCGGTGCTGTGGCAGAGCGACGCCGTCGGGCTGCGCCCGGCCGCCTGGCCCCGCCCCGACGGCCCGCCCCTGCACGGCGACCCGTGGGCCTCCCCCAGCCGGGCGCTGGCCTCGATGGACGTGCACTGGTCGCTGGCCGGCGGCTGGTGGCCCAAGAAGGGCGTCACCTGGCAGTCCCCCCAGGACTGGACCCCCGAGCTGCCCATCGAGTTCCGCGACCTGGTCGACCACCTCTCCCGCGCCGTGCACGGGCGCCGCTCGAGCCGCCAGCTGCTGCGCGCGGCGTGCGAGGCGGTCGAGGCCCGGCCCGGTGAGCGGATCACCCGTGACCACCGGCTGATGGCCTGGCAGTTCAACCGGCTGCTGGGCGTGCTGCTCGACCACCCGCACCACTACCACCGCTGAGGACCCCCCTTTGAGCACCCCCCAGCTCACCGTCCCCGGCAGCCCCGCCCCCTGCGGCTGCCCCGAGTACGCCGCCCTGTCGCGGCGCGGCCTGCTGCGCGGCCTCGGCGCCGCCGGGCTCACCTGGAGCGTCGGCTCCGCCGTGGTCAGCGCTGCCGGCCCGGCCGCCGCGGCCGCACCGACCGCGGCGACGACGTCGACCACCGGCGCCGGCTCGGTGCTGGTCGTGCTGTCGCTGCGCGGCGCGGCCGACGGGCTCTCGCTCGTCGTGCCCCACGGCGACCCGGCCTACTACGCGGCGCGCCCCCGGATCGCCGTACCGGCCGAGAAGCTGCTGGTGCCCGACGGCTTCTTCGGCCTGCACCCCTCGCTCGAGCCGCTGCTGCCGCTGTGGCGCTCGGGGCGGCTGGCCGCGGTGCACGGCACCGGCCTGCCGGTGGTCAATCGGTCGCACTTCGCGGCGATGGAGGCCGTCGAGGACGCCGCGCCGGGCTCCACCGAGCGGGTCGGCTGGCTCAACCGGCTGCTCGGCGAGCTGCCCGGCTCCTCCCCGCTGCAGGGCCTCGCGGCCGGTCGGGCCGAGGTGCCCACCTCGCTCTTCGGCCCCGAGCCGGTGATGGGATTCCGCTCCCTCGACCAGACCGGCATCGCCGGCGACGACCAGTGGGACCCCAACGGCACCCGGGTGCGCTCGCTGGAGCGGATGTGGAAGAAGTCGCCGACCTCGATGGGACGCGCCTTCCGCTCGGCGATGCAGGCGGTCGGCGACCTCGAGCCGGCGCGGGCGCAGGCCGACCGCAACGCGTCGTACCCCGACGACGACCTGGGTCGCGCCCTGGCCTCGGTCTCGCGCACGCTGCGCGGCGACGTGGGCGTCTCGCTGGTCACCGTCGATCACGGCGACTGGGACATGCACACCGACCTCGGCACCCTGGCCTGGGGCCGGATGCGCCGCGAGGGCGACTCCCTGGCCCGCGGCATCGCCGCCTTCTTCGACGACCTCGGGCCCGTCGCCGACCGGGTCACGCTGGTGACGGTCTCGGAGTTCGGGCGCCGGGTCGCCGAGAACGCCAACCACGGCCTCGACCACGGCTGGGGCACCGTGATGCTCCTGGCCGGGGCCGGAGTCCGCGGCGGCTACCACGGCTCCTGGACGCCGCTGGGCTCCGGCCTCGACGCCGACGTGCCCGTCACCACCGACTACCGCTCCGTGCTCGCCGAGGTCGTCGCCGCCCGCACCCCCGCCTCCCCCGCCGTCGTCTTCCCCGGCTTCCAGCGCCAGCGCGTCGGGGCGATGCTCGGCCAGTGAGGCTGCGGTTTCCCCGGGTACCCGGGGAACCCGTTCGAGTGACCCTCCAGGCACCCCCGACCCCGCTCGGCCGGTGCCTGAGGGGTCAGTCGACCTGGCGGGTCTCGTGTGAGGCGGCCTCGGCGACTCGTCGGTGCAGGCGGGCCCGCACCTCGTCGGGGCTCAGGCGGGTACGCCGCCGCTGGTCGCGCGCGACCACCGCCCCGGTCGCGGCCACCCCGGCCAGCCCGGCCACGCCCAGCACCTTCCACACCCTGCTCGCCCTCATGGCCCAGACTCTCCCACCATGGAGCACCCACGACACCGTGGCCCGGGTCGGCACCGCGCGGGCGGCGGGATCGGCCTCGACGAGGCCGTCGAGCTCACCCGCACCGGCGACCTGTGGCTCTTCCGCGGCCGCTCGGCGGCCGACCAGGCGATCCGGGTGCTGACCAACGCCCCCGTCAACCACGTCGGGATGGCCGTGGTGATCGACGACCTGCCGCCGCTGATGTGGCACGCCGAGCTGGGCAAGGGCCTGCTCGACGTGTGGAGCGGCAAGCACCAGCGCGGGGTCCAGCTGCACGACCTGCGCGAGGCCGTGGGCCAGTGGACGGGGCGCTACGAGCAGCGGGCGTGGCTGCGCCAGCTCGACGCCGAGGTCACCCCGGCCATGGAGGACGCGCTGCTGAGCAGCATCGCCCGCCTCGACGGCACCCCCTTCCCCAGCACCGCGGCGCTCGTGGGCCGCTGGGCCCGGGGTCGGGTACGCCGCGCGGCGCCGGCCGAGCTGACCTACTGCGCCGAGGTGGTCGCGACGGCGTACGTCGCCATGGGGCTGCTGCCCGACGACCTGCCCAGCAACTACTACGACCCGGGCCGGTTCTGGTCGGGCGACGACCTCGAGCTGCGCCACGGAGCCCGTCTCGGCGAGGAGGTCGCGGTCGACGTGTGAGCCGAGCGGCCCCGCTTTGGGCGCCGGCCACAACGGCGACTGGTCGGGCCGCCACGGGCTGCGCGGCAGCAGCGGTGCGGGTGCCCCACGCGTGGTGCGCGGGGGCATGATGGAGGCGACCGCTCCTCGTCCCCCGAGGCGCCACCCGATCCGAGAGAGGCCCGGATGCAGCTTGCCCTGTCCGCCGAGGACCAGAAGTTCCGCGAGGAGATGCGCACCTTCTTCACCACCGAGGTGTCCGAGGACATCCGGCGCGCGGTGATCGAGGGACGTGAGCTCTCCAAGGAGCAGATCGTCGAGAGCCAGCAGACGCTCAACAAGGCCGGGCTCGCCGTGCCGCACTGGCCCACCGAGTGGGGCGGCCAGGACTGGAGCGACCTGCAGCGCCACATCTGGAACGAGGAGATGCAGCGCGCCGGCGTGCCCACGCCGCTGGCCTTCAACGCCAGCATGATCGGCCCGGTGATCGCCCAGTTCGGCAGCCAGGAGATCAAGGAGCGGTTCCTGCCCAAGACCGCCAACCTCGACATCTGGTGGAGCCAGGGCTTCTCCGAGCCCGACGCCGGCTCCGACCTCGCCAGCCTGCGCACCACCGCGGTCAAGGACGGCGACGACTGGGTCGTCAACGGCCAGAAGACCTGGACCACGCTGGGCCAGCACGGCGACTGGATCTTCACGCTCGTGCGCACCGACCCCGACGTGAAGAAGCAGGCCGGCATCTCGATGCTGCTCATCGACATGACCAGCCCCGGGCTGACCGTGCGCCCCATCGAGCTGATCGACGGCGGCCACGAGGTCAACGAGGTCTGGTTCGAGGACGTGCGGGTGCCGGCCGACAACATGGTCGGCGAGCTCAACAGCGGCTGGACGATCGCGAAGTTCCTGCTCGGCAACGAGCGGGTCGGCGTCGCGCCGGTCGGGACCACCAAGCGCGTCCTGGCCCGCGCCAAGTCGCTGGCCGGCGAGCGGGCCTCCGAGCCGCTGCTCGCGGCCCGCATCGCCGAGCTCGAGAACGACCTGCTGGCCCTCGAGCTGACCGCGCTGCGCGTGGTCGCCCACTCCGCCGACGGCGAGCCGCACCCGGCCTCGTCGGTGCTCAAGCTGCGCGGCACCGAGCTGCAGCAGGCGGTCAGCGAGCTGATGGTCGACCTCGCGGGCCCCGCGAGCATCGCCTCCGGCGCGGGTGCCGACAGCGCCCTCGAGGAGTGGACGCACCACACCACGCCGACGTACCTCAACCTGCGCAAGGCCTCGATCTACGGCGGGTCCAACGAGATCCAGCGCCAGATCATCGCCCGCACGATCCTGGGACTCTGAGGAGCAGACATGGACTTCACCTACGACGACGAGCAGAACGCCCTCCGCGACGCGGTGCGCGGCCTGCTGACCAAGGCGTACGGCGACTTCGAGCAGCGCCGCCAGACCACCAAGGCCGACCCGGGCTTCTCCGAGAAGACCTGGACCCAGATGGCCGAGATGGGCCTGCTGGGCCTGCCGTTCTCGGAGGACGACGGCGGCGTGGGCGCCGGGCCGGTCGAGATCGCGATCGTGTGCCAGGAGCTGGGCCGCGTGGTCGCCCCCGAGCCCTACGTGACCGCGGTGGTGCTCGCCGGCGGCCTGGTGCAGGCCTGCGGCAGCGCCGAGCAGCGCAGCGAGCTCCTCGGCTCGCTGGCCTCCGCTGAGCGGCTGCTGGCCTTCGCCCACGACGAGCCGGGCTCGCGCTGGGCCCCGACCGCCTCCGCGGTCACCGCCACCGACGACGGCGGCTCGTGGAGCCTGAGCGGCACCAAGGAGCCGGTCGTGCAGGGCGCCCGGGCCGAGACCCTCGTGGTCAGCGCCCGGCTGCCCGACGGCGGCACCGGCCTCTTCGTCGTCGACGGCGAGGCGGCCACCCGCAGCGCCTATCCGACGTACGACGGTGGCCGCGTGGCCAAGGTGGTGCTCGACGCCACCCCGGCCACGCCGCTGGGCGAGCCGGGCCGCGACCTGACCGACAGCATCGCCACGATCCTCGACCTGGGCCGCATCATGGTCGGCAACCAGGCGATCGGGGCGATGGAGGTCGCGCTGGCGCAGACCACGTCGTACCTCAAGAGCCGCAAGCAGTTCGGGGTGCCGCTCAGCACCTTCCAGGCGCTGACCTTCCGGGCCGCCGACATGTACGTCTCGCTCGAGCTGGCCACCAGCCTCGTGCAGTGGGCCACGATGGTCGTCGAGAGCGGCGACGCGGTCGCCGTGCGCGACGCCGCGGCGCGCGCCGGGCTGCAGGTCAGCCGGGCCGGACGCCACGTGGGCCAGGAGGCCATCCAGCTGCACGGCGGCATCGGCATGACCGCCGAGTACGCCGTGGGCTCCTACATGTCGGTGCTGACGATGCTCGAGCACCTGCTCGGCGACGGCAGCCACCACCTCGGCGGGCTCGCGGAGCGCGTCACCGACCACGAGGACCTCGACCCGCTGGCCATCGCCTGACCCTGGTCCGACCTGACCGACGGCCACGGCCGGGTGGCGCCCACGGGGCGCCGCCCGGCCGTCGCTGTGCCTAGGCTCCTGCCATGGCCCCAGCCGTCACCGGGGACGCGCCGGAGACGGTCGCGCCCCCGACCACCGGTCGCACCCGCCGGCTGCCCCGCGGCCTGACCGACGAGCTCGGCCTGCCGGTGCACTGGACGATGCCGATCCGGGTGGACGAGTGGCTCGGCGGCGGCACCACCCCCACCGAGCACCTGCAGTCCGCGTGGTGCGGGCGCCCGTGCCTGCGCGCTGCGTCGCCCTCCTGGTACGACGTCGTGCTGACCACCGTCTACGCCAGCCACTTCCTGGTGGGGCTGAGCCTGGCCGCGGTGCTGTGGGTGCGCGACCGCGCCGCCTGGGTGCAGTGGATGCGGCGCTACCTGATGATCTGCTTCGGGGCCCTGGTCGTCTACGTCCTCTACCCGATGGCCCCGCCGTGGATGGCCGCGCGCGAGGGCCTGGTGGGCGAGGTCACCCGGCTCACCGGCCGGGGCTGGGACGACCTGGGCATCGGCCGTCTCGACCTGTTCCTGCAGGGCGTGGGCAACCCCGTGGCCGCGATGCCGTCCCTGCACGCCGGGATCGCCTTCCTGGTCGCCGTGCACGCGGTGCAGCGGCTGCGCTCGCCCTGGCGGTGGCTGCTGCTGGCCTACCCGGCCCTGATGAGCCTGGCACTGGTCTACTTCGCCGAGCACTACGTCGTCGACATCGTGGCCGGGGCCGTCCTGGCGCTGGCCGTAGTGGCCGTCGCCGGCCTCTGGGAGCGGCAGCCGGGTGTGGGGCCCGGGCAGGTGGGTACCGTCCGGGGGTGAAGCCACGTCCGCGCACCGCGCCCGCCTCCCTCGCCCTGCTCGCCGTCCTCGCTGTCGGCGGCCTGGCCGCCTGCGGGGGCGACGACGCCGACACCGGCTCCGCAGCCGAGTCGCCGTCGGCCCCCTCCCAGGACAGCCCCGAGGACGGCTCCGAGGACTCCTCCGATGACACCGCGACCGAGGACGGCACCCAGGAGGTCAGCACCGACCAGGTGCGGCTGCGCCTCCCGGAGGACTGGGAGAGCCTCGAGGCCCAGGAGGCGCTGGCCGAGGCCGACGGCGAGGACGGCGCGCTCGCTCCGATCGCCGAGCGGCTCGGGGTGCCGCCCGCGCAGCTCGAGGCCACCCTGCAGAACGTCGACCTGGTCGCGGTCGCCGGCGGCGGCGCCCAGGGCGGGGTGCTGACCAACGTCAACGTGCTGCACCAGCCGGGCGAGCTGCCCGAGGAGCAGCAGTTCGCCCAGCAGCTCGAGCAGTTCGCCGACGCCACGGGCGAGGTGACCACCGTCGACTCGGCGGTCGGCGACGTGCTGCGCGCCGACTACGAGCTCGACATCAACGGCACCGCGGGCCAGTTCGTGGTGCTGCTGGCCCAGGTGGGCGACGACGTCGTCACCATCACCGTGACCTCCGCCGACGCCGACGACGCGGCCGAGGTCGCCGACCTGGTCGTCGACTCCCTCGAGGAGGCCTGAGCCACCCGCCGTACGCCGAGCCTCAGGCGCCGGCCATCCGCAGCGCCAGGTCGCGGTAGTGGGCGGCGACCTGCTCGGGCGTCCAGCCGGCGTCGTCGCGGTACCAGCGCGCCACGTCGATGCCCAGCGACAGCAGCGCGGTGGCGGTCATCGCCGGGTCGGGGGTGGCCAGCACCCCGGCGGCCACGCCCCGCTCGATCACGTCGCGCACGACCGCGTCGATGCGCCGGCGCAGGTCCATGATCTCGTCGAGGTGCTCGGGGCTCAACGCGGCCATCTCGTAGTTGATGATCCGCGCGGTGGTGTGGGTCAGGGCGTGGTGGCGCACGAACTCCTCGACCAGCCGGGTCAGCTGCCCGACGGGGCCGGTCTCGTCGGCGACCGCGGCCTCGACCAGCGCCAGGGTGCGCAGGTGGCCCTCCCGGGAGATCTGGTGCAGCAGCTCCTCCTTGGAGCGGTGGTGCACGTAGAGCGCGGCCGGACTCATCCCCGCGCCGGCCGCGATGTCGCGGGTGGTGGTGCCGTGGAATCCGCGGGCCGCGAACGAGGCCACCGCCGCCTCGAGCAGGCGCTCGCGCGCGTCGGTGGTGGAGGGTTGACGAGCGGCGGCCATGGCGTCAGAGTAAGCAAGCGCTTAGTCAGAGCGCAACGACCCACTCGAGAGGGAGCACCATGCAGGGACTCAAGGGCCGCACCGCCGTCGTGACCGGCGCCAGCCGCGGGATCGGCCTGGGCATAGCCCAGCGACTCGTCGACGAGGGGGCGCGCGTCGTGCTGACCGCCCGCAAGCCCGAGGCCCTCGAGGAGGCCGTGAGCGCCCTGGGTGGTCCCGACGTGGCCCTCGCCGTGGCCGGCAAGGCCGACGACCCCGCTCACCGCGAGGAGGTCGTGACCCGCGCCGTCGAGACCTTCGGCAGCCTCGACCTGCTGGTCAACAACGCCGGCATCAACCCCGCCTACGGCCCCCTCGTCGACCTCGACCTCGACGCCGCGCGCAAGATCGTCGAGGTCAACGCCATCGGCGCGCTGGCCTGGGTGCAGGCCGCGCACCGCGCCTGGATGGGTGAGCACGGCGGTTCGGTCGTCAACATCTCCTCGGTCAGCGGCGTCAAGCCCGCCCCGGGCATCTCGATGTACGGCGCCAGCAAGGCCATGATGATCTCGCTGACCGAGTCGCTGGCCGTCGAGCTCGGCCCGACCATCCGCGTCAACGCCGTCGCCCCGGCTGTGGTCAAGACCCAGTTCGCCACGGCGCTCTACGAGGGCCGCGAGGACGAGGTGTCCTCGCAGTACCCCCTCAAGCGCCTCGGCGTGCCTGAGGACGTCGCCGGCGCGGTCGCCTTCCTGCTGTCCCAGGACGCCGACTGGGTCACCGGCCAGACCCTGCTCATCGACGGCGGCGTCACCCTCACCGGCGGCGTGTGATGACCGGCCACGAGGCGCTGGCCGGCCGCGGCGCGGTCGTCACCGGCGCCGCCGGCGGCATCGGTCGCGCGCTGGCCACCCGCCTGGTCGCCGAGGGCGCCCGGGTCGTGGTCAACGACCTCGACGCCGACGCCGTACGCCGCACGGCCGAGGAGATCGGCGCCGTCGCCGTGCCCGGCGACTGCTCCTCCGACGCGGGCGTGCGCGCCCTGGTCGAGGAGGCCACGGCCGAGCTCGGCCGCATCGACGTCTACCTGGCCAACGCCGGCATCGACGGGGCCGGCGGCCCCGACAGCCTGCAGGCGCCCGACGACGTGTGGGAGCGGGTCGTCGACGTCAACGTGATGGCCCACGTGCGCGCCGCCCGGCTGCTGGTGCCCGAGTGGGTCGCCTCCGCCGAGGCCGGCGGCGAGGGCGGTCGGTTCGTGGTGACCGCCTCGGCCGCGGGACTGCTGACGATGATCGGCAGCGCGCCGTACTCGGTGACCAAGCACGCCGCGGTCGGCTTCGCCGAGTGGCTCTCGGTGACCTACGGCCACCGCGGCGTCACCGTGCAGGCGATCTGCCCGCAGGGCGTGCGCACCCGGATGCTCGAGGAGGCCGGCCCGCTGCAGGAGCTGCTCTCCCACGACGAGGCGCTGGCCCCCGAGACCGTCGCCGGCTGCTGGGTCGACGCCTTGGCCGACGACCGCTTCCTGGTGCTGCCGCACCCCGAGGTCGCCGCCTACTACGCCGCCCGGGCCACCGACACCGACCGCTGGCTGGGCGGGATGCGCCGGCTGCAGGCCAAGCTCGACGAGCACCTGGCGGGCCCCGCGTGAGCGGCGCCCTGCCCGGCCTCGACCTGGTCGCGGTCCAGGCCTGGTACGACGCGCAGCGTCCCGGCGAGATGCCGGGCGCCGACGCCCTCGAGGCGCGGCTGCTGACGGGCGGGCGCTCCAACCTCACCTACGCGCTGCACGTGCGCGAGGACTCCTCGCGGCGCTGGGTGCTGCGCCGGCCCCCGCTGGGCCACGTGCAGGCCACCGCCCACGACATGGGCCGTGAGTACCGGGTGATGGACGCCCTGGCCGACACCGCGGTGCCGGTCCCGGCGATGCACGCGCACTGCGCCGACGACGCCGTGCTCGGCGCGCCGTTCTACCTGATGGAGGTCGTCGACGGGGTGGCGCTGCGCCGCGCCGAGGAGATCGAGCCCCTGGGTCCCGAGCGCACCCGGGCGCTGGTCGGGCGGATGGTCGAGGTGCTCGCCGACCTGCACGCCGTCGACCCCGACGCGGTCGGCCTGGGCGACCTCGGTCGCCCGGCCGGCTTCCTGGAGCGCCAGGTGCGCCGCTGGGGCCGCCAGCTCGAGGGCTCGCGCAGCCGCGACCTGCCCGACGCCGACCTGCTGCTCGAGCGCCTGGCCGCCCACGTGCCGCCCGACGCCGCGCCCGCCGTGGTGCACGGCGACTACCGCCTCGACAACCTGCTCGTCGACCCCGACCACCCGCGGCCGGTGCGCGCGGTCGTCGACTGGGAGATGGCCACGCTGGGCGACCCGCTCACCGACCTGGCGCTGCTGGTCGTCTACGACCGGCTCGCGGGCCTGGTCGCCGGGTCCGGCGCCTCGGTCGCCGACGCCGGGCTCGCCGACGTCTCCACCGCCCCCGGCTACCCGTCGGCCGACGACCAGCTCGCGGCGTACGCCGCCGCCTCGGGGCGCGACCTGGGCCCGATGGACTTCCACCTCGGCCTGGCCCACCTCAAGCTCGCCGTCATCCTCGAGGGCATCCACTACCGCCACGCCCACGGCCAGACCGTGGGCGAGGGCTTCGACGCCATCGGCGAGGCGGTGCCGCCGCTGCTGGCGGCCGGGCTCGCCGCCACCTCGCACCTCTGACCCGACCCGACCCCCTGGAGGGACCCACCATGGACTTCGCCTTCGACGCCCGTACGCAGGAGCTGCGCGAGAGCCTGCTCGACTTCATGGACACCCACGTCCACCCCAACGAGAAGGTCTTCGCCGACCAGCTCGCCGGCCTCGACGACCGCTGGGCCTGGTCGACCGCTCCGGTGCTGCAGGAGCTGCGCGCCGAGGCCCGCAGCCGCGGGCTGTGGAACCTCTTCCTGCCGGTCGGGCACTACGGCGACCTGGGCGCCGGGCTGACCAACCTGCAGTACGCCCCGCTCGCCGAGATCACCGGCCGCGCCGGCCACCTGGCCCCGGCCGCCCTCAACTGCGCCGCGCCCGACACCGGCAACATGGAGGTGCTGGCGATGTTCGGCACCCCCGAGCAGCAGGAGCGCTGGCTGCGCCCGCTGATGGAGGGGCAGATCCGCTCGGCCTTCGCGATGACCGAGCCCGACGTGGCCTCCTCCGATGCCACCAACATCGAGACCTCGATCGTGCGCGACGGCGACGAGTACGTCATCAACGGGCGCAAGTGGTGGATCACCGGCGCGATGAACCCGCAGTGCGAGGTCTTCATCGTGATGGGCAAGACCGACCCCAGCGCCTCGCGGCACCGTCAGCAGAGCCAGATCCTGGTGCCGCGTGACACCCCGGGCCTGACCGTGGTGCGCCCGATGCACGTGATGGGCTACGACGACCACGAGCACGGCGGCCACGCCGAGCTGCGCTTCGAGGACGTGCGGGTGCCGGTCTCGAACCTGATCGGCGAGGAGGGCGGCGGCTTCGGCGTCGCCCAGGCCCGGCTCGGCCCCGGCCGCATCCACCACTGCATGCGCGCCATCGGCGTCGCCGAGAAGGCCATCGAGCTGATGTGCACCCGCGCCGACTCGCGGGTCGCCTTCGGCCGCGCCATCTCCGAGCAGGGCGTGGTGCGCGACTGGATCGCGGAGTCGCGGGTGCGTCTCGAGCAGCTGCGCCTGCTGGTGCTCAAGACCGCCTGGCTGATGGACGACGTGGGTGCCCGCGGCGCCCACACCGAGATCCAGGCGATCAAGATCGCCACGCCGAAGACGGTGCAGTGGATCCTCGACAAGGCCATCCAGGTGCATGGCGCCGGCGGCCTCTCCCAGGACTTCCCGCTGGCCAACGCCTACGCCTCGATCCGCACGCTGCGCTTCGCCGACGGCCCCGACGAGGTGCACAAGAACGCCCTGGCCAAGGCCGAGATCCGCAAGCAGACGCACGCGACCTCATGAGCGAGCAGCACCGCAGCGACCTCGAGCAGCGCGTCACCGCCCTGCTCGAGGCCCACGACCCCGCCACCACCGGGCGCGCCGAGTTCCTGCGCGCCCGGTGGGACGCCGGCCTGGCCTGGGTGCACTTCCCCGAGGGCCTCGGCGGCCTCGGGCTCCCCCGTGACCTGCAGGCCCACGTCGACGACCTGCTCGCGGCGGCCGGTGCCCCCGACAACGCCCCTGAGCGCAACGGGATCGGGCTGGGCATGGCCGCGCCGACGATCCTGGCGCACGGCACCCCCGAGCAGCACGAGCGCTTCCTGCGCCCGCTGTGGCTGGGCGAGGAGATCTGGTGCCAGCTCTTCTCCGAGCCCGGTGCCGGCTCCGACCTGGCGGCGGTGGCCACCCGCGCGGTGCGCGACGAGCCCTCCGACGAATGGGTCGTCAACGGGCAGAAGGTGTGGACCTCCTCGGCCCACCTGGCCGACTTCGCGATCCTGGTCGCGCGCACCGACCCCGACGTGCCCAAGCACGGCGGGCTCAGCTACTTCCTGCTCGGCATGCGCGAGCCGGGCGTCGAGGTGCGCCCGCTGCGCCAGCTCACCGGCGAGGCCGAGTTCAACGAGGTCTTCCTCACCGACGTGCGGGTCCCCGACGCCCAGCGCCTGGGCGCGGTCGGCGAGGGCTGGCGCATCGCCAACACCACCCTCAACAGCGAGCGGGTCTCGATCGGCGGCCAGGCCGTCCCGCGCGAGGCCGGGATGGTCGGCAAGGTCGCGGCCGCCTGGCGTGCCGCACCCGAGCGGCGTACGCACGGGGCGCACCGTCGCCTCCTCGACCTGTGGGTGCAGGCCGAGGCCGCCCGGATCACCGGCAGCCGGGTGCGCCAGCAGCTGGCCGTCGGTGCCCCCGGGCCCGAGGGGTCGGCCACCAAGCTGGTCTTCGCCCGGCTCGCCCAGGAGCTCTCGGCGCTCGAGGTCGAGCTGCTCGAGGAGGACGGCCTGCGCTACGACGACTGGACCCTGACCCGGCCCGAGAAGGTCGACTTCACCGGCCGCGACGCGGGCTACCGCTACCTGCGCGCCAAGGGGAACTCGATCGAGGGCGGCACCTCCGAGATCCTGCGCAACATCATCGCCGAGCGCGTGCTCGGCCTGCCCGGCGAGCCCCGCGTCGACAAGGACGTGGCGTGGAAGGACCTGCCCCGATGACCGCCCAGCCGATCCCGGCCGCCCCTGACCTCGACCTGCTGCCCAGCGACGTCGAGACCGACCTGCGCCGCTCGGTGCGCGCGGTGCTCGCCAAGACCTGCCCGACCGAGGCGCTGGTCGCCCTGGCCGACGGCACCGACGAGGTCTCGGGCCCCGCCTGGTCGGCGCTGGCCCACGACCTCGGTCTCGCGGCGCTGCTGGTGCCCGAGGAGCACGGCGGCGCCGGGGCCGGGCCCCGCGAGGCCGCGGTGGTCGCCGAGGAGTGCGGTCGCGCCTGCGCTCCCGTGCCGTTCCTGACCAGCGCCGTGCTGGCCACCAGCCTGCTCGTCCGTCTCGGGGCCGCCGAGCCGCTCGCCCGCCTGGGAGAGGGCACCACCGCGGCGCTCGTCGTGCCGGCGGGCACCGGCTCGGCCGGCGCCTGGGCCCGACGGGCCGGTGTCGAGGTCTCCGGCGGCCGCCTGGTCGGCGAGGTGCGCGGCGTCGTCGGCCTGCCGGCCGACCTGCTGCTGGTCCCCGTCGACGGACCCGACGGCGCGGCGCTGCACCTGGTGCCCGCCGACGCCGACGGGGTGACCGTCTCCACGCACACCTCCCTCGACGCGACCCGTTCGGTCAGCGACGTCCGCCTCGACCTCGAGGCCGGCACGCCCCTGGCCACCGGCGACCAGGTCACCGCCGCCCTCGACCACGCCCTGGCCACCGCGGCCGGCGTGCTGGCCGCGGAGCAGGCCGGGCTCGCGGCCTGGTGCCTCGAGCAGACCGTCGCGCACCTCTCGGAGCGCCGCCAGTTCGGCCGCGTCGTCGGCGGCTTCCAGGCGCTCAAGCACCGACTCGCCGACCTCTACGCCGAGGTCGGCCAGGCCTCCGCCGTCGCGGCGCACGCGGCCGCGGCGCTGGCCGGCGAGACCGACGTACCGGTCTCGGTCGCGGTCGCCCAGGCGTTCTGCTCCGAGGTCGCCGTGCACGCCGCCGAGGAGGCCGTACAGCTGCACGGCGGGCTCGGCATGACCTGGGAGAGCCCGGTGCACCTGCGGCTCAAGCGGGCCAAGGCCGACCACGTGCTCCTGGGCAGTCCCGACGCCCACCGCGACAACCTGGCGCGGCTGGTCGACCTGCCCGCCCCCACCCCCGAGGCAGGATGACCCCATGGACCTCTCCCTGAACGACGAGCAGCAGGCCTTCCGTGCCCTGGCGCGCGACTTCCTCGACCGCGAGGCGGTGCCGCACCGCGTCGAGTGGGACCGCGCCGAGTCCGTCGACCTCGCGATCGTGCCCAAGATGGCCGAGATCGGGTTCTTCGGCCTGACCATCCCTGAGGAGTACGGCGGCCTCGGCGGCGACTACGTGACCTACTCGCTGGCCATGGAGGAGCTCGGGCGTGCCGACTCGGCGCTGCGCGGGATCGTCTCGGTCTCCAGCGGGCTGGTCGGCAAGTCGATCCTCTTCCACGGCAGCGAGGAGCAGAAGCAGGAGTGGCTGCCGCAGCTGGCGGAGGCCACCAAGCTGGGCTGCTTCGGCCTGACCGAGCCCGACGTGGGCTCCGACGCCGGCAACCTGACCACGCGGGCGCGCCGTGACGGCGACGACTACGTGATCGACGGCCAGAAGCTCTACATCACCAACGGCACCTGGGCCGACGTGGCACTGATCTTCGCCCGCACCGGCAGCGACGGGCCGCGCGGCATCTCGGCGTTCCTGGTGCCGACCGACGCCCCCGGCTTCGAGGCCCGTGAGATCAAGGGCAAGCTCGGGCTGCGCGGCCAGGCCACCGCCGAGCTGTTCCTCGACGGGGTCCGGGTGCCGGCCTCGGCGATGCTCGGCGAGGAGGGCACCGGCTTCAAGATCGCGATGAGCACCCTCGACAAGGGCCGCCTCGCGGTGGCCTCCGGCTGCGTGGGGATCGTCCAGGGCTGCCTCGAGACGGCGGTCGAGTACGCCACCTCCCGCACCCAGTTCGGCCGTCCGCTCGCCGGGTTCCAGCTGGTGCAGGACATGATCGCCGACATCTCGCTCGACGCCGACGCGGCGCGGCTGCTGGCCTGGCGCTGCGCCGACCTGATCGACCGCGGCGAGCCCTACGGGGTGGCGGCGTCCAAGGCCAAGCTCTTCGCCTCCGAGGCGGCGGTGCGCGCGGCCAACAACGCGCTGCAGGTGCACGGCGGGGCGGGCTACGTCGACGAGTACCCGCCGGCCAAGTACCTGCGCGACGCCCGCGTGATGACGCTCTACGAAGGCACCAGCCAGATCCAGAAGCTGCTGATCGGTCGCGACGAGACCGGCATCAGCGCCTTCGTCTGAGCCCCGCCCCAGCCCCATCCACCTCACCACCCACCGCACCACTCCTGGAGGACCCACCGTGCCGATCGACCCGCAGCTGGCCACCCTGCTCACGTTCCTCGAGCAGGCCGGCACCCCGCCCATGCACGAGGGCAGTGCCGAGGAGGCCCGCCTGGGCTTCCGCACCCTGTCCGTCGACCTGCGCGACCCCTCAGTGCTGCCCGAGATGGCCTCGGTCGAGGAGGTCCACCTGCCCGGCGGCGCCGCAGCGCGCCCGGGCCGGGTCTACCGGCCGGTGAGCGACCTGGAGGAGCTGCCCACGGTCGCGTTCTTCCACGGAGGCGGCTTCGTGATCGGCGACCTCGACACCCACGACCTGACCTGCCGGCTGATCGCGTCGCGCTGCGAGGCCGTCGTGGTCTCGGTCGACTACCGCCTCGCCCCCGAGCACCCCTTCCCGGCCGGGCTGGAGGACGTGCTCGCCGCCGCACACTGGATCAGCGACAACCTCGCCGACCTCGGCGGCTCCGAGGCGATGGGCGTGGCCGGCGACTCCGCCGGCGGCAATCTGGCCGCGGTCACCGCCCAGGTGCTGCGCGACGAGGGCCGCCCGCTCGCCGGCCAGCTGCTGATCTACCCGGTCACCGACTCGGCCGGCTCCTACCCCTCGCACACCGAGAACGCCGAGGGCTACTTCCTCGACGCCGCCACGATGGCCTGGTTCGGCGCCCAGTACGCCGGTGGCGCGGCCGACCTTGACCCCGCCGACCCCCGGCTCTCGCCGCTGCACGGCCGCCTCGACGGCCTGGCCCCGGCCGTGGTGGTCACCGCCGAGCTCGACCCGCTGCGCGACGACGGCAACGCCTACGCCCGCGCCCTCGAGGACGCCGGGGTCGCGGTGCAGCACCAGGTCTTCCCCGGCCTGATCCACGGCTTCGTCGACATGGGCCGCCACTCCGAGGCCGCCGACCGCGCCGTGGAGGAGACCCTCGCCCTCTTCCGCCCCCTCCTGCACCCCTGACCGCCCCCGCCGCTGGTTGAGCAGCGAGGGCCGAAGGCTCGAGCGTCGCCGAAACCCGGTAACCCCATGGCGTACGGCGGCCGCGGTTGCGGCGCGCGGGCCACTCACGCGGTCTCGGCGTCGCTCGTCGCTGGCGCTCCTCCCTGCTCGACCAACGACCCCGTTGGTTGAGCAGCGAGGGCCGAAGGCTCGAGCGTCGCCGAAACCCGGTGACCCCATGGCGTACGCCGGCCGCGGTTGCGGCGCGCGGGCCACTCACGCGGTCTCGACGATGCTCGTCGCTGGCGCTCCTCCCTGCTCGACCAACGGCGAGCCTCAGCGGTCGCGGGCCATCAGCGCCAGCTCGAGCAGCAGCTTGTCGCGGGGGCTGGCCAGGGACCGGCCGGTGAGCTCCTCGATCTGCTTGAGCCGGTAGATCACGGTGTTGCGGTGGCAGTAGAGCTCCTCGGCGGCGTGCGTGGGTGAGCCGTCGTGGCGCAGCAGCGCGGCGAGCGTGTCGAGCAGGGTGCGCGACTGGGCCTCGGGCTGGGCCAGCAGCGGGCCCAGCGTCTCGCGCAGCAGCAACGGCGCCACCTGCGGCGAGCCGGCCAGCAGCACCTCGGGCAGGCGTTGCGAGACCGCGACGGCGCCCGTGGTGCCGCGCGTGATGGTCTCGGCCGCCCGGGTCGCCAGCTGGTACGCCGCCGCGAAGCCGGCCACGCCGTCGGGGGCCACGCACACACCCACGCGGGCCCGCACCTGCGCCCCCACGACGTCGACGAGCTGCTCCTCCACCAGGGGCGACGCGGCGCCCCCGGTCGCGCCCGGGGACGCGGCGGCGACGAGCCCGAAGTAGGTGCCGCCGCGCACGTGCCAGCGCACCATGAGGCCCAGCCGCTCGAGCCGGTCCTCGCTGGGTCCGAGCCCTGCGTCGACCTCGCCGTCGAGCAGCGCCACCAGGCAGCCCACGGGCGCGTCGGGATCCACGCCCAGCGCGTCGCGCACCTCGGCGGCGTACTCGGGGTCGGCGCCGCGGCCCTCCACGAGGGCGTCGAGCACCGACTGCTGGCGCTGCAGGTCGACCCGGGTCAGGCGCAGGCTCTCGCGCCGGTAGGCGTCGATGAGCACCGCGGTCTGCACGTCGAGGTTCGACCACACGATGCGCGCAGCCAGCAGGAGCACCGGCTCGTCGCCGCGCCCGTCCTTGCCCTGCGAGTGGGAGACCAGCGCCTCCCACAGCATCCGGGCCCCGACGGTGTAGGCGTTGAGCACCAGCTCGAGCGGGACGCCCTGCTGGGCCCTGCGACGTCCGGTGTCGCGCCACACCTGTGCCGCGGCCGAGCTGCCCGCCTGGGGCTGGCCGGTCAGGACCGCGAGGCCGCGCCGGATGTGCACCCGGGTGCTCTCGCGGACGTCGGCGCGCAGGTCGGGCCCGACCTGGTCGTAGATGTCGGCGTCGCGCTCCAGCAGCGTCAGGGTGATGCTGTCGGCGATCTGGTCGGACTGCTCCACGAGGGGCAGCCAGGCGCGCTGGACGTCCTCCAGGGTGGCCCGTCCGGGGCCGACGTCGACGCGCATGAGCAGCACGTTCGCACCCAACGCACAAGGAGCGCCAGCGTAAAGGCGGTGAAATGGCGCACATGCCAAGGAATTTTGTGCTCCGCGCCTAATGCGCGATCTGTGCGCTGCGACCAAGGTGGTGCACGTCACAAGCGGACGAACGCGTTCCGCTGCCCGCTCCAGGAAGGACCTCATGTCGTCCACACCGTCCGCCGAAGGCGGCCCCGTCCCGGCTCTGGAGCTCTCCGACGTCACCGTGCGCTTCGGCGGCATCACCGCCCTCAGCGAGGTCGGCCTGGCAGTGCGTCCCGGCTCGGTGCACGGCGTCATCGGCCCCAACGGCGCGGGCAAGACCACGCTCTTCAACGTCGCCTGCGGCTTCGTCACCCCTGACACCGGCCGGATCGTGCGTGAGGGCACCGTGCTCGACAAGCTGGCCCCGCACCAGCTCGCAGGCCTCTCGATGGCCCGCACGCTCCAGGGCCTGGGTCTCTTCGACCGGATCACGGTGCTCGACAACGTCGTGGTCGGCGCCGACCGGCACGCCCGCTCGGGCTTCCTCGGCTCGCTGCTGGCCCTGCCCCGCGCCGGGCGCGAGGAGAAGGCGCTGCGCGAGCGGGCCCGGGCGGTGCTGGCCGAGCTGCACATCGAGCAGTACGCCGACCGCTACCCCACCAGCCTCCCCTACCCGGTGCGCAAGCGGGTCGCGCTGGCCCGTGCGCTCGCCGCCGAGCCCACCCTCCTGCTGCTCGACGAGCCGGCCAGCGGCCTGTCCTCGGCCGAGATGGACGAGCTGGGCGACCTCGTGACGTCGCTGGGCTCGCGGATGTCGGTGATGCTCGTGGAGCACCACATGGACCTGGTGATGCGGGTCTGCGACGAGATCACCGTGCTCGACTTCGGCAAGGTGATCGCGCACGGCACCCCCGACGAGGTGCGCAACGACCCCGCCGTGCTGGCGGCCTACCTGGGCGACGAGGTGACCCACTGATGCTGACCCTCGACAAGCTGACGGCCGGCTACGGCCCCGTCACCGCGCTGCAGGACGTCACCTTCTCCGCCGGCAAGGGCCAGATCACCGCCGTCCTGGGCGCCAACGGTGCCGGCAAGACCACTCTGCTGCGCACCGTGTCGGGGCTGCACCGGCCCGAGTCCGGCACCATCTCGCTCGACGGCCAGCCGCTGCGCAAGGTCAACGCCGAGCAGATGCCGGCGCTGGGCATGGTCCACGTGCCCGAGGGGCGCGGCGTGATCACCGAGCTGACCATCGAGGAGAACCTGCGCCTGGGCGGCCTGGCCAAGGGCGGCAAGCTGCGCTCCGAGGACCTCGAGCGCGTCTACGAGCTCTTCCCGGTCCTCGCCGACCGTCGTGCCAGCCTGGCGCACACGCTCTCGGGCGGCGAGCGCCAGATGCTGGTCATCGGCCGGGCCCTGATGTCGGAGCCCCGGCTGCTGCTGCTCGACGAGCCGTCGCTGGGCCTGGCCCCGCGCATCGTGGCGCAGATCTTCGACCTGCTGCGCGGCCTCGTCGACGACCAGGGCCTCAGCGTCCTGCTGGTCGAGCAGAACGCCCGCAGCGCCCTGTCGGTGGCCGACCACGGAGTGGTGCTCAACCTCGGCCGCGTCGTGGCCGACGAGAAGGCCTCGGTCCTGGCCGCCGACGACCAGCTGCGCCACGCCTACCTCGGCTTCTGAGCCGCACCGCCCACCCCAAGAACGGAGATCGACGTGCAACAACTCGTGAACACCGCCCTCGGCGGGCTCACGCTCGGCGCCGTGTACGCCGCGTTCGCGCTGGCGCTGGTGCTGATCTTCCGCTCCACGCGGATCGTCAACTTCGCCCAGGCGCCGATGGCGATGGTGACCACCTTCATCGCGCTGACCCTGATCGACGCCGGCTACTCCTACTGGATCGGCTTCGCGGCCGCCCTGCTCTCGGGCCTGGTGCTCGGCGCGGTGATCGAGCGGGTCATCATCCGCCCGGTGGAGGACAAGCCCGAGATCAACGCGGTCATCCTGACGCTGGGCCTCTTCATCACCCTGCACGCCCTGGCCGCGGTCATCTTCGGCAACCGCTTCCGCTCGTTCCCCGCTCCCTTCGGCCTGCGCGGCCTCGAGGTGGGTGGCACCACGATCCGGTTGACCACCTCGGGCATCTTCACGATCGCCGCGGTGGCCACCGTGATGGTGCTGCTCCTGCTGCTCTTCCGCTACACCGACGTGGGCCTGCGGATGCGGGCCTCGGCCTACAACCCCGAGGTGGCGCGCCTGCTGGGCGTGCGGGTCGGCCGGATGCTCACCCTCGGGTGGGCGCTGGCCGCGGTCGTCGGCTCGCTCTCGGGACTGCTGATCGCCAGCGGTGGCCTGGTGCACCCCGGCTACATGGACTCGATCGTCGTCTACGGCTTCGTGGCCGCCGTGCTCGGCGGGCTCGAGAGCCCGGTGGGCGCGGTCGTCGGCGGGCTGACGCTCGGCCTGTCGCTGAGCTTCGTCAGCGGCTACCTCGGCTCCGAGCTGGTCGCCCTGGCCGCGCTGCTGATCCTGATGCTCGTGCTCACCCTGAAGCCCGGCGGTCTGTTCGCCGTGGCCTCGGCCAGGAGGGTCTGATGAACCGCTTCCTCGACGTGTGGCGCCACTCGGTGCTGGGCCGCCACCTGCTGACCGCGCTCATCGGCCTGGCCGTGGTGGTCGTGGTCCTCGAGAGCGTCGGCGACTTCCGCGCCCTGCAGCTGGCCGCGATGGCCTACCTCGGCATCGCCGCCGGCGGCCTGACGGTGCTGACCGGCATCAACGGCCAGATCTCGCTGGGCCACGGCGCGCTGATGGCGTTCGGTGCCTACACGACCGCGCTGCTCCTCGACGACCCGACGTCCTCGATGCCGATCTCGCTGGTGGTGCTGGCCTCGACGGCCGTCGCACTGCTCGTCGGCACCGCGGTCGGCGTGGCCGCGGCCCGCCTGCACGGCCCCTACCTGGCCGGTGCGACCCTCGCGCTGGCGATCGCCGTGCCCGGCATCGCGCTCTACTTCGGCAGCTTCCTCGGCGGCGAGCAGGGCCTGCGGGTCTCGCTGCCCGACGTGCCGGTGTGGGCGCTGGACCTCGAGTACCTCCTGACCGGCACCGAGATGTCGCGCAGCCAGTACGTCGCCTACCTCGGCTGGATCACCCTCATCGTCACCTTCGTGCTGCTGGCCAACCTGGCCCGCGGCCGGGTCGGGCGCCGCTGGCGCGCCGTGCGCGACGACGAGGTCTCCGCCGAGCTGGCCGGCATCCAGCTGGGCCGCGCGCGGATCTCGGCGTTCATGGTCAGCGCCGCCGCGGCCGGTGCCGCCGGCTCCGTGCTGGCCATCACCGCACGGCTGGCCGCCCCGAGCGGGTTCACCATCGTGCTCAGCCTGACCCTGCTCACCGCGGTCGTGCTGGGCGGGCTGGGCTACCTGTCCGGGGCCCTGATCGGCGCGGGCCTGCTGACCTTCCTGCCGCCGTTCGTGACCCGCATCGGCGGCGACGCCGGCCTCTCCGACATCCGGGCCGCCGAGCTGGCGCCGCTGGTCTACGGCCTAGTCATGGTGCTGGTCATCCTGCTGGCCCCGGCCGGCCTGGTCGGCACCACGCGGATGTCCCTGGCCGGACGCCGGGCCCGGCGCCAGATGGCCGCCGCGGGCGCCGCTGGCGCGACCACCGGCTCCCCCGGCACGACTGCCCCCCACGACAGCTCCGACGAGCACGACCCCGGCACGCCCCAGGCGTCCGGATCCACCACCCCGAAGGGAAGTACACGATGAAGGCACGACTGCTGGCCCCTGTGGCCGGCCTGCTCACGGCCACCATGGTCCTGGCGGGCTGCGGCGCCGGAGGCGACCGCGAGAGCGACAGCGGCGGCGAGGGCGGCGGAGCCTCCGACGTCGGCGTCACCGAGGACACCGTCACCGTCGGCGGCCACTTCCCGCTCACCGGCGTGGCCGCCCCCGGCTACAGCGAGATCCCCACCGGCGCCCAGGCGTACTTCGACTACGTCAACGCCGCGGGCGGCATCAACGGCCGCCAGATCGAGTACATCGTCAAGGACGACGGCTACAACCCGACCAACACCAGCCAGGTCACCAACGAGCTGGTCCTCCAGGACGAGATCTTCGCGATGGTCGGCGGTCTGGGCACCCCCACGCACAGCGCGGTCGTCGACTTCCTCAACTCCGAGGGCGTGCCCGACCTCTTCGTCTCCTCCGGCTCCCTGCAGTGGGGTGACGACGTCGAGTCCAAGCCCTACACCTTCGGCTGGCAGCCCGACTACGAGATCGAGGGCAAGATCATCGGCCAGTACATCGCCGAGAACATGCCCAAGGCCAAGGTCGGCCTGTTCCTGCAGGACGACGACTTCGGCGAGGACGGCGAGAAGGGCGTGCGCCAGTACCTCGACAAGCAGATCGTCGGCGTCGAGCGCTACACCTCCGGCAACACCGACGTGGGCCCTCAGGTCGCCGGCCTGCAGGCCAAGGGTGCCGACCTGGTGATCGCCTTCAACACCCCCTCCTACACCGCGCTGACCCAGCTCACGTCGCTGGCGCTGGGCTACGAGCCGACCTGGTTCTACTCCAACGTCGGCTCCGACCCCCAGCTGGTCGGCTCGCTGCTGAACCGCTTCTCCGAGGGTGCTGTCGAGGGTGACAACAGCTCGCTCAACGACGTGCTCACCACCGAGTACATCCCCGGCGTCGACGCGACCGACGACCCGTGGGTGCAGCTGTGGCAGGAGGTCTGGGACCAGGAGGGCGAGGGCGGCGAGCTCACGAACTACCGGATCTACGGCATGTCGCAGGCCTACGCCTTCGTGCAGGCCCTCGCCGCCGCCGGCGAGGACCTGACCCGCGACGGCCTCGTGGAGGCCGTCGAGTCCTTCGAGGACGTCACCGGCCCGCAGCTGGCGCCGTTCCGCTACAGCGCGGACAGCCACATGGGCATCTCCGGCATGCGTGTCGTGGAGCTCCAGGGCGGCAAGGCCGAGGAGCTGACCCCCGTGCTGGTCAGCGACATCGGTGACGCCCCGATCGAGGAGGACTCCTCCGACCAGGCCAGCGACGCCCCGCCGGAGGGTGGCATCCCCGACGGCAGCTGATCGCTGCTCGACCCGTAGACGGCGGCGCCCGGTCCCTCGCGGACCGGGCGCCGTCGTCGTGCTTGGATGACCCGGTGCCCCACGACTGGAACAGGTTCCTGCAGACCTCCACCCAGCGGCTGGCCGCGCTGGTGGACGAGTCCGACCCGGCCGCCCCGGTGCCGGGGTGCCCCGACTGGTGCGCCGCCGACCTGGTCGAGCACATCGGCGGGGTCTACCAGTGGGCCACCCACGTCGTCCGCACCGGCGACCCCGAGGCCGCCGTCGCTCCGGCGCCCACGGACCTCGGCGAGCTGCCAGGCTGGTTCCGCACGCACGCCGACGAGCTGGTGCGGGTGCTGGTGGGCACCGACCCCGACCAGGAGACCTGGACCTTCGGCCGTGGCCGCGGCACCGCGGGATGGTGGACGCGACGCCAGACCCACGAGACCACCCTGCACACCTTCGACCTGCTCGACTCGCAGGGACGCAGCGAGGAGTGGGACGTCCCGGCGCCGCTGGCCTGGGACGCCGTCCGCGAGGTCGTCACGCTCTTCTACCCCCGTCAGCTGCGGATGGGTCGCATCGACCCGCTGCCGGGCACCCTGCTGCTGACCGCGACCGACCTCGACGCCGAACCCGTCGCCGTGGGCGAGGGACGCCCCGTGGTCGAGGTGAACGCCCCGGCGAGCGAGCTGGTGCTGCTGGCCTACCGCCGCCGCACCAGCGCCGACCCCGCCGCCGCCGAGCTGTTCGCCCGCGGCCTCACCCCTTGACGGGGGCCGGGCGCGGGCTCAGTCCTCGGCGCGCCGGGTCTCCAGCACCCGGAACCCCTTGGCGCTGGCCAGGCGCGTCGTGGGCCAGCCCTGCTCGCCGAGCCAGCGCTGCAGCGAGTCGGCCCCGAGGTTCTTGCCGACCACCATCACCGCCCGGCCACCGGGTGCCAGTCGTGGCAGCCAGGTCAGCAGCAGCCCGTGCAGCGCCTGCTTGCCGATCCGGATCGGCGGGTTCGACCAGATCTCGTCGTACGCCGCCTCCGCCGGCACCTGGTCGGGCAGCAGCGCGCTGTAGCGCTCTGCCACCCCGAGGGAGCGGGCGTTGTCACGGGCCAGCAGCAGCGCCCGCTCGTTGACGTCGACGGCGCACACCTGTGCCTCGGGGGCGGCCACCGCGGCCGCCAGCCCGATCACGCCGTAGCCGCAGCCCAGGTCGAGCAGCCGCCCGCCCGTGGGCGGCGGCGTCTCGCGGAAGAGCACGGCGGTGCCGATGTCGAGGCGCCCCTGGGCGAAGACGCCCGATCCGGTGACCAGCTCGAGCTCGTGGCCCCACACCGGCACCGTGACCGGTGCGCGCTTGAAGGGCACCGAGGGGTCGGCGGTGAAGTAGTGCTCGTCGCTCACGTGGTCTCCTCGTCGGTGTGGGACGCAGGGTCGGACGCAGGGCCGGAGGCGGGCAGCTCGGCACGCCGCGCCCGGGTCTGCTCGGCGCGCAGCGCCAGTTCGTCGTCGTCGGGGTAGGCGACCTCCTCGAGGGTCAGCCCGTGGGCGTGGGCGACCGCGACCTGGGCCGAGCGCTCCCGCTCCACGAGCAGCTGCGCGGGCCACTCGGGCGGGCGGCGCCCCTCCCCCACCGCGAGCAGGCACCCCACCAGGGCGCGCACCATCGAGTGGCAGAACGCGTCGGCGCGCACCGTCGCCTCCACGACACCGGCCGGGGTGCGCCGCCAGTCGAGGTCGAGCAGCGTGCGCACGGTGGTCGCGCCCTCGCGGCGCTTGCAGAACGAGGCGAAGTCGTGGTGTCCCACCAGCTGCGCGGAGGCGCTGCGCAGCAGGTCGACGTCGAGGGGCCGCGGCCAGGCCAGCACGTGGCGCCGGGTCAGCGGGTCGAGCGACCCGGGCCGGTCGGCGACCCGGTAGACGTAGCGGCGCCAGGTCGCGGAGAAGCGCGCGTCGAAGCCGTCGGGGGCCTGCTCGACCCGGCGCACGACGACGTCGGGCGGCAGGATGCCGTTGAGGCGGCGCACCAGCGCCTCGAGCGGGGGCGCGGGCGAGCGGCCGGCGGAGGCCAGCACCCTGGCCTCGTCGACGTCGGCGTGGACGACCTGGCCGCGCGCGTGCACCCCGGCGTCGGTGCGACCGGCGCAGACCACGGGCACCCGGGCGCTGCCCGGCGGGTCGTCGTCACGCACCCCGACGCGCAGCGCGACCGCGAGGGCGTTCTCGACCTGGTGCTGGACCGTGCGCAGCCCGGGCTGGGTGGCCCAGCCGCGGAAGTCGGTGCCGTCGTAGGCGAGGTCGATCCGCAGGCGCACCCGCCCATCCTCTCCTCAGCCCAGCTCGGAGCGGTACGGCGGGTCGGCGCCGGGCCGCGACACCGTGACGGCCGCCGCCTGGGCGGCGTGGGCCAGCAGCCGCTCGACGACCTCCGCCGGCAGGGCGGGCAGCCGGCCGCCGAGCAGGCCCTCCTCGGCCAGCCCGTCGACGAGAGCGGCAGCGAAGGTGTCACCGGCGCCGATGGTGTCGGCCACCACGACCGGACGGGGCGCGACGGTCACCTCGCGCTCGTGGTCGAACCAGGTCGCGCCCTCGCCCCCGCGGGTCAGCACCACTGCGGCCGGACCCATCGAGAGCAGCCGGGCAGCGGCCTGCTCGACGGGCAGGGTGGGCCACAGCTCGGTGAGGTCCTCGTCGCTGACCTTGACCAGGTCGGCCAGCGCGACCACCCGCTCGACCCGCTCCACCACCTCGGACCCGGTGCCGGTCACCGCGGCGCGCACGTTGACGTCGTAGGTGGTCGTCGCCTGCTCGCGCAGCTGCTCGACCAGCTCGAGCACCGCGCTCGCACCGGGCTCGACCACCGCCCCGAGGGAGCACACGTGCACGGCGGCCGGAGCCGGCGAGAGGGGGACCTCGCCCAGGCGCCAGTCGAGGTCGAACTCGTAGGTGGCCGCGCCGTCGGCGCCGATGGTGGCCGCCGCGGTCGAGGTGCGCTCGACCACGTGGGGGTCGAGGGCCAGCTCGACGCCCGAGGTGCGCAGGTGCTCGCCGAGCAGGCGGCCGTGGGCGTCGTCGGCGTACGACGTCGCGAAGCGCACGCCGCGCCCGAGGCGGGCCAGCGCCACCGCGACGTTGGCCGCGCTCCCGCCGGGGTGCTCGCTCGTCTCGCCGTCCGCGGTGCGCACCACGTCGACCAGGGCCTCCCCCACCACCATCACGTCCGCGTCCATGCCCAGGGTCTACCACGTGCCGGGCGCCCGAGCACCTCGGTCCACGTCCGGCGCCGGGTCGTAGGGTGCGGCCATGACCGTGCTGCCGCTCGACCCCGGCTCCCCGGAACCCCCTTTCGAGCAGCTGCGTCGCCAGGTCGCGACCCGCGCCGCCTCCGGCGACCTGCCCCCGGGCACCCGCCTGCCCACCGTGCGCGGGCTGGCCGAGCAGCTGGGAGTCGCCAGCGGCACGGTGGCGCGCGCCTACCGCGAGCTCGAGGCCGACGGGGTCGTGGTGACCGAGGGTCGCCGCGGCACCTTCGTCGCCTCGGCCGCCCCGGCGGGTGCTCCGGAGGCCGAGCAGGCCGCCGCCGACTACGTGGCCGTCGTACGCCGCCTGGGCCTGGGCGTGGGCGACGCGGTGCGCCTCGTGGAGCGTGAGTGGACGCCATGAGCGCAGAGAGCGCCGGGGGTCCGCACCGCTACGTCGTCGTCGGGGTGGGCGCCGTGGGCGGTGGTGTCGCAGCGCTGCTGCACGAGGCCGGGCTCGACGTGACCGCGGTCGCCCGGGGTGAGCACCTGGCCCGGCTGCGGGCCGAGGGCCTGCGCCTCAGCGTCGGGCACGAGGAGCGGGTGGTGCGGCTGCGCACGGTCGGCAGCGTCGGCGAGGTCGACTGGCACGACGAGACGGTGGTGCTGCTGGCGGTCAAGTCGCAGCAGACCGCCGCTGTGCTGGCCGACCTGGCGGCCCACGCGCCGCCAGAGACCCCGGTGGTGTGCCTGCAGAACGGGGTCAGCAACGAGCGGGCGGCGCTGCGCCACTTCGCCCACGTGCACGCGGTGACGGTGATGATGCCGGCCAGCCACCTGGCCCCGGGGCGGGTCGTCGTGCACTCGCTGGGTGCGCCGGGCCTGCTCGACGTCGGCTCCTACCCCGCCGGGGTCGACGCGGTCGACGAGGCGCTCAGCGCCGACCTGCGCGCCGCCGGGTTCGAGAGCCTCCCGCGACCCGACGCGATGGCCTGGAAGCACCGCAAGCTGCTGATGAACCTCGGCAACGGCGTCGACGCCGCCTGCCAGGACGGTGCGGCCGCCGAGCGGCTGGTCGCCCTGGTGCGCGAGGAGGGCGAGCGCGTGCTGCGCGCGGCCGGCGTGGCGGTCGTCTCCCGCGAGGACGACCTGGCCCGGCGGGGCGAGCTGCTGCGCCCGCTGGTGCGCCGCGACGAGGCGGGCTCGTCGACGTGGCAGAGCCTGGCGCGCCGCACCGGCGACGTCGAGGTCGACCACCTCAACGGGGAGGTGGTGCTGCTGGGCCGCCTGCACGGGGTGCCCACCCCGGCCAACGAGCTGGTCCAGCGCACGGTCAACCGGCTGGCGCGCGACGCCAGCGACGTGCGAGCCATGGACGCCGCCGACCTGCTCACCGTCCTCGGCGAGCAGGTCTAGGCCGTACCGGGGCCGGGTACGCCGAAGGGGAGGCCCCCCGGCGAACCGGTGGACCTCCCCTCGTGGAGCGGTGCTGCTCAGGCCACTCAGGCCTTGGCGTCGCCCTCGTCGGCGGCCTCGGCCTCGGCGACGACGGACTCCTCGGGGGAGGCCTCCTCGCTGAGCTCGGTCGGGGCCTCGGCGGTGGCGGTCTCCTCCGTGGCGGTCTCCTCGGCGGGAGCCTCCTCGGCGGGGGTCTCCTCGGCAGGCGTCTCCTCGGCAGCCGGGGCGGCCTTGGCGGGCGCGGCCGCCTTCGGCGTGGGGCTGTAGGCCTCGGTGACGAGCTCGATCACGGCCATCGGTGCGTTGTCGCCCTTGCGGGGACCGATCTTGGTGATGCGGGTGTAGCCGCCGGGGCGCTCCGAGAAGGTCGGGGCGATCTCGGTGAAGAGGACGTGCACGACACCCTTGTCACGGATGGTCTTGAGGACCTCGCGACGGTTGTGCAGGTCGCCCTTCTTGGCCTTGGTGATCAGCTTCTCGGCCCACGGACGCAGGGCACGGGCCCGCGACTCGGTGGTGGTGATCCGGCCGTGCTCGAAGAGCTGGGTGGCCAGGTTCGCCAGGATCAGGCGCTGGTGGGAGGGGCTGCCGCCGAGGCGGGGACCCTTGGTGGGCTTGGGCATCGTTCTCTCTCTTCTCTCCGGCCGTACCAGGTACCGGGGTAGACGCGCTCGAGCTTGCTCGGGTGCGGTTTTCTCTTGTCCCGGTCCTCAGGGACCGGGGGGTCTGGGGGGCGGAGCCCCCCAGCGGGGGCACTCGGGGGCGGAGCCCCTGAGCGTCAGTACTGCTCGTCCTCGACGAACGCGTCGTCGTCGTCGTCGCCGTAGGCCGCGAGGGCGGCCTGCGGGTCGAAGCCGGGCGCGCTGTCCTTGAGGGACAGACCCATCTCGACCAGCTTGGCCTTGACCTCGTCGATCGACTTCGCACCGAAGTTGCGGATGTCGAGCAGGTCCTGCTCCGAGCGGCCGATGAGCTCACCCACGGTGTGGATGCCCTCGCGCTTGAGGCAGTTGTAGGAGCGCACGGTCAGCTGCAGGTCCTCGACCGGGAGGGCGAGGTCGGCAGCCAGCTGCTCGTCGACGGGCGACGGGCCGATGTCGATGCCCTCGGCCTCGACGTTGAGCTCACGGGCCAGGCCGAAGAGCTCGACCAGCGTCTTGCCGGCCGAGGCGATCGCGTCGCGGGGACGGATCGAGGGCTTGGTCTCGACGTCGATGACGAGCTTGTCGAAGTCGGTGCGCTGCTCGACACGGGTGGCCTCGACCTTGTAGGTCACCTTCAGCACGGGGCTGTAGATCGAGTCGACCGGCATCCGGCCGATCTCGTTGTCGGCACCCTTGTTGAGCACGGCCGAGACGTAGCCGCGGCCACGCTCGACGACCAGCTCCATCTCCAGCTTGCCCTTGTCGGACAGCGTGGCGATCTTGAGGTCGGGGTTGTGCACCTCGACACCGGCCGGCGGAGCGATGTCGGCGGCGGTGACGTCACCGGCGCCGGACTTGCGCAGGTACATGGTCACCGGCTCGTCGTGCTCGGAGGAGACGACGAGGCCCTTGAGGTTCAGGATCAGCTCGGTGACGTCCTCGCGGACGCCCTCGACGGTCGAGAACTCGTGCAGGACGTTGTCGATCTTGATGCTGGTCACCGAGGCGCCGGGGATCGAGCTGAGCAGGGTGCGACGCAGCGAGTTGCCGAGCGTGTAGCCGAAGCCGGGCTCGAGGGGCTCGATGACGAAGCGCGAGCGGAACTCGTCGACGGTCTCTTCCGAGAGGGTGGGGCGCTGTGCGATGAGCACTGGTTCTTTCCTTTCCGGGTCCGACCGCTATTTGACGGGCCCGAACTGCGAGGTGGAAGGAAGATGGAGCGGTCCCCGCCGGGGACCCGCCCACCCGGAACGTGGTTCCGGGGGTCTGGGGGCGGAGCCCCCAGCGGGGGCACTCGGGGGCGGAGCCCCTGAGCGTTTACTTCTTCGAGTAGTACTCGACGATGAGCTGCTCCTGGACCGGCAGGTCGATCTGCGCGCGGGTGGGGACCTGGTGGACCAGGACCCGCATCCGCTCGGGCAGCGCCTCGAGCCAGGCCGGGACGACGCGCTCGCCGTGGGTCTCGCGAGCCACGATGAAGGGCGTCATCTCCAGGGACTTCTCCCGCACGTCGATGATGTCGTGCGCGGTCACCTGGAACGACGGGATGTCGACCTTCTTGCCGTTGACCAGGAAGTGGCCGTGCGAGACCAGCTGGCGGGCGTGGCGACGCGTGCGGGCGAACCCGGCGCGGTAGACCACGTTGTCGAGACGGCACTCGAGCATCTGGAGCAGGTTGTCACCCGTCTTGCCAGAGCGGCGCGAGGCCTCCTTGTAGTAGTTCAGGAACTGCTTCTCCATCACGCCGTAGGTGAAGCGGGCCTTCTGCTTCTCCTGCAGCTGCGAGCGGTACTCGCTCTCCTTGATGCGGGCACGGCCGTGCGCGCCGGGAGGGTAGGGGCGACGCTCGAACGAAGCGTCACCGCCGACGAGGTCCACGCCGAGACGGCGGGACTTCCGGGTCATGGGGCCGGTGTAACGGGCCATCTCTCAAGTCTCCTGTTCTCGGGCGCGGGTCAGACGCGGCGGCGCTTGGGCGGGCGGCAGCCGTTGTGGGGCGTGGGCGTGACGTCCTGGATGGTGCCGACCTCGAGGCCGATCGCACCCAGGGAACGGATCGCCGTCTCGCGCCCGGAGCCGGGGCCCTTGACGAAGACGTCGATCTTCTTCATGCCGTGCTCCATCGCCCGACGACCGGCGGCCTCGGCGGCCATCTGCGCGGCGAACGGGGTGGACTTGCGCGAGCCCTTGAAGCCGACGGTGCCGGCCGAGGCCCACGCGATCACCGCACCGGTGGGGTCGGTGATGGTGACGATGGTGTTGTTGAACGTGCTCTTGATGTGGGCTTCGCCCTGCGCAACGTTCTTCTTCTCCTTGCGGCGCACCTTCTTGGCGCCGGCCGCGGTGCGGCTCTTGGGAGGCATAGATGTACTCCTGGGTTAGCTGGTCGGTGAGTTCGAGATCGAAGTGCAGTGAGACGCCCGGGGGCGTGCGATCACTTGGACTTCTTCTTGCCGGCGACCGTGCGCTTGGGACCCTTGCGGGTGCGCGCGTTGGTCTTGGTGCGCTGACCGCGGACCGGGAGGCCCATGCGGTGACGGCGACCCTGGTAGCTGCCGATCTCGATCTTGCGACGGATGTCGGCCTGGACCTCGCGTCGGAGGTCACCCTCGATCTTGAAGTTGGCGTCGATGGCGTCGCGGAGCTTGACCAGCTCGTCGTCGCCGAGCTCGTGCACCCGAGTGTTCGGGTTGACCCCGGTCTCGGCGAGCAGCTGCTGGGCGGAGGTACGGCCGATGCCGTAGATGTAGGTGAGTGCGATCTCGATGCGCTTGTCGCGCGGGAGGTCCACACCAACGAGGCGTGCCATGTGATGGCCTTTCGGTGGTTCGCAGAGGTGTCGGTCGTGACGCGTCCCGTCCCTCGTAGGTCGGGCCCCGGCCTTCTGCTCCGGGGGTGGTTTCACCGCGGTGTGCGGCTAAGCGTTCACGTATGGAGGTTGTTCAGTTGTGTGGTGCCGGCCGGGGCCGGCGCCTGCTCAGCCCTGGCGCTGCTTGTGGCGCGGGTTGGAGCAGATCACCATGACGCGGCCGTGGCGACGGATCACCTGGCACTTGTCGCAGATGCGCTTGACGCTGGGCTTGACCTTCATGTCGAGGTCCTTTCGTGGCTCCCGCCGGGAACCGTCGGCTTCGCTTACTTGTAGCGGTAGACGATCCGACCTCGGGTGAGGTCGTACGGCGAGAGCTCCACCACCACGCGGTCCTCGGGGAGGATCCGGATGTAGTGCTGTCGCATCTTGCCGCTGATGTGGGCGAGAACCTTGTGCCCGTTGCTCAGCTCGACGCGGAACATGGCATTCGGCAGGGCTTCCACGACGGAGCCCTCGATCTCGATCACGCCTTCTTTCTTCGGCATGTCCTCCACAATCTGTTGTCTATCGTTTGCTGCACTGCACCGGCGGGTGCCGGGGCAGGTGGCCCGGGAACCTCCGGCGACGAGGCGGACCTCGTGCCGGTGGACCTCGTGCGGTCGTCCCCTGGCCCCTCACCCGGACGTGCCTGACCCTCTCTGTCGAGATGGTCGAGCACGACATCGGGCAGCCGCGAGGCGCCACGAAACAGACCCACGTTGGGCCGACACGCCAGCATAGACGTGGCCTGCTCGGGATCCCTAATCAGGACGCCAGCAGCCGCAGGGTCTGCTCGCGGGCGGGCGAGGTGGCCGGGTCGGTGCCGGCGTACGCCGACGCCACCGGGTGCACCATCACCTCGTCGACCCCGTGCTCGGCGGCGAGCTCGGCGATCCGGGCGCGTGCGGTCTCGGGGTCACCGATCACCCAGCGTCGCGACATGGCCTCCACCAGCGGCTGCTGCTGCTCGGGGATGCCCACCTCCTCGGCCTCCTCGACCAGGCGCTGGGCGCTGAGCGGCTGGCCGGTGCGCAGCGCCAGCATCATCTGCAGGTGCGGCAGCGCCAGCCGCTGCGCCTCCTCGGTCGTGGGGGCGACGGCGGCGTTGACGGTCAGGAAGGTGCGCGGCGCGTCGAGCACCTCCGAGGGCCGGAAGCCCTCGCGGTAGAGCGCCAGGGCCTCGGCGGTCCCCTGCCCCGAGAAGTGGTGCGCGAAGACGTAGGGAAGACCGCGCTCGGCGGCCAGCCGTGCGGAGTAGTCGGAGGAGCCCAGCAGCCACAGGGTCGGCACGCTCGCGGCCACCGGGGTGGCCCGCAACGACTGGGTCCGGCCCTGCACCGAGACGCCGACGCCCTCCGGCGCCATCATCGCCGCGACGTTGTCGACGTACTCGGGGAAGCGAGAGACGGCGTCGTCGCCGACCCCGCCCGCGCCGTGGCGCAGCGCGTACGACGTGACCGGGTCGGTGCCGGGCGCGCGACCGATGCCCAGGTCGATCCGACCGGGGAACGCGGCCTCGAGCAGGCTGAACTGCTCGGCGACGACCAGCGGTGCGTGGTTGGGCAGCATCACCCCGCCGGAGCCGACCCGGATGCGGCTGGTGGCCGCGGCCAGCAGGCCGATCAGCACGGGCGGGTTGGTGGCCGCCACGGCCGGCATGTTGTGGTGCTCGGCCACCCAGTAGCGCGCGGCCCCGACCTCGTCGGCGACGCGGGCCAGGTCGAGGCTGGCGCGCACCGCGTCCGAGGTGGTCTGGTCGGTGCGCACGGGCACCAGGTCGAGGACGGAGAGAGTCGGCGAGGTCACCCGGGAGGAGCGCCCGACGGCCGGTCGCTTATTCCGTGCCTGCTACTCGGAGGGCCGGGGCGCGGGCGGCACCGAGTCGGTCGCCTCCACCTCGGCCTTCTCGTCGGACTTCGTCTTGGCCAGGCTGGCCACGGCCGTGATGGTCAGGGCCACCAGGATCACCGCCAGGCTCAGCAGCGTCGGCACCTCCCAGCCGATGACCTCGCTCTCGTGGAGCGCGTGGATCACCAGCTTGGCGCCGATCCAGGCCAGGATGAACGACAGGCCCAGCGACAGGTAGACCAGGCGCTCGAGCAGGCCGCCGATGAGGAAGTAGAGCTGGCGCAGGCCCATCAGCGCGAAGACGTTGGCGGTGAAGACCAGGTAGGGCTCCTGGGTGATGCCGAAGATCGCGGGGATCGAGTCCAGCGCGAACAGCACGTCGGTGAAGCCCAGCGCGATGATGACGATCAGCATCGGGGAGGCGAAGCGCACCCCGTTCTCGCGGTAGAAGAGCTTCAGGCCGTGCCACGAGTCGCCGACGTTGAGGTGGTTCTGGGCGAACTTCACGATCCGGGAGTCCTCGGGGTGCTCCTCCTCGTGCTTGCGGTAGGAGCGCACCAGGTTGATCGCGGTGTAGATCAGGAAGGCACCGAAGATGTAGAAGACCCAGCTGAAGTTCTGGATCAGCGCGTAGCCGACGGCGATGAAGATGCCACGGAAGACCAGCGCCAGGATGATGCCCACCATCAGGGCCTCCTGCTGGTACTTGCGCGGCACCTTGAGGGCCGCCATCAGCACCAGGAAGACGAAGAGGTTGTCGACCGAGAGGCTCTTCTCCACCACGAAGCCGGTGAAGTAGTCGACGCCGTACTCCTGGCCGTGGAAGATCCAGGTCCAGAAGCCGAACGCGACCGCCGCGGCCATGTAGAGGATGAAGGCGATGGTGCTCTCGCGCATGGTCGGCTCGTGCGGCTTGCGCGAGATGATGATGACGTCGAAGAGCAGCACGGCACACGTGACGGTGATCGTGATGCCCCACTCGAGGGCGGAGACGTCCACAGGGTTCCTCCTGGGTCATGGGGTTGGCGAGGGCGCCGAGGTCTCTCCCGCCGCTGCTGCGACCCACGGCCCCGGACCGGTCGAGGACCGGTCGTGCTGACGAGGCGGTGACGAAGGAATACTCCCCCCTGCGGCGCCCATCATGGCACGCGCGACCACACAAGCCCGCGTCGCCGACGACGCCGGCGTCGTACGCCGCTCAGCGACCGCCGAACGCGACGCCGAGCTCGGCGAGCGCGGCCTCGCCGCCGTCGAGGGCGGTCAGCACCCAGGTGCCGGTCTCGGTCAGGGTGAAGGTGTGCTCGTAGTGGGCCGACCAGCTCGCGTCGGTGGTCACCACGGTCCAGTCGTCCTCGAGGACCGCGGTCTCCTTGCCGCCCAGGGTGATCATCGGCTCGACGGCCAGGGCCAGGCCCTCGACCAGGCGCGGACCCCGGCCGGGCTTGCCGTAGTTGGGGACGTTGGGGGGCAGGTGCATCTCGGTGCCGATGCCGTGCCCGACGTAGTCCTCGAGGATGCCGTAGGACCCCTGGGCCCGCACGTGGGTCTCCACGGCGTGGGAGATGTCGGTGACGCGGCCACCGGCACGGGCGGCGGCGATGCCGCGCCACAGCGCCTCCTCGGTGGTGCGCATGAGAGCGCGCACCTCGTCGGGGACCTCCCCCACCGCGACGGTCACGGCCGCGTCGCCGTGCCAGCCGTCCACGATCGCACCGCAGTCGATGGAGATCACGTCGCCGTCGGCGAGGACGCGCCCGTCGGGGATGCCGTGCACCACCACCTCGTTGACCGAGGCGCAGATCGAGCCCGGGAACCCGTAGTAGCCCTTGAACGAGGGCGTCGCGCCGCGCGAGCGGATGCTGTCCTCGGCGATCGCGTCGAGCTCGGCGGTGGAGATGCCGGCGCGCACCGAGGAGCGCAGCAGCTCGAGGGTCTCCCCCACGACCAGCCCGGCCCGGCGCATCAGGTCGACCTGCTCGGGGCTCTTGATCTCGAGCCCGCGGTCACGCAGTCCCACGGTGCAGCCTCAGCCGCGCGGCGAGGAGTCGAGCGCCTCGAGCACCCGGCGGGTCACCTCGGCGACCTCGCCCATGCCGTCGACCTCGACGAGCAGCCCGCGCTCGCGGTAGACCTCGATGAGCGGCTCGGTCTGCTCGGCGTAGATCTCCTGGCGGCGCCGGATCACCTCTTCGGTGTCGTCGGCACGACCCTCGGTCTGCGCACGCTGCAGCAGCCGCTGCACGATCTCGTCCATCTCGACGGTCAGGACCACCACGGCGTCGATGCGCTCGTCGCGGGCGCCGACCATCGTGTCGAGCTCCTCGACCTGGGCGAGGGTGCGCGGGTAGCCGTCGAGCAGGAAGCCGTTCTCGGCGTCGTCCTCGGCGATGCGGTTGGCCACCATCGAGTTGGTGACCTCGTCGGGGACGTAGTCACCGGCGTCCATGTAGCGCTGGGCCTCCAGGCCCAGGGGGGTGCCCTGGGAGACGTTGGCCCGGAAGATGTCACCGGTGGAGATCGCGGGCACCGAGTAGTGCTCGGCCACGAACTTGGCCTGGGTGCCCTTGCCGGCCCCCGGGGGGCCCATCAGGATCAGCCTCAACGCAGGAATCCTTCGTAGTTGCGCTGCTGGAGCTGGCTCTCGATCTGCTTCACCGTGTCGAGCGCGACGCCCACCATGATCAGGATGGAGGTTCCGCCGAACGGGAAGTTCTGGTTGGCCTCGATCAGCACCAGCGCGATCAGCGGGATGAGTGCGATCAGACCCAGGTAGAGAGCGCCCGGCAGCGTGATGCGGGACAGGACGTAGGACAGGTAGTCCTCGGTCGGCTTGCCCGCCCGGATCCCGGGGATGAAGCCGCCGTACTTCTTCATGTTGTCGGCCACCTCGTGGGGGTTGAAGGTGATCGACACGTAGAAGTAGGTGAAGAACACGATCAGCGCGAAGTAGGTGATCATGTAGAACGGGTGGTCGCCGTTGACGAAGTAGCGGCTGACGAACGTGATCCAGCCCGAGTCGCTGTTCTGGTTGAACTGCACGGCCATGGCCGGCAGGTAGAGCAGCGAGGAGGCGAAGATGACCGGGATGATGCCGGCCTGGTTCACCTTGAGCGGGATGTAGGTCGAGGAGCCGCCGAACATCTTGCGCCCGACCATCCGACGCGCGTACTGCACGGGGATGCGGCGCTGGGCCTGCTCGATGAAGATCACCGCGGCCACGATCACCAGGCCGATGGCCAGGACCACGCCGAAGAGCCACCAGCCCTGCGACTTCTGGACCTCCCACAGGGCGGCCGGGAAGGTCGCGACGACCTGGCAGAAGATCAGGATCGACATGCCGTTGCCGACGCCGCGCTCGGTGATCAGCTCACCGAGCCACATGATCACGGCCGTGCCGGCGGTCATGGTGATCACCATGACCAGGAAGGTCGAGGTGGAGTCGTCGTGCAGCAGCGGCAGGTTGCACTGCAGCAGGTTGCCCGAGCGCGCCAGCGCCACGATGCCCGTCGCCTGCAGGACCGAGAGCCCCAGCGTCAGGTAGCGCGTGTACTGGGTGATCTTGGTCTGGCCCGCCTGGCCCTCCTTCTTCAGCGCCTCGAGCCGTGGGATGACCACGACGAGCAGCTGCAGGATGATGCTGGCGGTGATGTACGGCATGATCCCGAGCGCGAAGATCGTCAGCTGCAGCAGCGCCCCGCCCGAGAACAGGTTCACCAGGCTGTACAGGCTGGCGTTCTCGCCCTGGGAGGCCAGGTCGATGCACTGCTGCACGTTGGCGACGTCCACCCCCGGTGCCGGGATCTGGGATCCGGCCCGGAAGATCACGATGATCATCAGGACGAACAGCAGCTTGCGCCGCAGGTCCGGCGTCCTGAAAGCGTTGGCGAAAGCGCCTAGCACGAGATCCTCTTTCTCCACACAGAATGACGGCTCCCCGGGCACACCCAGGAAGCCTCGGGAAGCCTAACAGGCTGACGGCGCCACGATGTCACGCTCCCCGGCGGGCGGGGCAGGCACCCGGGCGCGAGAACGACGAAGGGCGCGGGAGGCCGCCTCACGGCGGCGCTCTCCCGCGCCCTCATCGTGGTCTCGCCTGGACTCAGACCGTGGTGGTCGAGCCGCCGGCGGCCTCGATCTTCGAGACGGCCGAGGCCGAGAACGCCTGGGCGCTCACGTCGACCTTGACCGAGATGTCGCCCTGGCCCAGCACCTTCACCGGGTGGCCCTCACGCACGGCCCCCTTGGCGACGAGGTCCTCGACGGTGACGGTGCCACCCTCGGGGAACAGCGTGCTCAGGCGGTCGAGGTTGACGACCTGGAACTCCACCTTGAACGGGTTCTTGAAGCCCTTGAGCTTCGGGAGCCGCATGTGGATGGGCATCTGGCCACCCTCGAAGGCGACCGGGACCTGGTAACGGGCCTTGGTGCCCTTGGTACCGCGACCCGAGGTCTTGCCCTTCGAGGCCTCACCGCGACCAACGCGGGTCTTGGCGGTCTTCGCGCCCTTGGCCGGGCGCAGGTGGTGCAGCTTCAGCGTTGCCATGTCACTCGACCTCCTCGACGGTCACCAGGTGACGAACCGTGTTGACCATGCCCCGGATCTCCGGGCGGTCCTCCTTGACGACCACGTCGCCGATCCGCTTGAGACCGAGCGTGCGCAGCGTCTCGCGCTGGTTGGCCTTGAGACCGACCAGGCCCTTGTTCTGCTGGACCTTGAGCTGTGCCATCAGGAGGACACCTCCTGCGACACGCCCGCCGGGACCTCGGTGCGCGCCCGGAGCAGCGCCGCCGGGGCGACGTCCTCGACCGGGAGCCCACGACGGGCGGCCACGGCCTCGGGCTGCTCGAGCATGCGCAGCGCCTCGACCGTCGCGTGCACGATGTTGATCTGGTTCGACGACCCGAGCGACTTGCTCAGGATGTCGTGGATGCCGGCGCACTCGAGCACCGCACGCACCGGGCCACCGGCGATCACACCGGTACCGGGCGCGGCCGGGCGGAGCATGACGACGCCAGCCGCCTTCTCCCCCTGGACCGGGTGCGGGATGGTGCCCTGGATGCGAGGGACGCGGAAGAAGTTCTTCTTCGCCTCCTCGACGCCCTTGGCGATCGCCGCGGGCACCTCCTTGGCCTTGCCGTAGCCGACGCCGACCAGACCCTCACCGTCGCCGACGACCACGAGGGCGGTGAAGCTGAAGCGACGACCACCCTTCACGACCTTGGCGACACGGTTGATCGCAACGACGCGCTCGATGTAGGCGGTCTTGTCCGCACCCTGGTTACCGCGACGGTCGTCGCGACCACGGCGCTCGCCACCACGCTGTCCGCGCTGGGCTCCGCTCATGAGACTTTCCTCTTCTCTATTGCTTGACGTGCGATCAGAAGGTCAGGCCGCCCGAGCGGGCGCCGTCCGCCAGGGCCGCGACGCGACCGTGGTACTTGTTGCCGGCGCGGTCGAAGACGACCTCGTCGACTCCGGCAGCCTTGGCACGCTCGGCGACGATCTCGCCGACCTTCTTCGCCTTGGCCGTCTTGTCGCCCTCGTAGCCCCGCAGGTCGCCCTCCATGGTGGAGGCGCTGGCCAGCGTCTTGCCGACCAGGTCGTCGACGACCTGGACGGAGATGTGCTTGGAGCTGCGGGTCACGACGAGACGCGGACGCTCGGCGGTGCCGTGCACCTTCTTGCGACCGCGCATCTGACGGCGCAGACGCGAACGGGTGCGCGTCGCAGTGTGCTTGTTGTTCGACAGCGAGATACCCATGGTCACTTACCAGCCTTTCCGACCTTGCGGCGGACCTGCTCGCCGGCGTAGCGCACGCCCTTGCCCTTGTAGGGCTCGGGCTTGCGCAGCTTGCGGATGTTGGCCGCGACCTCACCGACGAGCTGCTTGTCGATGCCCTGGACACCGAGCTTGGTGGGGCCCTCGACCGTGAACGAGATGCCCTCGGGAGCGTCGAAGATGATCGGGTGGGAGTACCCGAGCTGGAACTCCAGCTGGGTCGGGCCCTTGGAGAGGACGCGGTAGCCCACGCCCACGATCTCGAGCTTCTTCTCGTAGCCGTCGGTGACACCGACGACCATGTTGTTGACCAGCGTGCGGGTCAGTCCGTGCAACGAGCGCGACTCGCGCTCGTCGTCAGGACGCTTGACGTCGAGGACGCCGTCACCCTGCTCGACGGTGATCGGGCTCGCCACGGAGTGCGAGAGGGTGCCCTTGGGCCCCTTCACAGTCACCAGCGGGCCGTCGATCGCCACGTCGACACCGGACGGGACCGCGACGGGGAGCTTGCCAATTCGCGACATGCTTGAAGTTCTCCTATCTCGGTCTCGTCGTCACCAGACGTAGGCGAGGACTTCCCCACCCACGCCCTTCTGGTTTGCCTGGCGGTCGGTCAGCAGGCCCTGGCTCGTCGAGATGATCGCGACGCCCAGTCCGCCGAGCACCTTCGGGAGACCCGTGTGCTTGGCGTAGACCCGCAGGCCCGGCTTGCTGATGCGGCGAACGCCCGCGATGGAGCGCTCGCGGTTGCGGCCGTACTTGAGGGTGATGGTCAGCGTCTTGCCGACCTCGCCCTCAGCCGGCTCGGCAACGTCGAAGGAGGTGATGTACCCCTCCTGCTTGAGGATCTCCGCGACGCCCTGCTTGAGCTTGCTGTAAGGCATGGTCACAGCGTCGTGGTACGCCTGGTTGGCGTTGCGCAGACGGGTCAGCATGTCTGCGATCGGGTCAGTCATCGTCATGGCCGTGAGGCCCTTTCTCCACCGTGGTATCGCCCCTGCATCTCAAGGGCGACCTGCAGCGATCGTGTGTAGATGGAACGTGAGGTCTGGTTCACCAGCTGGACTTGGTCACACCGGGCAGCTCGCCGCGGTGCGCCATCTCCCGCAGGCAGATGCGGCACAGGCCGAACTTGCGGTACACGGCCTTGGGACGGCCGCAGCGCTGGCAACGGGTGTAGCCACGCACCGCGAACTTCGGCTTGCGAGCAGCCTTGACCCTCAGGGAGGTCTTCGCCATGTCAGTTCTCCTTGAACGGGAAGCCGAGCTGCTTGAGCAGCGCGCGGCCCTGGTCGTCAGTGGTGGCCGTGGTGACCACGGTGATGTCCATGCCGCGCGAGCGGTCGATCTTGTCCTGGTCGATCTCGTGGAACATGACCTGCTCGGTCAGACCGAAGGTGTAGTTGCCACGACCGTCGAACTGGCCGGGGTTCAGACCCCGGAAGTCGCGGATGCGGGGCAGCGCCAGGGTCAGCAGCCGGTCCAGGAACTCCCACATCCGGTCGCCGCGCAGCGTGACGTGCGCACCGATCGGCATGCCCTCGCGCAGCTTGAACTGCGCGATGGACTTGCGGGCCTTGGTCACGGTCGGCTTCTGGCCGGTGATCGCGGTGAGGTCCTTGACCGCACCCTCGATCAGCTTCGAGTCGCGCGCGGCCTCGCCGACGCCCATGTTGACCACGATCTTGGTCAGGCCGGGCACCTGCATGACGTTCGCGATCTCGAACTCCGCCTTGAGCGCGGGGAGGATCTCCTCGCGGTAGCGGGTCTTGAACCGGGGCGGCACCTTGGCCGAGATCTCCGGCGCGTCGGTGGTCTGGGTCTCAGTCATCTCAGATCTCCTTGCCGGTCTTGCGCGAGATGCGGACGCTGCGCTCGGCCTCGTAGGTCGAGCCGTCCGGGCGACGCTTGGTGACCTGGTCGCGGCGGAAGCCGATCCGGGTCGTGGCGCCGTCCTCGAGCAGCATCACGTTGGAGACGTGGATGGGGGCCTCAGCGGTGATGATGCCGCCGGTGTTGCCGGCACGCCCACCCTGGTTGACGACCTTGGTGTGGCGCTTGATGCGGTTCACACCCTCGACGATCACCCGCTGCTCCTCACGGAGCACCTGGATGACCTTGCCCTCGGCACCCTTGTCCTTGCCTGCGATCACCTTGACGGTGTCGCCCTTCTTGATGTTCACACTCTTCGCCATGGCTTCAGAGCACCTCCGGGGCGAGCGAGATGATCTTCATGAACTTCTTCTCACGAAGCTCACGACCGACGGGGCCGAAGATGCGCGTACCGCGCGGCTCGCCATCGGTCTTGAGGATCACTGCCGCGTTCTCGTCGAAGCGGATGTAGGACCCGTCGGCCCGGCGGCGCTCCTTGACGGTGCGCACGATGACGGCCTTGACGACGTCACCCTTCTTCACGTTGCCGCCGGGGATCGCGTCCTTGACGGTGGCGACGATGGTGTCGCCGATACCGGCGTAGCGCCGACCCGAGCCGCCGAGAACACGGATGCAGAGGATCTCCTTCGCACCGGTGTTGTCGGCGACCTTGAGTCGCGACTCCTGCTGAATCATCGATTTCTCCTGGTTGTCGTGCCGGTTCTCGGCGTCTCAGGGACGGCGAGCCTGGCCGAACTTGTGGGGTTGTTCTCTCGCCCGGGGCGAGGGGTCACTTGGCGCGCTCGAGGATCTCGACCACGCGCCAGCGCTTGGTCGCCGACAGCGGACGGGTCTCCATGATCAGGACCCGGTCGCCGGTGCCGCACTCGTTCTGCTCGTCGTGCGCCTTGAGCTTGCTGGTCTTGCGCAGCACCTTGCCGTAGAGCGCGTGCTTGACGCGGTCCTCGACGGAGACGACCACGGTCTTGTCCATCTTGTCGCTGACGACGAGACCCTCGCGGACCTTGCGGTCGTTGCGCGGGGTGCCGTTGTCTACTGCCTGCTCGCTCATGCGGCACCGTCCTCGTTCTCGTCGCTGCCCGGGGTGGTCCGGATGCCGAGCTCGCGCTCACGCACCACGGTGTAGATCCGGGCGATGTCCTTCTTGACCGTCCGCAGACGACCGTGGCTCTCCAGCTGGCCGGTGGCCGCCTGGAACCGGAGGTTGAAGAGCTCCTCCTTGGCCTCGCGCAGACGTGCCTCGAGGTCGACGTCGTTCATCTCGTCGAGCTCGTGGGCCTTGACACCGTTGGCCATCAGAATTCACCCGCCTCTCGCGAGATGAACCGGCACTTCATCGGGAGCTTGTGCATCGCACGGCGCATGGCCTCGCGAGCAACGTCCTCCGAGACGCCGGAAAGTTCGAACATGACGCGGCCGGGCTTGACGTTCGCCACCCACCACTCGGGGGAGCCCTTGCCGGAACCCATGCGGGTCTCGGCGGGCTTCTTGGTCAGCGGGCGGTCGGGGTAGATGTTGATCCACACCTTGCCGCCTCGCTTGATGTGACGGGTCATCGCGATACGAGCCGACTCGATCTGCCGGTTCGTGACGTAGTGACCCTCCACCGCCTGGATACCGAAGTCACCGAAGGCGAGCTGGGTGCCGCCCTTGGCCATACCGGTCCGCTTGGGGTGGTGCTGCTTGCGGTGCTTGACGCGACGGGGCATCAACATTTTCTCAGGCCTCCGATCCGGCCGTGGACTCAGCGGGGGTGCTCGCGGGAGCGGCCTGCGCCGGCGCGTCGGCAGCGGGGGCCGAGCCCTCGCGGTCCGAACGGGCCGGGCGGTCGCCGCGGGTGCCGCGGCTGGGACGCTCGCCACCACGGGCGGGGCGGTTGCTGCCACCGCGGCCGGGGACGCCGGCGCGCGAGGCGGCCTGGGCCTGGCGCTCGGCACGGGAGCCGGACACCTCGCCCTTGTAGATCCAGACCTTCACGCCGATGCGGCCGAAGGTGGTCTTGGCCTCGTAGAAGCCGTAGTCGATGTCGGCACGCAGGGTGTGCAGGGGCACGCGGCCCTCGCGGTAGAACTCCGTGCGCGACATCTCGGCGCCGTTGAGGCGACCCGAGCACTGGATCCGGATGCCCTTGGCACCCGAGCGCATCGTGGTCTGCATCGCCTTGCGCATCGCGCGGCGGAACTGCACGCGACCGGCGAGCTGCTCGGCGACGCCCTGGGCGACGAGCTGCGCGTCGACCTCGGGGCTCTTGACCTCGAGGATGTTCAGCTGCACCTGCTTGCCGGTGAGCTTCTCGAGCTCGCCGCGGATGCGGTCGGCCTCGGCGCCACGGCGACCGATGACGATGCCCGGACGCGCGGTGTGGATGTCCACACGCACACGGTCACGGGTGCGCTCGATCTCGACCTTGGCGATGCCGGCCCGCTCCATGCCCTTGCCGAGCAGCTTGCGGATGGCGACGTCCTCGCCGACGTAGGACTTGTACAGCTTCTCGGCGTACCAGCGCGACTTGTGGTCGGTGCTGATACCCAGACGGAAGCCGTTGGGGTTGATCTTCTGTCCCATCAGGCACTCTTTCCGTTCTTCGGGCCGCGCTTGGTGGCCTTCGCGGCCACGACGTCGGCAGGCTGGACGGCCAGGGTGATGTGGCTCGTGCGCTTGTTGATGCGCGTGGCCCGGCCCTGGGCCCGCGGGCGCCAGCGCTTCATCGTGGGACCCTCGTCGACCATCGCGACCGAGACGACCAGGTCGGCAGCGGCCAGACCCTCGGTGGTCTCGGCGTTGGCGATGGCGCTCTCGAGGACCTTGTAGACGGTCTGCGCCGCGGCCTGGGGCGCGAACTGCAGCAGCGCCAGGGCCTCGTCGACGGCCATGCCGCGGACCATGTCCACGACGCGGCGCGCCTTCATCGGCGTGATCCGCGTGAAACGGGCGGTCGCGAAGGCTCCCGGCTGGTCGCCGAGAAGCGTCTCGCGGCGGGCACTCGTGCGCATGCGCTCGGTGGTGCTCATCGGCGACGTCCCTTCCGGTCTTCCTTGACGTGCCCGCGGTAGGTGCGGGTCGGGGCGAACTCGCCCAGCTTGTGACCGACCATCGAGTCGGTGACGAAGACCGGGACGTGCTTGCGACCGTCGTGCACGGCGATCGTGTGACCGATCATGTCCGGCACGATCATCGACCGGCGCGACCAGGTCTTGATGACGTTGTGGGTGCCCTTCTCGTTCTCCGCGTCCACCTTCTTCTGCAGGTGGCCATCGATGAAGGGGCCCTTCTTCAGGCTGCGAGGCATGTCGTTTACTTCCTACCCTTGCCGGACTTGCGGCGACGGATGATCTGGGAGTCGGAGGCCTTGCGCTTGCGCGTGCGGCCCTCGGGCTTGCCCCAGGGGGACACCGGGTGACGTCCACCGGACGTCTTGCCCTCGCCACCACCGTGCGGGTGGTCGACCGGGTTCATGACCACACCGCGCACGGTCGGGCGCTTGCCCTTCCAGCGCATGCGGCCGGCCTTGCCCCAGTTGATGTTGGACTGCTCGGCGTTGCCGACCTCGCCGAGCGTGGCGCGGCAGCGCACGTCGACGAAGCGCATCTCGCCCGAGGGCAGGCGCAGCGTGGCGCGCGAGCCCTCACGGGCGACGAGCTGGGCGGAGTTGCCGGCCGAGCGGGCGATCTTGGCGCCGCCGCCGGGACGCATCTCCACGCAGTGGATCGTCGAACCCACGGGGATGTTGCGCAGCGGGAGGTTGTTGCCGGTCTTGATGTCGGCACCGGTGCCCGACTCGACCACGGTGCCCTGCGCCAGGCCGCGAGGAGCGATGATGTAGCGCTTCTCGCCGTCGGCGTAGTGCAGCAGCGCGATGCGCGCCGTGCGGTTCGGGTCGTACTCGATGTGCGCGACCTTCGCGGGGACGCCGTCCTTGTCGTAGCGACGGAAGTCGATGATCCGGTAGGCACGCTTGTGACCGCCACCCTGGTGCCGGGTGGTGATCCGGCCCTGGTTGTTGCGGCCGCCCTTCTTGGGCAGCGGCACCGTCAGCGACTTCTCCGGCGTCGTGCGAGTGATCTCGACGAAGTCGGCGACCGACGAGCCGCGACGGCCCGGCGTAGTCGGCTTGTACTTGCGGATAGCCATGTGTGTTCAGTCCTCGTGTCGTCAGGCCCGGTCAGGAGACCGGACCTCCGAAGATGTCGATGCGGTGACCCTCGGCGAGGCTGACGATGGCGCGCTTGGTGTCCTTGCGCTTGCCCAGCCCGTTGCGCGTGCGACGGGTCTTGCCGGGACGGTTCAGCGTGTTCACCGAGGTGACCTTGACGTTGAAGATCTTCTCGACGGCGATCTTGATCTCGGTCTTGTTGGCGTCGGGTCGCACCACGAACGTGTACTTGTTCGTGTCGAGAAGGCTGTAGCTCTTCTCGGAGACGACCGGCGCGAGCAGCACGTCGCGGTGGTCCTTGTGCAGGGTGCTCACTTGGAGGCCTCCTTGGTCGACGTGGCGGTGCCGGCGACGAGCGCGTCGTAGGCGCCCTTGCTGAACACGATGTCGTCGGCCGCGAGCACGTCGTAGGTGTTGAGCTGGTCGACGGCGACGATGTGCACCTCGTGCGCGTTGCGCAGCGAGAGCCAGGTCAGCGAGTCGGTGCGCTCGAGCACGACGAGGAACTTGGTCCGCTCGGTCAGCTCGGCCAGCGAGGCCAGGGCCAGCTTGGTCGCGGGCTTGTCACCGGTGACCAGGGACTCGACGACGTGGATGCGGTCGTGGCGGGCCCGGTCGGAGAGGGCCCCGCGCAGCGCGGCGACCTTCATCTTCTTGGGCGTGCGCTGGTCGTAGCTGCGCGGCTGCGGGCCGTGCACGGTGCCACCACCGGCGAACTGCGGGGCGCGGGTCGAGCCCTGACGGGCGCGGCCGGTGCCCTTCTGCTTGTAGGGCTTGCGGCCACCGCCGCGGACCTCGCCGCGGGTCTTGGTGGAGTGCGTGCCCTGGCGGGCAGCGGCCTGCTGCGCGACGACGACCTGGTGGATCAACGGCACGTTGACCTTGGCGTCGAAGATGTCGGCGGGCAGGTCGACCTTGACGGTCTTGACAGCCATGCTCAGGCCTCCTGGGTCTTCTTGGCGGCCGAACGCAGCACCACGAGACCACCCTTGGGGCCGGGAACGGCGCCCTTCAGCAGGATCAGGCCCTTGTCGGTGTCGACGGCGTGCACGGTGATGTTCTGGGTGGTGACGGTGTCGTTACCCATGCGACCGGCCATCCGCTGACCCCGGAAGACGCGGCCCGGCGTGGCGCAGGCGCCGATCGAGCCGGGCTTGCGGTGGTTGCGGTGGGCACCGTGGGAGGCAGAGACACCGGCGAAGCCGTGACGCTTCATGACGCCGGCGAAGCCCTTGCCCTTGCTGGTGCCGGTCACGTCGATCTCCTCGCCGGCGGCGAAGGTGTCGACCGCGAGCTCCTGGCCCACGGTGTACTCAGCGGCCGCGGAGGTGCGGAGCTCGACGAGGTGGCGGCGCGGGGTGAGACCCGCCTTGGCGAAGTGACCGGCGCTGGGCTTGTTCACCTTGCGGCCCTCGATCTCGCCGTACCCGATCTGGACGGCGTTGTAGCCGTCGACCTCGGGCGTGCGGACCTGGGTGACCACGTTGGTGCTCGCAGCGATCACGGTCACGGGGACGACGCGGTTGTTCTCGTCCCACAGCTGGGTCATGCCGAGCTTGGTGCCCAGCAGCCCCTTCATGTTGTGTTCGATCGTCATGTCCTCGGACCTCAGAGCTTGATCTCGATGTCGACACCGGCCGGAAGGTCGAGACGCATCAGCGAGTCGACGGTCTTCGGGGTGGGGTCGATGATGTCGATGAGGCGCTTGTGGGTGCGCATCTCGAAGTGCTCGCGGGAATCCTTGTACTTGTGGGGCGAGCGGATGACGCAGTACACGTTCTTCTCGGTCGGCAGCGGCACCGGGCCGGCGACCTTGGCACCCGTCCGGGTGACCGTGTCCACGATCTTGCGCGCCGAGGTGTCGATCACCTCGTGGTCATAGGCCTTGAGCCTGATGCGGATCTTCTGTCCCGCCATAGGTCTCTCTCGTCCTTACTTCTCATCTGCCGCGTGCGTGTCCGGGACGTCCTCGGGCTTGAGTCGGTCCCCCCAGCTGTCCTTCACCCCCAGCCGACCCCCGCGGTCGGGCGTGTCGCAGCCAGGAACCGAATTCCGGGCGCAACACAGGACCGGGTCCTGCCTGCTGTGCTGTCTGGGTGACGCCCGACGGTTCGTCAGGCTGATCGGGTCTCCCCCCTGCTGTGCAGCAGGAGCGGTGCGGCTGCACGCCGACACCGAGCCACGATCCATCAGGTGATGGGGAGACGCGATTCAGTAGTCAAGGTGTGCCGCACCCCGGCGACCCGCCGGAGCAACCTGAACATCTTGGCAGATCGGTCGGACCTCGTCCAAATCGAGCCGCGATCAGACCTTGCGATAGGTCAGGTCGGTGATCGAGCGGCCCGCCTCGCGGCCCTTGCGCTCGAACTTGGTCACCGGTCGCTCGGCCCAGCGCTCGACCCGTCCGCCCTCGAGGGCGGGCTCGGCGTCGAGCACCTCGAGCATCTGCTCGGCGTAGTCGCCCCAGTCGGTGGCCAGGCGCCAGCGACCGCCGCTCTCCAGGCGGGAGGCGACCATCGCGGCGAACGGCGCCGAGACCAGGCGACGCTTGTGGTGCCGGGTCTTGGGCCAGGGGTCGGGGAAGAAGGTCCACAGCTCGGCGAGGCCGCCCTCGGGCACCAGGTGCTCCAGGCACCAGGCCGCGTCGACGGAGCAGAAACGCACGTTGTCGGCGCCCGCGGCAGCGACCTCGGCGAGCGAGGCGGCCACGCCGGGGCGCCAGACCTCGAGGGCCAGCACGTTGGCGTCGGGGCGGGCCGCGGCCAGCACGCCGGTGGCCTCCCCCACCCCGCAGCCGATCTCGACGACCAGCGGCGCCTCGCGGCCGAACCAGGAGGCGATGTCGACGCCGGGGCGGTCGACCTCCTCGTCGGGGACCACCCACGCGTCGGCGTGGGCGTCCCAGGCCTCCTGCTGGCTGGGGGTGAACCGGCTGCCGCGGCGGGAGTAGCTGAGGACCTCACGCATGCGACGTCCGTCCTCGGTGAGCTTCTGGTGAGGACGGGCGGGGGCGACGCGCAGGTGCTGCTCGGACATGGGTCCATCATCGCTGGGCGCCGGGCGCGACGCGGAATCCGCGTCACGCCCGGCACCCGTCACCGCGCGAGGGTGAGGTCCTCACCCTCCACCGGCAGTCGGCGGCAGCTGGGCCTGCCCCCCACGTCGCACGCCTGGACCACCGAGCCGTCGGCGAGGTCCGAGACGACCACCACCGTCGTCTCGCCGGACCAGGCCACGTCGACGGGCCGCCCCTCGACGGGTAGCTCGACGACCGCGCCGGAGGGCGTCCACAGCAGGGCCCGCGCCGCACCTCCGGGACGCAGGACGAGCGAGGCGACCCGGTCGCCGTAGGGCGAGAGGTAGCCGCTGCCGGGCACCTCGCCCACCAGCTCGGCGGCACCCGAGGAGACGTCGTACACCCTCGTCACGGCGTCGCGGTCGACGACGGCCACCCGTTCGCGGCTCGCTGTCGACGCCTGTCCGTAGCCGTCGGCGGCGGTCCGCACGGCCACCTGCCCGCCATCTCGGTGCAGCACCAGGTCGCCGTCCTGGGAGACCAGGGCCGCCCCGCTGCCCTGGGCGACGTCGGAGAGGTGGCTGTCGTCGGGGAGGTCCACGGGCGAGGTGGTCGTGCCGGCCAGCAGGTCACGCACCACCAACCGCCCGTCGCCGTCGATCCAGCCCAGGAAGCGACCGTCGCCCGAGAGCCGGGCACTCGTGACGGCCTGCGGCGTCGACGAGTCGACCTCCTCGAAGGTCCACGGGCTCCCGGGCCCCTCGTCGCCGTGGACGGCGTCGAACCGGCGTACGTCGCCGACCCGGTCGAGCACGTAGACGAACTCCTCGGTCGAGCCGAGAACCGCCTCGACGTCGAGGCCCAGCTCGTGGTCGACACCCTGGGGATTCAGCACGTGCAGCCGGCCGTCGCGCAGGTAGGGCAACGGCGCCGCGACGCCGGCCGCCTGCGAGCTCGCCGCCTCCGCGGGCGCCGGGCTCGCCTGCTCGGTCGTGGTGCCACCGCCACCGTCCCCTCCCCCGGCGAAGGGCACCCCGACGACGGAGACGAGCAGCACGGCGGCCGCCGCCGCACCCAGCCCACCCACCGCACGCACCGCGCGCACGGCGCGCCGCTCGCGAGCGACCCGCCGCTGGAGGGCGGTGCGGTCGAGGAGCGGGACGCTCGTGCTGTCGGCGACGGCGTGCAGCGCGTCACGGATCTCGGTGGTGCTCATGCGTGGTCCTCCGCAAGCTCGAGTGCCGGCAGCGCCGCGCGCAGGCGGTCGACGGCGTGGTGGGTCTGGCTCTTCACGGTGCCCTCGGAGCAGCCGAGGGCGGCGGCGGTCTCGCTGACGCTCAGGTCCTCGAAGTAGCGCAGGACGAGCACGGCCCGCATGCGGGGCGGCAGCCGGCGCACCTCGGTCCACAGCGCCACGTGGTCGGCGCGGGCACCGAGGTGGTCGTGACCGGGGTCGGGCAGGTGCTCGGTGGCCACCTCCCGCCGGCGTCGACGCCAGTGCCGCTGGGCCAGGTTGAGCATGGTGCGCCGCACGTAGGCGTCCGCCGCCCCCTTGTCACGGATGGCACCCCACCGCACGCAGGTCGTGGCCAGCGCGCTCTGCAGCAGGTCCTCCGCCTCGTGGCTGGTGCCGCAGAGCAGGTAGGCGGTGCGGTAGAGCGGCGCCCAGCGCGCAGCCACGAACTCCTCGAACCCGAGATCGGGATCTGTCATGTGTCGTCCTAGTGAAGAGACAGTGTCGATGGGAAGGAGTCGCCACGACGCCTCGGGGTTGGCTGCGTCGCCCGAGATTCTCGCCGGCACGGCGCACGGCTCGGGCGCGCCGGGGTCCGGACATGCAGAACGGCCCCGGACCGAGAGGTCCGGGGCCGTCCTGGTGGTGCTGGTGCTGCTGGGTGCCGGTCAGCGACCGGCGGGGATCACTTGGTGATCTTGGTGACCCGGCCGGCGCCGACGGTGCGGCCACCCTCACGGATCGCGAAGCGCAGGCCCTCGTCCATGGCGATCGGCTGGATCAGCTCGACCGACATCTCCGTGTTGTCACCCGGCATGACCATCTCGGTGCCCTCGGGGAGGGTCACGACGCCGGTCACGTCCGTGGTGCGGAAGTAGAACTGCGGGCGGTAGTTGTTGAAGAACGGCGTGTGGCGGCCGCCCTCCTCCTTCGACAGGATGTAGACCGACGCGTCGAAGTTGGTGTGCGGGGTCGTGGTGCCCGGCTTGATGACGACCATGCCGCGCTCGACGTCCTCGCGCTTGGTACCGCGCAGGAGCAGACCGACGTTCTCACCGGCCTGGCCCTCGTCGAGCAGCTTGCGGAACATCTCGACGCCGGTGACCGTGGACTTCTGCGAGGTCTCGCGGATGCCGACGATCTCGACCTCCTCGTTCACCTTGACGATGCCGCGCTCGATGCGACCGGTGATGACGGTGCCACGACCGGTGATCGTGAAGACGTCCTCGACGGGCATGAGGAAGGGCTTCTCGGTGTCCCGCTCCGGCTGGGGGATGTAGGAGTCCACCGCGTCCATGAGCTCCGCGATGGAGTCGACCCACTTCTGCTCGCCGTTGAGGGCCGGGAAGGCCGCGACCTGCACGACCGGCAGGTCGTCGCCCGGGAAGTCGTACTCCGAGAGGAGCTCGCGCACCTCCATCTCGACGAGCTCGATGAGCTCCTCGTCGTCGACCATGTCGCACTTGTTGAGCGCCACGACCAGGGCCGGCACGCCGACCTGGCGGGCGAGCAGCACGTGCTCACGCGTCTGCGGCATCGGACCGTCGGTGGCGGCGACCACGAGGATCGCGCCGTCCATCTGCGCCGCGCCCGTGATCATGTTCTTCACGTAGTCGGCGTGACCGGGGCAGTCGACGTGCGCGTAGTGGCGCGCCTCGGTCTGGTACTCGATGTGCGCGATCGAGATGGTGATGCCGCGCTGACGCTCCTCGGGTGCCTTGTCGATGGAGTCGAAGGGCGACTCCTCGTTGAGGTCCGGGTGCTTGTCGTGAAGCACCTTCGAGATGGCCGCGGTCAGCGTCGTCTTGCCGTGGTCGATGTGACCGATGGTGCCGATGTTGACGTGCGGCTTGGTCCGCTCGAACTTCGCCTTAGCCACTGGGGGCTCCTCCTGGTGTGGGTTGGTACTTGACTCGTACTTGCTGGGATGGTGCCGAGGAACTCGGAGAGACTACTCGCCGCGAACCTTCTTGATGATCTCGTCGGCGATGTTCGAAGGAACCTCGGCGTACGAGTCGAACTCCATCGAGTACGACGCCTGACCGGAGGTCTTGGACCTCAGGTCTCCGACGTACCCGAACATCTCGGACAGCGGGACGAGCGCGTCGATGACCATGTCACCGTGACGCTCCTCCTGGGCCTGGATCTGGCCGCGACGGCTGTTGATGTCGCCGATGACCGTACCGAGGAAGCTCTCGGGGGTGGTCACCTCGACGGCGAACATCGGCTCGAGGAGAACCGGCTTCGCCATGCGGACGGCCTCCTTGAAGGCCTGGTTGCCGGCGATCTTGAAGGCCAGCTCCGAGGAGTCGACGTCGTGGTAGGCGCCGTCCTCGAGAGACATCTTGACGTCGACCATCGGGAAGCCGGCGAGCACGCCGAACTCCATGCCCTCCTGGGCACCCTGGTCCACCGAGGGGATGTACTCCTTGGGGACGCGGCCACCGGTGACGTTGTTGACGAACTGGTAGCCCGCGCCGGCGCCGGTCTCCTCGTCGATGCTGGGACCGACGGAGATGACGACCTTCGCGAACTGGCCCGAACCACCGGTCTGCTTCTTGTGGGTGTAGCTGTGGTTCTTGACCTCCTTGCGGATGGTCTCGCGGTAGGCCACCTGCGGCTTGCCGACGGTGGCCTCGACGCGGAACTCGCGCTTCATCCGGTCGACCAGGATCTCCAGGTGGAGCTCGCCCATGCCGGCGATGATGGTCTGGCCGGTCTCCTCGTCGGACTTGACCGTGAAGGTCGGGTCCTCGTCGGAGAGACGCTGGATGGCGGTGGAGAGCTTCTCCTGGTCGGACTTGGTCTTGGGCTCGATGGCCACCTCGATCACCGGGGCCGGGAAGGTCATCGACTCGAGGACCACCTGGTTCTGCGGGTCGCAGAGGGTGTGCCCGGTCTTGGTGTCCTTCAGGCCCATGACGGCCACGATCTGGCCGGCGCCGACCGACGCGATCTCCTCACGCTTGTTGGCGTGCATCTGGTAGACCTTGCCGATCCGCTCCTTGCGGCCGTTGACCGAGTTGGTCACGGTCGCGCCGGCCTCGAGCTTGCCGGAGTAGACGCGCACGTAGGTCAGCTTGCCCAGGTGCGGGTCGGCGGCGATCTTGTAGGCCAGGCCGGAGAAGGGCTCGTCGTCGCTGGGCTTGCGCACGACCGGCTTGTCCTCGTCGTTGACGGCGTGGCCGGTGATGCCCTCGACGTCGATCGGGGAGGGCAGGTACTTCACGACGGCGTCGAGCAGGGGCTGGACGCCCTTGTTCTTGAACGCGGTGCCGCACAGGACCGGGTTGACCTTGTCGGCCAGGGTCGCGCGACGGATCGCGGCCTCGAGCTCCTCGACGGTGAAGTCCTCGCCGTCGAGGTACTTGACCATGATCTCGTCGTCGGCCTCGGAGAGGGTCTCGAGGAACTTCTCGCGGTACTCGGCGGCCTGCTCGGCCAGCTCCGCGGGGATCTCCTCGATCTCGTAGTCCTCACCCATCGTCGTCTCGCCGCGCCAGGTCAGGGCACGCATGCCGACCAGGTCGACGACACCGAGGAAGTCGGACTCCGCACCGATGGGCAGCTGGAGCACGAGCGGGGTGGAGTTGAGGCGCTCGACCATCATGTCGACGCAGCGGAAGAAGTCCGCACCGGTGCGGTCGAGCTTGTTGACGAAGCACATCCGGGGCACGGAGTACTTGTTGGCCTGGCGCCAGACCGTCATCGTCTGGGGCTCGACACCGGCGACACCGTCGAAGACGGCCACGGCACCGTCGAGCACGCGCAGCGAGCGCTCGACCTCGGCCGTGAAGTCCACGTGGCCGGGGGTGTCGATGATGTTGATCTGGTGGTCCTTCCACCAGCAGGTGGTCGCAGCAGAGGTGATCGTGATGCCACGCTCCTGCTCCTGCTCCATCCAGTCCATCGTGGCGCCGCCGTCGTGGACCTCACCGATCTTGTAGGTGATGCCGGTGTAGAACAGGATGCGCTCGGTGGTGGTCGTCTTGCCGGCATCGATGTGCGCCATGATGCCGATGTTGCGGACGACTCGGAGGTCAGTGGTGATGTTGACAGCCACGTGTGGTCGCGTTCCTTAAGTCGGAGGGGCGGTGGAGGCAGGGCGGCCGGGTCGCGGCCGCCCTGCGCAGGTCACCAGCGGTAGTGGGCGAAGGCCTTGTTGGACTCGGCCATCTTGTGGGTGTCCTCGCGCTTCTTCACAGCGGCACCGAGGCCGTTGGAGGCGTCGAGGATCTCGTTCATCAGGCGCTCGGACATCGTCTTCTCACGACGGTCCGCGGCGTAGCCGACGAGCCAGCGCAGCGCGAGCGTGGTACCTCGCGTGCCCTTGACCTCGATCGGGACCTGGTAGGTGGCGCCACCGACGCGGCGCGACTTGACCTCGATGGCCGGCTTCACGTTGTCCATGGCGCGCTTGAGCGTCACCACGGGGTCGGTGCCGGTCTTCTCGCGGCAGCCCTCGAGCGCGCCGTAGACGATGCGCTGAGCGACCTGCTTCTTGCCGTCCTGGAGGACCTTGGAGACGAGCTGGGTGACCAGCTGCGACCCGTAGACCGGGTCGACGTCGAGCGGCCGCTTCGGTGCGGGACCCTTGCGCGGCATGTCAGCTCTTCTCCTTCTTCGCGCCGTAAAGGCTGCGAGCCTGCTTGCGGTTCTTCACGCCCTGCGTGTCGAGCGAGCCGCGGATGATCTTGTAGCGGACACCGGGGAGGTCCTTCACCCGGCCACCGCGCACGAGCACGATGGAGTGCTCCTGGAGGTTGTGGCCGACGCCCGGGATGTAGGCCGTGACCTCGACGCCGCTGGACAGGCGCACGCGGGCGACCTTGCGCAGGGCGGAGTTCGGCTTCTTCGGGGTGGTCGTGTAGACGCGGGTGCAGACACCGCGTCGCTGGGGCGAACCCTTGAGGGCAGGCGTCTTGTTCTTGGACACCTTGTCCTGGCGGCCCTTGCGGACCAGCTGGTTGATCGTGGGCACCGAGTGGTTCCCCTTCTGTTTCTCTCTCAGTGCGCCGCACTCTGCAGCGCACGATGTTCAAGCGGAGTCTCGACGGAGGTGCTCCGCCGTGTCCGGGTGGTGCTTGCCTTCCGGCGTTGCTCGCCCCCGAGGTCGGGCGTGTCGCCCTTCTCAGCAGCCACCAGCGTGCGGCGGCCTCCGGCTTGCCGGCCCGGGGCAGCGACGGTCCTGATCCGCCGATCTACTTCCGAGCACGCGCAACGGCCTGGTTGTCCCAGACACGAGGAACGAGGCTACCGGGCGCCCGCAGACCGGTCAAAACGCGCCGACCCCGCAGGAACAGGGCACTGGCGACCAGGGTGCCGAGCATCGTCAGCAACCCTCCCACGACCAGGGTCCAGCGGGCGCCGTACGCCTCCCCGACCCAGCCGATGAAGGGCGCACCGAGCGGCGTGCCGCCGATGAAGATCATCATGTAGAGCGCCATCACCCGCCCCCGCATCTCGGGGGCCGTCGACAGCTGCAGGTGGGCGTTGGCGCTGGTGATCATGGTCAGCGCCGAGAGCCCCAGCAGCGGGCACAGCAGCGCGAAGACGACGTACGACGGCGCGAGCCCGGCCACCACCTCGATCGCGCCGAAGGCCAGCGCCGCGCCGACCACGAGCCGGTGGCGCACCCGGACCCGGCGGGCCGCGACCAGCGAGCCGGTCAGCGACCCGACGGCCAGGAAGGTGCCGAGCAGGCCGTACTCGGCGGGGCCCTTGCCGAAGACCTCGGTGGCCATCAGCGCGCTGGTCATCTGGAAGTTCAGCCCGAAGGTGCCGGCGGAGAAGACGATGCCCAGCAGCAGGAGCAGGTCGGGTCGCCCGCGGACGTAGGCGACGCCCTCGCGCAGCTGCCCGGGGCGGCGCACCGACGGCTCGGGGGTGCGCAGCAGCGAGGCGTCGAGGGCGCGCAGGGTCAGCACCGGCGCGACGTAGCTCAGGCCGTTGAGCAGGATCACCCAGCCGGTGCCGCCCACTCCCCCGCCGAAGCCCGCGATCAGCAGGCCGGCCAGCGCCGGGCCGACCAGGCGGGCGGTGTTGAAGCTGGCCGAGTTCAGGCCCACGGCGTTGGCCAGGTCGTCGGGCCCGACGATCTCGGAGACGAAGGACTGGCGGGCCGGGGCGTCGAACGCGGAGGCCACGCCGAGCACCAGCGCCAGGACGTAGACGTGCCAGATCTGGACGGTGCCGGTGACCGCGAGCACGCCCAGCACCAGGGCCGGCACGGCCATGGCGACGTTGGTGATCTGCAGCAGCCGACGCTTGGGGATGCGGTCGGCGACCAGCCCCGCCCACGGCGAGAGCAGCAGGAAGGGCAGGAACTGCAGGCCCGTGGTGATGCCGATCGCGGCCCCGGAGCCGGTCAGCACCAGCACCAGCCAGTCCTGGGCCACCCGCTGCATCCAGGTACCGGTGTTCGACACCAGGGAGCCGGCGGCGTAGCGCCGGTAGTTCGGGTGGGACAGGGAACGGAAGGTGGGGCTCAACCAGGCTCTCTCACGGGGTCGGCGACCGTCGGGTCACGGCGCCGGGTGAACACCACGGCACCCGCGGATGTTCCGCGGGTGCCGGGCGAGGAGGCGGTGCGAGAAGGCGGTGCGAGGAGGGGGTGCTCAGGTGAGCAGGTCGGTGATGGGGCCGATCGCGAAGTAGACCAGGAACAGCGCCGAGACCAGCCACAGCAGCGGGTGCACCTCGCGGACCTTGCCCACGACCAGCTTGATCAGCACGTAGGCCAGGAACCCGGCGCCGATGCCGACCGAGATCGAGTAGGTGAAGGGCATCAGCACGATCGTCAGGAAGGCCGGCAGCGCGATCTCGACGTCGGACCAGGCGATCTCGGTGACCTGCTGCATCATCAGGAAGCCCACGAGCACCAGGGCGGGCACGGCCGCCTCGGAGGGGATCGCGGAGACGACCGGGGTGAAGAACATGGTCAGCAGGAAGAGCAGGCCGGTCACCACGGAGGCGAGCCCGGTGCGCGCCCCCTCGCCGACGCCCGAGGCGGACTCGATGTAGGAGGTGTTCGACGAGACGCCGCCCGCACCGCCGGCGATGGCGGCCACCGAGTCGACGACCAGGATCCGCTGCATCCGCGGCGGGGTGCCCTCCTCGTCGTTGAGCCCCGCCTCGGCGCCGATGGCGGTCATCGTGCCCATGGTGTCGAAGAAGTCGGCCAGCATCAGCGAGAAGACCAGCAGCAGGGCGGCCACGACGCCGATCGAGGTGAAGGCACCGAACAGCGAGAACTGGCCCAGGGTGCCGAAGTCGGGCAGGTCGACGAACCCGTCGAAGCGCGGCACGGTCAGCGACCAGCCGCCCGGGTTGTCGTTGCGTGCCCCCAGCTCGAGCACCGCCTCGAGGACCAGCGCCACCACGGTGGTGGCGAGGATCGCGATCAGGATCGCGCCGCGCACCCGGCGTACCCACAGGGCCACCAGCAGCACCAGGCCGCCGGCGAAGACCAGCACCGGCCAGCCCGAGAGGGTGCCGGTGGTGCCCAGCTGCACGGGCACCGACGTGCCCGCGGCGTCAGGGATGCGGCTGACGAAGCCGGCGTCGACGAAGCCGATGAGGGCGATGAACAGGCCGATGCCGACCGAGATGGCGACCTTGAGCTGGGTGGGCACGGCGTGGAAGACCGCGGTGCGGAAGCCGGTCAGCACCAGCACCAGGATCGCGATGCCCTCGAGCACCACCAGGCCCATGGCGTCGGCCCAGGTCGACTGGGTGGCGATCGAGAAGGCGACGAACGCGTTGAGCCCGAGCCCGGCCGCCAGCGCCAGCGGGAAGTTGGCCAGCGCCCCCATCAGGATCGTCAGCACGCCCGCGACCAGCGCGGTGCCGGCCGCGATCGCTGGCAGGTTCGAGCCGTCGCCGGGGCCGCCGCCCAGGTAGTTGCCCTCCGAGTCGGCGACGAAGCCGAGGATCAGCGGGTTCAGCACGACGATGTAGGCCATCGTCAGGAAGGTCACGACGCCGCCGCGCACCTCCCGCCCGACGGTGGAGCCGCGCTCGGAGATCCGGAAGAAGCCGTCGATACCGGACCGGGCCGGCGCCGTGTGGGTGCTCACGGACGCAGAGCATCCCAGGAGCCGGTCACCACCTGTCAATGCGGGTCACCGACCGGACGGCGTCGAGCACTACAGTCGGCGCGTGGACCTGCGCGACGACCAGCCCGGCAAGCACGAGATCGGCAACCGGACCTTCCTCGTGGCCGACGTCGAGCCCCTCGACGTCGACGGGGTGCGCACCGTCGAGGTCGGCACCGCCCTGTGGCTGGTGGGGTTCGTGGCGCTGCTGCCGTTCTACGGCGAGCTGCAGTCGCAGGGGCGCACCTGGTGGCTGTGGACCTGCCTGACCGGCTTCGGGCTCGGGCTGCTCGGCCTGGAGTACTGCCGGCGCCGTCGCGCCACCCGCCGCGAGCTCGACGAGCTCGATGGGCACGGGGAGCACGGGGGGCTCGGCGAGCACGGCCCGGCGGCCGGCGCGTGAGCACCCACGACGCCCCGCCGCCCAGCCGCTGGGCCCGCTCGGGCCCGCAGGCCACCGAGGGCTTCGGGCGACGCTTCGCCGAGCTCGTGGCCGCCGGCCAGGACGTCGACGGCGAGGCCCGGCTGGCCGACGCGCTGCTGCCGCGCGGGGCACGGGTGCTCGACGTCGGGGCCGGGATGGGCCGGGTCAGCGCCGCCCTGCAGGCCCGCGGGCACCGCGTCACGGCCGTCGAGCCCGACGGCGGGCTGGTCGCGCAGTGCCGAGCGACGTACCCGACGGTCGACGTGGTGCAGGCCGACCTGCTCGAGCTCGACGACGCCCGCGTGGGGCGGGTCCTCGGCGACCGGCCCCACCAGGTCGACCTGGTGGTCTGCGTCGGCAACGTGGTCGTCTTCCTCGCCGAGGGCACCGAGCGCCAGGCCCTGGCCACGATGGCGGGCCGGCTCGCGCCGGGAGGGCGGCTCCTGGTCGGCTACCACCTGGTCGGCGGCCCCGAGCACGCCCGCGCCTACCCGCCCGAGGAGTTCGTGCAGGACGCCGCCTCCGCCGGGCTGCGCGTGCAGCACCGGTTCGGCTCCTACGAGCTGGCACCGCCCTCGGACGAGTACGCCGTGTGGGTGCTCACCGCCGACGCCTGAGCGCCGGCGCCTGAGAGCGCCGGTCAGCTCCGGTCAGCGCCGCCCGTCGAGGGGGTCCAGCGCGAGGGTGTCGAAGACGTGGTCGGGCAGCGGCTGCGGCTCGTGCTTCTTGGCCAGGCGCACCTCGGAGTGGGCTCCGCAGCCGTGGCCGAAGGCCACCACGCGCCCGTCGTCGTTGGCGTCGCCGTTGGCGCAGACGCCGAAGGTCTGGGAGAGCGGGCCGGCCAGGCGCACCAGGAACCCGCACGACCAGCAGCTGTCGGGGGCCTGCTTGGCCACGGCGGAGTCGGGGCCCTGCTCGCCGTCGTACCAGCGCTGGGCGGCCAGGTCACGACCCTCCGGCGAGAGGGTGCGCACGCGGCCCAGGCCGAGGTCCTGCGCCACCTGGCGGACCTGGGCCTTGTCGTCGGTGTCGAGCGGGTCGTCGCCGAAGGAGTAGGTCGGCACCAGGCGCGGGTCGTCGTCGTCGACCGGGAGCAGGTCGCCGGGGCCCATGTCACCGGGCTGCATCCGCTCGCGGTAGGGCACCCACGGGGGCGCGACGATCGCCTCGTCGCCGGGGATCAGCACGACCTCGTCGATGGTGACGTGCTTCTGGCGCGGCGCGCGCGCCACGGTCACCGACCAGCGCCACCCGACGTACCCGGCTCGGGTGCAGGCGAACTGGTGGGTGACGACGCGCTCGGCCTCGGCGAGGTGACCGAGGTGCTCGCCGACGTCGGCAGCACCCACGTCGGAGACGAGGGCCTCGCGCGCCACCTCGACGGCGGCGACGGCGACGGCATCGGGCTTGACCCGGGCGATGGTGCTCACGGCCCGACATCATGCCTGCCCGCCCCACCCCCCGGCGAGGGCGCCCCCTCCCCCGCCGCGCCCGGCGTGCTGGCGCACGCGGCGTCGGGGCCACCAGGCAGGATGGGGACATGCCCTCGCAGCGCCCCGACCACGCCGCCACCGGGGCCCCGTCGGGGGGTTCCGGGGAGCGCGCCCGCGCGGTCGGACGGGGCCTGGGCTCGGGCGCCAGGGTGACCGCCCGCGGCGCCGCGAGCGCGGCGCGCGGCGCCACCCGGGCCACCACGCGGGCCAGCCGGTACGTCGGGCGCCAGGCCCGGCGCGCCGCCAACGCCGAGGGCGCCGAGCAGTCGGGGCTCAACCGGCTCTTCTACCTGCACTTCTTCAACACCGCCGGCGACGCGGCGGTCGCGATCTCGCTGGCCGGCAGCCTGTTCTTCACCGTCCCCTCGGGCGAGGCGCGCGGCCAGGTCGCGCTCTTCCTGGGCCTGACGATGCTGCCCTTCGCCATCGTCGCGCCGTTGATCGGCCCGTTCCTCGACCGGTTCAGCCACGGACGCCGGTGGGCCATCGGCTCGACCATGGCGATCCGCGCGTTCCTGTGCTGGGGCCTGGCCGGCGCCGTCACCGGCGACTCCGCGTGGCTCTTCGCCGCCGCGCTGGGCGTGCTGGTCTCCTCCAAGGCCTACGGCGTCACGCGGGCCGCGGCGGTGCCCCGGCTGCTGCCGCGGGGCGTCTCGCTGGTCAAGGCCAACGGCCGGGTCTCGCTCTCGGGCATCCTCGGCGCCACCATCTCGGCGCCGCTGGCGGCGCTGGCCTCGCTCGTCGGCCCGGAGTGGTCGCTGCGCTACGCCTTCGTGCTCTTCGTGGTGGCCACGGTCTTCGCCATCAAGCTGCCCGAGCGCGTGGACTCCTCGGTCGGTGAGGAGGTGCTGGTGCTGATGGCGCCCGGCGACTCGGTGCGGGTCGAGCCCCCGGCACCCGGGGAGCGGATCGCGCCCGCCCGGTCCGGTGCCCGCCCCCGCACCCGGATCCCGACGTCGGTCGCCTTCGCGCTGCGCGCCAACTGCGGACCACGCTGGCTCAGCGGCTTCCTGCTGATGTTCATGGCGTTCCTGCTGCGCGAGAACCCGCCCGACAGCGGCCTGCGCCCCGAGGTGCTGATCGGGCTCGTGGTGGCCGCCGCAGGTCTCGGCAACGCCGGCGGCGTGGCGCTGGCCTCGCTGCTGCGCAACCTGCACCCCGGCACCACCGTGGTGCTGGTGCTGGTCCTCGACGCCGCGGCCGCCCTGGTGGCCACGGTCCTCTACGGCGTGCTGCCGCTCATCGCGCTCGGCCTGTGCGCCGGGCTGGCCCAGTCGCTGGCGAAGTTCTGCCTCGACGCCACCATCCAGAGCGACGTGCCCACCAAGGTGCAGGCCAGCGCGTTCGCCCGCAGCGACACCACGCTGCAGCTGGCGTGGGTCGTGGGCGGCTTCGTCGGCATCGCCCTGCCCCTCGACCCCGCCCGCCTCGGGCTCGGGGTCGCCTTCGCCGTGCTTGCGGCCTGGACGTTCTTCGTGCTCGCCGGTCGCAGCCGCCGCTACCCCGGCGAGGTGCCCGTCACCGGCTGAGCACCGGCGCCGTACCGGCTCGGGGCGCTGCTGCGGCCCTGCGGGAGTTTTGTCGGCCGGCCGATGGAACACCTGGCTGGCCGATAAAACTTCATCGTCCACCCACCAGGTTCATCGGCCGGCCGATGAAACTCTCCGGCCGGCTCAGCGCTCGAGCTCGTCGGCCAGGGCCCGCAGCAGCTTGGCGACGGGGGCGGCGGTGCGCGCGTCGGGGTGCCGGCCGTGGCGGTAGGTCTCGCTGACGCCGTCGAGCAGTCGGATCAGGTCCTCCACGATCGGGGCCATGTCGTCGGGGCGCTTGCGGCGCGCTGCCTGCTGGTTGCGGCTGACCGATGCGGGCTGGTCGAGCACGCGCACCTGCAGCGCCTGGTCACCGCGGCGGCCCTGGGCGATGCCGAACTCGACGCGGGTGCCGGCCTTGAGGGTGGTGGTGCCCTCGGGGAGCGCCTCGGCGCGCACGTGCACGTCGGGGCCGTCCTCCTGCGACAGGAAGCCGAAGCCCTTGTCGGCGTCGTACCACTTCACCTTTCCTCTGGGCACAGCAGCGTCCTCGGTCTCTGGTCGTCGGCGGGTCTGCCACCCGGCGGGAGCGCCGGAGCCGCAAAGGATAGGCAGGCGCCCGGGCGGGGCACCAACCGGTTCAGCGCTGCAGGAGGTCGGGGGCCAGCGTCGCCACGCCGACGACCAGCCCGGCGAGGTTGGCCAGCAGCATCAGCAGCACCCACACCAGCGAGGGCAGCCGGGTCAGGCGGGCCAGCTGGTCGGGGTCGGAGCCGCGGCGGCCCCGGGCGCCCCGCCCCCACAGCTCCAGCAGCGGCCGGGGAGCCGCGAGCAGCAGCAGCCAGGCCACGAGCAGGGCCAGCACCGACTGCGCCAACGGCGGCGCCCACCAGGTCACCGCGACGACACCGGCGCCGGCGACGACGAGCACCACGACGCCGTACACGTTGCGCACCCACACCAGCAGCGCGACCAGCAGGGCCACCAGCAGCCACAGCAGCGCCAGGCCGCGTCCGTCGGCGAGCAGGAGCGCCGCACCGAGCCCCACGACGGCGGGCGCGAGGTAGCCGGCGGCCAGCATCGCGACCATGCCGGGACCGCGCGGCCG
>NZ_JAULSC010000101.1 GCF_030518195.1 Nocardioides cremeus
TGCCCCGCTGTAGTGATTGTTCTTCGTAATGCTAGTAAAACTGCCATGAGCCGATTGCTTGGGGTTTGCTCTCTACCAAGCACGAGGCCGAGGCCGCAGCAAGGAACTGGCTGCATCGACTGCCAACCGCTCGGGTTGCTGCTCATGGCGTAGAGTGTGGTGACCGCGGCCTGTACTTCCGCCATGTTTGCACGTGTGCCAAACGGCGTTCCGGTCTGGAACGGCGCATGCCGTCGTATTGTTCGCTTTCCTAGTATGTCCTCACCCACCAACCTTCCCCGCAATGACGCCAACTGCCTATCATGAAGCTCACCAGGAGCCACCAAGAGCCACCAGACTTGTAGCACCCCCCATCGCACGAGCAACTGAATGCTGCGCGTCCATCCTCGGCTTCT
>NZ_JAULSC010000102.1 GCF_030518195.1 Nocardioides cremeus
GAAATCACGCCACTGTGCTCAAGCCACTCACACACAGCCACGGGGCGCACATCGGGGCTCCTGCATAGCTGAGGCATATGTATGTATGTCAGACACTCGGCGCCGTTACATCTGGCCATCGGTGACTACTGTGGTGTATAACTGTCTCGGTAAAGGCTGCGTTATTGGGAATTGCTAGGTTGTACGACGTGAACGGCGTGAACAATGGCAGTATCCAAGCTGGATGACGGCAAGGTGTCCGGTGAAAGCATGTTTATGCCACGTGTGACGAAGTAGTCAAGGCTGATCCACCACCTCCTCCGAATGTTCAACAAGTGGGGTCTGGTGGGGGTTACGCTGTTTGGGTCAGCTTGGCTTCATGAACCTCTTTTACTCCAGTGGTAAGGTGGCTGT
>NZ_JAULSC010000103.1 GCF_030518195.1 Nocardioides cremeus
CGTGGCAAGATCACCGCAGCCTTTGAATTACAAGCAGAAATACTTTCCACGAGTGGTGAGGTAGTAAAGTCAGAGAGGACAGCAGGCCGCGGCTATCTACAGCTTCTGATCGAGGGCGGACCCGGATTTATACTTCGCCTTGGTTGTAACGTGTCCACTATGTATGCCCACCTTATCATATCAGCTCTGACCTCAAGATGATTGACTCAATTTATAGCTGGGAACGAAAGTTGAGCAATACAGACATTCGCCTCATCATCGATTTCCTGAAGGCAAAAGCTCCCGCTCTGCACAAAGACATCATATCGTACAATGAAGCAGCCACTAGAGCACTCCTCGATGGCTTCATCGCGTACGGTTGGTCACGAGGAGAGATCTTGAAGTCACATTCT
>NZ_JAULSC010000022.1 GCF_030518195.1 Nocardioides cremeus
TCTCTCGTGACTCGCCTTGGCAGACGGGCACGAAAGTACGGGGACAAGTAGGTCGAGGGTGGGGCCACTTCAAGCCAGCACTACGGCTCCAAGTGGGGCCACTTCAGACTGGCACACTCACGCCACATACAGCGTCAGCGCACATATCTGGGTCCAGGCGGTACTAACGGACCGAGCGCTCCTGATAGTCAAGGGCGCCGTTCGCGCCAGGGTCACTCGAGTACCGCTGCCGCTCGAAATCAGGCGAGCACCAGCCGGGAGTAGGAAAGGTGTCCGGGTCCGAACGCCGCTTGGCCAAAAGACGCTCTGGGGCTGATACGGAAGTACGACACTCCTGAGACGCCGGTGGCCTGGAGTGACCGATGTGTCGACTTCCCCGCGCCATGGCGCGGCCCGGGGTTGGCCGCTGGGTTGCTCGAAACTAGATGAGGATGCCCAGCTTCTGCTCAACGCCTCTCGAGCGCTGTCGGACACCCTCGACCCCGTGCGGGCAGCGTCCGATCGACAGTCGCGCCCGTCGAAGAATCAAGTCTCCAGCATCGACATCGAGGCAATTACGGAAGCAACGCCCGACAGTGAACTCGCCGCCTCACCGGAACACACCGCGCCTACGCATGCGGTACGGCAGACTCGTCGGCGGACTCCTCGGCAGGCGCGCCAAGCGCCGGGGCCTAAACCACGCCGGCCCCGGCGACGTCGAGTTCGGAAACAGTGGGTTGGGTTACCGCCCTCCTCAACGGTCTGGGACCTGGCGGATAACTGCGTCAAGTGTGGTCGCCCCCTGACGGATCCCCGTAGCAGGCAGGCACGTGTCGGCACGAAGTGCATCCGAATCTACGGCTCGCAACAGCGAAAGATTCCTAACCCTCGACATGCCGCATGGACCGACAGGAAGGCCAAAGCCGACGCTGCATACATTGCAGACAAGGTTAGGGCCGATGCTGAGTATGCGCGCGCCAAGACCGCCTACGACCAAGCACGAGCGGAGTGGATCCGGGTTCGATCAGGGCGCTAGCTCATCGCTAAGCGCCGCACGAACCGGTGACGGGCCACCAGCGTCATGTCGCCGCCTGTTGGCATCGCCAGAAGGCACATGTCGAAATCGCCTGGGGCATGCGTGGCGGAGCCCGAATGCTGCCGACCTTCTCTGCGGCTCCCTAGGATCTAACCGTGGCCGAGCGAAACAAGAGCAGCGACGACCTCAAGACAGCCGTCGCCACGTTCATGGACCGGGCTGACAAGATCGTCGCCCACCCGCTTGCCGGCACCCATTCCACCATTAAGATCGTTGTCACCCAGGACCCTGAGAGCGGGACCGAGACGGCCAAGCTGGACCGGAACCTCTTGCCTGAGGAGCAGTGGGTCTACCTGGCCACGTTGATGCGGTCGGTGATCTTTCTGGAGCAGGAATCAATCAGTTTCAACGTGCTCACGAACCGCATCGAGCGAGAGCACGAGGAACTTCGGGGCAGACTGAAGGCGGGCCGCGAAGGGCTAAAGGCCTGGAAGAAGCACGTCTTCGTCTACTCGGGTCTCATCGGTGAAGCAAAGGTGCCACTACCCGAGGGGAAGACCGCGATCCAGCAGGTCAATTTCGGTCCTCCAGGCGTCTCTCCGAGTGGTGTCGATCTGGAGATGCTCTCGCCAGACTACGAATACGCCGACGCCTACCTGAACGCGCAGGTGTGGCACAGCGACAACGCCAAGGCTCGGATGTACCAGGCGGCGGGTGAGGACCAAAAGCAGCACTACCGGAAGTGCGCCGAGATCCGGGTCATCAGTGCAATCGACATCGTCGCGCAGCTTCGGCAGTGGATCCTCGATGCCCGAACGGACGGGTGGGACCTTTGAGCACGGCGCATCGCGTCGGCTGGCTGGCATCTCAGCTCGGGCGATCGCCCGAGCGTGCCGGGGTGAATGCGTCTATCCGCCGCGATCGCCGGACTCCCGCCCATTTGTTAGTCAACAGCTAGGGCACAGGCGGCCTCCACGACGTACGCGTCGTGGTCGGAGATGCGGGTCGCCTCGACGAAGGCTCGATGTCGCTGCTTGGCGCTGACGACCCAGGACTTGGGGACGGCGATGTGGTCGATGCTGAGGAGCCCTCGATCTGGTGCGGCGACGAAGCCGTGGGCACTTGGAGCCCCAGTCGTTCGACGGCCGAAAGCAGGGACCGCCTTCCGGCGACAGAGCCTGTCCACTCTCTGCCCGATAGGGCGTGGTTCCAGTCTCCGCCCCAGACCGCAGGTGCGCTGGCCTCAATCTCGGCAACTGCGGCGCTGGTCTTCTCGGCGCTGGTGACACCGACCCACGGGTCCCGGGTGCCACAAGAGCGCCAGGGGAGAATCGAGGAGCAGACGCGCAGCCCCTCCAGTTCGACCATGGCCGAGGCGCCGTGGGGATCCGGTTCAGGCGACATTGACAAGCGCGAAGCGACCGCAGCCCACCGTCGCTTGGGCGCCATCAGCAGCCGTCCGAGATGCAAGTCGTACCCCGGCACGTCGAGGCGCTCGGAGACCTCGGCAAGCAGCAGCACATCGCAATCCATCGTCCGAATGAGGGCGAGGTGTCGGGCGTCCCAACGTCCCGCAAGGTTCCATGTTCCGATGCGCACGAAGGCAGTCTCCCGGGGCCCTGCTCCGACGAGCGGGGCTTTCGCGAAACGTCTCGATCCGGGCACCTGCGAGGTCCTGAACTGTGCCTCATACCCCCGCTAGCGAGGAAGCGCGGCCTGGGATGCCCGCACTGTTTCTGAGAAGGCAGGTAGTGCCAGCTCGGCGGTGCGTCCAGCGTTTCGTGAGCTGTTACGTCGCCTGCGGAAGTAGCGTCCCGATATGACGCGGTACGAGTACGACGAGGAAGCCAGTCAGCAGCTTCACACGGACGTCGTCTATGAGATCGACGATGGACCCACTCCAGTGGCGCGATGGGTCGACGCGATGCGTCGGCTGAATTCCATCAACGATCCGCTCGCCCGACGCATCTTGGCCGTTCACCGAGACTGCGGCTCCGGTAGTGGCCCGTGCGACAGCGGCTTCGAGGATGAGCCGATCGCTCGCAAAGCTGACTGGGGCTGCGAGACCACATCTGCGATTGCTGGTCACTTCGGAGTCGACTATCCGGTTGCGCCGCCCGAGTCCGACTGAGCGCGTCTATTCGCCGCTCAGCGGACGCGGACGCTCGTGGCGAGAGGACTAGCGTCGAGAGGTCCAGACTCCCGGTCGCGTTGACGGCGGGCGGGACCGGACAGAACCAGGCCGCCGCGAGGCGGCTCCATGTCAGGCACGACAGCACTCCTGCCCTTCCGACCGACCGATATGTCGCCCGCCCAGCTGGCGGCGGTCTCTTACCTTGTTCGCTACTCCGGACACACCCACCGGCTGTATGCCTTCCAGCTGCGACGCTGGTTCGCCTGGTGCGAAGACCACGGGCTTGACCCCTTGCAGGGGATTCAGCGCGCTCACATCGAGCTCTACGTCCGCCAACTCGGCGACTCCGGCCTGATGGACTCCTCCGTCGTCACGATGATGCACGCGGTCCGAGGCTTCTTCCGGTTCGCGCACATCGACGGGCTCATCGTCTCCGACCCAGCTGTCTACGCGAGGCTCCCGAAGGTCCATCGCGACGAGTCTCGAACCCAGGGACTGGACCGGCTCGAACTCATCCGGTTCCTCCAGGTCGCTCAGACCCTCACCGTTCACCACGGTGCTCTGGCCTTCCTGCTCGGCATCAACGCTCTTCGAGCATCCGAAGCCGCTGCCGTGCGGATCGAGGACTACGCCGAGACCCTTCGAGGCCACCGCGTGCTGCACCTGATCGGTAAGGGCAATAAGCCCGCCACCATGCCGATCACCGTCCCGGTCCTACGCGTCCTGGAGGCCTGCCGCGGCCAGCGCACTACCGGACCACTCATCCTCCGACCAGTCTCGGGCAATCCGATCGATCGCCGCGACGCATACCGGATGGTCGCCCGAATCGCGAAGGTCGCCGGCATCCCCCGCCATATCAGCCCGCACTCCCTGCGGCACGCTGCCATCACCAACGCGCTTGACGCAGGCGTCCCACTCCGAGACGCCCAGATCCTGGCCCGACATGCCGACCCGCGCACGACAGAGCACTACGACCGCGCCCGCGGCAACCTGGACCGGCACGGAGTCCACTTTCTGACCGCCTACGTCGCTGGCGTGTAAGAGTGCACGCCTCGATTCCCCCGCGGATGAGGGCGGCCGTGTTCGCATGTCCGGGCCTGTGACTACTTGAGCACCGCCCACGCAATCAAAGCGTCCAATCGGCGAATGTCGGCACCTTTGCCGACCTTGATCTTGATGTGTCCGGCCCTCGTCCACATCTCAAGCTCGGCATTAGTGTCCAGCAGCCCCCCGGCATTCTCGGATGACCACATATTGATGGCGCTGTACGGCAGGGAGTAGATCTCGACCTTCTTTCCGGTCATGCCCTGCGCGTCGCGGACGATCAGACGCTTGGTCGTGAAGATCGCGCTGTCCCGGAAGGTCTTGAACGCGGCGACCGGAGTCTCACCCTCCACCATGAGACCAGCCACGTCGGGCGGGATGGGAATCTCTTGCATGAAGGTCCATGCGGTAATCGCTGAAGTTTCGGGCGCCATGCCCGCCACCTTAGTAATAATCGGTTCCGACCACAGGAAGTTGCTTGAGGCGGCACAGTCGCGAACTGCGTCTCTCGTCCGCGTGCGTGTCATTCCGCCGCGTAGGGCGCATCGCTGAGAGCCGGAACACGGGAATCTTGATCAAGCCGTACAGACGCCGAGCCGTCTAGGCGGGAGTCGTCTCACCCGACGTTAGCGAGAATCTGACTTTGGGTCTCGAGGTGCCGGCGCAGGTGGACCACGACTCCGCCGTCGGAATCCTGCTCGTCCAGATCATCTAGCTCGACCGAGTAGGACTCGGCCAAGTTCGGGGTGTGGGCCGTCACGATCTCGAAGAACGGCAGCAACTGGTCGAGCGTGAACGAGACAGCGTTTCCCTCCTCCGAGTACGCCTGAACGGCAGTCAGATCTGCAGCGAGTTGATCGACGATCTTCGGGCTTAGGCGAGCTTCGCGGGCGGCGGTGAGGTACTCCTCAAGCGACGTCCCGAGGTTGGTCATGCACTGCGGCACCCCCACGGACGCCTCGACGAGTGCTTCGGCTTCGAGGTGGGTCGGAACTGCCGCATCGGCAGCCCGCTTCCATTTGGTGTAGCCCCAGGTGATGCCAATGCCGAGGAGCGCTGCGCCCGCAAGCATTCCACCAGCGGCTTTCGGGTCGACCTTCGAGAGGTCCAGCTTCGACAGTTCGAACTTGGGCAAGCTCACCTTCGAAAACTTCTCGGCTGCCTCCTTGGCCACCAGCTCGACAGTGGGCGCCTCATCCAGAAGAGCCGCGATCTGCTTGGTCGCTATGTCGCGGACGACGCCTCCGATTCGGTAGAGCTCACCCGCATCGATGCGCGCCTGGATGTCCGAGGGGATGATCAAGCTTGCCTGAACGATCGCCGGGATTGTGCTGGCCGGATTCGATTCCATTCGCCGATACTAGGGCTGGGCACCGACAAGCGTCCTCAGCCTTGCGGCCCCCTCCCCGCGGTCGTGCGCGGCGGCCAAGCGGCGCTGCGTCTTTCCGCCGCTTCCGCACCAGCAGTCTCTAGCCACTATCGTTAGCAACTGACGAGTCAGGCGAGAATGCGCACGTACCTGCTCCGAGTGTTGAGGCGCTCAGCCCTTCCCTGAGCTTTGAGTTCCTTCATCGCGATGGACCTAGCCTTCGCAGCCTCCGCATAGCTGAGGCCGTATTCACGCTCGAGCCACGGACGGATGGCCGTCATCACTTCGTCGCCGGGCTGGCCCAGGGACCTCAAATAGTCGTAGACGATTGATGTGTAGTCGTCGGCCATGCTGACCCCTCTGCTCATCGAAACTGACGAGTGACGCCCGCGGAACTCGAGCGTATCCCTGCTCGTGGACTCAAGAATGCCGTTGTGGCGACTTGCTGCGTCCTTCCGCCGCCTGTCGGTGCATCTCGACGCGCCGACTGCAGCTGTGAGGGTGCCTGAGACCACGGCGGCAGGCTTCGGTGCAATGACCCGTTCGGGGTATGGCCGTCCCAGTGATCGTCTGTCAAGGGCCAGTGAGAACTGCCCAGGGGCGGTCATGAAACCTGCCCGGTGACGGTCACGAGATCTGCCCGGTGGTGGCCATGGGATCTGCCCACGGGGGGCTTTGGCCACCACGGTCCAGGGTGGTCAGCTCAAGGGGTTCACCCCCTGGCCTGCGAGTGCCTGGGTGAGTCGGACTGACTCGCCTGAGGTCTGGCAGACGTGGGCGTGGTGCAGCAGCCGGTCGACGGTGGCGGTGGCCAGCGTCTTGGGCATCAGCTCGTCGAACCCGGCTGGGTGCAGGTTCGAGGAGATCGCGACCGAGCGTTTCTCGTAGGCGGCATCGACGAGGCGGTAGAGCCCTTCGGCGGCGTCGGTGGCGACCGGGAGTAGCCCGATGTCGTCGACGATGACGAGGTCGGCTCGCAGGATGCGGGCGATGGCCTTGGACACGGTGTCGTCGGCACGGTGGCGGCGCAGTAGCACCCCGAGGTCTTCCAGGGTGAACCAGGCGACCTTCAGCCCGGCCTCGACGGACTGCTGGCCCAGCGCCTCGAGCAGGAACGTCTTCCCGGTCCCCGATGGGCCGCACAGCACGAGGTTCTCGCGGCGGTGCACCCATTCCAGGGTTCGTAGCGCCTGCTGGGTCGGTGCGGGAATCGAGGAGATCTCGGGCTGCCAGGCATCGAAGGTCTTCCCGGTCGGGAATCCCGCGGCGGCGCGGCGGGTGGCCAGGGCGGAGCGTTCCCGGCCGGCGACCTCCTCGACGAGCAGCGCCTTCAACACCTCGACCGGTTCCCAGCGTTGCGCTTTAGCAGTCGCGACGACCTCGGGGGCGTGGCGGCGGATGTGCGGTAGCCGCAGCTTGCGCAGCAGGTCCTCGAGTTCGGTGGGCAGCGGCGGCGCGGCCGCTGTCGTGGTCCTCATCGACTCACCCCATCCACGCCGTGGCCGTCGTGGCCGTCGTGCTGGCCGAGTCGGGCCCACGCGCTGGTGCCCTGAGTCAGCGAGGAGTCTTCGCTGGCGCGGTGCACATCGCGCTCGCCGGCTGCTGCTCCTCGGGCGTGGTGGTCGAGGATCGAGGACAGGTCGGCCTCGGCGAACCGGCCGTGCACGGCGGCGTGACCGAGTGCCCAGTCGACCTCGACGGGGTCGAACAGCTTGGCCAGGCTGAGTGCTTCGGCCATCTTGACCCGCATCTTGGTGGTGCCCGCGGCGGCGGCCTCGACCAGCCACAACCTCGCGCCCTCGCCCAGGTCGAGGAACTCTGATTCGGCGGCGTTCTTCGCGCGGGGTCGTCGATCCAGCGGCCCGGAAGGCTGAGCCGGGAAGTGCTCATCGATCAGCTGCGGGCTGCCGGGAGTGGCCCGTCGGTGGCGCGCGACCTCGATCGGGCCAGCCTCGCCGACGTGGACGATCACGACCTGCTCACCATCACCGACGCCCTGGGCGCGCACCCACACCGTCGCCCCGAGCAGGGTGTGCGGGACCGAGTACTGCCCGGACTCGAACGTCACCATCGGCGTGTTGCCCGGCACCATGCGGGTGGTCCCGAACGCGACCGTGTGCGGTGCCGCCGCCACCGGGTGCAGCCGGGCCCGCTCCTCGGCGAGCATCTGGTCCGGCGGTCGCTTCGTCACCCGATGCGCCCGGGTGTTGACCTTGGCGCAGAACGCCTCGCACGCCGCCTCGAGCTCAGCGAAGCTGGTGTAGGCCTCACGCAGGTTGGTGTCCTTCGGGACGATGTCGGCCTTGCTGATCTTCACCGACGACTCCGTGCCGCCCTTGGACGCCGGATCGGCCGGCACGCAGGTGTGGACCACCACCGAGTAGTGCTCGGCGAACGCGACCAGCTGCGGGTTGCGGACCGCGATCCCAGCGATGTGCTCGACGGTGACGGTCTTCTCGTTGTCGGTCAGCACGTAGGTCGGCACCCCGCCCAGGCGCCGGAACGTCTGATCCAGGGCAGCGAACACGCTGGGCATCGTCTTGTCCCGCAGCGGGAGCACGACCCGGAACCTCGACCAGGCCAGCCAGGCCACGAACAGCACCGTCTTCACACCATCGACGACCGGGCCGTCGCCGTAGTCGTACTGCAGCCACATCCCCGGCTCGGTGACCCACGGCCGGTGCACCCGCACCCGACCGGCGCGGTAGTCGGTCTTGACCTTCGCCACCGCCCGGCGGGTGGTGCGCTCCGAACCGGTGTAGCCCAACGCCACGAGCTTCTCGTGGGCCACGTCAGCGCGGACCTTGCCCAGGGACCGCTCGACCCACTCCTCGACCTTGTCCAGGTAGGCATCGATCAACTGCGGGCGCGCCGCGGCCTTGTCCAGCACGCCGGCCGCAGCGCGGCGCTCGACGTAGTGCTTCACGGTGTGGTGCGAGCAGCCGGCCAGCTCGCCGGCATCGCGCAACGACCCGGTCAGGTCGTAGGCATCCAAGATTTTCATGATCGCCTCAGGCCGTAGCCACGGCCGCCCCGGAGGATGAAAATGGTGCTGGGACCCGGCCGGGTGACGTCGCGGGAGATTGGTGCTTTCGAGCCCGCGCATGAACGGGACGCTGGGGCCACCAACAGGAATCCCGGATTGTTGCCTTGGAGCACGCGACTGATCGTCTTCGCACCCTGTGGCCCTCCCGGCCGTGTCTCGCTTGGTACAACGGAAGGAGACATGGTCATGGAGACATTCGCGGAGCGCGTCGCGGGCATCGACATCGGCAAAGCCGACGTCAAGGTCTGCCTACGCGTTCCGAGCACACGCGTAGGGCGACGCCACAGCGAGATACGCACGTTCGCAACGACCACCCGTTCACTGCTGGCGCTGCGCGACTGGCTCATCGAGGAGCAGGTCACGTTGGTCGGGATGGAGTCCACCGGCGAGTACTGGCGACCGGTCTACTACCTGCTCGAAGAGATCGTCGAGTGCTGGCTGATCAACCCTCAGCACATCAAGGTCGTACCGGGCCGCAAGAGCGACGTCTCCGACGCCGCCTGGATCGCACAACTGGTCGAGCACGGCTTGGTCCGGCCCAGCTTCGTGCCACCACCACCGATCCGGAGGCTCCGCGATCTGACCCGCTTCCGGTCCTCCCTCATCCACGACAAGACCCGCCAGGTGCAACGACTGCACAACGTCCTGGAGGATGCCGGCATCAAGCTCTCGCTGGTCGCTACCGACATCATGGGCGTCTCTGGACGCTTGATGATCTCCGCCTTGATCGCGGGCCAGCGAGAGCCCGAGCAGCTCGCTGAGCTGGCGCTGGGCAGGCTCAAGAAGAAGAACGCCGCGCTCATCGATGCCCTGACCGGCCGCTTTGACGACCACCACGGCCTACTCGCTCAGATGATGCTCGACCAGATCGACAGTCTCGATGCCGCGGTCGCCAAGCTCGACATCCAGATCGACGCCTCGATTGAGCCCTTCCGGCAGATCCAGGAGCATCTGGTCACGATCCCCGGGGTCGGGAAACGAGCGTCGGAGGTGATCATCGCCGAAACCGGCGCCGACATGGCCAGGTTCGCCACGCCCGGTCACCTCTCCTCCTGGGCCGGCCTGTGTCCAGGTAACAACGAGTCTGCCGGCAAACGATTCTCCGGAAAGACCCGCAACGGCAACGCCTGGCTATGCGGAATCCTCGGCGACTGTGCCACCGCCGCCGCGCGCAGCAAGAACACCTACATCGCCGAACGACACCGGCGACTGCAACGACGCCGCGGACGCAAACGGGCCAAAGTCGCCATCTCCCGCACCATCCTCGAGTCCGCCTGGTGGATCATGAGCCGCAACGTCGACTATCAAGACCTCGGTCCGGAGCACTTCCTCACCAGGACGCCCAACCCCGCCCGCCGGGCACACAGACTCGTCCTTGAGCTTCGCGCCCTGGGCTACGACATTCCTGCCCTGACGACTCCGGCAGCCATCTCAACGTGAGCCTCTACGGTCACTGCATTTTCGACTGATCTCCTCGGCAGACTTCACGGTGTCCCTTCCTCGGGGGCAATGGGGCGCTTCAGCACCGCTCATCGCACCCGAGGAAGGGGCCTTAACCGCGCAAGGCGGTCAGGCAGACGACGTCGTGTCGGGCAGATCCCATGACCGCCAGCGGGCAGTTCTCATGTCCGCCAGCGGGCAGCCTCGTGGCCGTCTCCGGGCAGTTTCTCGTGGCCGCCGACAATCGTCCTTCACCATGGCGATTTGGGAGGGCCCGAATGACGAGCGCAGTGCTATCCGCGAAACCACAAGCGTCTTGGCGGGACGACCTCGTTGGCGCCGCCAGAGCCCTGTCCGTACTCACGTTGGTAGGCGGAGTCTGCGGTGCGTTCGTCGTCGGGGTGTTGGGACGGCTCGCGATGCTCCTGCTCGCCGCCCTCAACCCAGACGCCACTGGAGTGACCAGCGACGACGGTTTCGTGATGGGCCAGGTGACCCTGACAGGCTCCGCTCAACTGGCGCTAGCCGGGTTGCAGTTCGGAGTGATCGGTGCGGGGTTCTACGTGATTGTTCGCGGCCTGATGATCGGTCCCTCTTGGTTCCGTCTCCTGTCGATCTCGCTCGGTCCCGCCATCGTGATCGGGGCCATCGTGGTCCACACGGACGGAGTGGACTTTCAGCTCCTGGGACCGTTGTGGCTCGCAGCGGGTCTCTTCATCGCTCTCCCAGCCGCCTACGTCGCACTGCTGCACGTCCTCGGAGAACGCGCTCTCGAACGCTGGAGCCCGCCCAACGCGCTCGTCGTGGTCGGGCTCGCGCCGTGGGTCCTCCTGCTCCCGGTGACCCTTGCGTTGGCGGCAGGTTTCACAGCGTTCCGCTCGCTGCGCCGCTACGACACTGGTCGCGCGCTCCTCGTCAGCGCCTGGCCCGCTTGGATGCTGCGGGCCGGCCTGGCGGTCCTGTTCGTGGCAGCTCTCATCGACCTGCGCAACGATCTTGTCGACCTCAGCTGAGGACCCCTCGGCCTCGAAGCGCCAGCGGGGACAGTCCCTGCCAGCGGGACGACGCCGCTCCTGGGCGACGATCTCGGCGGTGACCGGAGCAGCCTGGGCGCTGTTCCTGCTTCCCCCGCAGCTTGTCGCCTGGGACAGCCAGGAAGCACCGTCGTGGGCGCGTTCGGCCGACAGCCTGCCCGTCTACGCCCTGGTCCGGAACCTCAACGGCGCCGGCGGGCTCGAGCTGTACGCCTGGGCAGGAGTGCTGCTGGTTCCCGCATGGATCCTGATCGGTTGGCCGCTGTTCGGCTACGGCAAGCTGCCTGGCGTGGTGGGTGTCTTGTTCCTCCTGGGCGCCCCGGTGTCTGTCGCCAGCTACCTGGCAGAGAGCGCCCCAGCTCCGTGGCGCAGCCTGTGGGGCGCTGAGATCTTCGTGCTGCTCGCGATCCCGGTCGCCGCCATCGCAGCGGCGATCTCTGCCAGATCCAGGCACTTCCCGACCTGGTGGTGGGCGCTGATGGCCAGCACGCTCCTGGTCACCGTCGCGTCCACAGCCGCGTTCGGATACTTCCCGCACGGCACCCTCATCGGACTCGGAGTCGAAGTTGGTGCGCTGGCGCTACTGCCCACCTGCCCCCGCTCCCGCAGCGTCGCCACCCTCGATTGATCCGGGCGCTGAACCGCCGCCGGCCCCTGCTGACGTCCAGCGCGCCTAGACCCTCAACGTCTTGATGGTCTTGGTGACGTGCTTGCCCCGGTTCTCCAGGAAGGCGATCTCACCGAACTCGAGGTGCGACCAGCCGTCGTCGCTGTCTGTCAGTGGCTCGGAGGCGAAGATGGCGGCCGTCGCCTCCTCTTCGGAGCGCACCTCGAAGTCATAGGACGTCTCGTCGTGCTGGAAGTTGCGACCCAGTTGCAGGTACATCGGCTCCGGGAGCATCGAGAGAGCGAAGTCGCTCGTGCCCGGGCCGGATTCTCGTAGCTCTCTCCAGTCGCCGACCGGGTTGGCCTCGCCCTGGTGTCCGAGACCGACGTTGACGCCGATGATCCGATTCGGGGATACCAGGGCCAGCTTCAACTTGGTCAGGCCCGCGAGGTCGAGATCCTTCATCGCCTGGGCGATGAGCTGGAGCATCTCCTCGATCGCTCGCTGGACCTCCTCGTCGCTGTCGCCCTCCATCAAGGAGAGCAGCAGCACGTAGAGGAACTCCGTGTCAGTCGTGCCCCGCATCTGCTTCAGGTACTTGTCCTCGCAGTGCTGCAACAGCTCCCGCTGCAGGAGCACCCAGTTCGGCAGGTCGCCGTTCTGGGCAAGGATCCACGGGGTCTCTTCGACGGAGAAGGGGTGGCAGTTCTCGTCGGCCAGCACAGTCTTCGAGTTGTAGGCGGCTGCTCGAACATGTGCGAGCATCGTGCTGGCCTGGAGGCTGGGAATGATGCGGTCGGCGTTGTCGTCGTAGAACGCAGCCATCGGCCGGCGGTAGATGAAGGGCTTTTCCGGCCTGAGCAGATGCTCACTCCAGGCCCCGAATCCCCACCCTGCCAGCTGAAGCTCCGGGTGACGCGCTGGGTCGAGGGACTGGTTGATCAGACTGTTCTCCGGCAAGAGCAGCAGGCTCTCCAGAGGTGTTTCCGGCCCGATGTAGGCGAGTACCCGGCACATACGCTTCCTTCGCTCACAAGTCGATGTACGGCGATCACTTCGACCACGAGCGCGCCAGCCTAGGGCCCAGGCGGCGACGTTCGGCGTAGATGCGACTCAGCCACCCGCGGCGGCATCAGCGGTGACGTCCCGCCCCGAGCCAGAGCTTGATGCTCCGCCGGTCATTCCTCTCCCAGTGTGAACAGCGTCAGCTGCATGCCGTCGGGTGCGGCCACGCGAGCGTTTCGGTCACCCCAAGGCGTGTCGACGGCGTCGGCGACAGGCGTGGCTCCGGCCTCGACGAGGCTCGCTGCCGTGCGGTCCGCGTTCGCCACCTGGAGGGCGAGTCGGACCTGGCCAGAAACTCGTCGACCGACCTCGAGGTCGTCAACCATCGCGGCCTGCGACTCGTCGAAGAGCTCTAGTGTTGCGCGGCCCGCATCGAGCAGCAGCACCCGTCCCTGCTGGCTGCTCCAGTCGGCGATCTGCGGCAGGCCGAGCCCGTCGCGGTAGAGCTTCACGGCGGCGTCGAAGTCATCGACGGTGAGGGTGATCCGGAATTCCTGGACATCGTTCATGATTAGATCCTCCGCCCTCAGGAGCACGTGAGGTCAAGGGCCGCAGTGATGTGGCAGCCGGTGTGGACCCGGTGCGACGGAGGGCCGCGCCACGGCGTACGTCGTCCGCAGGGTGGCGCCGGCTCACGTGTGGTCAAGGAGCGGCGTCAGTGCGCCTGCCACCCATGGACCATGTCTGCGACAGGAGCTAACGCATCACTTCGCCGCGCTCGGCCCGGCTAGTCCCTCTGCGCGATCACCTGCTCGATTTCGCTCCAGCTGTGTCCAGGCGGTCAGCACCCGCGTCCCTTCTCGCCAGGCGAGTTTCACCCTCCGACGTCAGGTCGCGCGCCAGAGGCGGGGTGTGGATCGGTCTCCACCTCGGTACGGAACCGCTGCAGCAGGACCACACCGGCGATCAGCCAAGCTATGCCGAACGGCAGCGCGAGAAGCACACGCGAGTTCTGTTCGCTGACTCCTGCGAGTAACAGAACGCCAGCGAGCAGCCCGATGCCGGTCCAGGTCGGAACTACGCTCGACCGGAGCACGGTCCAACCCACGAGCGCCAAGCCGACGGCGACCGCCACCAAGCCGGGAAGCGGACGGGTCTGATCTTGGAAGGTCGGAAGAGCCATCACGGCAAGTACGACAATGCCGGATGCGCAGGTGGCTAGACCCGCGACGCCAATCCAGCCAAGTTCCCCAATCTGTGCGAGCACCGCCAGCAGCGCCGCGACGAAGGCCAACAACGCGACGCCTGACAGAACTATGAGCCACGACGTTGCACTGGTGGCCTCCCGCTGCGGGCGGACGAGGCACTCGTCACCGACGCAACCTTCGGGCTGTAGAGCGTGCACCACAATCGCCACCACCCATGCCGACCCGCCGACCAGCGCGAGTGCCCCAGCCGCCTGGGTAAGTCGTGCACTCAGCATGTTGCGACCCTCGCTGGACCGGCTCGGCTATGGCGCGCTGCGCTGGATCCATGGTGCAACACCAGGCACAGGCACGCCAGCCCTCGACAAGCCGCCGTAGGTACAGCCGACGACTCGGCTCGAGGAGCAGGAAGGGGTCTCGGCCATGTCCGGAACTGCGTCATTCCGCCGCGATCGGCTCGGCCCGCGCTCCTTCAGGCACTGACTATCGTTGGGGACGATGATCACCCGCCGCGACGCTGCCCAACGCTTGGACATCCCCCTGGAGATGGCCAGTCGCCACGGCCTGCCCAAGACGCTCACCGAAGCCCAGATGCGTGAGATAGAGGACAGCCCGCCACCGTGGCTGGTCCAGTCCCGTGCCGATCGGACCGGCAAGAAGCCGGTGTGGGTCGATCTGGTGTGCAGTGTCTGCGGGTCCGCCGAGAGAGCTCGGCCGAAGAAGTGGTGGCCCACATTCACATTCATCAGCTGCGACCACCATCAGCCCTCAGATCTGCCGCCTCCGCTCCGCGGTCACCATCGTGAGGAGATCATGGGTATCGGCAGCCGCTTCATCGGCTGGGTCGACACCCCGCTGGACTGAGCGGACCGTCGCCAGCTCTGGGGCTGAGAACCGTCGCTCCGCCGCACATGTACTGGGGGAGGGTTCAAGGCCACCGACGCGGCGGTGAGAGTTCCAGTGCGGTCTAGGGTGACCGGGTGCTTCGAGCCCAAGGACGACGGCGTTGGCAGTCGCCCGGCTCCGGTCACCGCGCTGCGCATGTGGGCGCGCTCGCACTGCTCGTGCGGCCGCTCTACATCGCCAGCGAGTTCATCGTCGCGGCCGCGACGACGGGCGGCTACAGCTTCGTCTCCGACTCGGTCAGCAGGCTGGGGGAGGTCGGCTGCTCGGCGGCGTACTGCTCGCCGCGCCATGAGCTGATGAACGGCTCGTTCGTGGGGTTCGGGCTGCTGCTGGCCGGCGGTGCGTTGCTGCTGTCGCGGGCGCTGGGGCCGTGGGTCACGGGCTTGCTGGTGGTCTCCGGGTTGAGCTCGGTCGCCACCGGCCTCGCGCCTCTCGACCAGGACGCCGCCCTGCACGCGATCGCCGCGACTCCCTTGTTCGTGGCGCAGCCGGTCGCGCTGGTCGTCCTCGGCGCACGGTTGAGGAAGGAGCGGCCGCGCCTGGCCACCGCTCTACTGACTGCGGGGATCGTGACCGCCGCGGCGGCCGTGGCGTTCGTGCTCTCCGCCGACGGCCCCGCAGCGGGCGCGCTCGAGCGCCTCGCCCTGTGGCCGGTGCTGGTGGGGCTGGCCGCGTTCGCGTGGACCCAGCTCCCCGTCGGTCGTCGTCAGCCGGCGGCCGAGGGCGCGGCCGGGCGTACGGAAGGCACGTAGGGCTCCAGCTGGGGCGCCGCCGACATCAGCAGGCCCCGTCGCCACATCCCGTGCACGACGACGCCGGCCATCATGGCGCCCAGGGAGCCGAGCGCGAGGTCGCCGAGCGTGTCGGCGTACGCGTGGCGCTTCTCCGACGACTTGCTGATGAAGGCGAAGTACTCCGCGATCTCCCAGCTGACGGCCGCGGTGACCCCGAAGGCCAGCGACCTTTCCAGGACCGCTGCGAGGGTCGAGCTGTGCCGCATCGTCAGCAGGATGATCGCGGCGGTGATCAGCCCGGTGTTCATGAAGTGCATCAGGTCGTCGAACCAGACCACCGAGTCGTAGAGGTCGAGCCTGTTGCCCAGGGTGTCGGTGAAGCAGGTGGAGGTGATCATCAGGTCGGCCACCCACGGGAACGACGCCCGCTCGCGCCAGAACACCCACCACACCAGCGGCACGGTGAAGGCGAGCATCGGGTAGGCGGCCGCACGCAGCCCCGCGGCCTTGTCCTCGACGTTGCCCAGGTCGGGGTAGAGCAGGGACACGACGAGGAGCAGCACGAGACCCGCCTTGGCCGTCACGTCGAGTGCCGCCACCAACGGCGGAGTGGCATGGCGCAGGGCGTCGGTCTCGTTCATCCGGCGCAACGGTATGCCACGCGCTGCGCCACGGCGGATCGCGGTGCGGCTCGCCCCGGACGTGGCGTGGCGTGCGCCCCACCGCGGGGTGCGGGAAGAACGTCGCGTGCGCGCCGGTTGTCGCAGGCATGAAGAAGATCGGCTTCCTGTCCTTCGGCCACTGGACCCCTTCGCCGCAGTCGCAGACGCGCACCGCCTCCGACGTGCTGCTGCAGTCCATCGACCTCGCGGTCGCGGCCGAGGAGCTGGGCGTGGACGGCGCCTACTTCCGGGTGCACCACTTCGCCCGCCAGCTCGCCTCCCCGTTCCCGCTGCTCGCGGCGGCCGGGGCCAGGACGAGCCGCATCGAGCTCGGCACCGGCGTGATCGACATGCGCTACGAGAACCCGCTCTACATGGCCGAGGACGCCGGAGCCGCCGACCTGATCGCCGGCGGCCGGCTGCAGCTCGGCATCAGCCGCGGTTCACCGGAGCAGGTCGTCGAGGGCTACAAGTACTTCGGCCACGACCCCGGCGAGGGTGGCGACCACGCCGAGATGGCCCGCGAGCACACCCGGAGGTTCCTCCGGGCGATCGAAGGGGACCGGTTCGCCGAGCCCAACCCGCGACCGATGTTCCCCAACCCGCCCGGCCTGCTCGGCATCGAGCCGCAGTCGCCGGGCCTGCGCGAGCGGATCTGGTGGGGTGCGGGCACCCGCCAGACGGCCGTCTGGACGGCCGAGCAGGGCATGCACCTGATGAGCTCGACCCTGCTCACCGAGGACACCGGGGTGCCGTTCCACCAGCTCCAGGCCGAGCAGATCTCCATGTACCGGGACGCGTGGTCGGCTGCCGGCCACGAGCGCGAGGCGCGGGTCTCGGTCAGCCGCAGCATCTTCCCGATCGTCAACGGCACCGACCGCGCCTACTTCGGCGTGGCCGGCGGGGGAGGGGACCAGGTCGGCCACATCGACGGTGGTGTCGCCCGCTTCGGCAAGACGTACGCCGGCGAGCCCGACCAGCTGGTCGAGGAGCTCGCCCAGGACGAGGCGATCGCCGCCGCGGACACGCTGCTGCTCACGATCCCCAACCAGCTCGGCGTCGACTACAACGCGCACCTGCTCGACAGCGTCGTCCGGTACGTCGCCCCCGAGCTGGGGTGGCGCTGACACGGGCGGCACGGGGGCGCTCGCCGGTACGGTGGCGGACCCGACGAGGTGGAGGTCGACATGGAGCAGGGCGATCAGCGCAAGACGCTGCGCTGCTGGGTCGGTGCCCATCGCTGGGTGACCCGCACCAACGCCGGGGCCCGGTGGCAGGAGTGCGGCCGGTGCGGCAGGTACAGCAAGAAGGTGAGGGTGGCCCACCGGTTCCCGCCCGGCGGGAACGGGCTCAGCGCCGGCGGCGGCTTCTAGGCCCGCCGCCGGCGCCGGATGCTCAGCAGGTGGGCTGAGGGCCGTCGAGGGCGTCGTTCCAGTGGGCTCGGACCATGAAGCACGGACGCTCCTGGTCGGTGGCCCCGGACCCGGTCTCGGGCTCGGGGATGGCGGCGGACGCGCTGCCCGCGAGTGCGAGGCAGAGCAGGGCGCCGGCGGCGGTGATGGTGGTGCGGTGGTGGGACATGAGTGGCTTCTCTCGGCAGGGGATCGTGCTCTCCTCCGAGGTTGCGCCGGCGGGACCGCCAGGGGTATTCGCTGTCAGGCGTATCTTGCGACGCGTTCGCGCAGGTCGAGGTCGGGGATGTCGCTGCCCCGCAGCACGGCGAGGGCCTGCAGCCGGTTGTGCACGCCGAGCTTGGCGTAGACGTGCTCGAGGTGCTTGCGCACCGTGCTGGGCGCGATGAACAGCGCCCGGGCGATCTCGGCGTTCGAGGCACCGGTGGCGACGTGCATCAGCACCCGCCGCTCCTGCACGGTGACCGACGCCGGCAGGTGTGGGGTCGGACGCTCGCGCAGCAGCCGCTGCAGCAGGGGCGCGACGAGCCTGAGCAGCGCGAGGTCGCGCTCGGAGAACGGCCGGTGCCGCCGGTCCAGGCACACCTGGGCGACGTGCTCGGCCCCCACCCGGAACCCGATCGTGATGGCGTCGATGCCGGGCAGGGTCTGGCAGGCGGCGGCCTCCGCCGGGTGCAGGGGCCAGTGCATGAAGCCGACGTAGAACGGGCCGCAGTCGCCCGCGCAGTCGTCGTTCGCCCACGGCGCCCAGAGCGGCAGGCCGACCCGGTCGGCCACGATGCGGCCCCGCTGGTCGGCGAGCACCGTCTCCAGCGCGTCGGCCGGCACGAGCGTGATCAGGGCGTCGAGCGCCTCGAGTGGCGGCATCGGGTCGCCGGGCACGGGCTCGGCCGCCACCAGCGTCGCGAGCGCGGACTGCTCGGCGGGGTTCAGCAGCAGGTCGGCCATGCGGGCCCCCTCGGGAGAAGGCTCTCGACGCTACGCCTGCCGTCCGCCGGATTCATCTCCATTACCGACGAACGACGCACCGCCCGACGCTCGGACGCGTGGTCGGTCGCGGGCCCGCGCGCTGCTACGCTCAGCGCGCTGATCACATCCTTTAACGATCCGTCCTGTGAGGCGGAGAAGGAGGTACGGCGTGCCCCTGCATGCCCCTGCCCCGGCGATCCTCGTGCTCGAGGACGGCCGCACCTTCCACGGCGAGGCGTACGGCGCCCCCGGGGAGACCTTCGGCGAAGCGGTCTTCAACACCGGCATGACCGGTTACCAGGAGACGCTCACCGACCCGTCCTACCACCGCCAGGTGGTGGTGATGACGGCCCCGCACATCGGCAACACCGGTGTCAACGACGACGATCCCGAGTCGCGCCGCATCTGGGTGGCCGGGTACGTCGTGCGCGACCCCGCCCGGGTGCCGAGCAGCTGGCGCTCCGTGCGCTCCCTCGACGACGAGCTCGTCGAGCAGGGCGTCGTCGGCATCAGCGGTGTCGACACCCGCGCCCTGACCCGCCACCTGCGCGAGCGCGGCGCCATGCGCGTGGGCATCTCCTCGACCGAGACCGACCCCGCCGCGCTGCTCGAGCGGGTGCGCGCCTCGGGCGAGATGGCCGGCGCCGAGCTGGCCAGCGAGGTCTCCACCACCGAGGCCTACGTCGTGCCCGCGCACGGCGAGAAGCGCTTCACCGTGGCCGCCCTCGACCTGGGCATCAAGACGATGACCCCGCACCGGATGGCCGAGCGCGGGGTGGAGGTGCACGTGCTGCCCGCCACCGCGAGCCTCGACGACGTGCTCGCGGTCGAGCCCGACGGGCTCTTCTACTCCAACGGCCCCGGCGACCCGGCCGCCACGACCCACCAGGTCGAGGTGCTCCAGGGCGCCCTGGCCCAGGACGTGCCCTACTTCGGCATCTGCTTCGGCAACCAGCTCTTCGGCCGCGCGCTGGGCTTCGGCACCTACAAGCTCACCTACGGCCACCGCGGCATCAACCAGCCGGTGATGGACCGCACCACCGGCAAGGTCGAGGTCACCGCCCACAACCACGGCTTCGCCGTCGACGCCCCGCTCACCGGCGCCACCACCACGGCGTACGGCGAGGCCACCGTCAGCCACGTCTGCCTCAACGACGACGTCGTCGAGGGCCTCGAGCTGCGCGACGCCGGCGGGGCGCTGAAGGCATTCTCGGTGCAGTACCACCCGGAGGCGGCGGCCGGACCGCACGACGCGGCGTACCTCTTCGACCGCTTCGTCGACCTGATGGTTTCGAGACGGTCGCAGGGCGACCTCCTCAACCACCGAACGGGAGCCTGACATGCCCAAGCGCGAGGACATCAAGAGCGTCATGGTGATCGGCTCCGGGCCGATCGTCATCGGCCAGGCCTGCGAGTTCGACTACTCCGGCACCCAGGCGTGCCGGGTGCTCAAGGAGGAGGGCCTGCGGGTCGTCCTGGTCAACTCCAACCCGGCCACGATCATGACCGACCCCGAGTTCGCCGACGCGACGTACGTCGAGCCGATCACCCCCGAGTTCGTCGAGAAGGTGATCGCCAAGGAGCGCCCCGACGCGCTGCTGGCCACCCTCGGCGGCCAGACCGCGCTCAACGCGGCGATGGCCCTCGACAAGGCCGGCGTGCTGGAGAAGTACGGCGTCGAGCTGATCGGTGCCTCGATCGAGGCCATCGACCGCGGCGAGAACCGCCAGGTCTTCAAGAAGATCGTGGAGAGCCTGGGCGGCGAGTCGGCCAAGTCGGTCATCTGCCACACCATGGACGACTGCCTGGGCGCCGTCGAGGAGCTCGGCTACCCGATGGTGGTGCGCCCCTCCTTCACCATGGGCGGCGCCGGCTCGGGCATGGCCTACGACGAGACCGACCTGCGCCGCATCGCCGGCGCCGGCCTGGCCGCCAGCCCGACCACCGAGGTGCTCCTCGAGGAGTCGATCCTCGGCTGGAAGGAGTACGAGCTCGAGGTGATGCGCGACACCGCCGACAACGTGGTGATCATCTGCTCCATCGAGAACCTCGACCCGATGGGCGTGCACACCGGCGACTCGATCACCGTCGCCCCGGCGATGACCCTGACCGACCGTGAGTACCAGCACATGCGCGACATGGCGATCGGCATCATCCGCGAGGTCGGCGTCGACACCGGCGGCTGCAACATCCAGTACGCCGTCAACCCCCGCGACGGGCGCCTGGTCGTCATCGAGATGAACCCGAGGGTCAGCCGCTCCAGCGCGCTGGCCTCGAAGGCGACCGGCTTCCCGATCGCCAAGATCGCGGCGAAGGTGGCCATCGGCTACACCCTCGACGAGATCCCCAACGACATCACCGTGCGCGCCGACGGCTCCAGCACCCCGGCCGCCTTCGAGCCCACCCTCGACTACGTCGTGGTCAAGGTGCCCCGCTTCGCGTTCGAGAAGTTCCCCGGCGCCGACCCGACGCTCACGACGCACATGAAGTCGGTGGGCGAGGCGATGGCGATCGGGCGCAGCTTCACCGAGGCGCTGCAGAAGGCGCTGCGCAGCCTGGAGTCCAAGGACGCCGTCTTCGACTGGGAGAAGGAGTTCGTCGACCTCGACAAGCCCGCCCTGCTCGAGGCCGTGCGCACTCCCCACGACGGCCGGCTGCGCAAGGTGATGGACGCGATCCGCGCCGGCGCGAGCGCCGAGGAGGTCTTCGAGGCCACCGGCATCGACCCGTGGTTCGTCGACCAGCTCGCTCTGATCAACGAGGTCGCGGTCGAGGTCACCGCCGCCCCCGAGCTGACCCCGGGCCTGCTGCGCCGGGCCAAGCGGCACGGGTTCTCCGACCACCAGATCGGCAAGATCCGCGGGATGAGCGCCGACGTGGTGCGCGGGGTGCGCCACGCGCTGGGCATCCGCCCGGTCTACAAGACCGTCGACACCTGCGCGGCCGAGTTCGCGGCGGCCACGCCGTACCACTACTCGGCCTACGACGAGGAGAGCGAGGTGGGCCCGCGCGAGAAGGAGGCGGTGATCATCCTCGGCTCCGGGCCCAACCGGATCGGCCAGGGCATCGAGTTCGACTACTCGTGCGTGCACGCCTCGCTGGCCCTCTCCGAGGTCGGCTACGAGACCGTGATGATCAACTGCAACCCCGAGACCGTCTCGACCGACTACGACACCTCCGACCGGCTCTACTTCGAGCCGCTGACCCTCGAGGACGTCCTCGAGGTGGTGCACGCCGAGATGGCCGCCGGCCCGGTCGTCGGCGTGATCTGCCAGCTCGGCGGCCAGACCCCGCTCGGCCTGGCCCAGGGACTGGCCCGCAACGGGATCCCGATCGTGGGCACCAGCCCCGACGCCATCGACCTCGCCGAGGAGCGCGGCGCCTTCGGGCGGGTGCTCGCCGAGGCGGGCCTGGTGGCGCCCAAGCACGGCACCGCGACGTCGTACGTCGAGGCGCAGCGCATCGCCGCCGAGATCGGCTACCCGGTGCTGGTGCGGCCCTCCTACGTGCTCGGCGGGCGCGGGATGGAGATCGTCTACGGCGACGAGTCGCTCGAGGCCTACCTCGAGAAGTACGTCGCCGCCGGGCTGATCAGCCACGAGGCGCCGGTGCTGGTCGACCGCTTCCTCGACGACGCCGTCGAGATCGACGTCGACGCCATCTTCGACGGCGAGGAGCTCTTCCTCGGCGGGGTGATGGAGCACATCGAGGAGGCCGGCATCCACTCCGGCGACTCCTCCTGCGCGCTGCCCCCGATCACCCTCGGCGAGCTCGAGATCGGGCGCATCCGCGAGGCCACCGAGGCGATCGCGCGCGGCGTGGGCGTGCGCGGGCTGATCAACATCCAGTTCGCGCTGGGCTCCGACATCCTCTACGTGCTCGAGGCCAACCCGCGCGCCAGCCGCACCGTGCCGTTCGTGTCGAAGGCGACCGCGACCCCGCTGGCCAAGGCCGCGGCCCGGGTGATGCTGGGCGAGTCGGTCGCCGACCTGCGCAGGGCCGGGCTGCTCCCGGTCACCGGCGACGGCGGCACGCTGCCGCCCGACCAGCCGATCGCGGTCAAGGAGGCGGTGATGCCCTTCAACCGCTTCCGCACCCCCGACGGCGCCCAGGTCGACACCGTGCTCGGCCCCGAGATGAAGTCGACCGGCGAGGTGATGGGCTTCGACCGCGACTTCGGCACCGCCTTCGCCAAGGGCCAGGCGGCCGCGTTCGGCCCGCTGCCGACCAGCGGCAAGGTCTTCGTCTCGATGGCCAACCGCGACAAGCGCTCGATGATCTTCCCGGTCAAGGTGCTGGCCGACATGGGCTTCGAGATCCTCGCCACCCAGGGCACCGCCGAGGTGCTGCGCCGCAACGGCGTGGCCGCCACCGTGGTGCGCAAGCACTACGAGGGCACCGGCCCGGCCGGCGAGAAGACCACCGTGCAGCTCATCCACGACGGCGAGATCCAGCTGATCGTCAACACGCCGTACGGCGCCGGCGGCGGCGGGCACGCCCGCCTCGACGGCTACGAGATCCGCACCGCGGCGGTGATGGCCAACGTGCCGTGCCTGACCACGGTGCAGGGGCTCGGCGCTGCGGTGCAGGGCATCGAGGCGATGCGTCGCGGTGACATCGGCGTGTGCTCCCTGCAGGACTGGGCGGCCGCGCTGAGGGCCAGTCGCTCGTGAGCGCCTACCGGCTGCTCTTCGACCAGGTCGCGACCCGGGTCGACGCCGAGCGCGCCCACCACGCCGGCTTCCGCGCGCTGCGCACCGGGGCGCCGGTGCTGGGTCGCCTGGGCGTGCCCGGGCGACCGGTGCAGGCGCTGGGCACCGTCTTCCCCAACGTGCTGGGGATGGCGGCCGGCTTCGACAAGAACGCGGTCGGCATCGATGCCCTCGGGGCGCTGGGCTTCGGCCACGTCGAGGTGGGCACCGTCACCGGTCGCGCCCAGCCCGGCAACCCGAAGCCGCGGCTCTTCCGCCTCGTCGAGGACCGGGCCGTGCTCAACCGGATGGGCTTCAACAACGACGGCGCCGAGGTGGTCGCCGCCCGGCTCGCCGAGCGCGCCCGCAAGCGGGGCGATCGTCCCGGCCCGGTGCTGGGCGTCAACATCGGCAAGTCGAAGGTGGTGCCCGAGGACGACCAGGCCGCGGTCGAGGCCGACTACGAGCACAGCGCCCGGCTGCTGGCGCCGTATGCCGACTACCTCGTGGTCAACGTGTCCTCGCCCAACACCCCGGGGCTGCGCTCGCTGCAGGCGGTCGAGCGGCTGGAGCCGCTGCTGGCCCACGTGCGGCGCACCGCCGACGCCGCGACCGGCGCGCGGCGGGTGCCGCTGCTGGTCAAGATCGCGCCCGACCTCGCCGACGCCGACATCGACGCGGTCGCCGACCTGGCCGTGGCCGGCCGGCGCGACGGCGTGCTCGACGGGGTGATCGCCACCAACACCACGATCTCGCGCGAGGGGCTGCGCACCCCGGCCGCTGAGGTCGAGGCGCTCGGTGCCGGCGGCCTCTCCGGTCGACCGCTGACGGCCCGCTCCACCGAGGTCGTGCGGCGCCTGCGCGAGCGCGTCGGGCCCGGCCTGACCCTCGTCGGGGTGGGTGGCATCAGCAGCGTCGAGGACGCCCGCGACCGGCTGGCCGCCGGCGCCGACCTGCTGCAGGCCTACTCGGCGTTCGTCTACGAGGGACCCGGCTGGCCGCGCCGCCTGGTCAGGGGCGCCCAGGCATGAGCGCCGGCGGTCCGGTCTCGCCCGTCCACGTCACCGGCGAGGTGCTGGCCAGCAAGCGCATCGGCGCGTTCTGGCACCTGACCCTGGTGGCGCCGGGCGTGGGGGAGCGGTTCCGCCCCGGCACCTTCCTGGCGGTCTCCGTCGGCAGCCCCGACGAGGGCCGCACCCGCCTGGCCCGCCGCGCCCTGTGGATCCACCAGGTCCGCCCCCTGGGCGGGTACGCCGCGACCGTGCAGGTGGTCGTCGAGCCGGTCGGGCCCGGCACCCGCTGGCTGGCGGGGCTCGAGCGCGGCGACCGGGTCGAGGTCACCGGGCCGCTCGGGCGGCCCTTCGCGCTGCCCAAGGAGCCCGTCTCGACCGTGCTGGTCGGCGAGGGGTACGCCGCCGCCCCGCTCTTCTCCCTCGCCGAGCGGCTGCGCGAGCGCGACTGCCCGGTGACGCTGGTGCTCGGCGCCCCCGACGAGGCCCGGCTGCTCAACGCCCTCGAGGCGCGCCGCACCGCCCGCGCGGTCACCGTGGTGACCCGCGACGGCTCGGTCGGCGCCCGCGGCGAGATCGCCGACGTGCTCGACGAGGTGCTGCGCCGCGCGGGCGCCGACGTCGTCTACGCCGCCGGCCCCACGCCGGTGCTGCACGCCGTGGCGCTGGCCGCCGAGGCGCACGGCGCCTGGAGCCAGACCGCGCTCGAGCAGCCGCTGACCTGCGCGACCGGGCTGTGCCACGGCTGCCCGGTGCCGGTCGTGGGCGAGGACGGGGTGGCCCGCACCGCCCGCGCCTGCGCCGACGGACCGGTGCTGCGCGGCGACCGGGTGCGCTGGGACGACCTGGCGGGGGCTCGGTCATGACCGTGCTCGCCGGGCTGCGACTGGCCTCCCCGGTGGTCGTCGCCGCCGGCTGCGGCGGCACCGGCCGCGAGCTCGCGGCGTACGGGTCCTTGGACGCGCTGGGCGCCTTCACCACCCGCACCATCACCCTCGACGCCCGCCGGGGCGGGCCGGTGCCGCGGCTCCTCGAGACGCCGTCGGGGCTGCTGCACGCCACCGGCCTGCCCAACCCCGGCGTCGACGGCTTCCTGGCCACCGAGCTGCCCTGGCTGCTGCAGCAGCGGGCCCGGGTCGTGGTCTCGGTGGCCGCGCGCAGCCTCGGCGAGCTGGCCGAGCTGGCGCGACGCCTCGGCACCGCGCCCGGGGTCAGCGCCATCGAGGTCAACGTCTCGCCGCCCGACACCGGCCCGGAGCCCGAGCTGATGTCGGCCCGGGAGCCCTTCCAGGTCGGCGCCGCGGTCGCCGCCGTCGAGCGCGAGCTGCCCCGGGGCGTGCCGGTGCTGGCCAAGCTGCGCCCCGACGCCGTGCGCGTCGTCGAGGCGGCGCGCGCCGCCGTCGAGGCCGGTGCCCAGGCGCTGGTCGTCGGGCAGGCGCTGCCTGCCTCGATGCCCGACGGGCGTGCCGCCGGGCTGAGCGGCCCGGCCGTCGGGCCGCTGGCGCTGCGCTGCCTGGTCGAGGTGCTCGAGGCCGTCGACGTGCCGGTCGTCGCCGGCGGCGGTGTCGCGACCGTGGCCGACGTGCGCGCGCGGCTCGCGCTCGGCGCCGTCGCCGTGCAGGTCGGCGCCGCGCTGCTGCACGACCCGACCACCGCCGCGCGGCTGGTCGCCGCGCTCGACCCTGACACGACCAGCGAGGAGACACCCGACCGATGAGCACCTTCGGCACCCGCCTGCACGACGCGATGGCCGCCCGCGGACGCCTGTGCGTCGGCATCGACCCGCACGCCTCGCTGCTGCGCGGCTGGGGCCTCGACGACGACGTCGCCGGCCTCGAGCGGTTCGCGCTGTCGGTGGTCGAGTCGGTGGCCCCGGTGGCCTCGGTCGTCAAGCCGCAGTCGGCCTTCTACGAGCGGTTCGGCAGCCGCGGCATCGCGGTGCTCGAGCGGGTGGTGAGCGAGTCGCGCGCGGCCGGGGCGCTGGTGCTGCTCGACGTGAAGCGTGGCGACATCGGCTCCACCTCGCAGGCCTACGCCGACGCCTACCTCGACCCCACGTCCCCGCTGGCCGTCGACGCGATCACCGTGAGCCCCTACCTCGGCCTGGGCTCCCTCGACCCCTTCGTCGACACCGCGCGCCGCCACGACGCGGGCCTCTTCGTGCTGGCGCTGACCTCCAACCCGGAGGGCCCGGAGGTCCAGCACGCGGTGGGCGCCGACGGCGTGCGGGTCGCCGACCGGGTGCTCGACCACCTGCGCGCCCTCAACGCCGACGCCGGGCCGCTCGGGTCGTTCGGGGCCGTGGTCGGCGCGACCATCGCGCAGCCCGAGGACGGCCCCGCCTTCGACCTGGCCTTCGGCGGGCCCGTGCTCGCGCCGGGCTTCGGTGCGCAGGGCGGCACCGTCGACGACCTGAGGCGCATCTTCGGTGCCTCTGCCTCGCACGTGCTGGCCAGCTCCTCGCGCGAGGTGCTCGCGCTGGGCCCCGACCTGCCCGCGATGCGCGACGCCGTGCGGGCCACCAACGACGAGCTGGCCGTGCTCGGATGAGAGCGCTGGGGACCGGGCTCGTGGTGCTCGGGCTCGCGCTGCCGCTGGGCGGGTGCGGCCAGGACCGGTTCGAGGCCTACTGCGAGCGGGTCGAGGAGCACCAGGTGGCGCTCACCGAGGCGGTGGCCCAGGGCGGTCCCGACGCCCTCCTGGACGTGCTGCCGCGGCTGCAGGAGCTCAGCGAGGCCGCCCCGCGCGACGTCGCCGACGAGTGGCAGCAGGTCGTGGGCCGCCTCGAGGCGCTCGAGCGGGCGCTAGAGGACGCGGGCGTCGACCCGGCCGACTACGACCGTGCCGCGCCGCCCGAGGACCTGGCCGACGACGAGCGGGCCGCCATCGACGGCGCGGCCCGCGAGCTGGTGCGTCCGACCACGCTCGGCGCGCTGCAGGCCGTCGAGACCCAGGTGCGCGACGTGTGCGGGACCCCGCTGTACCAGTGACCCTTGCGGAGCCCGACCCGGGCTCCGGCGTTGCCGCCCGCTGAGAACTCTGACTAGATTGGCCCCTCCGCGACCTGCTCCCGACGCACCGACACAAGGACCTGAGACGACGTGGCACTCCCTCCGCTCACACCTGAACAACGACAGGCGGCCCTCGAGAAGGCAGCCGCCTCCCGTCGGGAGCGGGCCGAGGTGAAGAACCGCCTCAAGAACTCCGGCGCCTCGATCGTGGACGTGCTGGCCGAGGGCCAGACCAACGAGGTCATCGGCAAGCTGCGGGTCATCGACCTGCTGCAGTCGATGCCCGGCCTGGGCAAGGTGCGCGCCAAGCAGATGATGGAGCGGCTCGGCATCGCCGAGAGCCGCCGGGTGCGCGGCCTGGGCACCAAGCAGGTCGCCGCCCTCGAGAAGGAGTTCAGCTCCCGAGAGGCCCGGTGAGCCCCGCGGAGCCCACGCCCGCGCGTCGTACCCGCCTGGTGGTGCTGGCCGGCCCCACGGCCGTCGGCAAGGGCACCGTGGCCGCTGCCGTGCGCGACCTGCACCCCGACGTGTGGATCTCGGTCTCGGCCACCACCCGGGCGCCGCGGCCCGGCGAGGTCGACGGCGTGCACTACCGCTTCGTGAGCGAGGCGGAGTTCGACGCGCTCGTCGAGGCGGGCGAGATGCTCGAGTGGGCGGTCGTGCACGGCGCCGCGCGCTACGGCACCCCGCGCGGGCCGGTGGAGGAGGCGCTGGGCGCCGGTCGGCCCTCGATGCTCGAGATCGACCTGCAGGGCGCCCGCCAGGTGCGGGCCACGATGCCCGACGCGCTGTTCGTCTTCCTCAAGCCGCCCTCGTGGGAGGAGCTGGTGCGCCGGCTGGTCGGGCGCGGCACCGAGACCGCCGAGCAGCGCGAGCGTCGACTGGTCACCGCGCGCGAGGAGCTGGCCGCCGAGCCGGAGTTCGACGTGACCATCGTCAACCACGAAGTTCACGCCGCGGCCCACGACTTGGTAACCTTGATGATGCTCGACCCGAGCAACAACCCCAACGATCTGTGAGGCCTTCTTGTCTGCCCCCAACATCGACGCCGTGGGAGTCACCAACCCCTCGATCGACGACCTGCTGACGAAGACCGACAGCAAGTACAAGCTCGTGCTGTACAGCGCCAAGCGTGCGCGCCAGATCAACGCCTACTACTCCCAGCTCGGCGAGGGCCTGCTGGAGTACGTCGGCCCCCTCGTGGAGACCCACGTGCAGGAGAAGCCGCTCTCGATCGCGCTGCGCGAGATCAACGACGACCTGCTCACCTGTGAGGACGTCGACCCCGCCGAGCTCGCCGCCGAGGAGGCCGCCGCCAAGGCTGCTGCCGCCGACGCCGCGGCGTTCAGCCAGGGCGAGTGAGCTGAGCACCCACTCCACCACGCAGGCCGCTTCCCCGTTGGGGGAGCGGCCCGCTGCGATTTCCAGGCCGCGCGTGGTCCTCGGCGTCGCCGGCGGGATCGCCGCCTACAAGGCCTGCGAGCTGCTGCGCCGCCTGAGCGAGTCGGGCCACGACGTCACCGTGGTGCCCACCGCCGCGGCGCTGCGCTTCGTCGGGGCGCCCACCTGGGCGGCGCTGTCGGGCAAGCCCGTCAGCGACGAGGTGTGGGACGACGTGCACGAGGTGCCGCACGTGCGGATCGGCCAGCAGGCCGACCTGGTCGTGGTGGCGCCCGCGACCGCCGACCTGATGGCCAAGGCCGCGCACGGCCTGGCCGACGACCTGCTCACCAACACCCTGCTCACCGCACGCTGCCCGGTGGTGCTGGCCCCGGCCATGCACACCGAGATGTGGGAGCACCCCGCCACCCGCGCCAACGTCGCCACCCTGCGCGAGCGCGGCGCGCTGGTGCTCGAGCCCGCCGAGGGCCGCCTGACCGGCGCCGACACCGGCAAGGGCCGGCTGCCCGAGCCGGCCGAGATCTTCGAGGCCTGCCGCGAGGTGCTGGTCGGCGGCGGGCGCCGCGACCTGGCCGGTCGCCACGTGCTGGTCTCCGCGGGCGGCACCCGCGAGCCGCTCGACCCGGTGCGCTACCTGGGCAACCGGTCCTCGGGGCGGCAGGGCTACGCCCTGGCCCGCGCAGCCCTGGCCCGCGGCGCCGAGGTCACCCTGGTCAGCGCGAACGCCTCGCTGCCGGACCCCGCCGGGGTCAAGGTCGTGCACGTCGCGACCACCGCCGAGCTGCGCGAGGCCGTCGTCTCCGCCGCCGGTGGCGCCGACGCCGTGGTGATGGCCGCGGCTCCCGCCGACTTCCGGCCCGTCGACGTCAGCGGAGCCAAGATCAAGAAGCGCGAGGACGGCTCGGTGGCCCCCGTCGAGCTGGTGCAGAACCCCGACGTGCTCCACGAGATCGCCCACGACCGCGCCCGTGCCGGCCAGGTCGTGGTCGGCTTCGCCGCCGAGACCGGCGACGAGAGCGGCAGCGTGCTCGACCACGCCCGCGCCAAGCTGGCCCGCAAGGGCTGCGACCTGCTCGTCGTCAACGACGTCAGCGGGGGAGCGGTCTTCGGCAGCGAGGACAACCAGGCGGTGATCCTGGCCGCCGACGGCGACGGGACCGACGTACCGCTGGGCTCGAAGTCGCAGCTGGCGCACGCGATCTGGGACCAGGTCGCCATCCGGATGAGGACCTGAGCGACCGCACCCGGTAGAAATGACACGCCCCGCCCGAGGACCGGGCGGGATACCGCAACCGAGGAGCCGAGATGTCCGGACGCCTGTTCACCTCCGAGTCGGTGACCGAGGGTCACCCCGACAAGATCGCCGACCAGATCAGCGACAGCGTCCTCGACGAGATGCTGCGCCAGGACCCGCACAGCCGCGTCGCCGTCGAGACCCTGCTGACCACCGGTCTGGTCGTGGTGGCCGGCGAGGTCGCCACCACCGGCTACGTCGACATCAAGTCGATCGTGCGCCAGCGGATCCTCGACATCGGCTACGACCACTCCGACAAGGGCTTCGACGGCACCACCTGCGGCGTCATGGTCGCCATCGGCGGCCAGTCGGGCGACATCGCCCAGGGCGTCGACACCGGCTACGAGTCGCGCCTGGAGTCCTCGGTCGACGCGATGGACAAGCAGGGCGCCGGCGACCAGGGCCTGATGTTCGGCTACGCCTGCGACGACACCCCCGAGCTGATGCCGCTGCCGATCAAGATCGCCCAGACGCTCTCGGAGCGGCTCTCGGCGGTGCGCAAGGACGGCACGCTGGCCTACCTGCGCCCCGACGGCAAGACCCAGGTCACCGTCGAGTACGACGACGACAACCGGCCGGTGCGCATCGACACCGTCGTGCTCTCCACCCAGCACGCCGAGGACGTCGACCTCGAGACGATGCTGCAGCCCGACATCAAGAAGCACGTGATCGACCCGGTGCTGGCCTCCTTCGACATCCCCAGCGAGGGCTACCGGCTGCTGGTCAACCCCACCGGCCGCTTCGTGGTCGGCGGCCCGATGGGCGACGCCGGCCTGACCGGGCGCAAGATCATCGTCGACACCTACGGCGGCATGGCCCGCCACGGCGGCGGCGCGTTCTCGGGCAAGGACCCCTCGAAGGTCGACCGCTCCGCGGCCTACGCGATGCGCTGGGTGGCCAAGAACGTCGTGGCCGCCGGCCTGGCCCGCCGCTGCGAGGTCCAGGTCGCCTACGCGATCGGCAAGGCCCAGCCCGTCGGTGTCTTCATCGAGACCTTCGGCACCGGCACCGTGGCCGACGAGGTGATCCAGAAGGCGGTCCTCGAGGTCTTCGACCTGCGCCCCGCCGCGATCATCGCCGCCCTCGACCTGCTGCGCCCGATCTACGCCCAGAGCGCCGCCTACGGCCACTTCGGCCGCGAGCTGCCCGACTTCACCTGGGAGCGCACCGACCGCGCCGACGCGCTGAAGGCCGCTGTCGGGGGCTGAGCCCGCCCCCCTGCAGGAGTCCCCGGCCGGCCGGGGACTCCTGCACTGGTCAGGGGTTGCAACACCCATCAAGCGCAGGAGAAGGCTGACAAGTCCGGCCGTCCCCGGCGGCTGCTAGACAACACCCCATGGCCGCAGGACCCGACGACCCCCATGCCGAGCAGCCCGAGCTGCTGCCCGGGCTGGTCCGCGCCACTCTCAAGCAGTCGCAGGCCAAGGCCCGCGCCACCCGGGAGCGCAAGGCCGCCGCGGCCGAGACCGCGGCGGTGCTGCCGGTGGCGCGGGTGCTGGTCGACGTGCCGCTGGCCCACCTCGACCGGCCCTTCGACTTCTCGGTGCCGGCCGCGATGGCCGACGACGCCGTGCCCGGCGCGCGGGTCAAGGTGCGCTTCGCCGGCAAGGAGACCGACGGGTTCCTCGTCGAGCGCGCCGAGACCAGCGAGCACACCGGCGCGCTGCTGCCGCTGCGCCGGGTGGTCAGCGCCGAGCCGGTGCTCAGCGCCGAGGTCGCCGCGCTCAGCGCCGCCGTCGCCGAGAGGTACGCCGGCAGCCGCGGCGACGTGCTGCGCCTCGCGGTGCCGCCGCGGCACGCCACCACCGAGAAGGCCGAGGCGCCCGCACCCGAGCCGGCTCCGCCGCACCCGCTCGAGCCGGCCGTCGAGGCGTGGGGCGACCACCCGCACGCCGCCGCGTGGCTGGGCCACCTGCGCTCCGGGGGCGCGCCCCGGGCGGTGTGGAACCCGCCGCCGGGCGCCGACTGGCCGAGCCTGGTCGCCCACGCCGCGCTCAGCGCGCCGGGTGGAGTGGTGGTGTGCCTGCCCGACGGCAAGGACGTCGAGCGCCTCGACGCGGCCCTGGCCGCGCTGACCGGCGAGCGGCCCGAGCACGCGGTGCTGACCGCCGACCTGGGCCCGGCCGCCCGCTACCGCTCCTTCCTCCAGCTCTCCCGAGGTCACCGGCGGATCGCGGTCGGCACCCGCGCCGCGGCCTTCGCCCCCGTCGCCGACCTGTCCCTGGTCGTGGTGTGGGACGACGGCGACGACCTGCACGCCGAGCCGCGGGCGCCGTACTGCCACACCCGCGAGACGCTGCTGCTGCGCGCCGAGCTCGCCGGGGCCGCGGCGCTGGTCGGCGGCTTCGCCCGCACCGTCGAGGCCGACCACCTGCTGCGCTCGGGCTGGGCCCACGAGCTGGTCGGGGCGCGCGAGCGGGTGCGGGCCGCGGCGCGCGTCGAGGTCGCCGGCGCCACCGACTTCGACCTGGTGCGCGACCCGCGGGCGCGCACCAGCCGGCTGCCCCGCCAGGTCCTCGACCTGGTCCGCTCCGCGCTGGCCGACGGTCCGGTGCTGGTGCAGAACCCCCGCCAGGGCTACGTCGTCTCGCTGGCCTGCGAGCGCTGCCGCACCCCGGCCCGCTGCACGACCTGCGAGGGCCCGCTGCGCCTGCCCTCGCCGACCACACCGCCGGCCTGCCGCTGGTGCGGCACCGCGGCGCCGGCCTGGGCGTGCGCCGAGTGCGGTCACCGGGGGCTGCGGGCCCCGGTGCTGGGCGAGGCGCGCACCGCCGAGGAGCTCGGGCGGGCCTTCCCGGCCGTGCGGGTGCGCACCTCGGCCCGTGACGGCGTGCTGGCGCACGTCGACGACGCCCCCGCCATCGTGGTCGCCACCCCGGGCGCCGAGCCGGTCGCCGAGGGCGGGTACGCCGCCGTGGTGCTGCTCGACGCCTGGCTGCTGCTCGCGCGCCCCGACCTGCGCACCGACGAGGAGGCGCTGCGCCGCTGGGCCAACGCCGTGGGGCTGGTGCGGCCCGGGGGCCGGGCGATGGTGGTGGCCGACGCCGCCCTGGCCCCGGTGCAGGCGCTGGTGCGCTGGGACATGGGCGGCTTCGCAGCCCGCGAGGCCGACAGCCGCTCCGAGGCCCACCTGCCGCCTGCCTCGCGGCTGGCCACGATCACCGGTGAGCCGGGGGCCGTCGACGACGCGCTGGTGCTGCTCGAGGTGCCCGAGCCGGTCGAGCTGCTCGGCCCGGTCGAGCTGCCCGACGACCCGGACCGCTGCCGGGTGGTGGTGCGGGTGCCCCGGGCCCAGGGTCCGGCGCTGTCGAGGGCTCTGGGCGACCTGCAGCGGATGCGCTCCTCGCGCAAGCTCGACCCGGTGCGGATCCAGGTCGACCCACCGAGCCTGTGACCTGGGTCCGGCTCCTAGGATGGCCGCCATGCCCACCCAGCCGATCCGCCTGTTCGGCGACCCCGTCCTGCGCAAGCCGGCCGTCGAGGTCGTCGACTTCGACCGCGAGCTGCGCCGGCTGGTGGAGGACCTGACCGACACCATGCGCGAGGCGCCCGGCTCCGGCCTGGCCGCCCCCCAGATCGGCGTCGGCCTGCGCGTCTTCACCTGGTGGGTCGACGGCGAGCTGGGCCACCTGGTCAACCCGGTGCTCGACCTGTCGGAGGAGGAGCAGGAGGGCCCGGAGGGCTGCCTGTCCCTGCCCGACCTGGTCTTCGACACCAAGCGCGCCCTGCGCGTGGTGGCCAAGGGCATGGACATGCACGGCGAGCCGGTGGCCGTCGAGGGCTCCGAGCTGCTGGCCCGCGCCATCCAGCACGAGACCGACCACCTCGACGGCATCCTCTTCATCGACCGGCTCGACACCGAGGCCCGCAAGGCCGCGATGCGCGAGATCCGGGAGTCGGAGTGGTTCGGCCTCGAGAAGCCCACCGTCAAGCTCAGCCCGCACGCCACGCGCGGGCTGGGCCTGTGAGGAGAGAGACCACCTGATGCGCGTCGTCTTCGCCGGTACCCCCGAGGTCGCCCTGCCCGCCCTGGACGCGATCGTCGCCTCCGAGCACGAGCTCGTCGGGGTCGTCACCCGCCCCGACGCCCCGGCCGGTCGCGGCCGCAAGCTGGTGGCCAGCCCCGTGGCCCAGCGCGCCGAGGAGCTCGGCGTACCCGTCCTCAAGCCGGAGCACCCCCGCGAGCCGGAGTTCCAGGAGGCGCTGCGTGCGCTGCGCCCCGACTGCTGCCCGGTGGTGGCGTACGGCGCCCTGCTGCCGCAGTCGGCCCTCGACATCCCCGCCCACGGCTGGGTCAACCTGCACTTCTCGTGCCTGCCCGCCTGGCGCGGCGCGGCACCGGTGCAGCACTCGATCTGGGCCGGTGACGAGGTCACCGGCGCCACCACGTTCCGCATCGTCAAGGCCATGGACGCCGGCCCGACCTTCGGCGTGATGACCGAGCGGATCCGCGAGCACGACACCGCCGGCGACCTGCTGACCCGCCTCGCCGAGGGCGGCGCCGGGCTGCTGGTCAAGACGCTCGACGGCATCGAGGACGGCTCGCTGGTCGCGCGCGAGCAGCCCGAGGACGGCGTGTCGATGGCGCCCAAGATCCTCGTCGAGGACGCGAAGATCGACTGGAGCGAGCCCGCGGCGGCCGTCGACCGGCGGATCCGGGCCTGCACGCCCTTCCCCGGCGCCTGGTCGCTCTTCGAGGGCGAGCGGATCAAGATCGGCCCGGTCACCCCCGCCGAGGGCAGCCTGCCGCCGGGCGAGCTGGCGGTCGGCAAGAACCACGTCGTGGTCGGCACCGGCAGCGGCGCGGTGCGCCTGGGCGAGGTCAAGGCCTTCGGCAAGAAGCAGATGGCGGCGGCCGACTGGGCCCGCGGGGCCCGGTTGGCCAGCGGCGCCCGCCTCGGCGACCCGGCCGAGGACTGAGGATGGCCCGGGCACGGGTCGACCCGGCCCGCAAGGTCGCCTTCGAGGTCCTCAAGGCCGTGCGCGTGCAGGACGCCTACACCAACCTGGTGCTGCCCTCGCTGCTGCGCAAGCACGGGCTCAGCGGTCGCGACGCGGCCTTCGCCACCGAGCTGGCCTCGGGCACCCTGCGCCGCCGGGCGACGTACGACGCCGTGCTCGACGCCTGCACCGACCGGCCGCTGCGCAAGGTCGAGGCCAAGGTGCTCGACGCGCTGCGCCTGGGCGCCCACCAGCTGCTGGCGATGCGGGTGCCCCAGCACGCGGCGATCTCCACCACCGTCGACCTGGTGCGCTCCGAGGTGGGCCCTGGCGCCGGCGGCTTCGCCAACGCGGTGCTGCGCAAGGTCTCGCAGCAGGACCTCGACGCGTGGCTGGCCGAGCTGGCACCCGCCCGGGGCACCGACCCGGTCGGCCACGACGCGCTCGTGCACAGCCACCCCGCGTGGGTCGTGGAGGCCCTCGGTGCCGCGCTGGAGGGCGGCGGCGCCGGCGACGAGGTCGGCGACCTGCTGGCCGCCGACAACGTCGCGCCGGCCGTGACCCTGGTGGCCCGACCCGGCCGCAGCACCCGTGACGAGCTGCCGGGCGAGCCCACCGCCTACTCGCCGCACGGCGTCGTGCTCGGCTCCGGCGACCCCGGCCAGGTGCCGGCGGTCGCCGAGGGCCGCGCCGGGGTGCAGGACGAGGGCTCCCAGCTGGTGGCCGTCGCGCTGGCAGACGCCCCGCTCGAGGGGCCAGACGAGCACTGGCTCGACCTGTGCGCGGGCCCCGGCGGCAAGAGCGCCCTGCTGGCCGCGCTGGCCGCCGGCCGCGGCGCCGACCTCCTCGCGGTGGAGCGCCAGCCGCACCGCGCCGAGCTGGTGCGCCGCGCGCTCGCCGGCGCCGACGGCGTACGCGGCGTGCTCACCGCCGACGGCACCCGCCCGCCGCTGGTGGCCGGGTCGTTCGACCGGGTGCTGGTCGACGCCCCGTGCACCGGCCTGGGGGCGCTGCGCCGCCGGCCCGAGTCGCGCTGGCGCCGCCGCCCCGACGACCTCGACGTGCTGGTCGACCTGCAGCGCCGGCTGCTGGCCTCGGCGCTCGACCTGGTGCGCCCCGGCGGCCTGGTGCTCTACGCGACCTGCTCGCCGGTGCTGGCCGAGACCCGCGAGGTCGTCACCGCGACCCTCGGGTCCGTCGCCGGCTCCGAGCTGGTCGACCTGGGCCCGCAGCACGCCGCCGTGCCCGGCGCCGAGGGGCCGCTGGCCGGCACCGTGCAGCTGTGGCCCCACCGGCACCGCACCGACGCGATGTTCATGGCCCTGCTGCGCCGCGGCTGACTCAGTCGTCGCGCAGGTGCCGCAGGTAGCGGCCCGGCTCCTCGAGGTAGCGGCGCCAGTGCTGGACCAGCTCGAGGTCCTCCCAGGCGGTGCGGCGCAGGCCCCACGGGCCGACCTCCAGGATCGTGGCGCCCGGCATCGCCGCCAGCACGGGGGAGTGCGTCGCGCAGAGCACCTGGCCCCCGCCGTCGACCACCCGGTCGAGCGCGGCGACCAGGCCGAGCGTGGAGGAGAACGACAGCGCGGCCTCCGGCTCGTCGAGGCAGTAGAAGCCCGAGCCGTCGAAGCGGTGGGCCAGCACGGAGAGGAACGACTCGCCGTGGCTCATCTCGTGGAAGGCCGGCTCCTGGGGGAGCCGCGCGCCCGGCGGGTGGTCGAGCAGGCTCTCCTCGAGGTAGGTGTACCAGCCGTGCATGGTCTCGGCGCGCAGGAAGAAGCCCCAGCGACCGGCGCCCAGGCCGCGCCGCAGTCGCAGCGCACCGGCCAGGGGTGACTCCGAGGCGCGCGTGCGGTGCCGGCTGCCGGTCGAGCCACCCTCCGGCGAGAGCCCGTACGCCGCTGCCACGGCCTCGACCAGCGTCGACTTGCCCGACCCGTTCTCGCCGACCAGGAAGGTCACGCCGCGAGGCAGCTCGAGGCCCTCGCGGGCCAGCTGGGCCACGGCGGGCACCGTCATCGGCCAGTCGTCGGAGCGGGGCGCCCGCGCGGGGTCGACCTCCACGCTGACCACCGGCGGCTGGTCGAAGTCCATGGTCGCCCACCCTAGGCTCGGCCCATGCCAGCCCAGTCGCCCGCCGTCGAGATCGAGGTCGACGACAAGGTCGTGCGTGTCAGCAACCCCGACCGGGTCTACTTCCCGGAGTCCGGCGCCACCAAGCTCGACCTCGTCGAGTACTACATGGCGGTGGGCCCCGGCATCGTCAACGCGCTGTGGGAGCGACCCTGCATGCTGCACCGCTTCCCGAAGGGCCTGGCCGGCCCCAAGGTGCACCAGAAGCGGCTGCCGAAGGGTGCGCCGGACTGGGTCGAGACCGTCGAGCTGCACTTCCCGCGCTTCGACCGCACCGCCGACGAGCTGTGCGTGACCGGGCTGGCCTCGGTCGTCTGGGCGGTGCAGATGTCGACGGTCGAGTTCCACCCCTGGAACAGCCGGCGTGCGGACACCGAGAAGCCCGACGAGTGGCGCATCGACCTCGACCCGGGTCCCGAGGCCGACTACGCGACGGTGCGCCGGGTCGCGCACGTGGCCCACGAGGTGCTCGACGAGCTGGGCGCGACCGGCTTCCCCAAGACCAGCGGCAGCAAGGGCCTGCACGTCTACGTCCGGATCCCGCCCGAGCACGGGTTCGCCCAGGTGCGCCGCGCGGCGCTGGCCTTCGCCCGCGAGGTCGAGCGCCGCAGCGCCGACGTCACGACGACCTGGTGGACCAAGGACCGCGACCCGGCGGCGGTCTTCGTCGACTACAACCAGAACGCCCGCGACCACACCATCGCGGCGGCGTACTCGGTGCGCGGGCTGCCCGACGCCCGCGTCTCGACGCCGCTGCGCTGGGACGAGGTCGACGACGCCGACCCGCGCGACCTGACCATCGCCACCGTGCCGCAGCGCTTCGCCGAGCTCGGCGACCTGCACGAGGCCATCGACGAGCACCCCTTCGACATCGCGCCGCTGCTGGAGTGGGCCGACCGCGACGACCTGCCCGTCGAGGAGGGCTGAGCGCGCTTTCACCCTCAGGGGTTGAGCGGTCGCCTCGCGCCCGGGGCACAGGGGAGGCGTGAGTGCTCCCCGCCAGACCCCCGCCCGCCCCGCCCTCGACCGGGTCCGCCGCACCGCCCGCGAGGTGTTCGGGCGGGACGAGCTGCGCCCCGGCCAGGCCGAGGCGTCCACGTCGCTGCTGGAGGGCCACGACGTGCTGCTCGTGGCACCGACCGGTGCCGGCAAGTCGCTGACCTACCAGGTGCCGGGCCTGCTGCTCGACGGGCCGTGCGTGGTCGTGTCGCCGCTGATCGCGCTGCAGCAGGACCAGGTGGGTGGGCTGGTGGAGGCCGGGGTGCGTGCGGCCCGGCTCAGCTCGGCGGAGACCGAGAAGCAGCGCGAGGAGGTGCTCGTCGACCTCGAGGCCGGTGAGCTCGACTTCGTCTTCCTCTCGCCCGAGCAGCTCGCCGTCGACGAGGTGCGGCACCGGATCGCCGCGGCTCGTCCAGGGCTGGTCGCGGTCGACGAGGCGCACTGCGTCTCGGCGTGGGGCCACGACTTCCGTCCCGACTACTTCCGTCTCGGCGAGCTCATCGACGACCTGGGCGAGCGCCCGGCCCGGCCGCGGGTGGTGGCGATGACCGCGACGGCCGCGCCGCCGGTGCGCGAGGACGTCACCGAGCGGCTGCACCTGCGCGAGCCGCGCACCGTGGTCACCGACTTCGCCCGCGAGAACCTGTCGTTCCGGGTGGTGCCCGTGGCTGACGCCGCCGCGCAGCAGGCCGCGGTGCTCGAGGCCGCCGACGCCGAGGGCTGCGGCATCGTCTACTGCCGCACCCGCCCCACGACCGAGGAGTACGCCGAGCTGCTGGCCGGGCGCGGCCGCCGGGTGGCGGCGTACCACGCCGGGCTGCCGCAGCGCCGCCGGGCCGAGACCCACGAGGCGTTCCTGGCCGGCGAGCTCGACGTCGTGGTGGCCACCTCCGCGTTCGGGATGGGCATCGACAAGCCCGACGTGCGCTGGGTGGTGCACGCACAGGCCCCGGAGTCGCCCGACACCTACTACCAGGAGGCCGGCCGGGCCGGCCGCGACGGCGAGAAGGCCTTGGCCACCCTGGTGCACCGCCCCGAGGACCACTCGCTGGGCCGGTTCTTCGCCCCCGCCGTGCCCAAGCGCGCCGAGGTCGCCCGGGTGCTCGCGCTGGGTGACGACGTCGACGCCGCGACCGCGCAGGAGGAGACCGGGCTGAGCCGGCGCAAGGCCCAGCGCATCCGCAACCTCGCCGGGCTGGCGGTCGAGACCGGCCGGGGGACCGGGGTCGACGCGGTCATCGAGCTCGCCGAGGCGCACCGCAGCCTGGAGAAGTCCCGGGTCGAGATGATGCGGGCCTACGCCGAGACCTCGCGCTGCCGCGAGGAGCAGCTGCTGGCCTACCTCGGCGCCTCGCTCGACGAGCGCTGCGGGCGCTGCGACACCTGCCTCGACGGTCGCGCCGACGAGGTCGAGGAGCCGCCCGCCGACTCGCCGTACGAGCTGCAGCAACGGGTGGTGCACCCGGAGTTCGGCGCCGGGGTCGTCAGCGACCTCGAGGCCGACCGGCTCACCGTGCTCTTCGACGACGTCGGCTACCGGACCCTGGCCCTGGCGCTGGTCGAGCAGGAGGAGCTGCTGACGCCGGCGGGCTGAAGGGCCACCATAGGGGTCCGACCACAGACCGGAGCCCGCCGTGAGCCTCGCCGCCGACCTCTCCTACGAGTTCCGCCCCGCCAACCCGGTCCAGCGGGCCCTGCAGGCCCTGGTGGCCTCGCGTCCCGGCGCCTGGGTCTTCGCGCGCGTGCTGCCGCACCTCGACTCGCTGGTGCTGCGGCTCTCCGGCGGGCGACACACGGTGCCCGGGCTCCTGGCCGGGCTGCCGGTGGTGCAGGTGACCACCACCGGGCGACGCTCGGGGCTGCCCCGGCAGACGCACCTGATCGGCATCCCGTACACCGACACCCTCGCGCTGCTCGGCACCAACTTCGGCCAGCACGACACCCCGGCGTGGGTGCACAACCTCGAGGCCGACGCGCGCGCGGTCGTCGCCTACCGGGGCAGCAGCGTCGACGTGGTGGCCCGTCCCGCTGACGAGGAGGAGGCCGAGCAGGTGCTGCGCCGCTCCGAGGAGCTCTACGTCGGCTACCGGCGCTACCAGTCGCGGCTGGGCCACCGCCGCCTGCGGGTCTTCGTGCTGGAGCGGCCCGAGGGCTGAGGAGGGCCGGGCGGGGCGGTCTGAGAGGATCCGGCCTCGTGGGCATCCAGATCACTCCGAGCATCCTCAACGCCGACTTCGCGAGCATCGGGGCGGAGGTGGCCCGCATCCCCAGCGCCGACTGGGTGCACGTCGACGTGATGGACAACCACTTCGTGCCCAACCTGACCTTCGGCCCGACCATGGTCGAGGCGATCGCGCGCTCGACCGACATCCCGCTCGACGCGCACCTGATGATCAACGAGCCCGACCGGCACGCCCCGACGTACGTCGAGGCCGGCGCCGCGTCCGTGACCTTCCACGTCGAGGCGGCCGCCGCGCCGGTGCGGCTGGCCCGCGAGATCCGCTCGGCCGGTGGCCGGGCCAGCATGGCCCTCAAGCCGGCCACCCCGGTGGAGCCCTACGAGGACCTGCTGCCCGAGCTCGACATGCTGCTGCTGATGACGGTCGAGCCCGGCTTCGGCGGCCAGAAGTTCCTCGACCTGGTGCTGCCCAAGATCCGCCGCGCCCGCGCCCTGATGGACAAGCACGGCGTCGAGACCTGGCTGCAGGTCGACGGCGGCGTCTCGCTCGAGACCATCGAGCGCTGCGCCGAGGCCGGCGCCGACGTGTTCGTGGCCGGGTCGGCCGTCTACTCCGCCGAGGACCCCGACGCGATGGTCGAGCAGCTGCGGGCCTCCGCCGCCGCAGCCCAGGCGTGAGCGACGTCGCCCGGGCGGCCCGGCTGCTGCGCGAAGCCACCCGGGACCTCGGCGTCGCCGAGCTGTCCCGGCCCGTGCCGTCGTGCCCGGGGTGGACGGTCTCCGACGCACTGACCCACGTCGCCGAGAACCTCGCCGGGGACCTGGCCGAGGCCGGGCTCCACCCGGAGACCGCCGACGTGCTCACGGCCTACGAGCTGCACGCCGCCGAGCTGCCGCGGGCGGAGTTCCAGGTGCTCGACATGACGTTGCACGCCTGGGACATCGGGCAGGCGCTGGGGCGGCCCGTCGAGCTCGGCGACGCCGACCTCGACCTCCTCGAGACCTTCGCCATGGCGGCGGGGGACCGGTTGCGCGACGACGACGCGTTCCGCCCGGTGCCGGCCCCCGCCGGTGCCGACCGCCCGACGCGGGTGCTGGCGGCGTACGGCCGGACCCCCTGAGCCAGCCGGCCGTGGGCATCCGCCACGTCACGACACCGGGTGCGACGACCGCTGCGCGCACGTCGTCGTCGTCGACGTGTGGTGGGTCTCACCCCCGGCCCCGGGTGGGCGTGTGGGAGACTGCGGGGGACGAGTGAACATTGCTCGCGTGCTCTGGGGTCGGTGAAAATCCGAGCCGGCGGTGACTGGCCGAGAGGCCGGAAGTCCGCGACCCGGTCACCGCCAGTGACCGGTTGACCAGGTGTGAGTCCTGGACCGACGGTCAAAGTCCGGATGGGAAGTGCACGCACAGCAGGCTCATCCGCCGACGCTTCGCGCGCGGCGCGGGTCCGCAGTCAGCCCCGGGGTCCGCGACGGACCGAGAAGGGCGGCGGACATGGCCGGCACGAGCGACGTCGAGCGCGACGCGATGCGTCGTGCGCTCGAGCTCGCCGCACGCCCCGGCGCCCCGCTGCACCCCAACCCCCGGGTCGGCTGCGTGCTCCTGCGCCCCGACGGCAGCACCCTGGCCGAGGGCCACCACCGCGGCGTCGGCACCCCGCACGCCGAGGTCGACGCCCTGGCCCGCGCCGGGGCCGAGGCCCGCGGCGCGACGGCCGTGGTCACCCTCGAGCCCTGCGACCACACCGGCCGCACCGGCCCCTGCTCGCAGGCCCTCGTCGCCGCCGGCGTACGCCGCGTGGTGCTGGCCCAGCGCGACCCCAACCCGCTCGCGGCCGGCGGGGCCCAGACCCTGCGAGCCGCCGGCATCGAGGTCGAGGCCGGGCTGATGGCCGCCGAGGCGACCGCCCTCAACCGGGTCTGGACCTTCGCGGTCGAGCACGGGCGACCGTTCGTGACCTGGAAGCTGGCGACCACCATCGACGGGCGCAGCGCCGCAGCCGACGGGACCAGCCGCTGGGTCAGCAGCACCGCCTCGCGCCGCGACACCCACCGCCTGCGGGCGCTGGCCGACACGATGCTGGTCGGCACCGGCACGGTCGCCGTCGACGACCCGTTGCTGACCGTGCGCGACGCCGACGACCGGCCGCTGCCGCGCCAGCCGCTGCGCGTGGTGATGGGGCGCCGCGACCTCGACCCGGGCACGCGCCTGCTGGCCCCGGTCGCCGGTGTCGACGACGCGCCCACCCTGCACCTGCGCACCCGCGACCCCCACGAGGCCCTGGCCGAGCTGGCCGCCCGGGAGCGCCGCCACGTCTTCCTCGAGGGCGGGCCCACCCTGGCCGCCTCGTTCCTGGCCGCCGGTCTCGTCGACGAGGTCGTCGCCTACGTCGCGCCGTTCCTGCTCGGCGCCGGGCGCAGCGCCGTGGCAGACCTGGGCATCACCACCATCGCCGACGCATGGCGCCCCGAGGTGCTCGACGTCGCGGTGCTCGAGCCGGTCGTCGCCGGCGAGCAGCCGGACGTCCGGTTCACGCTCGCCCCACCCGCCCCCACCCCACCCGCACGAGGAGACGCCTGATGTTCACCGGCATCGTCGAGGAGCTCGGCACGGTCGCCGCGATCGACGACCTCACCGACGCCATCCGACTCACGATCAGCGCCAGCGAGGTGCTCGAGGGCACCGGCCTGGGCGACTCGATCGCCGTCAACGGCTGCTGCCTGACGGTGGTCTCCGTCGACGGTGGCGCCTGGACCGCCGACGTGATGAAGGAGTCGCTCGACAAGACCTCGATGGGTGCGGTCCGCCCCGGCGACCCGGTCAACCTCGAGCGCGCCGTCACCGCCGAGAAGCGCCTCGGCGGCCACATCGTGCAGGGCCACGTCGACGGTGTCGGCGAGGTGCTGCGCCGCGAGCCCAGCGAGCACTGGGAGGTCGTGGAGATCTCCCTGCCGCCCGGGCTGGCGCGCTACCTGGTCGACAAGGGCTCGATCACCGTCGACGGCGTCAGCCTCACCGTCGTCGAGGCCGGCCCGACCAGCTTCACCATCAGCCTGATCCCCGAGACCCTGGCGCGCACCACGCTCGGCCAGCGCCGGCCGGGGGACCGGGTCAACCTCGAGGTCGACATCCTCGCCAAGCACGTCGAGAAGCTGTTGGCGGCCCAGCTGCCCAGCGGCCAGCAGAAGGAGCAGGACGCATGACCGAGCAGAACCCCACGCTGCAGCGCATCCGCCTCGACAGCGTCGAGCGCGCGGTCGCCGACATCGCCGCCGGCAGGGCGGTCGTGGTCGTCGACGACGAGGACCGCGAGAACGAGGGCGACATCATCTTCGCCGCGGCCAAGGCCACGCCCGAGCTGATGGCCTTCACCATCCGCCACTCCAGCGGCGTGATCTGCGTTCCGATGCCGGCCGACATGCTCGACCGGCTCGAGATCCCGCTGATGACCCCGCACAACAAGGACAAGCTGCGCACGGCGTACACGATCTCGGTCGACGCCCGCGACGGCGTCTCCACCGGCATCTCCGCCGCCGACCGCGCGCACACCGCGCGGGTGCTGGCCGACTCCGCCACCGAGCCGTGGGAGATCACCCGCCCCGGCCACGTCTTCCCGCTGCGCTACCGCGAGGGTGGGGTGCTGGTGCGCCGCGGCCACACCGAGGCGGCCGTCGACCTGGCTCGGCTCGCCGGCCTGACGCCGGCCGGCGTGCTGGTCGAGGTCGTCAACGACGACGGCACGATGAAGCGGGCCGTCGAGCTGCGCGAGTTCGCCGACGAGCACGGCCTGGCGATGATCTCGATCGAGGACCTGGTCCGCTACCGGCGCCGCCACGAGACGCTGGTCGAGCGGGCCGCGGTGACCCGGCTGCCCACCCGCCACGGCGAGTTCACGGCCTACGGCTACCGCATCACCGTCGACGGCTCCGAGCACGTCGCGCTGGTGCACGGCGACCCGGCCGACCTGGCCACCGACGAGCCGGTGCTGACCCGGGTGCACTCGGAGTGCCTGACCGGCGACGTGCTGCACTCCTTCCGCTGCGACTGCGGGCCCCAGCTCGACGAGGCCCTCGAACGGGTGGTGGCCGAGGGCCGCGGCGTCGTGGTCTACCTGCGCGGCCACGAGGGCCGCGGCATCGGCCTGCTCGGCAAGCTGCAGGCCTACCAGCTGCAGGACGGCGGCCGCGACACCGTCGACGCCAACCTCGACCTGGGACTGCCGGCCGACGCGCGCCACTACGGCACCGCCACCCAGATCCTGCGCGACCTCGGGGTGCGCTCGGTGCGGCTGATGACCAACAACCCCGACAAGGTCAGCAGCCTGGAGGACTTCGGGGTGCCGGTCGCCGAGCGGGTCCCGCTGACCCCGCACCCCAACGACCACAACCTGACCTACCTGCTGACCAAGCGCGACCGGATGGGCCACGTGCTGCCCGACCTGGTCGACCCGGCCGATCCCGCAGACCCCGCAGTCGACCCCGCCGACGACCCCGCCACGAACGGAGCCATCTGATGAGCGGCCACGGAGCCCCCACCGCCGAGCCTGTCGACTGCAGCGACCTGCGGGTCGCCGTCGTCGCCGCGTCCTGGCACACCGAGGTCATGGACGGCCTGCTCGCCGGCGCGCAGCGCGCCGCCGACGACTTCTCGGTGCGCGACCTCGAGGTTGTGCGGGTGCCGGGCACCTTCGAGCTGCCCGTGGTCGCCTCGGCGCTGGCCGAGCGGGGCTACGACGCCGTGATCGCGCTGGGCGTCGTCATCCGCGGCGGCACCCCGCACTTCGACTACGTCTGCAACGCCGCCACCGACGGCCTGGGCCGGGTCGCCCTCGACCACACCGTGCCCATCGGCTTCGGGGTGCTGACCTGCGACGACGACCAGCAGGCGCTCGACCGCGCCGGGCTGGCGGGGTCGAAGGAGGACAAGGGCTACGAGGCCACCGCTGCCGCCCTGCACACCGCCCGCACCCTGCGCTCGCTGCGCGGCTGAGCGGGCCCCGCCCCGACGGGAGTTTTGTCGGGCGCCCGACGAAACTCGCGCCGGGACGATGAAGCTTCATCGTCCCGGCGCCAGTTCCGTGGTGGAGCCTCCCGCCCCGCACACCCGCGCCGCCGGCTCTGAGAGGCTGGAGCGATGAGCGCAGGACTGACGGGAGTGGTGGTCGCGGTCGTGGTGGCCGTGGGGGTGCTGGTGTGGCTGGTGGCCGAGACGGCGCTGGGCCGGGGCGCGGACCGCTTGCGCGCACGCCCCCCGGTCGCCGAGCGCTGGCAGCGCCGCACGGGCCTGCGCAGCGCGGCCTTCGTGGTGCTCGGCCTGGGGGCCGGCGCCGGCGTGCTCGGCGCGGCCGCCCTGGTCGGGGGTGCCACCAACCGTGGGGCCGGGCTCGACCTCGTCGGGCTGGCGATGGCGCTGGTGCTGGTCGGGGTCAGCCTGCTGGCGACGTGGTGGCGCCTGGCTGGCCGGCGTCGGTGAGGCGCGAGCGCCACTCGGCGGGCCGCAGCGAGGCGCGGTCGGTGGGGCGGGGCCAGCGCAGGCCGGCCAGGGGGTGAGGGGCGTCCACGGGACCATCGTGTCGTGCAGGTCTCGTTCCCGCGATCCGATACCGGGCGCCGCAGGCCCACCACCTAGGCTGGTCCATCGTGAAGACGTTCGAGGAGCTGTGGACCGAGCTGGCCGAGAAGGCCCGGACCCGTCCCGAGGGATCGGGCACCGTGCGAGAGCTCGACGCGGGGGTCCATGCGATCGGCAAGAAGCTGGTCGAGGAGGCCGCCGAGTCCTGGATGGCCGCCGAGCACGAGGGCAAGGAGCGCGCGGCCGAGGAGATCAGCCAGCTGCTCTACCACGTGCAGGTCCTGATGCTCGGGCTCGGCCTCGAGCTCGACGACGTCTACACCCACCTCTGAGAGGCCACCGCCATGTCGTTGCTGAGAGTGGCGGTCCCCAACAAGGGATCGCTGTCCGTCTCCGCCTCCGAGATCCTCAAGGAGAGCGGCTACCGCCAGCGTGAGGACTCCAAGCAGCTCACGCTCACCGACGCCGAGAACGGTGTCGAGTTCTTCTACCTGCGCCCGCGCGACATCGCGCTGTACGTCGGCGAGGGCACCCTCGACGTCGGCATCACCGGGCGCGACCTGCTGCGCGACTCGGGCGCGAAGGCCGACGAGGCGCTCGACCTGGGCTTCGGTCGCAGCCGCTTCCGCTTCGCTGCGCGACCCGGGCGCTACACCGAGCTCTCCGACCTCGCCGGGGCGCGGATCGCGACGTCGTACACCGGAGTCGTGCGCGCCTTCCTGGAGGAGCGCGGCATCGAGGCCAGCGTCACCCGCCTCGACGGCGCCGTCGAGACCAGCATCCAGCTCGGTGTCGCCGACGTGATCGCCGACGTCGTGGAGACCGGCAGCACGCTGCGCCAGGCCGGCCTGGAGGTCTTCGGCGAGACGATCCTGGAGTCGTCGGCGGTGCTCATCACCCGCACCGGCGACGTCCCGGAAGGCTTCGAGTCGCTCAAGCGGCGCATCGAGGGCGTGCTGGTGGCGCGCAGCTACGTGATGATGGACTACGACATCCCCAGCGACCAGGTCGCCGACGCGGTGCGCCTGACCCCCGGGATCGAGAGCCCCACGGTCGCCCCGCTGCATCGCGAGGGCTGGTCGGCGGTGCGGGCCATGGTCCCGCGTGCCGGCGCGCAGCGGCTGATGGACCAGCTGTGGCAGCTCGGGGCCCGCGGCATCCTGCTCACCGACATCCATGCCTGCCGCCTCTGAGGGCGGCGCGGGGCCGTCGGCTCCCGCCCTGCCGGTGACCTTCCGCCCGCTCGGCCCGCGCATCGTCGGCATCGGGCTCGGCGTCGCCCTCCTCGTGGTCTTCGCGGCCGCGTGGATCAGCTTCGGGCCCGACGTGCGTGCCCGGTTCACCTTCTTCCAGCGCAGCACCCTGGTCTTCCTGGGGGCGCTGGGCTTCGGTGCCATCTTCGCGCTGGTGCGCTCCCGCGTCGACGCGGAGCGTGGGCGCCTGGTGGTCGTCAACGGGTTCCGGCGCCGCGAGCTGGCGTGGGAGCAGGTGGTGAGCGTGCGGATGCCCCCGGGCGCGCCGTGGGCCACCCTCGACCTCAGCGACGGCACGACCCTCGCGGCGATGGGCATCCAGGGCTCCGACGGCGCCCGGGCCCAGCAGGCGGTCCGGCAGCTGCGCGCGATCGTCGCCGACCCGCCGCACTGACCGAGCCGGTCAGTCGACCGCGCGGATGCCCCACGAGCCGGAGTGCTCGTCGCCCGGGCTGCCGGCCGGTGCCAGGACCACCAGGTCGGTGCCCGAGCGCAGCGCGTCGGGCGGCGCGGTCATCGGCTCGACCGCCAACGAGCGGCGGGCGCCGGGGGCACCGTCGGCGGTGAAGACCTGCAGGTGGGTCCAGGTCGGGTCCACCCACAGGCTCACACCCTCACCGCTGCGCGGGTCGCGCAGGGTCGTGGTGGCCCGGCCCCACTCGTCGCGCTCGAGGTCGGTGAACGCGGTGTCGAGCACGGTGGAGCGCAACGGCCGGGAGACCCGGAAGTCGAGCTCGCCGCCGTCGACCGGCTCGGAGCCGACCGCGCGCTTGTAGTCGTCGGTGCGCAGCGCCGTCGCGGCCGGGAGCGTCAGCTCGAGCTGGTCGACGGGGCCGGAGCCGACGCACAGGTAGGGGTGCGAGCCGGCGGCGTACGGCGCCTCCTCGGGCGACATGTTGGTGGCCGTGACGGTCACCGTCAGGCCGTCGGCCGACAGGTCGTGCACCACGTGCAGGTCGAGGGTCCAGGGCCAGCCCGTGCGGGCCATCAGGCGGTAGGTCAGCGAGACCGAGTGGGCGGTGTGCTCCTCCAGGGTCCACGCGGCCCAGCGCACCAGCCCGTGGGAGGCGTTGCTCAGCTCGGGCTCGGTCAGCGGCAGCACCAGGTCGTGCCCGCCGAAGCTGAACCGGCCCTCGGTGAGCCGGTTGGGCCAGGGCACCAGCAGCTGGCCGCGCCCGCCCCAGGAGTGCTCCTCGAGACCGAACCCGTCGACCAGCGGCCGGCCGGCGTACGACAGCTCGCGCAGCGCCGCCCCGCACTCGGTGACCACCGCGCGGTAGCCGCCGCCGGAGATCTCGAACTGGTCTCCGCTGGGTGCAAGCATGCGGCGAACCCTAGTGGTCCGGGACGGCCGCGCGCTCCGAGGTCGCCGCGCCCGGGACGACCGTGCGCGGCGGCACGCTCCCGGTGCCGTCGACGAGCACGTCGGCCCGGCCGCGGGTGCCCTGGCGCTCGAAGTGGTGCGCCTCGGCCTCGGCCCAGGCCTCCCAGTGCGGCTCGAAGGAGTCGCCGTCGCGCTCCACCCCGCGCCGGCGGCGCAGCTCGGTGGGGGCGTCGACCCAGACCAGCACGGTGGTCAGCGGGGAGATGCGGGCGGTGCCGGCGCCGACCCCCTCGAGCACCAGCAGCGGCACCGGGGCGACGGTCACGTCCTCGCCCGGGGCGCCGGCCTGCCAGTCGTAGCGGGTGTAGCTGCTCGCCGCGTCGCGGTCGAGGGGGCTCAACAGCTGCTCGAGCTGGTCGGGCACGTGCGGCAGGCCGTCCCAGCCCTGGTACATGTCGTCGAGACGCACGACGCGGGTGCGCACGGACGAGGCCTCCGCGACGGCGTCCGCGAGCGTGGACTTGCCGGCACCCGAGGGTCCGTCGATGCAGACCAGCCAGCCGGCGCCGCCCAGCGTGGGCGGGCGGCTGGTGGCCAGGTCGAGGACCAGGCGGGCCACCTCAGAAGGCGAGACCGAGGCCACGGTAGGTCTCCACCTCCTCCACGAAGCGGTCATCGGCCAGCAGCCGCACGCTGCGGCCGTGCTCGAACAGCTCGCCGGCCTTGGCGTGCCGGAACCACACGAGGTCGCCGATCGAGAGCATCGACGCTGTGGGCCCCACCAGCGGGGTCTGGACCTCGCCGGCGCCCTCCAGGCCGGTCAGCCGCAGCCCGGGCGGCGCCCAGGGGGTGGGCAGCCGGTCGGGGCCGGCCGCTCCCGAGGCCACCAGCCCGCCTCCGTGGACGGTCGCGACGTCGGCGGAGGGGCGCCGGGTCACCGGGAGCCCGAAGAAGGCGGCCGGTCGCGGCGCGAAGGAGCGGTAGTGGTCGAAGAGCGTCGGGACCAGCAGCCCGGAGCCGGCGGCGACCTCGGTGACCACCGGGTCGGCGGCGCTGGTCTCGACCGAGCCGGAGCCGCCGGCGTTCCACAGCTCGAGCCCCTCGGGGCCGACGAGGTCGAGGAGTGCCGCGTGCACCTGTCGGCGCCGCTCGGCCAGCTGGGCCAGCGAGGCGTCCTTGAGCCGGCGCACCACCAGCGAGCGGGCCCGGGCGCTCGGCACGTCGTCGGGCACCCCGGCCACCTGGCCCTCGTAGGTCATCGCCCCCACCAGGGTGAAGCCGGGCCGGGCCACGACCTCGCGGGCCAGGGCGGTCACGGCCTCGGCGTCGCGCAGCGGGGAGCGCTTGGGGCCCACGTGCCGCCCGCCGGCCTGCAGGCCCGCGTCGACGTCGATCGCCACCCGCACCGGCACCGCCCGCGAGGAGCGCACCGAGTCGACCGCGTCGAGGTGGGCCACGTCGTCGACCATCAGCGTGATCCGGGCCGCGGCGCGCGGGGAGACCACGAGCGCGCCCAGCGCGGCCCGGTCGACGGTGGGGTAGGCGACGAGGAGGTCGTCGGTGACCTCGTGCTCCTCGAGCCACAGCGCCTCGGCGAGGGTGTAGGCCAGCACGCCGCGGAAGCCGTCGCGAGCCAGCGCGCGGGTCATCAGGCTCGGCACCCGCACCGACTTCGAGGCCAGCCGCAGCGGCGTGCCGCCCGCGCGGCGCTCGAGGTCGGCGGCGTTGGCGTCGAAGGCGTCGAGGTCGACGACGAGCAGCGGTGTCGGGGCCGGCTCGCCCAGGGCGCGCACCGCCGCGTCGAGCCGGGCCCACAGGTGGCTGCGCGCCGCCGCGCCGCCCGGCTCGCCGGGGCCGGTGCTGCGGGCCATCAGGAGATGCCGCGCTTGCGCAGCAGCGCCTCGATGTCGGCCAGGTCGTCGTCGATGGCGGGCTTGCCCTTGTTGCCCTTGTTGCCCTTGTTGCCCTTGTCAGCGGGTGCGGGCGCCTCGGGGGAGGCGAGCTCGTCGCGCCGGGCCCTGCCCACGCGCCGCGAGCCGGAGCGCCGGTCGAGCAGGCCGGCGCCGACGAGCAGCAGCACCGACGTGCCGGCGAGCGCCGCACCGATCCACACGACGGGGCTCAGCACCAGCCCGAACGCCCAGTCGCCGACCGCGTCGACGATGCGGGTGAACATCTCGAGGGTCCCGGTCAGGTAGGCCGCGGGCACCAGCAGCGTCAGCGCCGCGGCCCGCATGGCCGGCACCGCGCCCCGGCGGCGCCAGGCCCAGACCGTGACGAGGCCGCCCACGACGGTCAGGGTGATCGCGAGCGCTGTCCAGGCTGCCTCGTCCATGCCTCCAGGGTGTCACAGGAGGCCAGCGCGTGGTGCGCACCGACCGGCGGGGATGATGGGGGAGTGGACGACCGCGACCAGGACCAGCACCAGGACCAGCACCAGCGGCTGCTCGCGGGCCCCGGGTTCCCCGGCGACACCGGCGAGGCCGAGCCCGCGCTCGTGGCCGCGCTCGCGGCGTACGACGCCGACCCGCGTGATCCCGACACCTACCTGGCCTGCCTCGAGGTGCTGCGCACCGCCCGGCTGCTGGTCCCCGTCGTGGCGCTGCTCGGCGAGGTCGAGGTCGACGAGCGGGGCCTGGCCCACGACAAGACCAGCGACATGGCTGCGGTGCTGCTCACCGGCGCCGACGGCCGCACCGCGCTGCTCTCGTTCACCGGCACCGCGTCGATGACCGCGTGGGACCCGCAGGCGCGCCCCGTCCCGGTCACCGCGCCGTACGCCGCCCAGGCCGCGGTGCAGGAAGGTGCCGCGGCGCTGCTGGTCGACGTCGCCGGCCCCGCGCGGCTCGTGGTGCAGGGTGGGGACCTCGAGGCGCTGGGCGCCGGGTGGCAGCCGGTGCGGCTGGGCTCGGGCATCGGCTGGCTGCGACCCGGCGAGGGCTGAGGCACCGAGGCACCGAGGCACCGAGGCACTGGGGTCCGAGGGCTGGGGTTTGGGTGCGCGGCGCCGCGTCGGCTAGAGTCTGTCCACGACCGATCGGTCCGTCATGTGCTCCGCGAGGAGTCCACGGCAGGCCGATCTCCAAGCGGAGGCCAGGCACGATCGTCTCCCACCCGCATCGACCGCCAGCACCACAGGTCGTCGGGTCCGGTCCCGGGAGAGCACCCGTGCTCACCCGTAGATGCTGAACCCTGCGTAGGGGGGACGTGTCGCGACTGGCTTCCGCTTGCTGCAAGCGGAAGCCTTTGTTCATTTCCGGCCCTCTTCCACGGCCGGGACGCGCAAGAGCCTCCGAGGACATCCCCACCAGGAGGACACATCAGCACCGAGCTTCGAATCAACGACCGGATCCGCGTCCAGGAGGTCCGACTCGTTGGCCCCAGCGGCGAGACCGTCGGCATCGTTCCCACCGCCGACGCACTGCGCCTTGCCCAGGAGGCTGACCTCGACCTCGTCGAGATCGCCCCGATGGCCCGCCCCCCGGTCTGCAAGCTCATGGACTACGGGAAGTTCAAGTACGAGAACGCCCAGAAGGCTCGCGAGGCCCGGCGCAACCAGACGAACGTGATCATCAAGGAGATGAAGCTTCGTCCCAAGATCGACTCGCACGACTACGAGACCAAGAAGGGTCACGTGGTCCGGTTCCTCAACGCCGGCGACAAGGTCAAGATCACGATCATGTTCCGCGGCCGCGAGCAGCACCGCCCCGAGCTGGGCTTCCGCCTGCTGCAGAAGCTGGCCGAGGACGTCACCGAGCTCGGCTTCGTGGAGTCCTCGCCCAAGCAGGACGGCCGCAACATGACCATGGTCCTGGGCCCGCACAAGAAGAAGGCCGAGGCCAAGGTCGAGCACAAGGCCGCCAAGGAGGCCAAGGCCGCCGAGCGTGCCGCCGAGGAGGCCGAGGAGCGCGCCGAGCGCACCGAGCGCAACGCCGGTCGCCAGGCTGCTCCCAAGAAGGAGCGCGGTCGCTCCGAGAACCTCGATCCCGAGATCGAGGCCTGAGCACCGCCCGGGGCCCGCACGGGTCCCGCACCGAACTGCCGCAGCACGCAACGAGAGAGAGACACAGATGCCCAAGAACAAGAGCCACTCCGGCGCCGGCAAGCGCTTCCGCGTGACCGGCTCCGGCAAGATCCTTCGCGAGAAGGCCGGCAAGCGCCACAACCTCGAGAAGAAGCCCTCGAAGGTCACGCGCCGCATGACCGGCACCGTCGAGGTGGCCAAGGCCGACACCGCGCGCGCCAAGAAGATGCTCGGCATCTGAGCCTCGCCCACCCGTCAACCACCGGGCCGGCGCACCGGCCCTGACGTCGACCACCTCGGTCGGCAGAGCACCAAGGAGACACCATGGCACGCGTCAAGCGCGCAGTGAACGCCCAGAAGAAGCGTCGTACCACCCTCGAGCGCGCCAGCGGCTACCGCGGCCAGCGCTCGCGCCTGTACCGCAAGGCCAAGGAGCAGGTCACCCACTCCCTGGTCTACAACTACAACGACCGGCGCAAGAACAAGGGCAACTTCCGCAAGCTGTGGATCCAGCGGATCAACGCCGCAGCCCGCGCCCAGGGCATGACCTACAACCGCTTCATCCAGGGCCTGAACCTGGCTGGCGTCGAGGTCGACCGCAAGATCCTGGCCGACCTGGCCGTCAACGACATCGCGGCGTTCAACGTCCTGGTCGAGACCGCCAAGAACGCCCTGCCCGAGGACGTCAACGCCCCCAAGGCGGAGGCCTCGGCCTGACCACCCCCTCGGCTCCCCTCGTCGCGGGCAACACCCGCGTCAAGGACGCACGCAGGCTCAGCCGCCGCTCGGTCCGTTCCGAGCGGCGGCTGTTCCTCGCTGACGGCCCGAAGGCCGTCGAGGGCGCCCTCGAGGCGCCCGGCGTGCTGGTGGAGGTCTTCGCGACCCCCGCCGCCACCGAGCGGTACGCCGCCCTGACCGGCGCCGCGCACGAGTCCGGCGTCGCCTGGACCCTCGTCGACGACCGCGCGCTGGCCTCGCTGAGCGATGCCGTCAGCCCCGCCGGGCTGGTCGGCGTGTGCCGCTTCCTCGACACCGACCTCGACACGGTGCTGGGCGCCGCGCCGCGCCTGGTCGCGCTCTGCGCCGACGTGCGCGACCCCGGCAACGCCGGCACCGTGCTGCGCTGCGCCGACGCCGCCGGCGCCGACGCCGTGGTGCTGGCCGGCAGCTCGGTCGACGCCTACAACCCCAAGACCGTGCGCGCCTCGGTGGGCTCGCTGTTCCACCTGCCGGTGGTGGTCGTCCCCGACGCCGCGGGCGCGGTGCGGGCGTTGCAGGCCGGGGGCCTGCAGGTGCTGGCCGCCGACGGCGCCGGCGAGCGCGACCTCTACGACTCCGCGCCGCTGGCGGGGCCGGTGGCCTGGCTCTTCGGCAACGAGGCCTGGGGCCTGCCGCCCGAGCTGGCGGCGCTGGCCGACCACCGGGTCTCGATCCCGATCCACGGTCGCGCCGAGAGCCTGAACCTCTCGACCGCCGCCGCGCTGTGCCTCTACGAGACCGCCCGCACCCAGCGGCGTACCTGACCTCGAGCGGGCCGGCCTCCTAGGGTGGGGCCCATGTCTCCGGTCGCGCCGCCCCCGCCCTCCGACGAGGCCCGGGCGCTGCTCGACGACCTGCCCGACGGCGTGGTGCTGGCCGGCAGCGACGGCAGCGTGCGCCACGTCTCGGCCCCCGCGGCGCGGATGCTCGGCGTCGACGCCGACGCGGCCCGGGGCCGACCGCTGCCCGACGTGCTGCGGCTGCAGGACCGCGACGGCGCGTCCTGGTGCGCCTGCAACACCCCGTTCGAGGGCCTGGCCACCCGCACCGCCGTGCCGGAGCAGCCCTGGTTGCTGCCCGACGGCAGCGAGGTGCTCGTGGCCGCGCGCATCCACCGCACCACCCTGCGCGACCCGGTCGACCGGGTCGCGGTGACGCTGCGCTCGGGCCGCGGCCGGGCGCGCCTCGACCGCGAGCGCTCCGACCTCGTCGCCACCGTCGCCCACGAGCTGCGCTCGCCGCTGACCGGGGTCAAGGGCTTCGTGCAGGCCCTGCTCAACCGCTGGGACAAGCTCAACGACGAGCAGAAGAAGCTGATGCTCACCACGGTCAGCTCCGACTCCGACCGGCTGAGCCGGCTGATCGCCGAGCTGCTCGACGTGGCCCGCATCGACACCGGTCGGCTGCAGCTGCACCGCCGGCCCACCGACGTGGGCGTGATCACCGGGCGGGCGGTCGCCTCGGTGCAGGCCGCCACCTCGCGGCCGGTGCTGCTCGAGGACCCCGGCGACCTCCCCGACGTGCTGGCCGACCCCGACAAGCTGGCCCAGGTGGTGACCAACCTGGTCGAGAACGCGGTGCGCCACGGCGACGGCACGGTGCGGGTGCGGCTCGAGGCGCTGGCCCCGGGCTCCGGCGAGGCCGGGGCCGCGGTGCGGGTCACCGTCGACGACGAGGGCGAGGGCATCCCCGAGGAGCTGCGCCGCCGCGTCTTCACCAAGTTCTGGAAGAGCGGGGCGCGGGGCGGCTCCGGGCTGGGCATGTACATCGTCGGCGGCCTGACCCGCGCCCACGGCGGCCACGTGGGCATCACCGACGCCCCCGGCGGGGGAGCGCGGGTGCAGGTGACCTGGCCGGTCGGTCCCGAGGCCTGAGCCGCGCGCGGTCGTCCGTAGACTGCGCGCGAGCACCCAGCGAGAGGCAGTGATGTCGGGCCCGAACACCGATTACGACCCCGTCGAGGTCACCCCGCTCCAGGCGGAGGAGGTCGAGGCGGCACGTGACGCCGCGATCGCCGCGATCGAGCAGGCCGGCGACCTCGAGGCGCTGAAGCAGGCGCGCCTCGACCACGCCGGCGACCGCTCGCCCCTGGCGCTGGCCAACCGCGAGATCGGGGCGCTGCCCCCGCAGGCCCGCAAGGACGCCGGGCAGCGCATCGGCCGCGCCCGCAAGGACGTGAGCGAGGCGCTCGCTGCGCGCCAGGTGGTGCTGGAGGCCGAGCACGAGGAGCGGATGCTCGTCGAGGAGACCGTCGACGTCACCCTGCCCACCGACCGGCGCCGCGCCGGTGGCCGGCACCCGGTGACCCTGCAGTCCGAGCTGGTCGCCGACCTGTTCGTGGCGATGGGCTGGGAGGTCGCCGAGGGCCCGGTCGTCGAGGCCGAGTGGCTCAACTTCGACGCCCTCAACCTGGGCCCCGACCACCCCGCGCGCACCATGCAGGACACCTTCTGGACCGAGCCGGCCGACCACCACGTCGTGCTGCGCACCCAGACCTCGCCGGTGCAGGCGCGCACCATGCTGACCCGCAAGCCGCCGATCTACGTCGTCTGCCCGGGCCGGGTCTTCCGCACCGACGAGTACGACGCCACGCACAGCCCGATGTTCCACCAGGTCGAGGGCCTCGTCGTCGACGAGGGCATCACCATGGCGCACCTCAAGGGCACGCTCGACCACTTCGCCGGCCAGCTGTTCGGCGACGGCATCGACACCCGCTTCCGCCCGTCGTACTTCCCCTTCACCGAGCCGTCGGCCGAGGTCGACGTGCGCTGCTTCGTGTGCCGGGGCGTCGCTGTGTCATCGGCTGGCGACGCCTGTCGCACGTGCCGCGGCGAGGGCTGGATCGAGTGGGGCGGCTGCGGAGTGGTCAACCCGCGCGTGCTGACCGCCTGCGGCGTCGACCCCGAGGTCTACACAGGCTTCGCGTTCGGCATGGGCATCGACCGCTCGTTCATGTTCCGCCACGGCCTGGAGGACCTGCGACCGCTCTTCGAGGGCGACGTCCGCTTCAGTGCCGCGTTCGGAACCGAGATCTGAGGAATCATGAAGGCACCCGTCTCCTGGATCCGTGAGCACGTCGACCTGCCCGCCGAGGTGGGCACCGAGGAGCTCACCGATCGACTGACCATGCTCGGGCTCAAGCTCGAGGCGATCGAGCGCCCCGGTGAGGAGATCACCGGCCCCCTGGTGGTGGGCCGCGTGCTCACCATGGAGCCCGAGCCGCAGAAGAACGGCAAGACCATCAACTGGTGCACCGTCGACGTCGGCGACGCCAACGGCACCGGCGAGCCGCAGGGCATCGTGTGCGGAGCCCACAACTTCGCCCCCGGCGACCTCGTCGTCACGGTCCTGCCCGGCGGCGTGCTGCCCGGCGGGTTCGCGATCAGCGCCCGCAAGACCTACGGCCACGTCTCGGCCGGGATGATCTGCTCGGCCGCCGAGCTCGGCCTGGGCACCGACGCTCAGTCCGACGCTGGCGGCATCATCGTGCTGCCGCCCGGTGCCGGTGAGCCCGGCCAGGACGTGCGCCCGCTGCTCGGCTTCGACGAGGAGATCATCGAGTTCGAGATCAACCCCGACCGGGCCTACGCCCTGTCGCTGCGCGGCATCGCCCGCGAGGCCGCGCTGGGCTTCGACGCCCCGTTCCGCGACCCCGTCGAGCGCGACCTGCCGCCGGCCGACGGCGCCGGCCACCCGGTCGAGGTCGAGGACCCCGAGGGCTGCCCGGTCTTCGTCGCCCGCACCGTCAGCGGCTTCGACCCCACCGCCGAGACCCCGGCCTTCATCGCCGACCGGATCCGGATGGCGGGCATGCGACCGATCTCGCTGGCCGTCGACGTCACCAACTACGTGATGCTCGAGACCGGCCGCCCGATCCACGGCTACGACCTCGACAAGGTGCAGGGCACCGTGCGCGTGCGCCGCGCCCGCGACGGCGAGCGCCTCACCACCCTCGACGGCACCAAGCGCGAGCTGGGCCCCGAGGACCTCGTCGTCACCGACGACTCCGGGGTCATCGGCCTCGGCGGCGTGATGGGCGGCGAGGCCACCGAGATCTCCGAGTCGACGACCCGCGTGCTGGTCGAGGCCGCCCACTGGGAGCCGGTCGCGATGTTCCGCACCGGCAAGCGCCACAAGATCTCCTCCGAGGCCGGCAAGCGCAACGAGCGCGGCGCCGACCCGACCACCTGCGAGCCGGCCGCCGACCGCGTCGTCGAGCTGCTGACGACGTACGGCGGCGCCACGGCGGAGCCCGGCGTCACCGTCGTCGGTGCGCCCCGGCCCCGCGAGGCGGTGCACCTCGACGCGGGCCTGGCCCGCCGGGTCAGCGGCATGCCCATCGACGACGAGACCGCGATCGCGCACCTGCGCGCCGTGGGCTGCGACGTGGTCGTCGAGGGCGAGCGGCTGCAGGTCACCCCGCCGCCGTGGCGCCCCGACCTCACCGACCCCCAGGACTTCTCCGAGGAGGTCGTGCGGGTCGTCGGCTACGACAAGGTGCCCTCGGTGCTGCCGACCCCGCCGTCGGGTCGCGGCCTGACCCGCGAGCAGCGCCTGCGCCGCCGCGTCGGGCGCACGATGGCCGGCCAGGGCTTCGTCGAGGTGCTCACCTTCCCGTTCATCGGCACCGGCGACCTCGACCTGCTGGGCCTCGGGGCCGACGACGACCGGCGCAGCCTGCTGCGGCTGAGCAACCCGCTCAGCGCCGAGGCGCCGTACATGACCAGCACGCTGCTGCCCGGGCTGCTGCGCGCCGCCGAGCGCAACGTCGGCCACGGCACCACCTCGTTCGCCGTCTTCGAGAGCGCCCCGGTCACCGCGCCGCACGGCAGCGGCCCGGCGCCGATCCTGCCCGTCGACCGCCGACCCACCGACGCCGAGCTCGAGGAGCTCGAGAAGGCGCTGCCGGCCCAGCCGGTGCACCTGGGCCTGGTGGCCGTCGGCGAGGCCGACTCCTCGGGCTGGTGGGGCACCGGTCGCCACGTCGACTGGTCCGACGCCGTCGAGGCCGTGCGCGGCGTCAGCGACGCGCTGGGCCTCGAGCTGCAGACCCGGGCCGCGGCCCTGGCGCCCTGGCACCCCGGTCGCTGCGCCGAGCTGCTGGTCGAGGGTGTCGTCGTCGGCCACGCCGGCGAGCTGCACCCGCGGGTCTGCACCGCCTTCGGCCTGCCGCCCCGCTCGGTCGCCGCCGAGGTCGACCTCGACCTGCTGCTCGAGCGTGCCGTCGACCTGCGCCCCGCGCCGGTCTTCTCGACCTACCCGGTGGCCAAGGAGGACGTCGCCCTCGTCGTCGACGCCGACGTGCCGGCCGCCTCGGTCGAGGCGGCGCTGCGCGAGGGCGCCGGTGAGCTCCTCGAGTCGGTGCGCCTCTTCGACGTCTACACCGGCGACCAGGTCGGCGAGGGACGCAAGTCGCTGGCCTTCGCCCTGCGCCTGCGCGCCCACGACCGCACCCTCGTCGAGGGAGAGGCGGCCGCCGCACGCGACGCCGCTGTGGCCCTCGCCGCGGAGCGCACCGGGGCCACCCAGCGCTGACCCACCCACGCTGACCCGGCCCGAACTTCACCCTGACTCGGCCCGAATGTCGCGCTGACCCGGCCCGGACCGACGCCTCGTCGGTCCGGGCCGGCTCGGTGCGAAGCTAGGGCCGGGTGGGCGCGAAGTTAGGGCCGGGTGGACGCGAAGTTGGGGCCGGGTGGGCGTGAGATCCAGGCCGGGTCAGTTGAGCGGCTGGTCCACGATCGCGGCGAAGCGGGCGTGCACGTCGGGGTCGCCGGTGACGTCGAGCCCGGTGGCAGTGTCGTCGGTGTCGTCGGTGTCGTCGGTGTCGTCGGTGTCGTCGGCAGTGTCGCCGGGGTCGGGGCGGCGCCACAGCCAGGTGAGCAGGAGGGCGGCCGGGCCGGCGACCACCGCGTCCGGGGCCCGGCCGGGGTCGGCGACCACGCCGATGTCGGGCTCGTCGTACGACGTGCCGGTGGCCGGGTCGGTGCCGCTGAAGCGGCCCAGCTCGACCCCGACCCGGTCGCCGGTGTCGGTGCAGTCGACCCGCACGTGCTCGCCCGCGCCCTCGAAGCGTCCCCAGGCGGGGGTGCCGCCGAACATCACGTCGAGCGCCTCCAGCACCCCGTCGGCGGCCAGCACCGGGTCGACCGGGGTGGCCTCGCCGGCGGTCTGCTCGGCGTCGACGCGGTGCACCAGCGCCTCGAGCGCCTGGCGGCGGTAGGTGAACCAGACCGTCTGCTCGGCCGACCAGGTCCAGGCCGCGTCGGCGGGGTCGGCGCGGCGCAGCTCCTCCAGGAGCGCGCTGCTGTGCTGGTCGAAGAGCGCCAGCAGGTCGTCGTACGCCGCCGGCCGCACCGGCGCGGGTGCGTCCTCGGCGGGCGCCGCGGGGCGGGTGCGCACCACCTCGGCCCAGAACCACTGCACCTCGGTGAGGTGCCAGAGCAGGTCGGCGGCCGACCAGTCGGGGCAGCCGGGCACCCGCGCCACCGCAGGGGTGGTGGCGAGCACGTCGCGGAAGCGGGTTGACTCACGCTGCAGGTGCGCCAGCAGGTCGGTGGGGTCGAGAGCCGTCATGGCTGCGAACCTAGGCCGCGCCGGCCGCCGGTGCCACCGGCTCGGGCCCCAGCGCACCCCCCGCTTGCACATGATCATGCAGGTCTGCGTATAGTCATGCATATGGCAAGAGTGCGAGTGGCAGTGGCCGGAGCGAGCGGGTACGCCGGAGGTGAGGTCCTGCGGCTGCTGCTGGCCCATCCCGAGGTGGAGATCGGCGCCCTGACCGGCGCGTCCAACGCGGGCCAGCCCCTCGGGGCCCTGCAGCCGCACCTCGTGCCGCTGGCCGACCGGGTGCTCGAGCCCACCACGATCGAGGTCCTCAGCGGTCACGACGTCGTCTTCCTCGCCCTGCCGCACGGCCAGTCCGGCGAGGTGGCCGCCCAGCTCGGCGACGACACCGTCGTCATCGACTGCGGCGCCGACTTCCGGCTGCGCGACGCGGGGGAGTGGGAGAAGTTCTACGGCGGCGAGCACGCCGGCACCTGGCCCTACGGCATGCCCGAGCTGCCCGGCCGACGCGAGGAGCTGCGCGGCGCGCGCCGCATCGCCGTGCCTGGCTGCTACCCGACCGTCTCGACGCTGAGCCTGGCGCCCGCCATCGCGGCCGGGATCATCGAGCCGCGCGTCTCGGTGGTCGCGGCCAGCGGCACCAGCGGCGCCGGCAAGGCCGCCAAGGCCCACCTGCTCGGCTCCGAGATCATGGGCAACGCCAGCGCGTACGGCGTCGGCGGCGGCCACCGGCACACGCCGGAGATCACCCAGAACCTCTCCGCCCTCACCGACGGCACGGTCGCGGTCAGCTTCACGCCGCTGCTGGTGCCGATGCCGCGCGGCATCCTGGCCACCTGCTCGGCCGACCTAGTCGGCGAGGTGAGCGCCGACAAGGCCTACGCCGTCTACGCCGAGGCCTACGCCGACGAGCCGTTCGTCCACGTGCTGCCCCAGGGGCAGTGGCCCCAGACCAAGTCGGTGACCGGCTCCAACACCGTGCAGCTGCAGGTCACCGTCGACGAGACCGCCGGGCGCCTTGTCGCCGTCGGCGCCGTCGACAACCTGGCCAAGGGCACCGGCGGCGCCGCCGTCCAGTGCATGAACCTCGCGCTCGGCCTCGACGAGGGCACGGGCCTGACCACGATCGGACTGGCACCCTGATGAGCATCACCACCCCCCAGGGCTTCACGGCCGCCGGCGTCCCCGCCGGGCTGAAGTCGACCGGCGCCAAGGACGTCGCGCTGGTCGTCAACGCGGGCCCGCGCTTCGACTCCGCCTCGGTCTTCACCGCCAACCGCTGCAAGGCCAACCCGATCCTGTGGAGCCAGGAGGTCGTCAAGGACGGCACCGTCAAGGCGGTCGTCCTCAACTCCGGCGGCGCCAACTGCTACACCGGCCCCGAGGGCTTCCAGACCACGCACGCGGTCGCCGAGCGGGTCGCCGAGCACGTCGGCATCGGTGCGCTCGACGTGGTCGTGTGCTCCACCGGCCTGATCGGGCTGACCAACGACCGCGAGCAGGTGCTCGCCGGCGTCGACGCGGCGTACGACGCGTTGTCGGCCGAGGGCGGCGACGACGCGGCCGCGGCGATCATGACCACCGACTCGGTGAGCAAGCAGGTCGTGGTCGAGGGCGCCGGGTGGAGCATCGGCGGGATGGCCAAGGGCGCCGGCATGCTCGCGCCCCAGCTGGCCACGATGCTGGTGGTGCTCACCACCGACGCCGTGGTGCCCGCCGACGAGCTCGACACCGCGCTGCGCGCCGCGACCCGGGTCTCCTTCGACCGGCTCGACTCCGACGGCTGCATGTCGACCAACGACACCGTGACCGTGATGGCCAGCGGGGCCAGCGGCATCACCCCCAGCCCCGACGACTTCACCGCCGCGCTCACCCAGGCCTGCACGGACCTGGCGATGCAGCTGCTCAAGGACGCCGAGGGCGCCGACCACGAGATCGCGATCACCACCCTCAACGCCGCCACCGAGGACGAGGCGGTCGAGGTGAGCCGCAGCGTGGCCCGCTCCAACCTCTTCAAGGCCGCGATCTTCGGCAACGACCCCAACTGGGGCCGGGTGCTGGCCAGCATCGGCACCACCGGCGCCACCTTCGACCCCGCCGACCTCGACGTCGCCATGAACGGCGTCTGGGTCTGCCGGCAGTCCACCCCCCACGCCGATCCCGAGAGCGTCGACCTGTCGGCGCGCGAGGTCAGCGTGACGATCGACCTGAAGTCCGGGTCCGAGCGGGCGACCGTCTGGACCAACGACCTGACCCACGCCTACGTCCACGAGAACAGCGCCTACTCCTCATGAGCACTCCTACGAACGACAGCGACCAGATGATCCGCAGCGAGGTCCCCCCGGCCGACCCGGACAAGGCGGAGATCCTCTCCGACGCCCTGCCCTGGCTCAAGCGCTACCACGGCAAGGTCGTGGTGGTGAAGTACGGCGGCAACGCGATGACCGACGACACCCTCAAGCGCGCCTTCGCCGAGGACATCGCCTTCCTGCGCTTCGCCGGGTTCCGTCCCGTCGTGGTGCACGGCGGCGGTCCGCAGATCTCCGCGATGCTCGACCGGCTCGACATCAAGTCGGAGTTCCGCGGCGGGCTGCGCGTGACCACGCCCGAGGCGATGGACGTGGTGCGGATGGTGCTCGTGGGCCAGGTCCAGCGTGAGCTGGTCGGGCTGGTCAACGAGCACGGCCCGCTGGCGGTCGGCCTGTCCGGCGAGGACGCCGGGCTCTTCACCGCTGAGCCGGCCAACACCATCGTCGACGGCGAGGAGGTCGACCTCGGCCTCGTCGGCGAGGTCGCCAAGGTGCGTCCCGAGGCCGTGCGCGACCTCATCGAGGCCGGGCGCATCCCGGTGGTCTCCAGCGTCGCGCCCGACGTCGACGGCCTGGTGCACAACGTCAACGCCGACACCGCCGCGGCCGCCCTGGCGGTGGCGCTGGGCGCCGAGAAGCTGCTGGTGCTCACCGACGTCGAGGGGCTCTTCCGCGACTGGCCCGAGAGCGACGACGTGATCTACGAGATCAGCCCCGAGGCCCTGGCCGACATGATGCCCAGCCTGGCCAGCGGGATGGTGCCCAAGATGGAGGCCTGCCGCAAGGCGGTCGCCGAGGGCGTCCCGCGCGCCACCGTCGTCGACGGGCGCGAGAAGCACGCGGTGCTGCTCGAGCTCTTCACCAACGAGGGCGTCGGCACCCAGGTGCTGCCCGGGGTGGAGACCAAGGTCCGCAAGGCCCGGTCGAAGGCGGTGCGCAAGTGAGCAACCAGGATCTCGGGGAGCGCTACTCCCACTCGCTGATGAACACCTTCGGCCCGCCCAAGCTCGCCCTGGTGCGCGGCGAGGGCGCCCACGTGTGGGACGCCGACGGCAAGGAGTACGTCGACCTGCTCGGCGGGATCGCCGTCAACACCCTGGGCCACGCCCACCCGGCGCTGGTCGCGGCGGTCACCGAGCAGATGTCCACGCTCGGCCACATCTCCAACTTCTTCACCTCCGGCCCCCAGGTCGAGCTCGCCGAGACGCTGCTGCGCCTCGTCGGCGCCGGCCCCGGCAAGGTCTTCCTGGCCAACTCCGGCGCCGAGGCCAACGAGGCCGCGTTCAAGCTGACCCGCCGCACCGGGCGCACCCAGGTGGTGGTCGCCGAGGGCGGCTTCCACGGGCGCACCATGGGCGCGCTCGCGCTGACCTCGAAGGCCGCCTACCGCGAGCCCTTCGAGCCGCTGCCGGGCCACGTCACCTTCGTCCCGTACGGCGACGCCGACGCGTTGCGCGAGGCCGTCAGCGACCAGACCGCGGCCATCCTGCTCGAGCCGATCCAGGGCGAGGCCGGTGTGGTGCCGGCCCCCGAGGGCTACCTGCACGCGGCCCGGGCGCTGGCCGACGAGTCCGGGGCACTGCTGTGGCTCGACGAGGTGCAGACCGGCATGGGCCGCACCGGCGAGTGGTTCGCCCACGCCGGCCAGGTCGTGCCCGACGTGCTGACCCTGGCCAAGGGCCTGGGCGGCGGCTACCCGATCGGGGCCGTCGTCGGCCTGGGCCGGGCCGCCGACCTGCTCGAGCCCGGCAACCACGGCACCACCTTCGGCGGCAGCCCGGTGGCCTGCGCCGCCGCGCTGGCGGTGATCCGCACCGTCGAGTCGGAGGGGCTGCTCGAGCACGCCCGGCTCGCCGGCGAGCGGCTGCGCGAGGGCCTGGGCGCCGACCCGCGGGTCACCGAGGTGCGCGGCCAGGGCCTGCTGATCGGCCTCGACCTCGTCTCCGAGACCGCCGCGGCCGTCGTCGACGCCGCCCAGGACGCGGGCTGGATCGTCAACATGCCGACGCCGAACCGGATCCGCCTGGCGCCGCCCCTGGTGCTCACCGACGCCGACGTCGAGGCGTTCCTGCAGGCCTGGCCGGCGATCCTCGACAAGGCGGGCACCTGATGGCGCGCCACTTCCTGCGCGACGACGACCTCACCCCGGCCGAGCAGGCCCGGGTGCTGGACCTCGCGGCGGCGATGAAGCGGGCGCCGTACGACGCCAAGCCGCTGGCCGGACCGCAGTCGGTGGCGATGATCTTCGACAAGCCGACGCTGCGCACCCAGACCTCCTTCGGCGCCGGCATCGCCGAGCTCGGCGGCAACCCGATGCTCGTCGAGGGCCGCCTGGCCGGCATCGGCATCCGCGAGTCGGTCGAGGACGTCGCCCGGGTGCTGGGCCGCCAGGTCTCGGTCGTGGTGTGGCGCACCTTCCACCAGTCCGACCTCGAGCTGATGGCCGCGCACGCCGGCGTGCCGGTCGTCAACGCACTGACCGACGACTTCCACCCCTGCCAGCTCATCGCCGACCTGCTGACCGTGCGCGAGCAGCGCGGCCGGCTCGCCGGCCTGAGCGTCGCCTTCGTCGGCGACGCCGCGTGCAACATGGGCAACTCGTGGCTGCTGGCCGGCGCGACCGCCGGGATGCACGTGCGGGTCAGCGGCCCCGAGGGGTTCCTGCCCCACCAGGACGTCCTCGACCGGGCCAGCGAGATCGGTGCCGCCACCGGTGGCTCGGCCTGCGCCGAGCCCGACCCGGTCAAGGCCGTGGCCGGCGCCGACGTCGTGGTCACCGACACCTGGATCTCGATGGGCAAGGAGAGCGAGGAGCGGGCGCGCGAGCTGGTCTTCGCCGACTGGTCGCTGACCCCCGAGCTGCTCGCCCACGCCGCTCCCGACGCCGTGGTGCTGCACTGCCTGCCGGCCTACCGCGGCAAGGAGATCGCCGCCGAGGTGCTCGACGGCCCGCAGAGCGCGGTCTGGGACGAGGCCGAGAACCGGCGCCACGCCCAGAAGGCGGTGCTGGCCTTCCTGCTCGCCGGCGGCGAGCAGCCCGCCGTGGGAGGTGTCACGTGACCGAGTTCGCCATGCGCCCCACCACCAAGAACGCGCGCCACCAGCGCATCGTCGAGCTGGTCAGCACCCACGAGGTGCACTCGCAGGGCGAGCTGGCCCTGCTGCTGGCCGAGAGCGGCGTGCGAGTCACCCAGGCCACCCTCTCGCGCGACCTCGTCGAGCTCGAGGCCGTCAAGGTCCGCGCCGCCTCCGGGGCGCTGGTCTACGCCGTGCCCGCCGAGGGCGGCGACCGCCGACCCGTCGCGCCCACCGACTCCTCGGCCGGGCGTGCGCGCCTGGCCCGGCTGTGCGCCGAGCTGCTCGTCAGCGCCGACGCCACCGCCAACCTCGTGGTCCTGCGCACGCCCCCGGGCGCCGCGCAGTTCCTGGGCTCGGCCTTCGACAAGGCCGAGTTCCCCGACGTCCTCGGCACCATCGCCGGCGACGACACCGTCCTGGTCATCGGTCGCGAGCCGACCGGGGGAGACGCCCTGGCGCGCCGCTTCCTCGAGATGGCCGACCACCCGACGTACGACCCGACCTTCACCCCCCAGATCGAGGAGCACCCATGAGCAAGGTCCTGACCACGCTGCCCAAGGGGGAGCGCGTGGGCATCGCGTTCTCCGGAGGTCTCGACACCTCCGTCGCGGTCGCCTGGATGCGCGACAAGGGCGCGGTCCCGTGCACCTACACCGCCGACATCGGCCAGTACGACGAGCCCGACATCTCCGGCGTGCCCGACCGGGCCAAGGAGTACGGCGCCGAGATCGCGCGCGCCGTCGACTGCCGCACCCAGCTGGTCGAGGAGGGCTTCGCGGCGATCGCCTGCGGCGCCTTCCACATCCGCTCCGGCGGGCGCACCTACTTCAACACCACGCCGCTGGGCCGCGCGGTCACCGGCACCATGCTGGTGCGCGCCATGCACGAGGACGGCGTCGACATCTGGGGCGACGGCTCGACCTTCAAGGGCAACGACATCGAGCGGTTCTACCGCTACGGCCTGATGGCCAACCCCGACCTGCGCATCTACAAGCCGTGGCTCGACGCCGACTTCGTCCACGAGCTCGGCGGGCGCGACGAGATGAGCCAGTGGCTCACCGAGCACGGCCTGCCCTACCGCGACTCCAAGGAGAAGGCGTACTCCACCGACGCCAACATCTGGGGCGCCACCCACGAGGCCAAGACCCTCGAGCACCTCGACACCTCCCTCGAGGTCGTCGAGCCGATCATGGGCGTGAAGTTCTGGGACCCCTCGGTGGAGATCCCCACCGAGGACGTCACCCTCGCCTTCGAGGCCGGCCGCCCGGTCGCCATCAACGGCGTGCGCTTCGACGACCCGGTCGCGCTGGTCCACGAGGCCAACACGATCGGCGGGCGCCACGGGCTCGGCATGTCCGACCAGATCGAGAACCGCATCATCGAGGCCAAGTCGCGCGGCATCTACGAGGCCCCGGGCATGGCGCTGCTGTGGATCGCCTACGAGCGCCTGCTCAACGCGATCCACAACGAGGACACGATCGCCAGCTTCCACAACGACGGTCGCCGGCTCGGTCGCCTCATGTACGAGGGTCGCTGGCTCGACCCGCAGTCGCTGATGATCCGCGAGGCGCTGCAGCGCTGGGTCGCCTCGCTGGTCACCGGCGAGGTGGTGCTGCGGCTGCGCCGCGGCGAGGACTACTCGATCGTCTCCACCGACGGTCCCGCGTTCTCCTACCACCCCGACAAGCTGTCGATGGAGCGCACCGAGAACGCTGCGTTCGGCCCGCTGGACCGGATCGGCCAGCTCACCATGCGCAACCTCGACATCGCCGACAGCCGCGCCAAGCTCGAGCTGTACGCCGACCAGCCGCTCGACCAGGGCCAGGTGCTGGTCGAGAACGGCACCCTCTACGGCGAGATCGAGCCCGGCGGCTACGACCGGATCACCAAGAACCCCCGCTCGGCCGACGACATCGACGACGAGGCGCTGGACGCCGCGGCGATGGAGTCCGGCACCGACTGATGGGAGCGGTGTGATGGAGCCGGTGCTGCGCGCGACCGCCCGGGTGCTCCCGGTCAGCGCGGCGGGCGAGTGCCTGCTGCTGCTCGACCAAGACCCCGGGCGGCCCGGCGAGCTGCGGTGGGGCACGATCGGCGGCGCCCTGGACCCGGGGGAGGACCACGTCACCGCGGCACTGCGCGAGCTGCGCGAGGAGACCGGCGTGGTGGCCACCGCCGAGGAGCTGGTGGGGCCCTTCCACCGCGACCACCGGCACTTCACCTACGACGGGCGCGCCTACCTCGGCGACTCGACCTTCTTCGCGCTGCACCTCCCGCGCGACGTCACCATCACCTTCGAGCACCTCGAGCCCGGTGAGGTCGACAACGTGGTGGAGGCACGCTGGTGGAGGCCGCACGACCTCGCCGCCGACGGACGCCTGGTCGCCCCCGACCTGCCTGAGATCATGAGCGCCGCGATCGTCGCGGCGAGAGGAGCAGCACCAGCGTGACCACCGAACAGCCCGGCAAGCAGGATGCGACCAACACCGGCAAGCTGTGGGGCGGCCGGTTCGCCGGGGGACCCTCGCCCGAGCTCGAGGCGCTCTCGCGCTCGACGCACTTCGACTGGCGCCTGACGCCCTACGACCTGGCCGGCTCGCGTGCGCACGCCAACGCGCTGCACCGGGCCGGGCTGCTCGTCGACGCCGACCACGCCGAGCTGCTGCGCGGCCTCGACGTGCTGGGGGAGCGCTACGCCGCCGGCGACCTGCACCCCGACCCCTCCGACGAGGACGTGCACGGCGCGCTCGAGCGGCTGCTGCTCGAGGAGGTCGGCCCCGACGTGGGTGGCCGGCTGCGCGCCGGCCGGTCGCGCAACGACCAGATCGCCACCCTGTTCAAGGTCTTCCTGCGCGACCACGCCCGCGTGGTCGCCGGGCACGTGCTCGACCTCGTCGACGCGCTAGCCCAGCAGGCGCGCACGCACCTGGGCGAGGACGGCGCCGAACCCACGATCATGCCGGGACGCACGCACCTGCAGCACGCACAGCCGGTGCTGCTCTCGCACCACCTGATGGCGCACGCCTGGCCGCTGCTGCGCGACGTCGACCGGCTGGGCGACTGGGACGCCCGCGTGGCCGGCGACTCGCCGTACGGCTCGGGCGCGCTGGCGGGCCAGAGCCTGGGTCTCGACCCGACGCTGGTGGCCGCCGAGCTGGGGTTCACCGGCTCGAGCGCCAACTCCATCGACGGCACGTCGGCGCGCGACTTCGTCGCCGAGCTGGCCTTCGTGACCGCCCAGATCGGCATCGACGTGAGCCGGCTCGCCGAGGAGGTCATCCTGTGGGCCACCAAGGAGCTCGGCTTCGTGACGCTGCACGACTCCTGGTCGACCGGCTCGAGCATCATGCCGCAGAAGAAGAACCCCGACATCGCCGAGCTGGCCCGCGGCAAGGCCGGCCGCCTGGTCGGCAACCTGACCGGTCTGCTGGCCACCCTCAAGGCGCTGCCGCTGGCCTACAACCGCGACCTGCAGGAGGACAAGGAGCCGGTCTTCGACTCCGTCGACACCCTCGAGGTGCTGCTGCCCGCCTTCACGGGCATGGTCGCCACGCTGGAGTTCGACGGCGAGCGCACCGGTGAGCTGGCACCGCAGGGCTTCTCGCTGGCCACCGACGTCGCCGAGTGGCTGGTGCGCCAGAACGTGCCGTTCCGGGTCGCCCACGAGGTGGCCGGTGCCTGCGTACGCCGCTGCGAGGAGCTCGGCATCGAGCTGGACGAGCTGTCCGACGAGCAGTTCGCCGAGATCTCCCCGGAGCTGTCCCCCCAGGTGCGAGAGGTGCTGACCGCCCCCGGCTCGGTGGCCTCGCGCGACGGGCGCGGTGGCACCGCCCCGGTGCGGGTGCGTGAGCAGCTCGACGAGCTGCTGGCTCGAGCGGACGCCCTGCGTGGCCGTCTCGCCTGAGCCGTCGGGACTGCTCCCGCTGCTCGCGGGGCGTCCCGAGGAGGTGGCGCCGCTCCTGCTGGGGGCGGTGCTGCGCCACGGTGACGTGGCGCTGCGGCTCACCGAGGTCGAGGCGTACGCCGGCCAGGACGATCCCGGTTCGCACGCCTACCGCGGCCCGACCCCGCGCACCCAGGTCATGTTCGGTCCGGCCGGTCGGCTCTACACCTACTTCAGCTACGGCATGCACGTGTGCGCGAACGTCGTGGTGGGGCAGGAGGGGACGGCGGCCGCGGTCCTGCTGCGTGCCGGCGAGGTCGTCGAAGGACACGAGACCGTCCGGCGCCGCCGGCCCCGGTCCAGCGAGCGCGACCTGGTCCGCGGGCCGGCGCGGCTGTGCCAGGCGCTCGGCATCACCCTCGAGCACGGCGGCGCCGACCTGGCCGCCGGGCCGGTCACCCTCGAGCCGGGCGCCGCGCCGCAGCACGTCGAGACCGGGCCGCGGGTGGGGCTGCGCGGCGCGCCCGAGCGCCCGTGGCGCTACTGGTTGCCGGGGGAGCCGAGCGTCTCCACCTACCGGCCGGCCGCGCCCCGACGGCCTCGGTGAGGCTGCACCACACCCCGATTTTGGGCCCTGCTCACCCGTGTGTAATGTTCTGTCTCGCCGGAGCACGCAGCTCCACTCGCGGCCCAGAGGGTCGAAAACGAGTGGCTGAGGCATGTCCCGGTAAAGAAATGCATCGCACGGCGTGAGACCGGCTCCACGGAGTTGACTCGCACAAGCCGGATCGGTAAGTTTCTGCAGGTTGCCCCGCCGCTGGTGCCGAGAGGTGCTGGGACGGTGTGCGTCTGATTCTTGAGAACTCAACAGTGTGTCATAGTCGACGAATTAGTTTGTTATGCCCCGTCGA
>NZ_JAULSC010000104.1 GCF_030518195.1 Nocardioides cremeus
CGATCGCGACAGTCTTTTCGCCCGTGCTTAGACCCATGCGGTCTAGAGTTAGCACGTTGTACCCCTGTTTTTGTAGATCTCGGCTAGCTACAGCTGAAGGGTAGTCACCGTGCCGATTAATAGTGGCGAATTTATTTGTGCGAACATCCGGGTGTTCCGCCATTTCGTTCTTAAGCAGACTTGCCAGGAGGAGGTGACATCGACACTATAATCAGAGTGCAGAGTACACACATTTCTACAGAAATTTAACCACTATTAAGACGAAATACTATTTCCTTGGACTGAAATTAACCACAAACACACTGCTTAAGTCGTCGCCAAAGAACTGAAATCAGCTAGATACTTAGCATTTTGACAGGCGTCTTCTTACCATTTTTTTTTCTTTAAT
>NZ_JAULSC010000105.1 GCF_030518195.1 Nocardioides cremeus
TGGATATCGCTGGTCGTGTAAAAGATCGCGACTTTTCGATTGTAGTAGCCCTTGGCTAGTACTTGGCCGGATTGGGTAATTAGACTATAATCCTTGGAGAACTTAAATTTAGCTCCTTTTTGAGCTGCTTGGTAGAGACTAAGTAAATTGAAACCAAACTTTGGCACAAAGAGTACGTCTTTTAGCACAACTGATTGGCCAGTGCTATTAAACGTAATTGGTACTTCTCCTTTGCCTATAGCTGGTAAAAACGTTCCTGAATTGCCCCATTGGACATTAATATTCGTGATTTTTCTGATATTTCTGAATAGCTTTCGGTCGCAGCAAATATGCGAGCTAGCTCCACTGTCGAGTATCCATTTAATGGATTTGCTCGTTTTGATATTT
>NZ_JAULSC010000106.1 GCF_030518195.1 Nocardioides cremeus
GATGTGAGAATCTTCTCCTTCCTTCTTGAGCAATGTTCTGAGTGTCTTTTATTTGGACGTCCTTGGGCTGTGTGGCATCCTGAGTTCATCAAAATGCAGTAATATCAATTTGGAGTGGCCAATAAATTCTCAACACAACCATCTCCCTTGCTTTCGACATAGCCCTTTTGAGTAGCAATCTCAAGTGCAGAAATTCGACATAGACTCACCCCCGTGCAGCCCCTTATTTGGCTCGGTGTCCTTTCCTCCTGTCCTGAAATTGCAGCGGCGCCGCCCCACTTAATCAACACTACATATACACAATCTGCACTACCAAACAAGCCTAGTCTATTCGTCCACAGCTCAATACAGAGCTTGGGAAATCCCGTGTTTGCGTCGGAGTTTTGG
>NZ_JAULSC010000107.1 GCF_030518195.1 Nocardioides cremeus
TAGATTAGTGCGCCAATTTGTTGTTGAAATAGATTGATATCTTTTGGCGTTGCTGTTTGGTCGTTTTTTGCAAGCTTGGTACCTTGTGGTAAAGGTATTTTTCTTGGCTTAACGTTCTGCTTATTGAAACGAGTAAGCAGCCGTTGAAGATAGCTTTCTTGGCTGATATATATCGATCGATTAGATCGATTAATTTGGATACCTAGGAATTCAGTTACATCGCCAAGGTCTTTGATTTCAAGCTCTGATATATCAGATAGCTTGTAGAATAGCTGTTGAATCCTTTGTTCGTCTGGTCCAAAAATGAGTAAATCGTCCACATGGGTTGCGATTATTATTTTCTGTTTTTGATGGATATAGGTAGCTGTATCGATCGGCAAGGAT
>NZ_JAULSC010000023.1:0-45905 GCF_030518195.1 Nocardioides cremeus
GCGACGCGTACGACGTGCCCGCGGGCCGGGTCGAGCGCCCGCGCTCGCAGGTCGACGCGGCGACCGTGGCCGCGGCGGGCGAGCGGCTCGTGCGGGCGCTGGCCACCACCACCCCCTGCGCACCGGTGCGCGACCTGATCGGGGCCACCGACGTCGCGGCGGCCTACCTCGTGCAGGGGCACCTCAACGCCAGCCGGGTCGCGGCGGGCGCCCGCGTGGTGGGCCGCAAGATCGGCGCCACTTCCGAGGCGGTGCAGACCCAGCTGGGGGTCGACCAGCCCGACTTCGGGGTGCTCTTCGACGACATGGGCCTCGAGGACGGCGCTCACGTGCCGGTCGGACGCCTCCTGCAGCCCAAGGTCGAGGCCGAGGTGGCGTTCGTGCTGGGCGAGGACCTCGACGACGGCCCCCTCGACCTCGCCCAGGTCCGGGGCGCGGTCGACCACGCCGTGGCCGCGCTCGAGATCGTCGACTCGCGCATCCGCGACTGGGACATCTCCTTCGCCGACACCGTCGCCGACAACGCCTCCTCGGGCCTCTACGTGCTGGGCTCCCGCCGGCGCACCCTGGCCGAGGTCGAGCCCGTGGGCGTGACGATGTCGATGCGCATCGACGACGTCGAGGTCTCCACGGGCACCGGCGCGGCCTGCCTGGGCGACCCGCTGCGGGCGGTGGCGTGGCTGGCCCACCAGGCCCGTCTCTTCGGCGAGCCGCTGCGCGCCGGGCAGGTGGTGCTGTCCGGAGCGCTCGGGCCGATGCGCCCGGTGGCCCCCGGCTCCACCGTCGTCGCCGAGATCAGCGGGCTCGGCAGCGTCACCGCCCACTTCCCCGGTTGAGCGCCCACCCTCACCTGTACAGGTGACGCACCGCACGGCGATGCGCCGCGACCCGGGGCGGCGCGGTACGGTGGAGGCGTGCCTGGACGCGTGTCCGGGCACGACCAGCACCGATCCCGTCGTCGCGGGCCCCGGACCCGAGTTCCTCGGTCCCGCCGATCGGTCCGCCGTCGCCGTCGGGACGTGCTGGACGCGTCGTCCTCGTGTGCGCCAGCAGGCTCCACGAGGCGGGGCACGCCCGGGTGCACGGGTCCGCGGACGGTGGTGAGCAGCCCCGCCGCGCGAGTGCACCGGTGTCACTCCAGAGGAGGAGCTTGTGGCTCAACGAGGCCAGCGCCGGTCCGGCGGCGCCCGCACGGCGCCCCGCGCGCAGCGGCGTACCCGCGATCTCGACAACGAGGGCATCATCCCCGTGCTCGCCAAGGCCGTGCGCGAGGTCGAGGGCGCGGTCCAGCGCGGCGCCGTGCGCCCCTCCGTGCGCACCAAGTTCCAGGTGGTGGCCCACCTCGTGCGCGAGGAGCGGGCCCGGATCAAGGCCGACGAGGAGACCTCGGAGGGCCAGAAGGCCGCCCAGCTCAAGCGCCTCGACGGGGTCGCGACGATCCTGGCCAAGACCTCCACGCGCGAGACCAGCATGCTCGCGCTGCTCGCCGAGGACGCCGACTTCTCCCACTCGGCGCGGGAGCTGAAGGCCGAGATGCAGCGCGCGGCCGGCCTCGAGGTCGAGGTCGAGAAGCCCGCCCCGGCTCCCGAGCCCGGCGCCGACGCGCAGGTCGACCGACGCGTCGTGCCGCCGTCGGTGATCTCGCGCCAGCTGGCCAACCCGTTCCTGGTGCCCGACTTCGGGGTCGCCGACGCGACCCGGCCGCGCAACGGCCGCCTCGCCGGCTGGGAGCTGCTCGGCCCTCTCTTCCGCTCCTTCGAGTACGCCGGCGGCGGTGCCCCGGCGTGCATGCCGCTGCCCGACCCGTCGGCCTTCCGCGCCCCCGACGGCATGCAGCTGATGCCGCACCAGGCCCAGATGGTCGCCGCGGCCGCCGCCGGCCACCGCAGCTTCCTGCTGGCCGACGAGCCCGGCCTGGGCAAGACCGCGCAGGCGCTGCTGGCCGCACAGGCCGCCGACGCCTACCCGCTGCTGTGCGTGGTGCCCAACGTCGTCAAGACCAACTGGGCCCGCGAGGCCGGCCTGTGGACCCCGCACCGCCCGGTCACCGTGATCCACGGCGACGGCAGCGACATCGACGGCTTCGCCGACATCGTGGTGGTCAACTACGAGGTGCTCGACCGCCACGTCGGCTGGCTCGGCGACCTCGGCTTCAAGGGGATGGTCGTCGACGAGGCGCACTTCATCAAGAACAAGACCTCCCAGCGCAGCCAGCACGTGCTGCAGCTCTCCGAGCGGATCCGCTCGCGCACCGCGCACCCGCTGCTGATGGCGCTGACCGGCACGCCGCTGATCAACGACCTCGAGGACTTCCGTGCGATCTGGCAGTTCCTGGGCTGGATCGACGACCGCAAGCCGCTCGGCAAGCTCATGGACGCGCTCGAGGAGACCGGGCTGACCCCGGCCGAGCCGGCCTTCTACGGCGCCGCGCGCGCCAAGGTCATCGACATGGGCATCGTGCGCCGCCGCAAGGTCGACGTGGCCGCCGACATCCCGGCCCGCCGGGTCGCCGACCTGCCCGTCGAGCTCGACGACGCCCTGGGCCGCTCGATCCGCGACGCCGAGCGCGAGCTGGCCCGCCGCCTCGTGGCCCGCTACCACTCCGCCCTGGAGACCCGCACCTCCGGCGTGGTCGTCGACGGCATCGACCACGAGCTCGTACGCCGCGTCGCGACGTGGGAGCGCGAGGACACCGCCGGCGCCAAGAACGGCGAGAACGTCTTCTCGATGATGCGCCGCATCGGCCAGGCCAAGGCCGGGCTGGCCGCCGACTACGCCGCCCAGCTGGCGCGCAGCGTCGGCAAGGTCGTCTTCTTCGCCAAGCACGTCGACGTGATGGACGTGGCCGAGGAGACCTTCGCGCGCCGCGAGCTGCGCTACACCTCGATCCGCGGCGACCAGACGCCCAAGGCCCGCGAAGCCGCCATCAAGGCCTTCCAGGAGGACCCCGACGTCGCCGTGGTGGTCTGCTCGCTCTCGGCCGCCGGCGTGGGGCTCAACCTGCAGGTGGCCTCCAACCTGGTGCTGGCCGAGCTGTCGTGGACCGACGCCGAGCAGACCCAGGCGATCGACCGCATCCACCGCATCGGCCAGGAGCTGCCGGTCACCGCCTGGCGCGTGATCGCGGCGCAGACCCTCGACACCAAGATCGCCGAGCTGATCGACTCCAAGGCCGGCCTGGCCGCCACGGCGCTCGACGGCTCCGACGAGGAGGTCGGCTCGTCGGCCGACGTGCAGCTCGAGGCGCTGGTCGCGCTGCTCACCGAGGCGCTGGAGGCCGAGCAGGCCCGCTGAGCCGCCGGGCCCGCACGGCCCGGTCGACGAGCAGCACGACCGCGGCCCCGGCGACGGCGTCGAGGAGCCAGTGGTTGCCGGTCATCACCACCACCAACGTGGTCACGACCGGGTAGCACCAGACCAGCGTGCGCCAGCGCCCCGGCACCAGCCGCGACAGGGTGAGGGCGACCCAGACCGCCCACCCGACGTGCATCGAGGGCATCGCGGCCAGCTGGTTGGTCATCGAGCCCAGTCCGCGCGGTGCCGAGGCGCTCTGGCCCCACCACCCCCAGTCGGCGGTCTGCGCGAGCACGTCGACGTACCCCGGCACCAGGCGCGGGGGAGCCACCGGCACCACCAGGTAGAACGCGAGGGCGGTCAGCGTCGAGGCCACCAGCACGGTGCGGGCGCTGCGGTAGGCCCCGGGTCGCCGCAGCCAGACGACGAGCAGCACCAGCGCGGTGACGGCGTAGTGCGTGACCGTGTACCAGTACGCCGCGCCGACGCCGACGACCACGTGCGCGGCGGTCCAGCCGTTCAGGGTGGGCTCGACCGCGATCCCGAGCGTCCGCTCCCACTCGAAGATGCGCTCGGCGACCCGCTGTGCCGCGGCCAGGTCGTCGTCGGCCAGGAGGCGCGAGGCGGTGTAGCCGAGGTACAGCACGGCCAGCAGCGCCAGCTCGCGCAGGGCGGGGAGCAGCCGGGACCGGACGGTGGGCGCGGCGGAGCCGACGGTGGCCTCCCTCATCCCTCGATCATCGCTGCCGACCGGCCTCGGCTGCGCCCCCCTTCTGGTGGTCGTGCTCCTCTCGGGCAGGTCGCACCCGCCGCCCCCTTGCGCTCCTGCACAACCTGTGTTGAACTCTAAGCGAGAAACCTCAACAAGTTGTTTCACTATGAAGGAGGAGGCATGGCGACGACACAAGACACCAGCACCCAGGCCGTGGACGGCTCGCGCAGCGACGAGGTGGTCGACTGGACCGACCTCGGCCGCCGGATGTGGACGTTCCTGACCGGCCGCGAGGCGGCCATCCACTACGCGTTCGAGGACATCACCGTCGAGGTCCCCCGCGACACCGGCGCCCGCGCCCCCCGTGCGACCTGGAAGGTCGACGGACGCCTGACCATCACCACCACCGACCGGGGCGAGCCCACGCCCCCCACCGAAGGACGGTAGGAGTCATGGCCACCCAGGTCTCCGCCGACCTGCACTTCAGCCTCGGCCGCGAGGGCAAGGACGACCTGCACGGCCACCTCACCGGCGCCGGCAGCCGGCTCACGCTCGACGTCGACGACCCCGGCGCGTTCGCCGGGGCCGGCGACGCCCCGCTCATCCGTCGGGTCGCCGGCGAGCTGGCCGCGCGCGACATCGTGCTCCGGGTCGTGCAGGGCGAGACGCACCTGGTGACCCTCGGTGCGGTGCGCGCCCCCTGGTGGCAGCGCCGGGTGACCCGGTCGCGCCACATCCGCCTGGGCAGCCTCAAGGGCGCCTGGACCTCGGCCCGCTCGCGTGCGGCCGGTCGCGGCCCCGTGCTGCCCGGCCTCGAGCTGAGCCCGCCCGCCACCCTGTGGCCCCCGTTCCCCACGATGCACCCGCAGGCGCGGCGCCCGGTCAGCACCACCCACGACCCCGCCGGCGGCGGCAGCCCCCGGCTCGTGCTGGTGCGCGAGCACGTCTGGGGCGGCGAGCGCCAGCCCGTCTTCTGGCTCGAGGAGACCCAGACGATCGGCTCCGACGAGTCCTGCGACATCGTGCTGCCCGGCCTCGAGCCGGTGCACGCCCGCGTCGTGCACGACGAGCGCGACGAGTTCTGCGTCCACCCGGTCGCCGGGCTCAGCCGGGTGCACGGCGCCCCGGTCACCGAGCCGGTGCTGCTGCGCACCGGCAGCCGCCTCGACCTCGGTGAGCACCACCTGGTCTACTCCCGCGAGGAGTTCGCCGACCACGGCCGACCGCACGGCGGCCGCATCGGCGGCGAGCTGGGCCACCAGGTGCCGCAGCCGCCGCGACCACCGGCGCGAGCCGACCTGTCCGAGAGCGCCTGAGCCGGACGCACGTGACGCCCCGGCCGAGCCCTCACTGCCCGGCCGGGCGCCCCGTGCCGAAGAGCAGCTGGGGGCGCTCGGGCAGCGCGAACTCGGTGCCCACCGACTCGCAGCGCCGCTCGCCCAGGGTGCAGGCGACCACGACGGTGCGCCCGGAGGGTCCCAGTGCGCTGCCCCGCGCGCTGGCCGCCCCGTAGAAGGTGCGGTCGTCGACCCAGCCGCCGAGGTAGAAGAACCGGTCGCCGGTCTCGACCTCGTGCGGGGTGCCGTCGACGGCGTCGTACCAGACGCCGGTCGTGCGCTCGGCCGCGATCACGGCGTCGCTGCCCGGCGAGAGCCATCCGGCGGCGGTCGACTGCTCGCGCGGCCGGGCCAGCCGCAGCCGGCCGTCGGCCGTCTCGCGCAGCCGCACCGGCGTGCCGCGCTCCTCGGGCAGGACCAGGGCCCGCTCGGGGCGCACCAGCTCGGGCTCGGAGCCGTCGAGCGGCAGCCGCAGGGTGCCGCCGGCCACCGGGTCGGCGGCGTACGCCGCATCGTCGGAGAAGCCGAGGAAGCCCGTCTCGGCGTCCTCGTAGAGGTCCGCGAGGTCGCCGAGCTCCTCCACCGGCGCCGGCTCGCGCAGCACCTGCTCGCCGGTGCCGGCGTCGAGCACCACCGGCACGGCCAGGTGGGTGCCGAACTCGTCCTGGCGTCCGCGCGCCGCGTCCAGCAGGCCGAGGTGGCGCCCGTCGGCCGAGAGGCTCAGCTCGCTCGTGCCCACCCGCGCCACCCGCTCGGCGGCGCCGCCGTCGCTCCACCACAGCGACCCCTCGGCCAGGTAGTGCACGCCCCAGCGGGTCACCACGAACGCGGTGGGCGCCGGGTCGAGCTCCATCGTCACCTCGCCCACGTGCAGCGTCGCTCCGACCGCCCAGGCCGGTGCGCGGTGGTCGTAGCGCGGCGAGCCCACCGGCAGCGTGAACGGTGCGCCCGCCTCGTCGTCGGGCTCGGTCGCGTCGTCGCGGCAGGCCCCCAGGCCGCCAAGCCCCAGCAGCAGGACGAGTGCGGTGCCGACGAGCGCACGGCGGGAGGGACGGGGCACGGCACCCTGTCTAGTGGGCCGGTGTGGCAGCGAGGTCGACCAGCGGTCACGATTGCGACACGATCGCCGGGGCGTCACCCCTGGCGGGCGTGCTCGTTGTCTGGTGGGAGCGGCCCGGAGGGGGTCGGAGGAGGGGGAGACGTGGTCAAGAGGCTGACCCAGGTCGTGCTCGCGGCACTGCTCGCGGTGGGCCTGGTGCTGGGCACCACCGGCGCGAGCGGCGAGCACCCGGCCGAGAAGGTCGAGGACAACCTCGCCGGCCAGAAGGTGCGCGTCAACCTGCCGCCCACCAACGACCCCAAGGGCGTCGTCGTCTTCTTCCACGGCCAGGGCGGCAACGTCAACGACAAGATGGAGGGCCCCTGGCTCGACGCGCTGCGCCGCGACGGCTGGGTGGTGGCCTCCTCGATGTTCCACCGCGAGGCCTGGGGCAACCCCGCCTCCACCGACGACGCCGACCGGGTCTGGGAGTGGGCCGAGCGCCAGGGCGGCGCCGAGGTGACGATGTACCTCGGCACCTCGATGGGTGGCACCACCTCCCTCAACGCGCTGCTGCACGGCAAGGAGGCGCCGCCGTGCTGGTACGGCGTCAAGGCGGCCGTCGACATGTCCACGATGGGCAACGTGCCCGGCGCCAACGGCTTCATCCGCAAGGCCTACGGCGGCGGGCCCTACCCGCGCGAGCGCAACCCCGTCGACACGGCGTACAAGCTGGCCCAGACGGGCACCACGTTCCGCTTCGTGGCTAGCCCCTTCGACCCCTACGTGCCCTACGACGCCAACACCGGGCGGCTCTCGGCGGCGCTGCAGGGCTTCGGCGCCGACGTCTCGGTGCGCACCGTGCAGGGCCCCCACGACGACCCGTCGCACTACAGCGCCTACGACGTGGTGCGCTTCGCCAACGAGTGCGCCGCGGCGCAGGGGGCGAAGGGCTAGATCCAGCGGCCGAACCAGATCCGGTCGAGCCACTGCGAGTGGGTGAGCAGCTCGTTGGTCCAGATCGGCCAGAACCACGCGAAGTTGAGCAGCACCAGCACCACGAACGAGCCGGCCGCCACCACGCCGACCGTGCGGCGGGTGCTGGGCTCGCGCGAGGGGCCGACGATCCTGCCGATCAGCAGCGTGGTGGCCAGCACCATGAACGGCAGCATCGCCGCGGCGTAGAAGAGGAAGATCGGCCGGTCGTCGTAGAGCAGCCACGGCAGCCACGTCGACAGCGCACCCACGACCGGTACGCCGTAGCGCCAGTCGCGCGCGCCGATCCACAGCGCCGCGGCCGCGAGCAGCGCCAGGCTCGAGCCCCACCACAGCACGGGGGTGCCCAGCAGCAGCACCTGGCGCAGGCAGTCGCTGCCCTCGGGTGCCTCGCAGCCGCGGGTGCCGGGCTGGATGCCGGTGTCGGCGGCGACCCCGACCGGGCGGTTGAGCAGCGGCCAGCCCAGCGGGTCGGACTGGTAGGTGTGCGTGGAGCAGCTGAGGAAGTGGGTGTGGAAGGCGTAGACGTCCTGGTGGTAGGCCCACAGCGAGCGCAGCGACTGCACGACCTCGCCGGGGCCCGACGCGTCGGCCTGGTCGGCGGTCGGCCAGCGCGCGCCGGTGTCGGGGTCGCTGGCCACGAACGACTCGTCCTGGCACTCGCCCTCGCCGGTGAACTGGGTGTACTGCGTCGAGGAGAGCGAGCGCTCGTAGTCGCCGGCGTGGACCATCCAGCCGGTCCACGTCGCGACGTAGACGGCCAGGGCCACGAGCACCAGGTGGCCGAACGCCGGCAGTCCGTCGGCCAGCACCGAGCGCAGCACCGGGCGGCGTACGCCGAAGGAGCGGCGCGCGCCGGCGCTCCAGACCCACACCAGCACGCCGAAGGCCGCCAACGGGTAGAGCGCGGTCCACTTGGTGCCGATCGCCAGGCCCCAGCACACGCCGCTGGCCAGCAGCCAGGGCCGCCACAGCAGGGCGCGCACCGGCCCCCACGAGGCGGGGTCGGTGACGGCGGTGGTCTGCAGGCGCGCCATCCGGGCGCGGTACCAGTCGCGGTCGGCGACCAGGCAGGCCACCGCGCAGAGCACGAAGAAGGCCAGGAAGATGTCGAGCAGCGCGAGGCGCGAGAGCACGAAGTGCAGCCCGTCGAGCATCAGCAGCAGCCCGGCGACCAGGCCGAGGCCGGTCGAGCCGGTCAGGCGGCGGCCCAGGCGCGCCATCACGACCACCATCAGCGCCCCGACGACGGCCGAGGAGACCCGCCAGCCGGTGGGGTCCATCCCGACGAGCCGCTCGCCGAGGCCGATCAGCCACTTGCCGACCTCGGGGTGCACGATCATCGACGGGTCGTCCTGCCACAGCCCGCGCACGGTGCCGTCGAGGATCTGCTCGTCGGCGTCGTCGACGTAGCCGCGCACGTAGCCGTGGTTGACCAGCGACCACGCGTCCTTGGCGTAGTAGGTCTCGTCGAACTGGAACTCCGCGGGCGTCCCGAGCTTCCACAGCCGCAGGAACAGCGCGACCAGGCCGAGCCCGACCGCGGCGCTCCAGCCCACGAACGGGTCCTCGAGCCGCAGCCACGCCCGGGCGCCGGCCCGGTCGTGGGCCGAGGGGACGGGGCGGCCGTCGGCCGTCCGCGAGAGCAGCACCCGCCCGTCCCCGTCGGTCGCGGCCTGCTCGCCCGCCTGGGCGGTCGGCTGCTCGGGGGCGTCGGTGCTCACGACGCCGAACTCTACGGTCGCCCCCGCGACCCGGCTCGAACCTCCCGCCCACCCGGCCCCTACTTCCCCCTGACCCGGCCTGAACTTCGCGCTGACCCGGCCCAGATCTCCGAGGGGAGGTCCAGGTCGGTACGTCGGGAGATTCGGGCCGACTGGGCGCGAAGTTCGGGCCGGCTGGGCGGGAGGTTTGCGCCGGCTCGGCGGGAGATTCGGGCCGGGTCAGCGCAGGCGGCGGGCGGAGAAGGTGGCGGGCGGGGTCGCGATCGCCTCCTGGGCAGCGACCAGCTGGATCTCGCGGGTGCCGGCGGCGAGGGTGGCCTCGAGGATGGCGAAGACCGAGGCGGTGGTGCGCTCGAGCGCGGTGCCGGGCGAGCCGGTGCTGCGCAGGTGCGCCAGGTAGAGCGCGGCGGTGACGTCGCCGCAGCCGTTCGGGCTGATCGGCAGCAGGGGAGTGGTGACCGCCCAGGCGCCCTCGTCGGAGACCGCGACCACCTCGAGGTGCTCGGCCGGCACCTCGTCGTGCAGCACGCTGGTGACCAGGACGTCGCGGGGGCCGCGCTCGCGCACGACGTCGACCGCGGCGAGTACCTCGTCGAGCGTGCGGGTCGTCGTGCCGGCCAGGAAGTCGAGCTCGAAGTGGTTGGGGGTGATCACGTCGGCCGCCGGCACGACGGTGTCGCGCATGAACTCGGGGATGCCCGGGCGCACGAACATGCCCCGCCCCACGTCGCCCATCACCGGGTCGCAGCAGTAGACGGCGTCGGGGTTGAGCTGCTTGACGCGCGCCACCGTGTCGAGGACGACGGCCCCCACGGCCGGGTCGCCCTGGTAGCCGGAGAGCACGGCGTCGGCGCTGCCGAGCACGCCGCGGTCGTCGATGCCGGCGATCACCTCGCGCACGTCGGCGGGGTCGAGCAGCGGCCCGCGCCAGGCGCCGTACCCCGTGTGGTTGGAGAAGTGGACCGTCAGCACCGGCCACACCTCGTGGCCCAGGCGCTGGAGGGGGAAGACGGCGGCGGAGTTGCCGACGTGGCCGTAGGCGACCGAGGACTGGATCGACAGGATGCGCACGCGGCCATTGTGGCGAGGTGTCCAGTCCGGCGGTCAACCGGCGCAGATAACTAGAACAAGTTCCATTCGTGCCCTAGTGTGGGCGCCGACACATTCCGAGGGTATGTGAAGCCGCCCCCCCCGGCCACGGACCTCGCACCGCCCGAGCGCATGGAGGCTCCGATGGCCAAGAAGGCACCCAGCAACGAGGCCGACTACGTGGTGGTCGGCTCCGGGAGCTCCGGCGCGACGATCGCAGGTCGCCTCGCCCAGTCGGGCGCGAGCGTGATCGTGCTCGAGGCCGGCAGGAGCGACGAGCAGTTCCTGACCAGGAAGCCCGGCATGATCGGGCCGATGCACGCGGTGCCGCAGATCAAGCGCACCGTCGACTGGGGCTACTACACGACCCCGCAGAAGCACATCCTGGACCGCAAGATGCCGGTGCCGCGGGGCAAGGTGCTCGGCGGCTCCAGCTCGATCAACGGCATGGTCTACGTGCGGGGCAACCGGGCCAACTACGACTCGTGGGCGGCCGAGGGCTGCACCGGCTGGGACGCCGACTCCGTCAACCGCGCCTACCGCCGGATGGAGGACTACGAGGGCGGCGCCGACGAGTTCCGTGGTGAGGGCGGGCCCATCCGGGTCACCTACAACAAGACGCCCCAGGAGGGGTCGCTGCAGTTCCTCGAGGCCACCGCCGACACCGTCGGCGCCCCGATCCTCGACGACTACAACGGCGCCTCGCAGGAGGGCGTGGCCCGGATGCAGCAGAACGCCGCCGACGGCCTGCGCTACTCCGCCTCCCGCGGCTACATCCACCACCTCGCGCCGCCGACGCTCGAGGTCCAGTCGCGGGTGCTGGCCACCCGGGTCGTCATCGACAACGGTCGTGCCACCGGTGTCGTGGTGCGCGACAAGGACGGCACCAGCCGCACGATCCGGGCCGCCAAGGAGGTCATCCTCTCCGCGGGCTTCGTGGGCTCGGCCCAGCTGCTGATGCTCTCGGGCATCGGCCACGCCCAGCACCTGCGCGACCAGGGCATCGAGGTGGTCGCCGACCTCCCCGTGGGCGACAACCTGCACGACCACCTCTTCCACGCCCTGACCTTCCACGCAACCTCGTCGGCACTGCGCGGCAGCGCCACCTTCTTCGGCAAGGGCGTGGCCAAGGAGGTCCTGCGACCGGGGTCGACGTTCCTGGCCAACTCCGTCTTCGAGGTGCTGGCCTTCCTGCAGACCTCGCAGGCCACCGGCGGCATCCCCGACCTGCAGCTGCACCTGCTGCCCTGGGCCTACGTCTCGCCCAACCAGGATGCGCCGGTGCGCCACGACGTCGACCAGCGCCCGTCGCTGACCGTGCTGAGCACCCTGATCTACCCCCGCAGCCGCGGGACCCTGCGCCTGGCCTCGGCCGACCCGACCGCGGCGCCGTTGATCGACCCGCAGTACCTCGCCGACCCCGCCGACCTCGACCTGCTCGTCGAGGGCTCCGAGATCACCCGCGAGATCTTCGCCAACAAGGCCTTCCGCGGCGCGGTCAAGGGCGAGACCCACCCGGGTGCCCACCTGCGCGGCAGCGACCTGCGCCAGGAGATCCTCAACCGGGCCACGTCGGTCTACCACGGCGTGGGCACCTGCCGGATGGGCGTCGACGAGCTCGCGGTCGTCGACCCCGAGCTCAAGGTCCGCGGCGTCGCGGGGCTGCGGGTCTGCGACGCCTCGATCATGCCCTCCATCACCGGCGGCAACACCAACGCGCCGGCCATCATGATCGGTGAGCGCGGTGCCGACCTCGTGCTGGGGCGGGGCTGAGCGATGACCCTGCAGCGACCCGCCGTCCTGACCGACGACTTCATGCGCGACCTCGTCGCCCGGGTGCCCTCCACCTCGGGTGGCACCTGGAAGCTGACCGAGGTCTACACCGGCGAGCACCTCGTCGACCTGCCGCAGTCGACCCCCGCCGACATCGAGCGTGCCTTCGCCACCGCGCGCGAGGCCCAGCGGGCCTGGGCGGCCACCCCGCTGCGCCGCCGGCTGGCGGTCTTCAAGCGGGCCCACGAGATCTTCGTGGCCAACGCGCTGACCACCGCCGACCTCATCCAGGCCGAGAGCGGCAAGAACCGCCGGATGGCGGTCGAGGAGTCCTGCGACCCGCCGATGGTGATGAGCCACTACCTCAAGCGGGCGCCCCGGCTGCTCGCGCCGAAGCGGCACGGCGGGCCGGTGCCCGTGGTCTCGCACTCCACCGAGATCCGCCAGCCCAAGGGCGTCGTGGGCATCATCGCCCCCTGGAACTTCCCCTTCGCCACCGGCATCTCCGACGCGATCCCGGCGCTGATGGCCGGCAACGCCGTCGTGCTCAAGCCCGACAACAAGACCGCGCTCTCGCCGCTGCACGGCATCGCGATGCTCGAGCAGGCCGGACTGCCGAAGGGGCTCTTCCAGGTGGTCTGCGGGGAGGGGCCCGACGTCGGGCCCACCCTCATCGACAACGCGTCGTACGTCATGTTCACCGGGAGCACCGCGACCGGACGCACCATCGGCGAGCGCGCCGGGCGCAACCTCATCGGTGCCTGCCTCGAGCTGGGCGGCAAGAACCCGCAGGTCGTGCTCGACGACGTCGACGCCGACGAGTGGGTGGCCAGCACCCTGTTCGGCGTCTTCGGCAACACCGGGCAGATCTGCATGCACATCGAGCGCATCTACCTGCCCGACAGCCGCTACGACGAGCTGAAGCAGAAGTTCGTGCGGGCCACGGCGGCGCTCGACGTGCGGGCGTCGTACGACTTCGGGCCGGAGGTCGGCTCGCTGGTCTCGGTCGACCAGATGCACCGGGTGCTCTCGCACGTCGAGGACGCGGTGGCCAAGGGCGCGAGGGTGCTGACCGGCGGGCGGCCGCGCCCCGATCTGGGCCCGGCGTTCTTCGACCCGACCGTGCTGGAGGGCGTCACCACCGACATGCTCTGCGGGGTCACCGAGACCTTCGGGCCCGTCGTCGCGCTGCACCGCTACCGCAGCGTCGACGAGGCGGTGGCGCTGGCCAACGACACCGACTACGGCCTCAACGCCTCGGTCTGGGGCGGCGACCTCGAGCGCGCCCAGGCCGTCGCGGCACGCATCGAGTCGGGCAACGTCAACGTCAACGACGCGCTGGCCACGGCGTACGCCTCGAAGTCGACGCCCTCGGGCGGGGTCAAGCAGTCGGGGGTGGGTGCGCGCCACGGCGACCAGGGGCTGCTGAAGTACACCGACGTGCAGAACCTGGCGGTGCTCAAGAAGCAGGTGCTCGGCCCGCGCCCGGGCCAGGACTACGACGCCTACGTCAAGCAGATGCTGAGCGGCCTACGGATGATGCGGCGCACCCGGCTGCGCTGAGCAGGTGCCGGTCCGGGCCGGGTCGAGGCGAAGTCTGGGCCGGGTCAGCGTGAGATCTGGGCCGGGTCGGCGGGCAGGGCCCAGTCGACCGGGGCGCCGCCCTGCTCGACGAGCAGCCGGTCGACCTGGGAGAAGGGCCGCGAGCCGAGGAACCCCCGGTACGCCGACAGCGGCGAGGGGTGCGCCGACGCGACCACCGGCACCGACCCGAGCAGGCCGGCGAGCCCGCGCGCCCGAGCGCCCCACAGCAGCGCCACCAGCGGACCGCCGCGCGCGCCCAGCGCCCGCACCGCCTGCTCGGTCACCTGCTCCCAGCCGCGCCCGCGGTGGGAGTCGGCGGCGCCGGCTCGCACGCTGAGCACCCGGTTGAGCAGCATCACCCCGGAGTCGGCCCAGGCGGTCAGGTCGCCGTGGGGCGGGGGCGGGTGGCCCAGGTCGTCCTCGAGCTCGCGGTAGATGTTCGCCAGGCTGCGCGGTACCGGCCGCACCGCGGCGTCGACCGAGAAGGACAGGCCCACCGGGTGCCCCGGAGTCGGATAGGGATCTTGGCCGACCAGCAGCACCCGCACCTGGGCCAGCGGGCGCTCGAAGGCCCGGAAGAGCCGGTCCTCGCCGGGCAGCCAGGGCCGCCCGGCAGCCGTCTCGGCTCGCAGGAACTCCCGCACCTGCTCGACCTGGTGCGCCACCGGCGCGAGGGCCTGGGCCCAGTCGGGGGCCATCCGGCCCTGGTCGACCAGCTCGTCGAGCACGTTCATGCCGGCGACCGTAGCCGCTGGCGGAAGCGGGCCCGCCGGGGCAGGAAGTCCGGGCGTCCGCGCTCGCCGACCTCGACGTCGAGGATCGCCTGGTGCGACGGCTCGCCGGCGACGGCGGACTGGTTGGCCACCAGCACCGAGGTGCCCAGGAAGGTGGCCGAGCTCGGGGTGTCGAAGGGCACCTCGGAGCCGTTGTCGCCGCTCAGCGGCACCTCGGGGAAGCGGGCGACCTCGCGACCGCGGGCGTCGAGCTCGACGAGCTGGGCGGCCAGGCCCGCGAGTGCGACGTACACGTGGCCGGAGCGTGCGACCCCGAAGCCGTCGGGTAGGTCGCCGGGCGCGGAGGTCCACAGCGTCGACAGCTCGCCCGGGCGCCCGCGCCGGTCGACGGGCAGGCGCAGCAGCGCGCCGTTGGTCGGCAGGGTGGCGCCGGTGCCCAGGGTCTGCTGTGCCACGAGCAGCTCGCGGCGTCCCTTCATCCAGCGGATGCCGGTGGTGCCGAAGCCGGCGACTCCGTCGAGCTCGGGGGCGCGGAACCACTCCTGGACGCGCCCGTCGCGGCGCACCCGCCAGATCACGCCGTCGCCGTAGTCGGTGACGTAGAGCCCGCGCGGGCCCCAGGTCGCGAAGTTCGGGACCGCGCCCTCGGGCAGTCGTGCCACGGTGCGGAAGCGGCCCGTGCGGGTGTCGAGCGTCATCACCCGCGAGCGCGAGATCTCGAGCAGCACCAGCTCGCCGTCGGCGGTCTCGTGCGCCACCTGCACGCCGTGGTCGGCGTCGAGGTCCTGTCCGGGCACCGTCCACGAGCGCAGCAGCGTGCCGCCCGCCGACCACTCCACGACCTTCGAGGGTGTCGAGGCGCGGCGTGGGTCGCGGGCCAGGTAGGTGCCGGCGTACACGCGCCCGTTGCTGTGGGCGTGCACGTAGGCCGGGTAGCCGGGCGGGGGCACGAGGGAGAAGACCCGGGTGTCCCACTTCTCGCGCTCGGGCGCCGCCACCGCGACGCCGGGCGCGCCGGCCACGGCGAGGGCGAGCACCAGCCCGGCGACCAGGCGCCTCACAGCCGGTCCCCGACCTCGACGGCGGCACGCTCGCCCGCGCGCACGGCGCCGTCCATGTAGCCCGACCAGTACGTCGACGTCTCGGTGCCGGCCCAGTGCACCCGCCCGAACGGACGCCGGATGGACGGGCCGAAGTCGACCATCGTGCCGGGTGCGTGCAGCGCGGTCGGGCCGCCGCGGGTCCAGCGCTCCTTCGTCCAGTCGCTCTCGGTGTACTCGATCGGGCGCAGTGCGCGCTCGCCGAACATGTCGGCGAAGCCGCGCAGCACGGCCTCGCGCCGCTCGCGCCGGCGCCGGGGCCCCTGCTCGCGCCAGGTGCTGCCGCCGACGAAGGCCAGCAGCACGCCGGGGGTGCCCGAGGGCGGGGAGTTGTCGAAGACAGCACGCGCGGCCCCCGAGTCGTTGATGCCGAAGCCGTTGAGCCCGTCCTCGCGCCAGAAGGGCGTCTCGTAGACCGCGTCGCACTTCATCAGCTGGCCCATGTCCATGTGCCGCAGCAGCTGTCGCCGGTCGGTGGGCAGCTGCGGGTCCCAGTCGATGTCGAGCACCAGCGGCGGCGGCACCGCGACCACGACGCGTCGGGCCCGCACGGTGCCGCGCCGGGTCTGCACCAGTGCGTGGGGGCCGCGCTGCTCGATGCGACGGACCGGGGCCCGCAGCGCGACCACGTCACCCAGGCGGCGGGCGAGCCGGATCGGCACCAGCTGGGAGCCGCCGACGAAGCGGCGCTCCTGGGCGCCTCCCGCGGTGTCGGAGTTGCGGGAGAAGGTGCCGACGTGGGTCTCGTCGCCGCTGGCGGCGACGTACCAGAGCACGAAGAGCAGCGAGAGCTCGTCGGGGTCGGCGCCGAAGCCCGGCTGGGTCCACGACTTGATCAGGTTGCCCACGCCGGAGGCGTTGACGGCGTTGCGGCGGATGAACTCGCCCAGGCTCATCGCGTCCCACTCGCGCGCGCTCGGGTGCGACCACGGGGCGCTGACGTCGATCTCGGCGGCCATCGAGTCGATGCGGGTCAGCAGCACGCCGGCGTCGGGCAGGATCGTGGGATCCGGCGGGACGGTGCCGGTGTACTCCTGGCGGCCGGTGGTCGAGGAGATGTAGACGCTGTTGCCCTCGTTGTGCTGCAGGAACGTGCGCACGCCCATCCGCTGCGCCAGGGCGGCGATGCGGCCCTGCGTCGGGCCGATGAAGGCGCCGCCGGCCTCGATGGTGCCGCCGGCCTCGAGGTGGTGGTTGAGCACCCGCCCGCCGACCCGGTCGCGCGCCTCGACGCACAGCACGTCGACCCCCCGGCGAGCCAGCCGTTCCGCGGCGACGAGCCCGGAGATGCCGGCGCCGACCACGACCACGTCGGCGCGCCGGGGGAGCGGCCCCTGTCGGCCGGCCGGCTGGGCGTCGGCTGCGTGGAGCAGCCCGGGCGCCAGTGCGCCGAGGGCCGCGCCGGCGCCGCCGCCCAGCAGCAGGCGGCGGGAGAGGTCGAGGTCGGGGGACTGCGGTGTCATCTGGCTCCCGGTGCAAACGTGAACGTGTGTCAGTTTCAGCCGTACCCTACACTGCGCCGCATGGGAGCGGGACGAGCGCGAGAGCACCCCGGGGAGACCGGCGACGCGGCATCCGGGATGGACCCGGCCCTGGGAGCGGTACGCCGCGTGCCCACGCAGGCCCGCAGCCGCCAGCGCGTCGAGGCGATCCTCGACGCGGCCGAGGCACTGGTGGTCCAGCAGGGGGTCGAGTCCCTGACCACCCGGGCCATCGCCGAGCACGCCGGCGTCCCGGTGGCCTCGCTCTACCAGTACTTCGGCGACAAGGAGGCGGTGCTGCTCGCCCTGGCCGGGCGCGACACCGCCGAGATGGACGACCAGGTCGCCACCGACCTGGCGGCGCTGGAGGAGCTGGGGGAGCTCAGCGTGGCCGCGGTGGTGCGCACGGCGATGGAGGCCTTCGTGGCGGTCTACCGCCGCCGGCCGGCGTTCGTCGAGATCTACCTGCGTGGCCGCGGCAACGCCGCGGTGGCGCGCTTCGGGCGCGCCCACAACATCCGCATCGCCGAGGCGCTGCGCGACTTCGCGCTCGAGCGCGGCCTGTGCCGCGACGACCTCAGCCCCGCGGCCGCCGAGCTGGCCGTCGAGGTCGGTGACCGCGTCTTCCAGCTCGCCTACGAGCACGATGCCGAGGGCGACCCGACGCTGGTCGAGGAAGGCGTGCTGATGATGACCGCCTACCTCGAGCGCTACGCCACCGCCGCCGGTCTCGAGGGGCTGCGCCGCTGACCTCCCGCCCGCCACGGGTTCGTTGCGCGGAGGCGGTTCAGCGGGACAGCGAGCGCGAGCCCTCCGAGCCGTAGCGACGCTGCGGGTTGGCGCCGATCGACTCCCTGCTGGCGGCGGTCCGCTTGGCCGGCGTCTTCTTCGCCGCAGCCTTCTTCGCCGGTGCCTTCTTGGCTGCAGCCTTCTTCGCAGGCGCCCGCTTCGCGGCCGTCTTCTTGGCCGGTGCCTTCTTCGAGGCCGACTTCCTGGCGGGTGCCTTCCTCGGCGCCTCCTCGGGGGTGGACCACTCGGCCAACCACGCGTCGAGCACCCGCCACGTGGTGTCGCGGGCCGCGCGACCGGTGAGCATGCCGAGGTGTCCGCCCGGGACGATCTCGAACCGCACGTCGGGCGAGCCCGAGAGCAGCGGCACCAGCGCCTTGACCGCGGGCACCGGGGCGATGCCGTCGGTGGCGCCGCCGAAGACCAGCACCGGGACGTCGATGCGGGCCAGGTCGATGGTGCGGTCGTCGAGCTCGAAGGTGCCGGTGCGCAGCACGTTGCCCTTGACGAAGCGGTGGTACAGCTGGCCGAAGGTGCGACCGGGGTAGGCGATCATGCCGGCGGTGAACCGGTCGACGGCCTCGATCTGGGCCAGGAAGTCGGCGTCGTCGAGGTGGGTGGCCAGCGCGAGCGGCTTGGTGACGAGCTTCTGGAACGACGAGAGCTGGAAGGCCCACTTGACCAGCGGCTTGGGCGCCCCGCCCATCGCCTGGTAGGCCCGGGTCACCGCCCCCCGCCCGGCGGTGGGGTTGAGCTGGAGCAGCGGGCGCAGCGGCGCCACGAGCGGCACCAGCGAGGTGTCGACCGGCGAGCCGACGATGCTCAGCGAGGCGATCGGCAGGTCGGGGGAGTCGGCGGCGGCGAGCATCGCGAAGATCCCCCCGAGGCTCCAGCCGACCACGTGCACCGGCCGGCCGCCGGCGTGGGCCGAGACCTCGCGGACCGCGGTCGGGACCACCTCGTCGACCCAGTGCTCCAGGCCGAGGTTGCGGTTGCGGAAGGAGACCTCGCCGTACTCCACGAGGTAGGTGGGGCGGCCCTCGGTCACGAAGTGCTGCACCAGCGAGCAGCCACGGCGCAGGTCGTAGCAGGTCGACGGCGCCGCCAGCGGGGTCACCAGCAGCACCGGGTCGCCGACCTGACGGGTCGTGGCCGCCGGGCGGTAGTGGTAGACCTCGCGCAGCTCTCCGTCGTCGATCAGGGTGCGCGGCATCGGGCGCAGGTCGGCGATGCCGCCGTACAGCACCTTGTGCGCCACGTTGCTGGCCGCCGACACCACCTGGTCGGGCTTGGGGATCAGGTCCACGATCCACCTCCTGCCCCGCAAACTACCCCGGCCCCCGTGAGTTACGGGTGGCCCGCGACACCCCTGGCCGCGATCGCTCGTCGGAGGGTGGCAGGGCGGTCACGAGCGGCGGGCCGGGCGGACCGCCTTGCCGTGCGTGCCGACGTCGGAGAGCTCGGTCATGAACGAGTCGGCCCAGGCGGCCACGTCGTGCTGGGTCACCGTGCGGCGCATCGCCTTCATCCGGCGCGTGGTCTCCTTCGACTCGGCCTGGTAGGCCTCGAGCAGCGCGCTCTTCATGCCGTTGATGTCGTAGGGGTTGACCAGCCAGGCCTGGCGCAGCTCGTCGGCGGCGCCGGCGAACTCCGAGAGCACCAGCGCGCCGTCGTCGTTGAAGCGGCAGGCGACGTACTCCTTGGCGACCAGGTTCATGCCGTCGCGGTAGGGCGTGACGACCATGACGTCGGCGGCGCGGTAGAGCGCGGCCATCTCCTCGCGCGGGTAGGAGGAGTGCAGGTAGGAGATCGCCGGGCGGCCGATGCGGCCCAGGTCGCCGTTGATGCGCCCCACGAGCCGGTCGATCTCGTCGCGCAGGATGCGGTACTGCTCGACCTGCTCGCGGCTGGGCACCGCGACCTGCACGAAGACGGCGTCCTCGACGTCGAAGTGGCCGTCGTCGATGAGCTCGCTGAAGGCGCGCAGCCGCGCGAAGATGCCCTTGGTGTAGTCGAGGCGGTCGATGCCCAGGAAGATCTTGCGCGGGTTGCCCAGCGCCTCGCGGATCTCCTTCGAGCGCTCGGCCACGGGCTCAGAGCGCGCCATCTCCTCGAAGCCGGCGGCGTCGATCGAGATCGGGAAGGGCCGGGCCCGCACGGTGCGTCCGTCGGGCAGGTAGACCAGGTCGCGGTGGGTCTTGTGACCCACGCGCTGGCGCACCAGGCGCACGAAGTTCTGCGCGCCGCCGGGCATCTGGAAGCCGACCAGGTCGGCGCCCAGCAGGCCCTCGAGGACCTGGCGGCGCCACGGCAGCTGCTGGAACAGCTCGCCGGGCGGGAACGGGATGTGCAGGTAGAAGCCGATGCGAAGGTCGGGGCGCAGGTCGCGCAGCATCTGCGGCACCAGCTGCAGCTGGTAGTCGTGCACCCACACCGTGGCGCCCTCGTTGGCCAACGACGCGGCGCGCTCGGCGAAGCGCTGGTTGACCGAGACGTAGGAGTCCCACCACTCCCGGTGGAACTCCGGCTTGGCGACCAGGTCGTGGTAGAGCGGCCACAGGGTGCCGTTGGAGAAGCCCTCGTAGAACCCCTCGATGTCGTCCTGGCTCATCGTCATCGGCGCCAGCTCGAGCCCGTCGTGCTCGAACGGTTCGAGGTCCTGGTCGGTGCCGCCGGGCCAGCCGATCCACACGCCGTGGTTGGCGCGCATCACCGGCTCGATGGCGGTCACCAGACCACCGGGGGAGGTGCGCCAGCCCTTGGACCCGTCGGGCAGCACCACCCTGTCCACCGGCAGCCGGTTGGCGACGATCACGAGGTCGTAGGACACGGGACTCACCCTAGGTGGCGTCGGCTCACCCCGCGTCGCCCGGGAGGAGGGGGTCGGCGCCGGGCAGCTCCACCCCGACCTGGCGGCGTACGTCGTCGAGCTGGGCCATCAGCGCCAGCGTCTGCTCGTGCGGCACCCACGGGCTCTCGCGCAGGCCCTCGCGCACGCAGCGGGCCACCTCGGCCACCTCGTTGCCGTAGCCGCCGCCCACGACCGGCTCCCGGCCCGTGATCCGCACCGGCTCGCCCTCCACGCCCGCCGCGTCGCGGGGCACGAACACCGCCGCGTCGGGGTGGTGGAACTGCCCCTCGAGGTGCACGTGGCCGCGGTCGGTGGCCAGAGCCGCGGAGCGGTCGGACCACGCGGTCATCGACGCCGACAGCGTCGCCAGCGCTCCGCCCGGGTAGCGGCCCAGCACGGCGACGTCCATGTCGGTGCCGCGCTCGGAGAGGTTCGCCTCGGCGTGCAGGCGCTCGGGCGCGCCGAGCAGCAGGTGGGCCAGGGTCAAGGGGTAGATGCCCATGTCGAGCAGCGCCGAGGCGCCCAGCACCGGGTCGAGCAGCCGGTCGTCGGGCGCGGCGTCGACGTGGAAGCCCAGCTCGGCGCGCAGCGTGCGGGGGGTGCCGAGCTCGCCCGAGGCCAGCCGCTCGCGCAGCTCGCGCACGACCGGGTGGCAGGCGGTCCACATCGCCTCCATCAGGAAGCGGTCGTGGTGGCGGGCCAGGCGCACCATCTCCTGCGCCTGCGCCGGGTCGAGGGTCACCGGCTTCTCGCACAGCACGTGCTTGCCGGCCTCGAGCGCCATCCGCACGTGCTCCAGGTGCAGCGCGTGCGGCGAGGCGACGTAGACGACGTCGACCCCCTCGTCGGCGACCAGGTCGGCGTACGACGCGTGGGCGCGGGCGCCGGGGGCGTGCTCGGCCACGAACGCCTCGGCCGACTCCAGGCGCCGGGCTCCCACGGCCACCAGCTCCGAGCCCGGCACCAGCGCCAGGTCGGCGGCGACCTTGCGTGCGATCTTGCCCGTGGTGAGGAAGCCCCACCGCACCGTCTGCTGCTCGCTCGTCATGCGGCCCACCCTAGGGACCCCTCTGGGTGCCCGAGGGCGGTGGCGGACACGCCTCGCGGTAATGACACGGGTGTAGTTCGGTGGTCTACGATGAGCACCAGTCCACCCACCTCGTCAGCCCAGTCCGGAGATGCCGCATGGAGCCCCAGCGGGACGCCGCCCACGCCCAGCCCGTCACCGAGGGTCCGCTGCTCAGCGATCGCGACAGCGAGATCCTGGCCTTCGAGCGCCAGTGGTGGAAGTACGCCGGTGCCAAGGAGAGCGCGGTGCGCGAGAAGTTCGACATGAGCTCGACGCGCTACTACCAGGTCCTCAACGCCCTCATCGACAAGCCGGAGGCCCTCGAGGCCGACCCGCTGCTGGTGCGCCGGCTGCGCCGCCTGCGCGCCGCGCGCCAGCGCCAGCGCTCCGCCCGCCGACTGGGCTTCGAGGTCTGAGCGCCGTGGCCCCCCACCAGCGTCCCCGCACCGAGCGCGGCACCGTGCTGCCCTCGCCCGTGGTGATCCTCTCGGTCATCGCCGTGGCGATGGCCGCCTTCGCCTTCGTGGCCACCCAGGGCTCCGAGCCCACCGAGCGCGAGATCACCCCCGCCGCCCGCGAGGCGGTGCAGGACCAGGGCGAGGACCAGGAGCCGGAGGTCGAGGAGAAGGCCGAGCCGGCCGAGCCGAAGCCGACCAAGAAGCCCGCGCCGGCGATCAAGCGCGGCGAGGTCTACGTCGAGGTCTACAACAACTCCTCGGTGACCGGCCTGGCCGGGCGGGTCGCCCAGCGCGCCACCGGCGCCGGCTGGCAGGTGGTCGGCGAGGACAACTGGTACGGCACCGTGCCGGCCACCACCGTCTACCACCCGCCCAAGCTCGAGCGGGCCGCCAAGCTGCTGGCCCTCGACCTCGGCATCGACCGCACCCTGCCGGCCACGGGTGCGATGAAGCTCGACCGCCTCACCCTGATCCTGACCGGCGAGCTCGACTGAGCCTGGCCATGGAGTTCGTCTCCGCCGCGGCCGAGGGCCGCTACGCCGCCCTGGTGCGCGCCGCCGCCGAGAGCGTCGTGGGCCTCGACTTCGACGGCACCCTGTCGCCGATCGTCGACGACCCCGAGCAGGCGCACATCCACCCTGACGCCGCCGACGTCCTGGTCGCCCTGGCCGCGCAGGTGCGGGCGGTCGCCGTGGTCACCGGGCGCCCGGCCCGCCAGGCGCTCGACCTCGGCGGCCTCGAGGAGGTCGCCGACGCGGTGCACGCCAGCGGCAAGGACCTCTACGTCTTCGGCCAGTACGGCAACGAGCGGTGGTCCTCCGACCAGCGGCGCATCGTCTCCCCGCGCCCGCCCGCCGGCTTGGCCACCTTCGAGCGCGAGCTGCCCCGGGTGCTGCGCGAGGGCGACGCCGCCGACGCCTGGATCGAGGACAAGGGGCTCGCGGTCGCGGTGCACACCCGCCGGCTGCCCGACCCCACCGCGGCCTTCGAGCGGCTCGAGGGGCCGGTCGGTGACCTCGCCCGGGCCCACGGGCTGGTGGTCGAGCCCGGCCGCCACGTGCTCGAGGTGCGCTCGCCGGGCATGCACAAGGGCCAGGCCGTCGACACCCTGGTCAGGCTGACCGGGGCCTCCGGACTCCTCTTCGCCGGCGACGACCTCGGCGACGTCGAGGCCTTCGAGGCGGTCAGCGCCCACGGACGCAGCGGCGCCGCGACCCTGCTGGTCGCCGTGGCCTCCGAGGAGCAGCAGGCCCTCGTCGAGCGCGCCGACGTGCTGGTCTCCGGGCCCGACGAGGTGCTCGAGCTGCTGCGCACCTTCACCGCCGACGCCGAGGCGCTGCGGGCCTGAGCCCTGCGGGCGACCCGGAGGGCGTCCGCATCCTGGATGGCCGGTTCGCATGGCGAGACGGTCGACGCGTACAGTGGCGCCTGCTCATCAAGAGGGACTGAGGGAACGGCCCGTCGACGTCCCGGCAACCGCCACGATCCTCCGCCCACCAGGGCGTCCGCACCTGCGGACCACCTGCGACAGCGGTTCGTGGAAACGGTGCTACATCCGGCCCGGTGCGAGAGACGCCCGGGGAAGATGAGAAGGAGGACTTCATGAGCGCTGTCATCACCGAGAAGCCCACCCTGCGCGAGGGTGCGTTCGGCCACGCCACCGGGCTGGTCTGCCGCGAGTGCGGCCACCAGGTCGAGCTCGGCCCGCACTACGCCTGCACCGAGTGCTTCGGCCCGCTGGAGGTCGCCTACGACTTCCCCGCGGTCACCCGCGAGCAGATCGAGGCCGGGCCGCGCAACATCTGGCGCTACAAGGCGCTGCTGCCGGTGCCCGACGACATCGAGCAGAGCCCCAACACCGAGCCCGGCTTCACCCGCCTGCTCGAGGCCCGCAACCTGGCCGCCGAGCTGGGCCTGACCAAGCTGTGGGTCAAGGACGACTCGACCAACCCCACCAACTCCTTCAAGGACCGGGTGGTGGCCTGCGCGCTGAGCGCCGCCGTCGAGTTCAAGGCCAAGGTCTTCGCCTGTCCCAGCACGGGCAACCTGGCCAACGCGGTCGCCGCCGCCGGGGCCCGGGCCGGCATCAAGACCGTGGTATTCATCCCCAGCAACCTCGAGAAGCCCAAGCAGGTGAACTCGGCGGTCTACACCGACTCCCTGGTCGCCGTCGACGGCAACTACGACGACGTCAACAAGCTCGCCTCCGAGATCGCCGGCGAGGAGGAGGGCTGGGCGTTCGTCAACGTCAACGTGCGCCCCTTCTACGCCGAGGGCTCCAAGACCCTGGGCTACGAGATCGCCGAGCAGCTCGGCTGGCGCCTGCCCGACCAGGTGGTCATCCCGGTCGCCTCCGGCTCCCAGCTGACCAAGGTGCACAAGGCCTTCCGCGAGCTCGTGCGCCTGGGCCTGGTCGAGGACAAGCCGGTGCGCATCTTCGGCGCCCAGGCCTCCGGCTGCTCCCCGGTCTCGACGGCCTACAAGGGCGGCGTCGACGCCATCCGTCCGGTCAAGCCCGACACGATCGCCAAGAGCCTGGCCATCGGCAACCCCGCCGACGGCATCTACGTGCTCGACATCTGCCGCGAGACCGGCGGCGCGGTCGAGGACATCGACGACGACGCCGTGCGCGAGGGCATCCTGCTGCTGGCCCGCACCGAGGGCATCTTCACCGAGACCGCCGGTGGCACCACCGTGGGCGTGCTGAAGAAGCTCGTCGAGACCGGCCAGCTCGACACCTCGCTCGAGACGGTGGTCATCAACACCGGCATGGGCCTGAAGACCCTCGACGCCGTGGCCGACTCCGTGGGCCCGGCGGCGACCATCGCGCCGTCGTACGCCGCGTTCGTGGCCACCGGCATCGCCTGAGCGGAGGAACACAGATGAGCGTGTCCGTCCGGATCCCCACGATCCTGCGCACCTACACCGGCGGCGAGAGCGAGGTGCCGGCCTCCGGCGCGACGCTCGTCGAGGTCCTCGACGACCTCGAGTCGCGGCACCCGGGCATCCGTGCGCGCATCCTCGACGACAACGGCGCGCTGCGCCGCTTCGTCAACGTCTACGTCGGCAACGACGACGTGCGCTTCCTCGACGACCTGGCCACGCCCACGCCCGACGGCGTGCAGGTCTCGGTCATCCCGGCCGTGGCGGGCGGCTGCTGAGTGGCCCGCGAGATGCGCGCGACCCGCCTGGTCGAGGTCGCCCACATCCCCGCCGCGCCCGCGCCCTTCACCAACAGCGTCGACCTGGCGATCACCCCCGAGCAGCTCTTCGAGGTGCTGGCCGACGCCGAGGCCTGGCCGCACTGGGCCACTGCGATCACCAGGGTCACCTGGACCAGCCCGGGCGCGGCCGAGGGCGACATCGCGGTCGGTGCGACCCGCACCGTCGAGATGCAGGGCGGCATCGTGGGCGAGGAGGTCTTCCTCGACTGGGACCCGCCGCGCACCATGGCCTTCTGCTTCACCCGCACCAACGCCCCCGGCATGGCCGCCTTCGGCGAGCACTACGTGGTGGTGCCGACGGCCGAGGGCTGCCGGCTGACCTGGACGCTCTCGATGTGGCCGACCGGCGCCCAGCGCTGGATCCTCAAGCTCTTCGCCCCGGTCCTCGACATCACCTTCTCCTCCTTCCTCAAGAAGCTGCGTCGCTACACCGACCGCCGCTTCGCCTGAGCGGCACGGCCCCAGGTCGTCACGCGCCGTCGGCCCGGGCCTCACCCGGGGTTCACCGGGGTGCGCTGTGGTGGGCCGGTGACTCGACGCCTCGTCCTGCCCGCCGTCGTCGTGGGCGCCGCCGCCGGCGTGGCGTCGTACGCCGTGCGCGGACTGCTGGCGCGCCAGGCCGCGGCCGCGCGCCACCTGATCGGCAAGCCGCTGGGCGAGCAGGCGCCGTACGCCGACCGGGTCTGGAAGCGCACCTACGGCGACCCGCTCGACCTGCTCCTGCTCGGTGACTCGATCGCGGCGGGCCTGGGTGCCCAGCGGCGCAAGGACACCCTCGGCGGGCGGCTCAGCAAGGGCCTGGCCAAGCACCTGCAGCGGGGGGTGCGGCTGCGCACCGCGGCGGTGGTCGGCGCGGAGAGCTCGATGCTCGCCGCCCAGCTCGACGCCCTGCCGCGCGGCTACCGCGCCGACGTCGCCGTGGTCGTGGTGGGCGGCAACGACGTGACCCACCGGGTGCCGGTCGCCGAGGCCGCGGCGCACCTCGCCGGGGCGGTCGCCCGCCTGCGCGCCCAGGGCACCGAGGTGGTCGTCGGCACCTGCCCCGACCTCGGCGCGCTGCGCCCGGTGCCGCAGCCGCTGCGGCGGCTCGGCTCGCTGGCCTCGCGCCAGCTCGCGCGCGCCCAGGAGGAGGCGGCCGTCGAGGCCGGCGCGCACGCCGTCTCGCTGGCCGAGGTGGTCGGGCCGTTCTTCACCACCGACCCCGACGCGATGTTCAGCCTCGACCGGTTCCACCCCAGCGCACTGGGCTACCGACGCACCGCCGAGGCCCTGCTGCCCTCGCTGCTCACCGCCGTCGGCGAGCACGACCGGGTGCCCCGCGGGCACCGCCTGCCACGTTTGCACTCGACCCGGGCGAGTGCTAAACATGACGCTGGCAGTCTCATCATGAGAGTGCCAGACATCCCCGGTCCGGGGAGTTGAGGTCAGCAGCGTCGGCGGGAAGGGTCCGCCGGTTCGGCCTGGCCGTCCGTCGCGGGCAACGAACCGGTCCGTCCAGCTCTTGATTGCGAAGGATCGCAGCAGATATGCCGAAGCTGATTGCATTCGACGAGGAGGCCCGGCGCGGCCTCGAGCGTGGCATGAACACGCTCGCCGACGCCGTGAAGGTCACCCTCGGTCCCAAGGGCCGCAACGTCGTGCTCGAGAAGAAGTGGGGCGCCCCCACGATCACCAACGACGGTGTGAGCATCGCCAAGGAGATCGAGCTCGAGGACCCGTACGAGAAGATCGGTGCCGAGCTCGTCAAGGAGGTCGCCAAGAAGACCGACGACGTCGCGGGCGACGGCACCACCACCGCCACCGTGCTGGCCCAGGCGATGGTCCGCGAGGGCCTGCGCAACGTGGCCGCCGGTGCCAACCCGATGAGCCTCAAGCGCGGCATCGAGGCCGCTGTCGCCTCGGTGTCGGAGTCGCTGTCGAGCATGGCCATCGACATCGAGACCAAGGACCAGATCGCCGCCACCGCGTCGATCTCGGCCGCGGACTCGACCGTCGGCGAGATCATCGCCGAGGCGATGGACAAGGTCGGCAAGGAAGGCGTCATCACCGTCGAGGAGTCGAACACCTTCGGGCTCGACCTCGAGCTCACCGAGGGCATGCGCTTCGACAAGGGCTACATCTCGGCGTACTTCGCCACCGACATGGAGCGCATGGAGGCCGTCCTCGAGGACGCCTACGTGCTGATCGCCAACCAGAAGGTCTCCAACGTCAAGGACCTGCTGCCGATCCTCGAGAAGGTCATGCAGTCGGGCAAGCCCCTGCTGATCATCGCCGAGGACACCGACGGCGAGGCCCTGTCGACGCTGGTCGTCAACAAGATCCGTGGCACCTTCAAGTCCGTGGCCGTCAAGGCCCCCGGCTTCGGTGACCGCCGCAAGGCCATGCTGCAGGACATCGCGATCCTGACCGGTGGCCAGGTCATCTCCGAGGAGGTCGGCCTCAAGCTGGAGACCACCGGTCTCGAGCTGCTCGGCCAGGCCCGCAAGGTCGTCATCACCAAGGACGAGACCACGATCGTCGAGGGCGCCGGCGACGCCGCCCAGATCGAGGGCCGGGTCAACCAGATCCGCGCCGAGATCGAGAACTCCGACTCCGACTACGACCGCGAGAAGCTCCAGGAGCGCCTCGCCAAGCTGGCCGGCGGCGTGGCCGTCATCAAGGTCGGCGCGGCCACCGAGGTCGAGCTCAAGGAGCGCAAGCACCGCATCGAGGACGCCGTTCGCAACGCGAAGGCGGCCGTCGAGGAGGGCATCGTCGCCGGAGGTGGCGTGGCGCTCGTGCAGGCCTCGGCCACCGCGTTCGACAAGCTCGAGCTCGAGGGCGACGAGGCGACCGGTGCCAACATCGTGCGCGTCGCGACCGAGGCCCCGCTCAAGCAGATCGCCATCAACGCCGGCCTCGAGGGCGGCGTCGTGGCGGAGAAGGTGCGCAACCTGACCCCCGGTCACGGTCTCAACGCGGCCACCGGCGAGTACGTCGACATGATCGCCTCCGGCATCATCGACCCCGCCAAGGTGACCCGCAGCGCGCTGCAGAACGCCGCCTCCATCGCGGCGCTCTTCCTCACCACCGAGGCCGTCGTGGCCGACAAGCCGGAGAAGGCGTCCGCGATGCCGGGCGGCGACGGCGGCATGGGCGGCATGGGCGGCATGGACTTCTGATCCAGCCCCACCCGTAGCACCCAGCACGACCAGCACGACCTCAGCAGGGCCCTCGCCTCCGGGCGGGGGCCCTGTCTGCGTGCTGGGTCGGGGGGAAGACGTTTGGGGTGGGCGCTCGTGCGGCAGGCTGGGGCCGTGCCCGAGACCCCCCGCTCCGCCGACAGCACCGAGACCGTCGCCAGCTCGGGTCGCGGACCCCTGACCTGGGTGGTCGCCGGGCTCGCGGTCGCGGTCATCCTCGTGGTCGGGGGCGTGGCGCTGCTCGGGGGCGACGACGCCGAGGTGCCGCTGGCCGACGACACGACCACGGGCAGCGACACCCCGGGCGAGGACGTCGAGCCCACGGTGACCCGCCTCGACCTCGGCCAGGAGGGCGGGCGCTGCATGCAGCCCACCGCCGAGGCGCTGGCCGAGCAGCCGCTGGCCCTCGAGGCCACCGTCGTCGGCGTCGACGACGGCCTCGCGGTGCTCGAGCCCGTCGAGTTCTTCGCCGGCCGCGCCACCGACCGGGTCGAGGTGGTGGCCCCGAGCGAGAGCCAGCAGGCACTGGTCGGTGGCGTCGCGCTCGAGGAGGGCTCGCGCTACCTGCTGGCCGCCGTCGAGGGCCGGGTGCTGGGCTGCGGCCTGAGCGGGCCTGCCGAGCCCGAGCTCGCCGAGATGTACGCCGAGGCCTTCAACCGCTGACCCGCGGAGGTCGGTGGAGGAGAGGGGCACACGTGCACACGACAGGACTGCTGCTGGCCGCCGGCGCGGGGCGTCGCATGGGCACCCCCAAGGCCCTGGTCTCCGACGACCACGGCCCCTGGCTGACCCGGGCGGTGCACCTGCTCGACGACGGCGGGTGCGACGACGTGGTCGTCGTGCTGGGTGCCTCCGCGCCCGAGGCCGTGCGCCTGCTCCAGGTGCTCGAGGACACCGCCGGCGTCGAGGTCGTCCTCGCCGACCGGTGGGAGGAGGGGATGGGCGCCTCCCTCGACGCCGGGCTCGCCGCCCTCGACGCGGGCCCCGCGCAGGCGGCCCTGGTGAGCCTGGTCGACCTGCCTGACCTGGTGCCCGAGGTGGTGCGCCGGGTCCGCGCGGGCGGCGACGGACCCGCGGCGCTCGCGCGGGCGTCGTACGACGGCGTGCCGGGGCACCCGGTGCTGATCGGGCGCGAGCACTGGGCGGGGGTGCGCGCGAGCGCGGTGGGCGACCAGGGCGCCCGCGACTACCTGGCCACCAGGTCGGTGCGGCTCGTGGAGTGCGGCGACCTGGCCTCCGGCGACGACGTCGACACCCCGCGGTGAGCCCGGCGCACCCGCCGGTACGACTCCAACCGCTGACGCGCGCGCGGGTCGCCGACCTCGGCGAGGTGGGCGCGCGCTGGCAGGCCGGCCTGCCCGCTACCCTCGACGACCTCGCCGCGCGCTGGGACCTGGCCTGGGGCCGGCCGGTGCCCGGCGGCAGCGCGTCGTACGTCGTGCGTGCGCGCACCCGCGCCGGCGCGGAACGGGTGGTCAAGGTCGTGCTGCCCGACCCGACCCTGGCCGACGAGGCCCGGGTGCTGGCGGCCGCGGACGGCCACGGCTACGTGCTGCTGCACGACCGGGCGCCGGAGCACTCGGCGCTGCTGCTCGAGTCGCTCGGCGATCCGCTCGACCGGCTGCCCGCCGACCCCGAGCACAAGCTCCGGGTGGCGCTCGGGGTGCTCGCCGAGGCCTGGCAGCTGCCCGCAGGCGCCGCCACCGGCGAGGCCGACCCGGCGCCGAGGCTGCGTGCCGGGGTCGTCGAGCGCGACCGGCGGCTCGGGCAGCCGACCAACCCCCGGGTGCTGCGCACCGCGCTCGACTGCGCCGACGAGGTTGCGGGGTGGGCCGGGCCGCGCGTCGTCGCCCACGGCGACCCGCACCCCGCCAACGTGCTGCGGGTCCGGGAGCCACGCCCGGGTGCGCCGGGTGGCTGGGTGCTGGTCGACCCCGACGGGGTGCTCGCCGACCCGGCGTACGACGTCGGGGTGCTGCTGCGCGACTGGTGCAGCCACCTGCGCGGCCCCGACGCCCGCCGACGGCTGCGGCACTGGTGCGACCTGGCCGCGGAGGCCACGGGCGCCGACGCCGACCGGGTCTGGGCCTGGGCGTTCCTCGAACGGGTCTCCACCGGCCTCTACGTCAGCGACTTCGGGGCGACCGGCGTGGGCCGCCCCTTCCTCGACAGCGCCCGCGCCCTGCTGTGAGCCCGCCGACCCGGGCCCGGACCTCAGGCGCGACGGATCCGGATCGGCCCCTTGGCGGTCGACGGGTCGACCACGCGTCCACCCTGGGTGACCTCGACCTCGCCGGCGGCCACGAGCCGGCGGGCGGCCCGGCGGGCCGGCTCCATCAGCTCGCGCCACGCCTCCCCGTCGGCCGCGTCTGCCCCGTCGGTCCTGGCACCGCCGACGGCCCGCGCGGCCTCGGAGGGACAGATGGTGCTCGTGCGCGACCGGGCTGCGAGCAGGTCGAGGATGCTGGCCTCGAGCGCCCGGTCGGTGTCGGTGACGCCGTGGCGCCGGCAGGCCGTGGAGCAGTAGCGCACCTGGTCCCAGTCGCGCTCCCACTTCTTGCGCCACTCGATCGTGCGCCCGCACGCGGCGCAGGTCTTCGGCTCGGGGGTACTGCTCGCACGGGTCACCTCTCCAGTCTGCGGACGCACCCAACCGGAGGCCAACGACCCGCTGACTAGCCTGGGTCCATGACGCCCACCGACGTGCCCGACGCCACCGCCGTCGCGGCGCGCCTGCGCGAGACCGGCTACCTCTGCGACGACGACCTGGCCACGGTCGTGTTCCTCGCGCTGCGGATGCAGCGGCCGCTGCTGCTCGAGGGTGAGCCCGGCACCGGCAAGACCGCGCTGGCCGAGGCGCTGGCCGCCACGCTCGACCTGCCGCTGGTGCGGCTGCAGTGCTACGAGGGGATCGATGCCACCCAGGCGCTCTACGACTGGGACTTCCCCCGCCAGGTGCTCCACCTGCGCGCTCTCGAGGCGGCCGGCGGCGACGTCGACGCCGAGGGCGCCGAGAAGAGCCTGTACGACGAGCGCTTCCTGCTCGCCCGCCCGGTCCTGGCCGCGCTGCAGCAGGCCCCAGCGGTGCTGCTGGTCGACGAGGTCGACCGCGCCGACGACGAGTTCGAGGCGTTCCTGCTCGAGGTGCTCTCCACCTACCAGGTCTCGATCCCCGAGCTCGGCACCGTGCGGGCGGCGACCCCGCCCGTGGTGGTGCTGACCTCCAACCGCACCCGCGAGCTGCACGACGCGCTCAAGCGCCGCTGCCTCTACCACTGGATCGACCACCCGGGCCTCGAGCGCGAGGTCGAGGTGGTGCGCACCCGTGCCCCCGAGGTATCCGAGGAGCTGGCCCGCCAGGTCGTCGGCGTGGTCCAGCAGCTGCGCACCGGCACCGCCGCCGGCCCCCTGCAGAAGCCGCCGGGGGTCGCGGAGACCCTCGACTGGGCGCGCGCCCTGCACCACCTCGGCGCCACCGAGATCGACCTGGCCACGGCCGCGCGCACCGTGGGTGCGCTGGTGAAGTACCGCGAGGACGCCGACCGGGTGCGCCAGGCGCTCGACCGGATGCTCACCCCGTGAGCACCGTGAGCACCGTGAGCACCGCGGCTCACGCCCCCGACGAGCTGCTGCTCGGCTTCACCCACGCGCTGCGCGCCGCCGGGGTCGGCGTCACCCACGACCGTGGCGCCTCGTTCCTGGCCGCGACCGCGCACGTCGGGCTCGGCGACGTGGTCGCGGTGCGTGCGGCCGGCCGCGCGACGCTGTGCGCCGGCCCCGACGACCTCGACCGCTTCGACCAGGTCTTCGCCGCCTGGTTCGACCCCCGCGGCGAGCTGCCCCGCTCGCGCCCGGCGCCGGCGGGTGCCCCCTCGCCGGCCCTCCTGCCCGAGAGCGACGCCGGAGCCGGTGGCGACGGCGGTGACGACGACGAGGTCGTGCGCGCGATGGCCTCCGACGTCGAGGTGCTGCGCCACCGCGACGTGGCCTCGCTGAGCCCGGGGGAGAAGGCGCGGCTGGCCGAGATGTTCGCCTCGCTGCACGTGCGCGCGCCGCTGCGGCGCACCTCGCGCCACGAGCGGTGGCGCCGCGGCGACGTCGACGCCGCCCGCACCGTGCGCGCCAGCCTGCGCCGGATGGGCGAGCCGGCCGAGATCGCCTGGCGCCGCCGCAGCGTGCGCCCGCGCCGGGTGGTGCTGCTGGTCGACGTGTCGGGTTCGATGAGCGGGTACGCCGACGCGCTGCTGCGCCTCGCGCACCGGCTCTCCCACGCGCTGCCGGGCTCCCGCGTCGAGACCTTCACCCTCGGCACCCGGCTCACCCACCTGACCCGCGCGCTGCGCCTGCGCGACGCCGACCGGGCGCTGGTCACCGCCGGCGAGGCCGTCCCCGACTGGTCGGGCGGCACCCGGCTGGGGGAGTCGCTGGCAGCCTTCCTCGACCGGTGGGGCCGGCGCGGGGCGGCCCGCGGCGCCGTCGTGGTGGTCTTCAGCGACGGTTGGGAGCGCGGCGACCCCGCCCTGCTGGCCGAGCAGGTCGCGCGGCTGCAGCGCGTCGCCCATCGCGTGGTGTGGGTCAACCCGCACCGCGGCAAGGCCGGCTACGAGCCGGTGCAGCAGGGCGTGCTGGCGGTCCTGCCGCACGTCGACGACTTCGTCGCCGGGCACTCCCTGGCGACCTACGCCGAGCTCTGCGAGGTGATCGCCCGTGCGTGACGTGCTGCCCGAGCTGATGAGGTGGTGGGAGGCCGGCGAGACCGTCGGCGTCGCCACCGTCGTGGCGACCTTCCGCTCCGCTCCCCGCCCGCCGGGCGCCTCGATGCTGGTGGGCCCCGACGACACCGCGGTCGGCTCGGTCTCCGGCGGCTGCGTCGAGGGCGCCGTCTACGAGCAGGCCCAGGAGGTCGTCGCGGGCGGCACCCCCGTGCTCGAGCGCTACGGCGTCTCCGACGACGACGCCTTCGCCGTCGGCCTGACCTGCGGCGGCATCCTCGACGTGTGGGTCGAGCGGGTCTCGCGCGAGAGCTTCCCCGAGCTGGGTGCCCTGGCGGCCGACGTCGAGGCCGGGCTCCCCGTGGCCCTCGCGACCGTCATCGACCACCCCGACCCGGCCTGGCGCGGGCGGCGCATCGTCGTACGCCCCGAGGAGGAGCCGGTGGCCGGATCGATCGGCTCGCCGCGCGCCGACGCCGCGGTGCACGACGACGCGCTCGGGCTGCTGGCCAGCGGCACCAGCGCGACGCTGTCCTACGGCCCCGACGGCGAGCGGCGCGGCGAGGGGATGCGGGTCTTCGTGTGGGCCTTCGCGCCCAAGCCGCGGATGCTGGTGTTCGGCGCCATCGACTTCGCCGCCGCCGTCGCCCGCGTGGGCAGCTTCCTGGGCTACCACGTCACGGTCTGCGACGCCCGGCCCGTCTTCGCCACCACCAGCCGCTTCCCCGACGCCGACGAGGTCGTCGTCGACTGGCCGCACCGCTACCTGGCCGCCGAGCAGGAGGCCGGGCGCATCGACCAGCGCACCGTGCTCGCGGTGCTCACCCACGACCCGAAGTTCGACGTGCCGCTGCTCGAGGTCGCCCTGCGGCTGCCCGACGTGGCCTACGTCGGTGCGATGGGTTCGCGGCGCACCCACGACGACCGGCTCGAGCGGCTGCGCGCCGCCGGCCTCACCGACGACGAGCTCGACCGGCTCTCCAGCCCGATCGGCCTCGACCTCGGCGCCCGTACCCCCGAGGAGACGGCCATCTCGATCGCCGCCGAGATCATCGCCGGGCGCTGGGGCGGCACGGGTGAGCACCTCGCCGCCACCGAGGGCCGCATCCACCGCGACCTGCCCCACGACCTCGACTGAGCGGCGTACGGGCGGGGTGGCGCGCGTGGAGATTCATCGGCCGGCCGACAGACCTCCTGGGTGGACGACGAAGCTTCATCGGCCACCCGGGAGGTTCATCGGCCGGCCGATGAAGCTCCCGCGCCGTGGGGCCTCCAGGCAGCTCCGACTCTTGTGACCCGCATCACCCCCGGTGCTAGGTTCTGGCCATGGAAGCCGATCTGCGGGCGCGCCGGGTCGATGCCGTGCGCGCGTGGACCTCGTTCGTCGAGCACGGCGACGGCGCCGAGGCGCTGGTGCGCCCCGAGATCTGGTCGAGCTGGTCGCGCTCGGAGCAGACGATCGGGCCCGAGGTGCCGCACGCGCCCCTCGCCGACGAGACCGAGACGGCCGCCTACTGGCGCGACTCCCCGCTGCAGGCCGCCGTCGAGCGTGTCGAGGCCGACCTGCGGCGCACCGCCGAGGACGGCGACCTCGTGGTCGCGGTCACCGACCCGCAGACCCGGATCCTGTGGACGTACGGCGGCCGCACGATGCGTCGCAAGGCCGAGTCGGTCAACTTCGTGCCCGGCGGGTGCTGGGACGACCGCTCCGCCGGCACCAACGCCCTCGACCTGGCCAACCGCCACGACCGGGCCGCGACGGTCTTCAGCGCCGAGCACTACGCCTCGATGGTGCACAACTGGGTCTGCTGGGCCGCCCCCGTGCACGACCCGGCGAGCGGCGTCCAGCTCGGCGTGCTCGACCTCTCCACGACCTGGGAGCGCACCCACCCGATCGGGCTGGCGACCGCGCAGGTGATGGCCCGCCTGATCGAGCAGGCGCTGCCGGCCAGCGCCACGCCGCTGGGCCACGCCGTGGAGCCCGACGAGGGCGAGCCGGGGCTGGTGCTCTCGGTCCTCGGCACCGCCGAGGCGCTCCTCGACGGGCAGCGGCTGCTGCTCAACCGGCGCCAGAGCGAGATCCTCGCCCTGCTCGCGCTGCACCCCGAGGGGCTCTCCCTCGACCGGTTGCACGCGAGCGTCTACGGCGACCACGCGGTCACCTTCTCCACGCTCAAGGCCGAGGTCTCGCACCTGCGCCACGCGCTGGGCGGCCAGCTCTCCTCGCGTCCCTACCGGCTGACCATGCCGGTGGCCACCGACGTCGACCACGTGCTGGGCCTGCTGCGCCGCGGTCGGGTGGCCCAAGCCGTCGAGGCCTACGGCGGCGACCTCCTGCCGGGCACCGACTCACCGGCCCTGCAGGAGCTGGGGGAGTACGTCGCCGTCGCGGTCCGCGAGGCCCTGCTGGCCGACCCGCAGCCCGAGGCGGTGGCCCGCTACAGCGACCGCGCGCCGTACGACACCGAGGTCGTGGAGGCGGCGCTGGCCCGTCTCGGCGGCCGGGCCCACCCGCTCGTCCCGCTGCTCAAGGGCCGCCTGGCCGCCGCCCGACGCTGACAAGAGGGGTGCCGAACGAGACCGAGTCGTTATCCCCGTGCGTCACATCTGGCCCGCAGCGACCGCCCGGGCGGACTATGGTCGAAGGTGCCCACGGTCCCCTGCAGCGCGCTCGGGCGCACGCTGTGCACCGGCGGGCGGCTACCGGTCGTCGTGTGATGGGGACGTGCGCTCCATCCTGCAAGCGATCGGAAAGTTGAACAGATGCGCCTAGGCAAGAAGTTGATGGCCGTGTCGGCCGGAGTGGCCCTGAGCCTCACCGTCACCGCGTGCGGCGACGACAGCAGCAGCGCGAGCGGTGCGAGCGCCGAGCTCGACGGGGTCTCGCTCACGGTGGGCTCGAAGGACTTCACCGAGAACATCCTGCTCGGCGAGATGTTCGCCCAGGCCCTCGAGGCCCGCGGCGCCAGCGTCGACAACAAGGTCAACCTGGGAGGCACGTCGGTCAACCGCGACGCGCTGCTCAGCGACAACATCGACGTCTACCCCGAGTACAACGGCACCGGCTGGACGGTCCACCTCGGCAACGAGGACCCCAGCCAGGACCCCCAGGAGCTCTACGACGTCACGGCCGAGGCCGACCTGGAGCAGAACGACATCAAGTGGATCGGGCTCTCGCCGTTCAACGACACCTACGGCTTCGCGGCCAACGGTGACCTGGCCGAGCAGGAGGGCGGCTTCGACTTCCAGTCGATGGCCGACTACCTCGAGGCCAACCCCGACGCCACCGTCTGCATGGAGACCGAGTTCCCCGACCGGCCCGACGGCCTGGTGCTGTGGGAGGAGGCCACCGGCTACGAGCTGCCCGGCAGCCAGTCGCAGATCCTCGACACCGGCCTGATCTACTCCGAGACCTCCGACGGCAACTGCGACTTCGGCGAGGTCTTCACCACCGACGGCCGGATCACCGCGCTCAACCTCGAGCTCGTCGAGGACCCGGGCGTCATGATCATCTACAACAGCTCCTTCACGATGAGCAACGAGATCTACGAGGAGAACGCCGAGACCTACGACGAGATCGCCGAGGCGATCTTCGCCGACCTCGACAACGAGAAGATGGCCGAGCTCAACGCGAAGGTCGACGTCGAGGGCACTCCTGCCGAGCGCGTCGCCGAGCAGTACCTCGAGGACGCCGGCGTCCTCTGACCCCGGCCCCCGCTGCGCCCGCAGCACCCGCAGACAGCGACGCCGCCCGGTCCTCTCGGACCGGGCGGCGTCGTCGTGCGTGGTGGTGCGGGGCCTACAGGCCGCGCGGGCGCAGGTAGCGCTCGGCCATGGCGCCGAGCCAGTCGAAGGTCAGTGCCACGATCGCGACCATCACCGCGCCGACGATCAGCACCGGGTCCTGGTTGAGCTTCAGGCCCGAGCTGATGGTGATGCCCAGCGCGCCGCCGCCGATCAGGAAGGCCAGCGTGGCCATGCCGATGTTGAGCACCATGGCGGTGCGCACCCCGGCGAGGATCACCGGCACCGCGAGGGGCAGCTCGATGCGGGTCAGCACCAGTCGGCGGGTCATGCCCATGCCCCGGCCGGCCTCGATGACGCTGCGGTCGACCCCGTCGAGACCGACCATCGTGTTGCGCAGCACCGGCAGCAGCGCGAAGAGCGCCAGGCAGTAGACGACGGTCGCCGTTCCGTTGCCGAGCAGGAAGAGCCCGCCCACCAGCAGCCCGTACGCCGGGAACGCCTGGCCGGAGTTGGCCACCGTCATGAGCGTCGGCGCGACCCGGCGGAAAGCCGGGCGGGTCAGCAGGACCCCCAGCGGGATCGCGATCACGATCACCAGCAGCGTCGAGTACGCCGCGATCTCTAGGTGCTGCAGCGTCTGCGGCCACAGCTTGCCCGACCAGCTCAGCGCGGAGCGCTGCTGCATCACGGCGCTCTCGAGGTCGAGGCTGCGGTGGTAGAGCGCCAGCAGCCCGGCGAGGCCGGCGATCAGCACGGGCGCGATCCACAGTCCCCACCGGTCGATCAGCTCGGCGGCGTTGCGCCGGCGCGGGTCGGGTGAGAAGCCCTCGGGCGGAGTGGTCGAGACCGGGGTCCGGTTGCGGACCCAGCCCAGGCTGCTGGAGAAGACGCCGGTCATGCGTTCGCCTCCATCTCCTCGTAGTGCAAGCGTGCCTCGTACTGCGCGCGGCGGATGGCCTTGTTGAGGTGCGACATCTCCACGACGCCGGCGAAGGCGCCGTGCTTGTCGACCACGACGCTCTGGCCCGCTGCGCTCTGGACCATCAGCTCGAGCGCGTGGAAGAGGCTGTCGTCGCTGTTCAGCAGGTCGCCGACGTCCTCGCCGAGATCGTCGTACGACGCCGGCGACTTGGCCAGCTCGTCGCGGTGCAACCAGCGCAGCGGACGACGCTGGGCGTCGACCAGCACCAGCCACTCCAGGCCGGCCTCGTCGAGCTTGGCCACTCCCGTGGCGCAGGGGTCGGCGTCGGAGATCGAGGGGTAGTCGGTCTGCTTCAGCGAGCTGACCTTGAGGAAGTTCAGTCCCTTGATGGTCGAGCCGGTGCCGATGAAGTCGTCGACGAAGTCGTCGACCGGGTAGGCCAGGATCCGCTCGGGCGTGTCGATCTGGCGGATCGTGCTCCGATCGCCCAGGATCGCGATCCGGTCGCCCATCTTGATCGCCTCGTCGATGTCGTGGGTGACGAAGACGATCGTCTTGTGCAGCTCCTCCTGCAGGCGCAGGAACTCGTTCTGCAGACGGTCGCGGGTGATCGGGTCGATCGCGCCGAAGGGCTCGTCCATCAGCATGATGTCGGGGTCGGCGCCGAGGGCCCGGGCCACCCCGACCCGCTGGGCCTGGCCGCCCGAGAGCTCCTTGGGGAAGCGGTCGCGGTACTGGTCGGGGTCCAGGCCGACCGTCGTCAGCAGCGACTCGACCTGCTCGGTGATGCGCTCCTTCTCCCAGCCCAGCATCTTGGGCACGGTCGCGATGTTCTGCGCGATCGTCTGGTGCGGGAAGAGGCCGATCTGCTGGATGACGTAGCCGATGCGACGACGCAGCTTGTCGGGGTTGACCTTGGTGACGTCCTCGCCGTCGAGCAGGATGCGTCCGTTGCTGGGCTCGATCATCCGGTTGATCAGGCGCAGGGTGGTGCTCTTGCCGCAGCCGGACGGACCGACCAGGACCAGGATCTCGCCCTCGTGGACGTCGAGGGTCAGGTCCTCGACGGCCGGGATCTTGGTGCCGGGGTAGGTCTTGCCCACCCGGTCGAGGTGGATCTTGGGCTCGGGGCTCATGGGTTCCTCTCGATGGAGCGTTGGTGGGTGGTGCTCAGACGAGCAGGCCGCGGGGCGTGAACACCCGCTGCACGGTCGCGAGCACGGCGTCGAGCACCAGCCCGAGTGCCACGGTGAAGACGACGCCGACGACGACGGCGTTGCCGGCGTTCGGGAAGCCGTTGCGGGTCAGGCCGTCCTGGATGAAGGAGCCGAGTCCGTCGCCGCCCACGAGCACCGCGATGGCCGTCAGGCCGACGATGAGCAGGGTGGAGACGCGGATGCCGGCCATCACGACGGGGAAGGCCAGCGGCAGCCGCACCTTGAGCAGCTGCTGGCGCGGGCTCATCCCCATGCCGCGGGCCGACTCCACGACCGCCGGGCTCACCGAGTCGAGACCGGTCACGGTGTTGCGCAGGATCGGCAGCAGGCCGTAGAGGACCAGCGCCACGATCGCCGGCCGGTTGCCGATGCCGAAGAGCGGGATGAACAGCGCGAAGAGCGCCAGCGAGGGGATGGTCAGGAAGATGCCGGTGATCGACAGGGCCAGGGCCCGCACGATCGGCCGGCTCTGCGCCCAGGCGCCCAGCAGCACCGCCACGACGGTGGCGACACCGACCGAGATGGCGACGATCTGGAGGTGGTTGACGAGCTCCTCGAGGATGAACTCGAGGTTGTCTTGGACATAGGTGAACCAGTTGCCGAGTGCTTCCACGCGTGCCTTTCTGGGGTCGGACAGCCCCCTCACCTTACGGCGTCCCGGACCGGGCGTGGGTCGTACCCGGTCTCACCCCCGCCGTGAGCGCCTCGCCAACCGGCGACCAACCCGGTCGCCCTAGCGTGAGCCGCATCACACCAGCATGCGCGCACGCGCACCTGCAGAGGGAGAGTCCATGACCCGGATCAGTCTCACCGTCGACGGCTCGAAGGTCGCCGACGACGTCGAGCCGCGGATGCTGCTCGTGCAGTACCTGCGCGAGCGCCTCGGCAAGACCGGCACCGTCGTCGGCTGCGACACCAGCAACTGCGGTGCCTGCACCGTCCACCTCGACGGCACCAGCGTGAAGTCGTGCAACGTGCTGGCCGTGCAGGCCGACGGGGCCGAGGTCACCACGATCGAGGGCCTGGCCACGGGGGAGGACCTGCACCCGGTGCAGGAGGCCTTCCGCGAGTGCCACGGGCTGCAGTGCGGCTTCTGCACCCCGGGGATGATCATGCAGAGCGTGGCGCTGCTGGAGGAGAACCCGCAGCCCAGCGAGGAGGAGATCCGGCTCGGCCTCGAGGGCAACCTGTGCCGGTGCACCGGCTACCACAACATCGTCAAGGCCGTGCAGCAGGCGGCCGGGCAGGGGGCGGCGTCATGACCGCGACCCAGGAGCGCGCCGAGGTCGCCCAGGAGATCGGCCGCGACCGCCGGCGCAAGGAGGACCAGCGCCTGATCACCGGTCGCACCCGCTGGACCGACAACATCACGATGCCGGGCATGCTGCACCTGGCGATGGTGCGCAGCCCCTTCGCGCACGCGACCATCACCTCGATCGACAAGAGCGAGGCCGAGGCCGCGCCCAACGTGGTCGCGGTGCTCACCGGCGCCGACCTCGGCGAGTCCCAGGGCACGCTGATCAACGCCTGGGCCATCACGACCGACCAGGTCGCCCCGGCCCACCCGCCGATGCCGCCCGACCGCGTCAGCTTCGCCGGCGAGGTCGTGGCCGTGGTGGTGGCCCGCAGCGCCGCCGAGGCCCGCGACGCCGCCGAGCTCGTCGACGTCGAGTACGACGAGCTGCCGGCCGCCGTGGACCTCAAGGCGGCCGCGCGCGACGAGGTGCTGGCCCATCCCGACCTGGGCACCAACAAGTCCGCGTTCTGGAAGTTCGACTCCGCCGAGGCCGGCACCGGCGGCGACGTCGACGAGGCCATCGCCAAGGCCCGCGACGGCGGCGTCGTCATCGAGCGCGAGTACCGCCAGCAGCGGCTGATCCCGGCGTTCATGGAGCCGCGCTCGGTGGTCGTCGACCCCACCGGCGAGCAGATCACGATGTGGTCGGCGACCCAGATCCCGCACATCCTGCGCTTCGCGCTGGCCGCCACCACCGGCGTGCCGGAGTCCAAGATCCGCGTCATCGCCCCCGACGTCGGCGGCGGGTTCGGTGGCAAGCTGCAGACCACCCCGGAGGAGTGGCTGGTCTTCGCGATCGCGCGCCGGCTGGGCAAGCCGGTCAAGTACACCGAGACTCGCAGCGAGTCGCTGATGGTCGGCCACCACGGCCGCGACCAGTGGCAGAAGCTGACCCTGAGCGCCGAGAAGGACGGCACGGTCACCGGTCTCAAGGTCGAGCTGCTGGCCGACCTGGGCTCCTACGTCTCGCTCATCGGCGGCGGGGTCCCGGTGCTGGGCGCGTTCATGTTCAACGCGATCTACAAGTTCCCGGCCTACCAGTTCAACTGCCAGACCGTGCTGACCAACAAGACCTGGACCGACGCCTACCGGGGCGCCGGGCGGCCCGAGGCGACGTTCGCCATCGAGCGGCTGATGACCGAGCTCGCGGCCGAGCTCGACATGGACCCGCTCGAGCTGCGGGAGAAGAACTGGATCCGCCACGAGGAGTTCCCCTTCACCACCGTGGCCGGGCTCGAGTACGACACCGGCAACTACGAGGCTGCGACGGCGAAGGCCAAGGAGATGTTCGGCTACGACGAGCTGCGCGAGGAGCAGCGCCGACGCCGCGAGGCCGGCGACACCGTCCAGCTCGGCATCGGCGTCTCGACCTTCACCGAGATGTGCGGCCTGGCCCCCTCGCGGGTGCTGGGCCAGCTCAACTACGGCGCCGGCGGCTGGGAGCACGCGAGCGTGCGGATGCTGGCCACCGGCAAGGTCGAGGTCACCACCGGCGCCTCCGCGCACGGCCAGGGTCACGAGACCGCGTTCAGCCAGATCATCGCGGACCGCCTGGGGGTCCCCTTCGAGGACGTCGAGGTGCTGCACGGCGACACCCAGGTCGCCCAGCGCGGCCTCGACACCTACGGCTCGCGCTCGCTGGTCGTGGGCGGCGAGGCACTGGTGCGGGCCGCCGACAAGGTGATCGAGAAGGCGAGGCCGATCGCGGCGCACCTGCTCGAGGCCTCGGTCGACGACCTCGAGTTCTCCGGGGGGCGGTTCTCGGTCAAGGGCACCGACCAGGGGATGAGCATCGCGGAGGTCTCCACCGCGGTCTTCACCGCCCACGACTACCCCGAGGGCATCGAGCCCCAGCTCGACTCCGACGCCACCTACGACCCGGTGAACTTCAACTACCCGCACGGCACCCACCTGTGCGCCATGGAGGTCGACACCGAGACCGGCCAGGTGAAGATGCGCAAGTACGTCTGCGTCGACGACATCGGCACGATCATCAACCCGCTCATCGTCTCGGGCCAGGTGCACGGCGGTCTGGTGCAGGGCATCGCCCAGGCGCTGTGGGAGGAGGCGGTCTACGACGACGCCGGCACGCTGGTCTCGGGGTCCTTCACGGACTACCTGCTGCCCACCGCGGCCGACACGATCTCCTTCGACATCGACCACACCTCCTCGCCCTCGATCACCAACACGCTGGGCACCAAGGGGGTCGGCGAGGCCGGCACCATCGCCTCGACGCCCGCCGTGGTCAACGCGGTCGTCGACGCGGTGCGCCACTTCGGCGTCAACGACATCCAGATGCCGTGCACGCCCGAGCGCGTCTGGAAGGCCGTGCACGACCGAGACGCGGGCGGCGGCGATCCCACCACCGGTGCGGCGGCCCCGCACTTCGACTCCTCGACGGGCATGGACGGCACCGTCGACCGCACGACCGGAGGCACGCTGTGATCCCCGCACCGTTCGACTACCTGGCCCCCACCTCGGTGGAGGAGGCGCTGGCCGCGCTCGCCGAGCACGGCGACGACGCCAAGGTGCTGGCCGGCGGGCAGAGCTTGCTGCCGGTGCTGCGGATGCGCCTCAACGCCCCCGAGGTGGTCATCGACCTCGGGCGCATCGAGTCGCTGCGGGGGGTGCGCGACGAGGGCGACGTGGTCGTCGTCGGGGCGATGACGCCGCACAGCGTCGTGGCCTCCGACCCGCTGGTCGCCGAGCACGCCGGGCTGGTCTCGCGTGCCGTCGAGCACCTGGCCGACGCCCAGATCCGGCACCGCGGCACCTTCGGCGGGGCGCTGGCCCACGCCGACCCGGCCGGCGACCTGGGTGCACCCGCGCTGGCGCTCGGAGCGCAGTTCGTGATCGCCGGGCAGGGCGGCTCGACCCGCACGGTCGAGGCCGACGACTTCTTCGTCGACCTCTTCGAGACCGCGATCGGCGAGGACGAGCTGCTCACCGAGGTCCGCCTGCCCAAGCACACCGGCTGGGGCGCGCACTACGAGAAGTTCGTACGGGTGGCCCACCAGTGGCCGATCGTCGCGGTCGCAGCGGCCGTCAAGGCCGAGGGCGGCACGATCACCGAGGCGCGCGTGGGCCTGACGAACATGGGCTCCACGCCGCTGCGGGCCCGGGCGGTCGAGGAGGCCCTGCGCGGCCAGCCGGCCACCGAGGAGGCCGTGCGCGAGGCGGCCTCGCGCGCCGCGGAGGGCTGCACCCCGCCCTCCGACCTCAACGGCGACGCCGACTACCGCCGCCACCTGGCCACGGTGCTGACCCGGCGAGCGGTGCTCGCGGCTGCGGGGGCGTAGTGGACCTCCGGCACCAGTTCAGCGTCCCGCTCGGCGTCGAGGAGACCTGGGAGCACTTCCAGGACATCGGCGCGCTCGCCGAGTGCTTCCCCGGCGCCACCGTCACCGGGGTCGAGGACGACACCTTCAAGGGCACCGTCAAGGTGAAGCTCGGCCCGATCGCCCTGCTCTACACCGGGTCGGGCACGTTCGTGGAGAAGGACGACGCGTCGCACCGCTACGTCGTCGACGCCAAGGGCAAGGACAAGCGCGGCAACGGCACGGCCGGGGCCAAGGTGACCCTCTCGATGAGCGCGGCCGGCGCGGAGCGCACCGACGTCGAGGTGGTCACCGACCTGGCCGTCACGGGCAAGCCCGCGCAGTTCGGCCGCGGGGTGATGCAGGACGTCTCCGACAAGCTGCTGGGCCAGTTCGTCAGCTGCCTCGAGCAGCGCCTCGCGGCTCCGGGGGAACCGGAGCCGGCCGACATGCCGCCCCCTGCCGCTCCTGCTCCTCCGGGCAAGCACATGGGGGAGGACCCGGGCGTGCCGGAACCGGAGCCGGCCTCCACGAGACCGGAGCCGCCCCGGCCGGTGTCATCAGCGGGCACGTCGACTCCCACGTCGGCGGGCGCCGGCGACGAGGCGCTCGACCTGGGCTCGACCGTGCTGCCGGTGCTGCTGCGCAGCTACGGCCCGAAGGTCGGGGCCGGGCTGGTCGTGCTCCTGCTCGTGTGGTGGGCCAGCCGGCGACGAGGCTGACGCGCGGGCCCCCGCGCGGTCGCACGACCGCGCGGGGGCCGTCACGTCCTGAGGCCCGCGCGCCTCAGAGCAGCGCGACCACGAGCGCGGCCACCAGCACCGCCACGACGGCGACGGCGATCAGCAGCCAGACCATGCTGCCGGTGCGCTTGCCGGAGTCCAGTGGCGTCTCCGGCAGGTGCAGCCGGTCCTCGGGCGAGGTGCTGAACCCCATGGACGGATCGGTGCTGGCCCCGACCGGGTGGTCGCCGCGCACATGAGCTGCGGGAGGGCGCTCGTGGTGCTGGCGGTGCCGACCGGTCTCACCGGAGTGCGGGTCCTGGCTGGTCATGGAGTACCTCCCGTCGCAGGCACCCCGAGCGGCGCCCTGGAACCCTCCATTGAACGCCTGTCGCGACGAGCGCGCCAGACCCGTGCGGGCGTCAGAAGACGTTGAGCGGTCGGAACTGCACCGAGAGCCGCGGACCGGCGTGCGCGACCTTCGGCACCGCGTGCTCCCAGGTGCGCTGGCAGCTGCCGCCCATCACCAGCAGGTCGCCGTGGCCGGTCTCGAAGACCCGGCTCTCACCGCCCCCGCGCGGGCGCAGGTGCAGCTTGCGCGGGTCGCCGACCGAGACGATGGCCACCATCGTGTCCTGGGTGCTGCCGCGCCCGATCGTGTCGCCGTGCCAGGCCACGGAGTCTCGGCCGTCGCGGTAGTAGCAGCAGCCCGCGGTGCGGAACGGCTCACCGAGCTCGGGCAGGTAGTGCTCGCTCAGTGCCTCCCGGGCCTGGGTCAGGACCGGGTGCGGGAGCTCCTCGCCGATCATGTAGGTGTGCAGCAGGCGGGGCACGTCGACCAGCCGGTCGTACATCTGGCGTCGCTCGGCGCGCCAGGGCACCTGCTCGACGAGGGTGCTCATCACGTCGTCGGGCTCGGGCAGCCAGGAGCGCAGCACGTCCACCCAGGCCCCCTGGCCGAGGTGGTGGCGCTCGAGTCCGGCGAGGCCCTCGACCAGGGCGGGCACCCCGTCGGACGGCGCCGCGAAGAGCGTGGTCTGGAAGTCCATGTCGACATCGTACGACGCATCTCGAACGCGTGTTCGAGATGGTCCACGGCGTGTCGCGCCCGGAGAACCGGCGTACGCCGGCCGTTGATCGAGCAGCGAGGGCCGGAGGCTCGAGCGACGCCGAGACCCCGCAACCACCCGGCGTACGGCGAGCACGTCACCCACCGGGTCTCGGCGACGCTCCTCGCTGGCGCTCGTCGCTGCTCGACCAACGACGGGGACGCACCGTTGGTCGAGCAGTGAGGGCCGGAGGCTCGAGCGACGCCGAGACCCCGCAACCACTCGGCGTACGGCGAGCACGTCACTCACCGGGTCTCGGCGATGCTCCTCGCTGGTGCTCGTCGCTGCTCGACCTACGACAGGGTCGCACCGTTGGTCGAGCAGTGAGGGCCGGAGGCTCGAGCGACGCCGAGACCCCGCAACCACTCGGCGTACGGCGAGCACGTCACTCACCGGGTCTCGGCGATGCTCCTCGCTGGTGCTCGT
>NZ_JAULSC010000023.1:46005-65412 GCF_030518195.1 Nocardioides cremeus
CGCTGCTCGACCTACGACAGGGCCGCACCGTTGGTCGAGCAGCGAGGGCCGGAGGCTCGAGCGACGCCGAGACCCCGCAACCACTCGGCGTACGGCGGGTGCGTCACTCACCGGGTCTCGGCGACGCTCCTCGCTGGCGCTCGTCGCTGCTCGACCTACGACAGGGCCGCACCGTTGCTCGAGCGTCCGTCGGGACCCCGTGGGCCCGGGGCGTGCGGCGGGTGCGTCACTCACCGGGTCTCGGCGACGCTCCTCGCTGGCGCTCGTCGCTGCTCGACCAACGACGAGGTGTGCGGCGTGTCGTCGGGGTCAAATGCCGCCAAAGTCCGGACGAGCGGGCCTCGGCCTGTCTAGTCTGCGAGACGTGGACGACGTGATGGCTCCCCCGGGACGTGCGCTCAAGCACGTGCAGGTGCGCGAGTACGTGCGCACCCTGGTGGGCGGCAGCTCACCCGGTTCGCCGGCTCCCTCCGAGCGCGAGCTGGTGCAGCGCTTCGGGGTGGCGCGGATGACCGTGCGCCAGGCGATGGACGCGCTGGTCGTGGAGGGGCTGCTGGAGCGGATCCCCGGGCGCGGCACCTTCGTGGCCCGCCCCCGGCGCACCGCCAGCAAGATCACCGGCTACACCGAGGAGATGACCCGCCGCGGGCTGCTGGCGGAGTCGCAGACCCTGCTGGCCCGCCGCGAGCAGGCCGGCCCCGGTGTGGCCCGCGCGCTCTCGCTGACCGAGGGTGACGCCGTGATCCACTGGCGCCGGCTGCGCCGCGCCGACGGCGTGCCGATGTGCCTCGAGGACGCCTACCTCAACGAGGTGCTGCTGCCCGGCTTCCTGCAGCAGGGGATGCCGACCAGCCTCTACGACTCCCTCGACGCCCGCGGCCTGCGCCCGACCTGGGCCGAGGACTCCATCACCGCCGACAAGGCGACCGCCGAGGAGGCCGGCCTGCTCGAGGTCGAGCCGTTCAGCGTGGTGCTGCGCCACTCGCGCAGGGCCCTGTGCGACGACAAGGTCGTCGAGGTCTCGCGCACGGTCTACCGCGCCGACCGGTTCACGCTGTGGGTCCAGCTGGGCCAGGACTGCTGAGGGTCCCCAACGACGCGACCGGCGTCCCGGACTCCTCGCAGACCCACGTCGGGTCGGGCCCCCCGAGGTCGGGGTGGATGTAGAGGGCGTGCTCCGGCGCGTCACCGCAGCCCAGGCACAGCGGCCAGCGACCCACCTGCTCGAGCAGCGCGTCCTGCACGTCCTGGGCCACGAGGCCGGCGATGTAGACGACCCCCTCGGGCCACTGCTCGGCCCACCAGGTGCGCGAGGAGACGGCGTCCTCGAGGGCCGAGACGGCGCCGGGGGTGGCGTGGCCGCGGGCCTGGAGGTCGGCCAGCACCCGGGCCCGGGCATCGAAGATCAGGGTGTCGTCCACGTGCCCATTGTCCCCCTGGGGCAAGTCGCGCCCGCGCGGGCCGTGCGGCCGGCTCGTAGGCTGCGTGCGTGGGCATCCTCATCGACCCGCCCAACGCGGCCGGGCACGGTCGGCTGTGGTCGCACGTGGCCAGCGACACCTCCTACGACGAGCTGCACGCCTTCGCCCGCAGGCTGGGCATCCCCGAGCGCGGCTTCGACCGCGACCACTACGACGTGCCCTCCGAGTGGTACGCCGAGGTGGTCGCCGCCGGCGCCGCGCCGGTCAGCAGCCGCGAGCTGGTGGCCCGCCTCGTCGCCGCGGGGCTGCGCCGCCGCAAGCGCGACCCGGCCTGAATCGCGCGCTGACCCGGCCCGGACCTGCGCCAGGAGACCTCAGGAGACCTGGCGGCCCGGGACCTCGTCGACACCCAGACGCGCGAGCTCGGCCTCGAGGTTGGCCCGGGCGGGCGCCTCCCAGTGCTCGCGCGCGTAGGCGGTGTGGAAGAGCGTCCGCTTCTCGGCCAGGCCCACCAGCACCTGGGCGCGTCCCTGGGCGAAGGTGGCGTCGTCGAGGTGGGCGAACTCCCGGCGCACCGCGGCGACGTACTCGTCGTAGCGCTCGCGCGGGGCGGCGAGGATCGCCAGGTCGGCGTCGGAGAGCAGGCAGCCGGAGGGGTCGTCGTCGTCGGGGGTGTGGGTCTCGGTGAGACGCACGAGGCGCACGACCTCCTCGACCAGGTCGGGCTCGACCCGCCCGGTGAGCGCGTCCTCGGCCCAGGCCGCCGAACGCTCCTCGGCATCGCGCTCGCCGTCGTAGACCGCGTCGTGGAACCAGGCGGCCAGCACGACGGGCAGGTGCCGCACGACCGCGCCGTGCTCACCGATCTCGTCGAGGCGGGTCAGCACCTCGACCAGGTGCTGCACGTCGTGGTAGCCGCGCTGGGGCGAGGCGTAGGCCGCCACCAGCTCCTCACGCAGGTCGTCGGCGTCGGTCAGCGGCCACCAGGGCCGGGGGTCGTGGAGCATGCGACAGACGGTTCCTCGGTCGGCGGGTGGTGGTCCTGGCAGGACCTGTCACGACCATTCAAACGTGCCCGGCCCTCGGCACGCTACTCTCGCGGCACACCGCCAGAACTGGAACGTGTTCTGGTCCGACGACGACGTACGAGGAGTGGACGTGGCAGCGAGCAACGAACGGATCCGTGAGGTCGTGGAGTCCTACGTGTCCCTGGTCGCCGAGGGCACGGCCGCCGAGATCGTGGCCCTCTTCGCCGAGGGCGCCACCGTCGAGGACCCGGTCGGCTCGGCGGTGCGCACCACCCGCGAGGAGATCGCCGAGTTCTACGGCACCCTCGAGGGGCTGAAGCAGGAGACCCGGCTCGTGGAGTGCCGCATCGCCGGTGGGGAGGCGGCCTTCCACTTCGAGGTCCGCACCATCACCGACGGCGCCACCTTCACCCTCGCGCCCTTCGACGTGATGAGCTTCGACGACGAGGGCCGGATCACGAGCATGCGGGCCTTCTGGTCCGACACCGACATGACGGTGTCCTGAGCGCTACGAGCCGCAGGCCTTCGTGTCCTGCTCGGAGGCCGGCTGCTGGGGGAGGGCCAGGTCGAGCACGGTGCTGCGCCCCGCGGTCACCGAGAAGGCCTCCGTGGTGAGCCGCTCGAACTTGCAGTAGTACGTGCTGTGCAGGTACGGCTGGTTGCCGTGCGGCTCGATCACGACCCGGACCCCGTCCTGGGTGTCGATCGAGCCGGTGATCTCGAACTCCCCGTGGTTGTCGGTGACGTCCTGGCCCAGCAGCGTCCCGGCCCCCGAGTAGGCCAGCACGTCGACGTTCTCCAGGAGCTCCTCGGGGTTCTCCTCGTCCACGACCCAGCCCAGGATCGTGGCGCCCCGCTCGGTCCAGGTGAAGCTGCTGGCCAGGTCGTCCTTGCCGGAGCGGACCCGGGCGCCCTTGATGGCGCCGCTCTGCGGCAGGAACCCGTCCACCCCCGGCGCCACCATCCGGTACCCACCGGGGAAGAGGCCCGAGAAGATCGCCTCGCCGCCGCGGGCCTTGACGGTCCAGAACTGCCCGGTCGCCTTGCTGACCGCGGTGACGAAGACGGTCTGCCTGACCCGCCCGTCCTTCGTGCCCAGGTCGACCAGGAGGCGGCCGGCCCGGGTGCCGAGGGTGATCGCGGTGTTGCGGACCTGGCCCGACGCCATCTTGGCCAGGTAGGTCGAGCGCCCGACGTACTGCTTCCTGCGGTCGTAGGTGAACAGCGAGTAGCTGCCGGCGGGAAGTCCGCCGAGCGCGAACCGGCCGCGCTTGTCGGCCTTGACCCGGTAGGACTGCTCGGAGGCGTTGGCGGCGACCACCTCGGCACCACCAGCGACCTTGCCGCCCGCGCGCACGGTGCCGGTGATCGCGGCTCCGCGCTGCATCCGCACGTTCTTCTGCACCGGCCTGCTGCCGACCTTGACCCTGATGTCGGTCGGGGCGTACTTCCTGACGTTGTAGGCCGGGCGCAGGTCGACGAACTGCAGGTAGTAGGTGCCCGGCTGCAGGCTCAACGAGTAGATGCCGCCCGTGACCTTGCGCTCGTCGAGGTAGGTCCAGTCCTTGGTGAACCACCGCACGCGGTACTTCACGCCCTTGTCGGCGGCCTTGATGCTGCCGCGGACCTTGGTGGCGCGTTCCGCGGTGGTCGGGGCGACCCGGGCCGCGTCGCGCGCCTCCTGCTCCGCCGCGGCCCGGCCGGGCTGCAGGGTCGGGTGCGGCTCGGCGGCCACCGCGGTGGCCGGTGCCAGCAGCAGCCCGGTGGTCACCACGGCGACGATCGCGGCGAGCAGGCCGCGCTGCGAGCGGCGCGGGAGGTGGTGCCCCATGACGTGTCCTCGGGTCGGGGGAGGTGGGTGCGACCACTGTCGCAGTCCCACCTCGGGGCAGGCTCAAGATCTCGCAAGGCTTCGCTCAAGATCCGCGTATCCTCCGCGGGTGCCCGCCCCCGACGCCCTCCGCCACCCCGCGACGGGCGGCCGACCCCGGCGGGTGCTGGTGGCCGGGCTCAGCGGCGCCGGCAAGACCACGCTGGCGCGCCGTCTCGCGACCGTCCTCGACCTCCCGCACACCGAGCTCGACGCGCTGCACCACGGACCCGGTTGGGTGCCGCGCCCGGAGTTCCTCGACGAGGTCGCCGCGCTTGCCGACTCACCGGCCTGGGTCACCGAGTGGCAGTACGGCACGGCCCGACCCGTGCTGGCGGCCCGCGCCGACCTGCTGGTCTGGCTCGACCAGCCCTACCCGGTCGTGCTGGCCCGCCTGGTGCGCCGCACGGTGCGCCGCCGCGTACGCCGCGAGGTGCTGTGGAACGGCAACGTCGAGGGGCCGTTGCGGGCGCTCCTGACCGATCCCGAGCACGTGGTGCGCTACCAGTGGACGCACCGGCACAAGTACCGCGACGACCTCGTGCCCCGGCTCCGTCGGGACCGTCCCGGGCTGCGCGTGGTGCGCCTGACCAGCGACCGCGAGGTCGAGCGGTGGCTGGCGGGCCTGGCCTCAGCCGCCAGCGGTGCCGGCGGTGACGCCGGTCGTTGACGCGGGCCCCTGGGCGCTCATCGCCCACCGGATCGTCCCGGTCGCCAGCGACCCGAGCGCCCGCACCACGGTGCGCTCCGAGACCGGCAGCCAGGGCAGCCGCAGCGGGCCGCGCGTCCAGCGCGGCATCAGCCCGACGGCGGCGGCGACCAGCACCAGGTACGGCGCCCGCGCCACCGCGGGCAGCGGCGGCCTGAGCAGCAGGAAGCGCACGGCCTCGCGTGCCTCGTGGCTGCCGCGCAGCTCGGGCCGGTAGGCGGCCAGGACCTCGCGCAGCTCGGCCTCGGTGCGCGGCGGGTCGACGGCGCCGAGCCGCTGCGCGACCTCGCCGGCCTGGGCGACGTACTCGTCGCGGCGGGCCTGGTCGAGGGGGTGGGCGCCGTAGGTCTGGTGGGCTAGCAGGAACGAGTCGACCTGGGCGGCGTGCACCCAGCCGAGCAGGTGCGGGTCGGAGGCGGCGTACGCCGTGCCGTCGGGCATGGTGCCGGTGATCCGCTCGTGGATGCGGCGCACCGCGTCGACCGCGGCCTGGGCGTCGTCGGCGTGGCCGAAGGTCGTCACTGCGAGGTAGGTGCTGGTGCTGGCCAGGCGGCCCCACATGTCGGTGCGGTAGTCGCTGTGCTCGGCGACCCCGCGCATCGCGGCGGGGTGCAGGGTCTGCATCAGCAGGGCCCGGATGCCGCCGACGAACATCGAGGCGTCGCCGTGCACCTGCGCGATCGCGCTGTCGGGCGCGAACCATCGGGGCCCGGGCCGGCCGTGGATGCGGTCGCGCTGGCGCGGTCCGTCGGGGCCGGCGACCCGGGCGAAGAGTGCGGAACCGAGTCGCTCACGCACCTCGCCCAGCGGGGCGCCGACCGCGGCCAGGGGCGCCCGCAGGCTCCGCCGCGGCGCCGGGGCGGTGTCGCTGCTGGTCATGCTCCGAGCCTACGGACCGGCCCCTCACCCCCGAGCCGGGTCGCTCAGACGTCCCAGGTGCGCACCCAGCGGCAGTGCTCGTTGGCGGCCAGCGCGGCGACGACCTCGGTGGGGATCGCCTCGGTCGAGTCGGTGACGACGTAGCCGAGCTCACCGGTGGTGGCCAGGTACTGGCCCACGACGTTGGCGCCGGCCTCGGCGATGAGCTGGTTGACCGCCGCCAGCACCCCGGGCACGTTGTCGTGCAGGTAGCCCAGCCGGTGCCCTGTCTGCAGCGCCGGGGCGCTCACGGTCGGCAGGTCCACCGACAGCTCGGTGCGGCCCTCGAGCGCGAAGCCGGCGAGCTTGTTGGCCACGAAGTAGCCGATCTCCTCCTGCGCCTCCTGCGTGGAGCCGCCCACGTGCGGGGTGAGGATCACGTTGTCGAGCCCGCGCAGCGGCGACTCGAACGGGTCGCCCTGGGCCTTGGGCTCGATGGGGAAGACGTCCATGGCGGCGCCGGCGATGTGGCCCGAGAGGATGTGCTCGCGCAGCGACTCGGTGTCGACCACCATCCCGCGCGCGGCGTTGATGAACAGCGAGCGAGGCTTCATCTTCGCGAACTGCTCGGCGCCGAAGAGCCCGGCGTTGCCGGGGCGTCCGTCGACGTGCAGCGAGACCACGTCGGCGCGTTCCAGGAGCTCGTCGAGAGTCTTCATCCGCTGCGCGTTGCCGTGGGCGAGCCGGTCGGCGGTGTCGAAGAAGATGACCCGCAGGCCCATCGCCTCGGCCAGGTTCGACAGCTGGGTGCCGATGTTGCCGTAGCCGACGATGCCCAGGGTGCGCCCGCGGATCTCGTGGCTGCCCTGCGCCGACTTGTCCCAGATGCCGGCGTGCATCTTCTCGGTCTTCTCGGCCAGCCGGCGCGCGAGCACGATGATCTCGCCGATGACGAGCTCGACGACGCTGCGGGTGTTGGAGAACGGTGCGTTGAAGACCGCGACCCCGCGCTCGGCGGCGCCGGGCAGGTCGACCTGGTTGGTGCCGATGCAGAAGCACCCCACCGCGAGCAGGTCGGGCGCGGCGTCGAGCACGCGGGCGGTCACGTTGGTGTTGGAGCGGATGCCGAGCAGGCTGACGCCCGGCAGGGCCGCGACCAGCTCGTCCTCGCTCATCGAGTGCGTGAGCAGCTCGACCTCGAAGCCGCGACCCTCGAGGATCTCGACGGCCAGGGGGTGGATGTTCTCCAGCAGCAGCGCCTTCACGGCCACCACCCTAGAGACCCCGGCGGCGTACGCCGACTCGCGGCGCTGGCGTGGACAGCCGGCGGGCCCACCGGCCGTCCGGTCGAGCGTCGGGTGCGGCTCAGGTCGTCAGGTCGGGGATGTCCTCGGCGTCGACGATCCGGTAGGCGTAGCCCTGCTCGGCCAGGAACCGCTGGCGGTTCTGGGCGAACTCGGCGTCGACGGTGTCGCGCGAGACGACGGTGTAGAAGCGGGCCACCTTGCCGTCGTGGCCCGGGCGCAGCAGGCGCCCGAGCCGCTGGGCCTCCTCCTGGCGCGAGCCGAACGAGCCGGAGACCTGGATGGCCACCTCGGCGTCGGGCAGGTCGATGGAGAAGTTGGCGACCTTCGAGACCACCAGCAGCCGCTCCTCGCCGGAGCGGAAGGCCTCGAAGAGCCGCTGGCGCTCCTTGACGCTGGTCTCGCCCTTGATGACGGGTGCCTCGAGGGCGGCGCCGAGCTCGTCGAGCTGCTCGATGTACTGCCCGATGACCAGGGTCGGCTGGTCGGCGTGGCGCTCGACCAGGTCGCGCACCACCTCGGTCTTGCGGTGGGTGCAGGAGGCGATGCGGTAGCGCTCCTCCGGCTCGGAGGTGGCGTAGACGAGGCGCTCGTCGTCAGGCAGCGTGACCCGCACCTCGACGCAGTCGGCCGGGGCGATCCAGCCCTGCGACTCGATGTCCTTCCAGGGCGCGTCGTAGCGCTTGGGCCCGATCAGCGAGAACACGTCGCCCTCGCGACCGTCCTCGCGCACCAGGGTGGCGGTCAGCCCGATCCGGCGCCGGGCCTGCAGGTCGGCGGTCATCCGGAAGATGGGCGCGGGCAGCAGGTGCACCTCGTCGTAGACGATCAGGCCCCAGTCGCGGGCGTCGAGCAGCTCGAGGTGGGGGTAGACGCCCTTCCGCTTCATGGTCAGCACCTGGTACGTCGCGATGGTCACCGGACGCACCTCCTTGACCGCGCCGCTGTACTCGCCGATCTCGTCCTCTGTCAGCGAGGTGCGGCGCACCAGCTCGTCCTTCCACTGCCGCGCGGAGACGGTGTTGGTGACGAGGATCAGGGTGGTGGCCTTGGCGTGCGCCATGGCCGAGGCGCCGACCAGGGTCTTGCCGGCGCCGCAGGGCAGCACCACGACCCCGGAGCCGCCGTGCCAGAACGACTCGGCGGCCTCGCGCTGGTAGTCGCGCAGCGTCCAGTCGCTCTCGTCGAGGTCGATGGGGTGCGCCTCGCCGTCGACGTAGCCGGCGTAGTCCTCGGCCGGCCAGCCGATCTTGAGCAGCGCCTGCTTGAGGTTGCCGCGCTCGGAGGCGTGCACCACGACGGTGTCGGGGTCGACGCGCTCGCCGAGCATGCCCTGCACCTTCTTGGCGCGCAGCACCTCCTCGAGCACCGGCCGGTCGGTGGTGGCCAGGGTGAGCCCGTGGGTGGGGTGCTTCTCGAGGCGCAGGCGCCCGTAACGGGCCATCGTCTCGGCGACGTCGACCAGCAGCGAGTGCGGCACGGCGTAGCGGCTGAACTCGAGGAGCGTGTCGACGACCTGCTCGGCGTCGTGGCCCGCGGCGCGCGCGTTCCACAGCCCCAGCGGGGTCAGGCGGTAGGTGTGGATGTGCTCGGGGGAGCGCTCCAGCTCGGCGAAGGGCGCGATCGCCTTGCGGCAGTCCTGCGCGCGCTCGTGGTCGATCTCGAGCAGGAGCGTCTTGTCCGACTGGACGATGAGGGGGCCGTCTGTCACCGGGCAAGCCTACGGGCGGCCCGGGCGCGGCCACGCCTCGTCGAGTGCCGGCCGGGCGCGCTCAGGGTGCGACGGGGGCGACCGAGGTGATGCGGTGCACCGCGAAGGAGCGCAGGTCGTCGGCGCGGTGGTCGTGGGCGGTGAGGGTGCCGCCCTCGACGCTGCGGGGGTCGACGACCCGCTCGGAGCGGGTGCCGTGGTTGTCGACGTAGCCGATCAGCACGCTGGCGCCGGTCTCGACGGCCTCGCGCAGCGCCGCCAGCGAGCCGGAGGGGCTCAGCGCCTGGCCGGCCCCGGTGGGGCGGCTCGAGGCGGCCCGGTCGCCGGCGCGCACCGCGGTGACCACCGCCGAGACGGTGGCGCTGCCGCGCGCGGCCCGCAGCCCCTCGGGGCGGCGGTCGCGCGGCGTACGGGCGCGCAGCTGGTCGGGGCGGGCCACGCGCACGGTGCCGTCGGGTCCCTCGACGACGGGGGCGGCGCCGAGCTCGCGCAGCCGCGGCAGCAGCACGTCGAGCGGGGTGGTGGAGACCAGCACGGTGGGCGCGATGCGGCGCAGGCCCAGCGAGGACGCCCGCGGGTGGTGCAGCACCTCGCTGAGCGCGGCCTCGTCGTCGGCGCGCAGGAAGGCCTCGGCGTGCCCGACCCGGATCGAGCCGAAGGTGCGGGCGGTGTCGTCGACGAGGTAGGTGAGCGGCTGGGGCACCGGCGTGCGCGAGACCGAGGAGATGAAGTCGTGCACCTCGAGGGCCGACCAGCCGGTGTCGAGAGCCCGGCGCACCGACGAGGAGCTGAACCGGTAGACCGTCGCCCCGCCGCGCGACTCGACGTCGGCCAGCAGCTGCAGCCGCTTGGCGAGCGTCGACTCCAGCGGTCCCGGGGCGACGGCGGTCAGGTCGGCCTGCAGCAGCACGTGGTCGACCGGCGCCGGCACCAGCGCGTCGAGCGCCGAGACACCCGCGGCGGTCTCGTCGCCGCCCACCAGCGCGCGGGCGTACGACGCCAGCCCGCCGAGCCCGCCGACCCCGAGCGCCTCGGCCTCGTTGAGGGCCCACGCGACCTGGTCGGCGCGGGTGCGGGGCCGGCGCGGGCGCAGCCAGGCGACCCGGGCCACCAGGGCGGGCAGACCGGTGCCGGAGGCCAGCACCTCGCCGGGCGGCAGCGCGGCCAGCTCGCGCAGGCTGAGCTGGCGGGTCTCGACCTGGTGCACCCCGGAGAGCTCGGGGGCCAGGGCGTTCCACGTCTTGCCGGCGGGGTCGCGGGTGCCCACGAGCCCGGGCAGCCGGTTGCTGTCCCACCAGGCGCGGGCCAGCACCCACCAGCGCTCGGCGGGCGAGCGGGTGCTCCACCGGTCGAGCTCGTCGGTCGGCAGCCAGGCGGCCTCGCCCTCGGCGGCGTGGCCGGTGGCCAGCAGGCCGGCGGCCGACGCGGTCTCGATGAGCAGCGCCGTCGTGGCCTCGTCGACGTGGAGCAGCACCGAGGCGGCCCGCAGGTCGCGCACGGCCAGCCCGCCGCTGCGCAGCGCCGCGGGAGGGTGGGTGCCCCAGTGGTCGAGCAGCAGCTCCACGCGGCGTACGGCCTCGAAGGCGGCGCCGGCGGCGACCTTGTCGACCATCGCCGCGGAGCGCTCGACCGTGGGCAGGGTGGGCACGTCGTCGACGCGGTCGGTGGTGGTGCGGCCGCCGCGCAGCACCAGCCCGACCTCGCCGGGCAGCACCACCGACCCGCCGCCGCGGGGCACCAGCAGCCGCCGGGCGAGCAGCTCCTCGGCGGGGGTGGCGGCCTCGGCGGGCGAGACGGTGTGGCGCGAGGTGCCGGTGGTGGCCTCGCCGCCGTGGTCGAGGACGTGCTCGAGCAGGGTGCGCGCCGGCGCCGAGAGCTCGTCGAGGCGCCGGGCCACCACCTCGGGCGCCATCGGCTCGGGCGAGCGGGTGCGCAGCCCGCTGACCCCGGCACCCGGCCCGCCGGCCAGGCCCTCGGCGACGCCGCTCAGTGCCCGGGGCCCGGTGGGGGAGTCCCACACGAGCGCGAGGTCGGTGAGGTGCTCGAGCGCCGCGGTGGTGGCGGCGGGGTCGGCGTGCACGATCGAGACGAGTTCGGCCCGAGTGGTTTGACCCGCGACGACGAGGGCATCAAGCACGCAGAGCTCGAGCCGGGTCAGCTGGTCGAGCGCACGCAGCAGCGAGGACCGGGTGGCGGCACGAGACGCCAGCTGGCCGGAGTCGTGAGGAGCCGGAGTGGCGAGATCGGGACGGGCCAGCAGCAACCGGGACAGCCGGGCGTCCGGCCAGCCGCGCAGCTGGTCGGCGAGCGTGCGGAACCCCTCGGCAGACATCCCTCCCACGCTAGCGGCACCGGGCCAGGGGACGGCACACGACGCCGTGGTCGACTGATGCGCGTCGAGCTGCGGCACGGCGCCGCGACCGACGTCGGGCGCGTGCGTGAGGTCAACGAGGACGCCTTCCTGGCGGCCCCGCCGGTCTTCGCCGTCGCCGACGGCATGGGCGGCCACGACGGCGGCGACGTCGCCAGCGCGATCGTCGTCGAGGAGCTCGCCCGGCTCGCCGAGGAGGGCTACGACCCCCGGCGCGGCGCGGAGGCCGTGGCCGCGACGCTCGAGACCTGCCGGCGCCGCATCGAGGAGTACGGCGCCGGGCAGCGCGCCGACGGGCAGCCCGGCTTCTCGGCCGGCACCACCGCCGTCGTGGCGATGCTCGTCGAGGACGACGACGAGCCCCGCTGGCTGCTGGCCAACCTCGGAGACTCGCGTGCCTACCGCTTCGACGGCGGCCGCCTCGAGCAGGTCAGCACCGACCACTCGGTGGTCCAGGAGCTCGTCGACGCCGGCGCCATCACTCCCGACGCCGCCGCCCGACACCCCGAGCGCCACGTGATCACCCGCGCGCTCGGCACCACCGGCAGCTCCGAGGCCGACTACTTCCTGCTGCCGCTGCCCGACGCCGAGCGGCTGGTGCTGTGCAGCGACGGGGTGAGCGGGATGATCGAGGACGACGAGCTGGCCGGCATCCTCGCCGCCACCGCCGACCCGCGCGAGGCCGCCGACGCCGTGCTGGCCGCGGCACTGGCCGCTGGCGGGCACGACAACGCGACCGTCGTCGTGGTCGACGTGGTCGGCCCGGCGTCCGAGCGCCCCGACGACCCCGGGCGCCGGCGACCGGGCACGGAGCGGGAGCCGGGAGAGCCGGCGTGACCTCCGCCGGGCGTGCGGTGGTCCCGCCGCGCGGCTACCTGCCCGGCGACTGGTACGTCGTCCTGGGCGCGCGCGTGGTCGTGGCCGTGCCGGGCTCCGAGCAGGAGCGGGCGGCGCGGGCGTGGTCGCTGGTCGACGCGGGCGCCGACGCCGACGAGGTGCTCGACGCGGTGCTGGTGGGCGGCCTCAGCAGCCTGCCCGGCCTGGCCCTGGTCAGCGAGCACGACGACGCCACCACCCGGGTGCTGCTGCGGGGCGACGCGCGGTGGACGGGGGACGACAGCGCCTCCGGCGCCGACGTGACGACCTGGCACGAGCTGCGGGCGCGCGACGTCACCTCGTGGCGCCTCGAGCTGGGCGGTGGGGTGAGCCCGCGGGGCTCCCACGCCGCTGTTGCCGGGGAGGCGGGACTGCGGGTCTCGGCGGGGCTGGTGCGGGCCGCGTGCGTGCTGCACGGCGTGCCCGCGGCGTCCGCACCCGGGCGCCGCGCCGAGCCCGCACCCGAGCCCGACGACCACGACGGGATGACCCGGGGCGGGGACTGGGGGCAGGAGTTCCGGCGCCATCCGCTGGGCATCCCCGGCCAGCCGCAGGCACCCGGCGTCACGCCCACGCCGGTGGCGCGGCTGGTCGTCTCGCACGGGGAGGAGGTGGAGGTCGACCGGGTCGTCCTGGTCGGACGGGCGCCCGAGGCACGCCGCTTCACCTCCACCGAGCAGCCCCGCCTCCTCACCGTCCCCAGCCCGCAGCAGGAGATCTCCTCCACCCACCTCGAGGTGCGCCCGGGCTCGGGGGCCGACCACGGCAGCGCGGTGGCGACCGACCTCGGCTCGACCAACGGCACCGTGCTGGTGCAGCCCGGCCTGCCGCCGGAGCCGCTGCAGCCGGGCATCGCGGTGCAGCTGGTCCCCGGGGCCCTCCTCGACCTCGGCGACGGGGTCAGCATCCAGGTCGCGAGGGGCTGAGCGCCGTGGTCGCCCCCGTCGCGCCACCCGTCCCGTCCGCGCCCCCGCTGGTCGCTGACCTGCCTCCCGCCGACCTCGAGCGCCGCTACTACGCCCACGTCGTCGACCGCGGCCTCGCCTGGGCGTCGTACGCCGCCGTCGCGGGGCTGGCCGGGTGGCTGCTCGACGGCCCGGTGGCGGTGCTGCTCGTCGTGCTGGGCTGGGTCCTGGTCGTCCAGGTGGGCCTGGCGGTGCTGCTCGGCCTGCGCGGGATGAGCCCGGGCAAGGCGCTGCTGGGCCTGCGTGCGGTCTCCGAGCGCACCGGCGACCCGGTCGGGGTCGGGCCGGCCCTGCTGCGCGGCCTCGTGGTCGGCCTCTCCGGGCCGCCGACGCTGCTGCTGGGGGCCGCGATGCTCGCCTGGACCAGCGCGGTCGACCGCGCACGGCGCCGCCGTGGCTGGCACGACCACCTCGCCGGCACGCTCGTCGTCGACCTGCGTCCGGCCCCGGAGCACGTCGAGGCCGACGAGGTCCGGCCCCGCGGTATCGTCAACCTCACCGCGATGCGCCTGGTGCCGCCGCCTTCGCGACCCGCGACCACCCCGCCGCCGTCCGCCCCGCCGTCCGCCGCGCCCGCCGCCGCGCCCGGCGGGCCACCGCCCACGGCCCGTCCGCCGGGAGCACGCCGGCGGGCCGTGCCCACCGACGCCCCGCCCGCCTCCTCGTCGCCGGCCGCGACCGGCTGGGTCGTCGAGCTCGACTCCGGGGAGCGGATCAGCATCGAGGGCCTGGCCCTGCTCGGCCGGGCACCGGTGGCGCGGGCCGGTGACCGGGCGCGCCACCTCGTGCCGCTGCGCTCGCAGGACATGTCGGTCTCCAAGACCCACGCCCAGCTCGAGGTCGCGCCCGACGGCGCGCTCGTGGTGATGGACCGCGGCTCCACCAACGGGTCCGTGGTGGTGCGCGCCGGGGTCGCCCGCGAGCTGGCCGCCGGCCGCCCGGTGACCCTCCTCGACGGCGACGTCGTGCGCCTGGGCGACCGCGCCCTGCGGGTGGGCCGCGCCCGCTGAGCACCGCGGCCTCGTTAGGCTGGAGTGCCTGATGACCCATGTCTGGTACGTCGCCTACGGCTCCAACCTCAGCCTCGACCGCCTCTCCTGCTATGTCGCGGGCGGCTGTCCGCCCGGCGGGACCCGCGCCCACCCGGGCGCCCGCGACCGCACCCTGCCGGCCCGCAGCATCCCGGTCGAGCTGCCCGGCACCACCTACTTCGCGGGGCGCTCCGCGCAGTGGGGCGGCGGGGTCGCGTTCTACGACCACGCGACCCCGGGGCGCACCGCGGCCCGTGGCTACCTGGTCAGCGCGGGCCAGTTCGCCGACATCGCCGCGCAGGAGATGCACCGCGACCCGCGCACGGACGACCCGCTCGAGCAGCTCGTGCTGGCCCCGCTGGCCGAGGGCCGCCACGAGGTCGGGCCAGGGGGCTACGAGACCGTCGTCGACGTCGGGCGGCACGACGGGGCACCGATGTTGACCTTCACCGCGCCCCACGGGGCGGCCACCGCCGAGCGCTCCCGGCCCTCGGCGGCGTACCTGGCCACCATGGCGCGCGGGCTGGGCGAGGCGCACGGCTGGGACGACCAGGTCGCCCACGAGTACCTGGCGGGATTGCAAAATCTGGCCTAAGTTCCACCGTCATGGCCTTCGCGCACACCGAGACCGCCTCGACCTCCGCCTCGCCGGGGCACGTCTGGGCGCTGTGGTCCGACACCTCGACCTGGCCGCTGTGGGACCCCGCGGTCGAGCGGGTGGTGCTCGACGGGCCGTTCCGCCTCGGCACCACCGGCACCATGAGCCTGGCCGGCGGGGTGCGCGCGCCGTTCACGCTCGTCGCGGTCAGCCCCGACGCCCGCTACTGCGACGAGCTGGTCCTCGGCGAGCTGCAGGTCCGCATCGACCACCGCGTCGAGGCAGCCGGTTCGGGCGCGACGATCACCGTGGAGACCACGGTCACCGGCCCCGGCGCCGACGACGTCGGGCCGATGGTCGTGGCCCAGGCACCGCAGGCGCTGCGGTCGTTGGTCGAGATGGCCGAGGCACGCGTCGTCGAGGGCGACCAGCGCGTCAGCGGGTGAGCTGCACCGGCACCCGGGTGCGGGTGCCGTTGCCCCCGCGCCACAGCACGACACCGTCGTCACTGGTGCGGGTGCCGCCCGCGACCTGCACCGTGTAGGTCGCCGACTCGCCCGGGCCCAGGCGCAGCGCCGCCGGCGTGACGGAGACGTCGTGCGCCTCGAAGCCGGAGGTCGAGGAGGAGAAGTAGCGCGCCTTGCTGCCGGTGTTGGTGACGGTGCGCGTGGTCGTCGAGCGCCCGCCGCTCAGCAGCACCGAGGGCAGGTTGAGCGGCTCGTCGGCGCTCAGGGCGCCCTCGAGCCAGTCGCGGTAGGCGCCCGGCGCCTGGTCGTGGACCAGTCCCGGTCGCAGGGCGCGCACGCCCCGCACCCGGCCCGACCCGGCGGCCAGGGCCGAGGCGCCGGGCACGGCGTCGGCGGTGCCGACCAGCGCCGAGCGCACCCAGGTGGCGCTCCAGCCGCGACGCGCGAGGAGCCGGGCGGCGGTGCCGCTGGTCCAGGCGGTGGCCGCCGAGGTGCCGGTCTGGGTGTCCCAGCGACGCCCGACCGCGCCGGCGGGCGCGGCGCCCACCAGCCCCGAGCCGGGGGCGACCAGGTCGGGCTTGAGCACCGGGCCGGCGGGGTCGCCGGTGGCCGAGAAGCCCAGCACCTGCAGGTCGCGCGAGCGGGCACCCTGCGGCACCAGCCGCGCCTTCGCGCCCGGGTGCTCGCGCGCCCAGCGGCGTACGACGCCCGCGTCGGTGGCGCCCAGGTGCACGGTCGCGACGCTGTGGAAGTCGGCGTCGACGGAGTCGGGGCCGCTGTTGAGCAGGATCATGCCGACGCCGTCGGCGCGCTGGACGGCCGCGGACTTGTCGGTGCGGCCCACGCCGCCGCGCTCGCAGAGCACGATGCGGTCGCCGACCACGGCGGCGTCGAGGCTGCCGGGCGTGCACAGCGAGGCCTGCTGGCGGGTGGCGCCGGAGGCTGCCGCGTCGGCGCCCCGCACCAGGCGGGCCGGCCCGACGGCCTGGCCGGCGAGCATCGCGCCGTCGACGCGGGGGCCGTCGGTGCCCAGGCGCACGCGGCCCTCGCGGGCGGTGCCGGTGCTGGCGCCCACCGTGGTGACCCACGGTGAGGGGTGGGCGGCGGTGCCGTCGGAGCGCTCGCCGGCCGCGGCCACCACGACCGTGCCGGCCTCGGCGGCGCCGAGCAGCGCGGTCTCGACCGTGTCGAGTCGGGGCGGCCCGCCGACGGAGAGGTTGAGGATGTCGACGCCGTCGCTGGTGGCCCGGTCGATCGCGGCGACCAGGTCGGCGGTGGCGCAGCCGTCGTCGGCCGGGTCGGGGGCGCTCCAGCACGCCTTGTAGACGGCGATGCGTGCCTGCGGGGCGACCCCGGCGTAGCGGCCCAGGTCCTCGTCGCCCACGCGCACGGCCACCTCGGCGTTGCCGGCCGCGATCGAGGCCATGGCGGTGCCGTGGCCGGCGTCGTCGCGCGGGGACATGGACGAGGCGGCGCGCACCGCGTCGGCGCCGAAGCCCTCGACGAACCAGTCGCCGGCCACGACCTTGCCGTTGCAGGTGGCCGGGCCCCAGTCGTCGGCGTCGGCGCAGACGCCGCCGAAGCCGACGGGGGCCGGCCCGAGGCCGGGCACCGAGGAGAAGACCGGGCCGTCGGGGTCGAGGCCGGTGTCGACGAGACCGATGACCACGCCCTGCCCGCCGCGGGTGCGTGCAGAGGGGCTGAGACCCGCCGCGCTCGCCTCGGCGTCGTCGGCCGCGGCCAGCGGTCGCACGCTGTTGGTCTCGACCATGGCCACGCCCGGCGTCGCCCCCAGTCGGGTGGCCTGGTCGGGGGTCAGCTCGACCGCGACCCCGTTGAGGGCGGTGGTCCAGCGGTAGACCGGCTCGGGCGCCTCCACCGACTCCAGCACCCGCTCCTGGCGGGTCCGCATCCGCAGCTGCTGCAGCTCCCGGTCGACCTGCGAGGGCGTGCCGGCGGTGCCCGGGCCCTCCAGCGTCACCAGGTAGAGCTCGGCGCCACGACCCCCGGGACCCCCGGGACCGTCGGCGCCCGGCACGGCCAGGCCGGGCGAGGCCACCCCGAGGAGCCCCGCCGCGCCGGCCGCCAGCGCGCAGCCGACCGCGAGCACGCGGCGTACGCCGGGGTGCGCGGGGCGGGTGCGGGGCTCGGACACGGGTGCTCCAGGGGTCGGGCGGTGGGTGTGGGCTCGAGGCGGCGGCCGGTCCGGTGACCGGCATCAGGGCCGAGCCACCCATTGTGACCGACGAGGCGGTCCGACGACAGCCGAACGCCAGGGTTGTGGACGACGAGGCCACCAGTCGCGTCGTCTACCCTCGGGGCCGTGCCCGTCCCGAGCCCTCCCACGGCCCCGTCGGCCCCCGGCCTGGCGGTGGGCTTCGACCTGGACATGACGCTGATCGACTCGCGTCCCGGCATCGCCGCGGTGCTGGTGGCGCTCGCCGCCGAGCTGGACGTCACGCTGCCCGTCGAGGAGATGACCCGACGGCTCGGCCCGCCGCTCGACCTGATGCTCGAGCCGCACCTGGCCCGCGACGCCGTCGGCCCCGCGGTCGACCGGTTCCGCGAGCTCTACCCCGAGCTGGCCGTCACCGGCGCGCTCGCCCTGCCCGGTGCCGCGCAGGCGCTGGCGGCCGTGCGTGCCCATGCCGGTCGCGTCGTGGTGGTCACCGGCAAGCACACCCCCAACGCCCGCCTGCACGTGGACCACCTGGCGCTCGACGTCGACCTCGTGGAGGGCCGGGTGTGGGGCGTCGGCAAGGCCGAGGTGCTGCGCCGCGAGGGCGTCTCGGTCTACGTCGGCGACCACGTGCACGACGTCGAGGGCGCCCTGGCCGCCGGGGCGACGAGCGTGTCGGTGCTCAGCGGCGGGGCCACCCGCGAGGAGCTCCTGGCCGCCGGCACCCACGTCGTGCTCGACGACCTGGCCCAGTTCGCGCCCTGGCTCGACGAGCACCTGCTCGAGCAGCGCACCGCAGCCCTCGAGGCCGACCTGCGCGCCCGCGGGTCGCTGCTCGTGGCCTACAGCGGGGGCGCCGACTCCGCGCTGCTGCTCGCCGCCGCCGTGCGGGTGCTCGGCGCCGACCGCGTCGCGGCCGCCACCGGCTACTCCCACTCGCTGCCGCAGGCCGAGCGCGACCCCGCCCGCGAGCTCGCCCGCTCGCTGGGGGTGCGGGTGCTGACCCCACTCACCCACGAGATGGAGCGCCCCGGCTACCGCGCCAACCAGGGCGACCGCTGCTTCTTCTGCAAGGCCGAGCTCCTCGACACGCTGGTGCCGCTGGCGGCCGAGCACGGGCTGGCGCACGTGGCCACCGGCACCAACGCCGACGACGTGGTGGCCGGCTTCCGGCCCGGCATCCGCGCCGCCGCCGAGCGCGGGGCACTGACCCCGCTCGCCGACGCGGGCCTGACCAAGGCCCAGGTGCGCGAGGTCTCCCGGCGCTGGGGCCTGCCGACCTGGGACAAGCCGGCCGCGGCCTGCCTGTCCTCCCGGGTCGCCTACGGCATCGAGGTCACCCCCCACCGGCTGGCCCGCGTCGAGCGCGCCGAGAGCGCGGTGCGCGAGGTGCTCGCGGACGCCGGTGTGGCGGTGCGCGACCTGCGGGTGCGCGACCTGGGCGGGGCACGCGACGCCGCCCGCGCCAGCGTCGAGGTCGACGCCGCGCTGCTCGGCGGACCGCTCGCCCAGGGCCGGGCGCTGGTCGACGAGGTGTGCGCCGCGGTGCGTCGTACGGGCTTCGCGACGGCCGAGCTCTCGCGCCGGGGCTTCCGCTCCGGGTCGATGAACGAGCTGCTCGCCGAGCCCGAGCGGTGGCGGTGAGCCCCGGCGAGGTGGCCGAGCGCCTCTGGGACGAGGTGACCTCGCGCCAGCCGCTGCCCGACGCCTCGCTGGTGCTGCTCTCGGGCGCCGTGGCGCTCGCGCTGGTCTGGTGGCCCACGACCTGGCCGCTGGTGCGGCTGGGGGTCACCGTGGTCCACGAGGCGGGCCACGCCGTCGTCGCGGTGCTCGTGGGGCGCCGGCTGCAGGGCATCCGGCTGCACTCCGACACCTCCGGGGTCACCCTCTCGCGCGGACGGCCGCGCGGTCCCGGCATGGTCGCGATGCTGGCCGCCGGCTACCTCGCGCCCGCCGTCGTGGGGCTCGGTGCGGCGCTCCTGCTCGCCGACGGACGCGGCCTGGCGCTGCTGTGGCTGC
>NZ_JAULSC010000108.1 GCF_030518195.1 Nocardioides cremeus
CCCCGTTCCTGGCGTTCCCGCCCGAGCTGCGCCGCGTCATCTACACCACCAACTCCATCGAGTCGCTGAACTACCAGCTCAGGAAGGTCACCAAGAACCGCGGTCACTTCCCCAGCGACGACGCCGCGGTCAAGCTGCTGTGGCTGGCGATCTGCACCATCGAGGACAAACGAGCCCGCGACAGAGACCGGGACCGCGGCAAGAAGGGCAAGGAGCGCAAGGCCCAAGGCCGCCTCGTCGAAGGACAGGTCGTCACGAACTGGAAGCAGGCCCTCGCCCAACTCGCGATCGCCTACCCCGACCGCATCAACCCCCACCTGTAAGCCCAACTCAAAGTAAAGAGATCGGCCGCCTTACACAGAAAAGTTGACACGCTCC
>NZ_JAULSC010000109.1 GCF_030518195.1 Nocardioides cremeus
CGAGCGTGTCAAGTTTTCTGTGTAAGGCGGCCGATCTCTTTACTTTGTGTTGGGCTTACAGGTGGGGGTTGATGCGGTCGGGGTAGGCGATCGCGAGTTGGGCGAGGGCCTGCTTCCAGTTCGTGACGACCTGGCCTTCGACGAGGCGGCCTTGGGCCTTGCGGTCCTTGCCCTTCTTGCCTCGGTCCCGGTCTCTGTCGCGGGCTCGTTTGTCCTCGATGGTGCAGATCGCCAGCCACAGCAGCTTGACTGCGGCATCGTCGCTGGGGAAGTGACCGCGGTTCTTGGTGACCTTCCTGAGCTGGTAGTTCAGCGACTCGATGGAGTTGGTGGTGTAGATGACGCGGCGCAGCTCGGGCGGGAACGCCAGGAACGGGG
>NZ_JAULSC010000024.1 GCF_030518195.1 Nocardioides cremeus
TGGTCGGTGGTGGCCGCAGCCCCCTTGGGCAGATCCCATGGCCACCACCGGGCAGTTCTCGTGGCCGTCAGCGGGCAGGTTTCATGTCCGCCACTGGGCAGTTCTCACTGGCCCTTGACAGTCGCCGCGATCAACAGCGGCGAGTAGGCACCGAGGATCAACCCTCAAAGCCCACCACCCAGCGGGGCACTTCCCGGTGCTCGTCGTGCCACCTCTGGAGCCGCTCGCTGTACGTCGAATCTCGCCTCGTTTTCCTGTCCGAGGACGAGCGGGTCCGGATCGCCGACCTGGCCAGCCGGGTCTCGGGCCGACAGCGATCGGGCGGGAGTTGGGCCGCGCAGCATCGACGATCAGCCGCGAGCTGCGACTTGACCCTGCTTGAATCGGACGAATTCGAACGACGATGTCCCCTCCCGCTCGACCAGCGGGTCGATATCGGATTCCTGCCCAGCCTCCCGGTACGCCACCGACCGAAGACCGCGAGCTTCCCGTAGCCCGCATCATCGGCGATACGCCGATAGCACGGGAGCAGCCGCCTCGATCCGCTTCTCCGGGTGAACGCTCGGCAGATCCGAAGCTGCATTCACGTGCTGACTCACTGCGGGCTGGCTGATTCCGAGCGCCGTTGCGGTCTCCCGCTGACTCATCCCCGTTGCGACCATCTCCCTCAGCGCGGGCACACGCCGAAGCTGTGCGACATCCTCATCATGTCGCGCGGCGCGACACTCGGCCGAGAGGTCCATCAGGCAACCTCATCACGGTCGCTGCGGTGAACGCTCCCCTGAGCGTCGGGCTCAGCAGCGTCACACCGGAGGTTAAGAGGGCGCGATCAATCCAGCTGCCACCCGGAGCGACCGCGTCACGGCCCGCTCCACCGCCGGGCCTGGTAGCCGATGAGGGGTACCAGCCGCTGCCAGGTCACGGGGCTGCACTGTAAGTCTCGTCGTCCACGTAGACCGAGCTCCCGAGCTCGAGGAACTGTGCGGACTTCTCGGCCATGCCCGTCGCGACGTAGTCGCGGACGTCCTGGCTGATCCGCATCGAGCAGAACTTCGGCCCGCACATGGAACAGAAGTGCGCGGTCTTGCTGGCCTCGGCCGGGAGGGTCTCGTCGTGGAACGCCTCGGCGGTGTGCGGGTCCAGGGAGAGCGCGAACTGGTCGTGCCAGCGGAACTCGAAACGGGCACGTGACAGCGTGTCGTCCCAGTCGCGGGCACCGGGGTGACCTTTGGCGACGTCGGCCGAGTGGGCGGCGAGCTTGTAGGTGATCACCCCGGTCTTCACGTCGTCGCGGTTGGGCAGGCCGAGGTGCTCCTTGGGGGTGACGTAGCACAGCATCGCGGTACCGTGCATGGCGATCGCCGCCGCGCCGATGGCAGAGGTAATGTGGTCGTAGCCGGGCGCGATGTCGGTGGCCAGCGGCCCGAGGGTGTAGAACGGCGCGCCGTGGCACCACTCCTGCTGCAGGACGACGTTCTCCTCCACCAGGTTCAGCGGCACGTGCCCGGGGCCCTCGACCATCACCTGCACGTCGTGCTCCCAGGCGCGCTGCGTCAGCTCCGCCAGGGTGCGGAGCTCGGCGAGCTGCGCCTCGTCGTTGGCGTCGGCGGTGCAGCCGGGACGGAGGCCGTCGCCGAGCGAGAAGGACACGTCGTACCGGCCGAAGATCTCGCACAGGTCGTCGAAGTGGGTGTAGAGGAAGTTCTCCTCGTGGTTCGCGAGGCACCAGCCGGCCATGATCGAACCGCCACGAGACACGATCCCGGTGATCCGCTGGGCGGTCAGCGGCACGTAGCGCAGCAGCACGCCGGCGTGGATGGTCATATAGTCCACGCCCTGCTCGCACTGCTCGATGACGGTGTCTCGGAACACCTCCCAGGTCAGCTTGCTGGCGTCGCCGTCGACCTTCTCCAGTGCCTGGTAGATCGGCACGGTCCCGATCGGGACCGGGGAGTTGCGGATGATCCACTCGCGGGTGGTGTGGATGTCGTCCCCGGTGGACAGGTCCATCACCGTGTCCGCGCCCCAGGTCACCGCCCAGGTGAGCTTGTCGACCTCCTCGGCGATCGAGCTCGTCACCGCGGAGTTGCCGATGTTGGCGTTGACCTTCACCAGGAACCGGCGTCCGATGATCATCGGCTCGGCCTCGGGATGGTTGACGTTGGCCGGGATGATCGCGCGCCCGGCTGCCACCTCGGAGCGGACCAGCTCGACGTCACAGCCCTCACGGATCGCGACGTACTCCATCTCCGGGGTAACCCGTCCCTGGCGGGCGTAGTGCATCTGGGTGACGACGCCGGCGCCGCGGCGCGGACGAGGCCTCGTCCCCCGCCACTGCTCGCGCGCCTCGCCCCGCCGGAGCGCGGCCTTGCCGTTGTCGAGCAGCTGGGTCTCCCGCCCGGCGTACTCCTCGATGTCGCCACGCTCGGCGACCCAGGCGGCCCGCAGGGGCGGCAGGCCCACCTCGGGGTCGCTGCCGGGTCCGGCGGTGGTGTATCTGTCGAACGTCTCGCCGTTGGTCAGCGCGACCCGGGTGAACGGGACACGGATGTCGGCTCGCGATCCGCTGCGGTGGACGGTGCTGTGGCTCGGGTGGATCTGCATCACTTCTCCTGGGTGGGCGGGTTGTGTCGGGCTGGGGTGAACGTGTGGGCGACCGGGCCGCGGCCGCGACCGAGACGCCAGTCGGCGCTCGTGCGCAGGGCGGCCGCCACGAATGTGTGGGCGGCGGTGGCGGCGTCGATCAGGTCGGCGCCGCTGGCCAGGTGGACGGCGAGGGCCGCCGAGAACGTGCACCCGGTGCCATGGTCGTTGGTCGTGGGTACGGCGGCGTGCTCGAGGGTCTGCACCCGGCCCCGGCCGTCCACCACCACGTCGTGGCACGTCGGGGCCTCGGCGTCACCACCGGTGAGCACGACCGCAGGCCCGAGCGCATGCAGGGCCAGAGCCACGTCCTCCCGCGGATCCGCCGGCCCGGCGCCGGTCAGCCGGAGCGCCTCGTCGAAGTTCGGCGTGACGACCGTGGCTCGCGCAAGGACGTGGTCGCGGTAGGCGGCCACCACTGAGGCATCGCCGAGCTCCGCACCGCTCGTGGCCACCAGGACCGGGTCCACGACCAGCGGGAGTCCGGGCGGCAGGTCGGTCACCACTGCGGCGACCTCGGCGGACCCGAGCATGCCGGTCTTGACCACGGCGACCGGCACGTCCTCCAGGACGGCGTCGATCTGGGCCCGGACATCGTCGGCCGACAGCGGCACGACCCGGCGCACTCCGACGGTGTCCTGGGCGGTCACGGCCGTGACGGCGCAGGCCCCGTGCGCACCGAGCGCCGCGAACGTCGTCAGGTCGGCGGCCACCCCGGCGGCACCGCCGGAGTCGGTGCCGGCGACGGTCAGTGCGACCAGCGGGCTGCTCACCGGACAGCCTGCGAGATCCGCCGGAAGGCGCCGGCGGGGTCGTCGGCGCGCATGACGGCACCCATGACGGCCACCCCGTGGGCACCCGCGTTCCGCAGGTCCGCGGCGTTCTGCTCGTCGACCCCTCCCAGGGCGAAGACCGGCACGTGTCCTGCGAGCGTCACGGCACGTCGGAGGCCGGGCAGGCCGAGCGCGGGGCCGTAGCCGGGCTTGGACGCCGACGCGGCGACCGGCGAGATCGTGAGGTACGACGCACCGCCGGACGCGGCGGCGCGGATCTCGGCGTCGTCGTGGCATGAACGTCCGTGCGGGAGGGGAGGCCCCTCGTCGGGGCGCGCCTGCGCCGTTGCCAGGTGCACGCCGGCCACTCCGTCCAGCCGGGTGCGAGCGCTGAGCACGGCGACCCCGGCCGCGCCGAGCGCGCGGGCGAGCCGTTGCCGCTGGTCCTCGGGCAGGTCGAGCTCGCGCAGCACCACCGCGTCGAGCCCCGCATCGACGCACGCAGCCACGGTGCCCACGAGGTCGCGGCCGGTGGGAAGCTGGCTGCGGTCGGTGAGCAGCAGCACTCGGGGCACGTTCATGTGCCCACCCGCCCGGCCATTGGGCTCGACGCGCGAGCGGTGGTGAGCCGGGGGATGCGACCGGCCCGGCGTGCCAGCTCGCCGGCCTCGACGGCGGCGCGCAACGCCGCGGCCATCTGGGCCGGACGGTCGGCCCGGGTGATCGCCGTGGCCGCCAGCACGGCATCACACCCCAGCTCCAGCGCGAGCGCCGCATCGCTGGCGGTGCCGATCCCGGCGTCCAGGACCACGGGAACCGCGACAGCGGCGCGCACGGCCTCGATGGCCCTGGGGTCGTCGAGGCCACGGCCCGTGCCGATCGGAGATCCGAGCGGCATGACGGCCGCGCAGCCGACGTCGACCAGGCGCCGAGCGAGGACCGGGTCGGCACTGGTGTAGGGCAGCACCGTGAATCCCTGCCGGACCAGCGTCTCGGCTGCGTCCAGCAGCTCGACGGCGTCCGGCATCAGGCTCGTCTCGTCGCCGACCACCTCGAGCTTGACCCAGTCGGTCTCGAGTGCCTCGCGCGCCAGCTGAGCGGTGAGCACGGCCTCCCGGGCGCTGAGGCATCCCGCCGTGTTCGGCAAGATGCGTACCCCCAGCCCCCGAAGCGTGTCGAGCAGCCCGCCGCTTCCAGTGTCAGACGTGCGCCGGACCGATACGGTCACCAGACCGGGCCGGGCCGCCTCGACGATCTCGCCCACCAATCTGGTGCTGGTCAGCCCCCCGGTGCCGATCCACAGCCGTCCGGGGAGTTCGATGCCCGCTACCTGCATCGCGCTCACCCGCCTTGGTGCGCGGTGACGAGCTCGACCGCGTCATCTTCCGACAGCGGGGTCGACTCCCACGATGCTGCGGGCACGACGCTCCCGTTGAGGGCGGCCGCGACTCCCCGGGCCGAAGGAAGCACGTCTTGCAACGTCGCGCCCTCCTCCACGAAACGCGGCTGGCCGTTGAGGTTGATCCTCATGACATGGCGTCCTTCCTGTGATCGGCGGGCGTACAGATCTGGTGCGGGCCAAACCGGCTCGGCGCGAACGGCCGCGCGACCGCAGGGATTTCGCCGTCCTCGACGTGAGCCCGGATCACCTGGGCGGTCAGCGGCGCGAGCAGCACGCCACCGCGGTAGTGGCCGACGGCCAGCAGCTGCGGCACCGCTCCTGGCCTGTCAGTGACCCCGAGCAGTGGTCCGTTGTCGGGGGTGCCGGGGCGATGCCGGGCGGTGATCTCGACGACGTCGGCGCTCTCCAGCCCGGGGACGAGGGTGCGCGCGGCGTGCAGCAGCCGCACCACCGCCCCGAGCGTCGCCACCGGCTCCGAGGCATGCTCCTCCTCGGTCGCACCCACCACGACCTCGCCGCCCGCCCGCGGCACGACGTACACCGGCTCGCCGTGCACCCGCGCGCGCAGGACCCGGGACGGCCGGTCGGCCCCCCGCAGCCGGATCGTCTCTCCCCGGACCGGTCGGACCTGCGGCACCAGGCTTCGGGCCTCGGCCCCGGTCGCGACGACCACCGCGTCGCAGCCGAACTCGGTCCCGTCCGCGAAGGCGACTCCCCCGTCGAGCACCGTTGCCCGGGCACGGACCACCCGGTCACCCAGCAGGCACAGGAGGGCCTCGGCGACCAGGCGCGGGTTGACGTTGTGATCCTCGGGAAGCAGGGTCGCGCCGGCGACCCGCGACAAGGTGGGCTCGTGCGCGCGTGCCTCTCGCCGGTCGAGCTCCTGGAAGGCGATGCCTTGGGTCGCGAGGACCTCGAGCGTGCGTCGCATCTGCTGCAGGTCGTCGTGGTCCTGCCCCACCAGCAGCGTGCCCGCGGTGCGCAGGTCGATGTCCACGCCGGAGGCAGCCTGCAGTCGAGCCGCGTACTCCGGCCACAGTCGCGCAGAGGCGACGCCGAGCCTGAGCAGGTCGGTCTCACCGTGCCAGGCCTCACCGGCCGGGGCGAGCATCCCGGCCGCCGCCCGGGTGGCGCCGCCGCCCGGGTCGGGATCGAACACCCGCACGTCGTGCCCGCAGCGCACTAGCTCCTCCGCGCAGGCGAGACCGACTATGCCGGCACCGATCACCGCCACCCTCATGCGAGCGCGATGGCGTCGACGAGTCCTCTCGCGGCCATGGCGGGCTGGGGTGATCGGCAGATGGCCGACGCCACCGCGACCCCGTAGGCCCCGGCCGCCATCACCTCGGGCACGCGCTCGGCGTTGATGCCGGAGATCGCGATCGCCGGCAGGACCCGAGCCGCATCACGCAGCGTCTCCAACCCGATCGGGACGGGGAGACCGCTCTTCGTGGTCGTGGGATAGACGGGCCCAACACCCACATAGTCGGCGCCTTCCGCCTTCGCCTTCCGAGCCTGTTCGGCGTTCCGGCACGTGCCGCCGACGAGGAAACCCGGCGGTGCCAGGCGTCTGGCCTCGGCGACGGGGACGTCATCACGGCCGAGGTGGACACCGTCTGCGCCGGCGGCAAGCGCAAGGTCGACGCGGTCGTTGACGATGACGCGCGCCGAGGTACCGGCCAGGCGATCCACGAGGGTGCGGGTGAACGCGACGATCTGACGGTCCGACAGCGACTTCGCCCGGACCTGGACCCCGTCGACGCCCTGGCGGACCACGGCCTCCAGCACGGCGATAGCTTCGTCGTCGTACGACCCGAAGTGGGTGATGCAATGAATGCGCGGTAGCACGTCGCTCCTCACTTCCTTCGCCGGCATTACCCGGATCAGGTTCGACGGTCGGAGCGGCTCCAGCCCCATCTCAGCCCGATGCCTCGGGCTCCCGTGTGGAATGCGACGACCGTAGCAGCCGTGCAAGCTCTCTCGGAAGGAGGTCAGCCGGAAGGCACAGCCCTCCCGCATTCTGCTTGACAACCACGCCGACCCGCGGTGAGGCCAACCAGTGAGCTGAGCAGGTCAGAGCCCGGCGACGTCGCCGATCAGGATGATCGCCGGCGGGCGTACCTTCTCGGTCTCGATCGACTTTCCGAGCTGACCCAAGGTCGTGCGGATGACCCGCTCGCTCGCCAAGGATCCGTCCACGACGATGGCCGCGGACTGGCCGGCGTCGCGTCCGCCATCGATGAGGGTCTGGGCGATCGCAGCGGCGTTTTGGACGGCCATCATCAGGACGATCGTGCCTCTTGATGCGGCCAGGGCGTCCCAGTTGACGAGGCTGTCAGGGTGGCGGGGCGGTACGTGTCCTGAGACGACGGTGAAGTCGTGGACGACACCTCGGTGTGTGACGGGAATTCCCGCCAGCGCTGGTACGGAGATGGACGAGGAGAGGCCGGGGATGACACGGACCGGGACCCCGGCTTGTTGCAGGTGAAGCACCTCCTCGAACCCTCGGCCGAAGACGTGGCTGTCGCCTCCCTTGAGGCGGACGACCCTCTTTCCGGCTCGCGCCCGGTCGAGCAGGACGGCGTTGATGTCTTCTTGGGCGGTGAACCGGCTGCGCGGGAACTTGGCGACGTCGATGAGCTCCACATCGGGAGCGAGCCTTGCAAGCAACTCATGAGACACCAGCCGATCGGTCACGACGACATCCGCGCCGAGCAGCGCCTTGAGGCCAGCGATCGTGATGAGGTCCGGGTCGCCTGGGCCGGCGCCGACGAGTGTGACTCCGGCGGAGGAGGCTGGGTCAAGGCAAAGGGCTTGGTCAGGCATGGGCGTCATTGTCCAAGCCAGGTGAGGTCATCGTCGATGCGGGCCACGGCGCCGTTGGGGACGTGGACCCACGGTGCTTCGTGTGGCTTCATGCCTTGGAGGTACGCGACGGCGGACCGTATCGCGTCCCCGTGCGACACGAGGACGGATACGGAGCCGCGGTCGAGGTCGCCGAGCACAGCACCCATGCGGTCGTACACGTCCATGAGCGACTCGCCACCCGCGATCGGTTGCGTCGGGTCCGACCAGTCGAAGGTCTCCGCTGCGGCCCAGGTCTCCTCGTACGTTCGGCCCTCCAGGTCACCCAGATGTTGCTCGCGGAGGCGGGGGTCCGACTCCGGAGTCAGTTGCAGCCGGCGGCCGATGACCGCGGCGGTCTCCGCCGCGCGGGTCAGGTCGCTGCTGACGAGACGGTCAGCAGCTAGTCCCAGGTCCTTGAGGTCTTCTGCGATCAGCTCTGCCGCTGCGGCCGACTGCGAGCGCCCGAGATCGGTCAGCGGCGGATGAGGGGTCTGTCCCTGGGTCAGGCGGCGGACGTTCCACTGCGACTGGCCGTGGCGGACGAGATAGACCGGGTGAGGCATGGGGGTGATTCTCCCGTAGGCTGCGGACTGCTCGTGGTGCAGGAACCCGGTGAGATTCCGGGGCGGTTCCGCCACTGTGACGTCGACAAGACGCAGCCAGACACTGGCCATGGGCTGATCCGACCGATTGACGGGGCGAGAACCCCGGAGGAGGAAAACGGCCCATGGCTGCGCCTACCCGCATCGCACTGCTGTCGACATCAGACACCGACCTGCTCTCTGCTCGCGCCAGCGGCGCCGGCTACGTCTGGGCGAACCCTGCCCGCAGCACCGACGCCGAGCTCACGGCACTCGCCACCGGCGCGGACCTCGTCGTCGTGCGCCTGCTCGGATCGCCTCACGACCTGTGGCCCGGCCTCGCCGCCGTGCGCGAGGCCGGCACCCCGCTGGTGATCCTGGGCGGCGAGCAGCAGCCGAACGCCGAGCTGATGGAGCTCTCCACCGTGCCGATGGGGACGGCCGCCGAAGCCCACCGCTACCTGGCCGAGGGCGGTCCGGCCAACCTCGCCCAGCTGCACGCGTTCCTCTCCGACACCGTGTTGCTGACCGGCGAGGGGTTCGAGCCTCCGGTCGCCATCCCGGCCTGGGGGTACGCCGACCGACCGGCCGGCCACGATGGCGACCTGCCCCGCGTGGGCGTGCTCTACTACCGCGCCCACCAGGCCAGCGGCAACAACGCGTTCGCCCACGCCCTCGCCGACGCGATCGACGCCACCGGCCGAGCCGTCGGCGTCCCGATCTTCGCCGGGTCGCTCCGCTCGGCGCCCGATGACCTCTACCAAGCGCTCGGGACGCTCGACGTCCTCATCGTGACGGTCCTCGCGGCAGGCGGTAGCGCCCCGGCCACGGCCAGTGCCGGCGGCGACGACGAAGCGTGGGACGTGGAGCGGATGGCAGCCCTCGACATCCCGGTGCTACAGGGCTTGTGCCTGACCAACAGCCGCGACGAGTGGGACGCCTCGGACGACGGGATCAGCCCGCTCGACTACGCCAGCCAGATCGCCATCCCCGAGTTCGACGGCCGGATCACGACCGCGCCGTTCTCGTTCAAGGAGATCGACGCCGAGGGTCTCCCGTCCTACGTCGCCGACCCCGAGCGCTGCGACCGCGTCGCCGGCATCGCGGTCAACCACGCCGTCCTGCGCCGGGTGCCCACCGGCGAGAAGCGGATCGCGCTGATGCTCAGCGCCTATCCCACGAAGCACGCGCGGATCGGCAACGCGGTCGGCCTCGACACGCCGGTCTCGGCCATCCGGCTGCTGCGCCGCCTGCGTGAGGACGGCTACGACCTCGGCACCGACAACCCGGTGCTGCCGCTCCTCGACCTGCCCGACGACACCGAGGCCGGCGACGCGCTGATCCATGCCCTCATCGCCGCCGGTGGGCAGGACGAGGAGTGGCTCACCAACGCACACCTCACCGACGCGCACGTGCGCATCGGCAAGGCGGCGTACGACGCCTGGACGGCCGACCTTCCGGTGTCTCTGCGTGACGCCATGGTCGAGGCGTGGGGCGAGTCACCGGGCGGCCTGTTCGTGAACGACGACGGCGAGATCGTTCTCGCCACCCTGCAGGCCGGCAACGTCGTGATCCTGATCCAGCCTCCGCGCGGCTTCGGCGAGAACCCGGTCGCGATCTACCACGACCCCGACCTTGCGCCCAGCCACCACTACCTCGCGGCCTACCGCTGGCTCGGGGCGGATGTCCAGGCCGGGGGCTTCGGGGCACACGCGGTGGTGCACCTGGGCAAGCACGGCTCGATGGAGTGGCTGCCCGGCAAAAACGCCGCACTGTCCGCCGCCTGCGGCCCTGACGCCGCCATCGCGAACCTGCCGCTGATCTACCCGTTCCTGGTCAACGACCCCGGCGAGGGCGCGCAGGCCAAGCGACGCGCGCACGCCACGATCGTCGACCACCTCGTGCCGCCCATGGCGCGCGCGGAATCCTACGGCGACATCGCACGACTCGAGGGCCTGCTCGAGGAGTACGACAAGATCTCAGCGATGGACCCCGCCAAGCTGGCGGCCATCCGCGGGGAGATCTGGCAGCTCATGCACACCGCTCAACTGCACCGTGACCTCGGCCTGGAGGAGCGCCCCGACGACGAGGAGTTCGACGACTTCCTGCTCCACGTCGACGGTTGGCTGTGCGAGATCAAGGACGCCCAGATCCGCGACGGCCTCCACGTCCTGGGCGCGGCGCCGACCGGCGAGGCCCGGGTCAACCTGGTGCTCTCCATCCTGCGCGCCGCGCAGGTGTGGGGCGGCGTCGGCAACGCGGTCCCCGGCCTGCGGGCCGCGCTCGGCCTCAAGGATGGCGCCGATCTTCGGGCCGTCGACGAGACGGAGGCGCGGGCCCGGACGCTGGTCGAGGCAATGGAGGCGGCTGACTGGGACCCGACGGTCGCGACCACGCTGCATGACGCGCCGGAGGTCCAGCAGGTGCTGAGGTTCGCGGCCGAGCAGGTCGTCCCCCGCCTGGCCGGGACGACCGGCGAGCTCGACGCGGTCCTCCACGCGCTCGCCGGCGGGTTCGTGCCGGCCGGGCCCTCCGGCTCCCCCCTGCGTGGCCTGGTGAACGTGCTGCCGACGGGCCGCAACTTCTACACCGTCGACCCGCGGGCCGTCCCCAGCAGGCTGGCCTGGCAGACCGGCCAGGCGATGGCCGACTCGCTGGTGCAGAAGTACCTCGACGAGACCGGCACCTATCCCACGTCGGTCGGACTGTCGGTGTGGGGTACCAGCGCCATGCGGACCTCCGGGGACGACGTCGCCGAGGTGCTGGCGCTGCTCGGGGTGCGTCCGGAGTGGGACGCCGAGTCCCGTCGGGTCCGCGGGCTGGTCGTCGTCCCGCTCGAGGAGCTCGGCCGCCCGCGCATCGACGTCACCGTCCGGATCTCGGGCTTCTTCCGCGACGCGTTCCCCCACGTCGTGGCGATGCTCGACGACGCGGTGCGGATGGTGGCCGACCTCGACGAGCCGGCCGAGGCGAACTACGTGCGCGCCCACTTCGCCGCCGACCTGGCCGAGCACGGCGACGCCCGCCGCGCGAGCACCCGCATCTTCGGGTCCAAGCCCGGGTCGTACGGCGCCGGCATCCTGCAGGTCATCGAGTCCGGCACCTGGCGCGACGACAACGACCTCGCCGAGGTCTACACCGCCTGGGGCGGCTTCGCCTACGGCCGCGACCTCGACGGTGCCCCGGCCGCCGACGACATGCGCGCCAACTACCGCCGCATCAAGGTCGCCGCCAAGAACGTCGACTCCGCCGAGCACGACATCGCCGACTCCGACGACTACTTCCAGTACCACGGCGGCATGGTCGCCACGGTCCGGGCGCTGACCGGTGCCGATCCGAAGGCGTACGTCGGCGACTCCACCTCGCCGGACGCGATCCGCACCCGCACCCTGTCGGAGGAGACCGCGCGCGTCTTCCGGGCTCGGGTGGTCAACCCGCGCTGGATCGCCGCCATGCAGCGGCACGGCTACAAGGGCGCCTTCGAACAGGCCGCCACCGTCGACTACCTCTTCGGCTTCGACGCCACCGCCGGGGTGGTGCACGACTGGATGTACGACAAGCTCGCCCAGGAGTACGTCCTCAACGAGCGGAACCAGGAGTTCCTGCGCAAGTCGAACCCGTGGGCACTGCGCGGCATCGTCGAGCGACTTCACGAGGCCGCCGAGCGCGGACTGTGGGCCGAGCCCGACGCCGACACCCTGGCCGCGATGCAGGAGGTCTACCTCGAGGTCGAGGGCGACCTCGAAGACCGCGAGTGAACGCCCGGTGAGGGTCCGCGTTCTCGGCGTCGGCATGGGGCCGCACCACATCACCCCGGAGGTGGCCGACGCGCTCCGGTCGTGCGACTACGTCCTCGCCGCCGAGAAGCGCGAGGACGACGGCCTGCTCTCGGTCCGCCGAGCCATCGCGGCCGAGCATGGTCTCGAGGTGGTCGCGGTCCCCGATCCCGAGCGGGATCGGGCCGATCCGGTCGACTATGCGAAGGCCGTCAAGGACTGGCACGAGGCTCGGGTGGCGGCCTACGAGCGGGTCCTGCGCGAGCGGGGTGGCACGGCGGCGTTCCTCGTGTGGGGTGATCCGTCGCTCTACGACTCGACGATCCGGGTCGTGGACCGGCTCGCCGAGCGGATGCCGCTGGAGTACGACGTGCTGCCGGGCATCAGCGCACCGCAGCTGTTGGCCGCCCGTCACCGGATCGTTCTGCACCCTGTCGGGCGCCCGGTCCACATCACCACCGGCCGGCGGCTCCGCGAGGAGCTGACGGCCGGCCAGACCAACCTCTGCGTCATGCTCACCGGCACCCTCGACCTGGCCGGGCTCGACGACTGGTCGATCTGGTGGGGTGCCAACCTCGGCACTGACTCCGAGGAGCTCGTCGCGGGGCGGGTCGCCGACGTGCTGCCCTCGATCGAAGCGGCGCGCGAGCGGGCGAAGACAGCGGCCGGCTGGGTGATGGACGTCTATCTGCTGCGGGCTCGGGAGACGCAGCCGTGAGCGGTCTGCTCGTCGCCGGGACGACCTCGGACGCCGGCAAGTCGGTCCTCACCACCGGCCTGTGCCGCGCCTTCGCGAGACGTGGCGTGAAGGTGGCGCCGTACAAGGCCCAGAACATGTCGAACAACTCGATGGTCTGCGCCGCCGCCGACGGCACGACCGCCGAGGTCGGCCGGGCACAGTGGGTCCAGGCACTGGCTGCCCGCGTTGCCCCTGAGCCGGCGATGAACCCGGTGCTGCTCAAGCCCGGCAGCGACCGGCGCAGCCATGTCGTCCTGATGGGCCACCCCACCGGCGAGGTCTCGTCGGCGGACTGGGAGACCGGCCGACGTCACCTGGCCACGGCCGCACACACCGCGTACGACGACCTCGCCGCGCGCTTCGACGTCATCGTGGCTGAGGGAGCAGGGAGCCCGGCCGAGATCAACCTGCGCGCCGGCGACTACGTCAACATGGGGCTGGCCCGGCACGCATCGCTGCCCACCGTGGTCGTGGGCGACATCGACCGTGGCGGTGTCTTCGCCGCGATGTACGGCACGGTCGCACTCCTGGAGCCCGCCGACCAAAGGCTGGTGGCCGGCTTCGTGGTCAACAAGTTCCGTGGCGAACTGGCGCTCCTCTCCCCCGGCCTGGACTCCCTGGAGCGGCTGACGGGCCGTCGCGTGTTCGGCGTACTGCCGTGGGATCCGAGCCTGTGGCTGGACTCCGAGGACGCCCTCGACCTGGACGGTCGTCGCTCCAGCGGTGAGGCCGCCTTCCGGATCGCGGTCGTGCGGCTGCCGCGAATCAGCAACTTCACCGACGTCGACGCGCTCGGTCTGGAGCCCGACCTCGACGTCGTCTTCGTCTCCGACCCCCGCGACGTCGCCGATGCCGACGTGATCGTGGTGCCGGGGACCCGCTCGACGATCAGCGACCTGGCATGGCTGCGCGCACGGGGCCTGGACGCCGCGATCCTCGACCACGCCCGCCGAGGTCGCCCCGTGCTCGGCATCTGCGGCGGCTTCCAGATGCTCGGCCGCACCATCAGCGACCCTGCCGGTGTCGAGGGCGTGCCGGGTGCCGAGGTCGAGGGGCTGGGGCTGCTCGACGTCCGCACCGACTTCGCCGCCGAGAAGGTGCTGCGATTGCCCACCGGCGCCGCCCTGGGCGCACCCGCCTCGGGCTACGAGGTCCACCACGGCCGGATCACCCGCGGCGGTGGCGAGGAGTTCCTCGGCGGAGCCCGCGCGGGCAAGGTCTTCGGCACGATGTGGCACGGCAGCCTCGAGGGCGACGCGCTGCGGGGTGCGCTGTTGTCCGAACTGCTGGGCCGAGAGCCGTCCGCGGTGAGCTTCGGTGCCGCCCGCGACGCCAGGCTCGACCGGCTGGGCGACCTGGTCGAGGAGCACCTCGACGTCGACGCACTGCTGACACTCGCCCGCGACGGCACACCAGCCGGCCTGCCCGTCCTACCCCCAGAAGGTTCCCCGTGAGGCTGCTGCTCCTGGGAGGCACCAGCGAGGCGCGCGACCTCGCCGCCCGGCTCGTCGACGATCGCGACAGCGGCATCGAGGTGACCAATTCCCTGGCCGGCCGGGTTGCCGAGCCGCGTCTGCCGGTCGGGAAGGTGCGCATCGGCGGCTTCGGCGGAGTCGAAGGTCTGCGGGCCGCGCTCGCCGAGTACGACGCCGTGGTAGACGCGACGCATCCCTTCGCCCTCGGCATGAGCGCCAACGCCGTAGCCGCCTGTCGCCTCGAAGACGTCCCCCTGCTGCGGCTCGAGCGGCCCGGTTGGGAGCCAGACCCGAGGTGGCACTACGTCGACGACCACGAACGGGCGAGCACGCTGGCCGCCTCGCTCGGTGCGCGGCCGTTCCTCACCGTCGGCCGCCAGGAGCTGGCTCGCTTCGTCCCCGCGCTGTCCGGCCACGCCGTGCTCGCCCGGGTCGTCGACCGTCCCGCCCTCGACCTGCCCGAGACGTGGACGCTGCTGACCAGCCGTGGCCCCTACACCCTCGACGGCGAGCTCGCCCTGATGCGGCAGCACGCCATCGACGTCCTCGTCACCAAGGACTCAGGCGGCAGCTACACGTGGCCCAAGATGCAGGCCGCCGCCGAGCTCGACGTCGCCGTGGTCGTCGTACGGCGTCCCGCGTGCCCGGTCGGGGTGCCGACCGTGCACGACGTGGACGATGCCGTCGCCTGGGTCAGGGAGCAGTCGTGAGAGCGCTCGTCACCGGCGGAGTCCGCTCCGGCAAGTCCCGTCACGCGGAGTCGCTCCTGACCGGACCGGTCACCTACCTCGCCCCAGGGCCGGTCCAGGACGACGCCGACTGGGCCGCGCGGATCGCCGCCCATCGGGCGCGGCGGCCTGTCGACTGGACGACTGTCGAGTCCCACGACCTCGTCGGAGTGCTCGCGCGCACGGACGGGCACGTCATGGTCGATTGCCTGGGCACGTGGCTCACGGCGGTGCTCGACGAGCGTGGCCTCTGGGGTGCGCCGGCGGACGAGATCACCGACGTGATCGGACACGTTGCGCAAGAGACAGCGGACGTCCTCGCTGTTCGCGACCAGGGAGAGGACACCGTTCTCGTCACCAACGAGGTCGGCCTGGGCGTCGTCCCCGAGCACCGGTCCGGTCGGCTCTTCCGGGACCTGCTCGGACTGGTCAACCAGCGCATCGCGGCGGCCTGCGACGAGGTGCACCTGGTGATCGCAGGCAGGGTGATCCGGCTATGACCCAGCCAGGCACCGCGCTGCTTCTCGTTGGCATGTCCGTCTCCGATGTCGACCGTCGCGACGAGCTGCTCGCGGCGGCCGCCCGCCACCATGCGGGCGTCGCCTTCTTGCAGATGGGCGACCCATCGATCTCGCGCGAGCTCACCCGGCTCGCGGACGCCGGCGCCACCACGATCAGCCTCGCCGGCATCAGCCTCGGCCCGCTCGCCCCTGGGCAGTCATGGCTACGGAGGATCGCCTCCCACTGGTGGCGCGAGCGCGCCGGGCACCGCCCGGTGATCGAGGTTGCGACCCGGCTGGCCTCCACGATCGAGGAGATCGAGGTCGCGCTGTTCGACCTGAAGCCGATCTCCGACGCCGAGCCGGGCCTGACCTCGACCGCCTGGGAGGACGTGACCCGCCACCGGCGCCAGGTGCTCATCTGCCGCGGCCCGCGGTGCACGGCCCGCGGATCCGACGAGACGGCCCGCGCGCTGATCCTCGGACTGATGGAGGCCGGGCTCGGCGACCATGACGTGCTGGTCACCCACACTGGTTGTCAGTTCCCCTGCAACCAGGCCCCGGTCGTCAGCGTGCAGCCCGACGACGTCTGGTACGGCGGCGTCGATCCACACGCGGCCCGCCGGATCGTGTCCGACCACCTGCTGGCCGACACTCCCGTGGAAAGCCGCCGGCTCCCGCGCTGAGCGCAGGAGCCGACAGGTTGGTTCGCGGGGCGGGCCGTCAGAGGCTCGCGGCTAGCGCGCGCCGCTGCGCCCGCTCCGTCTGCGCGGCGTAGAGCCGACCGACCAGTCCGGTGAGCACCACGCCGATCACGCCCCACATCGTGGCCAGCGTGAACAGTGACGCCCGGCGGAAGAACCAGAGCGTGTCGGCCGGGAAGTCGCCGACCTCGTTGACGGTGGCGAAGAGCTGGCCGGCGACGACCATGACGGCCAGGTAGCCGGCTGCACCGGCGACGACGCCACCGTAGGTGCCGAGGCGGTTGCGCAGCCTCAGCGCGACGTACGTCGCGGCGACGGCCGTCAGGACCGAGACGACCACGAAGCCGAAGTAGAGCGCCGTCCTGTCGCCGATGGTGTCACCACTTCCGACCGCCGGCGGGTTCGCCGGATACTTCAGGAACGGCACCAGGGCGAAGGCGACGAAGCCGAGCAGAGTGATCAGGGCGGTGGACTGGCCGGGCTGGAGCCGGCCCATGCGGCCGATGGTGCCGGCCGCGACGAGGGCGACGATGCCGCCGAGCGCGAGTCCGACGGCGAGGCTGCCGGTGAGCAGGCCCCAGGTCCGCTGGCTGTCCCGGGAGACTTCGGTATCCTCGCCCTCGTCACCGTGAGAGTGGCTGTGTGTGTGGCTGTGGCCTCCGGCGGCCTCGTCGCCATGGTCGTGGGACGCGTCGGTCGGCGCCTCCTCGGCGGCGGTGCCTGACTCCTCGAGGGCAATGGCAGTCTCGACGTGGGGCTCCCCCACCGAGTACGCGACGAAGAAGGTGGCGATGCCGGCAACCAGGCCGGCGATCAGACCACGGATGAGAAATGCACGTGCGGTCATGCTGGTTTCCGTTCAGGAAGCAGCGCGGCGCCGACGTCGGCGCCGCGCGCGAGAAGTGTCGTCAACAGCCCCGCCGCGCTTGTTCGGGGTCGCTATCGCGCCGAAGAGCGCTCAGAGCTCGGCCCGGATCCCGGGCTCAGGCCTGGATCCGGGCCGGAATCAGGCTCAGTGGCAGGGGTAGCCGAGGAGGTGGCGTCCGTCGTGGACCCACTCGTGGATGGCCGTGCCGGCCAGGAGGGAGACGGCACCCTGGTCGGTGCTGACGAAGAAGAGCACCAGCGTCCCGAGGAGACCGAAGAACAGCGCCCATGGCGCCAGCTGGCCGAACGGGATGGTGGGAACGGAAGGTGCGCCGGCGACCGGCACCGCAGAGACCTGCGACATGTGTCCTCCTCAGGGATACGTGCGTCCCTGTTCGATGGGATGGATACGGACACTCGGGTCTGACTCCACCGCCCGGAGGCGATGTCACAGTAGCGCGACTGTGCCGGATTCTCACCGGCTTCCTCGTGCCCGTTAGCCGGATGCTATCGCAGGCCGGCCCGCTGTGCGCCGAGCCACGAGCAACGCGCCGGATGCCGACACGACCGCACCGATGATGCCAACCCTGCGTGCGAGTCGGGCGGCCCGACCGATGTCCTCGGGTCGTACGGCGCGCCCGTCGCCCATGACGGAACGGTGCTCGAGCCAACTGCCGTAGTAGCGGTTCGTGCCGCCCAGCCGGATGCCGAGAGCGCCGGCGAAAGTGGCCTCGACGACTCCGGCGTTGGGGCTGGGATGGGCGGCGGCGTCACGGCGCCATGCCTTGGCGGCGGACCGCGCCGTTCCTGGCGAGGCAAGGAGCGTGGCGGCACCGGCGATCCGCGAGCCGGGCAGGTTGACCAGATCATCGAAGCGGGCGGCGGCCCAGCCGAACCGCTCATAGCGGTCGTTGTGGTGGCCGACCATCGCGTCGAGGGTGTTGGCCGCCCGGTAGCCGAGCAGCCCGGGCATCCCGGCCACGGATCCCCACAGCAGCGGTGCAACGACGGCGTCCGAGGTGTTCTCCGCGACGGACTCCACGACCGCGCGCGCGACCTCCGACTCCTCCAGCGCCGAGGTGTCGCGGCCCACCAGATGGGTGAGGCGTTCACGGGCGGCCGGGAGGTCGCCTGCTCTCAGGAGCGCGTCGACCGCGAGTGCCTCGCGCTCCAGCGAGCGCCCACCGAGCACCGTCCAGGCCACCACAGCGGTGGCCACCGCCTGGGCGACGGGGTTCCGCGCTGCCCGCTCCGCTACGACTCCCACCACGATCGCCGCCCCGACGAGTGCCGCCGTGTGTGCCGCACCCCGCGGCCGCGAGTCGGCGTACAGCCGACGCTCCAGCGCCGCGGCCGCGTTGCCGAAGCCGGCAACGGGATGGAGATGCTGCGGGTCTCCGAGCACGCGGTCCGCGGCGAACCCGAGCAGAAGACCGACGGCTCGGGCGCTCACGAGAGGGCCACCAGCAGGGCGGCGAGCGCCAGCTCGATCGCGGCGCCGAAGACGTCGCCGGTGACGCCGCCGAGCCGCCGCACCGCTCGCGCGACGACGACGGCGACCACGGCGAGTGCCATCGCGCTGGCCAGCGCTCCGCGCCACCAGGCGAGTCCGGACCAAGCGCCGGCGAGCGAGAGAACGGCGGCGCACGTCAGCCACATGAGCACGACGACCGGCCGGGCCACGGTGCCGGTGTAGGTGTCGCCGAGTCCCCCGGGTCGTGCGGACGGCACGCCCCGGGCGCAGCAGGTGGCGAGCGCGGCGCGGGAGACGCAGAGCGCGCAGCCGGCGAGGACGGCGGCGCGCACAGGGTGCGTTGAGGCCAATACTGCGACCAGGCCTGTGGCCTGCAGGCCGAGGACCAGGACCACCACCACGACGCCGGCCGGACCCGACGTGCCGCTCTTCATCACCGCCAATGACCGCTCGCGGTCGTAGGAGGCCGCCATGCCGTCGACGGTGTCGGAGAGCCCGTCGAGGTGGAAGGCGCGGTTGCCGAGGATGGTTGCGCCCAGCGCCAGCAGAGCCGCCACGGGGATCGGCAGGTCGAGGCCATGCCCGGCCAGGGCCACCAGAGTCACCGCCACCGCGAGCGGCAGGACTGCCAGCGGTGCGAGCACCATGGCCATGCCGGCCCGGCGTCGGTCGACGAGGGCCGGTGGGGCGACGGGGATAGCGGTGAGTGTGCCGAGGGCCAGCCGCCACGCGTCGAGCAGCATCACGCCCGTAGCTCGGACAGCAACGCCACCTCGCGGAGCACGGCGGAGGCGCTGCGGACCACCGGAACGGCCGCGACAGCACCTGACCCCTCCCCCAGCCGCATGCCGAGGTCGAGCAGCGGTTCTCGGCCCATCTTGGCGAGCGCGAGGGACTGGGCAGGCTCGGTGGAGCGGTGCCCAGCGGCGTACCAGGCGGCGGCGCCGGGCTCGATCCGGTCGGCGGTGAGGGCACAGGCCACGCTCATGAGTCCGTCGAGCAGCACCGGTACGCCGTCCTGGGCTGCGGCAAGGAGGTAGCCGGTGGTGGCGGCCAGGTCTGCGCTTCCCAAGGCTGTCAGTGTCTCGACCGGGTCGCCGGCCCGGGTGCCGGCACGCCGGAGGGCAATGTCGATCACCTCGGTCTTGTGCGCAAGCGCGACATCGTCGATCCCCGTGCCGCGCCCGACCACCTCGGCTGCGGGAAGCCCGAGGCCGGCGGCGATCAGGGCCGCGGCGGGGGTGGTGTTGCCGATGCCCATGTCTCCGCCGAGGAGCAACTGAGCACCGGCCCGGATCTCCTCTCGCGCGATCGCCGCCCCTGCGTCGAGGGCCTGCCGGGTCTGCTCCGGCGTGAGCGCGTCCTCGAGATGAATGGCGCCGCTGGACCGACGGACTTTGTGGACGGTCAGCGCCGCGCGAGTCGCCTCGTCGAGATCGGCGAAGTCGTCGTCGACACCGAGGTCTAGCACGCGGACCGCGACGCCGTGGGTGGCTGCCAAGGCATTCACAGCCGCCTTGCCAGCTAGGAAGGTGCGGACCATCGCACCGGTGATCGCGGGCGGGAACGCGGAGACACCGTGCGAGGCGACGCCATGGTCGCCGGCAAAGATGACCAGCCGGACGTCATTCACCGGCTTCGGAGGTACATGGCCCTGGCAGGACGCGAGCCAGATGCCCAGCTCGCCGAGGCGGCCGAGGGCACCGGGCGGGGTGGCCAGCGCGGCCAAGCGCTTGGCCGCATGATCGCGGGCGATGTCGGACGGGGCGGAGACGTAGGGCATGGCGGACCTCACGAGGTGGGCTGGAGAAGGCGGGCCGCGTCGAGCGCGGTGAAGAACTGGTTCGTCATCCCCGGTGGACGCACGGCGATGCGGACCCAAGCGGAGTCGAGCCCCGGGAACGTGTCGGCCCGGCGTACGGCGACGCCGCGCTCCCTCAGCGCCGCATGAGCGCCCCGTCCCAGCCGCGCCAGGACGAAGGGCGCCGCCGATGGCGCGTAGTCGATCCCGCGTCCGCGAAGACCGCCTTCGAGGAAGTCGCGCCAGCGCGCCAGCGTGGCCGCGCGGTCGCGGGCCTCGGGGGTCGCTGTCCGGCTGGTGCACGCGATCGTTGCCGCGATGGCCGGTGCCGAGACGGACCAAGGCGTTTGCCGGTCGGCCAACCAACGGACCTGCGTGCGATCGCCGACGATGTAGCCGGCTCGGATGCCCGGGATGGACCAGTGCTTGGTGAGACTCCGGACGACCACCAACCCCTTGAGTCGCTCGCGGGCCAGGGAGCCGGTCTCGCCGGGCACCGCGTCCATGAACGCCTCGTCGACCACGACGAGTCGACCTCTCCGGCGCAGACCGCGGAGCAGGTCTGCGGGGTGGAGGACACCGGTCGGATTGGTGGGATTGCCGATGACGACGAGATCGGCGTCATCAGGGACCGCGTCGGGGTCGAGCGCGAAGCCATTCTCCGGTCGGCACAGGACCGTCGTCACGGTGTGTCCGGCCTGCTCCAGCGCCGCATGCGGCTCGGTGAACTGGGGGTGTACGACGACGGGGCGCCGCCATGGGCGCAGCTGGGCGATCAACGTGAACGCCTCCGCGGCGCCGGCGGTCGGAAGGACCTCCTCGAGCTCTCGGCCGTGCCGCTGGGCGATCGCGGCGCGGGCCGGCTCGGCGTCGGGGTACGCCGCCGCCGCGGTGAGGCTCTCGCGCAGGGCGCGCTCCAACCAGGCCGGCCGGCCGCCGTCGTAGACGTTGACGGCGAAGTCCAAGAGCCCCTCCCCCGTCTCGACGTCGCCGTGATGGCGCAAAGGGTCGGCCACACGGTCACGGGGTCGCGTGACGGGCACCGCAGGCGGAGCGGGCGAGACCACGTGCATCGGCGCGGCGTAGACGGCGTCGGCGAACCGCTGGGCGAGCTGAGGGTGGCCGGCCCAATGGACGTGGAGGTACGACGCGTGGAGGTTCCCGCTGGCATAGCCGACTGATTCGTCGCCGATCGCCCAGGCCGCGCTCTCGCCGGCCGCCGGGGAGGTACGGGTGCGGTGGAACTCATGGCCGGTGACCTCCTCCCCTGCCTTGGTGAGGAGCGAATCGGTCGCGGCGACCGCAGCCGGGTAACGCAGCACGAGCCGCCCTGCCATCGCAGCCGTGGCCGGGAGGATGCCCGCCATGGGTGCGCCGTCGAGCGACTCGGCCAGGTAGAGCAACCCGGCACACTCGGCGACCGTCGGGATCCCGGCTGCCACGGCGCTACGCAGATCGTCCAGGAGACCACGGTTGGCGGCGAGCTCGGCGGCGTACACCTCGGGGAACCCGCCGCCGAGGTAGATGCCCTGCGTGCCAGCCGGAAGGGCCGGATCGACGAGCGGATCGAAGGTGACGACCTCGCAGCCGGCAGCGGTCAAGAGCTCTTCGGTCTCCGCGTAGCGGAACGTGAAGGCGCGCCCGCCGGCCATCGCGACGACTGGCCGGTGGTCGCTGGCGTCGACCGACATCACCTCTCGTGCGGGGCTCCACGACTCGGCGTCCAGATGCGGCGCCGAGCGGGCGACCTCGAGGATCGCGTCGAGGTCCAGGTGGCGGGCCACCTGCTCCCCGAGCTGTTCGATCATCCGGATGGAACCGTCCCGTTCGGCGGCGGGGACGAGCCCCAGGTGGCGTGAGGGTGTGGAGAGCCGGACGTCGCGCGGCATCACGCCAAGGACCGGCAGGCCCGTTTGCTCGAGCGAGCCGATGATCTCGGCGGTGTTGCGGTCCGATCCCGCCTGGTTGAGGACGACACCGGCCACCCGGACTCCGGCGTCGAACGTCGCCATGCCGAGGGCGATCGCCCCCGCGGAGCGGGACAGCTTGGCGACGTCGATCACGAGCACTACTGGCGTCCGGGTGAGGGTGGCGACGTGCGCGGTGGAGGCGAATCCGTCGGTGCCCAGTCGTCCGTCGTACAGGCCCATGACGCCCTCGATCACCGCGATGTCCGCGCCGGACGCACCGTGCAGCAACATCGGGACGAGCCGCTCCTCGCCCACGAGGTGCGGGTCGAGGTTGCGGCCGGGGCGGCCGGTCGCCAAGGCGTGGTAGCCGGGGTCGATGTAGTCCGGACCGACCTTGTGGCCGCTCACCTCGTGGCCGGCGATCCGCAGTGCCGCCATCAGGCCGGTGGCGATTGTCGTCTTCCCCTGTCCGGTCGACGGTGCTGCAACGACGAGCCGGGGCAGGGCTACCACTCGATGCCCCTCTGGCCCTTCTGGCCGACGTCCATCGGATGCTTGACCTTGCTCATCTCCGTGACTAGGTCGGCAGCCTCGACGAGTCGGGGATCGGCATTGCGGCCCGTGATGATCACGTGCTGGAAGCCCGGGCGGTTGGTCAGCGTCTCTACAACGTCCTGGACGTCCACCCAGCCCCACTTCATCGGGTAGGTGAACTCGTCGAGGATCAGCAGGTCGTGGCTCTCGTCGGCCAGGCGGCGCTTGATCTCCTGCCATCCCTGCAGAGCCGCGGTCTCGTGGTCTTCGGCGTCACCCTGCTTTCGGGTCCACGACCAGCCGGAACCCATCTTGTGCCACTCGACCGGGCCGCCCTCGCCCGTCTCCTCGTGCAGCCGGCCCAGTCGCTCCAGAACGGTCTGCTCGCCGATGCGCCATTTGGCCGACTTCACGAACTGGAAGACACCGATCTTCCAGCCCTGGTTCCACCCGCGGAGCGCGAGCCCGAAGGCGGCGGTGGACTTCCCCTTGCCGTCGCCGGTGTGCACCACCAGTAGTGGTCGGTTGCGACGCTGCTTCGTCGTCAGGCCGTCGTCGGGGACGACGGCGGGCTTGCCCTGGGGCATCAGGCCGCTCCCTTCTGCGTGCGGGATCGGACCGTGCCGGCCAGCGCCTCGGCACTGACCTCGGCCATGGGGAGGTGTTCGGCACGCAGCAGCTCGGCGAGTCGCAGTGCGAGGCCAAGACGCAGGGGGCCGCTCTCGCCATCGATGACGACCGTCGTCACGCCGAGCCCGGCGACGTACTCCGCAGCCTGCTGTGACCGCGCGACAGCGTCCTTTCCGCCCGTCGCGCGACCGTCCGTGACCAGGACGAGGAGTGGTCGCAGCCGTGGATCGCGCATTCGCTCGCGGGTCAGCACGCGAGCGGCTTCGAGCAGCCCTTCGGCCAGCGGCGTACGTCCCCCTGCCGGAACTTCGTCGAGCCGCGCTGCAGCGATGTCGACGGAGTGTGTGGGCGGCAGCGCGACCGTCGCCTCGGCGCCTCGGAAGGTGACCAGGCCGACCTTGTCACGGCGGCGGTAGGCGTCGAGTAGCAGCGAGAGGATCGCGGTCTTGACCTGCGTCATCCGCTTACGCGCGGCCATGGAGCCGGAGGCGTCAACGCAGAAGAGGACCAGGTTGGCCTCGCGGCCCTCCCGCACGGCGACCCGGAGGTCCTCGTTGCGCAGCTCCACGCGTCCGGTCGTGCGGCCGCGCGAGGACTGCTTGCCAGCGGCCGCCAGCAGGGTCTCCGCCAGGTGGAGCGAGCCGGTGGGTCCGTCCGGTCGCCGGGCGCCGACGCGGCGGCCGGTGCTCGCGAGGGCTCGGCTGCGTCGTCCGGCCGCGCCCTCGCCGAGCCCCTGCACCTTCAGCAGCCGCGGTCGGTACGGCGCGGTGGCACGAACCGTCGAACCCGACTCGGTGACTGCGGGAGGCGTCACCGGCGGCTCGCCGTCAGACTCGGGCGGAGTGTCGTCGGTCGCCGGCGCCTGGTCGCTGTCACCGTCAGCGGCCTCGTCCCGCTGTCCGTCACCCTGCGCCTGATCCTGTGTGTTGTCCTCGGGAGAAGTCGGCGGCTCATCCGGGGCCGGTCCCTCCGGCGGCTCGGGCGGTAGCTCGTCGTCGCCGAGGATCTGGTCGAGCAGGTCCTCGTCGAGACCGGGAGCATCGAAGGGGTTGCGGCGGCGCCGGTGCGGCAGCGCCAGCAGCGCGGCGCGTCGGATATCGGCGCGGGTGACCTCGTCGCGACCCTCCCAGGCGGCGTGGGCGACCGCGGTGCGGGCGGTGACGATGTCGGCGCGAAGCCCGTCGACCTCGAATGTGGCACAGACTTCGGCGATCTTCATGAGCGCAGACTCGGTGAGCCGCACCTTGGCGAGACGCTCGCGGGCGGTCTCGACTCGCTCGGTCAGGGCGCGGTCCGTGTCGCGGTAGCGCGCGGTGAACGCTACCGGATTGGCGTCGTAGGCCATCCGGCGCCGCACGACCTCGGCGCGTAGCGCCGGCTCCCGGGGGGCGGCAACCTCGACGGTGAGCCCGAAGCGGTCCAGCAGCTGTGGACGCAGTTCCCCCTCCTCGGGGTTCATCGTGCCGATCAGCACGAACCGGGCCGCGTGCTCGACCGAGACGCCGTCGCGCTCGACGGTGACCTGACCCATCGCCGCGGCATCTAGGAGCAGGTCGACGAGGTGGTCGTGCAGCAGGTTGACCTCGTCGACGTAGAGGATGCCGCGGTGTGCTCTCGCGAGCAGTCCGGGCTCGTACTCCACCTTGCCGTGTGACAGCGCCCGCTCGAGGTGGAGGGAGCCGAGGACTCGGTCCTCGGTCGCGCCAACGGGTAGTTCGACGAGCCGCACCGGACGGACGATGGTCTCCGTCTCGGTGCCGAACGGGCCGTCGGGCGACGTGGCTGCCGGGTCGGCAGGGTCCACGGAAAACCTGTCGCCCGCGTACACATCGATGGGCGGCAGCACGGCGGCCAGCGCCCGCACCGTCGTCGACTTCGCGGTGCCCTTCTCGCCCCGCACGAGCACGCCACCGATCTCCGGCGAGATCGTCGTGAGGACGAGCGCGAGGCCCATGTCGTCCAGGGCGTCGGTCTCGCAACCGAGGACGGCTGAAAATGGGTAGTGCTGTGGCATGTGAGGCTCCCGCTCTGTTCGCCAGCAGTGACTGGTCGGGCGGGAGGCCGGTCTTCGGACTTGCCGAGTCCTCCGCTCAACTCATGAATGGAGGCTCGGTTCACCGCAGCGGGCCTGTGCCGGAATCTCACCGGCTTCCCAGATTCTCCCCGTCCGCCGTCCCCACCGTTTCCGATGGTTGGGCCGTTGGGGCACCTCTCGCCTTGCGGGGCTCACGATAGCGTCTGCTCGCGTGATCACTGTGGTGGGTATCGGCGCCGAGGGCTGGGACGGTGTGTCGGAGGTCGGCCGGGCCTGGGTCGAGCGAGCCCGCGTGGTGCTCGGTGGGCGCCGGCACCTCGACCTCCTGCCCGACGTGCCGGGGCAGCGCCGCGAGCCCTGGCCCTCCCCGCTGCGTGACCGGTTGCCGGCGCTGCTCGCGTCCCTGGCGGACGAGGCGGCAGGCGGGCATGTCGTCGCCCTGGCGTCCGGCGACCCGCTGGTGTCGGGGATCGCCACGACCTTCATGGACCTGCTCGGGCCTGACGAGGTGACCGTCGTCCCGGGGATCTCCTCAGTCGCCCTCGCACGGGCGGCGATGCGCTGGTCGGCGGAGAGCCATGCGGTCGTGAGCGTGGTGGGTCGCGACGTCGCGCTGGTGCGCCGCGAGCTCGCCCCTGGCCGTCGGATCCTGGTCCTCTCGTCCGATGAACACACGCCGAGGGATGTGGCGGCGCTGCTGGTCGCGGAGGGGTACGGCGACAGTGAGCTCACCGTCCTCGGCGACATGGGCGGACGCGAGCAGAGCTCTTTCCTGTTCGACAAGGCCGTCATCCTCACCGGCAAGGAGTTCGACCTCCCTCGGCTCAACGTCGTCGCGATTGACTGCGTCGGCCCGAGCCTCGGCGGCTGGGTCGCCGGTCTGCCCGACGACGCCTTCGAGCACGACGGCCAGCTGACCAAGCGCGACCTGCGCGCCAGCGCTCTCGCCCGGCTCTCCCCGACCCCGGGCGAGCACCTGTGGGATGTCGGCGCCGGAGCCGGCTCGGTCGGGATCGAGTGGATGCGCGCCCACCCGTCCTGCACGACGACGGCGGTCGAGGCGGACGCCGACCGTGCTGCGCGGATCAGCCGCAACGCCACGAGTCTCGGTGTGCCGGGGCTCGAGGTCGTGCACGGACGGGCCCCCGGCGCGCTCGCCGGGCTCCGCCCGCCGGACGCCATCTTCGTCGGCGGCGGCGCCACCCGCGACGGGGTGATCGACGCCTGCCTGACGGCGCTGCGACCGGCCGGCCGGCTGGTCGTGCACGGCGTGACGCTCGAGACCGAGATGCTGCTCGGTCGGCTCTACCGGGAGCACGGCGGCGAGCTGACCCGAGTCTCGGTCGAGACCAGTGCACCGGTCGGCGCCTTCACCGGGTGGACCCCGGCCCGTACCGTCACGCAGTGGGCACTGACGCGCTGACGCCGTACCTCTCCTCATGCAGGACGCTCGCCAACGGCGAGCGGTGCCGCCAGCCGTAGCGCTCCAGGTCAGGCACGTCCGGTAGCTCCGAGACGGCGCCGACGCAGAGCCACGCCACCGGCCGTACGTGCTCCGGCATGCCGACGAGGTCGCGCAGGAACTCCTCGCGGTAGAAACTGACCCACCCCACCCCGAGGCCCTCGGCGGTCGCGGCGAGCCAGAGGTTCTGGATGGCGCAGACCACCGAGTAGAGCCCGGCGTCGGCGATGGCATGCCGCCCGAGCACCCTCGGCCCGCCGCGGGTCGGGTCGTAGCCGACCACGATCCCGAGCCGCGACTCGCGGATCCCTTCGACCTTGATCCGCGAGAACGTCTCGGCGCGCTCACCGCTGAGCGTCGCCGCGAACGTGTCCCGCTCGAGCGCGACGTGGTCGGCGAAAGCGCTGAGCGCGGCCGGCGAGCGGACCAGCACGAAGTCCCACGGTTGGCTCATCCCGACACTCGGTGCACAGTGAGCCGCCGACAGCAGCCGCTCCAGCACCTCGGCGGCCAACGGCTCACCTGTGAATTCTCGGCGAGTGTCACGACGACGGTTGATGACGTCGTAGAGCTCCATCAGAGCCCCCGATCGCCGCGTCGCTTCGAGCTCCGGTCGCGGGCCGCGTCGTAGAGATAGGACTCGCCGCCCTCGCGGGCCAGCGCCCAGCCGACCAGGATCACGGCCGCCTGGCGCAGCCCTGCCGCCTCCACCACCTCCGAGATGGTCGCCACCGTGCCACGCAGCACCTGCTCCCCGGGCTGGCTGGCGCGGTAGACGACGGCCACCGGGCAGTCCTCGCCGTACTCCGGTTCGACCTCGGCCATCAGCGCCCGCACACGCGTGATCGCCAGATGCAGCACGAGCGTCGAGCGGGTCGCAGCGAACGCCGCCAGCGACTCGGACTCCGGCATCGCGGTAGAGCGGGCCTGGGTGCGGGTCAGCACCACCGACTGCGCCACCAGCGGCACCGTCAGCTCGCTCCCGACCAGCGCAGCAGCGGCAGCATAGGCGGGCACCCCGGGCGTCACCGACCAGGCAACCCCGGCAGCATCGAGCCGGCGGGTCTGCTCGTGCAGCGCGGAATAGAGCGACGGGTCGCCGGACGTCAATCGCACCACCGTCTGCCCCGCGCCAGCTGCGCCGACCATCCGCGCGACCATCGTGTCGAGGTCGAGGTCTTGGGTGTCGACGAGCTCTGCGCTCGGGCCGACGTGGGCGAGCACGTCGGGATCGAGGTAGGTGCCGGGATAGAGCACCAGGTCCGCCTGCGCCAGCAGGTGCGTCGCGCGCACGGTCAGCAGGTCGGCCGCGCCCGGTCCGGCGCCGACGAAGTGGACGGCAGCACTCACCGCACGTACCTCGGCGTCCACACGCCGGCGCGGCTCACCCGCGTGCTCTCGGCACCCACGATCAGCAGGCACTTCATGTCGATCGTCTCCGGGTCCAGGTCGGCCAGCGTCGTGACGGTCAGCGACTCCTCGTCGCGCCCGATGTCGCGCCCGACGATGACGACGGTCTCTGGCTTGCGGTGTTCCAGCAGGACACGGTGGGCGGTGGCTATCTGCTCGGTCCGGGAGCGGGAGGCCGGGTTGTAGATCGCTAGCACGAGGTCGGCGTCGGCGATGGCGCGGAGGCGCCGTTCCACGACCTCCCACGGCTTGAGCCTGTCGGAGAGCGAGACGACGGCGAAGTCTGCCCCGATGGGCGCACCGGCACGGGCGGCCACCGCCTGCACGGCGCTGACCCCCGGCAGCACCCGGATCGGCACGCCCGCGTACGCCGGGTCCTCGGCCGCCTCGAAGACGGCTGCTGCCATCCCGAAGACGCCAGCGTCGCCGCCTGAGACGACCGCGACCCTCTCCCCCGCTTTGGCCAGGTCGAGCGCGACACGAGCCCGGTCGACCTCGACGGTGTTGCCCGACGCGTGGCGGGTCAGTCCGGCACGCTGCGGGACGCGAGCCACGTACGGGGCGTAGCCGACCACGTGGTCGACCTCGCCCAACGCCGCCGAGGCTTCTGGCGTGAGCCAGTGGTCGGGGCCGGGACCGAGGCCGACGACCAGGAGTTCAGCGGTCCGCTCGTCGTGTGTCGCGGCGGATCCACTGGGCTCCGCGTCGCGAGCGCGCAGCCGGTCAGCGGTCGGCCGGTTGGCCGTGTCGCCAGGGACGACGATCAGGGAGAAGTAGGGCACGGAGTCCGGGTCGACCTCGGCGACGGGCAGCCAACGCTCCTCGGACTGCGACGCCCGCTCGACGTACCAAGCGCCCTCGAGCCGCCCGGCCTGCGCCAGCGCTGAGCGCACGCCCGGAAACGTCCGGCCGAGCTTCATGATGACGGCGGCTTCCGTGTCCGCCAGCCGTCTCGCAAGCTCCGGCTCGGGCAGGGTTCCGGGGAGGACGGTCAGGACGTCTGTCTGTCGAACCAGCGGGCCAGAGCTACCAGAGATCGCCGCTGTCGCCGCCGCGAAGGCGGGCACGCCCGGCACCACCTCGGTCGGGTAGATCTCCTTGAACCGGTCGTGGAGGTACATCGACGAGCCGTAGAAGAGGGGATCGCCCTCCGAGAGCAGAACCACGTCGCGACCGGCGTCGAGGTGATCCGAGAGCCGCACCGCGCAGGACTCGTAGAAGTCGGCCATCGCCCCGACATACCCACCGGGGTGGTCCGTGGTGCCGGTGGTGACCGGGTAGCGCAGCTCCTCCTCGATGGCGTCGGCCGGAATGACGCCGTCGGCGATGCGGCGTGCGTGGGACTTCTTCTTCACGCCAGCGTGGTACGCGACGACGTCGGACGCGCCGATGATCCGAGCGGCTCTCAGCGTCATGAGCTCCGGGTCGCCGGGGCCGATGCCGACAACCGTGAAACGGCCGGTCATTCTGCCTCCTGCGCGAGAGCGTTGAGTGCTGACGAGGTCATCGCCGATCCACCGCGACGGCCGCGGACGGTCGCGTAGGGGATGTCGATGCCGTGCTCGGCGTGGAGGTCCACGAGAGCCTGCTTGGACTCGGCAGCACCGATGAAGCCGACCGGGCAGCCCACGATCGCCGCGGGTCGTGGGCCCCCGTCGAGAATCATCTCCAGTAGATGGAACAGTGCAGTCGGAGCGTTGCCGATGGCGACAACGGCACCGTCTAGTCGCGGCCCCCACAGTGAGACGGCGGCGGCGGTACGGGTGGTACGCCACTCGCGGGCCAGCCCGGGCACCCGCGGGTCGTTGAGCAGGCAGACGACGTCATTGTCCTTCGGCAGTCGGCTCCGGGTGACGCCGGTCGCGACCATGGTCGCATCGCACAGGATCGGCGCGCCCGACTCCAGCGCGGCCCGGGCAGTCGACACCATCTGCGGATGCACGATCAAGTCATCAGCGAGGTCGACCTGCCCGCTGCCGTGGATCATGCGGACGGCGAGCTTCTCGGCATCGGCCGGCACGGCCCGCAGGTCGGCGTCTCGCCGGATGGTGGCGAAGGAGTCGACATAGATGGCGGGTCCGGAGTCGACGTACTCGTAGTGGCGCGTTGGCCTGCGCAGGTTGGTCATCTGCTCTCCTCGGGAATGAGCACGCCACGCCACGGTGTGACAATCACGTGATCGACTGCTGCGGTCAGGTCTTCGATGACCTGTTGGTCGAGACCGGTCTCGGAAACCTCGACATGACGCCCACCGGGCACTGCCCCGAATGGCAACGGTTCCGCCGGGTCAGGGAGGCCTGGATCGGACGCTCTCGGTACGGCGAGGGCCTCGGCCAGCTCCGACACGTGCCAGGCCGCTCCCGGCCCGCGCCCTCGGCGTACGACGAACTCATGCGCCAGCTCCGCGATCCGCCCTGCCGCCTCCGCGAGCTCCACGGTCGCCCCCCACCCGGTCCCGATCCGTAGCTGAGCCCAGGTCGAGTCCAGCGCGACCAGCCCCAGGTCGCAGCTGCGAGCCAGTAGATCGCCGCGTCCGTCGTCGAGCACGAACAGGAACCGGCCCGACAGGGCCGCGAGATCCGGGTCAGCGCACAACCGGTCGTCCAGCTCACGTGCAACCGCTCGGAGGTCGGCGCGACCCCCGGCCAAACCGGTTTGCGGCGACACCATCACATTGCGGACCAGTTCATGGGTCCTGCTCGGCAGGAGGCCCGTTCGCTCGAGGGCGGCGAGCGCCTCGGATGACAACCGGCCTTCGAAGCCGGGGAAGGCGCGCACCTGAAGATTCGCCCGCGACGTCGTGTGCACGCGTCCGTCGCCGTACTCCTCAGCGACCTCGACGAGCGACCTCAGCGCTCTCGCGGGAACCCTGCCCCCGATCAGCCGAAGCCGTACGAGAAGGCCGTCCGCAGCCCGCCACGGCCGGAGGGCGCCAGGACACCGGTCGGCGCGAGTGCGGGAGGCTGACACTGCCAGGACCTATCTGGTCAGGGACCCTGTCGCGGAGTCCACGTACGACCTGGCGACGGTTGTCACCAGTGCCAGCAGGTCTTCGGACTCGGGATCAACCGGTGCGAGGCACCTTCCCAGAGCATCGCTCCAGTGGCGTGTTGCCTCGCCCGTCACCCTCACCGCTGCGCGTCAGTCCCGGAATCTCACCGGGTTCCCTGACTCCACGAGTGGAGTACGACTGGCGCCCACACACTAGCGCCTCCCACTCACGCGACCGATAGGGCGAGCCCGCGGAGACCTCCGCCCCGCTTGCTGCAGGGCTGTCAGGGTGCGGATCGGCCATCGCCGGGACCGCTCTGACCAGGCAATGGAAGAGGTTGGAAGACAACGAGAGCCAACGAGAACTACGACATCTGATCCCGCGCGGGCTAAGTCCGCCGCGCCTCCAACGGCCCGAGACATCGGCGCCATTCCGGTCACGCCTCGGTTCGCTGGTTATGGACCGCGTCGTCACTCGGGCCCCGTCGGGCCGCGCCTCGCTTCGCGACCAACGGGGTTTCTGGGTCACGAAAGCGCGACACAAGCCGGAATGGTTCAAATGGCGAGTGGCCCGTGACCTGTGTTTCCGCAGGTCACGGGCCAGTCTTCAGTAGCGGGGGCAGGATTTGAACCTGCGACCTCTGGTCATCCGGCGCGAGCGCGCACGAGTCGTCGCCCCTTTGCTGGCGTTTGCGCATTCGTGCCCTGACCTGCGAGAACGCTGCGTACGGCGGTGACGCAAGGCCCCCACTTCTTGCCGGCATGTGACCCGTCGAGGCGCCTCTTGCTCCCGTTTTCGGGGCCTAAACGCGACACGACTCGAATCTCGAGCGTTCTCGCTCATCGCGGCCTCACCCCACTTCGCCGAGCTCCGTCTCTGCATCGCTGAAGAGGGCCTTGAAGCGGAGCCCTTCCACGCAAGCAGGTTCCCTGGAGAGGGTGAGCCAAGTGAGCTCGTGGTTGATCTTGACGACGCTGATGGATGATGAGGTTGCGGTTCGCGACGGCAGAAATGGCGTCGAACGCATCGCTATGCGGCAACACGACTTCTTCTTGCTGCAGGTGACTGACCCCGTTGAAGGCGCCGTCGTCCGCGGCAGTGTCGCTGAGGTCCCGGCACCAGTAGGGCCACCGGTGGTTCTCGGCAGGCACGTCGGCGTGTACGGGCTAGCAGTCCCGCACGACCCCCGTGTCCCGGGACGGCTTCCGGACCGCCTATCCGGCGACAGTCGACGCGACGTGATCACGCAACCTCACATCGACCTGCGCGTTCGTCAGCAGGGGTTCGGCTTGCGGGACGTTCTGACATGCCGGGATCCCCGCATCTCGGGCGGACGCTCCGTGGGGTGACTACGATGCGGCAAGTGCCGCTCCTGATGATCGACCTGGACAACACGCTGGTAGATCGTGCCGCCGCATTCCTCGCGTGGGCGGAGGCGTTTTGCCGGGACCATGTTCCCGATGATGAAGGGGCCGTTGCTTGGCTCGTCGAGGCGGACGCAGACGGCTACACGCCCCGCGACCGTTTGGCCCAGACAGCACGGGACAGGTTCCGGTTGGCCCCGAACGCATACGCCGGCCTAGTGAACGATCTGCGTGGGGGGATGGCGGACTATCTCGAACTCGACCCGCGTGTCATTGACGCATTGCGGCGCGCGCGTACCGCTGGCTGGGCGGTAGTCATCGTCACGAATGGGACGGTGGAGCAGCAGCACCGCAAGCTTCAGTTGACAGGACTGGACGCAGAAGTCGACGCATGTGTCGTCTCGGAAGCGGCGGGGGTCAAGAAGCCTTCGCCGGAGATCTTCCAACTTGCAGCCCGCAGCGCAGCTGAGACGCTCAAGGGAGCTTGGATGGTCGGTGACTCGGCGCGCGCAGACATCGCAGGCGCCCACAACCTCTCGCTCCACAGTGTCTGGCTCCATCGGGGGAGGCCGTGGCTCGAGGAAGGCTTCGCCCCGACCCGGAAGGCAGACAACTGCCAGCAGGCAATCGACCTGGCCACCGCCCCACGTCCCGTGTAGAGAGCACTCAAATGCCGCAAACACGGCGTGCGCTCAAGCGGGCACGTGCGTCCCGCAGGAGGCGTTATCCCTACGCGGACTCACCAAGCGCGATTACAGCACGCTGAGCCAGGAACGGCGGGGGTCCATCGCGAGTTGAGTCCAGGGACGTGGTGCACGACGGCCCGAACTGAGCGCCAGATGACCGCAAGCCGAACCGCTACCGGCGGAAGACTGGCCGGCTCCGAGACGTAGATCGAGAGCACGCTGGATGTTCCGAAGGGGATCCCGTACTGGTCACGCTCCGCGTGACGATGGGCTCGCGGAGCGACCCGGTGTGGGACACCTGAGCGGCATGCCCGTGTCGGCCGCCGTCGGGCCGACGAGGGCGGCCCTTTCAGGGCTCGCTTCCGTGACGGCTCGAAGCCCACTCAAGAACCGCACGGACATGCCCCGAGTCAAGAGTGCGTCGAAAATCGAGTCGTGTCGCTGACGTGAATCTACGATCATGTGCGGGGTGAACTCACCGTCCTCTGTGCCGGCCGACGTTGTCCCGGACCCCCAGGCGGTGACCCGGCTGCTTCGCGAGCAAGTTCCGCATCTGGCCGATATGCCCGTCCGGGCGAGCAGCGCCTCCGGAAGCAGCAACTGGGTGTTCCGTCTTGGAGACACTCTGGCTATTCGCTTGCCCCGGTCCGACGACTACGTCGCGGATCTGGTGAATGAAGTGCGCTGGCTGCCCCGTCTTGCACCGAATCTGCCGGTTGCAGTTCCGGACGTCGTCGCCATTGGCCAGCCCAGCGGGGCCTTCGCCCGGCCGTGGGCCGTCGTGTCCTGGGTGCCGGGCGACCTTCCGCTCGCGCTGGACGGTTCACAGCAGGCCCTTCTCGCAGAGTCCTTGGGCACCTTCCTTCAGAGCCTCCACGCTGTCGACACCGCCGACGTTCCGGCCGAGCCCGAACACTGGGGCTATCGCTGCGGTGAGCCGGTCACCGAGACGATCGACCGATGGGCAGATCGTGCGGCCGCAGAACTGGCGGACCTGTTCAACCCGGCAAGCGTTCGTGAAGCATGGCAGCGTCTGCGCGACGTCCCTGTGGCCAGCGGGGCCGCCTGCTGGGTGCACACCGACTTGTCCGAGGAAAACCTCCTCGCTCATCGCGACGGCCGACTGGCCGGGGTGATCGACTTCGGAGGCGTGGGCGTCGGCGACCGTTCCGTAGACCTGCTCTACGCGTGGAGCATCTTCGACGCCCCTGCTCGCGAGATTCTCCGCGCCGCGGCCCGGGCCGATGACGCAACCTGGACTCGTGCCCGCGCGTGGGCTTTTGTCGGCCCGGGCCTCCTCACCATCGCCAACTATCGGCACACCATGCCCTCCCGAGCCGAGCGCCTCACCTCGATGGTCGAGACGATCGCAGCCGAGGTAGACATCCTGCTCCGATGAGGATCCTGCACTGGTCACGTTCCGCGTGACCCAGCCCGCTTGCAGGGGCGTGAGCCGTCCGGTTCATGGCAGGAGTTCCCAGTACTGCTTGCGGGCCGGCATGGCGTGGATGACCATCTCGTCGCCACTCTCGAAGAGGAGGACGACGGTCTCGAGCAGACGGGCTTGGGTGTCGAAGCCGAGTCGTAGTTCGCGGTGCGGCCAGTCCTCGTCATCAATCGGTTCGACCCAGAGCGGCCAGTCGGCTGCCTGAACTGCGTCCTCTGGGAGTACCCCGTGTCTGAGTGCGCTGTCGTGGATCTTCACGCCGCAGAGCCGGCCAGCGCCCTGCGGATCGCTTCGGATCTCGTGATGTGCTCTCGCTCGGCAATTGCGTCGACCGCAGCGAGCTCGTCCGCTGTGAGGCGTACTGCAACGACCTGCATCGGCTCGGAGCCACGTCCGGGCCGACCGCGTCCGCGGCGCTTCATCTCCTCGACGTCGTAGCCAGCTTCGGCCTCGTCCGCCCATTGCTGGATCTGCTCTTCGCTGACCATGGCCAAAATCGTATTACGAAAAACCGATCGGGGGAAGCGGCGGTAAGTGACGGTACTTGCGGATCGTTAAAGAAAGGCAGTCGCTGGTGGTGTCGGGTTCAGCCTGACGCCCGAGCCGACCACATCCCGTGGCGTGGCCGGGCCAAACCTTTGGGAGGTGCGCCATGAGCGCCCTACTTGTCGGGTACGCCCGATGCTCCACCGATGCACAAGACCTCACTGCGCAACGCGATGCCTTGCTCGGACTGGGTGTCGAGACTGAGCGGATCTACGTCGACCACGGCCTGACGGGCACCAACCGCGAACGGCCCGGGCTACGCGAGGCACTCGCGGCCTGCCGTGCCGGTGACACCCTTGTGGTGACCAAGCTTGACCGCCTTGCCCGGTCGCTTCCAGACGCCCGAGCGATCGCGGACGAACTCACCTCTCGACAGATCAGCCTGAGCCTGGGCGGGTCGGTCTACGACCCCACCGATGCCGTCGGACGGTTGCTCTTCAACGTCCTGGCCATGGTTGCTGAGTTCGAGTCCGACCTGATCCGGCTACGCACGGTCGAGGGCATGAAGGTCGCCAAGGCCAAAGGTCGGCTGAAGGGCAAGCAGCCCAAACTCAGCCGGAAGCAGGAGGCACATCTGGTTTCCCTGGTCCACAGCGGCGAGTACAGCACCCTTGAGGTTGCCGAACTATTCGGTGTCGGCCGCTCCACCGTCTACCGCGCCATCCAGCGCCAACGCCTGGCGGCAAAGGCAGAACTCGTCGACGCCTCGACAAGACGCTGACAGCATCTCGCTGGCGTCCCGCAACCCACACCCACGCGGGACGCTGGCGAGCGACGCACCCCAGGAGCACCACCGAGAACTTCGTCCCGATAGCGGTTCCTCATGTGGGACTTCGGAAAGGCCTACGAGAGCGGCACGTGATGCTTTTACTGACCGCCAAAGCCGACGGGGACTCAGCGCTGCAAGATCAGCTGCCAGGCGAATCCCACACGGTTGAACGGCTCTCGGTCGCATAGCTCCAACTCGAGCGCCAGAAGGTCTTCGAAGAAGGACGGGTCGTGCTTGGCGGTGTTGTCGACGAGCAGGTCGTTCGCAATCCGATTGCCGTAGACCCCGACGGGGGTCATGCCTGCCTCGGTTGCCTCGCTGACGATGGCGTCGACGCTGACCTTCCTAGCATCCGTTTGGAAGGTCTCGACCTTGGCTCGCTCGGCCTGTAGTTCAGCCAGGGCCGCAGCGGGGCCACCGTTCAGCAACTCGCGAAGGACGCGGCCGTCGGGGTTGACGTCCATGATCGAGAGCCGGCCGCCGGGTCGGACGTGACTCGCAAGGGCCGCGACATCGCCATCGCCGCCGCTGCGGTAGCGCAGCACGAAGTGACACATCACGAGGTCCCATTCACCGGCTGGGAGATCATCCAGCCCACCACGGATCGTCGTGACGTTGGTGCCCGCAGTGGCCGCGCGCCGCAGGGCTTCTTCCAGCCACTCTGCTGAAGGATCGACGACGGTCACGTCGTGCCCCGCTAGCGCGAGGGGCAGTGCGTCCATGCCGTCGCCGCCTCCAACATCAAGGACCCGGATCTGCTCACCGAGGTGTTCCGTCTGACGTCGCAGGACCTCGCCGACAACGCCGTACCGGATCCGCGCCCACGGGGTTTCGGTGTAATCGCGCCAGGCTGCCAACTTCTCGCTGAAAACGTCAGTCACGGGTGCCAGTCTGCCGTCCCCGTGATTGTTGAGCTCGTGCGACGGCCAGCCAAGCGCGGTAAGTCGCCCTGTGCGACGTCCGGTCATCGGCCGCGCGCGGATCGGCTCGCGGAGCGTGCCAGTGCGGGCCATATCCGGGCACGCCGCCACGCGGGCTATGCCTCGGCGGTCTCCGGGCTGACATAGATCCACAGGGCGAGGACGGCGCTCTCGTGGACTCGGAGCGCAAGAGACTCGACCCGCTCCCACCCCTCGGACTCGTATAGCGCAATCGGTGCCGTTAGTGCCTGCCCGACGTCGAGCACAGCGCGTTGCCCCAGAGACTGTGCCTGCTTGGTCGCATGGCGTAGGAGGGCTCGGCCGATGCCGGCCCGACGCAGAGCAGGCGCGGTGAACAGCGGGAAATGACTACCAGCCGCTCGGCCGGCAATCGGGTAGCCCGTTGTGCAGCGTCAAGCGTCGGGTCAACGGAAGCCTGATGGAGCGCGACGTGGCCAATTATGCGGCCGTCACGCTCCGCGACCCATGCCGCGACCTCGTAGTCGGGCGTGATGAACCTCGGGACGTCCTCTGGGAGGTATGGCGGGTAGCCGTCGAGCTCATGAACCTGCACCAACAAGTCGAGGCAGGCCGACGTGTCCTCCCCGGTCTTCTCGCGTATGGGCATGAGACGAACGCTAACGGCATGTTCAGCGTCACGGACCGTCGCCGAAGGGATCGGCCCGCGGGGGTGCCACAGCGGAATCGTCAAGCGGTCAGGACATGCTCGTAGTGCTCGACGGTGGGAAAGGGCTCGTAGAAGTGGTGCAGCAACTGGCGCCACTGCTGGTACTCCGCGGAACCGCGAAACCCCACAGTGTGGTCCTCCAGTCCGTCCCATTCCACCAGCAGCAGGTAGGTGCTCGGGCGCTCCAGGCACCTCGACAATGTCAGGCTCCTGAAGCCGGGCATGCTCGCAATGATGGTCTTGGCCTGCCTGAAGGCGGCCTCGAAGTCGTCTTCGTGGCCCGGCCTGACCGGAAGTAGCGCATGTTCAAGAGTCACCTTTCAATGGTCGCAGCCGGCCTCCCAGGTCCAACGGTCAGGGTCGGGTCCTGCGCGAGGTCCAAACACGCATCTCACAAAGGGATCGGCACGCGGAGCGTGACCAGTGCGGGATCGCAATTCGCAGCCGGAAGTTCGTCCGCGCTCTCAACCGTCACGACATGGTCGGATCCATGGGCCGAGTCGGCGCCGGTGGCAGACCCGTGGTTCTCCTTCAAGTGCGTGACTTAGTCGTTTCATACCGAAGATCCCGCCGATGACCACCTACTTCGCGCAGCCCCGCCGTGGGTCCTCAAACCCCACCACTTCACGGGACTCTCCTGCAGCGTGCCGCAAGCACCCATCTATGGCGCGCGACGTCAAGAGCGCCTAACCTTCACCTGAACGCCGTTCAGGTACCAGCCCTCGAATGTGTCCCAAAGGAGCTCCATGACCACGCAGTTCGACCAGATCGCCGACAAGGTCCTCGCCGGAGGCGACGCGAGCCCGAACGACGCCCTCGCGATCCTCCGCGCGCCAGAGGAGGAGCTGATGCACCTCGTGGCGGCCGCCGGCCGGCTCCGCCGGGCGTACTTCGCCAACACCGTCAAGGTCAACTACCTGGTCAACCTCAAGTCCGGGCTCTGCCCGGAGAACTGCAACTACTGCAGCCAAGCCCTCGGCTCCCAGGCGCCGATCCTCAAGTACTCCTGGCTCTCCAAGGACGAGACCCTCAAACAGGCCGGCGCCGGGCTCAAAGGCGGCGCCACACGGGTGTGCATGGTCTCCTCCGGCCGTGGCCCCTCCGACCGCGACATCGACAAGGTCACGGAGATGATCGAGGCGCTTAAGCAGGAGCACCCTGACGTCGAGGTCTGCGCCTGCCTCGGCCTCCTCAAGGCCGGCCAGGCCGAGCGCCTCAAGGCTGCCGGCGTCGACGCCTACAACCACAACATCAACACCGCCGAGTCCAACCACGACAACATCGTCCAGACGCATACCTACGACGACCGCGTCGAGACCATCAGCAAGGCGAAGTCCGCGGGCCTGTCCCCCTGCTCCGGACTCATCGCGGGTCTCAACGAGACCGACGAGCAGCTCGTCGAGGCACTGTTCGCGCTGAAGGAGCTCGGCGCTGACTCGATCCCGGTCAACTTCCTGATGCCGTTCGACGGGACGCCCTACGAGAACACCTGGGAGCTCGAACCCATCCGGTGCGTGAAGATCCTCGCGATGGCCCGGTTCGTCTGCCCGGACAAGGAGATCCGGATCGCTGGCGGCCGTGAGATGCACCTGCGGTCCCTGCAGGCGATTGCGCTGCAGGTGGCCAACTCCATTTTCCTCGGTGACTACCTCACCAGCGAAGGGCAGGACGCCAAGGCCGACATCCAGATGCTCAAGGACAACGGGTTCGTCATCCTGGGCGCCGAGGATGCCCTCACCGACACCGGCTGCGAGGCCCGGCCGAATGGTCTGGCCATCCGACAGCGGGGGTCCGGCACCGATGTCCCCGCCAACGCATGACCGGCATCCCGAAGCCGATGACCCTCGCCCAGCCCGCCGAAGACGAGTTCCTCGCCTACGACCGCGAGCACCTCTGGCACCCGTACACCTCGATGACCGACCCCACGCCGGTCCGGCTGGTGACGGGTGCACACGGTGCCCGCCTCGCCCTCGCCGACGGCCGCGAGGTGGTCGACGGCATGTCCTCGTGGTGGGCGGCGGTCCACGGCTATCGCCATCCCGCGCTCGACCGGGCGGTCACCGACCAGCTTGGGCAGATGGCGCACGTGATGTTCGGCGGCCTCACCCACGTGCCCGCAGTCGAGCTGGGCCGCCGCCTCGTGGAGATCACGCCCGACCCGCTCGACAAGGTCTTCCTGGCGGACTCCGGCTCGGTCGCCGTGGAGGTGGCGCTCAAGATGGTGCTGCAGCACCAGCGCGGGACCGGCCGTCCAGAGCGGACCCGGATGCTCACGGTCCTCGGTGGCTACCACGGTGACACCTTCGACTGCATGAGCGTGACCGACCCGGTCGCTGGCATGCACGCCATCTGGCGCGGCCTCCTCCCCGAGCAGGTCTTCGCGCCCCGGCCTCCGTCGTACGACGCCACGCCGCCCGATCTCCAGGCGTGGGCTGGGGCGTTCCGCGCGCTGGCAGCGGCCCACGCGCACGAGCTGGCCGGGATCGTGGTGGAGCCCCTGCTCCAAGGAGCCGGCGGCATGCGCCCCTACCTAGAGGCCTGTCTCCACGTCTTCCGCGAAGTCGCCGACGAGCACGACCTGGTGCTGGTGTTCGACGAGATCGCGACCGGCTTCGGGCGGACCGGGCACCTGTTCGTCAGCGAGGTGGTCACCCCCGACATCCTCTGCATCGGTAAGGCGCTCACCGGCGGTTACCTCACGCTGGCCGCCGTGCTGACCACGGACGAGGTGGCGCGAGGCATCTCGGCGAGCGAATCAGGCGTGCTGATGCACGGCCCCACCTACATGGGCAACCCGCTCGCCTGCGCCGTCGCATCGGCGTCCATCGACCTCCTCCGGGAGGGCGACTGGAAGGCGGACGTCGCCAGGATCAACCGTGCGCTCACCGCGGGCCTCGAGCCACTCCGGGCCACGCCGGGCGTGGCCGACGTGAGGACGCTCGGCGCGGTCGGCGTCGTACAGCTGGACCATGCGGTCGACGTGGTCGCCGCCACCGAGGCTGCGCTCGCGGCCGGCGCATGGCTGCGGCCGTTCCGCGACCTGGTCTACGCGATGCCGCCGTACGTCATCAGCGACGACGAGCTCGACCGGCTCGTCGCGGGGATCAGAGGGGCGGTGCGCGCCGGATGAGCACAAGCTGGAGCCGGTGGCTGGGAGCCGAGGCAGCGGCGCGGGAGGATGCCGGCCTCACCCGGCGGCTGAGGTCGCGGCCGGTTGACGATCCGACGATCGACCTCGCTGGCAACGACTATCTCGGCCTCGCGCGGTCACCCGTCGTGAAGCAGGCGGCGGCGGACGCCGCTCTTGCGTGGGGCGCCGGAGCCGGAGCCTCGCGGCTGGTGACCGGGACCCTTGAGGTGCACACCGACCTCGAGGACGAGTTCGCGGCGCGGCTCGGGCAGCCATCGGCCCTCGTCCTCTCGACCGGTTACCACGCCAACCTCGCCGTCGTCACCGCGCTCGCCGACCGATCCACTCGCGTGATCTCGGACGCGCACATCCACGCCTCCCTCGTCGACGGGACCCGCTTGTCGCGCGCCCGGCTGACCGTGGTGCCGCACAGCGACATCGGCGCCGTGGCCGACGGCCTGGCCAGTGCGACTGCGGCCGGCGAGCGCACCGTCGTGCTGGCTGAATCCGTCTACTCCGTGCTCGGCGACGCGGCCCCACTGACGGAGCTCGCCGAGCTCTGCGAGCAGCACGACGCCCTGCTGGTGGTCGACGAGGCGCATGGGCTGGGAGTGCACGGTCCGGGACTCGTCGCTTCCCTGGGACTCGCGGGACACCCGCACGTCGTCGTGACGGTGACGCTGTCGAAGGCCCTCGGCAGCCAGGGTGGCGCCGTCCTCGGGCCGACGGCGCTGCGCGAGCACCTCGTCAACCGTGCCCGACCGTTTATCTTCGACACCGGCCTGGCGCCGGCGTCCGCCGCCGGCGCGCTCGCGGCGCTGCGGGAGCTGACCGCACGTCCCGAGCTCGCCGCCGTGGTGCGGGACCGGGTGCGTGAGCTGGCCGAGGCGCTCGGTGTCGCAGTACCGGCCGGCGCCGTGCTGTCCGTGCCGATGTCCTCCCCCGGCGCCGCCGTCGCCGCGCAGCAGACAGCCGCGGAGCGGGGCCTCTACATCGGCTGCTTCAGGCCACCTTCGGTGCCCGACGGCATCTCACGGCTGCGGATCACCGCCAACGCCGCGATCCCGGCGCACGCCTGGGCCCGTGCTGTCGCAACGCTGGTCGACCTGGTCGAGGAGCACCGATGACCCCCGGGAACGGCAAGCGGGTCGTCGTGGTGACCGGCACCGACACCGGTGTGGGGAAGACCGTCACGGCCGCTGCCCTGGCCGCGGTGGCGCAGGGTCGGGTCACTGTGGTCAAGCCCGTGCAGACCGGCATCGGCGGCATCGATCCCGACGAGCCCGACACCGCGGCCGTCCACCGGCTCACCGGCCGCGACGTGCACCAGCTGGTCGGCCTGGCAGAGCCACTCGCACCCGACGTCGCGGCCCGACGGCAGGGGGTTGCGATCCCGCCGGTCGCCGACCACGTCGCGCAGGTCCTGGCACTGATGCCCGACCACGACGTCGTGGTGGTGGAAGGGGCCGGCGGGCTGCTGGTCCGGCTCGACGCCGTCGGCGGCACGCTGCTCGACCTAGCCGTCCAGCTGCGCGATCTCCTCCCCGCCGAGGCCGCGTTGGACGTAGTGGTGGTCGCCCGCCCAGGCCTCGGCACCCTCAACCACACCGAGCTCACCGTCGCCGCCCTCCGGTACCGGGGCATCGAGCCGGCCGGACTGGTGGTCGGGTCGTGGCCGGCCGCACCGGGGCTGGCCGAGAGGTGCAACCTGACGGACCTTCCCCGGGTGACCGACGTGCCCGTGCTCGCCGTGCTGCCCGAGGGGGCGGGGCTCCTGCCGCCGCCCGAGTTCGTCGAGGCGGCTCCTGGATGGTTCGCCGGACAGAGGACCCGATGACCGCCCTGGTGTGCCCTGCGCTTTTTGGACAGTCGGAGGTCCGGGGGAACGTGCCAGCCCGGTCGCGCGGGACCGCCAGGTCGGCGTCGCCAATCTGGGTGGCGACCGTCTTCGCAGTCGACCCATTGCGGGAGTTGGGAAACGCCGCCGCGTCCGGGGCGCCCTTGTCTCCCAGCCCAGGTGGTCGCTCAGCTCGACCTGCAGGCCGGTGCCGCTTCCCAGGCTGCCGGCCAGACCAGACCGGCATGGCCGAGCTGTTCCTGGACTTAGCTCTGCGAAGACCTCGCCCTTTGGTCTAGGACGTGCAGTCAGTGCACCTGCGGCGTCGACCACATCAGATCCAGCCGCTTAGAACTGATGGATTCCTCAGCCCCACCGACTGGCGGCGTCCGCCTGATCCACGAGCGTGCCGTCGAGGTCGAATGCCACCATCTCCACGCAAGCAGTCTGCCTGCTGACACGCACCGCGATATCGCATTGGTGCGCGCTCTCCGGTACGGGTTCAAGCGTCCGACAAGCCGAACCCCATGAGGGCACTCAGGCGCATGCGGGCATGGTGAGGCGCCGGCGTCCCGCACGGGTGTCGGATTCGGGACAGCCGGCGCCGTGAGGTGGTCTTAACGCTTGGATGTCGTCTCGGCGAGGCCGGCTCTGGCTTCGACGCGTTGACGTTCGATGGCGCGGTAGACGGTGGAGCGGCCGACGCCGAACAGTTCGGCGACCTCCAGGGTGCTGTACTCGCCGCTGTGCACTAGCGAGACCAGGTGCGCCTCCTGCCTCCGGTTGAGTTTCGGCTGCTTGCCGCGCAGCCGACCCTTGGCCTTGGCGACCTTCATGCCCTCGCGGGTGCGAAGCCGAATCAGGTCGGACTCGAACTCGGCCACCATCGCCAGCACGTTGAACAGCAGCCGTCCGACCGCGTCGGTTGGGTCGTACACGGACCCGCCCAAGGAGAGGCTAATCTGCCGAGTGGTGAGCTCGTCAGCGATCGCTCGCGCATCAGGCAGAGACCGAGCCAAGCGGTCGAGCTTTGTCACCACCAGGGTATCGCCGGCACGGCAGGCGGCGAGTGCCTCGCGAAGTCCCGGGCGTTCCCGGTTGGTGCCGGTTAGGCCGTGATCGACATAGATCCGCTCAGCCTCGACGCCGAGGCCGAGCAGGGCGTCGCGCTGGGCGGTGAGGTCTTGTTGATCGGTGGAGCATCGGGCGTACCCGACAAGCAGCGCGCTCATGGCGCACCTCCAGAGCTGGGCCCGGCCCGCCGTCAGTTTGTGGCGCGCTCGGGCAGCGGCTGAGGCCGATACCAGTCATTGAGTTCTCGACCCCCCGAAGTCGCAAGTGGTCTGAGAAGACGACGTACGACCGTGCCCTCACGAAGCGGATCAGTCCGCGCTTCTGAGCGACAACTCGATGTCGGCGACCTTCTGCACCAGGAGCAGGCTTTCGGGAATGCGGCGAAAGCCCAAGGCCTCGTAGAACCGAGCGACACGCTCGTGTAGGGCGTCCACGACGACAAGTCGGGCAGCCACCGTTTGTGTCGCATCGACGACCCGCTGCATCGCGTCGGCGACCAGGACCGCTCCCAGGCCCTGCCCCCGCAGAGACTCCGACAGGGCGAGGCGAGCCAGCAGGACTGCCGGAATCTCTACCGGCCCGCCACGACCGACCTTGCTGGGAACCTCATCGCGCGCCACCTTGTGAGCCGCCAGCGCGTAGTAGCCCACGGCGACACCGTCCTGATCGGCCCAGACCCACGTTCGAGCCGTGCGACGGGCCTCCGCGGGAGCGGCCTGCTCAGCCAACCACGCGTCCAGCGACGGCTCACCGCAACTGAACCCGCCGACGTTGTGCCGCTCGGGATCGAACCGCTCGGACCGCAGACTCACCGTCAGTCGCGGATGATCGTTTCGCGCGCCTGCTGCGCCGCACGCGCGAGCGCCGCGTTGGCACGAGGCGCCGCGTCGAGCGCGTCCAGCAGATCGTCGAAGAACTCAGCAGGCACCGTGGTGGTGGCCTCGTGCTCGCGAATGACGCGCTCCGCCTTCTCCTCAGCCGCAGTCCGGGCAAACTCGCTGACCGGCTCGTGCACCAGCTCTGCGGCGCGCTCGATGCGCGACTTACGCTCCGGGCGGACCCGGAACTCCAAACGAGCAGACGCTGCTGGCATCGACGGTCACCTCCTCATGGTACGTACGGACAACTGTACGGACACCTAGCAATGATGTCGAGGGATTTGGATCACCGGCCAGGGATCGCTATCCGGGACGGTGTAGCAGCCGACGGTGGCGGTCGGCCGCGAGGCCACGACGGCGTCGGGCAGCTGGTTCACGGCACGAGCATCGCCGACGCCGCCATACGAATCTGCCCGACCGGGCAGGGGGCAGCGGCTCAGGAGATCCGTCGACGGCCCCGGTGCTGGGTCGTCCCCGACGCACAAAGCGCGTCCGCGCCCGAAGACGACCCACGCACAGTGCGCAACCGCACTGCGGCTCCGTGGTGGTTCAGCGCTCGCCTGGCTCTGCGACTAGAGCTACGGCTCGCGTCCACGCTCCGCTGCCGCACTCAACCTTGATCGGGAACGCGAGGATGGTGGCCCCGATCGCAGGCACCGCCGTGAGGTTGGCCAGCTTCTCGATCTGCAGATAAGGCTGCTCGATGCCAGCGAAGTGCGCGGGCCACAGCGCCGCCGGATCGCGCCGCTGCTGCCACTCCGCGCCGATCAGCGGATATGGCCGGTCCAAGCTCCAGGCGTCGGTACCGATGGTCCGCACGCCACGCTCGAGCAGCGCCAGCACCGCTTCACGTCCCAGACCACACCCGGTCTCCCAGAACTTCTCATCACCCCAGAGCCGCTCCGCGCCCGTGTAGAACGCCACCACAGCGCCCGCCTGCAGATCGGGTGCGATGCCCGCAAGGCGCTCGACCACTTCGTCTCGGCCGATCAGGTGCCCGGTGGGCAGGTCCGACACGTCCACCACCACCAGGTCACCGACGCACCACGAGAGCGGCACACGGTCGATGGTGGCGGCAGGTGCACCGCCTGCTGTCGGCGCGTAGTGCCACGGCGCGTCCACATGGGTACCCGCGTGCGTGGACAGCCGGTGCAGCATCTCACCGGCGAAACCCCGTCCGCCTGGCAGAGCCCCACGTGGGATGCCGAACATGCCCTCCCACACCTCGGCGCCTTCCTCATGCGTCTGTGCCTCCAGCCACGGGGGTACCGGCTCGCTCGGCGACGGTCCGAGACGGTGTGTCAGGTCGACGAGGCGAACACGGTGGCCCAACAGAGAAATCAGCTCTTCCACCGGATCATCGTCCCAGCCCTACGCTCGCCTCGGGCTGCGCACCTGCTCGAGATCCTGGTTGCGCCACCTGCCCCGGCCGAGTCGCGTCACCAAGCGTTCGCGAAGAAGCACACTCACATGGCCGCGATCCGTGCATCTGGCGACGTGCGTCTTTATAGCCGCCATCGACGCGGTTGCCCGCCCTGTCAAAGTGGCCGCCATGGACGACGACCTCGATGAGCGACAAACCGTCGACGGCGTGGCTGTCCTCCCCACCACTGCCGATGCGGTGTCGGCATCCGTCGCCTGTGCTCGGGCATTGGGGCTGCCAGCCGACGATCCCGAGGTCATCGCCGAGGGCTACAGCGTTCGCGTACGACTCAGGCCCGCACCAGTAGTCACCCGCGTCGTGACCGTCGGGCGCGCACTGCGCCCACACCCCCTGCCCTGGCTCGAACGTGAAGTGCTCGTCGCCCAGTTCCTCGCCGCCTCGGGCGTACCTATCGTCGCCCCGTGGGAGGACCCGGGGCCCCACATCGCAGAGGGACTGGAAGTGTGCCTGTGGCACTGGACCGAACACGACTCCCGCGAAGTATCAGCCGCCGGCTTCGGCGCGATGCTGGGACCGTTGCACGACGCACTGGCCCGCTACCCCGGTGACCTGCCCACCCTGATCGGCCCTCTCACCGACATCTCCCCGGCGCTGGCGATCTCATCAGATCCGACCCTCCATCGCGCTGCCGCCGAGTTGGTCCCCTTGACCCGGTCCTGGCCGGCCCGTCCCCTGCATGGAGACGCCCACACAGGAAACGTGCTCATGACGCCGGACGGACCACTCTGGACCGACTTCGAGGACGTGTGTGTCGGGCCCGTGGAGTGGGACATGGCCTCGATGACGATCACAGACGACGCATTGGCCGCCTACCCCGGCCCATCGACCGGACCCGACTCTCCGACTGCCGTGACCTGCGCCGTCTGCAGGTCCTCGCCGGCCTCCTGGTCGGGAACCACGACGACCCTTCGCTCTACGAGACGCTGGTCGCGCACCTCGACCGACGCCTCCACGACTGATCCGGCCTGCGAGGGAGGGCCGACTGGTCGAAGCCTTCGCGGTACGACGGCCAGGCCGGGCTGCCGCTGCCGCGTGCCGAAGCGGCCGAGCCCTGCGACGACCGCAGGTACGAAGACGCGGGAGGCCGCCGCGCCCAGCTCATGTCAGCCGGGTGACGACCGGTTGCCGGTGAGGGATCCCGCACTGGTCACGCTCCGCGTGACGATGGGCTCGCGGAGCGACCCGGTGCGGGATCCGCGTACGGTGATCGACCAGGAGCCGAGGCAGGTGCTGCGGCCAGTCCGGGTCGCCACTGGGAGGTCGCGCTGCAGTTGTCGTGCCGCTCCATCTGGCAGTGATATCGTTGGGGTGATATCGGAGGTGGTCGTTATGGAACAGATCCTGATCCGCAACCTTCCCGCGGGGACCAAGGCCGCGCTTCGTGCGCGTGCCAAGCAGCGTCACCGGTCGGTTGAGGCGGAGGCGCGCGACGTGCTCACCAAGGCTCTGGAGGGCGAGCCCGTCACTATTGTTGACCTTCTGGGCACTGACGACGGTGCCGACATCGAGTTCGAACCCGAGCGCCTGGGCCTGACAGCTCGCTCAGCGCAACTGTGAAGTACCTCTTGGACACCAACGTGGTGTCCGCGCTGCGGGTCCGAGGGCGCAACCGGCCTGTCGAGGTGTGGGCAGCGTCGGTTCCCGTCGGTGACCAGTTCGTCTCAGCATTCACCATCGCGGAGATCGAGCGAGGAGTGATTGCCAAGGAGCGATCCGACGCTGAGCAAGGAGCAGTCCTACGTCGCTGGTTCGAGGAGAACGTCTTGCCCACGTTCGCCGACCGGGTCCTGCCGTTCGACCTGTCGGCGGCCCGGATTCTCGCGGCCTATCGGGTCCCCGAGCACGCACCGTTCGACGACGCCCTCATCGCCGCCGTCGCGGAGTCTGCAGAGATGACCATCGCAACGCGGAACACCAAACACTTCGAACCCCTCGGCGTCCCTTGCCTCAATCCATGGGACACGACCGCGCCCAGAGACTGAGCCATCCCCAGAGCGGTGGGCGTCGATGGCGGCCACGAGCGGGGTCCACGCCCATGAGGTCGCGTACCTGGCCTTGCGCCAGGAGGCGAGCTGGGCGCTGGCTGGTGCAGTCGGGCGTTGCCCGATGCCCAAGCCGGCCGCAGCCCGTGGCCGGCCGAGCCCACCCTTGGAGGTGCGCCATGAGCGCGCTACTTGTCGGGTACGCCCGATGCTCCACCGACCAACAAGACCTCACCGCCCAACGCGATGCCCTGCTCGGACTGGGTGTCGAGACTGAGCGGATCTACGTCGACCACGGCCTAACTGGCACCAACCGCGAACGGCCCGGGCTACGCGAGGCACTCGCCGCCTGCCGCGCCGGTGACACCCTCGTGGTCACCAAGCTTGACCGCTTGGCCAGGTCACTGCCTGACGCCCGAGCGATCGCCGACGAGCTCACCACCCGACAGATCAGCCTCTCGCTCGGCGGGTCGGTCTACGACCCCACCGACGCCGTCGGGCGGCTGCTGTTCAACGTTCTCGCGATGGTCGCTGAATTCGAGTCCGACCTCATCAGACTCCGCACAGTCGAGGGCATGAAGGTTGCGAGGGCCAAGGGCCGGCTCCGTGGCAAGCAACCCAAGCTCAACCGGAAACAGGAAGCTCACCTGGTCTCCCTGGTGCACAGCGGCGAGTACAGCACCGCCGAAGTTGCCGAGCTATTCGGAGTTGGCCGCTCCACCGTGTACCGAGCCATCGAACGCCAACGAGTCGCGGCGAAGGCTGGCCTCGCTGAGGCGTCCTCAAGGCGCTGACCCGGCCACGACGCCGGCTGTCCCGTATCCGACACCCCGCCGGGACGTCGGCGTTCCCGGCCGGCCTGCTCGCTGGTGACTCCCATTTGAGGTTCCTCTTACGGGCCGTCGGGGCATAGATGGAGAGGTCCAAGATGGGCGCTCGAGCCGGGGTCGAGTTCCGGACTTCGGTAAACCTGGCATCGCCAGTTTGTCCCCCGCCGCGGGTCACCCGACGGTTCAACGAGCCAGCGCCCGAATGCCGGTCCGGCCACGATCCGGGTGAAGCATCCACGGATCGGATCCCGGGTCCTCCAGAACTGATGCCGCCCCCGGTACGGCGAGTACCGGGGGCGGCGGGATCTTTGTCCCCGTCGTGGGCGGGACCGAACGAGGTATCCCGTGGGGTCAGGGGGTGGTCAGGTAGATCTCGACTTCCTCGATTGCGCCGGTCTCGTCGTCGAACTCGATCTCGGCGACCGAGACTCCGGGCTGGAGGTCGGCGGTGGTTGCCTCGCGGTCTTCCCCGTCCCCGTCGCTGTCCCCGTCTTCGTCGTCCTCGAACTCGACCTCGGTGTCCGCGGTGACGACCCCGCTGATGGTGAACCCGTTCAGTGAGGTGACCACGAGCGTGGTGCCGTCGAAGGAGTCGATGGTGCCCAGCAGGTCGCCCTCGTCCTCGTCGGACTCCCCGTCGCCGTCGGAGTCGCCAGAGCAGTCGTCCTCGAGGCTGTCGTCCTCGTCCTCGTCGGACTCGCCGTCCTCGTCGCTGTCCTCGTCGCCGTCCTCGACGCCGTCGTCGTCGGAGTCCGCGTCTCTCACCGAGCCGCCGAACTCGTTCTCGTCCTCATCATCAACGTCGTCGTGGTCGCGGTCGTCGTCGTCGGCGCGGCAGTTCTCGGAGGCGTCGTCCTCGTCCTCGTTGTCGGTGCCGTCGCGGTCGGCGTCCTCGTCGCCGTCCTCAATGCCGTCGTTGTCGGCGTCCGGGTCGTCGATGTCAGTGGAGCGGAACCCGTCCTTGACCTCGTCGCCGTCGTCGTGGCCGTCGTTGTCGGTGTCCTCGTCCCTGATGAGGGACCCCAGGCGGTACTCGCGGAGGTTGGTGAGCCGGTCCTTGTCGTAGTCGGCGCTGGCGTCCGCGGCACGGAACGGGTTCATGCCGTGGTTGCGTTCCCACCGGTTGGGGATCCCGTCCCCGTCGGAGTCCCGAGCTGCGGCGTGGGCCGTGGGCATGACACTGAACAGGCCGGCGGTGGCCAGGGCCGCCACGGCGGCCACGCCCTTGCCGGGCAGCGAGAGTTGAAGCTTCATGGATCCTCCAGGGACAACGGAGCCGGCCGCTGTGGGCCGGCGGAACGAGGGGGTTGCAGGGACTCAGGTCGCCACGCCGGCGATTCGTTACACGTCCGTCTTGCGACTTTCTGCGGGCGGTGCGGGCGCGCCGACCTCGGGCTCGGGCGGTGGCCCCGGTTCGCTGTCGGGCTCCTGGGCCGACAGGATGCTGCGCAGCCGTTTGAGCCCGCGGTGTCGGGCGACCCGTACCGCTGTGACACTCATCCCCAGCGCGTGGCTGGTCGCAGTGGCGTCGAGACCCACGACGTCGATGCAGGCGATCACCTCGGCCTCCCGCTTGGACAGGTGGCCCAGGAGCCGGCGGGTGGCGTCGTTGCCGCTGATGACCAGGGATCCATCCGCGGTGGTGCCCCAGTCGACACCACCGGGCAGTGCCGTGTCGTGGGGCGAGGTGGCTCGTCGTGCGTTGGTGCGGCGTCGGTTGCTCGCGACGTTGCGGGCGATGCTGAAGAGCCAGCCCGCGAAGTCGTCGCTGGTCCCGGAGAACTTGCCCAGGTTCTGTGCGGCGGTCAGCCAGGCGTCCGCGGCGATGTCCTCGGGTGCCGCCGCGGCGTCTCCGCTCGGCGACGTGCGCAGCCAGACGATCAGGCGTCCGGCATGGTCGCGATAGATTTGTGCCCAGGCAGCCTCGTCGCCGGCACGAGCGCGGGTGATGAGGTCGTCGTCTTCCCGGAAAGACTTCACTGATGGCTCCTCCTGCGGGCGATTATGGACCCCGGGGGGAGTCCGTGCCGACTTTCCCCTCCGATGTAACGAATAGCCGCGCTCGGGAGATGAAGGCATATGACTCCCTCGTTCTCGGCCACGGAACTGTCGCGCGCTCTTCGCGCCGACCTGCCGTCCGTCGACGACGACGTGTTCCCGGTGACGCTGGCGCAGGTGGCGAGGACCGCACCCGCACCGACTCCTCGAACAGGGATCTCCCGGGGGCTCAAGGTAGGCGCCGTGGCGGCCTCCCTCGTGGTCACCGTGTTCGGTGCCGCCCATGCCTCGGGCCTGTTGTTCGCACCGTCGGAACCGGCGATCAGACCCCCGTCCGACCGCCAGGTGGAGGAACCGGTCGACCGACGGCCGGACACGGCTCCCCGACAGTCCGAGAGCAGTGGCCAGGACCGCGGCTCCTTTGCTCCTGGCCGCGGACCATCGAGAAGCGGAGTCTCGTCGCCCACCGGTGACGAAGCGGAAGGGCCGGATGACGGGACGGAGCCGGCTCCCTCCTCCGTACCCGGCTCGCCGGGCGTCTCCGAAGACCAGGACCACGACAGCGGCGGCCCCGACGACAGCGACGGACCCGACGACAGTGACGGACCCGACGACAACGACGGCGGCCCCGAGGACAGCGACGGACCCGACGACAACGACGGCGGCCCCGACGACAGCGACGGACCCGACGACAGTGACGGACCCGACGACAACGACGGCGGCCCCGACGACAGCGACGGACCCGACGACAGTGACGGACCCGACGACAACGACGGCGGCCCCGACGACAGCGACGGACCCGACCAGAGCGACGGACCCGACGACAGTGACGGACCCGACGTCGACGTCGGCGAAGGTGATCGGGCTGGCGACGACTCTGTGTCCGTTGACGACCTCGAGGACGACGACTGAAGAGAAGCGACCGCGAAAGGGGGCCACGCCGGTCGAGCCATGCGCGACAACATCCGATCGGGCCGGTTGTCGCCGAAGGGTTCGACCGTGCGGAAAGGGAGCTGGCTGACGTCGGGTGGGGACACCACCTACTTCGGTGCTTTCAGCCCCGCCGCCCGATCACTCGTGGAATCCCGAAGACTAGTTGAGGTCGAGGTCCTGGGCCTTGTTGAACTGCCTCTGGCTCCCGGGCACCGGGCCCAGTCCGAGCAGGTCGGTCACCAGGTTGGCGATCGCGCCGTTGCGGATCGGCGGCGGGGTGGTGGCGTACGTCGTGCGGGAGGTGCCGGGGCTGGCATAGTGGGGGTTGAGCTCGTAGAGGTCGGCGTCGGCAGCGACCCCGGGGCCCCAGGCCATGAACGGAACCCGATAGTTGGCGTACCGGGTGGGGTCGCTGTGGCTGTGTCCTTTGCCGCCGTGGTCCGCGGTGACGATGAGGACCAGGCCGTTCTTCAGTACCGGGTCGGCCTCGATGGCGGCGATCAGCCGGCCGAGCAGGCGGTCGACGTCGGCGACGGCGTCCAGGTAGGCGGGTGACAGGAAGCCCCGGTCGTGCCCGACGACGTCGGGCTTGGAGAAGTGGACGAAACGGAACGCCCGGTCGTTGTTGAGCAGGTCGCCACGGACGCGCCGCATCAGCAAGGCGTTGTTCTCCCGGACCGTGAAGCGGTCGATCTTCGAGCGCCAGGAGCGCTTGAACAGCGTGAACTTGGTCTTGCTGGCGAAGAGCGCGGTTGGGCGGGTCTCGTCGTGGACGACGGAGAACGCGGACCTGACTGTCTCGCCGGCGGCGGCGTGGACGGTCCGGGGCCTCAGTCGGTCGTCGTTCCAGGTGACCCCGTGGCCGCCGCGGTCGGCGTTGACCCGTCGGCTGGTCAGCATCCCGGTGTGGTTGGGCAGGGTGGTGGTCAGCTCGCGCGCGGTGCGGGCGTTCATGGTGGACGCGCCCTCGTCGATCAGCCGGTGCAGGGTGGGCGCGCGATCGCGGCCGAGCTCGCGGATGGCGCGCGGGTTGAGCCCGTCGATCGACACGGCAAGTACGCTGGCGACCGGCACGTCGACCGACGCAGAGGCGCCACCGGAGCTGACCATCGCCCTGGCCGGCGCGACCAGGCAGGTGGCGGCGAGGACCGCCGCGAACAGCGGCGCCAGGGCAGGACGGATATTTCCGAGCATCACAACAGGCTAGATCACGTGACCAGGGTGTCGCGGTCATCCGACCTCCGCGGGAGCTGGACGCCGCACTCCTGCGCGCCCCCGTGCTGGGCGACCACCGCACCGCCGAGGGCGTTCCGGAGAACCGTGTCAGGCTCCGCATCCAGTCAGCCGATTGTTGGTGGCGGAGCTCGAAAGATGTGTTTGAGGAGGTCGGCCGATCTGGCGCACCGCCGCGCCGTCTGGGTTAGGCGCGGGCGGGAATGCACCTGCGCCGGTCGGGGCTGAGGCGAGCACGACACTCGGCACGATCGATGTCAGGATCAGCTGACGTGACCCGGACAAGCTCCGACGAGTTCGCCGACCGGAGACGTTCATCGCGCACTTGGACACCCTGGCAGGCGATCGTCGGCTTCGGTCTCGTCAGCCTGACTGCCGACATGCTCTACGAGGGCATGCGGGCGATGGCCGGGCCTTTCCTCGGCACCTTGGGAGCGTCGGCGTTGACGGTGGGCCTGGTGACCGGTGCCGGCGAGGGGATCGCGCTTGTCCTGCGCCTGGTGACCGGGCCATGGGCTGACCGCAGCCACCGCCACTGGCGACTCACAGTCGTCGGATACGCGATGACTGCCGTGTGCGTGCCGTTGTTGGCTGTCACACCCTTTCTCGGGGGAGCCGGCCTCGCCGTGGCCTCACTGCTGATCCTGCTGGAGAGGACGGGCAAGGCGGTTCGCAGCCCTGCCAAGTCGGCGCTGCTGGCCCGAATGGCGCAGCCGACCGGCCGCGGGCGGGGTTTCGCTGTCCACAAGGCGCTGGACCAGGTTGGTGCGTTCTCCGGTCCGCTGTTGCTGGCGGGAGTGGCCGCGCTCACTGGTCTGCTGTGGCCCGGATTCGCGCTGCTCGCCATTCCCGGCGCTCTGTCACTGGTGCTGCTGGCCGTGTTGAGGCGACGAGTCCCGGGTCTCGCCGACCCGGATCCGGAGGAGCAGGCGCCGGTCTCGGCGCAGCGACGTGCCGCCGCTCGTGCGGTGGGCCGCGACCTGCCGCGCACCTTCCACCGGTTCTCCCTCGCTGCGGCGTTCGCGACGGCAGGCCTGATGACGTTCGGTGTCATGGCCTACCGGTTCGTCGAGGACGGATTGCTCTCGCCCGCCGCCATTCCCCTCGTCTATGCCCTGGGCATGGCGGTCGCAGGCGTCGCCGCCCTCGCCACCGGCGATGCCTTCGACCGCTGGGGGCCGAGGACACTTGTCGTCGTACCGCCACTGGTCGCCGTCGTACCGCTGCTCGTGTTCGCGAATGCCGTCGGGCTGGTCCTGCTCGGCATTGGCATCTGGGGTGTCGCCAACGGCATTCAGGACTCCTCGGTCAAGGCGTACGTCGCCGACCTGGTGCCGGCCGGACGCCGTGCGACGGCGTACGGCGTCTTCGCGGCGGTCCAGGGCATCGGGGCCCTCGCCGGCGGAGCGCTGGCCGGCGCGCTGATCACCGACCACGTCGCCGTCCTGGCGTCCGTGATCACCTTGCTGCAGGTCGGTTCGCTCGCCCTGCTCTGGCCCACCACCCGGCGGCGCTCCACGAGCCCGGGCTGACCACCGCGATTCCCTCTCGCACCGCGATCGCGCACCGCGCTCGCGGTGCGAGATCGGCGGTGCCACCGTCGTCGACTCTCTGCGCCCGACCATCTCGTGGCCCGGGCACCACGCACGCCAGCAGTCCGGGTAAGGTAAGCCTTACCTAACCAGGCCAACCTAAAAGGACACACCATGCAACGCGCCGCTCTGGCCGCCCTGGCCGCCCTGACCGCCCCCCTTGCCCTCGCCGCACTCACCGGGTGCAGCGCCGAGGCCGACACGAAGGACGAGACGGAGTTCGCGGTCCCAGCCGGAGTCCAGAGGCAGTACGAGGTCCTCGCCGACGAGCTGGCCGAGAAGGGCCAGACGGTCGAGTCCGGCGAGTGGACCATCAACCTGATCACCGAGGCGGCCGAGCCGTGGTTCGAGGTGCACGGCACGCACGGTGCGCGGTTCCGGGCGCCGAAGGCCGAGGAGACCCACCACATCGAGATCATCCCGACCGAGACCTCGACTGGGCGGACCGTCCCCGACGTGCCGATCACTCTCGAGGTCCTCGACGCCGACGGAAAGGTCGTGCAGGAGATGAAGCTGAACTTCTACTACTCGACCTTCTACCACTACGCCAACAACTTCACCGTGCCCGAGGCAGGCACCTACACCCTACGCGCGAGCCTCGGCGTCCCGACGTTCAACCGCCACGGTGAGGAGTCCGAGACGCCGGCACTCACCGAGGGAGCGACCGTCGAGTTCACTGGCGTCGAGCTCACCACCGAGTGACGAGCGCGCTCGACGCGAGGCCAGCGGCGGCACCACCGCTCCCCTCGTGGGTGCCATACGTCGTCGCGGGCCTCGCCCTCACCGGGCTGGGGGGAGCCTCGGTATGGACCGCTGCTCACATCGCCCCCGACCAGACGCTGCACGAGGCGGCGCTCTTCGCGCACCTGGCCTGCCTGGTCGTCGGCTTCGGTGCCGTACTCACCGTCGACTGGGTCGCACTCCGCTGGATGGCCGGACGGTCCGAGCTCGTCGACGTGCTCCGCCAAGCCGGCAACGTCCACGTCCCGATCTGGGCAGGCTTCGGCGGGCTCGTGCTCAGCGGCGTCCTGCTCGAGCCCGACCTGACCGGCCCCATCACCCAAGCGAAATTGGGACTGGTCCTGCTGATCGGCTGGAACGGCCTGCTCGCGATGTGGCTGCACGCCCGGCTCAGCGAGGACCCCCGCCGATTCCGCCTCAGCCTCTGCGCCATCACCGCCTCGCTCTCGCAACTCGGCTGGTGGGGCGCCATGGCGATCGGCTTCCTCAACGCCCGCTGACCCTGCGGGCGTTCCACACGCGTGAACTGGCGCCACAGCTCCCGACGGGCAACACATCTGTCAAGGGCCAGTGAGAACTGCCCAGTGGCGGACATGAAACCTGCCCGCTGACGGCCACGAGAACTGCCCGGTGGTGGCCATGGGATCTGCCCAAGGGGGCTGCGGCCACCACCGACCA
>NZ_JAULSC010000110.1 GCF_030518195.1 Nocardioides cremeus
AGCCGTGCCGCTGCTCGCCGCGCCGTGCGCGCTGAGATGCCGGGCTACAAGGCTGCTGCTGAGCTGGCCGAGTCCGGTGCCCTGGACGGGCTCTTCGCCCAGATCGACGCCGGCGAGATCGACCTGACCGGCGACGGCGGGTTCATCCCCGCACTGATCAAGCACGCCCTCGAGCGCGGTCTGGGCGCCGAGCTCACCGACCACCTGGGTTATGAGAAGGGCGCCCCGGATGCAGCCGCGTTCGACAACTCCCGCAACGGCACGACCCCGAAGACGGTCGCGACCCAGGTCGGCGACGTGAGCCTGGCGGTGCCACGCGATCGGGCCGGCACGTTCACCCCGCGACTGGTGCCCAAGGGCCAGCGGCGCCTGG
>NZ_JAULSC010000111.1 GCF_030518195.1 Nocardioides cremeus
CGAACCAGACCGTGGAACAGTTACTTTTACTCCTGGCGGATCCCTTTCGGATGAAGCTAGAGGTATGACAACTGGAAACGACATACATGGATTAACAGCAGACACTAGTAGTAGTAGGGTTTTGAACTTCACTACCAACAATGCACTGCTGTCTCGTGCTTTAACAACGAATGACGATCCTGACACAAAAGATCGTATCATTGCAGCACAAACTGAAGATGAGTCAGATGATTCATCAAATGGAGCACCATCAACACCGAGTGTTCCTCAACCTGGCACTTCAGCCAGCACACAACCTTAGAAAGGTTTTCTAGAATAACAGAAGACGTGGGTGACCAAAAGTCTGCCATGCAAATACTGTAACCATAGATTT
>NZ_JAULSC010000025.1 GCF_030518195.1 Nocardioides cremeus
GCGGGGTGACCCGGCGTCCCCTGCCCAACACCACCGGGGTCCTGCCCGTGCAGGCCAGCAGCCGCTACTACATCGAGTACGACGTCGGCGGCGGCGCGCTGCTGGTCACCGGCTCGCGCGGGGAGCGCTACTACAGCGACGACGCCGGGGCGACGTACGCCCGCGTCGGCCCCTGACCTCGCCGAGCCGGCGCCAGTTCCTGGCGAGAGCGAGGAACTGGCGCCGGCTCGCGCGGAACTGGCGCCGGCTCGCGGTCAGACGACGCGCTGGGTGGCCGCGGCGGCGAGCGTGGTGAGGACCGCGCAGGCCTCGGGGTCCAGGCCGCTGCGGTCGAGGGAGTCGGTGGCGCGCTGGGTCAGCGCGGTGATGACCTCCTCGACCTGCGCCTGGGCGCCGGATCCGGAGATGATCGAGCGCAGTCGCTCGACCTGGTCGGCGTCGAGGGGGCGGCCCAGGGCCCGGTCGAGCAGGGCCGCGTCGTCCTCGTCGGCCCCGTCGAGGGCCAGCGCCACCAGTACCGTGCGCTTGCCCTCGACCAGGTCGTCGCCGGCGGGCTTGCCGGTCGTGGCCGGGTCGCCGAAGACGCCCAGCAGGTCGTCGCGCAGCTGGAAGGCCTCGCCCAGCGGCAGGCCGAAGGAGCTCAGCTGCTCCATCGCGGCGCTGTCGGCGCCGGCGAGGGCCGCCCCGACCTGCAGCGGACGCTCGATCGAGTACTTCGCGGACTTGTAGCGCAGCACCGTCATCGCGGCGTCGACGTCGGCGCGGCCCCGGGCCTGCACCGAGACGTCGAGGAACTGCCCGGCGATCACCTCGGTGCGGCACAGGTCGAGCACCTCGAGGGCCGCGACCACCCGCGGCAGCGGCAGGCCGCAGCCGCGCAGCAGCTCGTCGGACCACGACAGCAGCAGGTCGCCGAGCAGGATCGCCGCGGCGGCGCCGTACTGCTCGGGGTCGCCGCGCCAGGCGTCGGAGCGGTGCTCGCGCTCGAAGGCGCGGTGCGTGGCCGGGCGCCCGCGGCGGGTGTCGGAGGCGTCCATCAGGTCGTCGTGCACCAGCGCGCTCGCGTGCAGCAGCTCGAGCGCCGCGCAGGCGCGCACCAGCGCCTGCTCGTCGACGGGTGCCGCCACGGCCAGGTGGCCCCACCAGCAGAACGCGGCCCGCAGGCGCTTGCCGCCTGCGACCACGGCGCGGGCCTCGGCGAGCAGCCGCTCGGCGTCGGGGCCCAGCGGGGCCAGGCGGTCGGCCTGCCGGTCGAGGAACTGCTCGAGGGCGTCCTGGACCTGGGCGCGGAAGCCGTCGGCGTCCCAGGGGGTGCCGGCCGTGCCGGCCGTGCTGGCGGGGGAGTCGCTCACCGGATCACAGTAGGAGACATACCCACAACTGGCGCCGTTGGGTGGACGCCCACCCCTGGGTGCACAGGTGCTCCATAGAATCGTCGCCATGACCATCGGCCGCGGACGTGCGCTCACCGACCTGATCGCTGCGGGCGGGCGCTCCTTCTCGTTCGAGTTCTTCCCGCCCAAGGACGAGGCCGGCGAGGCCCAGCTGTGGGACGCCGTGCGCGCGCTCGAGCCCTACAACCCGACCTTCGTCTCCGTCACCTACGGCGCCGGCGGCAGCAGCCGCGGCACCACCGTGCGGCTGACCGGGCGGATCGCCCGCGAGACCTCGATGCTGCCGATGGCCCACCTGACCTGCGTCGGGCACACCCGCAGCGAGCTCGAGCAGATCCTCGACGAGTACGCCGCCGCCGGCGTGCACCACGTGATGGCCCTGCGCGGCGACCCCACCGAGGGCCCGCGCGCCGAGTGGACGCCCACCGAGGGCGGCCTCGACCACGCCGACCAGCTGGTCGAGCTGGTCGCCGCGCGTGGTGAGTTCCGCATCGGCGTCGCCGCGTTCCCCGAGCGGCACCCCTCGTCGGCCTCGCTCGAGCACGACGCCGACGTGCTGGTCGCCAAGGCCCGCGCCGGCGCCGAGTTCGCCGTGACCCAGATGTTCTTCCGGGCCGCCGACTACTTCTCGCTCGTCGAGCGGGTGCGCGAGCGGGGCGTGGACCTGCCGATCCTGCCGGGCATCATGCCGATCCTGAACCTGCAGGCCATCCGCCGCCAGGGCGAGCTGATCGGCACCGACGTGCCCGCCGATGTCGTCGAGCGCATCAGCGCCCACGACGGCGACCCGGTCTCGATGCGCGCCGAGGGCATCACCCAGGCCGCCGAGCTGTGCCAGGAGCTGCTCGAGGGCGGCGCGCCGGGGCTGCACTTCTACACGCTGAACCGGTCGAAGGCCACGCGCGAGATCTTCGAGAAGCTCGACGTCCGTCCCTGAGCCTGACGCGGCCGCCGCCTCAGGCGGGTCCCACGCGCTGGGCCACCAGGGCCGCCGACAGCCCCACGAAGGGCAGCCCCGCGCCCGGTGTCGCGTGCGCGCCGGCGGCGTACACACCGGGCACGGGCGTGTCGGGGCCGAGCCGGCGCTGCACCGTGGCGCGGCCCTGCCACAGCACCCCGAGCGGCGAGCCGCCCCAGGCCTCGACGAGGTCGCGCGGTGAGCGGTCGACCCGGGTGACGACCTGGCCGCGCACGTCGATGCGGTGCCGCGCCAGCGCGACCAGCACGTCCTCGGCCAGGCGGCCGCGGCCCTGCACGGTCCAGGCGGCGCCGCCGTCGGGGGCCTGGCCGCCGGTGCGCACCACCAGGGTGGGGTCGCCGTGCAGCACCAGCTCGTGGGGCACCTCGGGCAGGTCGCCGGCCAGCCCCACGTGGCACACGACCGGCGGGATCGCGGGCATCGTGCGCTCGACCAGCCGGGCCAGCGCCGGCAGGCGACGGGGGTCGATCGCGCAGACGACGACGTCGGCGTCGATCTCGCCGTCGTCGGTGCTGACCGCCACGGCCCGGCCGCCCCGCACGACGACGTCGCGGACGCCGGTGCCCAGGCGCACGTCGACCCCGCGGGTGCCCATCCGTGCGGCGAGCACCTCGCCGACCCTGGCCATCCCGCCGGGCACGGTCCAGGACCCGAAGCGCTGCTCGAGGTAGGCCACCAGGCCCATCCAGGCGGGGACGTCGCGGGTGGCGTGGCCGTCGGTGACGAAGGGGTGGGCCGCGACGTCGCGCAGCCGGTCGTCCTTGAGCGTGCGGCGCAGCCGCCGCTGCAGGGTCTCGCGCGAGCCCAGCCGCTCCTTGAGCTCGGCCGGCAGCGAGGCGCGCTCCCACGGCTGCTCGAGGTAGTGGCGGCGCAGCACCTCCCAGTCGTCGGTGTAGGCCGCGACGTGGTCGACCCACGCCTGGCCCTGGCCGGGGGAGAGCTCCTCGACCGCGCGCAGCTGCCCCGAGCGCGAGCCGCCGGGCAGGGCCAGCTCGGAGCCGTCGACGAAGCGGTGCGTGCGCACCGTCTCCAGCGCGACCAGGTCGAGCTCGCGCTCGAGCGGGCGTCCGGTCTTGCGGAACAGGTCGCGCAGCACCGCGGGCAGCAGCGTCGAGGTCGGGCCGGCGTCCCAGCGGTAGCCGTCGGCGTGCACCGAGCCCAGGGCGCCGCCGAGGGTCGCGGCGCGCTCGAGGAGGGTGACGTCGTGGCCGGTCTTGGCGAGCCGGCCGGCGGTGGCGAGGCCGGCGTACCCGCCACCGACCACCACGACCCTCGCCACGGGCACAGACTAGCCAGGCTGCTCAGGCCGGCGGGGACTCGACGTCGACGACGCCGGCGCCGGTCATCTCGCGCAGCTCCTCGAAGGAGGTCGAGAAGACCGCGGCGGGGTGGCCGGCGGCCGCCCAGACGACCTCGTGGCGCGCCAGCCACTCGTCGAGGTACGTCGGCACGGGCGCGGGGTGGGCGAGGGGGGAGACCCCGCCGATCACCTGCCCGGTGTGCTCGCGCACGAAGTCGGCGCCGGCGCGCGCGAGGCGCTCGACGCCGATGCGCTCCGCGAGCGCGCGCACGTCGACCCGGTGCGCGCCCGAGGTCAGCACCAGCACCGGCGAGCCGCCGGCGTCGAAGAGCAGGCTGTTGGCGATCGCGCCCACCTCGCAGCCCAGGGCCTCGGCGGCCAGCGCGGCCGTGTGCACGGCGTCGGGCAGGACGACGACCTCGCCGCGCCCGCCGCGGCGGGCCAGCTCGGTGCGGAACCGGGCGATGCCCGGGTGCTCGGTGCTCATGGCTGCGACCCTAGAGTTCGCACCGGGTGCCCCGCACCCGGCTGCCGCCCCCGGACCACAGAGAGGGCCGTCATGGACGACGACCGCCTGGAACGACCGCGCGCGCTGAGGGCGTGCCTGCAGCTGCACCTGGTGCTGCTGGCGCTGGGGGCCCTGACCGTGGTGCTGACGGCGGTGCTGCGCGACGACCTCGTGCTGAACTGGGCGCGGGGGCACCGCTCGGCCGCCGAGATCCTGGAGCGGCAGGGGCTCGACTACCTGATCGAGGAGCAGCCGATCGCGGTCCCGCAGTTCTTCCCGGTCGCCGCGGTGCTCTTCGTGGTGATGGCGATGCTGATCGGGGTGCTGCTGGTCTTCTTCCGCAACGGCCACCACTGGGCGCGGGTGTGCCTGGCGGTGCTCGTGGTGATGACCGCGGTGGCGACCCTGAGCGGCATCCGGGTCGAGCCGCCGCAGGTCTTCGTGGTGCTCAGCTACCTCTCCCTGGTGGTCGAGGTCGCGATCCTGGTCACCATGTTCCATCCCGACACCGACCGCTACCTCAGCGCCACGCACGACCGGATCGCCGCCTCCTGAGCCGCCGGTCGCGCTCCTGCACAGGGGCCCGCCACGACCCTTGACCCACTGTCGGTGGGGGCGTGTACCTTGGGAACAAGTTCGAACACAGATTCGAACATGCTCCCGGCGGGGGCGACCTCGACCCCGCCTCCGCTGGGGGCTCCAGGCGGACCTGGCGCCCGGCGCCGGAGAGGTGGCAGTGATGGAGCTGATGCGACGCTACGACGAGCCCGTCGAGGTGCGGTGCGGCCAGCTGGCCGGCGCCGAGACGATGGTCCCCGAGCAGTTCCTGTGGCGCGGGCGGCTCTGGAAGGTCCGCTCGGTGCTGGAGCACTGGGTGGAGACCGGTGAGTGGTGGCGCCACGCCGGCGTGCGGGCGGTGCTGGGCTCCGAGGAGCCGGCCGACGGCTCGAGCGCCGAGCAGCCGGCCCGCCCCCGCCCGCTCGAGGAGCTGCTCGCCGAGCGCGCGCTGTGGCGCGTCGAGGCCGGGCGCGGCGCAGCGGTGCGCGGGGCCGACGACTCCGGCGGGGTCTTCGACCTGGCCCTCGACGTCGACGGCGGGCAGTGGCTGCTCGTCGGCTGCGCGGACTGAAGGGGATGTCGGTGATGACCCGCTCCTCCTTCTCCGCGCCCGTGCCGCACCCGCAGGCCCTGCCGGTGACCACGCACTCCTACCTCGCCCGCGCCGCGGAGTCGCTCGGCGAGGCGATGGCCACCCCCGAGGTCCCGGCCCGCTACGCCGGGGCGCACGTGTCGGCGCTGCGCTCGGCCGCCGCGCTGCTCTCCGCGCGGGCCCGGCCCGCCGGCCCGCGTCGCCGGGCCCAGAAGAACGCCTGGGTGCTGCTGGCCGAGGTGGCCCCCGAGCTGGCCGAGTGGGCCACGTTCTTCTCCGCGGGCGCAGCCAAGCGGGCCGCGGCCGAGGCCGGCTCCTCGCGGGCGGTCACCGAGCGCGAGGCCGACGACCTCGTCCGCGACGCCGACCGGTTCCTCGCCGTGGTCGAGCAGTCCCTGGGGCTGGTGCCGCACCCGCCGCTCCAGGAGCGCATCGCCCGCGCCGGGTGAGGCAGGCTGGGCCCATGCCTCCCGTCCTCGCCCGGCGCCCGCGCCGGCTCGGTGCGCTCCTGCTCGTCGGCGTGCTGGGGCTCCTCCCGTCCTGCGCCGGTCAGGGCTCCGTCGACGAGGAGGTCGGGCCCACGGGCGGTGCGCGCTCGTTGCTCGACCCCGCCGCCACGGCGGGCGCGAGCGACGTCGCCCAGGCGCTGGCCAGCGCCGACGGCACGGTGCTGAGCGTCCGCGGGCACCTGGTCGGCCAGCCCGTCGCCCCGGGCGAGGTGGTGCGCGGGTCCTTCCCCTCCGACCTGGCGCTGGCACTGGCCGACGACCCGGGGGAGCGCGACCCGGCGCGGATGCTCCTGGTCCAGCTGCCCGCGCAGCTGCGCAGCACCTGGGGGCTGGCCTCGCACCCCGAGCTGCTGGGTGCTGAGGTGGTGCTCGGCGGCGAGCGGGCGTCGTACTTCTCCGCGCCCGGGCTCAAGCAGGTCGACGCGGTCGCGCTCGTCGGCGCCGCGACGCCCTCCCGGGCCCCGAGCGCCGCCGGCGACCTGCCCGCGGTGGTGCGTGACTACTACGCCGACGCCGAGGGCCGCACCGGCGAGGACCTGGCCCGGGCGCTGCACGAGATCATCTCCACCGACGTCGACCGGCTGAGCTACGACCGGCTGTGGGAGGCGCTGCGCAACACCGACGCCGACCCCGCTGCGCCCGGTCGCGTGATCGAGCTCTACACCGGCGACAGCGTGCCGGGCGACGCCAACGGCGGCGACCCGGAGGAGTGGAACCGCGAGCACGTGTGGCCGCAGAGCCGTGGCGGGTTCGGCACCGCCGCGGGCCCCGGCACCGACCTGCACCACGTGCGCCCGGCCGACGTCAGCGTCAACGCCGACCGCTCCAGCCTTGACTTCGACGACGGCGGCAGCCCCCAGGGCGAGGCCGCCGACACCTACCGCGACGCCGACTCCTGGGAGCCGCGCGAGGCGGTGAAGGGCGACGTGGCCCGGATGGTGCTCTACATGGCGGTGCGCTACGAGGGCGGCGACGGCTTCGCCGACCTCGAGGTCTCCGAGCAGGTGGGCCGGCGCGACCTCGACGCGCTGGGCTACCTCGGTCGGCTCTCGACCCTGCTGCGCTGGCACGAGCAGGACCCGCCCGACGCCTTCGAGCGCGCCCGCAACGACGCGATCTTCGAGACCTGGCAGGGCAACCGCAACCCCTTCGTCGACCGCCCGGAGTGGGTTGCCGCGATCTGGTGAGGGCGGGTTGGCGCCGGGAGCGCGGCGGGGTTAGGCTGGACGTCTTCTCGAACATGAGTTCGAGAGGATTGTCGTCAGGGTCGAGCCGACGCGAGAGGTGGACCGACCCGTGCCCGACCCGTTCCCGCACCTGCACGTCGCCTCCGGCTACTCCCTGCAGCACGGTGCCTCGTTGCCGCACCTGCTGGTCCAGCGCGCGGCCGACCACGGCATGGACCTGCTGGCGCTGACCGACCGCGACGGCACCTACGGCGCGGTGAAGTTCGCCAAGGCGTGCCTGCAGGCCGGGATCAGCCCGGTCCTCGGCGTCGACCTGGCCCACCGCCCGGCTCCCGTCGAGGGGCGGGCGCCGGCGCCCGGGCGCGGGCGCACCCCGGTGCGGGGCGGCGCCTTCCGCGACCCACGGCTGCCCCGGGTCACCCTGCTGGCCCACGCCGCCGGGCCCGGCGGCGGGCGCGGTGGCTGGGCCGCGCTGTGCCGGGTGCTCTCGACCACCCACCTCGCGGGCGAGCGCGGCACCCCGGTCCTGGACCCCGAGGACCCCGAGGTCGCGGCGCTGCTCGGCTCCGGCGACCTGGTCGTGCTGCTCGGGCCGGCCTCCGAGGTCGGGGCCGCGGCGGCCGTGCGCCGCCGCGACCACGCCCGGGCCGCCCTGGAGCGCTGGCGCGCCCTGGTGCCGCGCGAGAACCTCCAGGTCGAGGTGGTCTCGCACCGCCTGGCCGGCGACGGCCCCGGCTCGACCCGGCACGCCGCCCGGATGTTCGCCCTGGCCGAGGAGGCCGGTGCCGGCTCGGTGCTGACCAACGCGGTGCGCTACGCCGATCGCAGCGACGCCGCCACCGTCGACGTGCTCGACGCCGCCCGCCGCCTGGTCGCCCTCGACCGGCGCCACGTCGACCGCGGCAACGCCGAGGGGCACCTGAAGTCCGGGCCGCAGATGCGCGAGGTCGCCCACGAGGTGGTGGCCCGCGCCGGCGCGGGCACCGGGCGCGAGGCGCTGCGCCTGCTGGCCCGCACCCGGGCGCTGGCCGAGCGCTGCGCCCTCGACCCGCGTGCCGACCTCGGCCTGGGCGAGGTGCACTTCCCCGAGTTCAGCCTCTCCACCGACCACCCCAGCGCCGACGTGGCGCTGCGGGCCCGCTGCGAGGGCGCCATCGGCGACCGCTACGGCAGCGGCGGGCTCGCGGTGGTGTGGAAGCGGCTCGACGACGAGCTCGCGGTGATCAGGGAGCTCGGCTACGCGTCGTACTTCCTGACCGTCGGCGACGTGACCGACCTGGTCAAGCAGATGGGCGTGCGGGTCGCCGCACGCGGCTCGGGGGCCGGCAGCCTGGTCAACTACCTGCTCGGCATCTCCGGGGTCGACCCGATCCGCCACCAGCTGCTGATGGAGCGCTTCCTCTCCCCGCTGCGCCAGGCGCTGCCCGACATCGACGTCGACGTCGAGTCCGACCGGCGCACCGAGGTCTACGAGCGCATCCTCGACCGCTACGGCGGCGAGCGCTGCGTGTGCGTCTCGATGATGGACACCTACCGGGTGCGGCACGCGGTGCGCGACGTCGGCGCCGCGCTCGGCATGCCCCCGGCCGAGACCGACGCCATCGCCAAGGCCTTCCCGCACATCCGTGCCCGCGACGCCCGCGCCGCGCTGGCCGAGCTGCCCGAGCTGCGTGCCAGCGGGCTGGGCGAGGCCCGGCTCGACCTGATGTTCCAGCTCGTCGAGCGGCTCGACGGGCTGCCGCGCCACGTCGCGGTGCACCCGTGCGGGGTGCTGCTCTCCGACGCGACCCTGCTCGACCGCACCCCCGTCGAGGCGTCGTACGCCGGCTTCCCGATGAGCCAGTTCGACAAGGACGACGTCGAGGACCTCGGCCTGCTCAAGCTCGACGTGCTCGGCATCCGGATGCAGTCGGCCATGGCGCACGCGCTCACCGAGGTCGAGCGGGTCGAAGGGGTGCGCATCGACCTCGAGGACGACCAGCAGGTGCCCTTCGACGACCCCGCGACCTACCGGATGATCTCGGCGGCGCGCACCCTCGGGGTCTTCCAGATCGAGTCCCCGGGCCAGCGCGAGCTGGTCGGCAAGTCCGGCATCGAGACCTTCGAGGACATCATCACCGACATCTCGCTGTTCCGGCCCGGGCCGGTCAAGAGCGACATGATCACGCCCTACCTCGAGGTCAAGCACGGGTGGCGCGAGCCGCGCTACCTCCACGACGACCTGCGCCCGATCCTGGCCCCCACCCGGGGCGTGGTGGTCTTCCACGAGCAGGTCATCGAGATCATCGGCTGCTTCACCGGCATCTCCTACGCCGAGGCCGACGAGAAGCGCCGCGCCCTGGGCGACGCCGAGGGGATGGCCCAGACCCGGGCCTGGTTCTTCCCGCGCGCGCTGGGCCGCGGCTACCCCCTCGCCGTGGTCGAGGAGGTCTGGAGCGTGCTGGAGGCCTTCGCCTCCTTCGGCTTCTGCAAGGCCCACGCGGCGGCGTTCGCGCTGCCGACCTACCAGTCGGCCTGGCTCAAGGCGCACTGGCCGGCGCACTTCCTGTCCGGGGTGCTGACCCACGACCCGGGGATGTACCCCAAGCGGCTGATCCTCGAGGACGCCCGCCGCCTCGGCGTGGCGGTGCTCGGGCTCGACGTCAACGCCTCCGAGCAGGCCTACGTCGTCGAGCGGGTCGAGCCCACCGGCGCCCACCCCGGCCCCGACGTCCCCGACGGGCGCCCCTGGGGCATCCGCCTGGCGCTGGCCGAGGTCAAGGGCATCAGCGAGGCCGAGGTCGCGCGCATCGTCGCGGCCCGGCCCTTCCACTCGTTGCCCGACTTCTGGCAGCGCGCACGGGTCTCGCGCCCCGTGGTCGAGCGGCTGGTGCTGGCGGGCGCCTTCGACAGCACCTACGGCATCGGGTCGGCCGCCGGCAGCGACGTACGCCGTCGAGGGGTGCTGACCCGCCGCGACCTGCTGCTGCAGGTCGCCGAGCTCGACCGCCAGGGCCGGGCCCTCGAACGGGCCTCGCGGGGCCGCGGCGTGGCCGGGCGCAAGTCCTGGAGCGGCACCACCACGCGTGCCCGCCAGGTCGCCGAGGCCGCGGCCGCGCGCAACAGCACCGACCTCGGGGTGCGCGAGCGGGCGCAGGCGGGGGAGAGCGCCGCCGAGGCCGACCGGCGCCGCGACCGGCGCCCCGGCGACCAGGCCGAGGACTACCGCGACGACCGCGGCGCCCCGGTGCGCGAGGGCGTGTGGGGCCGCTCGCTGGCCCAGGCGCGCACCGCCGCGCCGCCGCCCCCGGTCGACTCGGTGCAGCTGAGCCTCGACCTCGGTGACGCGCCGGGGGAGGGCGGGGTCTCTGGCTTGCCCGAGATGACCGGCGAGGAGCAGATGCGCGCCGAGCTCGAGATCCTCGGCCTCGACGCCAGCCGGCACGTCGTCGACACCTACGGCCCCTTCCTCGACGCGCTCGGGGTGACCCGCAGCGAGCAGCTGCTCCAGCAGCGCAGCAAGGCCGAGCTGCTGGTGGCCGGGGTCAAGGTCGCCACCCAGACCCCGCCGATCCGCTCCGGGCGCCGGGTGGTCTTCCTGACCCTCGACGACGGCACCGGCCCGGTCGACGCGACCTTCTTCGAGGACGCCCAGGGGCCCTACGCCGCCACCGTTTTCCACTCCTGGCTCCTGGTGGTGCGCGGCGAGCTGCGCCGCACCGGCCACCGCGGGGTCTCGCTGCGCGCCACCGGCTGCTGGGAGCTGCCGGTCCTGCACGAGCAGTGGCGTCGCGGCGGCATCGAGGCGGTGCACGAGCAGATGGCGGTGGTGCCCGAGGGCTTCGGCGGCGTCGGCGTCGAGCTCGCCGGGCAGGGTGCGGCGCAGAGCCGGGCACCGCGCCCGGTGATGGCGCGCCCCGACGGGCCGGGTGCCGCGGGCGGGATGGGCCGCCGGCGGGTGCTGGTGCACTCCAGCGGCTTCCGGCTCTCGCCGTACGCCGACATCAAGCCCGCCGGCGAGGAGACCCGCGACGTGGCACGCAAGCTGTGGCACCGCAGCCCGGGGAGCCCGGGATGATCGGCGTGCCTGTGGCCCTAGGGTGGGTGCCATGTCCGCCAGCGACCGCCCCAGCGAACGTCCCAGCGAGCGCCGGGCGGCGGCTCGCACCGCCGTGGTGTGGGACGCCCTGCGCCCGCTGCTCGAGCAGTCCGGGCCCCTCGACGTCCTCGACATCGGCGGCGGCACCGGCGGCTTCGCCGTGCGCGTGGCCGAGCTCGGCCACCGCGTCACCGTCGTCGACCCCAGCCCCGACGCCCTCGCCTCGCTCGGGCGCCGCGCCCGCGAGCGCGGCGTCGAGGTCGCCGGGCTGCAGGGCGAGGTCTCGAGCCTGCTCGACGTCGCCGGCGCCGACAGCGCCGACCTGGTGCTGTGCCACGGGGTCCTCGAGCACGTCGGCGACCCCGCGACCGCCCTGGGCGTGCTCCGCGAGGCCGTGCGCCCCGGCGGCACCCTCAGCCTGCTCGTGGCCCAGCGCCACGCCGCGGTGCTGGCCCGCGCCATGGCCGGCCACTTCGGCCAGGCCCTCGCGCTGCTCGAGCCCACCGTCGACCCCGGCCGCGCCGGTCACCGCTACACCAGCGACGAGCTCGTCGCGCTGCTGGCCGCTGCCGACCTGCACGTCGAGCAGGTCCACGGCGTGCGGGTCTTCGCCGACCTGGTCCCCGGCACCCTGCTCGACCTCGAGCCCGGTTCCACCGCCGCCCTGGTCGAGCTCGAGCAGGCGGTCGCCACGCGTCCCGAGTACCTCCCGCTCGCCACACAGCTGCACGTGCTCGCCCGCTGACCGCGCCGAGCGCGCCGAGCCGGCGCTAGTTCACGCCGAGCCGGCGCTACTTCACGTTCCCCCGCTCCGCTCCTCCCGTGAAGTAGCGCCGGCTCGGCGAGGATCGGCATGACCTCCGCTGGCGCTCCGGCCACGCCGATCCTCCACATCGACATGGACGCCTTCTACGCCTCGGTCGCGGTGCGGGAGCGGCCCGAGCTGTGGGAGGTGCCGGTCATCGTGGGTGGGGGCTACCGCGGCGTCGTGCTCTCGGCCAACTACCTGGCCCGCGAGCACGGCGTGCGGTCGGGCATGCCGGCCACCCGGGCCCGGCGGCTGTGCCCCCAGGCAGTGGTGGTGGCGCCCGACCACGAGCTCTTCGGCCGGGTCTCGACCGCGGTCGTCGAGACCTTCCGCCGAGTCACCCCGCTGGTCGAGGTGGTCTCCCTCGACGAGGCGTTCCTCGACGTCAGCGGCTCCGTACGCCGCCTCGGCCCCCCGGTCGAGATCGCCGAGCAGGTGCGCGCCACCATCCACGACGAGCAGGCGATCACCTGCTCGGTCGGGGTCGCGGCGACCATCTCGGTGGCCAAGCTGGCCAGCAAGCGTGCCAAGCCCGACGGCGTGGTCGTGGTCCCGCCCGAGGAGATCACCACCTTCCTGCACCCGCTCGACGTCGGCGAGCTCTATGGGGTGGGGGAGAAGACCCGCGCCATGCTGCACCGACTGGGGCTGGTCACCGTCGGCGACGTCGCGCACACCCCGGTGCGCACCCTCCAGCGCGCCGTCGGCGACCACCTCGGTCGCCACCTGCACGGGCTGGCGTGGGGCGACGACCGCCGCGAGGTGGTCGCCGGCTCCAGCGGGGCGTTCGGCCTCGGGGGTGCCGAGCCCGACCGGTCGATGGGGGCGCAGGAGACCTTCGGGCGCGACGTCGACGACCGCACGGTGGTGCTGCGCGAGCTGCTGCGCCTGACCAGCACCGTCACCGGGCGGATGCGGGTGGCCGGCGTCGCCGGGCGCACCGTGACGCTGACCGTGCGCTTCGCCGACTTCACCACCATCACCCGTTCGCGCACGATGAGCGAGGCCACCGACGTGACCCAGGAGGTCTACCGCACCGCCACGGCCCTGTACGACGCCCTGGGCCTGCAGCGGGCCCGGTTGCGGCTGGTGGGGGTCCGGGTCGAGGGGCTCGCGCCCCGCGAGAGCGTGCACCACCAGCACGTGCTGGGCGAGCGCGAGCACGGCTGGTCGGAGGCCGACCGTGCCGTCGACCGGGCGGCACGGCGCTTCGGCTCGGCCGCGGTGCGCCCGGCGAGCCTGCTCTCGTGACCCGGTCCCATCCGTCCGGGCCGCAGCCCCGAACCACTCCCGGGACCGGCCCACCAGCCGGTCCCGGACCACGGCCGAGACCACGGTCCCGACCCGGTCAGAGCCAAATTGTGTGAGCCGCCTACCGTGACGGCGAGGGCTTGCCTAGACTTGACGTGCCGACATCGACCAGACGTGTCGGTGCGTGCGTGACCCCATTGGAGGAACGGTGCCACTCTCGGAAGAGGAGCTGCGACTGCTCGAGCAGATGGAGCGAGCCCTCTCCGAAGAGGATCCCAAGTTCGCCTCCACCCTGCGCGGCACGTCGCTGCGTCGCGTCGCCCGTCGCCGTGCGATGGCGGCAGGGGCCGTCTTCGTGGTCGGCATCGTCGTGCTGATGACCGGCGCGATCACCCAGATCTGGCCGATCGGCATCGTCGGCTTCGTGGTGATGCTCGGCTCGGCCACGTTCGGCCTCAACGCCCTGCGCACCCAGACCCAGGCCGGCCCGGCCGCCCAGGCGGGCGCCTCCTCCGAGGAGCAGGGCGAGCGTTCCTTCACCGTCATCGACGGTGGTCGCCGCACCCGTGCGCGCCAGCGCCGCGGCGGCTCGAGCGGCTCCAACGGCGCCGGCTTCATGGACCGCATGGAGGAGCGCTGGCGCCGCCGCCGCGAGGAGAACGGCGGCTTCTGAGCCCCGCCCGACCCGCGACCCGGCTGGTGTGAACCGGCCGACTCGGCGTGAGCGCACGGGTCGACGCCTTCGACCCGCGACCCGGCTGGTGTGGACCGGCCGGCTCGCGACCCGGCTGGTGTGAACCGGCCGACTGGGCGTGAGCGCACGGGTCGACGCCTTCGACCCGCGACCCGGCTGGGGTGAACCGGACGGCTCGCGACCCGGCTCGTTCAAACCGGCCGACTCGGCGTCAGCGCACGGGTCGACGCCTTCGACCCGCGACCCGGCTGGTGTGAACCGGCCGACTCGCGACCCGGCTCGTTCGAACCGGCCGGGTCGGCGTCAGCGCACGAGGTCGACGACCCCGTCGCGGTAGCCCAGCGACTCGGTCTCCGGCCCGGCCACCACGTCCGTACGACGCGTGGGTCGCAGCAGCGTGCGCGGCAGCCAGGTGGCGCGTCGCCGGGCCTGGGGGGTGGCGCCGTCGTGGAGGGCCTGCGCCACGCGCCGGCCGTCCTCCTGCCGGTCGGGGCGCGACTCGTCCGCCCCGACAGGGGCGTAGCGCAGCCGCTCGACGTCACCGACGAGCCGGTGCAGCGAGTCGACCGCCTCGGGGGCCTGACCGGCGCCGTGCGAGGGACGCGGCCGGTCGTCGAGCGGGCTGCCGAGGTGGCCCACCAGGCCGGCGCCGGTCTCGCGCGGCGAGCGGTGGTCGGGGTAGGGCAGCCCCAGGTCGCGGGCTGTGTCGCGCAGCTCGTCCCAGATCGCCTCGGGCCCCGCGGCGAGCCGGTGCTCGCGCCGGCGGCGGCGTACGGCACGGGGGGCCAGGACCAGCGCGACCAGTGCCAGCGCACCGAGCAGGACGCCCAGCAGGGTGCCCCACGGGAAGCCGGCGTCGACGGCGCCGGCCTCGTCGTCGGCCTCGGGGTCGAGCTCGTCGGGGGCCGCGGTGGGCTCGCCGTTGCGGTCGGGCAGCTGGTCCTCGGCGCGCCCGCTGGGGCCGCTGGGCTCGGGCTGCTCGAGGTCGACGGCCTCGCGGGTGTAGGCGGGCACCGCGCCGGCGCGGGCCGGCGGGGTGGGCTCGAAGCGCACCCAGCCGGAGCCGGCGATGAAGAGCTCGGGCCAGGCGTGCAGGTCGTCGGAGGAGTACTCGTAGACGCCCTCGGCGATGCGCTGGGGCCGCAGGAAGCCGACGGCCACGCGGGCGGGGATGCCGAGCTGGCGCGCCATCACGGCCATCGCGCTGGCGAACTGCTCGCAGTAGCCGGTGCGGGCGTAGTCGCCGTCGGGGCTCAGGAACTCCTCGAGCTCGTCGGTGCCGTTGCCAGGAGGCACGTTGCGCAGCGAGTAGTCGAACTCCTCGCGGAACCAGTCCTGGAGGGCCACGGCCTTCTGGAACCGCGTCGGTGCGCCGGCGGTGACCTGGTTGGCCAGCTGGCGGATCAGCGGCGGCATGTCGGAGGGCAGGTCGGTGTAGGAGGCCGAGACCATGCCGACCGAGGAGGGGGCGTCGGCCAGCTCCTGGGCGGAGAGGTCGAGGTCGACCGCGGTCATCGACCAGGTGGCCCCGGTGAGGTCGAGGTCGGGGTCGCCGGCCAGGAAGTCCATCGTCGACTCGTCGTAGCGCCAGTCGCCCGCGGCCTCGACCCGGCTCACCGGGGCGAAGGTCGGCAGCCAGCGCGAGGAGAACGTCTCGTAGGCCTCGAGCCGGTAGTCGAGGGTGCGGCGCGGCACCGACTGGCTGACGCCGGTCAGGGTGGGCATGTCGCCGTCGGGCCGGTTCTCGAGCGGGATCTCCCGGTCGCCCGGGCTCCACTCGTTCTGGGAGAAGCGGTTGAGCACCGAGATGCGCAGGTACTCGGGCTCCACCTGGTCGGTGCGCACGGCCAGCAGCGGGGTGTCGTCGGGCCGGTTGAGGTCGCGCACCAGGTCGGTCATCGGGTTGTCGACGCTGATCTTGGTGTCCCCGCCGGGGCCCCGACCCACGTCGAAGAGCTGCACGTCGAGCGTCGGCACCGCCAGCGGCACCACCACGGCCAGCGCGGTCGCCACCCCGCCCACCGCGAGCGCGTTGAGCCGCACGGTGGCGGTGTGCACGCCCAGGCCCGAGGTGGCCGCGAGCGGGTCGGGGCCGTCCTCGCCCAGGCTGCGGCCCCAGCGCGCGACCTGCTCGCTCTCCTGCAGGTAGAGCATGGCGACGAAGCCGAGCGCGGAGAGCGCGAAGACCCACCAGGTCAGGTCGGTGGCCAGCAGGCTGACCGGCACGCTGTAGACCGCGAGCAGCGGCAGGCCGGCCAGCGGCACCCGCCGCAGCCCGCAGGCCAGCAGGTCGACCAGGACCAGGCACAGCAGGCCGCCCCCGACCAGCAGCGGCTCGACGGCCGCCTCGGCGGTCGGCACCGGCGAGGCGTAGACGACCGCTCCGTCGCGTGCCTGCGCGAAGGCGACGAGCAGTGCGTCCCAGGTCGAGCCGACCGGCAGCGGGGAGCCCACGACGACCCAGCTCAGCGCCATCGCCCCGGTCAGCAGCTGCAGCAGCAGCACCGAGGCGACGCCCAGGCGCGACCAGCGGCCCACCGCCCCGATGCCAGCGACGAGCAGCGCCAGCCCGAGCAGGGGGGACAGGAACAGCGACGGGGCGTCGGTGAAGCCGCGCCACGACAGGATGCAGATCCAGGTGGTCAGGGCGGCGGCGGTCGACAGGGCGACGCCGGCGCCGAGGCTGCTGCGGCTCCTGCTGGTCACGAGCCCACCTCCGTCGTACGCCGCGTGCTCGCGCGCGCGGCCGAGCGTGCGGTGGTGCCGAGCTCCTGCCAGCGGGCCTCGAGCCGGTCGCGGGGCCCGACCCCGGCGGCCCGCCAGCCCTGCTGGGCCAGCAGGGCGGTGGCCGGGGTGCCGGAGCCGCCGCCGACCCAGGCATCGACGTCGAGGGCCAGGGCGAGGGCGCTGCCGTGCTGGGACTGCATGCGGCGCAGCACCGGCGCGTCGTGCTGCTGCACCGCGCCCAGCACCGCGACGACCAGGCCGCCGTGGCCCGGCTCGCCCAGCCACGCGGTGTCGAGGCGAGGCGCCTCGACGGGACGCAGCACGGCCAGCGCCTCCAGCAGGGGAGCGGTGCTCAGGTCGGCGCCGCGCTCGTGCCAGCCGCTGGCGCGGTCCTCGCCGGTCGCGGTGACCAGGCGCACCGCGAAGCCGCGGCGGGTCAGGTGCACCGAGACGGAGGCCGCCGCGCTCACGGCGGTCTCGAGCGAGGAGGCGATGCCCTCCCCACGGTGGGCCGTCGCGCGGTTGTCGAGGAAGACCGTGGCACGCGAGTGCCAGGGCTGCTCCTCGCGCCGCACCATCAGCTCGCCCATGCGGGCCGAGCTGGGCCAGTGCACCCGGCGCAGGTCGTCGCCGCGGTGGTACTCGCGCACCGTGACGTCCTCGGCGCTGCCGGTGGCGAAGGCGCGCGGGCGGTTGTCGCCGGAGCCGCTCTCGGAGCCGCCGAGGGGTATCGGGGCCAGCACGACGGTGCGGGGCGTGACGGTGAGGGCGGAGGTGGTGTGGAAGGCGCGGCCGAGCTCGACGAGCCCGAAGGGGTCGCTGACCCGCACCGACATCGGGCCGACCTCGAAGCGCCCGCGCACGTCGGAGCGCACCTGGTAGCCGACCTGGCGCCGCCAGCCGTGGCCGATGCCCTCGAGCACGAAGCGTGGGCGGGTGCCCAGCACGTAGGGCACGTGGTCCTCGAGCAGCAGCACGCCGCTGGGGGTGCGGCCCTCGTTGCTCAGCGACAGGGTCACCCGGGCCTGCTGGCCGGCGGCGACCAGCGAGGGGGAGACGGTGCGCACCAGCGCCAGCCGGTAGCGGCTGCGGCCCAGCACCAGCGCGGTGACCAGCGGCAGCGCCAGCACCAGCACGCCCACCCGGGTCAGCGCCGGCTGGCCGAGCAGCACGGCGCAGACCACGGCGGTGACGCCGGCGGCCACGAACGCGCGTCCGCGCACCGTCAGCCCGGCCAGCGCCTCCCTCATGGCGACGGCCTCAGCCGCGGGTGCCGTCGGGCACGGGCACCGTGGCGACGAGACGCTGGAGGATCTCGTCGGTGCTGCGCTCGTTCATCGAGGCCTCGACGCTGGGCAGCAGCCGGTGGGTCAGCACCCGCGGCGCGAGCGTGCGCACGTCGTCGGGCAGCACGTAGTCGCGACCCTGCAGGGCGGCGTAGGCCTTGGCGGCGCGCACCAGGTGCAGCGTGGCGCGGGGCGAGGCGCCCAGCACCAGCTCGTCGGTACGCCGCGTGGCCGAGGTCAGCGCGACGGTGTAGCGCTGCACGGCCTCGGCGACGAAGACCTGGCCGACGATCGCGGTGAGCTTGCGGATCTCGGCGGCGTCGGTGACGTGCTCGAGGTCGTCGAGGGGGTTGCCCTCGGTGTGGCCGGCGATCATCGCCAGCTCGGCGGCCTCGACGGGGTAGCCCATCGAGGTGCGCACCATGAACCGGTCGCGCTGGGCCTCGGGCAGCGTGTAGGTGCCCTCCATCTCCACCGGGTTCTGGGTGGCGATGACCATGAAGGGCGTCTCGAGCTGGTAGGTCGCGTTGTCGACGGTGACCTGGCGCTCCTCCATGCACTCCAGCAGTGCCGACTGGGTCTTGGGCGAGGCGCGGTTGATCTCGTCGCCGACCACGATGTTGGCGAAGACGCCACCGGGGCGGAACTCGAACTGGCGGGTGTCCTGGTTGAAGACCGACACGCCGGTCACGTCGGAGGGCAGCAGGTCGGGCGTGAACTGGATGCGGCGCACGGTGGAGTCGATCGAGCGGGCCAGGGCCTTGCTCAGCATGGTCTTGCCGACGCCGGGCACGTCCTCGATCAGCAGGTGGCCCTCGGCCAGCAGCACGACCAGGGCCGAGCTGACGACCTCGGGCTTGCCCTCGATCACGCGCTCGACGTTGGTGCGCACCCGCTCCATGACGCGCGCCAGCGTCTCGAGGTCAGCGCCTCCAGCGGTCGGAGATCCCACGAGCGGTCCCTTCGAGGTCGTGCCGGTGCCCGGCGGTGGATTCCAACCGTATGCCGTCGTGGCAACACCGCGCTCCTCCGTGGCCGTGGGGCTGCCGACGGCCCGTGGGGGAGGGGAGCGCGACGCGGGGGAGGACGAGGGTGCGGAAGGGGTGGAATGTGGTTGACAGTGGAGGGATGTGGAGTACAGTGGTGGAAAGTGGAGCAAGTGACCGTCCCGGGGCTTGTCGACGTGGAGGTGCGATGTGTTCTTCATGGGCACCTACACCCCCAAGGTCGACGACAAGGGACGCCTCTTCCTCCCGGCCAAGTTCAGGGACGCACTGTCGGAGGGGCTCGTGATCACGCAAGGACAGGAGAACTGCCTGACCGTGTGGCCCGAGGCGACCTTCATGGCCGAGGCCCGGCGGGCCCAGGAGACCCCGATGACGAACAAGGACGCTCGCGACTACCGCCGCGTGCTGTTCGCGGGCGCCGAGCAGGGCACGCCCGACAAGCAGGGCCGCATCGGCATCTCGCCGATCCTGCGGGCCAGCGCCGGCATCGAGCGCGACGTGGTCGTGGCCGGCGTCGGTGACCGGGTCGAGATCTGGAACCCCCAGCGCTGGGCCGAGTACTCCACCGGAGCACAGGCCAAGTTCGCCGAGCTCGACGAGGCACCCCCGCTCTGAGCGGGCGCTCCACCACGCACCACAAGGCACCACCAGGCACCACCACACGCAGACCAGCGACAGACCACCAACAGAACAGTGATCCGCAGGGCCCGGTCTCGGCCCGCTCCCCACTCGTCTTCTGGGACACCTTCCCCGGCCCCAGACGACACCCGGTTCTGGGGCACCTTCCCCGGTTCCAGAACCCCCTGAAGCACCGGCGAGCGGGCAGGGACCAGACCCTGCGGACCACCAGCACCCCGGATCGCCCCACCGGCGCTCCACCCACGCTCCACCTGCACCACCCCGCACCACCGGACAAGCCAGCACCAGCCAGCACCACGACGCAGCACTCTCCTGATGGGGTCGAGACCATGAGCAGCACCCAGGTCGACGGACTGACCGGCGCACCCGGCGCCCGGCCGGCACCCGGCGCCCCCGCGCCCCGGGTGCGCCACCAGGCGCAGGACGCGCTGCGGCTGATGGCCTTCTCGGCAGCCATGTCGCTCAGCGCGGCGGTGGCCTTCACGCTCCTGACGAGCCTGGGCCGCTGACGTGGCCGGCCCCTCGCACGTCCCGGTGCTCCTCGACCGGGTCGTGGCACTGCTCGCTCCCGCGCTCGACCACCCCGGCGCGGTCCTCGTCGACTGCACCCTGGGTCTCGGCGGCCACTCCGAGGCGGTCCTCGAGCGCCTCGAGCACGCCAGCGTCGTCGGCATCGACCGCGACCCCGCCGCCCTCGAGATGGCCGGGCAGCGGCTGGCGGCGTACGGCGACCGGTTCCGCGGCGTGCACGCGGTCTACGACGAGATCCCCGAGGTCCTCGACGAGCTGGGCCTCGACCACGTCGACGCGGTCCTCTTCGACCTCGGCGTCTCCTCGATGCAGCTCGACGTGCGCGAGCGCGGCTTCGCCTACGCCGAGGACGCGCCCCTCGACATGCGGATGGGCAGCACCGGCCCCACGGCCGCCGACGTGCTCAACACCTACTCCGCAGCCGAGCTGACGCGGGTGCTGCGCGACTACGGCGAGGAGAAGTTCGCCCGCAAGATCGCAGAAGCCGTGGTGCGGCGCCGCGAGAGCGAGCCGTTCACCACCTCGGCCGCGCTGGTCGAGCTGTTGTACGCCGAGATCCCGGCGCCCGCGCGCCGCACCGGTGGGCACCCGGCCAAGCGGACCTTCCAGGCGCTGCGCATGGAGGTCAACGACGAGCTCGCGGTGCTGCGCCGGGCGATGCCGGCGGCGATCGAGGCGATCGGCGTCGGGGGACGGGTGGTGGTGGAGTCCTACCACTCGCTGGAGGACCGGCTGGTCAAGCAGGCCTTCACCGCCGCGACCCGCTCGGAGGTCCCCGTCGACCTCCCCTTCGTGCCCGAGGGCAGCGAGCCGGCCCTGCGCCTGGTGACCCGCGGCTCCGAGAAGGCCGACGCCGCCGAGATCGAGGCCAACCCGCGCGCCGCCTCGGTGCGCCTGCGCGCCGTCGAGCGCGTACGACCCACCACGACCACCACCACCGGAAGGGGAGCCGCCCGATGAGCAGTCTCTACAGCACCCAGGGCGCCGCCCGCAGCAACCGGATGCCCCGCATCGCCGGCGCCGCCGTCGAGCGCGCCCGGCTCAGCGTGGTGCCGGTCGCGCGCACCCGCGCCGCGAAGGTCCCGTTCGTCAGCCTGGTCACCGTGCTGCTGCTCGGCGGGGTCGTCGGGCTGCTGCTCTTCAACACCTCGATGCAGCAGTCGGCCTTCGCCGCGACCTCGCTCGAGCAGCGCGCCACGGTGCTCTCGGCGCGCCAGGAGGCGCTGGCCAGCAAGCTCGAGCGGCTGCGCGACCCCCAGGAGATCGCGCGCCGCGCCCAGAAGATGGGCATGCAGGTGCCGGCCGCGCCGCTCTTCCTCGACCTCGCCGACGGCACGGTCTCGGGCGACGCCGCCCGCGCCACGCTGGGTGCGCGGCTGCCGCTCGACCCGCTGCTCCCGGCCCGGCCCTCCGAGCTCGACCCGCCCGCGACCGTGGTGACCCCGCCCGAGGGCGTGCTGGGCGACCAGCGTGGCGGCGGCTCCGGTGGCGGCGACGGGGGTAAGAACAAGCAGGACGAGAAGAAGGCCGACAAGAAGGCCGAGAAGAAGTCCGAGAAGAAGTCCGAGAAGAAGTCCGAGAAGAAGAAGGACAAGAAGAACAAGAAGAACGACTGAGCCACCGCACCACCCGACCGCCACGCCCACCGACGACCAGCACCCCAGGGAGGAGCCCTCGTGCCCACCACGCGCCCGATGCCGAGCCACGAGGCTGCGGCTCGCCGCGGTCACCCGCACTTCCGGCTGCGGGTCGGGTTCGTCCTCATCGCCATGGTGCTCTCGGTCTTCGCGGGCCGGCTGGTGCAGCTGCAGGGCATCGACCCGAAGGCCTACGCCGAGATGGCGGCGGCCGAGGGCATGGACGAGATGGTGCTGCCGGCGCAGCGCGGCGCGATCCTCGACCGCAACGGCGAGCCGCTGGCGCAGTCGGCTGACGGGCTGATGGTCGTGGCCGACCCAGCGCTGGTCAACACCGACGAGGAGGGCCAGGAGGTCGACCGGGCCCCCGAGCTCGCGAAGTTCCTCTCGGGCAAGCTCGACGTCGACTACTTCACCCTGCTGCAGCGCCTGCGCACCGAGAGCCGCTTCCAGTACGTCGCCCGTGGCGTGCCCGCCGCGACCGCCACCAAGGTGGTCGACCGGGCCGAGGAGCTCGGCTTCGACGGGCTCTCGACCTGGCGCGACCCGGTGCGCGAGTACCCCGCCGACGACGTGGCCGCCAACCTGGTCGGCTTCCTCGGCACCCCGCTCGCCGACGGCACGCCCCAGCCGCTGGCCGGCTTCGAGCGCACCTTCGACGAGCTGCTCTCCGGTACCGACGGCTCGGCCCGTTACGCGATGGCCGCCGGCAACAAGCTGCCGCTGGGCGACAACACGGTCGTGGAGGCGCGCGACGGCCAGGACCTCACGCTGACCGTCGACCGCGAGCTGCAGTGGTACGCCCAGCGGGTGGTGCGCCAGACGGTGCAGCAGGCGCGCGGCGACTCCGGCCTGGCCGTGGTGATGGACTCCCGCACCGGCGAGGTGCTGGCCCTGGCCGACCACCCGACGTACGACGCGAACGCGCCGCTGGCCTCCGACGAGGCCGACCTGGGCTCCCGGGCGGTCAGCGACGTCTACGAGCCGGGCTCGGTGTCGAAGGTGCTGACCATGGCCGGCCTTCTCGACGCCGGCAAGGTCACCCCGCGCACCCGGCTCACGGTGCCCGGGTCGCTGGCCCGCCAGGACCGCACCATCGGCGACTGGTTCCCCCACGACACGATCCGGCTGACGCTCGCCGGGGTGCTGGCCAAGTCCTCCAACATCGGCACCGTGCTGGCCTCCGACAAGTTCGAGGACGGCCAGATGCGCCGCTACCTCGCGGCCTTCGGGCTCGGGTCGGCCACCGGCGCGGGCGTTCGCGGCGAGTCGGCCGGCATCCTGCCCGACCCCTCGCTGTGGACCAGCCAGACCCAGGACCGCATCGCCTTCGGCCAGTCGGTGTCGGTCAACGCCCTGCAGATGACCGCCGCGGTCAACACGATCGCCAACGACGGCGTGCGCATCGACCCGAGCCTGGTGCGCGGCAGCGCGACCACCGACGCGGGGGAGCAGGTCGGCACCGACCAGGCCACCACCCAGCAGGTGGTCAGCGCCGAGGCTGCGCGCAAGACGGCGCTGATGATGGAGCGCGTCGTCGACCCCGAGGCGGGGGTCGCTCCCGGCGCCCAGATCCCCGGCTACCGGGTGGCGGGCAAGACCGGCACCGCCCAGCGCGCGAGCTCGGAGTGCGGCTGCTACGACGGCACCTTCACCGTCTCCTTCGCCGGCTTCGCGCCGGCCGACGACCCGCGCTTCACCGTCTACGTCGTGGTGCAGAACCCGCGCAACGGCGGTGGCGGCGGCTCGGTGGCCGGCCCGGCGTTCGCCAAGATCACCGGCTACGCGCTGCGCCGCTACGCCGTGCCGCCCACCGGCACCCCCGCCTCCGACCTGCCCGTCGAGTGGTGACCCGGCCCGTATCTCGCGCTGACCCGGCCCGGATCTCGCGCTGCTAGCCTCCCCGGCATGCCTCGCCCTGACGTCCCCGCGACCCGGCCCGTCGACCCTCCGCGCACCGCGCTGAGCGAGCTCGCCGACTGGGCCCGCCAGGCCCTGGCGATGGTCGAGCACCGCGGCGACGACGTGGTGCTGACCGGTGTCAGCCTGAGCAGCCAGCGCGTGCGCGCCGGCGACCTGTACGCCGCCCTGCCGGGCGCCCGCGCCCACGGGGCCGACTTCGTCGCCGACGCGCTCGAGGCGGGTGCGGTCGCGGTGCTGACCGACCCGGCCGGAGCCGAGCGGGTGCCTGCGGGCGTGCCCCTGCTGGTGACCGACGACCCGCGCCGGATCCTGGGCCGGCTCTCGGCCCGGGTCTACGGCGACCCGGCCGAGCGGCTGACGATGATCGGGGTCACCGGCACCCAGGGCAAGACCACCACCACCCGCCTGCTCGAGGGCGGCCTGGACGCCGCCGGGCTGGTGGGTGCGGTGATCGGCACCGTCGGCACCCGCGTGGCCGGCCACGACGTGCCGACGACGTTGACCACGCCCGAGGCCCCCGACCTGCACGGGCTCTTCGCGGCCATGGTCGAGCAGGGCGTCGACGTCTGCGCGATGGAGGTCTCCAGCCACGCGCTGGTGCTCGGCCGGGTCGACGGCGTCGTCTTCGACGTGGCGGTCTTCCTCAACCTCGGTCGCGACCACCTCGACTTCCACGACACGGTGGAGGAGTACTACGCGGCCAAGGCCTCGCTGTTCACCCCCGAGCGCGCCCGCCGGGCCCTGGTCAACGTCGACGACGAGCACGGTCGCCGCCTGGCCGCCGAGACCGAGCTGCCGGTGGCCACCTTCTCCACGAGCGGCTCGTCGGCCACCTGGGGCGTCGACGAGGTCGAGGCCTCGCCCAGCCGCTCCGACTTCCGGGTGCTGGGCCCCGGCGACCGGGCGTTCGCCGGCGGGGTCCCGCTGGCCGGCTCCTTCAACGTCTCCAACGCCCTCGCGGCGGTGGCCGCGGTCGGCGAGGCCAGCCCCGGCGACGTCGACCCGGTCGACGTCGCCGCCCAGGTGGCCTCCGGCATCAGCGCCCTGCCGGGGGTGCCCGGCCGTCTCGAGAGCGTGGTGGCGGGCCAGGACTTCGAGGTGGTCGTCGACTACGCCCACAAGCCCGACGCGGTCGAGGCGGCCCTGGGCGCGCTGCGCCCGCTGACCACCGGCCGGCTGGTGCTGGTGATCGGTGCCGGCGGCGACCGCGACACCGGCAAGCGGCCGGTGATGGGCGAGATCGGCGCCCGCCTGGCCGACGTGCTGGTCGTGACCGACGACAACCCCCGCTCCGAGGACCCCGCCGCCATCCGCGCCGCGCTGCTGGCCGGGGCCGAGCAGGTGCCGAGCGAGCAGCGCGCCGAGGTGCTCGAGGTCGCCGGGCGGCGGGCCGCGATCGCCGAGGCGCTGGGCCACGCGGGCCCGGGCGACATCGTGCTGGTCGCCGGCAAGGGCCACGAGACCGGCCAGGAGGTCGACGGCGTGGTGCACCCCTTCGACGACCGCGAGGTCGCCGCCGAGCTGCTGCGTGAGCGCCTCGCGCCGGACGCCGCGGGGGAGCGGGTCGAGCAGGCCGAGCGGGCGTGATGATCGACACCCGCCCGGCGAGGCGCGGTCGAGCCCGCCGCCGGCGTACGCCAAGATGAACGGTGCCGGTGAGCCGGCCCGGCCGGTGGCGCACGTCGTCGGCGAGGTGACCTGGGAGCGGAACGAGGTGCAACGGCGGTGAGGGCGATCCTGCTGGGCGGAGGCCTGGCGCTGCTGATCTCGCTGATCGGCACCCGCTTCGCGATCAGGCAGTTCACGCGGTGGGGCTACGGCCAGGAGGTCCGCGACGACGGCCCGACGACCCACCACGTCAAGCGCGGCACCCCTACCATGGGCGGCGTCGTCATCATCGGCGCCACCGTGCTCGGCTACCTCGGGGCGAAGCTGATCACGCTGTCCCCGCCGACGGCCTCGGCGCTGCTCCTGCTGCTGCTCTTCGTCGGCATCGGCGCCGTCGGGTTCCTCGACGACTTCATCAAGATCTACAAGCAGCGCAGCCTCGGGCTGCGCAGCAAGGCCAAGATCGTCGGCCAGACGGTGGTCGGGCTGACCTTCGGCATCCTGGCGCTGAGCCCGGTGCTCGAGGACGACCGCGGCCAGCGGCCGGCGTCGTTCTCGATCTCCTTCATCCGCGACTTCGACAGCCTCGTGCTGCCGGCCGCCGCGGTGGTGGCGCTGATCCTGGTCATGGTGATCGCCACCAGCAACGCCACCAACCTCACCGACGGTGCCGACGGGCTGCTGACCGGCTGCAGCATGATGGTCTTCGGCGCCTACACGATCGTGAACATCTGGCAGAACAACCAGTGGTGCGGCCAGTCCGACATCACCTACGGCAAGTGCTACGAGGTGCGCGACCCGCTCGACCTCGCGATCGTGGCCGCGGCCATCACCGGCGCCTGCTTCGGGTTCTTGTGGTGGAACGCCTCGCCCGCCCAGATCTTCATGGGCGACACCGGCTCGCTGGCGCTGGGCGCCGCGCTGGCCGGCCTGGCGGTGCTGACCCGCACCGAGCTGCTGCTGGTCATCGTCGGCGGCGTCTTCGTGATGGAGACGGTCTCGGTGATGCTGCAGGTCTCCTGGTTCAAGCTCAGCCGGCGCCTCACCGGCTCGCCCAAGCGGTTGTTCCGGATGGCTCCCATCCACCACACCTTCGACATGGCCTGGGGCGAGGTCACCATGGTGATCCGGTTCTGGATCCTCACCGGTCTCTGCGTCGCCGGCGGGCTGGGCATCTTCTACGCCGAGTGGGTGGCAGGCACGTGAGCGCGCGCCGCGACCTCGACGGCCTCGACCAGACCAGCTCCTGGGACGGCGTGCGCGCGGTCGTCGCCGGCTTCGGCGTCTCCGGCTTCGCCGCCGCCGACAACCTCAACCACCTCGGCGCCACCGTCACCGCGCTCGACGAGTCGGCCACGGGCAAGGAGGAGAAGGCCGAGCTGCTCGAGGTGCTCGGCGCGACCATCCGCCTGGGCCAGGGCGCGACTGCGGTGCTGCCCGACGACGTCGACGTGCTCGTCACCTCGCCCGGCTGGCGCCCCGACGCCCCGCTGCTGGCCCAGGCCCGCGAGCGCGGCGTCCCGGTCTGGGGCGAGGTCGAGCTGGCCTGGCGCCTGCGCCACCCCGAGCACGCCGCGCCCTGGCTGGCGGTGACCGGCACCAACGGCAAGACCACCACCGTGCAGATGCTCGAGACCATCCTGCGCACCGCCGGGCTGCGCGCGGTGGCGGCCGGCAACGTCGGGCTGCCCATCGTCGAGGCGGTGATGGACCCGACGCCGTACGACGTGCTGGCCGTCGAGCTCTCCAGCTTCCAGCTGCACTACACCAGCTCGATGAGCGCCGAGTCGGCCGCGGTGCTCAACATCGCCGAGGACCACCTCGACTGGTACTCCTCGATGGACGACTACGCCGCCGACAAGGGCCGCGTCTACGAGCAGGTGCAGCGGGCGTGCGTCTACAACGTCGACGACCCGCTGACCGAGCAGCTGGTCCGCGACGCCGACGTGGTCGAGGGGGCCCGGGCCATCGGGTTCACCCTGGGCATGCCCGGCGTCGGGATGCTCGGGCTGGTCGAGGACATCCTGGTCGACCGGGCCTTCATCGAGCAGCGCTCCGACTCGGCCGCCGAGCTGGTCACCGTCGACGAGCTGGCCAGCAGCGCGCCGCACTACGTGGCCAACGCGCTGGCCGCCGCCGCCCTGGCGCGCGCCCACGGGGTCTCGCAGCAGGCGGTGCGTGACGGGCTGCGCGCCTTCCGGCCCGACGGGCACCGCATCGCCGAGGTGGCGCGCCACGAGGGCGTGACGTGGGTCGACGACTCGAAGGCCACCAACCCGCACGCGGCGCTGGCCTCGCTGCGCGCCTACGACAGCGTCGTGTGGGTCGCCGGCGGGCTGGCCAAGGGCGCCCGCTTCGAGGAGCTGGTGACCGCGGTGCACGAGCGGCTGCGCGCGGTGGTGCTGCTGGGTCGCGACCGGGCGGTGCTCGCGGAGGCTCTTGCGCGACACGCGCCGGATGTGCCGGTGATCGAGGTTGAGGCGCATGAGACTGGTGTGACTGACGATGAGCACGGGCCGATGGGTCGCGTCGTCGAGGCCGCCGCCGGCCTCGCCCAGCCGGGCGACACGGTGCTGCTGGCCCCGGGATGCGCCTCGCAGGACATGTTCACCGACTACGGCGCTCGCGGCGACGCGTTCGCCGCCGCCGTACGGGCCCGCACCGGGCCCTAGGAGCGCAACCGCAGGAGGGGCCGAGGTGACCACGACAGTCCCTGACGACCCCGACGTCCTGGGGACCCCTCGGCGCACCAGCAACCTGCGCGCCACGCTCTCCTCGATGCGCGAGGCCTTCGACCGGCCGCTGACGTCGTACTACATGCTGGTCGGCGCCTCCGCGCTGCTGCTGACCATCGGCCTGGTGATGGTGCTCTCCGCCTCCAGCGTGTGGTCGTTCAGGGTCTTCGACGGCGACTCCTACGCCGTGGTGCGCCGCCAGCTGATGTGGCTCTCGCTCGGACTGCCCGCCGCCTTCATCGCCAGCCGGATGCCGCTGCGGCTGGTGCGCGCGCTGGCCTACCCCGCCTACCTGCTCTCGCTGGTGCTGCTGCTGGCCACGGCCTTCGTGGGTACCTCGGTCAACGGCAACCAGAACTGGCTGGGCGTCGGCTCGCTGGCCATCCAGCCCTCCGAGCTGGCCAAGCTGGCCCTGGTGCTGTGGGCCGCCCACATCTACGCCAACAAGGAACGCCGCCTGCACAGCCTGCACCAGCTCGTGGTGCCGGTGGTCCCGGGCCTGCTGCTGGCCACCCTGCTCGTCGTGGCCGGTCGCGACCTCGGCACCGCCCTGGTCTTCTTCGCGATCCTGCTCGGCATGCTCTGGGTGGTCGGCGCCCCGGCCCGGCTCTTCTGGCTGGCGATCTCGCTGGTCAGCGTCGCCGCGATCGGGCTGGCGGCCACCGACACCGAGCGGGTCGCGCGCATCACCAACTTCGCCGACCCCTTCCAGGACTACCTCGACACCGGCTGGCAGCCCGCCCACGGGCTCTTCGCGCTCTCCTCGGGCGGCTGGTTCGGCCAGGGCATCGGGGCCAGCCAGCAGAAGTGGGGCGACCTGCCCGAGGCGCACACCGACTACATCTTCGCCGTGCTCGGCGAGGAGCTCGGGCTGGTCGGCACCCTCCTGGTCGTCGCGCTCTTCCTGACCATCGCGATGGCGGCGCTGCGGGTGGCCCGCCACACCCAGGAGCCGTTCGTGCGCTACGCCAGCTTCGGCATCATCGTGTGGCTGGTCGGGCAGATGATCATCAACGTCGGCATGGTGCTGGCGCTGCTGCCGGTCATCGGCATCCCGCTGCCGCTGATCTCGTACGGCGGCTCCTCGTTGCTGCCCTCGCTCGTGGCGCTGGGCCTGCTCATCGGCTTCGCGCGCAGCGAGCCAGAGGCCGCCAGCGCCCTGGCCGCCCGTCGCCGTGGCCGCGCCGCCGGCGTCGCGGCCGGTGCCTCGCACCCCAGCCACACCGCCTAGATTGAGCCCGATGCGCATCCTCCTCGCCGGTGGCGGCACCGCCGGCCACACCTCGCCCCTGCTCGCGACCGCCGACGCGCTGCGCCGGCTCGACCCCACGGTTGAGATCACCTGCCTGGGCACCCCCCGGGGCCTGGAGAACACGGTGGTCCCCGCGGCCGGCTACCCCCTCGAGCTGGTGCCCCCGGTGCCGCTGCCGCGCAAGCCCGGCGTCGACCTGCTCAAGGTGCCCGCACGGGTGCGTGACGCGGTGCGCCAGACCCACGCCGTGCTCGACCGCGTCGACCCCCACGTGGTCGTCGGCTACGGCGGCTACGTCTCGGTGCCGGCGTACCTGGCCGCCCGCAAGCGCGGCCTGCCGGTCGTGGTGCACGAGCAGAACGCGCTGCCCGGCCTGGGCAACAAGCTCGGCGCCCGGGTCGCCTCGCGGCGCGGTGGCCGGGTCGCGGTCAGCTTCCCCGACACCCCGCTGCCCGGCGCCGAGTACGTCGGCCTGCCGATCCGGCGGATGATCTCCACCCTCGACCGCGAGGCGCTGCGCGCCGAGGCGCGCGCGTTCTTCGGCCTCGACCCCGACCGGCCGACCCTGGTGGTGACCGGTGGCTCCCAGGGCGCGCGGCGCATCAACCAGGCCGTCTCGGGCGCTGCGCGCCAGCTCGGCGAGGCCGGCGTGCAGGTGCTGCACGTGGTGGGCGCACGCGGCGAGACCGAGCCCGGCGCGACCACCGCGACTGCGACGCCCTACGTCGTCGAGCACTTCGTCGACCGGATGGACCTCGCCCTGGCCGCGGCCGACCTGATGGTCTGCCGCAGCGGCGCCAACAGCGTCGTCGAGGCCGCCGCCACCGGGGTGCCCGCGGTCTTCGTGCCGCTGCCGATCGGCAACGGTGAGCAGGAGCTCAACGCCCGACCGGTCGTCGAGGCCGGGGGAGCGCTGCTGGTGCGCGACGAGGAGCTGCACGCCGACTGGGTGGTGGCCAACGTCGTGCCGCTGGCCACCGACGCCGCCCGCCTGGCCACGATGAGCGCCGCGGCGCGCCACCTGGTGCCCCGCGACGCCGACGAGGCGCTCGCGCGGATCGTGCTCGAGGCCGGGGGAGCGGCGCGATGAGGCTGCCGGTCCCCGAGGTGGTGCCCGGCCTCGACGAGCTCGGCCGCGTGCACTTCGTCGGCATCGGCGGCGCCGGCCTGTCGGCCATCGCGCGCATCATGGCCGCCCGCGGCGTCGAGGTCACCGGCAGCGACGACCACGACACCCCCTTCCTGCCCTCGCTGCGCGAGGTGGGGGTGACCTGCCACCTCGGCTACGACCCCGACCACCTCGGCGACCTCGGGCCCGGTGACACCGCCGTGGTCACCACCGCCGCCCGCGAGGACAACCCCGAGGTGCTCGAGGCCCGCCGGCGCGGGCTGCGGCTGCTGCCGCGCTCGGCCGGGCTCGCCTCGGTGATGACCGAGCGCCGGGTGCTGGCCGTGGCCGGAACGCACGGCAAGACGACCACCACCTCGCTGCTGACCGTGGCCCTGCTCGCCTGCGGTGCCGACCCGACGTACGCCGTCGGCGGGGTGCTGTCGGCGACCGGGCGCAACGCCGACGCCGGGGCCGGCGACCTCTTCGTCGCCGAGGCCGACGAGAGCGACGGCGCCTTCCTGGTCTACCGCCCGCACGCGGCGATCGTCACCAACGTCGGTGCCGACCACCTCGACACCTGGGGCACCGAGGAGGCCTACCGCGCCGCCTTCGCCGAGTTCGTGACCACCATCGACGCCGACGGCTTCCTGGTCGCCTGCGTCGACGACCCCGGCGCCGAGGCGCTGCGTCCGCTGGCCGCCGCCCGCGGGCTCGAGCTGGTCGGCGTGGGCGAGGGCGAGCACGCCGACCTGCGCGCGCTCGACGTGGTCCTCGAGGGCACCACCTCCTCCTTCACCGTCGTCGACCGCGGCCGCGAGCTGGGCCGGGTCCGCCTGGCGATCCCCGGGCGCCACTACGTGCTCGACGCGCTGGCCGCGCTCGGGGTCGGGCTGCGGCTCGGGATGCCCTTCGAGGGGCTGCGCGACGGGCTCGAGGCCTTCGGCGGCACCGGCCGCCGGATGGAGGCCAAGGGCGAGGCCGGCGGCGTCCGGGTCTACGACTCCTACGCCCACCAGCCCATCGAGATCGCCGGCGACCTCGAGGCCGCCCGGTCGGTGGCGGGGGAGGGGCGCGTCATCGTGGCCTTCCAGCCCCACCTGGTCTCGCGCACCCGGCTCTTCGGCACCGCGATGGGCGTCGCGCTGGGGGCCGCCGACGAGGTCGTGGTGCTCGACGTGCACCTGGCCCGTGAGGACGCCGACCCCGAGGTCACCGGCGCGCTGGTCGCCGACCACGTGCCGCTGCCCGCCGGGCGCGTCGCCTTCGTGCCCGACATCGTTGACGTGCCCGCCGCGCTCGTCGACCGGGCCCGCCCCGGCGACCTGGTGCTGACCCTGGGCGCCGGCAGCGTCACCGAGGTCGGGCCCCGGGTGCTCGACCTGCTGCGGGAGGCCGCCGGTGGCTGAGACCCGCACCCGCGCCCCGGCCGGCCCCGGTGGCCCCGGCAGTCCCGGCAGTCCCGGCAGTACCGTCACGGCTTCCTCGCAGCGCCGCTTCGCGCGCCGCCAGTGGTCGCGGCGCTGGCTGCGGCTGCGCTACGTCGTCGTCGCGGTGCTGGGCCTGGCGCTCCTGGTGGTCGGCGTCTGGGCGATCTGGTTCTCCTCGCTGCTGGCCGTCGAGCAGGTCGAGGTGGCCGGTGCCGACGTGCTGAGCGAGCAGGAGGTCCGCGACGCGGCCTCCGTGCCGGTGGGCGACCCGGTGGCCCGCATCGACCTCGACGCGGTGCGTGCGCGGGTCGAGGCGCTGGCCGTGGTGCGCAGCGCCGACGTGACGCGCGCCTGGCCCGACGGCGTGCGCGTCGAGGTCGAGGAGCGGGTGGCCGTCGCGGTGGTGCGCATCGGCTCGACGCTGCGCGGCATGGACGCCGAGGGCGTGGTCTTCCGCGACTACCAGGAGACCCCCACCGCGCTGCCGCGCGTCGACGCGTTGTCGGGCGTGACCAGCGAGGCGCTGCGGGAGGGCGCGGCCGTGGTGGCCGCCCTGCCCGAAGGACTGGCCGCCGACGTCGACTACGTCGAGGTCGGCACCGTCGACCAGATCCGCCTGCTGCTGCGCGACGGGCGCGAGGTCGTGTGGGGCAGCAGCGCGGACGCCGAGCAGAAGGCGCGCGTGCTCGAGGTGCTGCTCGAGCAGGACGGCCGGGTGCTCGACGTCTCCGTGCCCGCCACCCCCACCACCCGCAGCTGACCCGGCCCGAACTTCCCGCCGACCCGGCCCGGACTTCCCGCCGACCCGGCCCGAACTTCCCGCCGACCCGGCCCGAACTTCCCGCCGACCCGGCCCGAACTTCCCGCCGACCCGGCCCGGACCGGCACTCGCCGGCCGGTGTGAGTGGGCCCACGCAGCCGCCCCCGAAAAAAGACGCCGACACGCGGTGTGTCGGCGCCAGCGAGGTATCCCGGCTGCCTACTGTCGTGACCACGACGAGGTTGACATAACTATAACCCTCTACCTGAGGGTCAGAGTTGAGAGACACGCCGACCCGTCGCCCAGGACTCAGCAACACCCCGCAGGACCCGCACCACTCAGCAACACCCAGCAAGCACAGCAACGAATCCATCCGAGTACTCAGCGAGAGGCGAGCCACCGTGGCAGCTGCACAGAACTACCTGGCCATCATCAAGGTCGTGGGCATCGGTGGTGGTGGCGTCAACGCCGTCAACCGGATGATCGAGGTCGGCCTCAAGGGCGTCGAGTTCATCGCCATCAACACCGACGCGCAGGCGCTGCTGATGAGCGACGCCGACGTCAAGCTCGACATCGGTCGCGAGCTGACCCGCGGCCTCGGTGCCGGCGCCAACCCCGAGGTGGGCGCGCGCGCGGCCGAGGACCACGCCGACGAGATCGAAGAGGTCATCAAGGGCGCCGACATGGTCTTCGTCACCGCCGGCGAGGGCGGCGGCACCGGCACCGGCGGTGCTCCGGTCGTGGCCCGCATCGCACGCTCGCTCGGTGCGCTGACCATCGGTGTCGTCACGCGGCCGTTCGCCTTCGAGGGTCGTCGTCGCGCCAACTCCGCGGAGGAGGGCATCGCCGGCCTGCGCGAGGAGGTCGACACGCTGATCGTCATCCCCAACGACCGGCTGCTCTCGATTAGCGACCGCAACGTCTCCGTCCTCGACGCCTTCAAGCAGGCCGACCAGGTGCTGCTGCAGGGTGTCTCGGGCATCACCGACCTGATCACCACGCCCGGCCTGATCAACCTCGACTTCGCCGACGTGAAGTCGGTCATGGCCAACGCCGGCTCCGCGCTGATGGGCATCGGCTCGGCCCGTGGCGAGGACCGCTCGGTGGCCGCTGCCGAGATGGCTGTCTCCTCGCCGCTGCTCGAGGCCAGCATCGACGGCGCCCACGGCGTGCTGCTCTCGATCGCCGGTGGTTCCGACCTGGGCCTCTTCGAGATCAACGAGGCGGCGGCCCTGGTCGCGGAGGCCGTGCACCCCGAGGCCAACATCATCTTCGGCGCCACCATCGACGACGCGCTCGGCGACGAGGTGCGGGTCACCGTCATCGCCGCCGGGTTCGACGGGGGCACCCCCAAGCGCCGTGACGAGGGCACCGTGCTGCGCCGCGAGCCGCGCGAGCAGCAGAGCCAGGAGGAGACCCGCGAGGCCGCGCGTACGGCGGCCAGCCGTCGCGAGGACCGCGACGACCGCGACAAGGTCGAGGCCGGCGCCCGTCAGGGCTCGGCTCCGCAGCGGCCCGCCGTCACCCCGCAGCAGACCTTCACGCCGTCGGCCCCGCAGGCCCCCAAGCCGGCGCCGCGCCAGGTCCAGTTCGACGACGACGACCTCGACGTGCCCGACTTCTTGAAGTGAGCGCCTGAGGTCCGTGTTCAGCTTCCGTGACCACCGTGAGGGCGACGTCCGTGTCGACGTCGCCTTCACCGACTCCAGCATCGACCTGCAGGGGCTGCGTCCGGGCTTCTCGGAGGCCCTCCCTCGCCTGGAGAGTGCCTGCGGCGTCCGCTTCGCGCGGATGAACCAGGTGCACGGGGCCGACGTCCTGGTCGTCAACGAGCCCGGCCCCGCTCCGACGGAGCCGGTGGTCACCGGCGACGCGCTGGTCACCGCCACGGCGGGGCTGGGGCTGATGGTCCGGGTCGCCGACTGCGTGCCGGTGCTGCTGGCCGACACCGGTAGCGGTGTCGTCGCGGCGGTGCACGCCGGCCGGGCGGGGGTGGCGCTCGCGGTGGTGGCCCGCGCGGTGGAGCAGATGCGCGCACAGGGCGCCGGGGCGGTGCACGCCTGGGTCGGCCCGCACGTGTGCGGTGGCTGCTACGAGGTGCCCGAGCAGATGCGTGACGACGTGGCGGCGGTCGTGCCGCAGACCTGGGCCGAGACGACGTGGGGGACGCCCTCGCTCGACCTCGGCGCCGGCGTGCGTGCCCAGCTCGAGGCGCTCGACGTCAGCCTCACCGAGGTCGCTCGCTGCACGATCGAGGACGCGGCGCTGCACTCCCACCGGCGCGACGCCGCCACCGCGGGCCGGATGGCCGGTCTGGTGTGGACGTCGTGAGCCGCCGCGCCGAGATCGCCGCGGGTCTGGCCGCGGTCAAGGAGCGGATCGACGCGGCCCGTGCTGCGGCCGGCCGCGACGACGCCGTGGGCCTCGTCGTGGTCACCAAGTTCTTCCCGGCCTCCGACGTGCGGCTGCTGGTCGACCTGGGCGTGCGCGAGGTGGGGGAGAACCGGCACCAGGAGGCCGAGGCCAAGGCCGCCGAGTGCGCCGACCTCGACCTCGTGTGGCACTACATCGGCGCCCTGCAGAGCAACAAGGCTGCCGCCGTCGCCAGGTACGCCGGCGTCGTCGAGTCGCTGGACCGCCCCAAGCTGGTGCGCGGTCTCGACCGCGGCGCCGCCGAGCGGGGCAGCCCGCTCGACGTGCTGGTGCAGGTCAGCCTCGACCCGCCCGGCGCCGAGCACCGCGCCGGCGCCGCGCCCGACGACGTACCCGCGCTGGCCGCGGCGGTCGAGGCGGCCGAGCACCTGCGCCTGCGCGGCCTGATGGCCGTCGCGCCGCTGGGCGAGGACCCCGCCGCGGCGTTCGACCGGTTGGCCCGGGTGCGCGAGCGCCTGCTGGCCGACCACCCCCATGCAGACCGGCTCTCAGCCGGGATGAGCGGCGACCTCGAGCAGGCCGTCGCCGCCGGCGCGACACACGTCCGCGTCGGCTCCGCAATCCTCGGTTCGAGGCCTGCGGTCCGATAGATTCACACCACCAGGCGTCCGTCACCGGACGCTCGAGATCCGGAGGGCACCACCATGAGCGGCGCGATGCGCAGGATCGGCGAGTACCTCGGTCTCGTCGAGGACACCGGCCGGTACGACGGCACCCACGGCGAGCACGACCCCAGCGACGACTACACCGCCGAGACCCGTCCCGTGGCCGCCCCCGGCCCTTCCCGACACGAGCGTGCGCGCGAGCAGCGTCCCGCACCCGTGGCAGACCTCGCCGAGCGCCGTCGTCCGGCGCCCGGCCCGACCGGAGTGGTGGCTGAGCTGTCCCGCATCACGACCCTGCACCCGAGCACCTACAACGAGGCCCGCACGGTGGGGGAGAACTTCCGTGAGGGCGTGCCGGTGATCATGAACCTCTCCGAGATGGACGACGCCGACGCCAAGCGCCTGGTCGACTTCGCCGCCGGCCTGGTCTTTGCCACGCGTGGCACCATCGAGCGCGTCACCAACAAGGTCTTCCTGCTCTCGCCCGCCAACGTCACCGTGGCGGCCGAGGACAAGGAGCGCATCGCCGAGGGTGGCTTCTTCAACCAGAGCTGAGGCTCGCGCGACCCCGACCCGGGACGCGAGCCCGGGTCACTGAACAGGAGACGAGACCGACGTGCAGGTCGCCGGTTCGATCATCTACATCATCCTGACGATCTTCTGGATCTTCTTGTGGATCCGCTTCGTCGTCGACTGGGTGATGGTCTTCGCGCGCGACTGGTCGCCACGCGGTCCCGTGCTGGTGGTGCTGGAGGCCGTCTACTCGGTCACCGACCCCCCGATCAAGGCGCTGCGCCGCGTGGTGCCGCCGCTGCGGCTGGGCAGCATCGCGCTGGACCTCAGCTTCCTGATCGTCTTCATCAGCGTCTGGATCCTGCGCAGCGTGGTCGCTGCCACGATGTTGTGAGCCCGGGGCCAACCCGCGTGTCACACCTGCCCCAGTGATGAGGCTATTGTTCGATCCGACAGGTCGAGGACGCAGTCGGGTCCTCGGGACAACCACGACTACGAATGGGTGAGGTCATGCCGTTGACACCCGAGGACGTGAGCAACAAGCGCTTCACTCCGGTCCGTCTCCGCGAGGGGTACGACATGGGGGAGGTCGACCAGTTCCTTGACGAGGTCGAGGCTGAGCTCGCACGTCTGACCAAGGAGAACGAGGACCTGCGCGCCCGTCTCGCGTCGGCCCAGACCGGTGGCGACACCGGTCAGCAGCCCGCCGTGGCCGCGGCCCCGGCGCCCGAGAAGCCGCAGGAGAAGGCTCCCGAGCCGACCCCCGCGCCCACGCCCACACCCGCGCCGGCTCCGGCCGCCGCTGCGACGCCGGTCGAGACGATCCGCGTCGAGACCGTGCCGCAGGCCTCCAACGCTGCCGCTCGGCTGCTCGAGCTCGCCACCCGCAACGCCGACGAGCTCGTCGACGAGGCCAAGAACGAGGCCGACAAGATCATCGGGGAGGCCCGCACCAAGGCCGAGCGCCTCGAGAGCGAGTCGAAGTCGAAGGCCGACCGCCTCGAGTCCGACGCCCGCACCCGCGCGCAGATGCTCGACTCCGAGACCGCCGAGCGTCGTCAGCAGATGTTCGGCGACCTCGAGCGCGAGCGCGACAAGCTCAGCGGCGAGGTGGAGAACCTGCGCTCCTTCGAGCGCGAGTACCGCTCCCGCCTCAAGAGCTACTTCACCCAGCAGCTCGAGGCGCTCGAGGGCACCGGCGACACCACTAGCGAGGAGAGCCCGCAGCCCAAGCGCCTGCGCTCGATCCTCGGCGAGGACGAGGGCTGAGCCAGCCCTCGCACCAGCACCGCCTCGACGCGGCCGGCCCCCTGGGGGGTCGGCCGCGTCGTGCGTCGTACTCCGTCACCGGTGCGGCGGTTTTGAGGGTGGGGGTCCAGGGGCTACTCTCCGTGCCACCGCCGGCGTCGAGATGAGGCGCACGGCCAGGGACGGGTCCCCGCAGGGGTCGCCGGAGGGAGGCGGGCTCGATGGCTCGTGAGAGACGCACGCTCGCCGCTCAGGCCGTCTCCGTGGCGCGTCGGGCCCTGGGGCGACCGGCCGAGGAGCCGACGCCGGAGCCGGCGGTGACGCCGCCGCCCGCGAAGAAGGCGCCCGCCAAGAAGGCGCCCGCCAAGAAGGCGCCCGCCAAGAAGGCGCCCGCGAAGAAGGCACCCGCCGAGAAGGCGGCAGCGAAGAAGGCTCCCGCCAAGAAGGCGCCCGCCAAGAAGACGGCCGCGAAGAAGACGGCCGCGAAGAAGACGGCCGCACAGGCCCCGGCCAAGAAGACGGCCGCGAAGAAGACGGCCGCGAAGAAGACGGCTGCCAAGAAGACGGCCGCGAAGCAGCGCACCACCACGACCCCGACGGCCCCGGACAAGAAGGCAGTGACCGTGACGACCTCACCTGCGAAGAAGACGGCCCCCAAGAAGACCGCCAAGAAGGCGCCCGCCGCCGAGGCGCTGGTCGTCAAGTCCGACGAGGAGGCATGGACCCCCGCCGAGCTCGACGAGGTGATGGCCGAGCTCAACGAGCAGCGCGAGCACAGCAGCGGCGTCGTGGAGGAGATGGAGGCCGAGCTCGACGGGCTGATGCGCGACTCCGGCGACGGTGCGGGCCTCGACCAGGCCGACGTCGGTGCCACGACCTTCGAGCGCGACCACGAGCTGAGCGTCCTCAACAGCGAGCGCGACAAGCTCGCCCAGATCGACCGGGCGCTGGGCCGCATCGCCGACGGCAGCTACGGACAGTGCGAGTCGTGCGGTCAGCCGATCGGCAAGTTGCGGTTGATGGCCTTCCCCCGTGCGACACTGTGCATGCCATGCAAGCAGCGCGAGGAGCGGCGATAGACCCGGCCGCAGCACCCGAGGACCGACCGACCCGCCGACGTACCTGGGCGGTCTTCGCCCTGGTGGCCCTGACGGGCTACGCGCTCGACCTGAGCACCAAGGTGCTGGCGGTGAGCCGCCTCCAGGGCGAGCCCGACGTGCCCGTGGTGGGTGACCTGCTGGTCCTGCGCCTGGTGCGCAACCCGGGTGCGGCGTTCAGCACCGGCACCGAGTACACGGTGGTGCTCAGCACGCTCTCGATCGTGGCCGCCGTCGTCGTGGCCTACCTCAGCCTACGGCTGCGCAGCCGGTTGTGGGCGCTGGGCCTGGGGCTGCTGATGGCCGGCGTGCTCGGCAACCTGACCGACCGTCTGCTGCGTGCCCCCGGGCCGATGCGCGGCGAGGTCATCGACTTCCTGATGCTGCCCAACTGGCCGGTCTTCAACGTGGCCGACATGGCCATCAACGGCGCGGCGGCGCTGATCCTGGTGCAGGCCTTCCGCGGCGTGCGTCTCGACGGCACCCGCGAGCGCGACGACGAGCAGGAGGGACAAGCATGACCCAGGTGTCCGACCAGCGTGCCCTGCACGTCCCCGACGTGCTCGACGGCGAGCGCGTCGACGCGGCGATGGCCCGGTTGTTCGGGCTCTCGCGCAGCCGCGCGGCCGAGCTCGTGGCCCAGGGACACGTCCTGCTCGACGGGACGCCCCCCAGCAAGAGCGACCGGGTGCTGCCCGGCTCGCTGCTGGAGGTCAGCATCCCCAGCGTCGTCGACCCGCTCGAGGTGCGGCCCGAGATCGTCGAGGGCATCAAGATCATCCACGACGACGACTCCATCGTGGTGATCGACAAGCCCGTCGGCGTCGCGGTGCACCCCTCCCCGGGCTGGGGCGGGCCCACGGTCGTGGGCCACCTCGCCGGCGCCGGCTTCCGGATCGCCACCAGCGGCGCCTCCGAGCGGCAGGGGATCGTGCAGCGCCTCGACGTCGGGACGTCCGGGGTGATGGTGATCTGCAAGTCCGAGCACGCCTACTCCCGGCTCAAGAACGCCTTCCGCCACCGCACCGTCGACAAGACCTACCACGCGGTCGTGCAGGGCCACCCCGACCCGCTCGAGGGCACCATCGACGCCCCCATCGGGCGGCACCCCAAGGCCGACTACAAGTTCGCGGTGATGGCCGACGGCCGCGCCTCGGTGACCCACTACGAGACCCTCGAGGCGCACCGCTTCGCGAGCCTGCTCGAGGTCCACCTCGAGACCGGGCGCACCCACCAGATCCGGGTGCACATGAGCGCCCTCAAGCACCCCTGCGTCGGCGACCTGACCTACGGCGCCGACCCGGTGCTGGCCAAGCGGTTCGGGGTGGAGCGCCAGTGGCTGCACGCGGTGCGCCTGGGCTTCGAGCACCCCGACACCGGTGAGCAGGTCCAGTACGAGTCGACGTACCCCGAGGACCTGGCCCGCGCGCTCGACACGATCCGCGATGCCCACTGACGCCTCCGCCGACCTGTGGCTGCGCCCGGCCGAGCCGGGGGAGGCCGCGGTCCTGGCTGGCGTCCACCTGCAGTCGCGCCGAGCCGCGCCGATGCCCGACCCGGTGCACGACGAGGCCGACGTCACGCGGTGGCTGGCGGGCCGGCTCGAGAGCGACGAGGTGTGGGTCGCCGACCTCGCTGACCACGGGGTCGTGGGCTACGCCCGGCTGACGCCCGGCTGGCTCGACGACCTGTACGTCGTGCCGGTGGCGGCACGACGCGGCGTGGGCACCGCGCTGCTCGACCTGGTCAAGGCCCGTGAGCCTGCGGGCTTCTGCCTGTGGGTCTTCGCCTCCAACACCCCCGCCCGGGCCTTCTACGAGCGTCACGGGCTGGTCGAGCTGGAGAGCACCGACGGGTCGGCCAACGAGGAGCGGGCCCCCGACGTGCGGCTGGCCTGGCCGGGCGCCGAGCCGCTGCGCTTCCTGCGCGGCCTGGTCGACGACGTCGACGCCCAGCTCGGCGACCTGCTGGCGCGACGCGCGGCCCTGACCCGCGCGATCCAGCCCTTCAAGACCACCACCAGCCGCGACCCGGGGCGCGAGCGCGCCGTGGCCGAGGCGCTCGCGACGCGTGCTCCCGAGCTCGGTGTCGAGCGCCTCGAGCGCATCGCGCACGCCATCATCACCGAGTCCCTGGACGCGGCGGCCGAGCGGAGCTGAGTGTCGGTGCGCCCTGGCAACCTGTCGGTGTCGGTCGCGTAGGCTGACGTCCTTCCCCCAGGATCGACGTACGACCCCGGTGCCCCGCGCTGGTCGCGCTCGATGCTGCCCCACCGCACCGATCCCGAAGGGATGCTGCTCGCGACCATGGCGACCTCGTCGGACTCCTTCGTGCACCTGCACGTGCACACCGAGTACTCCATGCTCGACGGCGCCGCCCGGCTGGGCGCGCTGACCGAGCGCGCGGCCGAGCTGGGCATGCCGGCCATCGCCATGACCGACCACGGCAACGTGTTCGGCGCCTACGAGTTCTACTCGAAGGCCAAGGCGGCCGGCGTGAAGCCGATCATCGGCATCGAGGCCTACTTCGCCCCCAACATCTCGCGCTTCGAGCGCAAGGGCGTCAACTTCTACGGCGGCGGGCCCGACGACGTCTCCAACCGCGGCGCCTACACCCACATGACGCTGCTCTCGGAGTCGACCGAGGGCATGCACAACCTCTTCCGGCTCTCGACCGGGGCGTGGCGCGACGGCTTCTTCAAGCACCCGCGCATGGACCGCGAGCTGCTCTCGCAGCACGGCAAGGGGATCATCGGCACCACCGGCTGCCCCTCCGGCGAGATCCAGGTCCACCTGCGCCACGGCAACTACGCCGCCGCCCGCCAGACCGCCGGCGACTTCCAGGAGATCCTCGGCAAGGAGAACTACTTCCTCGAGCTGATGGACCACGGCCTCGACATCGAGAACCGGGTCCGCGACGGCCTGCTCGAGCTCGGCCGCGACCTCAAGATCCCGCTGCTGGCCACCAACGACTCGCACTACGTGATGCGCGAGGACGCCAAGAGCCAGGAGCACCTGCTGTGCATCAACTCCGGCTCCACGATGGACATCCCCGCCGGTGACGGCCCCGGCCAGCGCTTCGCCTTCTCCGGCGACGGCTACTACATCAAGTCCGCCGAGGAGATGCGGGCGCTGTGGGCCGACAAGTACCAGCTGCGCGAGGCGTGCGACAACACGCTGCTGATCGCCGAGCGCTGCGACGTGGAGTTCTCCGAGGGCGTGGGCAAGTACATGCCCAAGTTCCCCTGCCCGCCGGGGGAGAACGAGGACTCCTGGCTGGTCAAGGAGGTCGAGCGCGGCCTGCAGTTCCGCTACCCCAACGGCATCCCCGACGAGGTCCGCAAGCAGGCCGAGTTCGAGCTCGGCGTGATCACCCAGATGGGCTTCCCGGGCTACTTCCTCGTCGTCGCCGACTTCATCAACTGGGCCAAGAACAACGGCATCCGCGTGGGCCCGGGCCGCGGCTCGGGTGCGGGCTCGATGGTCGCCTACGCGCTGCGCATCACCGACCTCGACCCGCTGGTGCACGGGCTGATCTTCGAGCGCTTCCTCAACCCCGACCGCGTCTCCATGCCCGACTTCGACATCGACTTCGACGAGCGCCGGCGTGGCGAGGTCATCAGGTACGTCACCGAGAAGTACGGCGACGACCGGGTCTCCTACATCGTCACCTACGGCACCATCAAGGCCAAGCAGGCCGTCAAGGACTCCTCGCGCATCCTGGGCTACCCCTTCGCCATGGGCGACCGCATCACCAAGGCGATGCCGGCGGCGGTGATGGGCAAGGACGTGCCGCTGCAGCAGATCTTCGACCCCGAGCACGCCCGCTACGGCGAGGGCGGGGAGTTCCGCCAGCTCTACGACTCCGACAACGACGTGCAGAAGGTCGTCGACACCGCCATCGGCATCGAGGGTCTCAAGCGGCAGTGGGGCGTGCACGCGGCCGGCGTGATCATGTCGAGCGAGCCGCTCGAGGACGTCATCCCGCTGCTCAAGCGGCCCGCCGACGGCGCGATGATCACCCAGTTCGACTACCCCACCTGTGAGGGCCTCGGCCTGATCAAGATGGACTTCCTCGGGCTGCGCAACCTGACCGTCCTCGACGACGCCATCAAGAACATCGAGGCCAACCGCGGCGAGACCGTGGTCCTCGAGGAGCTCGAGCTGACCGACGAGAACACCTACGCCCTGCTGCAGCGCGGCGACACCCTGGGCGTCTTCCAGCTCGACGGCGGCCCGATGCGCGCACTGCTGCGCTCGATGCGCCCCGACACCTTCGAGGACATCTCCGCGGTCGGCGCGCTCTACCGGCCCGGCCCGATGGGTGCCGACTCGCACAACAAGTACGCCCGCCGCAAGACCGGCCGGGAGCCGGTGGAGCCGATCCACCCCGAGCTCGCCGAGGCGCTCGAGGACGTGCTGGGCGAGACCTACGGCCTGATCGTCTACCAGGAGCAGGTGATGGCGATCGCCCAGAAGCTCGCGGGCTACACCCTGGGCCAGGCCGACATCCTGCGACGCGCGATGGGCAAGAAGAAGAAGGCCGAGCTGGACAAGCAGTTCGCCGGCTTCTCGGGGGGCATGAAGGAGCGGGGCTACTCCGACGCCGCGATCAAGACGCTGTGGGACATCCTGCTGCCGTTCTCCGACTACGCCTTCAACAAGGCGCACTCGGCGGCGTACGGCGTGGTGTCCTACTGGACCGCCTACCTCAAGGCCAACTACCCGGCCGAGTACATGGCCGCGCTGCTGACCTCGGTCAAGGACGACAAAGACAAGTCGGCGATCTACCTCAACGAGTGCCGACGGATGAAGATCCAGGTGCTGCCGCCCGACGTCAACGAGTCGGCCGCCAACTTCACCCCGGTCGGCAACGACGTGCGCTTCGGCCTGACCGCGGTGCGCAACGTGGGCGCCAACGTCGTCGACGGCATCGTCTCGGGCCGCGAGCAGAAGGGCCGCTACACCGACTTCAACGACTTCATGGACAAGGTGCCGGCGCTGGTGTGCAACAAGCGCGTCATCGAGTCGCTGGTCAAGGCCGGTGCCTTCGACGAGATGAAGCACCGCCGCCGCGCCCTGGTGGCCATCCACGAGACCGCCGTCGACCAGTACGTCGACATCAAGCGCAACGAGGCGATCGGCCAGGACTCCCTCTTCGGCGGGATGGACGACGACGCCGGGGGCTCCTTCGGGATCTCGGTGACGGTGCCCGACATCGACGAGTGGGACAAGACCACGCTGCTGGCCCACGAGCGCGACATGCTCGGCCTCTACGTCTCCGACCACCCGCTGCTGGGGCTCGAGCACGTGCTGGCCAACGGCTCCGACTGCACCATCGGCCAGCTGATGCTCGACGAGGACCGCACCGACGGCTCGCCGATCACGATCAGCGGCCTGGTCACCTCGGTGCAGCGCAAGATCACCAAGCGCGGCGACGCGTGGGCGATGATCACGCTCGAGGACCTCGACGGCGGCATCGACGTGCTGCTCTTCCCCAGCGCCTACCAGCTGGCCTCGACGCTGCTGGTCGAGGACGCGATCCTGACCGTCAAGGGCCGGCTCTCGCGCAGCAAGGACCAGCCCGAGATCCACGGCCAGGAGGTCTCGGTCCCCGACATCTCCGACGGCCCGTCCGGCCCGGTGGTCATCTCGATGCCCTCGACGCGCTGCACCGGCCCCGTGGTCGAGCAGCTCAAGGACGTGCTCGGCACGCACCCTGGGATGACCGAAGTACGGTTGCGTCTCATGACGCGGGAGGCGACGAAGGTGATGAGGCTCGACGACCGGCTGCGGGTCACACCGACCCCGGCGCTGTTCGCCGACCTCAAGGCGCTGCTGGGTCCGGGATGCCTGACCAGCTGACCCACTCGTCGTCGCACCACTACCCGTTCGGCTCCTCGCTCGCGCAACCGGGCGACGTACGCCGGGCGCGGCCGGGGCTGCGCGCGAGCCTGCTGCAGGCGCTGGGCGTCGTGCTGGTCTTCGTGGTCGCGGGTGCGGCCCTGGGCTGGGTCTGGGAGCGCTGGTGGGAGCCGTCGACGGGCACGGTCTTCCGCAAGGAGTGGTTCCCCGTCGACGCTGATGGCCGCTACGACCTCGACGCGCTGCGCAACGAGTTCGCCGGCACCGCCCAGTACGTCGTGCTCGCCCTCGGTGGCGGCGTCGTCCTGGGTGCGCTGTCGAGCCTGGTGCTGGTCGGGCGCGAGCTGGTGGCCCTGGCCGTGGTCGTGCTCGCCTCGCTGCTGGCGGCCGTGGTGATGTGGCAGGTCGGCGTCGCCCTGGGCCCGCCCGACCCGCAGGAGCTGGCCCGCACCGCCGGGCGCGGCGCCACCCTGCCCAGTGCCCTGGGCCTCGACAGCCTCGGCGCGCTGCTGGCCTGGCCGCTGGCCGCGGCCCTGGGCACCGGCAGCGCCTACGCGCTGCTGCCGGGCGTGGGCGGGCGCCGTCCGGCGTAGTCTGACGGCGTGGACGAGACCCCTCAGCAGCCCCGCCGCCCCCACGACCAGGACGAGCCGCAGGCCGAGGTCCTGGAGCAGGGCCGAGGCGGCCCGATCGCCCCGCGGCCGCGCACTAGCAGGCGTCCGGCGGCCCTGGTGGCCGGCCTCGGCGTGCTGGGCCTGGGCCTCGTGGGCGGTGCGGCGTTCGGCGCCTACTGGTACCTCTCCGACGGCGCCCAGGCCGCCGAGGCGTTCCCCGCCGACTCGGTCGGCTACGTGGGAGTGACCCTCGACCCGAGCGGGAAGCAGAAGCTCGCCGCGCTGGAGACCCTGCAGGAGTTCCCGACGATCGCCGACGAGCTCGACCTCGAGGGTTCGCTCGAGGACGTCGACGTCAAGCGCAGCATCGTCGAGGCGGTGCTCGAGGAAGCACCCTGCGACCTCGGCTACGACGACGCCGTCGCGCCCTGGCTGGGGGAGCGGTTCGGGGCCGCCGCCGTGCCCGCGGGCGAGGCGCTGCCCTCCATGGTCTTCGCCGTGGAGGTCACCGACCCCGACGCTGCCGACGCCGGGGTGCGTGCGCTGCTGTCGTGCGACGGCAGCGATGCCGAGAGCATGGCCGGCTGGAGCGTCGAGGGCGACTGGCTGCTGGTGGCCGAGACCCCCGAGATCGTCGCGGAGGTCGCCGACGCCGCGGCGGAGGGGTCTCTGGCCGACGACGAGGACTTCCGGCGCTGGACAGGTGAGGCCGGCGACGAGGGCGTGCTGACGGCGTACGCCGCTCCCGAGGCGCCGCGCGTGCTGGCCGACCTCGGCAGCGAGTTCTTCGGCGGCGAGCTGCCCGGGGCCGAGGAGCTGGAGGAGCTCGACGAGACGCTCGACGACTTCGAGGGGATGGCCGCGGTGCTCCGGTTCGGTGACGGCGCGCTGGAGATCGAGGCCGCCGGCGCCGCCTCCGACCAGGCGGACGCCCTGGAGGCGGGCGCCGGAGAGCTGGTCACCGGGCTGCCCGACGACACCGTGCTGGCACTCGCGGCCGGGCTGGGGGAGGGCTGGTCGCAGGCGCTCGACGAGGAGGGCGCCTCGCTGCCCGTCGACGTCGAGGCGCTGCTCGGCGACGTCGCCGCGCTCGCCATCGGTCCCGACCTCGACCCCGACGCCCTGCTGGGCGCCTTCTTCTCCGGTGACCTGAGCGACGTGCCGGTCGCCGCCATCACCCGGGGCGACCTGGACGAGGCCGAGGAGGCGATCGCCCAGGCGGGTCCGCTGGCCGCCTCCCTCGAGGCCCGCGAGGCCGGTGACCGGATCCTCGTGGGGCCCAGTGGTCCGTGGCTCGACGCGGTCGAGGCCGGCGGCTCGCTCGGCGACTCCGACCTCTTCACCTCGGTGGTGCCCGACGCCGATGGCGCCGGCATGGTGGCGTTCCTCGACCTGGGAGTCGTGGCCGACCTGGTCGACCAGGCCGCCCCGGGCGTCGAGGAGGACCGCGACCTGGCCCAGCTCGGGGCCGTGGGCGCCAGCGCCCGCGTCGACGGCGACGTGGTCCGCGCCGTGCTGCGCCTCACCACCCGCTGACCCGGCCCAGACTTCACGCTGACCCGGCCCAAACTTCACGCTGACCCGGCCCAGACTTCGCGCCGACCCGGCCCGAACTTCGCGCTGACCCGGCCAAGGTCTCCCCTCGAGCCGGCCGGGATCCACACCCGGTCGAGGACGGCCGGTCCAGGCCGACTCGGTGCGAAGTTCGGGCCGGGTGGGCGGGAAGTTCAGGCCGACTCGGCGGGAAGTTCGGGCCGGGTCAGCGGGAGACGGGGGCGGTGGTGGCCCGGGTGAGGGCGACCAGGTCGGTGGGGGAGAGCTCGATGTCGAAGCCGCGGCGCCCCCCGGAGACCAGCACGGTGGGGTGCTCCAGCGCGCCGGCGTCGACGACGGTCGGCAGCGGCTTCTTCTGGCCCAGCGGCGAGATGCCGCCGACGACGTACCCGGTGGCCCGCTCCGCGACGGCGGGGTCGGCCATCACCGCCCGGCTGCCGCCCAGCGCCCGCGCCAGGGCCTTGAGGTCGAGCTGGGCGCTGACGGGCACCACCGCGACCGCGAGGCGCCCGTCGACCTCGGCCAGCAGCGTCTTGAGCACCCGCGCCGCGTCGACGCCGAGGGCCTGCGCCGCCTCCAGCCCGTACGACGCCGCACGGGGGTCGTGCTCGTAGGTGTGGGCGACGTGCTCGACACCGGCGCGCGCCAGCGCCAGCGTGGCCTGGGTGGTGGGGGAGCGGTCGCGGGAGCGGCGGGCCACACGAACCCGCCTAGTTGGGCGACCAGCGCGTGCGCGCCACGTCGGTCGCGGGCAGGGAGGGGATCACGTTCATCGCCCGCAGCTCGTGCTGCAGCAGGTCGGTGACCAGCACCAGCCGCTCGCCGGCGTCGTCGGCCTCGAGCAGCGCCTGGCGCTCGGGCATGGGCAGCGGCGCGCAGGCCGCCAGCGTCCACGACAGGTACGACGGGTCGCGGGGCAGCGCTCCGCTGTAGGGGTCGGCGCGCAGGTCGGCCAGCGCGGCGCGGTAGGCGGTGAAGACGGCGCGGGCGCGCTCGACGACGTGCTCGTCAACCTCGCCGGCCGGCTCGGGGCGCTCCTCGACGTGCCCCACGGGGAACGGGCCGGAGGTCTCGAGCCGCTCGAGCGCGATCCGCTCGAGCCCGACGGCCACGCACGAGAAGGTGCCGTCGGCGTGCGCCTCGACCTCGGTGAGCAGCACCTTGACCCCGACCCGGTAGAGCGACTGCGCGCCGTGGTCGCCGACCTCGTAGCCTTCGCGGATGCCCACGGTGCCGAACAGCCGCTGCGTCGGGTCCTCCACCCGCAGCAGGTGGTGCACGAGGGCGCGGTAGCGGTCCTCGAAGACGGTCAGCGGCACGCTGACGCCAGGGAACAGCACGGAGCCCAGCGGGAACATCGGCAGCGTGTCGTCCACGCCCACCAACCTAGCCCTCGGGCGTGCACCGTGCTGGTCGCCGTGCTGTCCACCACCGCCGCTGAATCGGTGCGGGTGGGCGCGCGCTCGTAGACTCGGGGGCATGATCCGCCGCATCGACCTGCGCAGTGCCGCCACCGGCCGCGCGGCAGGGGAGCCGTTCGACTACCGCACGGCCCTGCCCCGCGCCGACTTCGACGTCGAGGCCGCCGTGCCCGCGGTGCATGCGATCACCGAGGCGGTGCGCACCGGCGGTCTCGCCGCGATCCAGGAGATGTCGGCGAAGTTCGACGGGGTCGAGCGCGAGGACGTGCGCGTGGCCCCCGAGGCGATGCGCCGCGCCCTGGAGGAGCTCGACCCGGCGATCCGCGCGGGGCTCGAGGAGTCCATCGCCCGGCTGCGCAGGACCTGCGAGAACGAGCTGGAGCGCGACGCCGTCACCGACCTGGGCCCCGGCGCCCGGGTCACGCACCGCAAGGTGCCGATCGACCGGGTCGGCCTCTACGTGCCCGGCGGCCTGGCGCCGCTGGTCTCGAGCGTGCTGATGAACGTGGTGCCCGCCCAGACCGCGGGCGTGCGCTCGCTGGCGCTGGCCTCCCCGCCGCAGAAGGACTTCGGCGGCGAGGTGCACCCCACGATCCTCGCGGCCTGCGAGATGCTCGGCGTCGAGGAGGTCTACGCCGTCGGCGGCGCCCAGGCGATCGCGATGTTCGCCTACGGGGTCGGCCCCTGCGAGCGCGTCGACATGGTCACCGGCCCGGGCAACATCTACGTGGTGACCGCCAAGCGGCTGCTCAAGGGCGTCGTGGGCATCGACTCCGAGGCCGGCCCGACCGAGATCGCGATCCTGGCCGACGACACCGCGCAGGCGGCGTACGTCGCCGCCGACCTGGTCAGCCAGGCCGAGCACGACCCGCTGGCCGCGAGCGTGCTGGTGACCACCTCCGAGCGGCTGGCGGACGAGGTCGACGCCGAGCTCGACAAGCAGGTCTCGGTGACCAAGCACCAGGAGCGGATCCGCACCAGCCTCGGCGGGCGCCAGTCCGCCACGGTGCTGGTCGACGACCTCGAGCAGGGCCTGGAGGTCGTCAACGCCTACGGCGCCGAGCACCTCGAGATCCACACCGACGACGCCGCCGACGTCGCGGCGCGGGTGCGCAACGCCGGCGCGATCTTCGTGGGCCCGCACGCCCCGGTGAGCCTGGGCGACTACTGCGCCGGCTCCAACCACGTGCTGCCCAGCGGCGGCTGCGCCTGTCACTCCTCGGGCCTGTCGGTGCGCGCGTTCACCAAGTCGGTGCACGTCGTCGACTACTCGCGCGAGGGCCTGGCCGAGGTGGCCGACCACGTGGTGACGCTGGCCGAGGCCGAGGACCTGCCCGGTCACGGCGCCGCCGTGCGCGTGCGCTTCGAGAGCTAGGGGCCGGCGATGGTCTTCCCCCCGCTGCGCGAGGAGCTGCAGGGGCTGGAGCCGTACGGCGCGCCCCAGGTCTCCCTGGAGCGCGCCCCGGTGCAGCTCAACACCAACGAGAACCCCTACGGCCCGTCGCCGGCCTGCGCCGACGACGTGGCCGCGTCGGTGCGCGCCGCCGCGACCACGCTGAACCGCTACCCCGACCGCGAGCACGTCGAGCTGCGCGCCGCCCTGGCGGCGTACCTCTCGCGCGACACCGAGCCGACCCGCGGCTTCGCGATCGACCCGGCGCAGGTGTGGGCGGCCAACGGCTCCAACGAGGTCATGCTCCAGCTGCTGCAGGCCTTCGGCGGCCCGGGCCGGCGCGCGCTGAGCTTCGCGCCGACCTACTCGATGTACCCCGAGTACGCCCGCGACACCGCCACCGAGTGGGTGCAGGGGCGCCGCGAGGACGACTTCACCCTCGACCTCGACGCCGCCCGCGCGCTGGTGCTCGAGCAGCAGCCCACCGTGGTCCTGCTGCCCAGCCCCAACAACCCCACCGGCACCGCCCTGGCGCCGGAGGCGGTCGGCGTGCTGTGCGAGGCCGCGGCCTCCTACGAGCCCGGTGGCCTGGTGGTCATCGACGAGGCGTACGGCGAGTTCCGCCGCGCGGGCACGCCCAGCGCGCTCGAGCTGCTGCCCGAGCACCGCAACCTCGTGGTGACGCGCACCATGAGCAAGGCGTTCGCGCTGGCCGGCGCCCGGCTGGGCTACCTGGCCGCCGACCCGGCGATCTGCGACGCGATCCGCGTGGTGCGCCTGCCCTACCACCTCTCGGCGGTGACCCAGGCGGTCGCGCTGGCCGCGCTGCGCCACGCCCCCGAGCTGCTCGGCAAGGTCGACGACCTGCGCGCCGAGCGCGACCGCACGGTCGCCTCGCTGCGCGCCAAGGGCCTCACGGTCGCCGACAGCGACGCCAACTTCGTGCTGTTCGGCCGCTTCGCCGACCGCCACGCCACCTGGGAGCAGCTGCTCGAGCGGGGCGTGCTGGTGCGCGAGACCGGCCCCGAGGGGTGGCTGCGCGTCTCCGTGGGCACCCCGGAGGAGATGATGGCCTTCGACGCCGCCCTCGACGAGGTGCTGGCCCACGAACCCCCGCAGAGCCCCCTGACCGAGGAAGCGAGCACCCGATGAGCCGCACCGCACGCATCGAGCGACAGACCAGCGAGTCCAAGGTGCTCGTCGAGGTCGACCTCGACGGGTCGGGCCGCCACGACATCTCGACCGGCGTGGGCTTCTACGACCACATGCTCACCGCGTTCGCGCGCCACGCGCTGATCGACCTGACCGTCCAGGTCGAGGGCGACGTGCACATCGACGCCCACCACACCGTCGAGGACGCCGCCATCGCGCTGGGCCAGGCGCTGCGCCAGGCGCTGGGCGACAAGGTCGGCGTACGCCGCTTCGGCGACGCGACCGTGCCGCTCGACGAGGCGCTGGTCCAGGCCGTCGTCGACGTCTCGGGCCGGCCCTACTGCGTGCACACCGGTGAGCCCGAGGGCCAGCAGTACGTCTCGCTGGGCGGCAGCGGGGTCGGCTACCTCGGCTCGCTGACCCGCCACGTCTTCGAGACGATCGCCTTCCACGCCCACCTCGCGCTGCACGTGCGGGTGCTGGCCGGCCGCGAGCCGCACCACATCGTGGAGACGCAGTTCAAGGCGTTCGCCCGCGCCTTCCGCGACGCGGTCGCGATCGACCCGCGCGAGGGTGGCATCCCCTCGACGAAGGGTGCGCTGTGACTGCTCGCCCCACGGTGGCGGTCCTCGACTACGGCTCGGGCAACCTGCGCTCGGTGGTGCGTGCCGTCGAGCGCGCCGGCGCCGAGGTCGAGCTGACCTCCGACTTCGAGACCTGCCTGGCCGCCGACGGCCTGCTGGTGCCCGGCGTGGGCGCCTACGCCGCCTGCATGGCCGGCCTGCGCGAGGTCAAGGGCGACCGGATGATCGGTCGCCGCCTGGCCGGCGGTCGCCCCGTGCTGGGCATCTGCGTGGGCATGCAGGTGCTCTTCTCGCGCGGCATCGAGCACGGCGTCGAGAGCGAGGGTTGCGACGAGTGGCCGGGCCTGGTCGAGCGGCTGCAGGCGCCGGTGGTGCCGCACATGGGCTGGAACACCGTCGAGGCGCCCGAGGGCTCCGCGATGTTCGCGGGCATCGAGGGCGAGCGGTTCTACTTCGTGCACTCCTACGGCGTGCGCGAGTGGCAGCTCGAGACCAACGACCGCACCCGCGCCCCGCTGGTGACCTGGGCCGAGACCGGCGCCCCCGAGCAGGACGGCGACCGGTTCGTCGCGGCGGTCGAGAACGGACCGCTGTGGGCCACCCAGTTCCACCCCGAGAAGTCGGGCGACGCCGGCGCGGCGCTGCTGCGCAACTGGGTCGCCACGCTGCGGCCCTGAGCGCGGGCGAGGGCGGATGAGCAAGGAGCGGGCGCGCCGGCGCGAGGCGCGCGAGCACGAGCAGGCGCTGCTGGCCGCGGCGCGCGCGGCCGAGGCCGAGCGTCGCGAGCGGCGTACGGCGCGGCGCCGCGCGGTGGCCTCGTGGCTGCCGGAGCGCTCGCGCGCGGGCCGCCCGACCGGTGTCCTCGCCGAGCGGGAGCGCCGCCAGCGCACCACCACCGTGGTGCTGGTCGTGGTGTTCAACGTCCTCGTCGCCCTGCTCACCGACGGCTGGGCCTGGCCGGCCCTGTCGCTGGTCGTCTCCGTCCTGGCCGCCCCCGTCCTGCACACCCTGCTGTTCCGCCGCTGAGGCGGCTCCACCACCCCGGAAGGTCCCATGAGCGACTACCTGCAGCTCCTCCCCGCCGTCGACATCACCGAGGGCCGCGCCGTCCAGCTCGCCCAGGGCGTCGCCGGCTCCGAGCGCGTGTACGGCGACCCGGTCGCCGCCGCGCGCCGCTGGCAGGACGCGGGGGCCGAGTGGCTGCACCTGGTCGACCTCGACGCGGCCTTCGGGCGCGGCAGCAACCGCGAGCTGCAGGCGCAGATCGTCGGCGCGCTCGACATCGACGTGGAGATGTCGGGCGGCATCCGCGACGACGAGTCGCTGGAGGCCGCGCTGGCCACGGGCTGCCGCCGGGTCAACATCGGCACCGCCGCGCTGGAGTCGCCCGAGTGGTGCGCGAAGGTGATCGCCGAGCACGGCGACCGGATCGCCATCGGCCTCGACGTGCGCGGGCGCACCCTGGCCGCGCGTGGCTGGACCCGCGAGGGCGGCGACCTCTACGAGGTGCTGGCCCGCCTCGACGCCGAGGGCTGCGCACGCTACGTCGTCACCGACGTCAACAAGGACGGGATGCTGCAGGGGCCCAACCTGCAGCTGCTGCGCGACGTCTGCGCGGTCACCGACCGCCCGGTCATCGCCTCCGGCGGGGTCACCGAGCTCTCCGACATCGAGGCGCTGATGTCGCTGGTGCCCGACGGCGTCGAGGGCGCGATCGCCGGCACCGCGCTCTACGAGGGCCGCTTCACCCTCGAGGACGCGCTCGCGCTGACCAGGGGCGCCTCGTGAGCCTCGCGGTCCGCGTCATCCCCTGCCTCGACGTCGACGGCGGCCGGGTCGTCAAGGGTGTGAACTTCCAGGGCCTGCGCGACGCCGGCGACCCCGTCGAGCTGGCCCAGCTCTACGACGCCGAGGGCGCCGACGAGCTGACCTTCCTCGACATCTCCGCCTCCCACGAGGGCCGGGCCACCACGATGGAGATCGTGGCCGCGACCGCCGAGCAGGTCTTCATCCCGCTCACCGTCGGTGGCGGCGTGGGCTCGGTCGCCGACGTCGACCGGCTGCTGCGCGCGGGCGCCGACAAGATCGCGGTCAACACCGCCGCGATCCGCCGTCCCGAGCTGGTCGCCGAGATCGCCGACCGGTTCGGCAACCAGGTGCTGGTGCTCTCGGTCGACGCGCGGCGTGCGAGCGGCACCGACTCGGGCTTCGAGGTGACCACCCACGGCGGGCGGACCTCGTCGGGGCTCGACGCCGTCGAGTGGTCGCACCGCGCGGCCGAGCTGGGTGCGGGGGAGATCCTGCTCAACGCCATGGACGCCGACGGCACCCGCGTCGGCTTCGACCTCGAGCTGATCTCGGCGGTGCGCCGCGAGGTGAGCATCCCGGTGATCGCCTCGGGCGGCGCGGGGGCGCCCGAGCACTTCGCACCCGCGGTCGACGCGGGTGCCGACGCGGTGCTGGCGGCCTCGGTCTTCCACTTCGGCGCGCTCACCGTGGGCCAGGTCAAGCAGGCCCTGGCGCAGGGCGGCCACCCCGTCCGCTGACGGGGGGCCGCCGACGCCGGGGCCTACCCGGCGGGGTAGCCCGAGCCGCGCAGCAGCCCGCTGAGGTGCGCCGCGTTGGCCGCGGCGGTGCGGGTGGTCGACGCGGTGCCCTCGGGGGACTCCTCGAGGTCGTTGTAGTCGGTGCCGTGCATCGCCTCGCCGACCCAGTACGTCGCCGCCTGGGCCGGGATGGTCATCCCGACGTCGCTGAGCGCCTGCAGGAGCTCGGCGGTGGTGTGGTGCGCCCCGTCCTCGTTGCCGACCACGGCCACCAGGGCGACCTTGTCGAAGAGGATCGGGCGCCCGGCGTCGTCGGTCTCGGCGAGCTCGGCGTCGAGACGCTCGAGCACCACCTTGGCCACCGACGACGGCTGGCCCAGCCAGATCGGGGTGGCCAGCACGAGCACGTCGCAGTCGAGGATCTTCTGGCGGATGGTGGGCCACTCGTCGCCGTCGCCCTCGTCGGTGGAGACCCCGAAGCGGACCCGGTGGTCGACGACGCGGACCACCTCGCCGCTGCCGCCGTGCTCCTCGAGGGCGGCGAGCACCTCGCGGCCGAGCTTGTCGGAGCTCGACGGGGCCGGCGAGCTCTTCAGCGTGCAGTTCAGCCCTGATCCACCGGCGGCGTCCAGCGGTGTGAGCGTGGCGTAGAACGAGGTGCCCTCTTGAGCAGGGAAGATGTCGATTGCGACGTCGAATCCACCTGTTCACGAGAGGCACCTCGTAA
>NZ_JAULSC010000112.1 GCF_030518195.1 Nocardioides cremeus
GCTCGGAGGAAGACCGCAAAAAGATATTATTGCATTTTGATGCGCCGGATATTCTTAGCAGCAAGACATTCGCCAAGCTCAATGGCTACTGCGGTTCTAGGAGCTCTTTTTCGGGAGATGAGGATAAGAGCAAGCTTGATAGTCTCAGTGCGTCTTCCAGTTTGTTCTTTACACATTGACAGATCTACTCACCACTAACATCACAGGCGTGTGGTTCAAAATCCTCACCAAGAGAGTTCTGGAGCAAGAGGAAATGCAAGAATCAGAAGTTGGAATGGACTACAAGTGGTATGTGTTGTGTTTTTTCGCGCGGTGGAATAGCTCAAGCGACCGCAGGGTCTTGTGCATCGGTGCATCACCAAAAATGAGTG
>NZ_JAULSC010000113.1 GCF_030518195.1 Nocardioides cremeus
CCGTTGTGTTGTAGTTGTCGGATTTTTGTTTGTTTCACCTTCAGTGTGGTAGTGTTTGATTATTTTAGTAGTTGTTTCTACGCTACTTGTGGATGTCGTTTAGGTTTTTGTTTGTTCTGTTGTACCTTCAGTTGTTGATGTAGAATTTCTTTCCGTGGTAGAATTTCCAGGGCCACCAGATGTTGTTGTTGTTGTTTGGGGTGTGGTTGTCTCTCCCGAACATGGTTTTTTAGTTGTTGTAGAACTCACTGGTGTTGAAGTAGAACTTCCTGGACTGACTGTAGTTGAAGTAGAACTTCCTGGACTCGCTGGTGTTGAACTAGAACTTCCTGGACTGACTGTAGTTGAAGTAGAACTTCCTGGACTCGCTG
>NZ_JAULSC010000114.1 GCF_030518195.1 Nocardioides cremeus
GGCCTGGTCTAGGTTGCTGGCGGCGTTGGGCCGACCCAGGTGTCGCGCGTACTCCTGGCGCCGAGCGGCGTACGGCTGTCTCTCCCGCGGGGTCTCGCCGTCGCTCGGCGCTGGGGCGCCACACAGCTCGACCAGCGGTGGTTTCGAGCCGGGGCTTCGTCCCTCCTCAACCAGCGTCGGGACTGAGGAAGGCATTGACGCGGTCGAGATAGCCCGGGGGGTCGAGGAGGAAGGAGTCGTGGCCGTTGGGGCTGTGGATCTCGGCGTGGTCGGCGTCGACGCCGCACTTCTGCAGCTGCTCGGTCAGGCGGACCGACTGTGCGGTGTCGAAGCGCCAGTCAGAGGAGAAGGAGGTGACCTGGAAGCGG
>NZ_JAULSC010000026.1 GCF_030518195.1 Nocardioides cremeus
GCCGCTGGCCCGCCCCGGCGTGGCGGTGGCGGCGACGCTGGTGCTCATCGACGCGGTCAAGGAGCTGCCGCTGGTGCTGATGCTGCGGCCCTTCGGCTTCACGACCCTGTCGGTGTGGGTCTACGAGCTGGCCTCCGAGAACTTCTGGGAGCGGGCCGCGCTGCCGGCGCTGCTCATCGTCGCCGTGGCCGTGGTCCCGGTCGTGCTGACCTTCCGGGCCACCGGCACCCGCGCCGAGGCCGACCCGGGCGCCACCGGCACGGCCGCCCCGGCGGCGCTCTCGGGGTCGCTGCCCGCGGCGCCCGGCCAGGTCAGCACCACGCTGACCCTCGACCGCGGCGGTGCCGAGGGGCCAGGCAGGATGGAGCCATGACCAGCACCCGGAGCACGCCCGCCGACGGGTCCACCGTCGGGTACGGCGTACCCGCGCTCGAGCTGGTCGCCGCGACCAAGAGCTACGGCTCGCACCCGGCGGTCCGCGGCGTCGACCTCGCGGTCACCGCCGGCGAGGTCGTGACCGTGATCGGGCCCTCGGGCTGCGGCAAGTCGACGCTGCTGCGCCTGGCCGCCGGCCTCGAGCGGCCCGACGGCGGCGAGGTGCGCGTCGGCGGCAAGGTCGTGGCCGGTCCGACCTGGGTGCCCCCCGAGCGCCGACGGGTGGGCATGGTCTTCCAGGACCACGCGCTCTTCCCGCACCTCGACGTGGCCCGCAACGTCGCGTTCGGCCTCGACGAGCTGCCCCGCACCCAGCGTGCCGCCCGGGTCGCGGAGGTCCTCGAGCTCGTCGGCCTCTCGCACCTGGGCCACCGGCACCCGCACGAGCTCTCCGGCGGTGAGCAGCAGCGCGTGGCCCTGGCCCGGGCGCTGGCACCGCGACCGACCGTGGTGCTGCTCGACGAGCCGTTCTCCTCGCTCGACGCCAACCTGCGCACCCAGGTGCGCGCCCAGACCCTCGAGGCGCTGCACGAGACCGGCAGCGCGGCGCTCGTGGTCACCCACGACCAGACCGAGGCGCTGTCGATGGGCGACCGGCTCGCTGTGCTCAAGGACGGCGTCGTACGCCAGGTGGGCACCCCCCACGAGGTCTACGAGTCGCCCAGCGGCCGCTTCGTGGCCTCGTTCATGGGCGAGGCCGACTTCCTGCCCGCCCACGTGCGCGACGCGCTGCTGACCTGCGAGATCGGCGTCGTGTCGACGGTGCCGGGCTGGGGCCGCACCGACCTCGACGTCGAGGTGATGCTGCGCCCCCACGAGGTCGCGCTGCGCGTCGACCGCGCCTCGCACCACGTGGTCGAGCGGGTGGAGTACCACGGCGCGTTCGTGCTGCACCACGTGCGGCTGGCCTCGGGCAGCACCGTGCGGTCGTGGCAGCAGCACGACGTGCAGCACGTGCCGGGCACCCCCGTGGCCGTCTCGGTCGTGCCTGGCTCGCGCCCGGTGCTGCTGGCCGGCGACGACGCGCTCAGCGCCCCGCCCGACACCGCCCGCCGCTGACCCGGCCCGAACTTCACGCCGACCCGGCCCGAACTTCACGTCGAGCCGGCCCGAACTTCACGCCGAGCCGGCCCGAACCTCGCGTCGAGCCGGCCTGGATCTCACGTCGAGACGGCCCGAACCTCGCGTCCGCGGGACCAGGCACGTCGGGGTTGCGGGCCGGTGCACCGCCGAGGCGGCTCCGCCACCGGGTGACCAGACCGCCGCAAGAGGTCGGCAGGAGGTTTGCGCCGGGTCAGGGCGAAGTTCAGGCCGGGTGGGCGGGAGATTCGCGCCGGGTCAGCGGGAAGTTCAGGCCGGGTGGGCGGGAGATTTGCGCCGGGTCAGCGGGAAGTTCGGGCCGGGTCGGCCGGGTCGGCGGGTGCCGCGGAGCAGGCGCTCGGCGCGGGTGGCGACCCGCCAGGCGAGGACGCCGACCACGAGGCTGAGCAGGGTGGCGAGGGCGGGGTAGTCGTCCTCGAGGTGCGGGTAGACCTGCCAGTGGGTCAGGTAGATGTAGAGCGACGCGCCGGCCAGGGTGGCGGCCAGGCGGGCCGCGGCGGCCGGGAGCCGGACCTGGCGCGACCAGGTCAGCACCAGCAGCCCGGCGACCACGACGGCGCTGCGGGCGTCGTCGGCGAAGAAGCCCGGCACGGTCAGCACCGCGAGCGCCGAGACCACGAGCCGGTGACCGGTGCTGCGGGCGCGGGCGACCGCCCAGCCCAGGGTGAGCAGCCAGGCCACGACCGGGGCGCGGTGGATGACGTCGCCGTCGGGCAGCGGCACCAGCTCGTAGCGGGTCAGCAGCGCCATCAGGGTCAGGGCGACAGGGAACCAGAACGGCCAGCGCCGCTCGGTGCGGTCGAGCACCGGTACGGCGACCAGCGCGGCGACCCCGAGCACGAGCAGCACCAGGGCCTCGACGAACCAGTGGTGCCAGGCGGGCTCGGTCCATCCCGGCGGGCCCAGGAAGCCGTTGACCAGCAGCGCGGTCTGCCAGGGGTAGGCGCCCAGCAGCAGCGCGGTGCCCCCGATCCACAGCACGGCCGGCACCACCACCCGCACCGCGCCGGCGACCAGCCGGCGCACCCGCTCGCGACGCCCGACGTCGCCGAGGGCGAAGCGCGCCAGGTTGAAGCCGGCGAGCGCGAGCAGCAGGTGCGCGCCGCCGAGCAGGGTGAGCAGGTTGGCGTGGGTGCCGACCACGGCCACGATCGCGACCGCGCGCAGCACCACGTTGGTCTCGACGGCCCGGCCGCGGCGGGTCCGCGCCACCGCACCGCCCTCGAGGTCGGCCACGGTGCGCAGGTGCCAGTCGGCCGGCAGGTGGCCCAGGGCCTCCTCGAGGCGCACCGAGGTCTCGACGTAGGTCAGGGAGTCGCCGCCGAGGCCGGCGAAGGTGTCGTCGTCACCGACCGGGCGGCCCAGCACCCCGCTGAGCACGTCGCGCACGGTCTCCGGCTGCGCCGGGGCCGGCGGCGCGGCGCCGGTCGGTGCGGGAGCGGCGAGCGCGGCCACCGAGCGGTGGTCGGGCTTGCCGTTGGTCAGGCGGGGCAGCTGCGCCACCGCGTGCACCTGCACCGCCGCGGCCGGCAGCCCGGTGGCGGCGGTGACCAGGCGGCATACGCGGGCGAGCAGGCGGGTGGCCCCGCCGTCGGCCCGGGGCTCGACGGCCACGACCAGCTGCTCGGTGGCGCCGTCGGTGGGCGGGGTGCTCGCGACCAGGGCACGCACGCCGTCGCCGACCAGCGCACGCTCGACGCGGTCGAGGTCGATGCGCAGGCCCATCACCTTGGCGATGCGCGAGAGGCGGCCCACCACCTCCCACAGCCCGTCGTCGCCGCGGCGGGCCAGGTCGCCGGTGCGCAGGCGGTGCACGTCGCGGCCACGGCCCAGGTCGCCCGGGCCCTCGGCGTAGCCCAGCATCACGTTGGGGCCCTCGTAGACCAGCTCGCCGGTGCCCTCCGGGGCCCCGGGGACCTCGGCCAGCTCGAACCGCCCGCCGGGCACGGGCACCCCGATCGCGGTGGGCCGCGCGGCGGCCAGGTCGGGCGGCAGGTAGGCCATCCGGGCGGTCGCCTCGGTCTGGCCGTACATCACGAAGAGGTCGAAGCCGCGGCGCTGGCCGAGCTCGGCGTAGGCCCGCACCCGCGCCGGCGACATCGCGCCCCCGGCCTGGGTGAGGTAGCGCAGGGTCGCCGGGGCGACCTCGTCGAGCCCGACCCGCTCGAGCAGCTCGAAGGTGTGCGGCACCCCGGCCAGCGAGGTGGCGCCGTGCTCGTGGGCCGCCGCCCAGAAGCACGGGTCGACGACCGAGGCCTCGCTGAGCAGCACGCCGGCGCCGCGCAGCAGGTGGGTGTGCAGCACCGAGAGCCCGTAGCAGTAGTGCAGCGGCAGGCTGAGCGCCGCCAGGTCGTCCTCGCGCAGCGGCAGGTAGGCCGCGATCGACTCGGCGTTGGCCTGCAGGTTCGCGGCGCTCAGGCGCACCAGGCGCGGCGAGCCGGTGCTTCCCGAGGTCGAGAGCAGGGCGGCGAGGTCGGGGTGCAGGTCGTGGGCGGTGCCGGGGCGCCGCTCGTCGAGGGCGTCGCCGCGCGCCACCACGTCGGGGTCGTACGCCGCCCGCGTCGCGGCCACCACGTCGGGCCGGGCCGCGTCGACGACGACCACCGGGTGCCCGCCCGCGAGCGCGGCCAGGTAGGTGGCGACCGAGTCGACGTCGGAGGCCATCTCGAGCAGCACCAGGCGGCGGACCGGGCCGAGGCGCTCGGCGCGCTCGGCGACCAGCCCGGCCAGGTCGGCGTACGAGACCACCCGGCCGTCGTGCACCAGCGCGCGGCGCCCGCCCCAGCCCGCGAGGTCGCGCGCGAACCCGACACCCGGGGCGGGGGCCGTGGGCGTCCCGGAGCGGTGCGGGAGGTGGGGGGCGATACTCACGACACGATGGTAAGGCAAGCCTCACCTATGCACGAGTCGTCGTCCCAGCGGCCGGGACCCCGGGGAGCTTCAGTCGGAGCCGACGCCACCCAGGCGCAGCCAGGTGTCGACGACGGTGTCGGGGTTCAGCGACATCGACTCGATGCCCTGCTCGAGCAGCCACTGGGCGAGGTCGGGGTGGTCGGAGGGGCCCTGGCCGCAGATGCCGACGTACTTGCCCTGCGCCTTGCAGGCCTTGATGGCCAGCTCGAGCATGTAGAGCACCGCCGGGTCGCGCTCGTCGAAGCCGTCGGCGACCAGGCCCGAGTCGCGGTCGAGGCCCAGGGTCAGCTGGGTCATGTCGTTGGAGCCGATCGAGAAGCCGTCGAAGTGCTCGAGGAACTGCTCGGCCAGCACCGCGTTGGAGGGCACCTCGCACATCATCACGACCTTGAGGCCGTTCTCGCCGCGCACCAGCCCGTGCTGGCCGAGCAGCTCGACGACCCCGCGCGCCTCCTTGAGGGTGCGCACGAAGGGGATCATCACCCAGACGTTGGTCAGGCCCATCTCCTCGCGCACGTGGCGCAACGCCTCGCACTCCATGGCGAAGCACTCGGCGAAGTCCTCCGAGAGGTACCGCGACGCACCGCGGTAGCCGATCATCGGGTTCTCCTCGTCGGGCTCGTAGCGCTCGCCGCCGACGAGGTTGGCGTACTCGTTGGACTTGAAGTCGCTCATCCGCACGATCACCGGCTCGGGGGCGAAGGCGGCGGCGATCGTCGAGACGCCCTCGGCCACCCGCTGCACGAAGAACTCGCGCGGCGAGGGGTACGCCGCGATCATCTCCTCGACCTCGTCGCGCAGGTCGCCCGGCAGCGCCTCGGCGTCGTCCTGCAGCTCGAGCAGCGCGCGCGGGTGGATGCCGATCTGGCGGTTGATGATGAACTCGAGCCGGGCCAGGCCCACGCCCTTGTGGGGCAGGCGCGAGAAGGCGAAGGCCTGCTCGGGCGTGCCGACGTTCATCATGATCTTGACCGGGAGGTCGGGCATCGAGTCGAGCTCGGTGCGCTCGACCTCGAAGTCGAGCAGCCCCTCGTAGACCAGCCCGGTGTCGCCCTCGGCGCAGCTGACCGTCACCTCGCGCCCGTCGGTGAGCTCGCGGGTGGCCGAGCCGGTGCCGACCACGGCGGGGATGCCCAGCTCGCGGGCGATGATGGCGGCGTGGCAGGTGCGGCCGCCGCGGTTGGTCACGATCGCCGAGGCGCGCTTCATGATCGGCTCCCAGTCGGGGTCGGTCATGTCGGCGACCAGCACCTCGCCGGGGGTGAACTCGTGCATCTGGTCGATGTCGGTGAGCACGCGCACCGCGCCGGCGCCGATGCGCTGCCCGATCGCGCGGCCCTCGACCAGCACCTCGGCGCCCTTCGAGACCGACGGGTCCATGGCGTAGCGCTCGAGCGTGCCCGAGCGGCGCGACTGCACGGTCTCGGGGCGCGCCTGCAGCACGTAGAGGTGGCCGTCGACGCCGTCCTTGCCCCACTCGATGTCCATCGGGCGCCCGTAGTGCTCCTCGATGGTCAGCGCGTGGCGGGCCAGCTCGGTGACCTCGTCGTCGTCGAGGCTCAGCAGCCGGCTGCGCGAGGGCTCGACGTCGACGAACTCGGTGGTGCGCCCGACCGCGGTGTCCTGCGTGTAGACCATCTGGGTGGCCTTGCCGCCGACGCTGCGCTTGAGCACCGCGGGGCGGCCCTCGCGCAGGGCGGGCTTGTAGACGTAGAACTCGTCGGGGTTGACCGCGCCCTGGACCACGCCCTCGCCCAGGCCGAAGGCGGAGGTGATGAAGACGGCGTCGGTGAAGCCCGACTCGGTGTCCATCGTGAACATCACGCCCGAGGAGCCGATGTCGGAGCGCACCATGCGCTGCACGCCGGCGGAGATGCCCACGGCGTCGTGGGCGAAGTCGTGGTGCACCCGGTAGGCGATGGCACGGTCGTTGTAGAGCGAGGCGTAGACCTCGCGCACGGCCTGCAGCACCGAGTCGATGCCGCGCACGTTGAGGAACGTCTCCTGCTGCCCGGCGAACGAGGCGTCGGGCAGGTCCTCGGCGGTCGCCGAGGAGCGCACCGCGAACGACGGGGCGTCGGCTCCCTCGCTGGTCGACTCCTCGACCAGCGCGTCGTAGGCGGAGCGGATGTCGGCCTCGAGGTCCTCGGGGAACGACTGGCCCACGACGGCCTCGCGGATCTCGCGGCCCACCTCGGCCAGGCGGCGTACGTCGTCGGTGTCGAGGTCGGCGAGCAGCCCGGAGATCCGCTGGGCCAGCCCGGTGTCGCCGATGAAGCGGTGGAAGGCCTCGGCCGTGGTGGCGAAGCCGTTGGGCACCCGCACCCCCAGGTCGGTCAGGTGGGAGACCATCTCGCCCAACGAGGCGTTCTTGCCGCCCACCTGGTCGATGTCGTCGAGGCCGAGGTCGGAGAACCACCGGACGTTGCTGTGCTCGTCAGGCTGGCCGGGCCGGCCGGACTCGTCGGTGCTGGCGGGCTGGGTCTGCTCGGTCATGCGGGGTTCTCTTCCTGGGTGCGGCGGACGCGCTCGGCGGCCTTGGCTCGGGAGGTGCGGTTCTGCAGGATCAGCGCGCTGATCTCCTCGACGGACTTGGCCGAGGAGTCGACGACGGGCAGGCGGAAGGCCTCGAAGAGCTGCTTGGCGCGGCGCAGCTCCCACCGGCACTGCTCGGGCGAGGCGTAGCGCGAGCCGGGGCGGCGCTCGTTGCGCACCCGGCTGAGCCGGTCGACGTTGGTGGTGATGCCCCAGCACCGGTCGGCGTACGCCGCCACCGGGCCGGGCAGGTCGCTGCGCTCGAGGTCCTCGTCGACCAGGGGGTAGTTGGCCACGAAGAGCCCGTGCTGCAGGGCGAGGTACATGCTGGTGGGCGTCTTGCCGCAGCGCGAGGGCGCCAGCAGGATCACGTCGGCGCGGTCCATCGCGCGCAGGCTCTGCCCGTCGTCGTGCTCGATGGTGAACTCCACCGCGGCCATCCGGCTGTTGTAGCGCTGGATGTCGCCGACGCCGTGCAGCCGGGCGGCCTCGCGGCGCCCCGAGCGGCCCAGGATCGACTCGACGCGCTGCATGTGCATGCCGAAGAAGTCGATCAGCGGCGCCCGGGTGCGATTGAGCTCCTCGCGCACGCCGTCCTCGGCCGCGGTGGTGAAGACCAGCGGGGTGACGGCGCCCTCCATCTGCTCGTCGAGCATCGCGACGACCTCGCGGGCGTGCTCGACGGTGGAGATGAAGGGGATGGTGGTGCGCTCGAACTTGGCGTCGGGGAACTGGATGAGCAGCGCGTTGCCCATCGTCTCCGCGCTGATGCCGGTGGAGTCGGAGAGGAAGAAGACGGGCACCACCGGGTCGGAGTCGTCGTCCACCATCCACCTCCTCGCCGGGGGACCGTGCCTGCGGGTGCCGGTCCTGTGCGGCACGGTAGCGCCTGGTCGTCCCGCCCGGGGACCGCCCCGCGATGTGGTCGTCGCCTGTCACCCGTAGGAGGGAGGATCGAACGGGCGGGGACGGGTAAAGAACGAGCGTGAGCATCTCCGTGGCCCCGACCTCCGCGCAGGCCGGCCCCCGACCCCTGACGATCGCCTCGGTGCCCAGCGGCCACGTCTACGTGCGCCACCTGGCGCCCGAGGGCCCCGTGCGCGACGCGCAGGCCCATCGCCTGCCCGACCCGCCGCCCCGCGTCGCCGACCCCGAGCCGGGCCAGTGGTGGCCGCCGGTGATGCTGGACCCGGCGTGGGTCCGCGCCCACGACTTCGACCTGCTGCACCTGCACTTCGGCTTCGACGCGCTGCGTCCCGAGGACCTGGTCTCCTTCGCCGACGCCGTCCACGAGACCGGCCGCGGCCTGGTTCAGACCCTGCACGACCTGCGCAACCCCCACCACGCCGACCGCCGCCTGCACGACGAGCAGCTCGACGCGCTGGTGCCGCGCGCCGACGCGCTGCTGACGCTGACCCCCGGCGCGGCCGAGGAGATCCGTCGCCGGTGGGACCGCGAGGCCACCGTGGTGCCCCACCCCCACGTCGTCGACCTGCGCACGATGGCGGTGGCGGCCGACTGCCGTGCGCGGCGGCGTACCGGCGCCTTCCGGGTGGGGCTGCACGTCAAGAGCCTGCGCGCCTCGATGGCGCCGATGCGGCTGCTGCCCACGCTCGCCGAGACCGTGGCCGACCTGCCCGACGCGGTGCTGCAGGTCAACGCGCACCGCGACGTGATGGAGGGCGGCGCCCGCGAGGACGCCGAGCTGCGCGGCTGGCTGCGCCGCGCGGCCGAGGCCGGCCGGGTCGACCTGCGGGTCCACGACTTCCTGCCCGACCCGGAGCTGTGGGCCTACCTGGGCTCGCTCGACCTGTCGGTGCTGCCCTACCGCTTCGGCACCCACTCGGGCTGGCTGGAGGCCTGCCGCGACCTGGGCACCACCGTGCTCGCGCCCACCTGCGGCTACTTCGCCGAGCAGGGTCCGGTGCTGACCTACGAGCACGACGAGGACCACGTCGACCTCGACTCGCTGGCCGCGGCGGTGCGCCGCGCCCACGCCGAGCGGCCGCGCTGGGGCGCCGGCATCGACGAGCGCCGCTCCCAGCGGCGCGAGGTGGCGCGGGTGCACGAGCGGGTCTACGCCGACGTGGCGCGCTCGGTCGGCCGGACGGTGGCCGGGTGAGCCCGCTGACCGCCCGGCCGCTGCGCGTGTGCCTGGTGGCCTCCTCGCAGCACCCGATCCGCGAGCCGTTCGCGGGCGGCCTGGAGTCGCAGACGCACTACCTGGCCCGCGAGCTGCGCCGCCGCGGGCACCAGGTCTCGCTGTACGCCGCTCCCGGCTCCGACCCCGCGCTGCAGGCGCGCGAGCTGACCCTCGACCGGTTCCGGCCCAGCGCCGCGGCCAGCGCCGACGTCAACGCTCCCCCGGCCCGGTGGATGACCGAGCACCACGCTTACCTCTCCCTGATGCTCGACCTGGCCGGCGCGGGTGGCGACGAGGTCGACGTGGTGCACAACAACTCCCTGCACCACCTGCCGGTGGCGATGGCGCGCACGCTCGCGGTGCCGGTGGTGACCACGCTGCACACCCCGCCGCTGCCGTGGCTGGAGTCGGCCTTCCACCTCAGCCCGGACACCCCGGCCGTCGCGGTCTCCGAGACCTGCCGGCGGATGTGGGCGCCCCGGGTGCGGGCCTCGGTGGTGCGCAACGGCGTCGACACCGAGCGCTGGCGTCCCGGCGCCGGTGGTGGCGCCGCGCTCTGGTCGGGACGGATGACGCCCGAGAAGGCGCCGCACGACGCGATCCTGGCCTGCCGCCGGGCCGGGGTGCCGCTGCGGCTGGTCGGCCCGGTCAGCGACCCGGCGTACTACGACGCGATGGTGCGCCCGCTGCTGGGCGGCGACGTCGAGCACCTGGGCCACCTCTCCCACGTCGAGCTGGTCGAGGTGGTCGGCTCGGCGTCGGTCGCGCTGGTCACCCCCCGCTGGGAGGAGCCCTACGGCCTGGTCGCGGCCGAGGCGATGGCCTGCGGCACGCCGGTGGCGGCCTACGACCGCGGCGCGGTCGCCGAGGTGGTCACCCCCGCCGCCGGCGTGGTGGTGCCCGCCGACGACGTCGACGCCCTGGCGGCCGCGCTGCCCCGCGCGGCGGCGCTGCCCCGCGACCGGGTGCGGGCCACGGCGGTGCGGGACTGCTCGCTGCAACGGATGGTCGACGAGTACGAGGCGCTCTACCTCTCCCTGGCGGCGACCCGGCGCCCCGCCGCATGAGCGCGGGAGGCGTCGGCTGCTACGTGCACCACCACGGCAGCGGCCACCTGCACCGCGCGGGGGCGCTGGCCCGCGAGCTGGGCGGGCGGGGCGTCGCGGTGACCGGCCTGTCCTCGCTGCCCCGTCCGGACGACTGGGCCGGCGAGTGGGTCGACCTGCCCCGTGACGACACCGTCGGGCCCGGCCGGCCAGACCCCGGCACCGCCGACCCGCGGGCGGGTGGACGGTTGCACTGGGTGCCGCGGCACCACCCCGGCCTGCTGGAGCGGCACGCCACCGTCGCGGCCTGGCTGGCGCGCGCCCGCCCCGCCGCGGTCGTCGTCGACGTGTCGGTCGAGGTGGCCCTGCTGGTGCGGGTGCACGGCGTGCCGGTGGTCTCGGTGGTGCTGCCCGGGGTCCGCGACGACGCGGCCCACCGGCTGGGCCACGACGTCTCCGACGAGCTCGTCGGGCTCTGGCCGGCCGAGGTGACCGCGACGCTGCTGGGGGTCGCTCCCGAGGTGGCGGGCCGGGTGCGCGCCCTGGGCGGGCTGTCCCGCTTCGAGGTCGAGGCGCCCCCCGCGCTGCGGCGCCCCGGCCCGCCCCGGGTGCTGGTGCTCGGCGGCCGCGGCGGCGACGCCTGGGCCGAGGCGGAGCTGGAGGCGGCGACGGCCTCGGCCGGCTCGTGGGACTGGCAGGTGCTGGGCGGCACCGGCGGCTCCTGGGTCGCCGACCCCCGTGAGGCGATCCGCGATGCCGACGTGGTGCTGACCCACGCGGGCCAGAACGCCCTCGCTGAGGTGGCCGCCCTGCGTCGCCCGGCCGTGGTGGTCCCGGCCGAGCGGCCCCACGACGAGCAGCGGTGCACCGGTCGGGTGCTCGCCGCGGGCCCGTGGCCCGCAGTGGTCGTGCCGTCGCTGGCCGACGCGCGCTGGCCCGACGTGCTCGAGGAGGCGGGGGCCCTCGACGGCTCGGCCTGGGCGGGCTGGGTCGACGGGCAGGCCGCGGCGCGTCTCGCCGACGTCGTGCAGCAGGTCGCCCGGTGAGCACCGCCGTGGTCACGATCGCGCACGGGCGCCACGAGCACCTGGCGATCCAGCGCGCGTCGCTCGCGCTCGGCGACCGGCTGCCCGACCTGACCGTCGTGGTCGCCATGGACGACGACCCGCCCGTGCCCGACCTGCCCGGGATCGAGACGCGGGTGCTGCACCTGCCGGCCGACCCGCGGGGGCTCCCGCTGGCCCGGGCCCGCAACACCGGGGTGGCCGAGGCGGTGCGGCTGGGCGCCGAGGCGCTGGTGCTCCTCGACGTCGACCTGCTGGCCGGGCCCGGCCTGGTCGCGGCGTACGCCGACGTGGTGGCTCGCGATCCGGCCGGGCTGTGGTCGGGGCCGGTCACCTACCTGCCGCCGGCGCCGGCGGCAGGCTACGACCTCGGGGCGCTGGAACGGCTCGACGACCCGCACCCGGCCCGGCCCGCACCCGCGCCGGGCGAGCTGGAGCACGACGCCTCCCCCGACCTGTTCTGGTCGCTGTCCTTCGCCACCTCGGCGGCGACCTGGGAGCGGATCGGCGGGTTCTGCGAGGACTACGTCGGCTACGGCGGAGAGGACACCGACTTCGCCCGGCTCGCGGTGGCCCGCGGCGTGCGGCTGGGCTGGGTGGGCTCGGCCCGCGGCTTCCACCAGCACCACCCGACGCAGGACCCGCCGCGCCAGCACGTCGACGACGTGCTGCGCAACGGGGCACTCTTCCGCCGCCGGTGGGGCTGGTGGCCGATGACGGGCTGGCTGGAGGCCTTCGAGGCCGAGGGGCTGGTCGTCCGCGCGGGCGACGGGTGGGCGCGAGCCTGAGCCCGTCGGCCCAGCGGAGGGGTCAGCGCCGGCGGCGCGCCAGCACCCGCTCGAGCAGCCGGGCCACGTCGGCGGCCAGCGGGCGGTCGGCGGGGTCCTTGGCGAGCATCCGCTGCACGGTCTCGCCCAGGCGCCGGTCGACGCTGGGCGGCAGGTCGGGGGCCGGGTCGTTGAGGTGGGCCAGCGCCGAGGCCACCGGCGACTCGCGCTGGAAGGGCTTGACGCCGGTCAGGCACTGGAAGGCCACGACGCCCAGCGAGTAGACGTCGGAGGCGGCGGTCGCGCGGCGGCCCGAGACCTGCTCGGGCGAGATGTACTCCATCGTGCCGAGGACCTCGCCGGTGCTGGTCAGCGGCTCGATGTCGTCGCCGGTGGCGATGCCGAAGTCGACGAGGACCGGCTGGCCGGACTCGCCGACCACGATGTTGGCGGGCTTGATGTCGCGGTGCACCACGCCGGCGGCGTGCACCGCGCTCAGCGCCGAGGCCAGCTTGGCCACCAGCCCGGCGACCTCGAGCGGCGGCAGCGGGCCGCGCTCGGTGACCAGCTCGCCGAGGGTGTCGCCGGTGACCAGGCGCATCGCGAGGTAGGGCTGCACCGCGATCCCGTCGTCGTCCTCGCCCACGTCGTAGACCTGGGGCAGCCCGGGGTGCGAGAGCTGGCGCAGGGTGCGTGCCTCGGCCTCGAACCGGTTCCGGGCGGTGTCGTCGTCGGCGCGCTGGGCGTGCAGCCGCTTGAGCGCGACCAGGCGCTCGTCGCGGAGGTCCTGGGCGGCGAAGACGCTGCCCATCGCGCCGCTGCCGATCAGCTCGACCAGCTCGTAGCGCCCACCGACCACCACCGACGTCGCCGCCGGGGTCTCGGTGTCGCGCTGGGCACTCATGACCCACATGATCACACCGCCCACCCCACCCCTGGCCACCTCCCCGCCCGTAAAGGTGAGGTTCACGCCCGACGAGCGGTCGGTTCCGCACCACCGAGCGGTCGCTCCCGCACCATCGACAGGTCAGGTCCGTGCCATATTGGCCCCATGGCCGACCCCGCCGCCCCGGCCCGACGCGGCCGCCCCGGTCACGACCAGCAGGACGTGCTGCGCGAGGCGGTGGCGCTGTTCAACCGGCAGGGCTACGACGCGACCAGCATGGGCGACCTGGCCCGCGAGCTCGGGCTGACGAAGTCGGCGATCTACCACCACGTGACCAGCAAGGAGCAGCTGCTCGAGATGGCGCTCGACGCCGCGCTCACCGAGCTCAGCGAGGCCGTCGAGGCCGCCACCACCACGTCGTACGCCGCTGCCACGGGCCGCCCGCCGGCCTCGGCGTACGAGCGGCTGCGGGCGCTGGTCGCCCGCAGCGTCGAGGTGCTGGTGGCCCACCAGCCGGAGGTGACGCTGCTGCTGCGGGTGCGCGGCAACAGCCCCGTCGAGCTGGCCGCGCTCGAGCGGCGGCGCTGGATCGACGCCCGACTGGCCGACCTGGTGCGGGCGGCGGTGGACGAGGGCTCGCTGCGCGACGACGTCGACCCCGACCTGGTCAGCCGGCTGCTCTTCGGCATGGTCAACTCGCTGGTGGAGTGGCACCGTCCCGGCGGCGACGTCGACGCGGGCGTGCTCGCGCACGCGGTGACTACCCTGGCCTTCGACGGCCTGCGCGCCGCCTCACCCGGCAGCGACTGAGCGCCGCAGGCCGGGGCGGTGGGCGCAGGGCCGCTCAGGCGTCGAAGTCGACGGTGACCGCGTCGGTGAGCGGGCGCGCCTGGCAGGTCAGCACGAAGCCGGCCTCGACCTCGGCGGGCTCGAGGGCGTAGTTGCGCGCCATCTCGACCTCGCCCTCGCGCACCAGCGCCCGGCAGGTCCCGCAGACCCCGCCGCGGCAGGCGAAGGGCAGGTCGGCCCGGGTCTCCTGGGCCGAGTCGAGCAGCGGCCGGTCGCGCGCGACGGTCGAGGTCGAGCTCAACCCGTCGAGCACCACCGTCGCCTCGCTGGTCGCCCGGTCCGACCCGGCACCGGGGGCGGCCGTGGCCCGCACCAGCTCGGGCGGCGGCTCGTCGACGAAGAACAGCTCGGCGTGCACCTGCCCGGCGGCCAGGCCCAGGCGCCCGAGCACGGTGCGGGCGTCCTGCACCATCCGGTGCGGCCCGCAGAGCCAGGCGTGGTCGACCGGGTGGTCGGGGCCGACGGGCGCCAGGGTGGTCAGCACCCGCTCGAGCCGCTCGGCGTCGAGGCGGCCCGAGAGCAGCTCGACGTCGCGCGGCTCGCGGCTGAGCACGTGCACGACCTGCAGCCGGGCGGGGTAGGCGTTCTTGAGGTCGGCGACCTCCTCGGCGAACATCACCGACGCGGTGGTCCGGTTGCCGTAGAGCAGCGTGACCCGGGCGTCGGGGTGGGCGAGCAGGCTGGCGGCGATCGAGAGCACCGGGGTGATGCCCGACCCGGCCGCCACGCACAGGTGCCGCCCGCCGGCGGCGAGCACCTCGGGGGTGGCGCGGAACCCGCCGGGGGCCAGCTGCACCTTGACCTCGTCGCCGGGGCGCACCTCGCGCACCAGCCACGACGAGACGACCCCGCCGGGGATCTCGCGGACGCCGATGCGTGGCGCCGCGCCCACCGGGGCGCAGATCGAGTAGGACCGCCGGTGCTCGACGCCGTCGACGACGCGGCGCACGGTCAGCGACTGGCCGGCGTCGAAGGCCAGCTGCTCGGCCAGCTCGTCGGGCACCTCGAAGGTGATCGCGGCGGAGTCGTCGGTCAGCGCCGCGACCGCGGCCACGCGCAGGGCGTGGAAGGTGCGGCTGCGGGGGCGCTCGACGGCGGGTGCGCTCATCTCAGATCTCCTTGACGTGCTCGAACGGCTCGCCGCACGCGGTGCAGCGGTAGAGCGCGGTGCAGGCGGTCGGGCCGTACTCCGAGGTCAGCTCGGGCCCGTCCGACCCGCAGCGTGGGCAGGCCAGCTCGCGCCGGGTGGCGCCCAGGCGCAGCGGCACCGGCCCGGCGGGGCGGGCCTCGACGGCGGCCGGGGGCGAGATCCGGTGCTCGCGCAGCGCGGCGCGACCGCGCGGGGTGATCCAGTCGCTGGTCCACGGCGGGCTGAGCCGCACCTGCACCCGCACCTCGTCGAAGCCGGCCTCGGTGAGGGCCCGCACCAGGTCGTCGCGCATCGTGGCCATCGCCGGGCAGCCGGAGTACGTCGGCGTCAGCGCGACCGTGACCACGGTGCCGGCGGTGCCGGCCGGGTGCTCCTCGACGACGACCTCGCGCAGCACGCCCAGGTCGAGCAGCGTCAGCATCGGCATCTCGGGGTCGGTGACGCCTGCGGCGACCGCCTCGGCCTCGGCGACGCCCGGCCCGCGCGTGCGCTCGGCGGTGCTCATGCTCACCACCGCCCCAGTGGGTGGGCGCGGGCCACGACCTGCATCTCGGCCAGCAGCCGGCCCAGCGCCTCGGTGTGCATGCCGTCGCGTCCGGTCCGGCCGCGTACGCCGCCGCGCCGGGGGGCCTCGGGCCAGGGGCACCGCGCCTCCTCGAGCACCTGCGCCAGCACGCCCTCGACCTCCTCGGCGGTGGCCGCGGGGTCGACGCCGGCGCCGCTCTCGGCGAGGCGGGTGGCGACGGGGTGGGTGTCGAGCTGCTCGGGGTGCCAGGGCGCCAGCTCGTCGAGGGCGGCCAGCAGCCGGCGCCGCGACTCCTCGGTGCCGCGCGCCAGGGTCACCACCCAGCGTGCGGCGTAGTCGCGGTGGTAGGTGACCTCGGTGGCGCCCTTGGCGCCGATCGCCGCCAGCACCGGGTCGCGGGTGCCGGCCAGGCGGTGCAGCAGCGCCAGGCGCGCGGTGGAGAAGAGCAGCAGCCGCACGACCAGGTGGGCGAAGTCGCCGTGCTCGAGCTCGACCAGCCGGGTGCAGCGCAGCTCGCCGGCCTCGCGGAAGAACGCCAGCCGGTCCTCGTCGGGCGCCGGGGAGCCCTCGGGCAGCACCGGCACCACGGCCGGGTCGGCGGCCGCGGCCCGGGCCAGCAGCAGCCGGGCCTGGCCGAGCAGGTCGAGCGCGATGTTGGCGATCGCGATGTCGTCCTCGAGGTCGGGCGCGCGGCTGCACCACTGCGAGAGGCGGTGCGAGAGCACCAGCGCGTCGTCGCCGAGCCCCAGGCAGTACGCCGCCAGGTCGGCGCCGTCGACCCCCTCGGGCATCGTCGTGTCGACACCGGCCAGCGGGTCCTCGAAGGACGTGCCGAAGGCCCACTGGCCCGACACGTCGCCGTGGTCCTCGACCAGGCCGTCGTACACCGACTCGTGCTGGCTCGTGTGCTGGTTCATGGGGTGGCCGCGCCTCACATGTGGGGGACGTCGGCGGGGACGTCGTAGAAGGTGGGGTGGCGGTAGACCTTGTCGCCCGACGGCGCGAAGAGCGGGTCCTTCTCATCAGGGCTCGAGGCGGTGATCGCGTCGGCGCGCACCACCCAGATGCTCACGCCCTCGTTGCGCCGCGTGTAGACGTCGCGGGCGTGGTGCAGGGCCATCGTGTCGTCGGCGGCGTGCAGCGAGCCGACGTGCACGTGGTTGAGGCCGCGCTTGCCGCGCACGAAGACCTCGTAGAGGGGCCACTCGGCCCGGGGGCTGGTGTCGTTAGGGGTGGTGGTCATCGTCGTCTCCTCGCTCACCGGGTCTCGACCCGCCCGTCGGGGTCTCGCAGGCTCGACCCCGGGGCTTGCTCGACCTGCGCGCGGTCTCGCCCGGGCTCCTTCGTCGCCCGCGCGAACGCGCTTGCGGCCTCGCGCACCCACGCACCGTCCTCGTGGGCGCGGCGCCGGTGGGCGATGCGCTCGGCGTTGCACGGGCCGGCGCCACTGATCACCCGGGTCAGCTCGTCCCAGTCGGGCTGCCCGAAGTCGTGGGCGCCGCGCTCCTCGTTCCAGCGCAGGTCGGGGTCGGGCAGGGTGACGCCGAGGCGCTCGGCCTGCGGCACGGTCATGTCGACGAACTTCTGGCGCAGCTCGTCGTTGGTGTTGCGCTTGATGCCCCAGGCCAGCGAGCGCGCGGTGTTGGGCGAGGCGTCGTCGGGCGGGCCGAACATCATCAGCGCCGGCCACCAGAACCGGTCGACGGACTCCTGGACCATCGCGCGCTGCTCGTCGGTGCCGCTCATCATCGTCATCAGCAGCTCGTAGCCCTGGCGCTGGTGGAAGGACTCCTCCTTGCAGACCCGGATCATCGCGCGTCCGTAGGGCCCGTAGGAGGTGCGGCACAGCGGCACCTGGTTGCAGATCGCCGCGCCGTCGACCAGCCAGCCGATGGTGCCGACGTCGGCGTAGGACAGCGTGGGGTAGTTGAAGATGGAGGAGTACTTCTGCCGCCCGTCGATCAGCATCCGGGTCAGCTCGGCCCGGGACACGCCGAGGGTCTCGCAGGCGGAGTAGAGGTAGAGCCCGTGGCCGGCCTCGTCCTGCACCTTGGCCAGCAGCACCGCCTTGCGGCGCAGCGAGGGCGCCCGGGTCAGCCAGGCCCCCTCGGGCTGCATCCCGATGATCTCGGAGTGCGCGTGCTGGGCGACCTGGCGCACCAGGGTCCGGCGGTAGCCCTCGGGCATCCAGTCGCGCGGCTCGATGCGCTCGTGGCGCGCGATGACGGCCTCGAACTGCTCCTCGAGCCGGGCCTCGTCGGTGCTGGTGCTCATCGAGCCTCCTGGGATTACTGACCGATCGGTCTGTTAATTGCACCACGGCGTGGCCCCGGTCACAAGTGCCCAGCACGGGCGGCGACGCGTGAGGATGGGCGGATGGACGTCGACGTCGAGGTGCACACCCACATCGCCCGCCCGCCGCAGGAGGTCGCGGCGTACGCCGGCGACCCGGGCAACGCGCCGCAGTGGTACGCCAACATCCGCAGCGTCGAGTGGCGCACGCCGCCACCGGTGGCGCTCGGCTCGCGGATGGACTTCGTGGCCCGCTTCCTGGGCCGCCGGCTGGCCTACACCTACGAGGTGGTCGAGCTGGTGCCCGGCGAGCGGCTGGTGATGCGTACCTCCGACGGCCCGTTCCCGATGGAGACGACCTACACCTGGGCGCCCGAGGGCGAGGGCACCCGGATGACCCTGGCCAACCGGGGCCGGCCCAGCGGCTTCGCCGGCGTCTCGGCGCCGGTGATGGCGCTGGCGGTGCGGCGCGCGACGCGCAAGGACCTGGCCCTGCTCAAGGCGCACCTCGAGCGCTGACCCGCCGGCTCCGGAGGAGGGTCAGGGACGGGCCAGGGTCGAGGCGACGTCGTCGACGATGGTCACGACGTGGCGCAGCGAGGTGATCAGCGAGCCGTAGAGCGGCCACCGCAGGCCCGGCAGGTCCTGGGCCGACAGCTCGTGGGCCAGCGCGTCGATCTCCTCCTGCAGCGAGTGCAGGTGGGCCTCGGGGTCGCTGATGCGGCGCCCGACCTGGTCGAGCAGGCGCAGGAACGGGTCGCGGAAGCGGGGGTCCCAGTCCTCGGCCTCGACCACCGACTCCTCCAGGGTCCGCGCGATCGCTCGGGCCTGGGCGACGCCCTCCTCGAGGCGCACCAGCACCTCGCTGCCGAGGTCGGCGTCGCTGGCGCTGGACGAGCGGTTGCGGCGCGGGTTCCACCACTGCGACTCGCGGGAGTAGTCCAGCAGCCACTCGGCCCGGTCGACCTCGGCGTCGATGCCGCGCGTCTCCTCGACCCACGCGCGCACCCCGTCGTCGTCGACGCCCTCGTCGAGCTCGGCCGCCATCCGCCGCAGCAGCGCCCCGAGCCGGCGGTGGATGAGGTCGAGCTGGTGCTCGGCGCCGCGGTCGTCGAGCGGGGGCACCACGACGAGGTTGACCACGATGCCGGTCAGCACCCCGATCGCGGTCGCCAGCAGCCGGTCGACGAGCTGCGACTCCTCCGAGGTGCCGCCCAGCGTCAGCAGGAACAGGGCGGTCGTGGCGACCGCCACCCCCTCGAGCCGCAGCGGGGGGAGCCGGGCGATCAGCAGCCCGACCAGCACCCCGATCCCCAGCGAGAGCGGGCCGTAGCCCCACAGCTCGAAGACGGCGTACGCGAGCAGCACGCCGAGGAACGTCGCCACCACCGACTGGCCGCCGCGCAGCACCGAGCGGTAGACCGTGGCGTGCACGGTCAGCAGCGCCACCCAGGGCGCCAGGAACGCCTGCTCGAGGTCGAGCCACGTGTCGGCCAGCACCCAGGCCACGACCGTGGCGATGGTGGCCTTGACGACCTGCAGCAGGTCGGTGTGCACGGCGGGCTCGCGAAGACGACCCAGAGCCCTGCGCACCGGGGAACGGACGTCCGGACGCTGCACCGGCGTACCCGTCTCAGGCGTGCGGGCCGGGACGGCGCACGTGGTCGGGGCGGAAGCCGTGGTCGATGCCCCACAGCAGCGCCCGGGTGCGGCTGTCGACGCCGATCTTGCGGTAGAGCGAGCGGATGTAGGTCTTGACGGTGTTCAGGCCCAGGAAGGCCCGCTCGGTGATCTCCTGGTTGCTCAGGCCCTGGCAGATCAGCGCCAGCACCTCGGCCTCGCGGGGGCTCAGGCCGTGCTCGCGGCCCGGCCAGCGCCCGAAGTCGTCGTTCTCGGGCGTCGGCACGGTGCTGGGCAGCACCTTCTCGCCCCGGTGCACGGCCTCGATCAGGTCGACGAGCTCCTTGGCGGGGATGCCCTTGGGGATGTAGCCGGAGGCGCCCGCGGCCAGCGAGGCCTCGACGAGCTCGGGCTCGGTGTTCCAGCTGAAGATCACCAGCCGCCCGCTCCCCCCGGCCATCAGCCGGGCCACGTCGACGTCGCCGCCCTGCACCTGGCCGAAGGAGTCGTAGAGCACCACGTCGACGTCGCCGACCACCGGCATCCCGCTGTCGAGCTCGACGACGCTGACGCGGTCGGAGAACGGCTCGAGGACGGCGGCGATGCCGGCCACGACGATCTCGTAGTCGTTGACGATCGCGATGCGCACGGGGCTGGACATGGATCCGATCATAGGGACGACACGTCCGGGACACCTCGTCGCCGCCGTGGGCCGGGACGCGGTTCATCCGCAAGGATGATGCTGCCGCGGGAGCACCTGTGGCAGGCCCCGCCGCGTCCTCGCCGACTCGGCCGGGCGCGGGGGCGCGACCTACGATGGCGACACCAGACGGACACGACACCCGGGAGGTGGGACATGGACACGCACGTCGACGCACAGGTGACCCAGACGCGGATGAGCCTGATGCAGCAGCTCGCTCGGATCGAGCGGCGAGATCCGGTCCTCTCGGCCCGGGTGCGGCTGCAGGCCATCGACCTGCACCGGGCCTGGACCGGGCGTCGCCTCGACACCGACGAGTACGCCCTGCGCCTCGCCGGGCTGTGCGACCAGGTGCGCGAGCAGGCCGACACCACCGGCGCGCCGGTGCCCGCCGCCGAGCCCTGCTGACCCGGGCCTGCTGACCCGACCCGGCCGGTTCGAACGAGCCGGGTCGCGAGTCGGCCGGTTCGAACGAGCCGGGTCGCGAGTCGGCCGGTTCGAACGAGCCGGGTCGCGGACCGGGTGGGGTCAGAGCCGGTCGGCGCGCACCAGCGTGCCGCGCTCCAGCGCCCGCACCTCGACCGTGCCCAGCCCGGCGGCCTCCAGGTCGGGGGCCAGCGAGGCGGCCTGCTCGGGCGTGCCGACCTGCAGCACCAGCACCCCTGCGTCGGCCAGGCAGGCCCCGGCGGCGCGGATGCACGCGCGGGCCACGTCGAGGCCCTGCGGGCCGCCGTCGATGGCCAGCGTCGGGTCGGCCGGGTAGCGACCCACCTCGGCGCTCGGCACCCACGGCGGGTCGGCGACCACCAGCGCGAAGCGCTCCTCGTCGAGGGGCAGGCCGGCCAGGTCGGTGTGCACCACCTCGACCTGCCCGGCCATCGCGTTGGCCTCGGCGTTGGCCGCCAGCAGCTCGCACGCCCGCGGCGACAGGTCGACGCAGGCGATCGCTCGGTCGGTGCCGTGCACGGCCAGCAGCCCGATGTGGCCCACCCCGGCGCACAGCTCGAGCACCCGGCCGGCGGGGGCGTCGGCGAGCAGCTCGCGCGACCACAGGGACTGCGCCTGCGTCCAGGGCCGCGGCTCGAGCACGCTGTCGTCGTACGCGATCTCGAGGGGGCCGAAGCCCATCCGGCGCAGGCTCGTGTCCTGGGTCGTCTCCGGGGTCCCCCCGGGGGTCGGTGCAGGCATGCGCAGCAACCTAGGCCACCCGCGGACACCCTTGTGGGGGTGGATGAGCACCCCGCAGACGGGGAACGGTCAGAGCATGCCGACCCTCCCCCGTGCCCGCGGCCCGCTCAGCGCCGCCCTGATCGCGGACCTGCGCGGCGAGACGACCCTGGTCGACCGCACACCCCCCGAGCCGGCGCCGCTGGGCTCGGGTGACGAGGAGCTGGCGCTGTGGCTGCTCTACGAGCTGCACCACCACGGGTTCGACGACGCCGTCGACGGCGGCACCGAGCACGAGTGGCGCCCCGACCTGCTGGCGCTGCGCGGCGACCTCGAGCGGCGACTCGAGCAGCGCTGGCGCGAGCGGGTCGCGGCGGCCGACCTGCCCGAGCTCCCCGTCGGGGCAGAGCCCGCCGACCTGGCCCGCGCCTTCTTCGCGCTCTGCGAGGCCGACACCGGCGCCGAGTCGGTGGCCCGCTTCCTGCAGCGCGAGGCCGACGAGGAGCAGCTGGCCGAGGTGCTGCGACAGCGCTCGATCTACCACGTCAAGGAGCAGGACGCCGCGATGTGGACCCTGCCCCGGCTGCCCGACACCACCAAGGCGCACCTGGTGACGATCGCGGCCGACGAGTACGGCAACGGCCGTCCCGACGACCTGCACGCCCAGCTGTGGGCGCGCGGCATGCGCGCCTGCGGCCTCGACGCGGCGTACGCCGCCCACGTCGACGGCGCGCTGCCGGCGGTGCTGGAGCAGAACAACCTGATGAGCCTGCTGGGGCTGCACCGACGCCTGGTGCCCGCGGCGCTGGGCCACCTGGCGGCCTTCGAGGTCACCAGCGCGGTGCCGTCGCGGCGCGTGGTGCGCGGCATGGAGCGGCTCGGCGCCCCCGAGCCGATGGTGGCCTACTACCGCGAGCACATGGTCGCCGACGCGGTGCACGAGCAGCTCGCGGTGCGCGACCTCGTCGGCTCCTACGTCGCCGAGGTGCCCGGCAGCGAGCCCGAGATCGCGTTCGGGGCGGCGGTGTGCCTGCTGGCCGAGGCCGCCACGGCGACCGCCGTGCTCGAGCACGTGCGCCGCGACGACGAGACCGCTGCCGGCGAGGACGTCGCATGAGCGAGCCCACGCAGGTCACCCTCTGCGAGGACGGGCCGATGCTGGTGCGCGGCGAGGTGGTCGTGGAGGACGAGGACGGCCAGCGGCACGTCTCCTCCCGGCCCGTCACGGCCGTGTGCCGCTGCGGCGCCTCCTCGCTCAAGCCCTGGTGCGACGGCTCGCACAAGGCGCGCGCCGCCGGGGGCCCGCGTGCCCGTCGGCTCGGCTCGGTGTGAGCCCCGCCGAGCCCCTCGAACCCGCAGCGCCCCTCGAACCCGCCGAGCCCCGGGTCCTGCGGGCGCCGATGCGCTCGCGCGACGACGCGGTCGACCACGCCGCCGCCGTACGCCGCGCGCTCGCCCAGGGCGTGTGCGGGACCGGCGGGCGGCTCTCGCGGGAGCCGGTCGACCTGCCCGACGCGCTGGGGCTGGTCGAGGAGGAGCACGACCAGCGGGTCGCGGCCCGGCTGCGGCGCTTCGCCGAGGAGGCCGACGGGACCTGGCCTGGACCCGCGACGCCGACGGCGGCTGGTGGCGAGGCGTGCTCGACGGTGGCTGGCGCTACGACACCGGCCCGGAGGCGCACCGCCTCGGCCTGGCTCGAGGTCGCCGACCCCGACGTGCCGCCGGCGGTGCGCTCCTCCTTCGCCCGGGGCGGGCGCAACCTGCAGCGCATCCACGACCGCTGACGCCGACCCGGCTGGTTCGAACCGGCCGGGTCGCGGTCGTGGGGGGGCGTGGATGATGGAGCCGTGACCTCGCTCCAGGACCCCCTCGCCCTCGCCCACGGCCCCACCTGGGCCAACCGGATCACCCTCGCGCCGCTGACCAACCTGCAGTCGCACGCCGACGGCAGCCTCTCCGACGACGAGCTCGACTGGCTGGTCGCGCGGGGCGAGGGCGGCTTCGCGATGGTGATGACCTGCGCCGCCCACGTCTCGCCCGAGGGCCAGTGCTGGGACGGCCAGCTCGCGGTGTGGGACGACCGCTTCCTGCCCGGGCTGACCCGGCTGGCCACGGCCCTGCGCGAGAGCGGCACCACCTCGTGCGTGCAGCTGCAGCACGGCGGCATGCGCGCCTCGCAGGAGCTGTCGGGCCACCCGACGGTGGCCCCGTGGGACGACGAGGCCAAGGGTGCGCGAGCGCTGGGCACCGGCGAGGTGCAGCGCGTGGTGCAGGACTTCGTCGACGCGGCGGTGCGCTGTGAGCGGGCCGGCTTCGACGGCGTGCAGGTGCACGGCGCCCACGCCTACCTGCTGGCGCAGTTCCTCGACGCCCGCTCCAACCACCGCATGGACGCCTACGGCGGCTCCCCTGAGAACCGGGCCCGGGTCTTCCACGAGGTCGTCGACGGCATCCGCGCCGCGACCGGGCCCGACTTCCAGGTCGGGATGCGGCTGACCCCCGAGCGCAGCGGCATCGCGCTGGCCGAGTCGACCTCGCTCGCCGAGCAGCTGATGGTCTCCGGCGCGGTCGACCACCTCGACATGTCGCTGTGGGACGTGCGCACGGCGCCCTTCGAGACGGCGTACGACGGCGCGCTGATCGACCACTTCACCGCCCTCGAGCGCGGCAGCGCGCGCCTCGGGGTGGCCGGCGGCATCGTCTCGACCGCCGACGCCGACTGGTGCCTCGAGCGCGGCGCCGACTTCGTGACCGTCGGCACCGCCGGCATCCTGCACCACGACTTCGCCCGCCGCGCGCTGGCCGACCCGGCGTTCGCCATGGCCGCCACGCCCGTCAGCCGCGACCACCTGCGCGCCGAGCGCGTCGGGCCCGACTTCATCGAGTACCTCGCCGCGGGGTGGGACTTCGTTGCCTGAGCCGACGTCGTCCCCCGTGCCCGTGCCGGCCACCGGCACCCCCTCCTGGCAGGCCCGCCTGGCGGTGCGGGCCTTCGGGCTGGTGCCCGACGCGCTCGTGACCCGGGTCTTCACCCACCCGCCGCGGCTGCGCACGCCGCTGGTGCCCCGCTCGCTCGCGGCCCGTCACGACGTGGCCACCACCGAGGTCGGCGCCGGACGGGTCGCGACCGTGACCCCGGCCCACGCACGCGACCACGTCTTCTACCTGCACGGCGGCGCCTACACGCTGCAGGCGCAGCACTGGCCGTTCCTCTCCCGGCTGCTCGGGCACGGCTACGCGGTCTCCCTGGTCGACTACCCGCTCGCCCCCGAGCACACCGTCGACGAGACGCTGCCGATGGTGCGTGAGGCGTGGGAGCTGGCCGTCGAGGCCGCGGCCGCCGAGGATCGCCCGGCGCCGGTGCTGGCCGGCGACTCGGCCGGCGGCGGGCTCTCGGTGGCGCTGCTGCAGCAGCTGCGCGACGAGGGCGCGACGATGCCGCGCGCCACGGTGCTGCTCTCGCCGTGGGTCGACGCGGTGATGGCCGACGCCGGCACGATCGCCGCCGACCGGCTCGACCCGCTGCTGAGCAGGCGCGCGCTCCACGGCGCCGCCCGCCTGTACGCCGGCCCGCACGGGCTCGACGACCCGCGGATCTCCCCCGGCCTCGCGGACCTCTCCGGGCTGGGCCGGGTGCTGGCGCTGGTCGGCACCCGCGAGCTCTTCTGGCCGCAGTGCGAACAGCTGGCCCAGCGGGCCGCGACCGCCGGCGGCACCGACCTCGAGCTGCGGGTGCGCGAGGGCCTGCCGCACGACTGGGCGCTCTTCCCGGGCCTGCCCGAGCAGCGCGACCTGGCCACCGAGCTGGTGGCCTGGCTGACCGACTGAGTCGTTGAGGGGTCGACCGGGCCCGAGCGACGCGCTCAGTCGAGCAGGAAGCGGGCCACGAAGACGCGGTCGTCGGTGTCGAGGCGCTGCGCGGTGACCTCGAAGGCCGCCACCACCTCGCTGCCGTCGGCGCGCACCACCGGCACCCGCACCACCTGGTCGAGCAGCACGTCGCGCCCGTGCGAGGAGTGCATGGTGGTGCCGGCGACGTGGGCCTGGTGGTAGCGGGCCGGCACGATCGCCAGGACGCGGCGCCCCTCGAGCAGCGACGGATCGTCATAGCCCAGGAAGGCCGACACCGCGGGGCTGATCCCGACGATGTCGTGGCGCTCGTCGGTGACGATGACGGTCCCGACCTCGACGATCGCGGTCACCGCAGCGGCGCCCAGGAGCGGGGAGGGCACGGGTCGCGGCACGTCGAGACCGGTGCTGGTCCAGGCGCTCGGGGCGGCGCCACGGGCCTGGCCGAGCACCTCGCCGCAGAGCCAGACCCGCATCAGCTCGATCTCGGGCTGGGTGGGCGGGGCGAGCAGGCGGCCCTCGCGGGCGTGGGCCAGGGCGGAGCCGAGCGCGGCGGAGAGCACCTCGAAGTGGGGGACCGAGGCCACGGGCACCCGCAGCACCATCCGCTCCACGCTCACCGCGGGCTCGACCGCGTAGGCCATGATCGCCTCACCGTCCTCGTGCAGGTCGGGCTTCGGCACCTGCTCGTGCAGCAGGTTGAGCGCGTCGCTGGCCGCGGCGTGCTCGTCGAGGGCACCCGGGTCGTCCTCGAGGCGAAGCAGCAGGTGCTCGCGCAGCAGGCCGGCGGCGTGCTCCTGCCAGGCGTGGTGCATCAGCAGCGGCACGCCGACCAATTCCACCTCGACGACCGCGTCGCGCTCGTCGTCGAGGGACTCGCTGTCCTGCGGGGCGCGGGCGTGGGTGCCGCCGATCTCGAACCAGACGGTCTTCCCGACCCCCGGGCGCATGTCGACGTCCCAGACGTCGACGCAGTCGGCGAGCAGGTGCAGACCGCGGCCGGTGCCCGAGGTGGTGGTCCAGTGCCGCGGCACGGGCCGGTGCGAGCTGGTGTCGTCGACCTCGACGCGCACCGCCCCCCGCTCGCAGCGCACCCGCAGCCGCACCTCGCCGCCGGCGTGCACCACGGCATTGGTGACCAGCTCGGAGACGGCCAGCTCGGTGGCGTCGACGAAGCGGTCGGCGCCCGCCTCGGCGAGCAGGCGGCGTACGAGACGGCGTGCCTCGAGGGCGCTGCGAGGCTCGGCGGGCAGCACCCGCTCCTCGCTCAGCACCGACACCGGCACAGGCGTCCACCCCCTTGCGCGCCCCTGGGCGGCCCGCTGCCGCCTCCGGCATCGTAGCCAGCCGCGGCGTCCACCGCCCCCACCCTCGCCAGGTCGGGTCCGTGGCGCGCTCGAGTCCACGTGACACCGACGTGACGCAGACCACGTCGCCGCGACGTCGCGGGAGTGCCCGGTTGGCAGCGGACCGGGGCTGCGTGGCTCTACTCTTCTCCCGGCACCAGCACCACCAGCCCGACAGAACGACGAGGCCACGCGGCCGGCGAGTACGACGTCACCTGGGGGTCGGTCAGGGGCGCTCCACGCACCCGGCCCGACCGCGGCGCCACCCACGTCCCGTCCCGTCCGCCCGCTCGCGTCCGCTCGTCCTCCGACCACCGGCTCACCCCTGCCCGCCTGCGCGGGCCGGCCCGCCGGCGGCCGGTGCCGTGCGTGCGCCCAGGGCCCGCCCGCCCCGAGGTCCTCGTGCCCCTGCCCGTCGTCTCCTTCGAAGCCCTGTACGCCGTCGTGGTCGTCGCCATCGGCGTCGTCCCCCTGCTCCCCCAGCTCACCCGGCTCGCCCGCACCGGCGACGCCGCCGGGCTCTCCCTGCCGGCGCTGCTCGCCGGCCTGGTCAACTACGTGGCCTGGACCTGGTACCTCGCACCGACGGAGGCCACCGGCCTGCTGGTCGGCAACGTGCTGGCCGGGCTGGTGTGGGTCGCGGTCACCGCCCTGGCCGTGCGGAGCCTGGCCTGGTCGGCCTCCTGCCTGGTGCCGGCGGTCTGGGCGCTGGTGCTGCTCGGGGTCGTGGCCCTGGCCCCGGGGCTGCTGGGCAGCCTGCTCGGCGTGGGCTCGCTGCTGGTCTTCGTGCCCCAGGCCGTCGGGGCGTGGCGGGTGCCGTCACTCTCCGGCGTCTCCGCCACCAGCTGGTGGCTGCTGCTGGCCCAGGGCCTGGTGTGGTTCGGCGAGTCGCTGCCGGGGCTGCTCGTCGGCGGTCTGGTCTTCGGGGTCGTGTGCGTCACCGCCTCGCTGAGCGTGCTGTGCGCCCTGTCGGTGCGCGGCCCGCGTCTCGCGGCGGCCGCCGTCGCTGCCTCCGGCGCACCGGACGCGGTGCTGGCGGCCTGAGCCGGCAGAAGCGCCGGCACGCGGGCGGGCGGGGCGACATACTGCGCGGGTGAGCCGCCGAGACACCCCCGCCGACCTGCCCCAGCCCACCCAGCGCACCGAGGCGGCCGACCGGTGAGGGCGGTCGACTGCTCCGGCGGGCGCCTCGAGGTCGTCGACCTGCCCGACCCGCGACCGGGGCGCGGCCAGCTGGTGCTCGAGGTACGACGCTGCGGCATCTGCGGCTCCGACCTGCACGCCAAGGACCACGGCGACGCGCTCGCCGAGGTGATGGACGAGCTGGGCTACGCGCACTCGATCCGCCGCGACAACCACGTGGTGCCGGGCCACGAGATCGTCGGCGAGGTCGTCGAGCGCGGCCGCGGCGCCGGGCGCGGGCTGCGCGAGGGCGACCTGGTGGTGCCGTTCCCGCTGGTGCGCGACAGCGCCGGCGTGCACCCCACGGGGCTCTCGCCGCGCGCCCCGGGCGGGTACGCCGAGCGGGTGCTCGTCGAGGGCGCGCTCAGCCTGAAGGTGCCCAACGGCCTCGACGCCCAGACCGCCGTGCTCACCGAGCCGATGGCGGTGGCGCTGCACGCGGTCAACCGCAGCGACGTGGGCCGCAAGGACGTCGCGGTCGTGCTGGGCTGCGGCCCGGTCGGTCTCGCCGTCATCCTCCAGCTCAAGGCCCGCGGGGTCCGCCGCGTCGTGGCCTCCGACTACTCCGCGGCGCGGCGCGAGCTGGCCCTGGCCTGCGGTGCCGACACGGTGGTCGACCCCGCCGAGGAGTCGCCGTACGACGCCGCTGCCGCGGCGGGGTGGATGCGCTCGGCGCCGCAGGTGCTCGACCACGCCCTCGACTCGATGCGGCGACTGCGCCGGCTGCCGGGCTGGGTGCACCTCTACCGCGCGGCCGACGCGCTCGGCGCCGCCGACATCACCGGCCCGGTGGTCTTCGAGTGCGTGGGCGTGCCGGGGATGATCGAGGGCGTCGTCAGCGCCGCTCCGATCGGCACCCGCGTGGTGGTGGTCGGGGTCTGCATGGGCGAGGACCGGCTGCGGCCAACGATGGCGATCAACAAGGAGATCGACCTGCGCTTCGTGCTCGCCTACACCCCGCTCGAGCTGCGCGACGCCCTGCACCAGCTCGCCGAGGGCAAGATCGACGCGACGCCCATGGTCACCGGCACGGTCGGCCTCGACGGGGTGGCGGCCGCCTTCGCCGCGCTGGGCGACCCCGAGCGGCACGCGAAGATCCTCATCGACCCCTCGAGCAGCGTCACCACGCCCTGAGCGACCACCCTTGAGCCCGGGGGCCGCGGTGCACTAGACCGGCACCCATGACCCTCGTGCTCGGCATCGACTCCTCGACCCAGTCGACCAAGGCGGTGCTGGTCGACGCCGCCGACGGCACCGTCGTCGAGCAGCGCTCGGCGCCGCACCCCCAGGGCACCGAGGTCGACCCGCGGGGCTGGACCGAGGCGCTGGCGCAGGCGGCCGGCCCGCTGCTGCCCCGCGCGAGCGCCGTCGCCGTGGCGGGCCAGCAGCACGGGATGGTGGCGCTCGACGAGCATGGCGACCCGGTGCGCCCCGCCCTGCTGTGGAACGACACCCGCTCCGCGGCCGGTGCGCGGCAGCTGGTCGAGGAGTGGGGCGGCCCAGAGGCCTGCGCCGAGCTCGTCGGCAGCGTGCTGGTGGCCTCGTTCACCGTCACCAAGCTGCGCTGGCTGCGCGACCACGAGCCGGAGTCCGCGCGGCGCACGCACCGGGTGCTGCTGCCCCACGACCACCTCTCCCAGCACCTGGCCGCGCCGGGCACCCCCGCCTTCACCGACCGCGGCGACGCCTCCGGCACCGGCTATTTCTCGACCGTCGACGACCGCTGGCGCCCCGACCTGGCGGCCGCCGCGCTGGGCCGCGAGGTGGCCCTGCCCCGCATCGCCGGCCCCGGCGAGGCGGCCGCCGAGACCAGAGCGGGCCAGGTGCTGGGCGCCGGCACGGGCGACAACATGGCGGCGGCGCTGGCACTCGACCTGCAGCCCGGTGACGTGCTGCTCTCGGTGGGCACCTCGGGGGTGGCCTCCGAGCGCGTGGGCGAGCCGGTGCTCGACGGGTCGGGTCTGGTCACCGGCTTCGCCGACGCCACCGGGGGCTTCCTGCCGCTCGCGGTCACCCTCAACGCCGCCCGTGTCCTCGACCTCCAGGCACGGCTGCTGGGCGTCGACCACGACGAGCTCGCCGCCCTGGCGCTCCCGGCCCCGCCGGGCTCCCACGGCACCACCCTGCTCCCCTACTACGGCGGCGAGCGCACCCCCGACCGCCCGCACGCGGTCGGCACCTGGACCGGCCTGACCACCACCACCGACCGGGCCGACCTCGCCCGGGCCGCGTTCGAGGCGCTGGCCTGCAGCCTCGCCGACACCGTCGACGCCCTGACCGCCCGCACCGGCAGCCGCGGCGGCGCCCCGGGCCGCCTCCTGCTGGTCGGGGGCGCGACCCGCAGCCCGGCGCTGCAGCAGGTGCTGCCCGCGGTGCTCGGGCGCGAGGTCGAGCTGCCCGAGCCGGGCGAGTACGTCGCCCTGGGCGCCGCCCGGCAGGCCGCCTGGGCGCTCGCGGGGACGCCCGACCCGCCCGCCTGGCCGGCCACCGGCACGAGCACGCTGAGCGCCGAGCCGACGCCGCAGGTGCGCGAGCCCTACGCACGGCTGCGCGAGCGCACCGCCGACTGGTCCTGACCCTCACAGGGCCCCCCGGCCACCCCGGCCGCCCCGGCCTCGCCTGGACCGGGCAGTTAGGCTCACCTAAGAACGGAATCGATCGAGAGGGGCAGAGCCCATGCACGGCGAGGTCCAGAGCACCGAGCAGATCTCCCCCACGATGGTCCGCGTCGTCCTCGGCGGCAGCGGGCTCGACGGGCTGGAGATGCCCGACTGCACCGACAGCTACATCAACGCCGCCATCCCGCCCGCGGGTGCGACGTACGGGCCGGTCTTCGACCCGCGGGAGGTCCGCGACACCCACCCGGAGGAGCAGTGGCCGCTGCGCCGGCGCTACAGCGTGCGCCGCTGGGACGCCGAGCGGCGCGAGATGACGCTCGACTTCGTGGTGCACGGCGACGCCGGGCACGGCGGCCCGTGGGCCGACGGTGCCGAGGCCGGCGACGTGCTGGTCTTCAACGGCCCCGCGGGTGACTACCGGCCCAGCCGCGACGCCGACTGGCACCTGCTGGTGGGCGACGAGGCGGCGCTGCCGGCGATCGCGGCGTCGCTGGAGGTGCTGCGCCCCACCGACCACGCCGTGGTCCGGCTGGTCGTCGACGGGCCCGAGCACGAGATCGCCCTCGAGAGCCCCGCGCGGCTCGACCTGCAGTGGGTGCACCGCAGCGCCGCGTCGCCGCGTCCCCTGGTCGGCGCCGTCGAGGGGGCCGAGCTGCCGGAGGGGCGCGTGCACGCCTTCGTGCACGGCGAGGCCGAGGAGATCCGCCAGATCCGCGCCCACCTGCTGCGCGACCGGGGCGTCGCCAAGGCCGACCTGTCCTGCTCGCCCTACTGGCGGCGCGGGATGGACGACGAGCAGTGGCGCTCGGTGAAGAAGCAGTTCGTGATCGCCATGGAGGGCGACACGGCCTGAGCCGCCCCACCGGAAGGGTGGGGTCCGTCGCCGCCGGGAGGGGTACCCAGGAAGCATGGCCGACGACGAGCAGAGGGACCTGCCCAGCACCAACCACCCGCTGCACGGTGAGCCGCGCCGGCTCGGCGGGGCCGCGCTGGCCGTGATCGCGCTGGTGCTGCTGGTGGCCGGGATCGTGGCCCTGCTGACCTGGCTGCGCTACAACACCTGAGCCTCGCCCGCGCCTCAGCGGTGCTCGGGACCCGCCACGTTCTCGAGCACGACTGCCAGGCCCTGGCCCACCCCGATGCAGATCGCGGCCACGCCCCAGCGCTCGCCGCTCGCGCGCAGGCGGGCGGCCAGGGTGCCCAGCACCCGGCCGCCGGAGGCGCCCAGCGGGTGCCCCATCGCGATGGCGCCGCCCCAGGCGTTGACGATCTCGGGGTCCACGCCCCCCTGTTGCGACCACGCATCGACGCAGGCCAGCGACTGCACCGCGAAGGCCTCGTTGAGCTCCACGGCCCCGACGTCGCCCCAGCCGATGCCGGCGCGCGCCAGCGCGGTGTTCGCGGCCTCGACGGGCGCGAAGCCGAACTCACGGGGGTCCAGCGCGTGGGCGCCGCGACCGGCGACCCGGGCGATCGGCGCCAGCCCGATCCGCTCGGCGGCCGCCTCGGAGCCCAGCAGCAGCGCCGAGGCGCCGTCGTTGAGGGGGCTGGCGTTGCCGGCGGTGATGGTGCCGTCGCTGCGGAAGGACGGCGTGAGGCCAGCCAGCTTCTCGGCGGTGGAGCCGTCGCGGATGCTCTCGTCGCGGGCCAGCTCGACCCCATCGACGCCGACGACCAGGTCGTCGTACGACCCGTCGGCCCAGGCCTGCGCCGCGAGACGGTGCGAGCGGGCCGCGAACTCGTCCTGACGCTCACGACTGATCCCGAAGCGCTCCTGCAGCTGCTCGTTGGCCTCGCCCAGCGAGACGGTCCACTCCGCGGGCATCCGCTCGTTGACCAGGCGCCAGCCCAGCGTCGTGGAGACCATCTGGGCGTGCCCGGCCGGGAACGCGCGCTCGGGCTTGGGCAGCACCCACGGCGCCCGCGTCATCGACTCCACACCACCGGCGACCACCACGTCGGCATCCCCGGTCTCGATCGTGCGCGAGGCCTGCATGCCCGCGTCGAGCGAGGAGCCGCACAGCCGGTTGATCGTCGTGGCCGGCACCGACGTCGGTAGCCCCGCCAGCAGCACCGCCATCCGGCCCACGTTGCGGTTGTCCTCGCCGGCCTGGTTGGCACAGCCCCACGCCACGTCGTCCACCGCGGCCGGGTCGAGCGCCGGCGCCTTCGCCAGCGCGCCGCGCAGCGCGGTCGCGGCCAGGTCGTCGGGGCGCACGCCGGCGAGGGCGCCGCCGAACCGGCCGAAGGGGGTGCGGGCGCTGGCGTAGAGGTAGCTGGCGGTCACGACGCCGAGGCTAGCCGGGCCGGTCCTCGCTGAGGACGGGCCCGACGACCTCGAGCGCGGACTCGGCCACCGGGACACCGCACAGCTGCGCCACCCGCAGCACCAGGTCGGCGATCTCCTGCGGCCCGACGCCGTGCGCCCGGGCGGCCCGGACCTCCTCGGCCAGCGTCTCGTGGTCGCCGCTCGCGACCAGGGCCGCGAGCGAGACCAGGGCCAGCGCGCGCTGGTCGAGGTGGTCGCCGTGGTCGTCGGGCGTCGCCTCCTGCGCCGCTCCCCCGCTGGTGCCGACGAGCGCCCCCAGCTCCCGGGCGAGGTCGTCGAGGGTGGTGTCCGGCGGGCCGAGCGCGTGCTCGCGCAGCAGCCGGGCGAGCCCGGTGGGATCCGCGAGCAGCCCCGGCGGGCCGACGGCCGCGTCGTGCTCCACGAGGCGTCCGTCACCGACCCCCTGGGCGACCTCGCGCAACGACTCCAGAGCGGCCGCGTCGGTGCCCGGGGCGGCCACGACCAGGACCGGCGCGGCGATCCGGCCCAGGCGGCGGCGTACGTCGAAGCCTGCGAGCGCGTCGACCACGGCGGCGTACCCCTCGGCGTCGTGGTCGTCCTGCTCGGCGCCCGCCACGAGCGAGTCCGCCGTCGCCCCGGCGCCCAGCAGCACCGCCGACTCGACGCGTCCGGGGGCGTCGAGGAGCAGCTGCAGCCCGACGGCCGCACCCGCGCCGACCCCGGCGTAGTGGAAGGTCGGCGGCTGCAGCCCGCCACCCATCAGGTCGACCATCTCCAGCACGCCGGCGGCGAGCCCCGCCAGCGTGAACGGCTCCTCGACCGGGGTCCGGTTGTGGCCGTGACCGGGCAGGTCCCAGCCGACGACCTGGAAGTGCTCGGCCAGGTGGTCGGCCGCGGCGCCCCACACCTGCTGGGCGGTGCTGCCCAGCGCGGGCCCGAGCAGCAGCAGCGGCTGGTCGGGGCGCCCACCCAGGCGGACGGCGGTGACGGGGGCGCGCGGGCTCATGGCCCCATCGTCCACCACCGGGACGGGCGCCCGCCGCATGGTCGTGGGCGGTCGGTTCAGCAGGCCGACCAGAGTCCCCGCCCGGCGTCGCGGGCCTCGGCCTCGGCGGCGCGCATCCGCTCGATGTGGCGGTCGTTGGGCTCGTAGAGCACCGCCTCGGCGTGCCCGGCCCGCACCATGGCCAGGTTCACCATGTCGCCGCCGGCGTCGTAGACGTAGAGCAGCACGCGGTCGAAGGGGTCGAGGATCTCCTCCTCGGCCTCCACGCTGACGCTGGTGCCGGGCGGCACGAGGTCGGCCAGCGCCGCGGACGCCTCGGGCCCCCAGCACTCGACCGGGCTGCCGGGCGCCACGGTCTCGGGGGTGTCGATCTGCAGCAGGCGTACGGCGGTGCCGTCGGCGCCGCCGGGCCCCAGCAGGTCGCCGTCGCCGCGCAGGTAGAGGGTGTCGCCGTCGACGATGCGCACGACCTCCCCCACCTCACGCTCGTCCGCGCCGTCGCGGGGCGCGTCGACCACCGAGCCCGCACCCAGCCCGCCCTCGGTGCAGCCGCCGAGCAGCACCACCGCGAGCCCGGTCGCGGGCACCCACCTGAGGTCCACGGCGTACAGCCTGGCAGTGGGCACCGACAGCAGCCGACACCGGCGGGTGGGGGCGGGTGCGGGGGGCGCTGGTGGAATGGGGGCATGGTCTTCTACGAGCCCGCGGCCCGCGACCGGGACCTGCTGCCCCACGACCCGTTCAAGGCGATCGTGGCGCCGCGCCCGATCGGGTGGATCAGCACCCGCACGGCCGACGGCACCACCAACCTGGCGCCGTACAGCTTCTTCAACGCCGTGGGCGACCGGCCGCCGATGGTGATGTTCTCGAGCGTGGGGATGAAGGACACCGCCAGCCTCGCGCTGGAGTCGGGCGAGTTCTGCTGGAACCTGGTCTCGCGCGACCTGGCCGAGCTGATGAACGCCACGTCGCGCTCGCTGCCCCGCGGTGACGACGAGGCCGCGGCGACCGGTCTCGAGCTCGAGCCCGGGCGCGTGACCGGCGCCCCGCGGGTGGTCGCCAGCCACGCCTCGCTCGAGTGCGTCGTCGTGCACTCCACGCAGCTGCGCGACCGGCACGGCGCCGAGACCGACCACTGGCTGGTGGTGGGCGAGGTCGTGGGCGTGCACCTCGACGAGGCGCTGCTGACCCCTGACGGCCGCTTCGACACCCTGGCCGCCCAGCCGGTGATGCGCGCGGGCTACGCCGACGAGTACCTGGTGGCCGACACGATGCTGCGGATGACCCGCCCGGCCTGATTGACGTACGCCGCGGCCGGGCGGGCCTCCCGGGCTAGAACTCCTCGTCGAAGCCGACCGAGCCGGAGACGCCGACCTGGTAGGCCGAGACCCGGCGCTCGAAGAAGTTGGACAGCTCCTGGACGTCCTGCAGCTCCATGAACGCCAACGGGTTGGCCGAGCCGTGGATCACCGGCAGGCCCAGCCGCTGCATCCGCCGGTCGGCCACGTGCTCGAGGTAGCTGCGCATGTCGTCGATGGAGAGCCCGGCGACGCCCTGGCCGAGCAGGTCGGCGGCGAACTGGGTCTCGGCCTCGACGCCCTCGACCAGCATCTGGCGCACCTGCTCGGCGAGCTCGTCGTCGAAGAGCTCGGGCTCCTCCTCGCGCACCACGTCGACCACGTCGAAGGCGAAGGCCATGTGCATCGACTCGTCGCGAAAGACCCAGTTGGTGCCCGACGCCAGCCCGTTGAGCAGGCCCCGGCTGCGCAGGAAGTAGACGTAGGCGAAGGCGCCGTAGAAGAACAACCCCTCGATGACCGCGGCGAAGCAGATCAGGTTGAGCAGGAACGCGCGCCGGTCGTCGCGGCTGCCCAGCTCGTCGAGGTCGAAGACCGAGTCGATCCACCGGAAGCAGAAGTCGGCCTTGTGCTTGATCGAGGGGATGTTGTCGACGGCCGCGAACGCCTCGTGGCGCTCGGTCTCGTCGGGCACGTAGGTGTCGAGCAGGGTCAGGTAGAACTGCACGTGCACCGCCTCCTCGAAGAGCTGCCGGCTCAGGTAGAGCCGGCCCTCCGGGGAGTTGATGTGCTGGTAGAGGTTGAGCACCAGGTTGTTGGCCACGATCGTGTCGCCGGTGGCGAAGAACGCCACCAGCCGCGAGACCAGGTGCCGCTCGGCGGCGCTGAGCTTCTGCAGGTCCTTGAGGTCGGAGTGCAGGTCGACCTCCTCGACGGTCCAGGTGTTCTTGATGGCGTCGCGGTAGCGCTCGTAGAAGTGCGGGTAGCGCATCGGGCGCAGGGTCAGGTTCATGCCCGGGTCGAGCAGCATCCGGGGGGTCTCGGTGCCGGTCCGGGGGGTGGTCTGGTCGGTGGTGGTCATTCGCAGGCCTCGCAGGTCTCGGGGTTCTCGAGCGAGCAGGCGACGGCCTCGCTCGCGGGGACGGTCTCGGCAGCGGGCAGCACCGAGGTGGTGGCCTGCTGGATGCGGGTCGCCGGGCGCGAGCGCAGGTAGTAGGTGGTCTTCAGCCCCCGCTTCCAGGCGTGCAGGTACATCGACGAGAGCTTGCCGATCGAGGGTCCGGCGATGAAGAGGTTCAGCGACTGGCTCTGGTCGACGAAGGCCTGCCGCTCGGCAGCCATGTCGATGAGCGCCCGCTGGGGCAGCTCCCAGGCGGTCCGGTAGACCTCGCGCAGCTCGGCGGGGATCGCCTCGATCCCCTGCACCGACCCCTCGGCCCGCTTGATCTCCTCCCGCACCTGCGGGGTCCACAGCCCCCGGCGCTTGAGCTCGCGCACCAGGGCGTTGTTGACCTGCAGGAACTCCCCCGACAGCGTCTCGCGCTTGAAGAGGTTGGAGACCTGCGGCTCGATGCACTCGTAGCACCCCGCGATCGAGGCGATCGTCGCCGTCGGCGCGATCGCCACCAGCAGCGAGTTGCGCAGGCCGTGGGCGGCCACCTGCTCGCGCAGCGCCGCCCAGCGCTCGAGCTGGGTGACCTCGACGTCCCAGTGGTCGGGCTGCAGCACGCCCTTGGCCGCGCGCGTCTCGGCGTACGCCGGGTGCGCGCCGTGGCGGCGCGCCAGCTCGCAGCTGACCTCGAGCGCGGTCAGGTAGATCTCCTCCGAGACGCGGGTCGACAGCGACCGGGCCTGGGCCGAGTCGAAGGGCAGGCCCAGGGCGAAGAAGACGTCCTGCAGGCCCATCAGCCCCAGCCCGACCGGGCGCCAGCGCGGGTTGGAGCGCCCGGCCTCCTCGCTGGGGTAGTAGTTGACGTCGATGACGCGGTCGAGCAGCGGCACGGCGGTGCGCACCGTGGCCCGCAGCGCCTCCCAGTCCACGTCGAGGTCGGCGCCGGTGCCGGTGCCGCTCAGGTGCCGGGCCAGGTTGATCGAGCCGAGGTTGCACACGGCCGTCTCGGTGTCGGAGGAGACCTCGATGATCTCGGTGCACAGGTTGGACAGGTGCACCACCGGTCCGCCGGGCCGGTCGGAGGTCTGGTTGCAGGTGCGGTTGCTGGCGTCCTTGAAGGTCATCCAGCCGTTGCCGGTCTGCGCCAGGATGCGCATCATCCGTGAGTAGAGCTCGCGCGCCGGCAGACGGCGTACGACGCGTCCCTCGGCCTCGGCGCGACGGTAGGCCGCGTCGAACTCGGCGCCCCACAGGTCGACGAGCTCGGGGGCCTCGTCGGGGTCGATCAGCGACCAGGGCTCGTCGGCCTCGACGCGGCGCATGAACTCGTCGGGGATCCAGTGCGCGAGGTTGAGGTTGTGGGTGCGCCGCGCGTCCTCGCCGGTGTTGTCGCGCAGCTCGAGGAACTCCTCGACGTCGGGGTGCCACGGCTCGAGGTAGACGCAGGCCGCACCCTTGCGGCGACCGCCCTGGTTGACCGCGGCGACCGAGGCGTCGAGGGTGCGCAGGAACGGCACGATGCCGTTGGACTGGCCATTGGTGCCCCGGATCAGGGCGCCGCGCGAGCGGACCCGCGAGAAGGCGAGCCCGATGCCGCCCGCGAACTTCGAGAGCTTCGCGACCTGGGCGTAGCGGTCGTAGATCGAGTCGAGGTCGTCGCGCGGGGAGTCGACGAGGTAGCACGACGACATCTGGGTGTGCCGGGTGCCGGAGTTGAAGAGGGTGGGCGAGCTGGGCAGGTAGGCCAGCGACGACATCAGGCGGTAGAAGTCGATCGCCTCGGCGGGGCTCTGGGCGAGGCCGCAGGCGACCCGGAGCAGGAAGTACTGCGGGGTCTCCACGACCAGCCGGGTGCGCGGGTGGCGCAGGAGGTAGCGGTCGTAGACGGTGCGCAGCCCGAAGTACTCGAAGCGGCGGTCGGCGTCGGGGTCGATGGCGAAGTCGAGCTTGCGGGCGTTGTCCTTGACGAACGCCGCGGTCTCGTCGCCGATGAGGCCCTCGGCGTGACCGAGGGCGATCGACTGGCTGAACGACGCGACGCCCTGGTTGCGCACCTCCTTCTCGACGTAGCCGGCCAGCAGGCGCGCGGCCAGGCGCGAGTACTGCGGCTCCTCGCCGATCATCTCGGCGGCGGTGCGGATCGAGAGCCGGTCGAGCTCGGCGGTGCTGGCGCCGTCGTAGAGACCGCTGATGGTGCGGGTGGCCACCCGCATCGGGTCGATGTCGTCGAGGTCGCCGGCGACGCGCTCGACGGCCCGCACGATCTTGAGCACGTCGACGACCTCGGTGTCGCCGTTGCGCTTGCGCACCGCCATCCGGCGGGCGGCGGAGCGGTCCTCGGGGGGACTGCTGCTGGTGGTGGTGCTGGCAGGGGTGCTGGTGGGCTCGGTGGTGGGTGGTGCGGTGACCGTCATGGCTCTCTCCTCGCGAGATGGTCGGTCCGGGTCGGTCCGGGCCGGGCGAGGAGGAGACGGGTGGGTACGCACGGGCGGCTGGGCGCAGCGTCGTACCTGCCGTCGGCCTTCCCACGAGGCGTCGGACCACCGTGCCCGGTCGGGCGCGGTGCGCTGGCAGGTCTTCGGACTCGCGGGCGCGCCTGCTGGCACCTACTGGCCGTCGCTTCCCAGGTCGGTGACCCAGTGCGTGTGACGGCGGTCGTTCCCACTCACCGCTGCGGGGCAGTCCCGGTCTTCCACCGGGTTCCCTCTTGCCTCGACGACCCTGGGTTGGGCCGGCGAACCAGCTGCACGAGCACCATATCTGGTGAACTACAGCTGTGTAACCCCTAGATCTGGGGTGAGACGGTCGCAGCCGTCTCGTCAGGCGCTTCCGGGGCGCCACGCAGCACCAGCGCAGCTAGGCCGGTCGTCAGCGGCACCGCCGCGACCAGGCCGAGCGTGGCCACGACGCTGCGCACCACCTTCTGGGCGATGATCTGGTCGGTCACGACGCTGCCGAGGGACTCGGTGTTGGCGACGATCAGGATCAGCAGCGGCAGCGCCGAGCCGGCGTAGGCCAGCACGATGGTGTTGACCACCGAGGCGATGTGGGAGCGCCCGACGCGGCTGCCGGCGCGGAAGAGCTGCAGGGCGCCGTACGCCGGGTTGGCGCGGGCGAGCTCGGCGACCGTCGCCGACTGGGTGACGGTGACGTCGTCGAGCACGCCCAGCGAGCCGATCACGATGCCGGCCAGCAGCAGGCCCTCGGTGTTGACGCCCTGGGTCATCCCGACCGCCAGCGACAGGTCGTCGGTGACGCCGGTCAGGTGCAGCGCCGAGACCGCCAGCGCGGAGAGCAGGCCGGTGAGGGTCAGGCTGGCGAGCGTGCCCAGCACGGCCACGGTGGTCGTGGCCCCCAGGCCGTGGGTGAGGTAGAGGACGGTGAGCATGATCGCCGCCGAGCCGACGATCGCGACCAGCGGCGGCGACCCGGCGAGGATGGCGGGCACCACGAAGTAGAGGAGCAGCAGGAAGGTGACGCCCAGCCCGGCCAGGGCGCTCACCCCGCGCCAGCGACCGAAGGCCACCATCGCCAGCACGAAGGCGCCCGCCAGCACCACGAGGCCGGTGCCGCGCTGGTGGTCGACGATGGCGTAGGACTCGCCGTCGGGGGTCTCGTTGAGGATCAGGACGACGTCGTCGCCCTCCTCCACCTCCGGCGCCCCCGGGCCGTTGGGCAGCGGCACCTCCGCGGAGTCGACGGGCTCGTCGCGCGGGTCGTCCTCGGGCGTCTCCAGCGACACGGTCGCGGTGCCGCAGCCGTTGACGTCGTCGGTGAGCTCCTCGATGCACTCCGAGCGCTCAAGCGATGTGATCCGGCCGTCGTACTGGTCGGCGCTGCCCTGCCCATCCCCGGGCACGACGTCACCCGTGGGCCACAGCCACACCATGGCCACCAGCGTCAGCAGCGCGATCGGCGCCAGCACCAGCCACGCCGCCCGCGGCGTGCGCCCCGGCTCGTCGCGGCCGGGGCCGCGGTGGTGCCCACCCATGCGTGATCGACTCCTCGAGGGATCGGCCGAGCCGTGGTCAGCGCCCCGGCGTGGTCGGACGCCTCAACGTACCAGCGGGCACACCGCCGCCCCGGCCACCGTTGGTCGAACAGCGAGGAGCGCCAGCGACCAGCGACGGCCCCGTTGGTCGAGCAGCGAGGAGCGCCAGCGACGAGCGACGCCGAGACCCCGTGAGCTGCCCACTCGCCGTACGCCATGGAGTCACCAGGTTTCGGCAACGCTCGAGCCTTCGGCCCTCGCTGCTCAACCAACGGCGCGCGGCAGCCCCGTAGGTCGAGCAGCGAGGAGCGCCAGCGACGAGCGACGCCGAGACCCGTGAGGCCCCGTTGGTCGAGCAGGGAGGAGCGCCAGCGACGAGCGACGCCGAGACCCCGCGAGCACCGCGCTCGCCG
>NZ_JAULSC010000115.1 GCF_030518195.1 Nocardioides cremeus
AATCGTAGACGTCCCAGTCGGTGACGCCATTTTGGGTCGTGTAGTAGACGCTTTGGGAAATCCCATTGATGGAAAAGGACCGTTGAACACCAAACAGCGTTTCCGTGTAGGTATTAAGGCCCCAGGGATTATCCCTCGTATCTCTGTAAGAGAACCTATGCAGACAGGTATCAAGGCCGTTGACTCGCTCGTGCCCATCGGAAGAGGACAGCGTGAATTGATTATTGGTGATCGTCAAACGGGTAAAACTGCATTGGCCATCGATACCATCATCAACCAGAAACGTTTCAATGACGCCGACGAAGAAAAGAAGAAGCTGTATTGCATGTACGTTGCCATCGGTCAGAAACGGTCCACCGTCG
>NZ_JAULSC010000027.1 GCF_030518195.1 Nocardioides cremeus
ATCGACGAGCAGGGCTTCGTCACCCTCGACCAGGGCAGCCCCGAGGTGCACCTGGGCGCCCTGGCGCCGCAGATCGAGAACGCCGTCGACGCGGTCGTCAACGACAAGTGGGGCGCCGAGCTCGGCGCCGAGCCCGGCAACGCGCTGCTGGTCTCCACCGGCATCACCGCCCCCGACAAGGTGGTCAAGCCGCTGACCCGGCTGCTGCCGCGGCAGACCTCGGTGCAGCGTCTCGACTCGGTGGCCCGCTTCGGCCTCGACATCAACGCCAAGCAGACGGCCTTCGTGGTCGGCTCGGTCTCCTCGGCCGTCGGCGTCTTCAACTACACCGTCCTCGGCGGCGGCCGGATCGCGCCCGAGCCGGCCTGGGTGCGTGCCAACATCACCACCGCCCAGGTGCCGATCCTCGGCTCGGTCACCTGCAACAAGGCGATCATGCCCCAGCTCACCGCGGCGCTGCGCGAGGTCGTCGAGACGGGGCTGGCCGACGAGATCAACCCCGCCGAGTACGCCGGCTGCTACTACCCGCGCTTCATCGCCGGCTCCACGACGCTGTCCAACCACTCCTTCGGGCTCGCCCTCGACCTGAACACCCCCGGCAACCAGCGCGGCACCGTCGGCGAGATGGACCGCACCGTGGTGGCCATCTTCAAGAGGTGGGGCTTCGGCTGGGGCGGCGACTGGCGCTTCACCGACCCGATGCACTTCGAGGCCGTGCGCATCGTCGACGTGCGCTGAACGCGCGGGGCCTCAGGCCAGCACTGCGGCGACCTCGGCCGCGATGCGCGCCATCGTGGTGCGTGCCCGGACCGGATCCTCGGTCAGGAAGTAGTGGTCGGCCCCCGGCGTGACGTCGTGCCACACCTCGATGCCGGCCTCGCGCAGCCGCACCGCGTAGTCGTCGCCATCGCGGCGCAGCGTGTCGCGCTCGGCGGTGAGCACCAGCGCCCGGGGCAGCCCGGCCAGCGAGGGCGCCAGCAGCGGTGAGGCGTAGGCCTCGGTGCGGGTCGCCGGGTCGGGGAAGTACGCCGCGCGCACCAGCGCCCGCAGCGACGGCGAGATGGTGCCCGGGCCGCCCCGGGGCACCTCGGTGGCCAGGTCGAGCGCCGGCACGCCCAGCACCTGCAGGCGCGGGGTGAACGAGTCGGTGTCGCGCGCCATCAGGCAGACGGCGGCCGCCATCCCGCCGCCGGAGGAGAAGCCGCCCACCGAGACCGGCGCCGAGGCGGCGGCCCGGGCCGCGACGTCGTGGGACTGCTCCTGGGCGCGCGGGTAGACGGCGTACGGCGCGGCGGTGAAGTCGACGTTGAGCACCCGCACGCCCGCGGTGGCGGCCAGGTAGCGGCACCACCAGTCGTCCATGGCCGGGTGCCGCATCAGCCACGCCCCGCCGTGCAGGTGCACGTGGGCCGGGGCGTCGTCGCGACCCCGCAGGGCCGGCGGGGCGTACTCGCGCACGGGCACCGGCCCGTGCCGGGTGGGCACCCGCAGCCGGCGGGGCCGGGGCAGGTCTGAGCCGGCGAAGCGCAGGTCCTCGCCGTAGCGCACCGCGAAGCGGGCGCCGGCATGGATCAGCATCGCCTGGAGACGTTGGGCGGGTCGCACAACGGACCTTCGGACCTGCGGCCCGACCGGATGGCTACGGTGGCCACATGCGAGCAGTCCAGGTCATCGACACCACCGGTCCCGAGCACCTCCAGGTCAACGACGTCGCCGAGCCGACCCCCGGCGCCGACGACGTGCTGGTGGAGGTGCACGCCGTCGGCACGTCCTTCCCGGACCTGCTGCTGAGCCGCGGGGAGTACCAGATGCGGCCCGAGCCGCCCTTCACCCTCGGCGTCGACTTCGCCGGCGTCGTGGTGCAGGGCCCCGAGGGCCGCGCCGACCTCGCCCCCGGCACCCGCGTCGCCGGGGTCGCGCCCTACGGCGCCGCCGCCGAGCTGGTCGTCAACCCCGCCGTCTCCACCTTCGCGCTGCCTGACTCGCTGAGCCTCGAGGAGGGCGCGGCGCTGCCGATGAACTACCTGACCGCCCAGTTCGCGCTCGCCGAGCGCGGCGGGCTGAAGAAGGGCGAGACCGTGCTGGTGCACGGCGCCGCCGGCGGCGTCGGCACCGCCACCATCCAGGTCGCCAAGGGGTACGGCGCCCGCACCATCGCGGTCTGCTCCACCGAGGCCAAGTGCCAGGTCGCCCGCGACGCCGGCGCCGACGAGGCCGTGCTCATCGACGGGTTCAAGGACGCCGCCAAGGAGCTCACCGGCGGCGTCGGGGTCGACATCGTCATGGACGTCGTGGGCGGCGACGTCTTCACCGACTCGCTGCGCGTGCTCGCCCCGCAGGGCCGGCTGCTCGTGGTCGGCTTCGCCGCCGGGCAGGGCATCCCCGAGGTCAAGGTCAACCGGCTGCTGCTCAACAACATCGACGTGCGCGGCGTCGGCTGGGGCGCCTACGCCATGATGCGCCCCGGCTTCATGGAGCAGCAGTGGGCCGAGCTGGTGCCGATGATGGAGGCCGGCACGATCCGCCCGCCCGTGGGTGCGACGTACGACATCGAGGACTTCGGCAGGGCGCTGCTCGACCTCGACCAGCGCCGCACGCTGGGCAAGGGCGTCGTGCGGATGCGCTGACGCGCACCCGCCCGTCGCCCAGCCCAGGTAGGCCCAGTCAGCCCAGGGGGCGCAGCGGGTGGATGGCCACGTCGCCGGCCAGCGCGGGGCCGAGGACCTTGAAGACCTCGGCCATGTGCGGCGTCTTCATGTGGGCGTCCATGGCCTCCTGGCTGGCCCACTCCTCGACCATCACGAAGGTGCCCGGGGCGGCGTTGGACTCGAAGCAGTCGTAGGCCACGCAGCCCTCCTCCTGCTGGGTCGCGGCGACCAGGTCGCGCAGGCCCGCGCGCACCGCCTCGGCGTGCTCGGGGGCGGTGGGGATGGTCGCGACGACACGCAGGTGCTGGCTCATGGTGGCGAACCTATCGGCCCTCGCTGCCCGGCGACAGGGACGCACCCGCGATGATGGGCCCGTGGACGAGCACACGCTGGACCCCGAGGAGCGGCTGCGCCGCGCCGGCCACGTCATCCTCGACGGCGTGGTCGCCGCCGAGGCCGACCCCGACGTGCTGCCCGGCGGGCCGAACCCCGTCGAGCTGGCCTTCGGCCACCTGCTCGAGATTGGTGCCGTCGAGCTGAAGATGGACGAGGAAGGTGACGAGCTCGAGCTCGACATCTCGCCGCTGATGGGCGGCGTCATGCTCGTCGTACGTCGCCTGGTCGCCGAGCTCGCCGCCCGCGACCAGGTCGACCCGGAGAGCGTGGTGATGTCGGTGCGCGCCGCCATCGACCAGGCCGCCGGCTGAGCCCGCCCCTGGGCAGCAGGCCCGGCGCACCCGGCCACCCTGGCAGGGGAGAGCACGGCGGTTAGGGTCGTGGGGTGAGCATCCTCGACGACGCCCGCCCGGGCATGGACCCCGACACCCGCCCCCAGGACGACCTCTTCGGCCACGTCAACGGGCGCTGGCTGGAGGAGACCGAGATCCCCTCCGACCGCTCGAGCTGGGGCCCGTTCGTGCAGCTGGCCGACGCGGCCGAGGCGCAGGTGCGCGACATCATCACCGACCTCGCCGCCCTGGCCACCGCCCCCGACCAGGAGGCGCCCGACGAGGACGCCCGCAAGATCGGCGACCTCTTCGCCTCCTTCATGGACACCGAGGCGATCGACGCCAAGGGCATCGAGCCGGTGCAGCCGCTGCTGGACGCGGCCGCCGGCCTGCGCGACGTGCGCGACCTCGCGGCGTTCCTCGGCGAGTTCGAGCGGATCGGCGGCCACGGCCTCTTCGGCTCCTACGTCGACACCGACGACAAGCAGTCCGACCGCTACCTCTTCCACCTGGTCCAGGGCGGGCTCGGGCTGCCCGACGAGTCCTACTACCGCGACGACAAGCACGCCGAGACCCGCGAGAAGTACGTCGCCTACCTGACCCGGCTGCTGGGCCTGGCCGACCACGCCGACCCCGAGGGCGCGGCGCGCACCATCCTGGCCATCGACACCCGCCTGGCCGCCGGCCACTGGGAGCGCGCGGCGACCCGCGACGTGCAGAAGACCTACAACCTGCGCACCCTGGCCGAGCTGCAGGAGATGTGCCCCGGCTTCGACTTCGAGGTCTACGTCACCAACCTCACCGCCTCGACGCGCACCGCGGCCGACGTGCTGGGCGAGGTCTGTGTGCGGCAGCCGTCGTACTTCGAGCACCTCTCCACGGTGCTGGAGGAGGTGCCGGTCGAGCAGTGGCGCGACTGGCTGGCCTCCCACGTGCTGCGTGCCACCGCGGCGTACCTGCCCGACGCGTTCGTCGAGACCAACTTCGACTTCTACGGCCGCACCCTGTCGGGCACCCCCGAGCTGCGGGCGCGCTGGAAGCGCGGCGTGGCGCTGGTCGAGGGCGCGCTGGGCGAGGCGGTCGGCCGGGTCTACGTCGAGCGGCACTTCCCGCCGCGCTCGAAGCAGATGATGGACGACCTGGTCGCCAACCTGCTGGCCGCCTACCGGGTTTCGATCTCGCGCCTGGACTGGATGACCGAGGAGACCAAGGAGCGCGCCTACGAGAAGCTGGCGACCTTCCGGCCCAAGATCGGCTACCCCGAGACGTTCCGCGACTACTCCGCCCTGCAGGTGCGCCAGGACGACCTGATGGGCAACGTGGCGGCCGCCTCGGCGTTCGAGACCGACCGCCAGATCGCCAAGATCGGCTCGCCCGTCGACCGCGACGAGTGGTTCATGCTGCCGCAGACCGTCAACGCCTACTACAACCCCGGCACCAACGAGATCTGCTTCCCGGCCGGCATCCTGCAGGCGCCGTTCTTCAGCCCCGACGCGCACCCGGCCGAGAACTACGGCGGCATCGGCGCGGTCATCGGCCACGAGATCGGGCACGGCTTCGACGACCAGGGCGCGCAGTACGACGGCGCCGGCAACCTCAACGACTGGTGGACCGCCGACGACAAGGCCGCCTTCGAGGTGAAGTCGAAGGCGCTGATCGCCCAGTACGACGAGTTCGAGCCGCGGGCGCTGCCCGGCGAGAAGGTCAACGGCGCGCTGACCGTCGGCGAGAACATCGGCGACCTCGGCGGGCTGACCATCGCCCACGAGGCCTACCTGATCTCCACCGACGGGCAGGCCTCGGTCGAGGAGCGCCGCACGCTGTTCACCAACTGGGCCTACGTGTGGCGCACCAAGCGCCGCAAGGAGCAGGAGGCGCAGTACCTCACCATCGACCCGCACTCCCCGCCGGAGTTCCGCGCCAACATCGTGCGCAACCTCGACGAGTTCCACGAGGTCTTCGAGACCCGCGAGGGCGACGGGCTGTGGCTCGACCCGGGCCAGCGGGTGCGGATCTGGTAGCAGCCCGTCGGTGCCGTCCACAGGCGGGGGACGGGCGCTGCGGGTCGTCGGTGCGCGCTGGTAGACAGGCGCCATGACCTCCCCCCCAGCGAGCCCGGCAGCGACCCCCGCTCCCACCGTCGACCGCGCCGAGGCGCGCGAGTCGGCCGAGGCGCATCTGCGGGCGCTGGTGGGTCGCGACGACGCGGTGCTGCGCGAGGACCAGTGGTCGGCGATCGAGGCGCTGGCCGTCGACCGGCGCCGCGCCCTGGTCGTGCAGCGCACCGGCTGGGGCAAGTCGGCGGTCTACTTCGTGGCCACCCTGCTGCTGCGCGAGCGCGGCGCCGGCCCCACGGTGATCGTCAGCCCGCTGCTGGCGCTGATGCGCAACCAGATCCAGGCCGCCGAGCGCGCCGGCATCCGCGCGGTGACCATCAACTCCACCAACATCGGTGACTGGGAGCCGATCCACGAGGCCATCCAGGCCGGTGAGGTCGACGTGCTGCTGGTCAGCCCCGAGCGGCTCAACAACCCCGGGTTCCGCGACGAGGTGCTGCCGCGCCTGGCGGCGACCTGCGGCCTGCTGGTGGTCGACGAGGCGCACTGCATCTCCGACTGGGGCCACGACTTCCGCCCCGACTACCGCCGCATCCGCACCCTGCTCGACGACCTCACCGAGGGCATCCCGGTGCTGGCTACCACCGCCACCGCCAACCAGCGCGTCACCGAGGACGTCCAGCAGCAGCTGGGCCGCGACGTGCTGGTGCTGCGCGGCTCTCTGGACCGCGAGTCGCTGCGCCTGGGGGTGGTGCACCTCAAGACCGCCGACCAGCGCCTGGCGTGGCTGGCCGACCACCTGGCCGAGCAGCCCGGGTCGGGCATCGTCTACTGCCTCACCGTCGCCGCCACCCAGGAGGTCGCCGACTACCTGCGCAGCCGCGGCCACGAGGTGGCGGCGTACTCGGGGCAGACCGAGACCACCGAGCGCCAGGCGCTCGAGGGCGACCTGGCCGCCGGCCGGGTCAAGGCGCTGGTGGCGACCTCCGCGCTCGGGATGGGCTTCGACGCCAGCCTCGGGTTCGTGGTCAACCTGGGCGCGCCGAGCTCGCCGGTGGCCTACTACCAGCAGGTCGGGCGTGCCGGGCGTGGCCTCGACGCCCGCAGCGAGTCGGCCACCGTGGTGCTGCTGCCGGCGGTGGAGGACCGCGACATCTGGGCCTACTTCGCGTCCCTGGCCTTCCCCCGCGAGGAGCAGGTGCGCGAGACGCTGGCGGTGCTCGCCGAGGAGGGCCGCCCGATGAGCACCGCCGCGCTCGAGACCCGCGTCGAGCTCAACCGCACCCGCCTCGAGACGATGCTCAAGGTGCTCGACGTCGACGGCGCCGTACGCCGCGTGCGCGGCGGGTGGGAGTCCACGGGCCGGGAGTGGACCTACGACGAGCCGCGCTACCGCCGGGTCGCGGAGGCCCGCCAGCGCGAGCAGGACGCGATGCTGGAGTACCTGCGCACCGACCAGTGCCGGATGCTCTACCTGCGCGACCAGCTCGACGACCCCGAGGCGCAGCCCTGCGGTCGCTGCGACAACTGCGGCGGGCTGCAGCTCTCGACCGACGTCTCCGCGGCTGCCATCGAGGAGGCGCAGGCCCGCCTGGCCCGCCCCGGCGTCCCGGTGGCCCCGCGCAAGATGTGGCCGACCGGCATGGACCGCCTCGGCGTCCAGCTCAAGGGCAAGATCTCCGACGGCGCCGCCGAGGAGGGCCGGGCCGTGGCGCGGCTGACCGACCTGGGTTACGGCCAGGCGCTGCGCGAGCTCTTCCGCGAGGGCCCTGACGGGGTGGCCGACGTGCCGGTGCCGGTGCCGCTGGTGCAGGCCGTGATCGAGGTGCTCAACGACTGGCGCCCGCAGGTCGACGCGATCGTCTCGGTCGAGTCGGTGCGCCGCGGCGAGCTGGTCGACAGCCTGGCCGACGGGCTCTCCCGCTACCTCCAGGCGCCGCTGCTGGGCCGGTGGGCGGTGGTCGACCCCGACGTCGCGCCCGGCCAGGGGTCGATGAACTCCGCCCAGCGCGTGGCCGCCGTCGGCCGCCGCTTCGACCTGCACGCCGACCCCGGGTCGCTGGAGGGCCGCTCGGTGCTGCTGGTCGACGACCTCACCAACACAGGCTGGACCCTCACCATGGCCGCGCGGGCGATCCGCCGCGCCGGGGCCGTCGCCGTACGCCCGCTGGTGCTGGGCGTCTCCGGCTGAGCGCCAGCTGCCGCGGGACGTCATACGACTGGCGCGAGGGGACGTCCCGCCCGTACGACGTCTCGCGGGCGGGGGCCTAGGGTCGACCCATGCGCTTCGGGCTGACGATCCTGACCGACCTGCCGTGGGCCGAGGCCGGACCGCGGTGGCGGGCCGCGGAGGAGATGGGCTTCGACCACGCCTGGACCTACGACCACCTGGTGTGGGGCGGGCTGCCGGAGAGCCCGTGGACGGGTGCGGTGCCGACCCTGGCCGCGGCCGCGGCGACGACGCAGCGGATCGGGCTGGGCACCCTGGTGACCGCGCCGAACTTCCGGCACCCCTACCCGTTCCTGCGCGACGTGCAGGCCCTCGAGGGCATCGCCGACGGGCGGGTGCTGCTGGGCCTCGGCGTCGGCGGCGACCGCGACTCCGAGGTGCTCGGGGGCGAGGCGCTGAGCACCCGCGAGCGGGTCGACCGGTTCCAGGAGTTCGTCACCCTGCTGGCCCGGTTGCGCGACGAGGACCACGTCGACGCCGACGGCCGCTGGTTCGCCACCCGCGACGCGCGCACGCTGCCGCCGCTGCGGCGTACGCCGTTCCTGGTCGCGGCCAACGGCCCCCGGTCGCTGCGCTTCTCGGCGCGGGCGGGCGACGGGTGGGTGACCACCGGGCCGCACGCCGAGACCACGCTCGAGGGCTGGTACGACGGCCTGGCCCGCGCCCGCGACACCTACGAGGAGGCGCTGGTCGCCGCCGGGCGCGAGCCCGCCGAGCTGCCCCGCTACCTGCTCGCCGACACCGGTCGCGTGGGGCCGGCCGGCTTCGCGCTCGCGAGCCTCGGGGCCTTCGAGGACATGGCCGGCCGGGCCGCCGAGCTGGGGTTCACCGACCTCGTCACGCACTGGCCGCGCACGGAGCAGCCCTACGCCGGCGACGAGCGGGTGCTCGAGCAGGTCGCCGACGCCCTGCCGCGTCTCCGCGGCTGACCGGCTCCCCGATCAGCGGGGAACTGGCGCCGGCTCGCGAGGAAGTGGCGCCGGCTCGCGGGCTCAGCCTTCGCCGGCCACCAGCACCTCGATGGCCTGGGACCGGTCGAGGCGGTCGCGGACGTCGACGGGCACGTCCTCGAGCATCCGGTAGGCGGTGAAGAAGGCGTCGAGCTCGTCGAGGAAGGCGGGCGGCAGGTCGCCGAGGTCGTGCAGGTGGTCGGCGTGGTGGTCGGTCTCGGGCACCACGATCAGCTTGGTCTCCGCGATGTCCCCGACCTGCAGCGAGAAGGCGCCGATGACGCGGCAGCGCATGTGAACGCCAGGGAAGGTCGCCTCCTCCAGCAGCACCAGCGCGTCGAGGGCGTCGCCGTCCTCGCCCGCCGAGCCGATGACGTAGCCGTAGTCGCCGGGGAAGCCGGCCGGGCCGCCCAGGCGGCGGTCGAACCAGATCTCGCCGTTCTCGGAGGCCTCGTACTTGTTGCGGCTGCCGCGGGGGATCTCCACCACCACGTCGCAGCGGCCGTCGCGGTGGAGCTGGTCGCGGTCCTGGTCAGTGCTCATCTCGCCGACGCTAGCCGGGAGCCGGCCCGGGCGACTCACCCGTGGATGGCACCCACCGGCGCCGGTCCGGGAGTAGCGTCACGCCATGTCGTCCCGGGGCTCGCGCCGTCTCCTCGCCGTCCTGCTCGGACCGGTCGTGCTGCTGGGCGCAGCGTCCTGCGCCGACGACGACCCGTCGTCCGCGCCCGGCGGCGACCCGACCGCGGTCGTCGCCACCGAGCGGGCCCTGGCCGCCGCGGTCGAGACGCACCTGGGCCGCGAGGCGGTCGCGGCGGCGCCGCTGTTCCGCGGCGACGGTCTGCCCCGCGGGGCGGTGGGCGTCGAGCTCTCCTTCGACCGGCCGGTGGGTGACCACACCCACGTGCGCGTGGTGGTCTCACCGCCCGGGGCCGACCCCGACGCGAAGCAGCTCAGGACCTGCCGGACGCAGCCGAAGACGTGGGAGTGCGAGCAGGACGTCGTCGGGGCGACGTCGTACGTGCTGCTGCGCGAGGCCGGCTACGCCGGGGAGGACCCGGGCTTCGTCGGGGCGGTGGGTCGCCGCGACGGGGTCGTGGTGCTGGCCACCGCCTACGGCCCCTTCGTGCCGCCCGCAGGCGGCGAGAGCGAGGCCGAGGCCGACGACGTGGCGCAGAGCGAGGAGCTCGCCGACCTGCTGCGCGCGGTCGTGACGGACCCCGCGGTGGGGCTGCGCACCAGCGAGCACTACGAGGAGGCCGGGGCCTCGATCGAGGACGACAGGTGGCTGGACTGGTACGGCCAGGGCAACGGGGCGAGCGAGCCCGAGGGCTACCGCCCCACCTGAGCGATCGTCGAATCAGGGTCAAGAGCGCTCTTCAACTACCCTTCCGCGACGTGAGAGCCGGACGTCCCCGCAGCCCCCGCACCCGTCTGGTCCTCGGCGGGCTGCTCGTCGCCGCCCTGGTGGCGCTGCCGCTGGTCGCCGAGCCGGTCGCCGACCCCGCGAGCGCCGACGACGGCACGCCCCCGGTCGCGGCCGAGGGCATACGCCCGCTGCCGCAGGTGCGCCGGGCCGCGGCGCCCGACGCGCCCAACATCATCCTGATCACCACCGACGACCAGACGCTCGACGACCTGCGCCACATGCCGCAGACCCGCAAGAAGCTGGGCCAGCAGGGTGCGGTCTTCAAGGACATGATCTCGCCGCACCCGTTGTGCTGCCCTGCTCGGGCCGAGATCCTCAGCGGCCAGTACGCCCAGAACAACGGCGTGCACTCCAACGGCGGCGAGTGGGGCGGCTACATGGCGCTGCGCGAGCCCGACAACACCCTGCAGCGCTGGCTCTACGAGGCCGGCTACCACACCGCCGTCGTCGGCAAGTTCATCAACTACTGGTTCCCCGAGACCCAGGCCGTGCCGCTGGGCTGGGAGTGGTTCGACGCCTCGGCGAAGAACTCCTTCGGCTACTACGACTTCGACATGTTCACCAACGGCGAGCGCACCCGCTACGACGACGGCGAGTCCTACTCCACGACGTACACCACCGAGCGCACCGTGCAGCTCGTCGAGGACTGGAGCGCCGGGCGCGACCCGCTGCGCGACGGCGCGCCGGGCGAGGACAAGCCGTTCTTCATCTGGACCTCCTACTACGCCCCCCACGGCGAGTGCGGCGAGGGCTCCTGCAAGGTCGGTCCCGCCCCCGAGCGGCGCTACCGCGACCTCTACCCAGGGGCGAAGCCGCCCAGCTTCGCCAAGGCGTCGTACGACGCCCGGCTCGACGACCCCAACCCGCACATCAAGGGCAAGGCGGTGCTCGACCGCGCGCGCATCGCGCAGCTCCACCGCCAGCGCATCCAGTCGCTGCGCAGCGTCGACGACGGCGTGACCGCGATCGTGCGCGCCCTGCGCGCCGCCGGCGAGCTCGACGACACCGTCGTCATGTTCACCTCCGACAACGGCTACCTGCTCGGCGAGCACCGCTACCTGGGCAAGACGCTGGCCTACGAGGAGGCGCTGCGGGTGCCGCTGCTGGTGCGCGGTCCGGGCATCGAGCGGCGGACCAAGGTCAAGGAGCCGGTCACCACCGTCGACCTCGCCTCGACCGTCGTCGACCTGGCCGGCGCGACCCCGGGCCGCACCCTCGACGGGCGCAGCCTCGCCGGGGCAGCCCGCGGCCAGGGCCGGCTGCGCGCCGACACGGTGCTGGTGCAGGCCGGCGCGCGCTCGGCCCGCGCGGGCACCGGGCCCTGGATGTTCCGCGGCGTGCGCACCGACCGCTACACGCTCACGAAGTGGCGCAAGCGCTCCGGGCGCGTCCACATCGACCTCTTCGACCGCCTCCGTGACCCCGAGCAGGTCGACAACCTGGCCGGCAGCCGGCGCTACCGCCCGGTGCGCCAGGAGCTGAAGCAGCGGCTGCGCGCCCTCGACGGGTGCGCGGGCAGCGACTGCTTCCAGCGGTTCGGGCCGGTGCCCGCGCCGCGTCGCCGCTGAGGCGCCGCCCGCGTCGGCCCACGCCTCGACCCGCCGGCCTCAGCCCGGTCGGGCCTCGCCCGTCGACCGGGCCCGGGCCTGGCCGGGCGTCTCACCGCGCCAGCGCCGGAACGCCCGCGTGAAGGCGGTCTCGTCGGAGTAGCCCAGGCGCAGCGCCACGTCGGAGACCCGCTCGCCCCGCTCGAGGGCACGCACGGCGAGCTGCTCGAGGGTGCGCTCGCGCACGGCCGAGAAGCTCAGCCCGCGCTCGGCGAGCAGCCGGTTGAGGTGCCGGCCGCTGTGGGCCAGGTGCTCGGCGACCCGCTCGCGCCCCCACTCGGGGTGGGCCAGCACCACCTCGCGCACCCGCACCGCGAGGTCCTGCTCGCCGAGCCGGGCCAGGGTGCGGTCGGCCAGCTCGCGCAGGTGGTCGCGCAGCGCCGCGTTGGCCTGCACCAGCGGCAGGTCGAGCTGGGCCGCCTCGAGCACCAGCGCGTGGCCGGCGGCGTCGAAGCGCACCGGCACGCCGAGCACGGCGGCGTGCGCCGGCTCGGCGCCGGGCGCCGGGTGCGCCAGCTCGAGCGCGACCGGGGCGACGTGCCCGCCGGTGGCCCAGCGCGCCAGGTGCAGCAGCGTGGTCAGCGCCGCCTCGGTGCGCTCCAGCGGTCGTACGCCGAAGTCGTGGTCGAACTCGACCCGCACCAGCGGCCCGTCCCGGTGCAGGGCGAAGGCCCCGGGGCCGATCACCGGCGCGTAGGCCGTCAGCTCCTCCAGCGCCTCGCCGAGCGTCGCGCAGGTCACCAGCAGCATCCCTGCGCTGTCGAGGTGCCCGACCTGCATCCGCAGACCCAGCCGCAGCCCCGCCAGCGGGTCGGCGGCGCCGGCGCAGTACTCCTCCCACAGCTCGTCCTGCCAGGCCAGCGGCACCCGCTCGGCGCCGCGCAGCCGGGCGACCAGCGCCTCGTCGAGGGCGATCCCGGTCTCCTGCGCGGCCTGCAGCAGCGCGTGCGCGTACTGCGCCGTCACCTCGCGTCCGGGCCTGGGGTCCATGGCCCGATCATCTCGCGTGCGTCCCGGATTGCCGACCGGCCCGTCCCGAAGGGCCGGGCGCGGAGTCGGCGCCCGCTCCTAGGGTGACGTGGGTCACGGCGCCGTCGCGGCGCCGGGGAGGAGCGGGTGATGGAGACGCACGGGTACGCCGTGGTGGGTGCCGGACCGATGGGGCTGGCCTGCGTGCGGGCGCTGACCCGGGCCGGGCTGCCGGTGACCGGCCTCGAGCTGCACACCGACGTCGGCGGGCTGTGGGACATCGAGAACCCGCACTCCACGATGTACGACACCGCGCACCTGATCTCCTCGCGGCACATGACCGAGTTCGCCGAGCACCCGATGGACCCCGCGGGCGCGGCGTACCCCCACCACAGCGAGGTGCGCGACTACCTGGCCTCCTACGCCGAGCGCTTCGACCTCCGCTCGCACTACGAGCTCGGCACCCGGGTGATCTCGGCCCGCCCGCACGAGGCCGGCTGGGAGCTGGTCACCGAGCGCGACGGCGAGCAGCGCACCCGCGTCTTCGAGGGCCTCCTGGTCGCCTCCGGCACCCTGCACACGCCGCGGCTGCCGCAGCTGCCCGGCGAGTTCACCGGCACCGTGCTGCACTCCTCGCAGTACCGCTCGCCGTCGGTGTTCACCGGCCAGCGGGTGCTGGTCGTGGGCTGCGGCAACTCCGGCGCCGACATCGCCGTCGACGCGGTGCACCACGCCGCGAGCGTCGACCTGAGCGTGCGCCGCGGCTACCACTTCCTGCCCAAGTTCGTCGCCGGCCGGCCCATCGACAGCCTCGGCGGCAAGGTGCGGCTGCCGCGGGCGGTCAAGCAGCGCGTCGACGGGGCGCTCATCCGCGCGCTTGTCGGCCGGCCCAGCGACTACGGCCTGCCCGACCCCGACTACCGGCTCTACGAGTCGCACCCGGTCGTGAACTCGCTCGTGCTGCACCACCTCGGGCACGGCGACATCACCGCACGCCGCGACATCGCCGCGATCGAGGGCCGCCGGGTCACCTTCGGCGACGGCGAGAGCGCGGAGTACGACGTGCTGCTGCTGGCCACCGGCTACGAGCTCGACTACCCCTTCCTCGACCGCGACGACCTGGCCTGGCCGGTGGGCGCGGACGCGCCGCAGCTCTACCTCAACGTCTTCCACCCCGAGCGCGACGACCTCTTCGTGATGGGGATGGTCGAAGCCACCGGACTGGGCTGGGAGGGCCGGCACCAGCAGGCGCTCCTGGTCGCGCGCTACCTGGCGCACCGCCGGGCCGGCACCGGGGCCACCGACGCCCTCGACCGGGCCCGGCGCGAGCGCTCGACCGAGCGCGAGGACGGCGGCTACGACTACCTGCCGCTGGCCCGGATGGCCTACTACGTCGACAAGCAGACCTACCTCGACGCGCTCTCGGCGCACCTCGACGAGCTGCCCGAGCTGCCCGAACCGCCCACTGCCCCCGCACGGCGCGCCGGCGAGCGGGTGCATGCATGACCGAGATCGCGCTGCCCGACCTGACCCTGCTCAACATCCTGCTCGGCCTGATGATGTTCGGGGTCGCGCTCACCCTGCGCCCGGCCGACTTCGTGCGCATCGTCAAGGCGCCCAGGGCGCCGGCGGCCGGGCTGGTGGCGCAGTTCGTGCTGCTGCCGGCCGGCACCTGCCTGGCGGCCTGGTTGCTGCCGGTCAGCGCCGAGGTCGCGCTCGGGATGATGCTCGTGGCGGCCTGCCCCGGCGGGTCGTTCTCCAACATCCTGACCTGGCTGGCCCGCGGCAACGTGGCGGTCTCGGTCTCGATGACGGCCGTCTCGAGCCTGGCCGCGACCGTGCTGACGCCCCTCAACTTCGCGCTCTACGGCACCCTCAACCCGCGCACCCGCGACCTGATGACCGACATCTCGCTCGACCGGGTCGACCTCCTGCTGCTGGTGCTGCTGGTGCTCGCGCTGCCGATGGCGCTGGGCATGCTGGTCGGGGGTCGGTTCCCGGGCTTCGCCGCGCGCAGCGAGAAGCCGTGGCGGATCGGCTCGATGCTGGTCTTCCTGGCCTTCGTCGCGATCGCGTTCGGCAACAACCTCGACCTCTTCCTCGACGAGATCGGCACCTTCTTCTGGGTCGTGGTCGGCCACAACGCGCTGGCGCTGCTGCTGGGCCAGCTCATCGGCCGCGGCCTGCGGATGCCGGTCAGCGACCGACGCGCGGTCACCCTCGAGGTCGGCATCCAGAACTCCGGGCTGGGCCTGGTCATCGCCTTCACCTTCTTCCCCGAGCTCGGCGGGGTGCTGCTGGTCGCCGCGTTCTGGGGCGTGTGGCACCTGGTCTCCGGGCTCACCCTGGCCCAGGTCTGGTCGCGGCGCCCGCTGCCGGCCGACGACCCGGTGCACCGCGACCCGGTGGGCGCGCGATGAGCCGCCGCGTGGTCGTCACCGGGGCGGCCGGCTACCTGGGCCGCCAGCTGGCGCGGCGTCTCGCGGCGTCGTACGACGTGCTGGGGCTCGACGTGCGCGACCCCGCCGAGGTGGGGCACCCCGACGAGCTCGGCTTCGAGCTGCGCCGCGGCGACGTGCGCGACCCGGCGCTGGTCGAGACGCTGCGCGGCTTCGGCGCCACCCACGTGGTGCACCTGGCCTCGGTGCTGGTGGCCTCGCGCGACCGGGCCCGCGACTTCGACATCGACGTCAACGGCACCCGCAACGTCGTGGAGGCCTGCCTGGGCGCCGGGGTCGAGCACCTCACGGTCACCAGCTCGGGCGCGGCCTACGGCTACCACCCCGACAACCCGGCGTGGATCGACGAGCACGACCCGCTGCGCGGCAACCCCGAGTTCGCCTACAGCGACCACAAGCGACAGGTCGAGGAGCTGCTCGCCGGCTACCGCGAGACCCACCCGCGGCTGCGCCAGCTGGTGCTGCGCCCGGGCACGGTGCTCGGCGACAGCACCGACAACCAGATCACCGGGCTCTTCACCGGTCCCCGCGTGGTCGCGCTGCGCGGCTGCCCCTCGCCGTTCGTGCTGGTCTGGGACCAGGACGTGCTCGGGGTGCTCGAGCAGGGCATCGCCACCGACCATGCCGGCATCTACAACCTCGCCGGCGACGGCGCGCTGACCATGCCCGAGATCGCCGAGCGGCTCGGCAAGCCGCTGCTGGCGCTGCCGGTGCCGCTGGTGCGCGCCGGGCTGCAGGTGCAGCGCTGGCGGGGCCGCCCGGTCGGGCCCGAGCAGGTGGCGTTCCTGCGCTACCGCCCGGTGCTGTCGAACCGCCGGCTCAAGGAGGAGATGGGCTACGTGCCGCAGCGCACCACGCTCGAGGTGCTCGAGGGCTTCGCCCACGCCCGCGGGATGGTGCTGGCGTGAGGGGGACGGCGTGAGCGTGGTCCTGGTGACCGGCGCGGCCTCCGGGCTGGGCTGGGCGATGACCCGGCTGTGGCACGAGGCCGGCCACGAGCTGGTGCTGGCCGACGTCGACGCCGCCAGCCTGGCCGACCGGGTCGCCGGGCTCGACCCCGACCGGGTGCTCGGCGTGGTCACCGACGTGACCGACGCCGGCGACCTGGCGGCGCTGGTCGAGGCGACCCGCGAGCGCTTCGGGCGCCTCGACGTGCTGGTCAACAACGCCGGCATCACCCACCGCAGCCCCGCGCACCGCACCGACCCCGCGGTCTTCCGCACCGTGATGGCCGTCGACTGGCAGGGCCCGGTCGAGCTGACCATGGCGGCGCTGCCGCTGCTGCGCGAGAGCGGCGGCACGGTCGTGTGCATCTCGTCGATGGCGGGCTGGATGCCGGTGCCGGGCCGGGCGGCGTACGGCGCGGCCAAGGCGGCGCTCACCCAGTTCTTCGAGGTGCTGCGCCTCGAGCTGGAGCCCCAGGGCGTGCGGGTGCTGATGGTGCACCCCTCGTTCCTCGACACCCCGATCGACGAGCACGCCCTGGGCGAGGACGGCCGGCCCACCGGGCGCGCCCGCTCGACGGTGGGCCGGATGCGCTCGGCCGACGAGACCGCGGCTCGCATCGACGAGGCGTTGTGGGCCGGTCGTCCGCGGCTCTTCCCCGACCGCGGCACGGTCGTGGCCAGCCTGCTGTGGCGCCTCGCGCCGGCGGCGTACCTGGCGCAGGTGCGCCGGCGCTTCGCCGACGACCTGCGCTAGGCGCGGGGTGACGCCCGCGCGATCATGGGCTCGAGCCGCGCTCTGATGGCGCTGTAGGGCGTCGGGGGCGAAGCCTCCGCCCATCCCGATGTCCGTGCCTGCGGTCGAGGGTGCCGCCCGAGTTCACTGTTGTTCGATGCAGAACTCGTTGCCCTCGGGGTCACGCAGGGTCACCCAGCCGCGATCCTCTGGACCCCTGTGATCCTCGTGGATCGTGGCGCCGAGGCTGACCGCCCGCTCGACCTCCTCGTCGCGGGAGCGCCGGTCGGGCTCCCAGTCCAGGTGAACCCGGTTCTTGACCGATCGCGGCTCGCGGACACGGACGAACAGGAGACCCGGCACTCGGTCCGGCGCTTCGACCAGCACCTCGTCGTCGCCCGCTTCATCGATGTCGGAGATCGGCCAGTCGACCAGTCGGCTCCAGAAGGTCGCCAGCGCCGTAGCCGGAAGGACCGAAAAGCATGGAACGGCCTCTGCTCCGCGGGCGACCCGGCATCGCTCGGTCGTTCGGTCCTTCTGGCTACGGACAACACCCTCATGCCGCGTAGCGCGCGCCCGCGGCCACCCGGTCTGCCGCTTCGAACGTCTGGCAGCGCTGAGCGTGGTGTCCTACTCGCATGAGCGCTGACGATGCCGGTTCGAGCGCAGGTCGCTTCTCGTACGTCGGGGATGGAAGCCCCGATGACGAGCCCCAGGTGACCTACGTCGAGCTGCGATTCCATGAGTACGGCGGTCCCTTCTGGGACCACGAGGGCTGCGTTGGTGACGACTGGGCGTTGTGGGAGCCATTGGGGATGACCAGGCCTACCTACGATGCCTGCATGGGTTGGTCGGGCGACCAGGGGGAGAGGGTTCGGCTCCTCGAGCGATTACGTGCAGAACTGCCCAGCAGCATCGAGGTCGGATCTACCCCGCGCTAGGCACACTCATCGCCAAGGTGGTGCGCGGTCGTGCCGACAGTCATGCACGTGGGTCAGCGGTGACCCAGCAACCATTCGGCGCCCACGACCGGTTGCTGACGCACCGCGGGCGTGGCTGTGCGAATCCCTCAGTGCACCAGCGCGCCGGGCTCGACCTGGCGGGCCGGCTTGCGGCGCGGCAGGAAGAACGCCGGCACCAGCACCAGCGCCACCAGTACCGCGGCGACGGCGAAGGAGCTGCCGAAGGCCTCGGACATGGCGGAGAGGCCCTGGGCCAGCACGCCGGGCTCGACCGGGGTGCCCTCGCGCATCGCGGCCTGGGTCTGTCCGACGGCGGGGGAGTCCTTGAAGCCGTTGGTCAGCAGCACCGAGAAGACGGCCGTGCCGATCGAGGCCGCGACCTGCTGGGTGATGTTCATCAGGGTGGAGCCGCGGGCGATCTCGTGGTCGCTGAGCGTCTGCAGCGCCGAGGTCATGATCGGCATCATCGTGCCGCCCATGCCCAGGCCCATCACGAACAGCGCCCCGAGCAGGTAGGCGTACGACGGGTCGCCGACGCGGGCGAAGGTCTCGCCCAGCTCGACCGCGCCCGGACCGACCGAGACCTGGGTGAACATCACCATCGCCACCACGATCAGGCTGACGCCGGTCATCACGATCTTCCCGGGGCCGATGCGGTCGGTCAGCACGCCGGCGACCGGCATCGTCAGCATCGCGCCGATGCCCTGCGGGGCCAGCAGCAGGCCGGCGCCCAGGGTGGTCTCGTCGCGCAGGAAGAGGAAGTACTGCGGGAAGAGCAGGCTGGCGCCGAAGAAGGCGATCGCGAAGAGCGACATCGCGACCACCGCAGTGGTCAGGGTGCGGTTGCGGAAGAGGTGCAGGTCCATCAGCGGGTGCTCGGGCGGCGCCTTGAGGGTGCGCAGCACGAACGCCGCGACCAGCGCCAGGCCCAGGGCCGCGGTGACCAGCACCTTGCCGGCCAGCACCGTGCCCTCCTCGGGGGTCGAGGAGACGCCGTAGAGGAACAGCGCCAGGCCGGGCGAGAGCAGCAGCATGCCGACGAAGTCGAAGCGCTCCGAGGGTGTGGGCGCGTCGGCGGGCAGCACCTTGGCGGCGTACGCGATGGCGCCGATGCCGATCGGCAGGTTGATCAGGAAGATCCAGTGCCACGAGGCGATGTCGATCAGCCAGCCGCCGAGGATGGGCCCGAAGATCGGCCCGAGCAGCATCGGCACGCCCAGCACCGCCATCACCCGGCCGATCCGGTGCGGGCCGGCGGTGCGGGTCATGATCGTCATACCCAGCGGCATCAGCATGCCGCCGCCCAGGCCCTGGAGCACCCGGAAGAGGGTCAGCATCTCGACGGTCGTGGCCGCCGCGCACAGCAGCGAGCCGGCGGTGAAGAGGGTGACCGCGAGCATGTAGAGCCGCTTGGTGCCGAAGCGGTCGGCCGCCCAGCCGGTCAGCGGGATCACCGTGGCCAGGGCCAGGGTGTAGCCGGTCATCGTCCAGGCGGTCTGTGCCGGAGTGGCGTCGAAGTCGGCCTGGAAGGTCGGCTGCGCCACGCTGACGACGGTGATGTCGAGGATCGACATGATCGCGCCCAGCACGACCACGCCGGCCACGAGCAGCACGTTCCTGTCGAGCTTGTCGTCGTCGGGTCGCGGGGCGGGCGCCGGGGTCGGCGCGGTGTCGGTGCTCACCGGCCAAGGCTAGGTAGGGAGCCCTCTCAGCGCGAGCGGGTATCGGGCTGCCGGGGCGTGTGCTCGCTCACGTCGCTTGCGGGAGTCCCCGCCGAGGTCAGCTGCAGGCGGCCTCGACGGCCGTGACCAGCCGCGGGTCGTCCGGCTCGACGGTCGGGCCGAACCTCGCCACGACCGCACCGTCGGGGGCGACGAGGAACTTCTCGAAGTTCCACCGCACGTCGCCGGCCTCGCCGTCCTGGTCGGGGGTGCGGGTCAGCTCCTCGTAGACCGGGTGCCGCGAGGGGCCGTTGACCTCGATCTTCTCGCTCATCGGGAAGGTGACGCCGTACGTCGCGGAGCAGAAGGTGGCGATCTCGTCGGCGTCGCCGGGCTCCTGGCCGCCGAACTGGTTGCAGGGCAGCCCGACCACGGTGAAGCCCCGCCCGGCGTAGGTCTCGTGCAGCTGCTCGAGGCCGGCGTACTGCGAGGTCAGGCCGCAGCGGCTGGCGACGTTGACCAGCAGCGCGGCTCGGCCGCCGGTCAGGTCGCGCAGGGTGCCCTCGGTGCCGTCGAGGCGGGCCAGCGGTGCGTCGAGGATGCTCATGGCCCCCGAGCCTAGGACGCCCACGACTCGGCCACGACCCGCCCGTGGCCACGTGGTCGGTGGCGGGGGCTAGCGTCGCTCGGGTGAGCTTCGTCCCGGTCACCGGCACCGCGACGTTCCTGCCGGCCGACCCGCCGCGCGAGGGCGTCGTGGAGTTCGTCGACGCCCGGCGCACCGTGGCGCTGCCGGTGCGCGCGGCCCTGCCTGTGCTGACCAAGGCCCACGCCCGCGACGACCTGCACCCCAGCGTCGGACTGCTCTCGGGCGCGGTGCTGCTCGGCATGCGCCTGGTCGCGGCCGGTGCGTTCGAGCCCGCGCCCGCCGACGGCCGCCCCCCGCAGTGGCGGGTGGCGCCGCTGGGCGACGACGACGAGGACCGGGTGCGGATGCTGGCCCGGGCCCGCGCTCACGACGGCTGCGACGAGGCCGAGGCCGAGCAGGTCGTACGCCGCGTGCTCGACGCCGTGGTCGACGCGATGCCGCGCGGGGCGCCGGTCGCGCCCGCCCGGCCGGCGCGCCCTCGGCCCGGGCTCGTCGACCGCCCCGGGGCGCCGGCCACGGGGGAGGGCGGCCTGGAGCCCTCGGCCGACTTCCGCGACCGGCTGCAGCGCCGGATCGCCCGGCACCGCCACGCGGGGCAGCTGCCGCACCTGGTGACCGTCAGCCTGCGGGTCGAGGCCGACGAGGAGGAGCTGCTCGGCGGCACCGTGCGGGTGGTCCTGCAGGTGCACGACGAGCGCGACCCGCTGCACGTCACCGACGCCGCGTCGCTGTGGCTCGACGAGCCCGAGGAGCACGGCTTCGGCGAGCGGGCCCGCACCCACGCCACCATCGCGCTGCGCGCCGCCGCCGAGGCGTGGCCGGTGCTCGAGCGGCTGCTCGAGCTGCGGGTGCCCGACCAGCTGACGCTCGACTCCGACGAGCTGGTCAGCCTGCTCGACGACGGGGTCGCCGCGCTGGCCGCCGTCGGCGTCGACGTGCTGTGGCCCAAGAGCCTGGGCCGCGAGCTGACCACCCGCGCCGTGCTCGACAAGGCGCCCCGCAGCACCGGCCCGCGCGAGGAGCCCCTGCAGACCGGGCTGCTGACGCCCGAGAGCATGTTCGCCTTCCAGTGGCAGGTGGCGCTGCACGGCGACCCGCTCACGCCCGAGGAGATGGACCAGCTCGCCGAGGCCGCGTCGCCGGTGATGAAGCTGCGTGGCGCCTGGACCGTCGTCGATCCCGCCGTGGCCCGTCGGGCCCGCAGGCGGCTGGTCCGCGAGGTCCGGCCCGCCGAGGCCCTGGCCGGTGCGCTCACCGGCGTCGCGGCCGTCGAGCGCGGCGCCGAGAGCCAGGAGAGCGTGGTGGTGGGCGCCAGCCTGCTGCAGGTGCGCGACCGGATCACCAGCGCCGCCACCCGCGACCCGGTGGAGCCGCCCGCGGGCCTGGCCGCCACCCTGCGCGACTACCAGCGGCACGGACTGACCTGGCTGGCCGACCTCACGTCGTACGGCCTCGGGGCCTGCCTGGCCGACGACATGGGCCTGGGCAAGACCGTGCAGGTCATCGCCCTGCACCTGCACCGGGTCGAGGCAGCGCGCGCCGAGGGCCGCGAGCCGCTGCCGACTCTGGTGGTCTGCCCGACCAGCCTGCTCGGCAACTGGGAGGCCGAGGTGCGGCGCTTCGCCCCCGGCGTTCCGGTGCGGCGCTTCCACGGCTCGGCCCGCAGCCTCGGCGACCTCGAGGCGGGGCTCGACGGCGACCCGGGCTTCGTGCTGACCACCTACGGCACGATGCGCAGCGACGCGAAGGATCCCGACACCTCGACGCTGCGCCCGGTGGCGTGGGGGGTCGTGGTCGCCGACGAGGCCCAGCACGTGAAGAATCCGCGCGCCGCGACAGCCCGGATGCTGCGCACCCTGACCAGCCAGGCCCGGGTCGCGCTGACCGGTACCCCCGTCGAGAACGACCTGACCGAGCTGTGGGCGATCCTCGACTGGGCGATCCCCGGCCTGCTCGGCAGCCGCAACGCCTTCCGGCGGGTCTGGGCCGCGCCCATCGAGACGGGCGAGGAGCCGACGAAGGCGCGCCAGTTCGCCGACCTGATCGCGCCGTTCCTGCTGCGCCGCCGCAAGTCCGACCCCGGCATCGCCCCCGAGCTGCCGCCCAAGACCGAGACCGACCACCCGCTGAGCCTGACCCGCGAGCAGGTGGTGCTCTACGAGGCGTTCGTGCGCGACACGATGGAGCGCATCGAGCGGGCCGACCCCGACTCGCGCCGCGGGCTGGTGCTGATGCTGCTGACCGGGCTCAAGCAGATCTGCAACCACCCCGCCCACTTCCTCAAGCAGGCCGGCGGCCGGCTGGGCGGGCGCTCCGAGAAGCTCGACCTGCTCGACGAGCTCGTCGGCACGGTGCTCGCCGAGGACGGCGCCGTGCTCGTCTTCACCCAGTACGTCGCCATGGCCCGGCTGCTCGAGCGGCACCTGGCCGTCAGCGGGGTGCCCACCCAGCTGCTGCACGGCGGCACACCGGTGCGCGAGCGCGAGGCGATGGTGCGCCGCTTCCAGGACGCCCCGCCCGGCGAGGCGCCGGTCTTCCTGCTCTCGCTCAAGGCCGGCGGCACCGGCCTCAACCTGACCCGCGCCGACCACGTCGTGCACTTCGACCGCTGGTGGAACCCCGCCGTCGAGGAGCAGGCCACCGACCGGGCCTACCGGATCGGGCAGACCCGACCCGTGCAGGTGCACCGCCCCGTGGTGCGCGGCACCATCGAGGAGAAGGTCGCCGAGCTGCTCACCCGCAAGCGCGCCCTGGCCGACGCGGTGCTCGGCAACGGCGAGGCCGCGCTGACCGAGCTCAGCGACGACGAGCTGCGCGACCTGGTCACCCTGCGCCGGGAGGACTGAGCCGTGCCCGGGGCGGGTGCGGGCGCCACGACCGTGGTGCACCCGCGGCTGCCGCCGCGCCGCCGCACGACCCGCGCCGACCGGTGGTGGGGCAAGGCCTGGGTGCGTGCGGTCGATGAGTCGGCGTACGCCGAGGCCGACCTGGTCGCGGGCCGCTCGCTGGCCCGCTCGGGCCGGGTGGGGGCCATCGAGGTGGGCCCCGGCTCGGCCGTCACGGTCGTCGAGGACCGCGGGGGCCGGTGGCGGGTCGAGGTCGCGGTGCCGGTGCTCGACGACGCCGGCGCCGACGCGCTGGTCGAGACCGTGGCCGCACAGTCCGGCCGGGTGACGTCGCTGCTGGCCGGCGACCTGCCCCACGAGCTGGTCGAGCACGCCGAGGAGGCCGGCGTCGAGCTGCTGCCCTACGGCGGCGAGCTCGAGACCACCTGCAGCTGCGAGGGCTGGGTCGACCCGTGCGTGCACGCGCTGGCGGTGCTGCACCAGCTCACCTGGCTGCTCGAGGCCGACCCGTTCGTGCTGCTGCACCTGCGCGGCACCGGCCGCGAGGAGCTGCTCGCCCGGCTGCACGCCCGCACCCCCGCCGCTGCCGGCGGCGGCGACGGTGACGCCGAGCCCGACGACGACCTGACCACGGCGTACGACGCAGCCGCGCGCGCCGCGCGGCTGCTCGAGCTCGTCGCCGGGGTCGAGGAGGGGCCCGGCGGCGGGCCGCCCGACATCGACCACCTGCTCTGAGCCGTGTCCTGTTCTGGTGACGTGCGCCCGGAGCCGTTGCCGGCGGGTCGTTCCGGGCGTAGCGTGACGAGGCTGCCGGCGTACCGCTGCGGTCCCGGCGCGGCGCTGGAGGCCATCGTGCAGACCGACGAGCTCGCCGACCACCTCGTGGGCTCCGTCCTGGGCGCCCTCGACGTGCTGAACATCGCCGTCGGCGCCCACTTCGGCCTCTACGAGGTGCTGCACCGCCGGGCGTGCACGCCGGGCGAGGCGGCCGCGGCGTCGGGGATGGCTCCCCGCTACGCCCGCGAGTGGCTCGAGCAGCAGTGCGTCGCGGGCCTGGTCGACGTCGACGACGCCTCCCTGCCCGCCGACGACCGGAGCTACCGGGTCAGCGACGAGCACGCGGCGGTGCTGGCCGACCGCGACAGTCTGGCCTACCTGACGCCGTTCGCGCAGGTGGTGGCCGCCGCCGGCGCCCAGCTGCCGCGCCTGCTGGACGCCTACGCCTCGGGTGGGGGCGTGCCGTGGGACGCCTACGGCCCGGCCATGCGCGAGGCGCAGGCCGACGCCAACCGGCCCCTGTTCCTGCGGCTCCTGGGCTCGCAGTGGCTGCCGTCCCTGCCCGAGGTGCACGCCGCGCTGTCGGCGGGAGGCCGGGTGGCCGACCTCGGGTGCGGCGACGGCTGGGCCTCGATCGGCGTGGGGCTGGCCTATCCCGCCGCGCAGGTCGACGGCTACGACATCGACGCCGCGTCGGTCGAGGCCGCGACCGCCCACGCGGCCGCGCACGGCCTGGCCGGACGGGTGCGCTTCCACCTCGCCGACGCGGCCACGGCTGCGGCCGGGTCCTACGACCTGGTCCTGGCGATGGAGTGCGTCCACGACCTCGCCGACCCCGTCGCGGTGCTGGCCTCCGCGCGACGCCTGGTCACCGAGGGCGGCAGCGTGGTGGTGATGGACGAGCGGGTGCCAGACGAGTTCACGGGCCCGGGGGACCCGACCGAGCAGATGATGTACGGGATCTCCATGCTGGTCTGCCTGCCCGACTCGCTCTCCCACGCGCCGTCGGTCGCCACCGGCACCGTCATGCGGGCCCCGGTGCTGCGCGGCTACGCCCGGGAGGCGGGCTTCGCCGACGTCGAGGTGCTGCCCATCGAGCACGACGTCTTCCGATTCTACCGCCTCGTCGCCTGAGCCGGGCCGCTGGCCCCGCGGCGTAGCGTGGGGAGCATGAGCGTGAGCACCTCCGACGACCTGCGACTGGGCACCCGCTTCGCCGACGTGCTCCCCGAGCTGGCGGTGCGCTGGAAGGCCGAGGAGGCCCCCGAGCCGCGGCTGGTGGTCCTCAACGAGCCGCTGGCGCACGAGCTGGGTCTCGACCCGGACTGGTTGCGCAGCGACGACGGCGTGGCGCTGCTGGTCGGTGCCGTGCTGCCCGAGGGAGCCACGCCGGTGGCGCAGGGCTACGCGGGCCACCAGTTCGGCGGCTACTCGCCCCGGCTGGGCGACGGCCGGGCGCTGCTGCTCGGCGAGCTGGCCGGCCCCGACGGCGAGCTGCGCGACCTGCACCTCAAGGGCTCGGGGCGCACCCCCTGGGCGCGCGGCGGCGACGGGCTCGCCGCGCTCGGGCCGATGCTGCGCGAGCACGTCATCAGCGAGGCGATGCACGCCCTGGGCATCCCCACCACGCGGTCGCTCGCGGTGGTGGCCACCGGCCGGGCGGTGCACCGCGACCAGGTGCTGCCCGGCGCCGTGCTCGCCCGCGTCGCGGCCAGCCACCTGCGGGTCGGCAGCTTCCAGTACGCCCGCGCCAGCGGCGACCTCGACCTGCTGCGGCGCCTGGCCGACCACGCGATCGAGCGCCACCACCCGGCCGCCCGCGAGGCCGGCCCCGGGGGTGCGGCGTACCTCGCGCTGCTGGAGGGCGTCGTCGAGGCGCAGGCCCGCCTGGTCGCGCAGTGGGTGCTGGTCGGCTTCGTGCACGGCGTGATGAACACCGACAACATGACGATCTCGGGCGAGAGCATCGACTACGGGCCGTGCGCGTTCCTCGACGCCTACGACCCGTCGACCGTCTTCAGCTCGATCGACACCGGTGGGCGCTACGCCTTCCGCAACCAGCCCGCGGCCGCGCAGTGGAACCTGGCGCGGCTCGCCGAGGCCCTGCTGCCGCTGATCGACGACGACGAGGAGCGCGCGATCGCGGCGGCCACCGCGACGCTCGAGCGCTTCGCGACGGCGTACGCCGACGCCTTCACCGACGGTGCGGCCGCCAAGCTGGGCCTGCCCGAGGGGCTGGAGCGAGCCCTGGTGGCCCCGCTCGTCGAGGACCTGCTGGCGCTGATGGCCGCCGCCCGGGTCGACCACACGTCGTTCTGGCGCTCGCTGGGCGAGGCCGCCCGAGGCGACGCCGAGGGCGTGCGCGGGGTGGTGCTCGACCTGCCCGGGCTCGACGCCTGGCTGGAGCGCTGGCGCGCGCTCGACCCCGATGCCGACGCGATGGACCGGGTCAACCCCGTCTACGTGCCGCGCAACCACCTCGTCGAGGAGGCGCTCGACGCCGCGACCGCAGGCGACCTCGCACCGCTGCACCGCCTGCTCGAGGCCGTGACCGCGCCGTACGACGAGCGGCCGGGGCTCGAGGACCACGCCCGGCCCGGCCCGGAGGGCGCCGGGCCCTACGTGACGTTCTGCGGCACCTGAGCCACGCCGGCCGGCTCCAGGCCCAGGGCCCCCAGCGCCATCCGGTGCAGCAGCTCGCCCATCGCGTGGTCGGGCAGCAGGGCGCTGTGCGGGGTGGAGTTGAGCAGCCCGAAGGTGGCGTGCGCCATCGACCGCGCCTGCTCGAGGCCGAGACCGGGGTGGACCGCCCGCAGCTCGGCGGCCCAGACGTCGACGTAGGCGCGCTGCAGGGCGCGCACCTGCTCGCGGGCCTGCTCGGGCAGCGACTCCCAGTCGCGGTCCTGCACGACGATGAGCGGGCGGTGGCGCAGCGCGAAGTCGACGTGCCAGTCGACCAGCGCCACCACCGCGGCCCGGGCGTCGGGGGCCGCGGCCACCCGCTCGCGGCCCACCTCGAGCAGCTGCTCGCTGATGGAGACCAGCATCGCGGCCAGCACGGCGTCCTTGGAGGCGAAGTGCTTGTAGAGCGCCGGCCCCGAGACCCCGCACGCCGCGCCCAGGTCGGCGACCGAGACCCCGTGGAAGCCGCGCTTGGCGAAGAGCTCGGCCGCGGTGGCCAGGATCTGCTCGCGCCGGGACATGCCTCGAGGTTAGCGCCCGATAACCGCGACCCGGCCCCAATCTCGCGCCCACCCGGCCCGAACCGGCACCCCGGAGGAAGTTCGGGCCGGCTCGGTGCGAGATAGGGGCCGGGTCAGGGTGGTGGCGCAGGTTAATGATCGCTAACCTGAGCGCGTGAGCGATCTCAAGGACCTCGTCGCCGACCTGCGCGAGCGGCTGGCGACGGCACGGACGGGCGGCAGCGAGTCGGCGCGGGCCAAGCACACCGGGCGCGGCAAGATGCTGGCCCGCGAGCGCGTCGACCGGCTGCTCGACACCGGCAGCCCCTTTCTCGAGCTCAGCCCGCTCGCGGCCACCGAGATGTACGGCGCGCCGGGGGAGACGCCGGTGCCCAGCGCCGGCATCGTCACCGGCATCGGCCGCATCCACGGGCGCGAGTGCGTCATCGTGGCCAACGACGCCACCGTCAAGGGCGGCACCTACTACCCGATGACGGTCAAGAAGCACCTGCGCGCCCAGACCATCGCGGCCGAGAACCACCTGCCCTGCGTCTACCTCGTCGACTCCGGCGGGGCGTTCCTGCCGATGCAGGACGAGGTCTTCCCCGACCGCGAGCACTTCGGCCGGATCTTCTTCAACCAGGCGAACATGTCGGCCGCCGGCATCCCGCAGATCGCCAGCGTGATGGGCTCGTGCACCGCCGGCGGCGCCTACGTGCCGGCGATGAGCGACGAGACCGTCATCGTCAAGGAGCAGGGCACGATCTTCCTGGGCGGCCCGCCGCTGGTGAAGGCGGCCACCGGCGAGGTCGTGACCGCCGAGGAGCTCGGGGGCGGCGACGTGCACGCCCGCACCTCCGGCGTGGTCGACCACCTCGCCGACGACGACGCCCACGCGCTCGACATCGTGCGCAGCGTCATCGGCACCCTGCCCCCCGCGCGGCCGCACCGCACCGCGGCCGCCGAGGTCGAGGAGCCGCACGAGCCGCCCGAGTCGCTCTACGACGTGGTGCCCACCGACACCCGCACGCCCTACGACGTGCGCGAGGTGATCCGGCGCGTCGTCGACGGCAGCCGCTTCCACGAGTTCAAGAAGCTCTACGGCGACACCCTGGTCTGCGGCTTCGCGCGGATCTGGGGCCACGAGGTCGGCATCGTGGCCAACAACGGCATCCTCTTCAGCGAGTCCGCCCTCAAGGGCGCGCACTTCATCGAGCTGTGCAACCAGCGCGGCATCCCGCTGGTCTTCCTGCAGAACATCTCCGGCTTCATGGTCGGGCGCGAGTACGAGAACAACGGGATCGCCCGCGACGGCGCCAAGCTCGTCACCGCGGTCGCCTGCAGCGTGGTCCCCAAGTTCACCGTCGTCATCGGCGGCTCGTACGGCGCCGGCAACTACGGCATGTGCGGGCGGGCCTACGACCCGCGCTTCCTGTGGATGTGGCCCAACGCCCGGATCTCGGTGATGGGCGGCGAGCAGGCCGCCGGCGTGCTCTCCACCGTGCGCCGCGACGGGCTGGAGGCCCGCGGGGAGGAGTGGAGCGCCGAGGACGAGGAGCAGTTCAAGGCCCCGATCCGCGAGCAGTACGAGACCCAGGGCTCGCCCTACTACGCCACCGCGCGGCTGTGGGACGACGGCGTCATTGACCCCGCCGACACCCGCCGCGTGCTCGGGATGGGCCTCGCGGCCACGGCGTACACGCCGATCCCCGAGCCCCGCTACGGCATCTTCAGGATGTGAGGACCTCCATGAACACGCTCCTGGTCGCCAACCGCGGCGAGATCGCCCGCCGGGTCCTGGCCACCGCGCGCCGCCTCGGCTGGCGCACCGTGGCCCTGCACACCGACCTCGACGCCGGCGCGTTGCACGTCACCGAGGCCGACGTCGCGGTGCGGGTCGGCTCCTACCTCGACATCGAGGAGGTGGTCGCCGCCGCGCGCGAGAGCGGTGCCGGCTTCGTGCACCCCGGCTACGGCTTCCTCTCCGAGCGGGCGCCCTTCGCCCGCGCGCTGGCCGAGGCCGGCATCACCCTGGTCGGCCCGACCGCCGAGGTGATGGACGCGATGGGCCGCAAGGACGCCGCGCGCGACATCGCCGTCGCTGCGGGCGTGCCCGTGGTGCCGTCGTACGACCTGGCCGACGACCCGGCCTCCTTCGCCTACCCGGTGCTGGTCAAGGCCGCGGCCGGCGGTGGCGGCAAGGGCATGCGGGTGGTCCGCTCTGCCGGCGAGTACGCCGAGGCGCTGGGCGCCGCGCAGCGCGAGGCGCGCTCGTCGTTCGGCGACGACACCATGCTGATCGAGAAGTACGTCGAGTCGGGCCGCCACGTCGAGGTGCAGGTCATGGGCGACACCCACGGCCACGTGGTGCACCTCTTCGAGCGCGACTGCTCGACCCAGCGCCGGCACCAGAAGGTGCTGGAGGAGGCCCCGGCCCCGACGATCAGCGAGGAGCAGCGGTCCGCGATCACCGCCTCGGCCGTCGCGCTGGCCGCGCAGGTCGGCTACACCGGTGCGGGCACCGTCGAGTTCCTCCTCGACAACGACACGGGCGAGTTCTACTTCCTCGAGATGAACACCCGTCTGCAGGTCGAGCACCCGGTCACCGAGGAGGTGGCGCGGGTGCGCAACGAGCGGGTCGACCTGGTCGCGCTGCAGCTGCAGGTCGCGACCGGTGAGCCGCTCGGCTTCACCCAGGACGACGTCACCCTCGAGGGCCACGCGATCGAGGCGCGGGTCTACGCCGAGGACTCCTTCGGCGGGTTCCTGCCCCAGGCCGGCACCGCCACGCTGGTGCGCTGGCCGGCGAGCGTCGAGCGCGAGGGCGCCCGGGTGCGCGTCGACCACGCCCTCGTCTCGGGCCAGGAGGTCTCCACCGCCTACGACCCGATGCTCGGCAAGGTCGTCGTGTGGGGAGTGGACCGCGAGGCGGCCCGCACCGGCCTGGTCGCGGCCCTCGACGACACCGCCGTGCTCGGGCTGACCACCAACACCGGCTTCCTGCGGGCGCTGGCGGCGGGGGAGGAGTTCCGCGACGCCCGCATCGACACCGCCTGGCTCGACCGGCACGACGTGCCCGCCCCCGACGGCGACCTGGCCCGCGTCCTCGCGGCCTGGACCCAGGTGCTGCTCGACACCGGGGAGGCCGACGCGCCGGCGGGCGGCCCCGCGGTCGCGCGGCCCACCGGCCCCTGGCACGCCGACGGGTGGCGGTTGGGCGCCGACCCGGCGCCCGACACGGTGACGCTCGACGGCACCAGTCTCGTGGTCGACCGGCACCGCGGCCTGGTCGACGACCACCGGGTCCGCACCGTCTCGCTCGCCGACCACACGGTGCACCTGATCGTCGACGGCCACGCCGAGCACGCCGTGCTCGACGTGCGCTCCGGCGACGTCGAGGTCGCCCACCGCGGGCAGCGCTGGGCCTGGCAGCGCCCCGATCCGTTCGCCGACCACGGCCCCGAGGTCGGCGACGGCTCGCTGGTCGCGCCGATGCCCGGCACCGTCCTCGACGTCCGCGTCGAGCAGGGCCAGCAGGTCGCCGAGGGCGACGTGCTCGGTGTCCTCGAGGCGATGAAGATGGAGCTGGCCCTGACCGCGCCGTTCGCCGGCACCGTCACCACGGTCGACGCCGAGACGGGACGCCAGGTGCCCCTGGGGCACGTGTTGTTCCACGTGGAACCAAGCGACCAGGAGGGGGAGCAGGCATGACCCACCGCGAGCCCGCGATCGGCGCGCTGCCCATGCGGGTCCCGGCGCCCGGCCTGCCCGAGCGGGTCACGATCTACGAGGTCGGGCCCCGCGACGGCCTGCAGAACGAGCAGGCGCTGGTGCCGCTGGAGACCAAGGCGACGTTCGTGCGCCGCCTGGTCGCCGCCGGCCTGCCCGTCGTCGAGGCCACCAGCTTCGTGCACCCGAAGTGGGTGCCGCAGCTGGCCGACGCCGCCGACCTGGTGGCGCTGCTCGAGTCCGACGACCAGCTCGGCGACCGGGCCCGCGACCTGCCGGTCCTGGTGCCCAACGAGCGCGGCCTCGACCGGGCGCTCGAGCTCGGGATGCGCCACGTGGCGATCTTCGGATCGGCCACCGAGACCTTCGCCGCCAAGAACCTCAACCGCACCCTGGCCGGCCAGATGGAGATGTTCGAGCCGACCGTGGCCCGCGCCCGCGAGGCCGGCCTCGACGTGCGCGCCTACGTCTCGATGTGCTTCGGCGACCCCTGGGAGGGCCCGGTGCCGATCGACCAGGTCGTCACGGCCGGGCGCCAGCTGCTCGACCTCGGCGCCTCCCAGCTCAGCCTCGGCGACACCATCGGGGTCGGCACCGCCGGCCACGTCACCGCCCTCGTCGAGGCCTTCGCCGCGGCCGGCGTCGGCCCCGAGCGGCTCGCGCTGCACTTCCACGACACCTACGGCCAGGCGCTGAGCAACGTCCAGGCCGGGCTGCGCGCCGGCGTGACGACGTACGACGCCTCGGCCGGCGGTCTGGGCGGTTGCCCCTACGCCGTCAGCGCCACCGGCAACCTCGCGACCGAGGACCTCGTCTGGCTGCTCGACGGCCTGGGCGTCGAGCACGGCGTCGACCTCGGGGCCCTCGTGGCCACCAGCGCGTGGATGGCCGGCGAGCTCGGGCGCCCCAGCCCGTCGGCCGTCGTTCGGGCCCTCGGCGCCGATCGGGCACAATCACCCGCGTGAGCAACCGACGCGTCTACCTGCACATCGGCGCGCCGAAGACCGGCACGACGTACCTGCAGGACCGGCTCGCCCGCAACACCAGGTCGCTGTCGTCGCACGGCGTCACGCTGCCGACCCGCAGCCCGGTGGTCAGCCCGGGGCTCTTCCACTTCCGCGCCGCGCTCGACCTGCTCGGCCAGGACTGGGGCGGCGAGCCCGGCCACGCCGAGGGCAGCTGGGACGCCCTGGTGCGCCGGGTCCGGCGCTCCAGCGGCACCGTCATCATCAGCCACGAGATCCTCGCGCCGGCCCCGGCCGAGGCGGTGGCCCGCGCCAAGCGCGAGCTCGGCGGCGGCGAGGACGTGCACGTCGTCTACTCCGCGCGCGACCTGGGCCGCCAGCTGCCGGCGGCCTGGCAGGAGAGCATCAAGCAGGGCCGCAAGTGGACCTACCGGCAGTTCCTCAAGAAGGTGCGCCAGCGCCAGCCGTGGTTCTACCGCTCCTTCGACCTGCCCTCCGTGCTCGGCACCTGGAGCGCGGGCCTGCCGCCCGAGAACGTGCACGTCGTCACGGTGCCCCAGCGCGGCGGCGCCACCGCGCCCGACGCGCTGTGGCAGCGCTTCTGCGCCGCCTTCGACATCGACCCCGCGTGGGCGCCCGAGGAGTCCGAGCGGCGCAACCCCTCGCTGGGGGCCGCCGAGACCGTGCTGCTGCGCCGGCTCAACAAGCGGCTGGGGCGTCGTACCCGCCGCGAGATCACCTACGACGTGCTGGTGCGCGACCTGCTCGCCGAGCAGGAGCTGGCCGGCCGCAAGGGCGCCGCGCCGCTCGGCCTGCCGCCCAAGATGTACGACTGGGCCGACGAGGAGGCCGAGCGCTGGATCGAGTACGTCGAGGGCTCGGGCGTGCAGGTGCTCGGCGACGTGGCCGACCTGCGCCCGCAGCGCCCGGCCGACGGCACGTGGGTCAACCCCGACAAGATCCCGGCTCGCGACGAGCTCGCCGTGGCGATCGACGCGCTGACGGCGATGACCCGCGAGGCCGCCCGGCGCGAGGACCCCGACCAGCAGCTGGTCAACCGGGTGCGCACCCAGGCCCGCCGCCTGCGCGACCAGTGAGGCGCCGGTGACAGCCCAGCACGACGAGGCCGAGGGCGAGCGCCGCGCCTGGGCCTGGTCGGCCCACCTGCTCAAGGGCGGTACGACGCCCTGGTCGCGGTGGGCGGGCACCGGCGAGCGCACCGGGCGGGTGCTGCCCGGCGCCCAGCAGCTCGAGATGCTGCGCCGGCTCAACCTGGCCGCGCACGACCTGGGCGTGCGCCCCGAGCCCGCGCTGGCGCGGCGCGTGCTCGAGGCCAGCGCCCCCGGCCGCGGGCGCCCCGACCTCGAGCTGCTCGGCGCCGCCCCGCCCTCGCGCTTCGGCCCCGCCCCGGTCGACCCGGCGCAGCTGCCGGCCGACGAGCTGATCCGCGTCACCACCAGCCTGCTGGCCGAGGACCTGGTGGCCGCGCCCCTGCCCGGGGCCGTCCTGGTGCCGCCCTGGCGGCGCCCGGGCTCGCTGGTGCACCGGTGGCGCCCGCGCTACCGCCTGGTCGGCGACCCGTGGCGCGCCGACACCGCGCGCCGCCACCTCGTCGCGCAGGGCCGGCCGCCGGGCGGCCCCGAGCCGACCGTGCTGGTCCTCGGCGGGCCGCTCTCGACGATGCTGGTCGACCTGTGGACCGACCGGTCCTTCTCCACCGGCGGCCCGGTGCCGTCGTGGCGCACCTGGGTCGACACGGTCGTCGAGACGGGGCGGCTGGGCCGCGGCGCCGACCCGGTCGCCTCGGCCCGCCGCTGGACGGGCCGGGTGGGTGCCGACCGGGTGCGGGTGGTCCTCGACCCCGGCGCGCTGCCGGGCCAGGTCGGCGTACGCCGCGTGCCGCCGGCGCCGCTGCTGCCGGCCGACGCGACCGACCTGGCGCGCCGGGTCGGCGGCGTGCTGGGCCTGCTGGTCACCCCGGCCCGGGGGCGGCAGGTGCTGCGCCAGGTCCTGCTGCCGCGGCTGCTGGAGGCCCCCGAGCCGCTGCCGGGCGCGCCGCTGGGCGTCCCGCCCGAGCACCACCGCTGGGTGGTGCGCCGTTCGCGCCGGTTGCGCCACGAGCTGCTCGCGGCGCCGTACCCTGTCGTCGGCACGGTGCTGGGCTCGCCCGACGCGCTGCTCGACCACCCGCGCCGCCTGGCCGGCGCCGAGCCGGGGGAGCCGCACGACGACCGGGTGCTCGACCTGGCCGTGCGGATGCTGCTCGAGCACGCAGACCCACACCCCGCCCCACACGCAGCCACACACGCAGCCACACACGCAGACCGACCCAGGCAGGAGGACCGACCGTGAGCCGACGGGTCCTGCTGCACGTCGGCACCCCCAAGACCGGCACCTCCCACCTCCAGGACGTGCTGTTCCGCAACCGGGAGCGGCTGCTCGAGGCCGGCGTGCTCTACCCCGCCGACCGCTTCGACGCGCACTTCCTGGCCGCGCTCGACCTGATGCGGCTGCCCTGGGGCGGACTGGAGACCGAGGCCATCGGTGCCTGGGACGAGCTGGCCGCGAAGGTGCGGGCCCACGAGGGCACCGCGATCATCAGCCACGAGATCCTGGCCACCGCCTCGCGCAGCCAGGTCGGGCGCGCGCTGGCCTCCCTGGGCCACGACGACGGCACCGAGGTGCACGTGGTGGTCTCGGTGCGCGACCTGGTGCGCCAGATCCCCGCGGAGTGGCAGGAGAACGTCAAGCACCGCAGCACCATCACCTTCGAGCGCTTCCTGGCCGAGCTGCGCGACCCCGAGCGCGCCACCCGCATCGCCACCTGGTTCTGGGGGGTGCAGGAGATCCCCGAGATCCTCGACCGCTGGGGCCACGCCCTGCCGCCCGAGCGGGTGCACGTGGTGACGGTGCCGCCGCCGGGCGGGCCCCGCGACCTGCTGTGGCAGCGGTTCTCGCACACCTTCGGCCTCGACGAGCTCGGTGAGGTCGAGCTCGACCTCGAGGCCGAGCGGGCCAACCCGTCGCTGGGGGTGCCCGAGACCGCCCTGCTGCGGCGCATCAACAAGGCCGTCAACCCGGTGCTCGAGCCGCCCGACTACCGGCCGCTGGTGCGCGAGCTGCTGGCCCACCAGACGCTGTCGGCGCGCACCCGCTCGGCCCGGCTGGGGCTGCCGGCCGACGTGCACCCCTGGGCCGAGGAGCTCGGGCACGCCTGGGTCGAGGAGCTGCGCCGCCGCGGCTACGACGTGGTCGGCGACCTCGACGACCTCACCGGCGCCCCCGCCGCGCCGCACTGGGCCGACCCCGACTCGCCCCGCGAGAGCCAGGTGGCCTCAGCGGCGGTCGACGCGATCCGCGCGCTGCTGATCGACAACGCCCGGCTGCGCCACGAGGAGGCGCGGCTGCACGGCGAGGTCGACCACCTGCGCCGCGAGCTCGACGCCGCGCGGCCGGTGCAGCGGGCCAAGGAGCGCGCGCTGCGCGTCGTACGCCGCTCAGCCGCCGGCCGTGCGCTGCACCGGGCCTACCGGTTGGCCAGGGGCCGCAGCTCGCGCTCGGCGTAGCGCCCGATGCGCCACGTGGCGTAGCCGTCGGCGCCCATGCCCACGACGCCGCCCACCACCGGCACCCGGCGGGCGACCGTGACCGCCATCCGCTTGCCCAGGATGCGCGAGATGATGTCGTCGGCGACCGCCGAGGAGATGGCGCGGTCGAGGGCCTGGTCGGATTCCGGGCCGGTGGCCAGGTCGGCGGGGTGCGCGGGGATGGTGCCGGCCTTGACGAGGCGCTGCACGCTGTCCTCGCCGAGCAGGCAGACCAGGATCGCGTTGCGCACCCGGGGGTCGGCGAGGTCGTAGCCGCGCAGGTGCGCGATGCCCGCGATCATCCGGCACTGCACCAGCGCGAGGCCGGTGATGTTGGCGGGGATCGCGACGGCGGCGGTGACCACGCCGCCGATGTTGGTCAGGAAGCCCTGCGCGCCGGCGTAGCGCACGTGGTTCTCGATCACCTCGTGCACGCCCTTCTCGACGTCGCCGTGCTGCTCGCGCAGCTGCTCGTCGGCGGCGGCCGCGGCGGGCGGCAGCGGTCCGACCCCGCTGATGGCCCGGTTGAGCGCCTCGCGCACGAACGTCGACGTCACCCCGGGCGCCATCCCGGTCACCTTGGGCGCCAGACGACGACCGATCTGCCCCGTCAGGGCTCCACGCTTGCTCATGCCCCGATCGTAGGCAGGTCGGGCCGACGGCAAACCCCCCTCTGGGTCTGTGCCGGGGACCACTTGGTCGTTACCGTCGCCCGAGTGCCGATCGAACCCCCCGCCTCCCCGTGGTCGTTCGGCGAGCCCTCGCGCTTCGACGCGCGCGACGACCTGGTCGGAGTGGGCGCCGACCTGGAGCCCGGCACCCTGCTCTCGGCCTACCGCCAGGGGCTCTTCCCGATGCCCTCGGGCCACGCCGGCGACCCGATGTACTGGTTCTGCCCGGTGCAGCGCGGCGTGCTTCCCCTCGACGGGCTGCACGTCTCGCGCTCGCTGCGCCGCTCGGTGCGCGCCTTCGAGACCCGCGTCGACACCGCCTTCGAGCAGGTCCTCGACGCGTGCGCCGACCCGCGCCGGCCCTCGGGCTGGATCGACGACGACATCCGCGAGGCCTACCTGTGCCTGCACGACCTCGGCTGGGCGCACAGCGTCGAGACCTGGCGCGACGGCCGGCTGGTCGGCGGCCTGTACGGCGTCGCCTCGGGCGGGCTCTTCGCCGGTGAGTCGATGTTCCACCTCGAGACCGACGCCTCGAAGGTCGCCCTGGTGGCCCTCGTCGACCTGCTCGACGACGAGCACGCGGCCGATCGGCTGCTCGACGTGCAGTGGAGCACCGCCCACCTGGCCAGCCTCGGGGTCGTCGAGATCGACCGCGAGGAGTACCTGCGCCGCCTCGCGGTGGCGGTGGAGCTGCCGCCGCCGAAGGCGTTCGCCTGACCCGACCTGCCTCCCCATCCCCCAGGAGATCCCGTGCACGCGTTCCGCACCCTGACCCGCCCGGTCGGCCGCCCTGCCCTGGGCGTCGCCGCGCTGGCGCTCGTGCTCGGCGGCACCGTGGCGTGCGGCGGCGACGAGCCGCCCACCGAGCCCTCGGCCGCTCCGCAGGACGCCTCGCCGGAGGACTTCTGCGGGGTCTACGCCGACATCGAGGACAGCGGGGGCGACGACCTCGACGCCGCCAAGGACGCGGTCGACCGGCTGATCGAGGTCGGCACCCCCGAGGACATCCCCGACGACGCCCGCTCCGGCTTCGAGACCCTCGGCGAGCTGGTGCGCCAGGCCGACGCGCAGGACGACCTCGAGACGCTGGGGACCGACCTCGGCGAGCAGGTGCAGAGCGACTTCCTGGCCTTCATCGGCTACGTCACCCAGACCTGCGCCGACGAGCTCGACCTGCCCACCGAGGAGGACCTCGGCGAGCTCGACCCGCAGCAGCAGTAGGCACGAGCAGTCACTTTCGCACCACCGAGCAGTCGGTTTTGCACCCGGTCGAGGTGCGAAGGTGACCGGTGGATGGTGCGAACCTGACTGCTCGTGCAGCGCCGTTCAGGTTCCTCTCGGGATCGTGTGGCACCGTCGTGGGCTGCGCCGGGGCACCTGCCCCGTGCGCCCACGAACGGAAGGACCCCCCGTGAAGCACGCTCTCGCCCCCCTCGCGGTGCTCGTCGCCCTGACGGCCAGCGCCTGCGGCTCCGACGACGAGACGTCCGACGCGGCCAGCGACCCGACGACGTCGTCGTCGAGCTCCGCCTCCGCAGCCGGTGAGCCCGGCAGCGATGACGCGTTCTGCACCGCCCTGGTCGGCAACGGCGCCCTCGAGGACGGCTCCGACGTCGAGGCCCTCAAGGAGGGCCTGGCCGCCAGCGGCATCCCCGACGACGCTCCGCAGGACGCCTCGAAGGGGCTCGACGTCTACCTCGAGATCCTCGCCGAGATCGACACCGACGCGACCGCCGAGGACCTCGCGGCCATGGACGACTTCGACCTGTCGAAGGCCGAGCAGGAGCAGATGAACGCGCTCGTGCAGTACGCCGGCGCCACCTGCGCCGAGACCGCCGCTCCCGAGGGCGGCGCCGAGGACGGCACCGAGGGGGGCACCGACGAGGAGTCGCAGCCCGCCGAGGGGCAGGACGACTCCTCCGAGCAGTGAGCTAGACGACCTGGGGCGTCCGGCCGGTCTCGCTGACCATCGGCCGGCCGGCCGCCTCCCAGTCGAGCATCCCGCCCTCGAGGTTCACCGCGTCGTGGCCCTGCTGGCCCAGCCAGGCCACGGCCTGGGCCGAGCGGCCACCGATGCGGCACACCACGAGCACCTGGCCCCCGGGCACCTCGCCGACGCGGGCGCCGAGCTCGCCGAGCGGGATGTGCTGGGCGCCGTCGATGTGGCCGTGCTCCCACTCGGTCGGCTCGCGGACGTCGAGCACCGCGAGGCCCGGCGGGACCGGGTCGGGCACTCCCGCGACGTGGACGGTCGGGATCGTGGTCATGGGGTTCCTCCGGTGGACGACCCGCCCATCCTAGGACGGCAGCCGGGTCGTCGCGCCGTAGTCTCCGGACGTGACCCTCCGCGCCGGCGACGTCATCCCGCTGCGTGCCGCGGCGCGGGTGTGGTTCGCGATCTCCCTGCAGACCTTCGGCGGCCCGGCGGGCCAGATCGCGGTGATGCAGCGGGTGCTGGTCGAGGAGACCCGCTGGATCGGCCAGCAGCGCTTCCTCTTCGCGCTCTCCTATTGCACCCTGCTGCCCGGACCCGAGGCGCAGCAGCTGGCGACGTACGTCGGCTGGCTGCTCAACGGCGTGCGTGGCGCGCTGGTCGCCGGCGTGCTGTTCATCCTGCCGGGCGCCGTGGCGCTGCTGGTGCTCTCGGGCGTCTACGTCACCTACGGCGAGTCCACCGTGGTGCAGGCGCTCTTCCTGGGGCTCGCGCCGGCGGTGATCGCGATCGTGGCGCAGGCCGTCGTGCGGGTCGCCCGGCGCGCGCTGCTGCACCCGGCGCTGGTCGGCCTGGCCGTGGCGTCGTTCGGCGCGCTGGCCCTGCTCGGGGTGCCTTTCCCGCTCGTGGTCGCCGGCGCGGCGCTCGCCGGGTGGGTGCTGGGCCGGGTGCTGCCGGGGGTGGGCGAGCCTCCCGCCCGTCCGGCCGACGCGGGCCCGGCGCCCCTGATCGCCGACGACGCGCTGCACAGCGAGCCCCCGGGCGCCCGGCGCTCGGCAACGGTGCTGGGCGTGGGGCTGGTGCTGTGGGCGGCGCCGGTGGTGGCGGCGGCGCTGCTGCTGGGCCCCTCGAGCATCCTGGTCGACCAGGGGCTGTTCTTCTCCGGGGCGGCCCTGGTCACCTTCGGCGGCGCCTACGCGGTGCTGGCGTTCGTGGCCCAGCAGGCGGTCGAGGTCTACGGCTGGTTGGCCCCCGGCGAGATGGTGCGCGGCCTGGCCCTCGCCGAGACCACCCCCGGGCCGCTGGTGATGGTGGTCCAGTTCGTCGCGTTCGTCGGGGCCTACCGCGCGCCGGGCCCGCTGGACCCGTGGGTGGCGGCGGTCCTGGCCGCGCTGCTGACCACCTGGGTCACCTTCGTGCCCTGCTTCCTGTTCATCCTGCTGGGAGCGCCGTACGTCGAGCGGCTGCGTGGCAACCGTGCCCTGGCCAGCGCGCTGGCCGGCATCACCGCCGCCGTGGTGGGCGTCATCGCCCACCTGGGCCTCTACTTCGCGCTGCACACGCTCTTCGCCGCGACCGACGTCGTCGAGCAGGGCCCGCTGTCGCTGGAGGTCCCGCTGCTCGACTCGGTGCGCTGGCCCGCGGTGGTCGTCGCGCTGCTGGCCGCCGTGCTGGTCTTCCGGCTCGGCTGGTCGGTGCTGCGGGTGCTGGGCGTGTGCGCGGTCGTGGGGCTGGTGCTCGGGCTGAGCGTCGGCGTGGGCTAGGTGGTCACGTGCGACCTCGTACTTCAGCTGGTCTCTCGAAGTGTGAACAACCGCAAACACGGCTAGCACGGACTTCGGTGCGCAGCACCAGTGTCCGCTCATGCCGAGAAGACTTGGGCGGCGCCGTAGCCGAAAGGACCGAAGGGCAAAGGGTCGGCGTCAGCCCCGCGGGGACCTGGCGTCGCTCGGTCGTTCGGTCCTTCTGGCTACGGGAAGCAATCTCATGCCGCGATCCGCGCCTCGACAACGTCTCGCGACAGACCACACCGCGAGCACGGTGGTCGACTGAAGTGACTAGGTCGCTGACCAGCGAATGCGCAGGTTGAATGACCGTTGCGCAGGTTGGGTGACTGGTCGCACCGCGGCTCGGCACCCGGTGTGACCAGTCACTTAATCTGCTCATTGGTCACTTAATCTGCGCATTCAGGCTCAGCCGAGCCGTTGTCATCTTTGTTGAGCACCGGTTTCGCGGGTTTGTCACTTGAGTTGAACACCGCGTTTGGTCACTTCAGTTGAGCCCTGATCCACCGGCGGCGTCCAGCGGTGTGAGCGTGGCGTAGAACGAGGTGCCCTCTTGAGCAGGGAAGATGTCGATTGCGACGTCGAATCCACCTGTTCACGAGAGGCACCTCGTAA
>NZ_JAULSC010000116.1 GCF_030518195.1 Nocardioides cremeus
GGCGTCGTCATACGTACTTATTGACGACTACTGGGGACACGGCCATGTCGGCACGCTCCAGGGCGTCCTTGCGGGCTAGTGGGCTGCACGGCCTCTGCGTCTCTTTGCGCAGGGCCAGACGCAAATCTTGCTTGTTGTTTACTTGGGTACACGGTCAGAGACGGGAGCGGCAATGTGTGTACCTGTACTTACTTGCTGGCTTGGCTGTGTGCTTGGAGATGGATGCAATAGATAGTCGAGCGATGCATGGCTATAGCATCGCCCCTCGCCATGTCGGTGGCATGCAGCCTATGGGCGGGCCAAGTGCTGTTCCTGCAGTAGCGCAGCCATGCACCTCGGCTGGCTAAACCACGTCGTGCTG
>NZ_JAULSC010000117.1 GCF_030518195.1 Nocardioides cremeus
TGCAAGATGTAGCCGCACAGAAGGCGGTGCAGACGGCGGTTAGCGAGTTGTTATTGCGGTTTGGGAGTGAGGGCGGAGCCATGGAGGTTAGTATGAGTGTTTGTTGTCATGCAGGGACGCATCGGAGTGTGGCGATTGCGGAGCGGATTGCGCAGTTTGTTAAGTGGGAGGTTGGGAGGAGAGGGGGTGAGGAGGGGGTTAGGGTTGTGTGTAGGCATGTTCATCGGGTTAAGGGACGGGCAGATCCTTTTTGAGGGGTTGAGGAGAGGAGTTTTTTTTTGTCTTGTTGTTTCTCCTTGTTTCTTGTTCTTGGTGTATACGATTGGAATCGTCAGTGATGGGTGGTCAGTGACAATGGCTC
>NZ_JAULSC010000118.1 GCF_030518195.1 Nocardioides cremeus
TATGCCACCTTCTCATATTTTAATGTTTCCTTCCCGCTTCCTTTCCTAGTCTTTCCCTTCTATCAACTACCAGTGAGCAAACCTTTTGCTCATGAAATTTACCGACCCCTCCTATCCCTTGCTTCGGCTTCCCTTGCTGCCCTGTCGAGGCGCTCCATGCACCGAGTGCACATCCTTTGGTGATCTATGTAATTGATCCATCGGGGCGGAAAGTGCGCCACGCCAGGACACTGTGCTGTGTAATGTTCAACGGTGCATTGGCAGAGCCAGCTTTGCTGGACAATTCTGCACTGGCAATTTGGGGGATTGTTTAGATCTACAGCCATTTTTTTTTTGCCTTTGAGATGTTTTGCTTGT
>NZ_JAULSC010000119.1 GCF_030518195.1 Nocardioides cremeus
TTTGCCAGAGGGTATTAAATGGCTCGATACGGATAGAAACCTTACCGCTAAGCCTATTTCAGCGCGGATTAGGCCTGTTTCGTCGCCTCATAGGTACGGCCTAGAAAGGGGTGGCTGCCCTGCAACCCTAGATCAAACCTCTAGCGCTATGTCACCGCATAGCGTATCCAGTCGGCCACCAGATTGGAAGAGCCTGCGAACCCGCTGCGAAGGCCGTCGTGCCTATGCGCATAGCCTGGAGGAGAAAGTTGCAGTATTCACTGGCGCCAGCAGCTTTGTTAGCTGAAAATGAGGCTCTGGTCCTTCTTGTGTTCAGTCATGTCGACTATACGCTTTGTCTATGACTAGGATATTC
>NZ_JAULSC010000120.1 GCF_030518195.1 Nocardioides cremeus
ATATTAAATAGACTAATAAGTATTAATCTTATAAAGTTTAAGTAACTAGTAGGAAAGTACAATTTAAGTTAACCACAACGAGAGTAAATAATAAAATCCATCTATCCTTATATCCTCATTATCTCTAGTCCTACCATCCTAACCATCCCATCTTTCCTCATCTTAGCAAGATGTCTAAGTATTAAGAGTATAGCTCGAGTAGAAGTAATATAAGACTTCTAGTATTAAGCTTCTTATTAGTTAGTTTTTATAGATAGAGTAGTAGGGTATAATATTAGACGTAATATATAAGTAGAATAACTCTCTATATTATACTTATACTTAAAACTTAAGTTAAATATATTAAGCTATAAGG
>NZ_JAULSC010000028.1 GCF_030518195.1 Nocardioides cremeus
CTCTCGTGACTCGCCTTGGCAGACGGGCACGAAAGTACGGGGACAAGTAGGTCGAGGGTGGGGCCACTTCAAGCCAGCACTACGGCTCCAAGTGGGGCCACTTCAGACTGGCACACTCAGACGACCACGTCGCACAACGCTCCGCCACCACCAACGGCCAGAAGGCCATCCTGACCGCGCTCGAGCTCCCCGAGCCGCCGCGGTTCTTCGACTTCACCGTGCCCGAGACCAGCTGACCCACGCCCGTCACGCGGCTCTGTAGTAACACGACCCCAACCCGCCGCTTCGGCGTTTCCGCAGGCCACACCCCATATTCGGCCGGTCGTGTGCTCATCTTCGGAAGTCCGGACTGAGATGAGAACCGCTGCTTACACCGTTTCTCGGACAGACCCACGGATGGAACTGATGCGTCACCCGCACCCGGGCGACAGCGCCCGGATCATCGCCAGGGCGTGCAGTCGACGGTGAGATCGAACGGACGCATCGAATCAGTCAACACCAAAGATCCGGCTACTCACCCGCGTCGCGTTCGGGTTCAAGTCCCCGGACGCCCTCATCGCCCTCGCCATGCTCAACCTCGGCGGCCACCGCCCCGTCCTCCCCGGCCGGAAATGACCCACGGATCAGTCAGGAGAGCCAGAAAATTGGCCCGCGCGCCGGCCGGAGCCGGGCGGGCCGGCGAAAGCTTGTGCTATCGCTATCCACTCCGCCGCCACTGGGCCCCGCGTGATCACGTCGGTGTCCTGCGGGTGACGCCGCTGCGTAACGACGAGACAGAAATCGAGTGCTGACCCGATGACGCGGTTCGCCGCTCCCTCTTCACCCCATACCCATAACTCTCCAGTAGGGCCGGTAACCTCCACCCGGACAGGGGCCGCAGGGATCGGTCGCCCGTGCGCCCGAAAACTGTTCGGCAGCGCCCGAACTCCGATATCCGTGATATGTCTGAGCCTATCGGTCGCGACCGTCTCCGCGCCTAGCGCGTCGCGCACGTCCTGCCCATGTGCCCATGTCTCCATTAGCCGAGCAGTGACGAAGGAGAGCACGCTCATGGGCGGCCCGAACCAAGGAACCCGAGTCTGCCGATCGACTGCACGCAGTGAGTGCACCATCTGCACCCGCGCCTGAACGAAGCCGCCGAGCAGCTCAGGTACACCGATCGTCCGCCCGGGGATGTTCGCACGGTCTACGAAAGCGATCGGATCCGGCTGTGCCTCCGCGAGCAACTGGGTGAACGCGGCCCGGTCGGTGAGTGCGAGATACGCAGCGTTGTCTGAGAACGTCAGGTGGCTCACCTGATCTCGAACCGTCCACCCTTCCGCGGGCGTCGCCTTCTCCCAGGCGACGACCGGCAGAGGCAGCAGCATGCTCATCAAGCAGCCCGTTTCGGCGGCGACATCACGCAGCAGCAGGTCGAGCTGCATGCCTTTGTCGTCGATACCACCGATGCTCGGACGGCTCGAGCTCATCGGCCCTGCCATTGCGGTGGGCGCTTCTCGCGGAACGCCCGTGGACCTTCCTGTGCATCAGCGCTCAGATAGACAGGCTCCCAGATCCGGTCCGCCTCATCGAGTGCGTCATGCCAACCACGATCTGCTGATGCGTACACCATCGCCTTCGATGCAGCGACGGACAGCGGGGCATTGGCGGCGATCCGCTCAGCCAACTCCTGAGCCGCTTCGCGCAGCTGTGCGGCAGGGACCACTTCGTTGACCAGCCCGACCTCCCGCGCTCTCACAGCGTCGATGGGATCGCCCGTCATAAGAAGCTGCATGGCCACGCGGGGTGGGATCAGCCACGGCAAGGGAGCCGCCCACGGCGACCCGCGGCCAACTTTCACTTCCGTCACGGCGAAGCGGGCGTTTTCGGCGGCGACTACCAGGTCGCACATCTGGGCCATGAGGAAGCCACCTGCGTAGGCCACACCATTAACGGCCGCGATGGTGGGTTTGTCGACAGCAACGGTGCGGCCGAAGTATGGAATGAAGTCCGGCGGAGGCGGCCCCAGCCTCTGCTCGGCCATCTCCTTGAGGTCCCCTCCGGCGCAGAAGGCCGCGTCACCTGCTCCGGTGAGGATCATGACCTTCGCTTCACCGTCGGAGTTGAAACGGTCGACGGCCTCGAACAAGCCGGCGCGGATCGCGGAGTTGATGGCGTTTCGTGCGTCTGGGCGGTTCAGCGTCACCCAGGCGGCTCCGTTGACGACTTCGTAGGTGACAGCGTCATCGTGCAGGTTGCTCATCGTGAACCCCTAATAGGAACTGGGCAGGCCGAGACTGTGCCTGGCGACATAGTTGAGGATCATTTCTCGGCTGATCGGCGCGGTCCGCATGAGTCTCATCGAGCCCCACAAGGTGGCCAACCCGTACTCTGTCGACAACCCGTTCCCGCCGTGGGTCTGGATGGCCTGGTCCAACGCTGCCATGCCCGCTTCGGCAGCCGCGAACTTCGCCATGTTGGCGGCCTCTCCGGCCAGGGGGTCTCCCTCGTCGTGCAGCCAGGCGGCCCGCTGCGTCATCAGGCGAGCAAGATCGGCGTTGATCTTCGCAAGCGCCAAGGGGTGCGCGACGCCCTGGTGTGTGCCGATCGGAACGCCCCACACCTGGCGTCCTCGGGCGTACTCCGCCGCCTTGGCCAGGGCATATCGAGCGATGCCGTTGCCCATAGCTGCCCCCATGATCCGCTCAGGGTTCAGGCCGTGGAAGACCTGGCGTAGCCCGTCGCCCTCTTCCCCGATCAGGCTCTCAGCAGGAAGGCGGACATCGTCGAAGAAGAGGGTGAACTGCTTGTCCGGTGCCGTCATCTCCACTGGAATGAGCGTCTTGGTGAGGCCGGCGGCATCGGTGGGTACCACCAGGAGGCTCAGCTTCCCGCGGCCCCTGTCGTCCGTGCCCGTTCGGGCGACGACGAGGATGGCGTCAGCCTCGTCCACACCGGAGATGTAGTACTTGGTGCCGGACAGCACGTAATCGGTACCGTCGCGACGGGCCACTGTCGAGATGTTGTGCGAGTTCGAGCCTGCGTCCGGTTCGGTGATGGCGAACGACATGATGGACTCGCCGGTGGCCAGACGTCGGAGCCATCGCTCTTTCTGCTCCTCCGTGCCGAAAGTCTGAATCACCGAGCCGCAGATCGCAGGAGACACCACCATCATGAGGAGTGGGCAGCCGGCAGCCGTCAGCTCCTCGGCCACGATCTGCAGCTCGTAAACGCCGGCGCCCCCGCCGCCGTACTCCTCTGCCAGATTCACCCCCAAGAAGCCGTGCTGTCCCGCAGCCTTCCAGAGCTCCGTACTCTTGGCTCCGGACTTCGAGGTTTCGACGAAGTATTCGTGACCGAACGACCGTCCAAGCTTCGCCACGGCCTCTCGGAGAGCGCTGTGCTCATCGGTTTCACGCAAGTCCATCTGGTGCTCCTTGTTGACGTCGGTTAGTGGGTGCAGGAAGCGCTCATCTGCGGCGAGGCCGCCTAGTTCTCGTTCTCCTCGATCACCACGAGCACCTCGCCGTCATGCACTGCTGACCCCTGCTCAACCGTGACTTCGCGGACGACGCCCTGATGCGGACTCGTCATGGTGTGCTCCATCTTCATGGCCTCAAGGACCAACAGCGGTTCTCCAGCAGCGACGTCGTCGCCGACAGCAACGAGCACCCTCGCGACGGTGCCCGGCATCGGCGCCATGAGGGAGCCGCCGGGGGCGGCTGACGCCGTGGAGGTGAAGCGCGGTGTCCGGGTGAAGGAGGTGTGGCCGAGGCGGCCATCCACATGGACGGTCGGTGAGTCCCCATGACCGGAGATCTCGACGTGGAAGGTTTCGCGGAGACCGTCAACCTCGAGAACGACTCGTTGGGGCGTGAGCACACCGACGGCCAGCTCAGGTAGGCCGTCATCGTTGACGTGTGCGCGAACAGTTCCATGGTCCAGCACGTAGGCGACCCGGTACTGTGCTTCTCCGGCCTCGAAGCTGATGGTCTGCGGCTGCGAGCGGTTGTTCCGCCACCCGGCGGGGACGGTGCGCTGTACCGACGCCCCCGCCCGTTTGCGCTCGACCAGAGCCAGGGTCGCCACGACCGCATGCAGGCGCTGCGCGTCCGGTCCGGCCAGTGGTCGGCCCAGGTCGACGGCGGGGTGCCGGGTCAAGAATCCAGTGTCAGTGTGACCGGCCACGAACTCGGGATGCCGCAGGATGCGGACCAGGAGATCCCGGTTCGTGACCAAGCCATGGATGCGGGCGTTGGCGAGTGCCGCGCTGAGCTTGCGTATCGCCTCCTGCCGGTCCGGCGCCCAGGCAATGACCTTGGCCACCATGGGGTCGTAGTACTGACTGACCGACGATCCGACTTCCACGCCACTATCGATCCGAACCCCCGGAACCTGCCCGAGGTCGAAGGTGTCGAGCGTTCCGGTCTGTGGCAAGAATTGCTGCAGCGGGTCCTCGGCGTAGAGTCTTGCCTCGACCGCATGGCCGGTGATGACAGCGTTCGACACCTCGGCGGGAAGCGGTTCGTGTTGGGCGACCATGAGCTGCAGGCGGACCAGGTCGAGCCCGGTGACCAGCTCGGTGACCGGATGTTCGACCTGAAGCCGCGTGTTCATCTCGAGGAAGTAGTACTTACCTTGACCGTCCATCACGAATTCCACGGTCCCGGCACCGACATAACCAACGGCCTTGGCCGCCGCCACAGCGTCTCTGCCCAGACGCTCGCGCAGGTCTTCATCCACCGCGGGCGACGGGCATTCCTCGATGATCTTCTGATATCTACGCTGGATCGAGCACTCGCGCTCGAACAAGTGCGCAACGCCGCCATACGTGTCGGCCAGCACCTGCACCTCCACGTGGCGAGGAGAGACCACGAGTCGTTCCAGGAACACGGTCGCGTCGCTGAAGGCAGCAGCGGCCTCCCGCTTGGCGGCGGCGACGGCTTCGAGTAGGTCGCCGGGAGCCAGCACCGTGCGCATGCCACGCCCCCCACCACCCGAGGACGCCTTGACCAATAGGGGGTAGCCGAGGTCTTCAGCCGCCTGACGGACCGTGTTCGTGTCCAGATCGGTCACGTCTGTCCATGGCAACGTAGGGACGCCGACACTGGCCATGATTGCCTTGGCGGCGAGTTTGGACCCCATCGCCTCGATCGCCTCCGGCGGCGGACCTACGAACGTGAGCCCGTTCTCGGCGCAGAGACGGGCGAAGCCGGCGTTCTCGGACAGGAACCCGTAACCAGGATGAACGGCGTCCGCGTTCACCCTGAGGGCGGCATCCACCAGGAGATCCGGACGCAGGTAGGTCTCCGCCGGGCTCACCCCTGGCAGCCGTACGGCTACGTCCGCCTCGGCCACGTGGCGCGCGTCCATGTCGGCGTCGGAGTAGACGGCGGCCGTGCTGATGCCCATGTCGCGACAGGTACGGAAGATCCGTCGTGCGATTTCACCGCGGTTCGCGACCAGGACCATGCTTATCGAAGACAAAGGTTCACATCCTGAATACGCCGTAGCCGCGCTGGCCACGGACTTCGTTGTTGTGGATCACGGACAGGCAGATGCCGAGGACAGTCCGCGTATCGCGCGGGTCGATAACGCCGTCGTCGTACACCCTCGAGCTGTTCGCCAGCGCAGTCTGCTCGCGCTCGATCTGCGACTGAACGGTCTCGCGCATGACGACGTCGGCAGCCTCATCGAACGGGAGACCCCTGTCGACCGCTGATTCCCTCGCGACGATGGACATCACGCCGGCGAGTTGTTGAGGTCCCATGACGGCGGTCCTGGAGTTGACCCAGGAGAAGAGGAAACGCGGTCCGAACGCTCGGCCAGCCATGCCGTAGTTCCCCGCTCCGTAGGAGACTCCTATGTTGACGGTGAGATGCGGGACTCGACTATTGGTCACCGCGTTGATCATCTTTGCCCCGTCCTTGATGATCCCGGCTTGCTCGTAGGTCTTGCCGACCATGTATCCCGTCGTGTTTTGGAGGAACAGCAGTGGGGTGTCGATCTGGTTGGCGAGTTGAATGAACTGAGTCGCCTTCTCGGCCTCCTCGTTGAGAAGCACGCCTCTCGCGTTGGCCAGCACACCCAACGGGTATCCGTGGATGGACGCCCATCCCGTGACAAGCGAGGTGCCATAGAGCGGCTTGAATTCATCGAACCTGGAGCCGTCGACGGTCCGGGCGAGGACATCGCGTGGGTCGAACGGCACCTTGGGGTCCGAGGAGGGGATGCCGAGGAGCTGTTCGACCGGGTAGAGGGGCTCGTCGGGCGGCTCGCTAGGACTCGAGCCCAATCTGCGCCAGTTCAGACGGCGCACGATCTCGCGACCGATGCGGATCGCGTCGAGTTCATCCTCGGCCAGATAGTCGGCGAGTCCGGAGGTCCGGGCATGCATCTCCGCGCCCCCGAGCGACTCGTCGTCCGACTCCTCGCCGGTGGCCATCTTCACCAGGGGCGGTCCCCCGAGGAACACCTTGGATCTCCCGCGGACCATCACCACGTAGTCGGACATGCCCGGCATGTAGGCACCGCCAGCTGTCGCGTTGCCGAAAACGAGCGCGATCGTGGGTAGCCCGGCGGCGGAGTGATCAGTCAGGTCCCGGAACATCCGCCCGCCCGGAATGGCCACCTCGGCCTGCGTCGGCAGGTCGGCTCCGCCCGACTCCACGAGCGTGACGACCGGCAGCCGGTTCTCCTTCGCGATCTCCATGGCACGGAAGACCTTCTTGAAGCTATGGGGGTTCAGGGTCCCTCCGCGCACGGTGGGGTCGTGGGCGATGAGCATGACCTCGACGTCCTCGATGACGCCGATGCCCGTGACCACGCTGGCGCCCACCGTGAACTCGGTGCCCCACGCCGCAAAGGGCATCAGCTCCAGGAACGGCGAGTCCTCATCCAACAGCCATTCGATGCGTTCGCGCGCGAGCATCTTTCCGCGAGCGCGTAGGCGCGCGACGGACTTCTCGCCTCCGCCAAGGAGTGTCGCCGAGCGAACCTCTGCGACCTCGTCGAGGCTCAACCGCATCTGGTCCAAGTTTTGCTGAAACTCGATGGAGGAGGTGTCTACTCGATCGGGCAGTACCTGCACGGTTCTCCCTTACTTCTCAGTACGTGTTCTGTCGAATAAGTCTGTTGATTCGATGCTCGACGAGCGGCCAGCGGCAAGGACCCCAGTGAGAAGGATCCCCATGACGTCGTCCACCACGCGCTCCAAAGGGAACTCACCGCTGGGCTGGTACCACTGTCGAACCGAGTTGAGGCCTGCGAAAATGAACTTGACCACGGGACGCACAGGGACGTCCCGGAAATCTCCCGAGGCGATGCCCGACCTCAAGATGGAGGCGAGAACGTCCTCATACCGTCGTCGAGCCGCCGCCAGGTTCGCGGGCGCCGTCTTGGACATGAGCACGTCGCTATTGTCGGCGAGAGCCTGGCCCTCTACGGTCGTGCAGACACGACTGACGTGTGTGTGCATGAACTCCCGCAGCCGTTCGGCAGGTTCGCCTTCGCTCACCTCGGCTGGTTGGGAGTCGACCGCAGCGATCAAGAGCTCGGCAAGCAGGTCGCTCTTGGACGATACGTAGTAGTACAGGCTGGCCTTCGACAACCCAACCTTGTCGCCGATCCTCTGCAGGCTCGCGTCGTGATAGCCGCGGATCGCGAACTCCTCGGCCGCCGCCTCGAGAATCTCCATACGCCGCCGGGTCTGACGCAGTTCCCTGCGCCTCTTGGCCGGCGGTTCTCCGACGGCCGCGTACTCCGGGGCCTCCGACGCGTGTGCATCGGCCTGCTCAGACATCGATCTCCATGAACAGGAGCGCCTCGCCCATGGCTTTGCCCTGAGCGTCCACCCGAAGCGAGGTCGTTCCTCCACCGCCCAATGCGGAGGTCAGGATGAAATTGAGCGCCCCCAAGTTCGGCAGCTCGTACCGCTTCACCTCGCCGAGGCAGACTCCAGCGAAGTGATGGGCAACCCGTTCCGCCGTTACCTCTTTGACGAGCAAGGGGTAGTCCGAGCGGTCACGTGCAATGAGTCCTATGTTGACGGAGTCGCCTTTGTCCCCGGACCGTGCGTGCGCCACATCGATGAGTCTCATACGCCATCTCTCACAATCACTTGAGGGTCCACCACACTCTTGGGGACCAGGGTCGGCCAGTAGGCCATCACACGGCTCGGCCTCATCCGTCCCCCGGCCAGCAGACCGGTGAAGCCGGGCGGGCCCATCACCAGGGGGGCGATCTCGGCTGCGAACCTGCTCACGGTGTCTGGGTCGTCTGCCCAGATCGAGACCCGCAGGACGACCTCGGACTGGTCCGAGCCCGCTGGCGGAACTACCCGGCCGTGAACGGAGTTGTATCCGACGAGATCGGTGCGGATCGCTCGGAGGGGCAAGCCAAGGTCTTTCAGTCGCGTCCGCAGGACAGAGTCCGCCAGTTCAGCCTTGGCGATCGCGTCAGGCCACGCATACGTGATCATCGCGGCGCCCTGGAACCCGTCCGAGTAGGCCATCGACACCTTCAACGAGTCCGTCGGGGGCCGGCCCCGCGCTCCTGTGACTTCGACTCGGTCCGGGCCGACCTCCTGCACCTGAAGGGCGGTGAAGTCGGCCGTCACCTCGGGCGACAGGTACGTTGCTGGGTCACCGAGCTCGTACAGCAATTGCTCGGTCACGGTAGCGGTGGTCACCGCGCCCCCGGTCCCCGGGTGCTTGGTGACGACGAAGGTGCCGTCGGCGCTCACCTCGACGATGGGGTACCCGACATGCGCGAGATCGTCCATCGTGCGCCATCCACCCTGGAAATTGCCGCCGCTGGCCTGGGCGCCACACTCGATCGTGTGCCCGGCCACCGTGCCCGCCGCAAGCAGGTCCCAGTCATCCCACTGCCAGCCGAACTCATGCACGAGAGGACCCAGAACCAATCCGGGATCCGTGCATCGTCCGGTGATCACGACGTTCGCTCCATCGGCCAGAGCGCGTGCGATCGGTTCAGCGCCTAGATATGCGTTGGCACTGGCGATGCGGTCTCTGACCTCGTCAAAGGACGTACCGGTGTCCAGGTTCTGCAACGGCACGCCTTCACTCTCCAGGTCGTCCAGCTGCGCCATGATGTCATCGCCGGTGACGACGCCGACCCGCAGCCCGCTGATCCCTTTGCTCGCTGCGACATCGAGCAGAGCCTGGGCACAACCCTGGGGGTTGACTCCTCCGGCATTGGCAACCACCTTGATGTCTCGTTCTATGCACTCCTGCATGATCTCCGACATGAGATCGACGAAATCCCGCGCGTACCCGGCATCGGGGTCTCGCTCGTACTGCTTGCGCAGGACAGACATGGTGATCTCGGCCAAGTAGTCCAAGGTCAGGTAGTCGATGTCACCACCGCGTACCTGGGCTACTGGCGCAGCGGGACTGTCACCCCAGAAGGCCTGTCCGTTCGCAATCCTTACCGTGTTCAACTCCGAACTCCTTCTCGTCCACTGTTCTCCGGCTCAGGGTTCTGCAGGGTGTCGTACAGCAGCATTCGAAGGGTGGTCACGATGTCGTCGACGCTGCACCCCCGCGATACGTCCGCAAATGGCCTCGCGAGGCCTTGTAGGAAGGCCCGTGCCCGTGCGCCCCCCAGTTGCTCCGCCACTTTGTAGGCAATGTTGGCCGAATCGAGGCTGGGGAAGACAAGAACATTGGCCGCGCCCGCCAGTGCGCCGGTCGCGTGCTTGCGCTCCGCCACAGCCATGGAGACGGCTGAGTCGAACTGCAGTTCTCCGTCGACGGCCTCCTCGGGAAACCTCCGTCTGAAGAGAGTGACGGCGTCGCGGATGCGCTGGACGTGGGGGGAACCGGAACTGCCCCGCGTGGAGAAGGACAGAAAACCGATACGCGGCTCGGTCCTCATCAAGGCTCGCCAGGATCGGGCCGTGGCCGCCGCGATGTCGGCGAGCTGATCGACGGTGGGCATGGGGGTCACCACAGCATCCGCGAAGGCGAGCGTGCCTCCAGATCCGACGTCCGGTCGCTGAGTGTCGAGAAAGATCGCTCCACTGACGGTGGATCGTTCCGGCGCCAGCCCGATGCACGAGAGACCGGCACGGAGCATGTCCGCACTGGTGGTACGCGTTCCTCCGATGGCTGCGTCCATCCATCCGCACCGGACCAGCGTCGCACCCCAGGCGGCGGGGTTCGACAGCGTCGCGCTGCGAAGGTCGGTCGCCGGGCCCACCTGACGCTCGAAGTCGCGCACCAACTGTTCGCGAACGGCGGGGTCGCTGACATCGAGCGTGTCGATTGCACCCACGTCGATGCCCTGGTCCCGGGAAGCACGCTGGATCTCCGACCACTTCCCGAGGAGCACCGGTCGACAGAGGCCGGTTTGCGTCGCGAGGGCCGCTGCTCGCAGCATCCGTGGCTCGTCACCTTCGATGAAGGCCACTCGCGACGACGACGAGACGTTCTCGATGTCTCTCCACGCGCCGGTACTCGAACCCGCGCTCGGAGCGAGTTCAGGCCGTGGGACCATAGCCTTTAAGGTCCATGGACTTCGTGTAGGCGTCCTGCAAGACGAACTTCTTCACCTTACCGGCCGGCGTCAGCGGGTACTCGGTGACGAACTCGACGTATCGAGGAACCTTGAAGCTGGCAAGTTTTCCCCGACAGTAGTCGATGAGCTCGGCCTCCGTCGCCTCGTGATCTGCCTTCAACTGGACGACCGCGAGCCCGACCTCGCCGTACTTCTCGTCCGGGACGCCGACGAGATAAGCGTCCTGAACGGCCGGGTGGGTGCGGATGAATGCCTCGACCTCCGCGGGGGCGACGTTCTCGCCCCCCACGATGTACAAGTCCTTGAGGCGTCCGGTGACGTAGTAGAACCCATCCTCGTCGCACCTGACCATGTCGCCTGTGTGCAGCCAGCCGTCCTCGTCGAGAACCTGAGCGGTCTGTTCGGGCATCTTGTAGTAGCCCTGCATGACGTTGGGGCCCCGGGTGAGCAGCTCGCCGTCGACACCCGGGCCCACCTCTTCTCCAGTGTCCGGGCCGATGATCTTCGCCTCGCAACCTTTCGGGCGGCCCACAGATCCCACTCGCTGTTCGAAGGGGTCTTCCTTGCGCGAAATCGTGATCAGTGGGGAGCTCTCGGTCATGCCCAGACCGATGATGATCGTCATCCCGAAGGTCTTCTCGACAGACCTGCTGACCTCGACCGGGCACGGCGCGCCCGCCATGAACGCCATCTTCATGGTGCTGTAGTCGTACTCCTGGAGGCTGGGATCGTGCAACAGGGCGATGTAGATGGTCGGGACCCCACCAGTGTGCGTGCACTTCTCCTCGGCCAGGATGCGGAGGGCCAGTGCGGGGACGAACCTGTCCATGGAGATGAGGGTCGACCCCCGTTGAAGTGCACTCAGCAGGCCCAGGACACAACCACCATTGTGGAAGAACGGGATGGGAATGAGGTACCTGCTGTCATCGTCGAGCTCCAGAGACTCACTGAAGTGCAAGGAGTTCGTCAGGAGGTTCGCGTGTGACAAGAGGCACCCCTTCGGGTCTCCTGTGGTGCCGGAGGTGTACATGATCATGAGCGCGTCGTCGGGCTTGACGTCCGCCGTGATCCTGAACAGGTCCTCGTCGGTCATCCCTTGCCCGCCATCTACCAGGGCTTGGAGACTCAGGGCTCCCGGCAGGCCCGGTTCCTGCCCGACACAGACCACGTCGCGCAGCATGGGGAACCGGTCGAACCGGTGTGCACCGCTGCTTTCCAACTCAGGGGCAAGGTTCCTCAGAGCCTGCTCGTAGTCGAGATTCAGGAACCGGGGGGTGTACACCAGGACCGCCGCGTCCGACTGGAGCAGCAGGTATTCGAACTCGGCCTCCCGGTAGAAGGAGTTCGCCGGGACGAGAACGGCGCCGAGCATCGCGGTCGCATGCTGGAACAGGACCCACTCGGGTCCGTTCGGAAGCCACAGGGCGACGTGATCTCCGTGGCGGACACCTCGCGCGTTCAACCCCTTGGCGACGGCCAATGCCTGTTGGTAGAGCTCCTCGTAGGTCAGCCGCGTCACGCGCGTGCCGTTGTCCTGATAGCAGACGAGTGCTTCCCGTTCGGGATTGTGAACCCGCGCAGCCGCCAGCCGGTCCGCCAGCGTTTCGCCGCCTGGCTCGTAGGTCGCAATGGGCAAGGCACTTTCCTTCCGTAGTGGAGCTTTCGACGTCGGTCCCCTCAGCAACACCGATCCGACCGAGAGCGAGGACTGCAGCTCTTTCGAACGCTGGTCGATGAACCTACCGTCGGTCAGATCGAGCGGTCAACCCCCGGGGCGGGATGTGGCCACGGGCGAGTGGCAGGGGTGAGTGGCAGGGGTGAGTGGCAGGGGTGAGTGGCAGGGGTGAGTGGCAGGATCGTCCCGGAAATTCGGATCGTGGCTGGCGCACCCGTTACGTCGACGTCGCACTTGCGAATGGCGAGAACCTCCCCGATCCGGGCGGAGGTGCCCAACATGACCCCGATAATTTGCTCCAGCTGCCCGTCTGGCGGCGGACCGGCGAAGCCCGGGGCCGCGTCGCCAACCACGGACGGCGGCGCGGATGGCGTCGACCTGTCCTAAGGACTCATTCTGAGTGGATGTGGAGCGCGGTAGAGCGCCGACGGGCTCGACCTTGGCCGCCGCCGGGTGGCTACCCCGCATGTCGAAGGACCACGGGAGGCACCTCGCGCGCTCCAGGCATCTCATCTTTGGAAGCCGTCGCCGCCTGATTCTCCTCGAGGAGTAACGGGATGGTGACGATCGCCAGTGAAACCGCGGTACTCACCACCAATCCGGCGTTCTGGAGCATCGACCGCACCCCGTTGGCCATGTCCCGCGGGCAGCGTAGGTCGGGGGCCATACTTGGGAGCGTGGCAAAACCAGACGATGCGAAGCGGGCAGAAAGTCGGAAGGACAACGGCACGGCGAGCTTGGCAGACGTCACCGGTGTGCGAGTGCTGCTCACCGGCGGGACCAGTGGGCTCGGCCGCGCGATGGTGCAGGCCCTCGTCGCGGGCGGCGCCTCGGTGGTGTTCACCGGCCGCGACGGCAGCCGGGGACGGGAAGTCGCCGAGGAGGTTCGCCGGGTAGGACTAGGCACTGCCACCGCGATCGCAATGGACGTGCGTGATGAGGAGTCCGTCGCCGAGGGCGTCGCGTCGGCACGAGAGACGCTCGGCGCCATCGATGTGCTCGTCAACAACGCCGGCATCGGGATGCGGACCGTCAACCCGCGCTTCCTCACCGACCCGCGGCGGTTCTACGAGGTGACGCCGGCTGGGTTTCGTGACCTGATGGCGACCAACGTCACCGGCTACTTCCTCGTCGCCCGATCGGTCGTCCCCGAGATGGTCGCCGCCGGCCGCGGCGCGGTGGTCAACGTGAGCATCAACGAGCAGACGATGCGTCGTCGCGGGTTTGCGCCGTACGGCCCTTCCCGCGCCGCCACGGATGCGCTCTCACACGTGATGGCCGAGGACTTGGCCGGGAGCGGCGTGGACGTGAACCTGCTGTTGCCCGGTGGTGCGACCGCGACGGGGATGATCCCCGAGGGGTTCCCCGAGCCGATGCGGCAGCAACTTCTCGACCCCGCTGTCATGGGACCTTCGATCCGCTGGCTGTGCTCGCCCGCCTCCGACGGCCACACCGACCTTCGCGTCGTCGCCTTGGACTTCGCCGCGCCCGCGTAGCCTACAGTCAAGGGCGGCACGACCCATGCCCTCGGCCTCCGATGCTGAAGCCGGGGACAGACCCCACAAGCGGGATCGTTACTTCGGCGGCGGGACCAACGAGATCATGAACGAGATCATCAGCAAGCGGATGGGCCTGTGAGCCGACCGTTCCAGGTCACCGGCCTGCTCCAGCAGCAGGCGTGGGCGGACCGGCTGCTGCCGCCGGTCGAGAAGGTGCAGGACGGGCTGTGGTCCATCCCGGTCCCCATCCCGAACAACCCGCTGCGGTACGTGCTCGTCTACGTCCTCGAGCTCGACGACGGTGTGGCGCTCGTCGACGCCGGCTGGGACACGCCCGAGGCATGGACGGCCCTGACCGAAGGTCTGGCGACGGCCGGCGGGAGCGTGTCGGACGTCCGCGCGGTGCTCGTCACGCACATCCACCCCGACCACTACGGGCTCGCCGGCCGAGTCCGCGAGAGCTCCGGCGCCTGGGTCGGCCTGCACCCCGACGACGCCGCTCTGCTGCCGGCCCGTTACGGCGCCGGCGTCCCCGACCTGCTGCGGGAGATGCACGACCTGCTGCGCAGCTGCGGCGTCCCGGAGCAGGAGCTCGGGGTGCTGGCCGACGCGTCACTGCCACTCGTCGACTACGTCCGTCAGGTGCTGCCCGACCGCATGATCGAGGACGGCGAGTGGCTGCCCCTGCCCGGCTGGGACCTGCGGGCGGTGCACACGCCCGGCCACTCCCCCGGTCACCTCTGCTTCCACGAGCCCGGCCGACGGGTGCTGCTGTCCGGCGACCACGTGCTGCCCCGGATCACTCCCAACGTCGGCGTGCACGCCCAGTCCGCCGGAGACCCCCTGGCGGAGTTCCTTGCCTCGCTGGCGCGGGTCAGCGCGCTCGACGCGGATGTGGACGAGGTGCTTCCCGCGCACGAGTACCGCTTCGCCGGGATCGGAGCCCGTGTAGAGCAGCTGCTCGGCCACCACGAGCACCGGCTCGAGGAGATCCGGACTGCCTCGACCGGCCGCACGACCTGGGCGCTCACGGGCGCGCTGACCTGGTCGCGCCCCTGGGATCAGGTGTCGGGCTTCATGCGCCGCGCCGCCGTGGCCGAGACCCTGGCCCACCTCGTCCTGCTCGAGTCCCGCGGGCAAGTCCGGCGCACCGGCCTGCCGTGGGCGTGGGAGGCCGCATGACCGGCCAGCCGCCGACCGGCCGCCGTCGTTGCAGCCGGCGGCGGCGGAAGGCCAGGGCGTTCAGGCCGGCGCGGCAGACCGGCGCGACGAGGTCCCGGTACAGCGCGACGGCTACCCGTACTGGTGACCAAGGTCGTCTGGACGTCTCCCCTGCTCGTCGCCCTGCGACCCCGGGTCGAGGGGGCTGCGACACGTCCCGACCTCGGGACCGGCGATCTTGGCCTCCAACCACACGTCCTTCTACGACTGGCTGGTCGTGCGCCGCCGCATCATCTTCCTCGCCAAGAGCTCCTACTTCACCGGACGCGGCCTGCGCGGCCGGCTGCGCCGCCATTTCTTCACCGCCTGCCGCCAGGTGCCCGTCGACCGGTCCGGCGGCGGAGCAGGGGAGGCCGCTTTGCGCACGGCCGTGCGCCTGGTCGGCGAGGGCCAGCTGCTCGGCGTGTTCCCCCCCAGGGCACGCGCTCCCCGGATGGCCGGCTCCACCGGGGCAGGACCGGCGTGGTCCGCATGACCGCGCACAACGGCGCCCCCGTTGTGCCCCGGGCGAGACCCATCGATGGCCTTGTCCCAGTCTGCCCTGTCCGAGTTGCTCGAGCCAGCCGTTCCGCATCGGGCGACGGCGTCGGCATGATCCGCGAGTCGGTCCGCACGGTCTTGCAGGACCTCATGTCCGTCATGGAACGGACGGGACAAGCGCAGATCCAGACCACCCAGAAGTACCTCCACACCCTCGCCGACACCGACCAACGCAACCTCGATGCTCTGTGCCGCGTCCAGACCAGGCGCCCGTAAGTCCTCGAGCCCGACGCAGGGCGGTTACTCGCCGAGGAGCCGGAGGAGTTCGGCGCCGAACTTGGGCGCGAGTCGCCCCTGGGCCAGCAATTGGGTGATCTCGACCGGTGACTGCGGCGGGTTCCTCAACCTGAGGGACATGCCTTCGACCGCTGACACCACCAGCTCCCGGGCGGCTGCGAGCCGGTCACGTAGGAACCGGTCCGGCTTTCCGACCGCCGCTCCTGCGGGACGAGACCGGACAGGACGATCCGCCAAGAACATACATTCACGCATGTAGGTATGCTGGGCGGGTGACAGGACAAGAAGAGCGATCCGCTGCGACCCGCCGGGTTCTTCTCGACGCGACGGTGGCATGTTTGGTCGAGCACGGTTACCACGGGACGACCAGCGTGGCTGTGGCGAACAAGGCCGGCTTGTCGCGCGGCGCCCAGCTCCACCACTTCGGGACTCGCGACGACATGGTGGTTGCCGCGGTCGAGCACCTCGCCCAGAAGCGCCTGGAGAGCATGTCCGCCAGCCTCGACCGCATGGCTACTGAAGACGTGGAGCGGCCCGGGGCGAAGGAGCGGCTGGCGCGCGCCGCCCTGGACCTGTTGGCCGAGGCTCTCTCCGGTCCTCTCTATGCGGCCACGCTGGAGCTGTGGGTCGCGAGCCGGGCGAACGCTGCCCTGCGGGAGAAGCTGGTCCCAGCCGAGCTCCGGGTCGATGCCGAGCTCCGGTCTGTGTGTCGCACGTGGGTCACCGATGACCCGGTCCTTGTCCGTCTCACTCTTGATCTCCTGCTCGGCAGTGGCGTGAGCGGGATGCACGCCGACCACCGCAGCAACGGCCGCCGACGGCAGGCGATCGAGGCCTGGAGCACGTTCCTGCGACAGGAGGCCACGTTGTGACCAGTCTCGAGGATCTGATCTCGACGTGGGCTGCGAAGTTCCGCACCCATCCGGACGGTTCTCGGTTGCCGGCTCACCACGCCGCGTGCCTGGGATGCGGGGAGAACAATCCGCACGGTCACCATCTCCGGGTTCATCGCGAGGGTGACGGCGTTGTTGCGCGCCACACCTTCGACGAACGCCACGTCGGCGCACCCGGCATCGCTCACGGCGGTGCCGTGGCGGCGGTGGTGGACGACTTCTACGGATTCCTGCTCTACCTCACTGACGGGCCGGCAGTCACGCGCAACCTTGTTCTCGACTATCTGGCCCCGGTCCTCCTCGGGGTTGAGTACGAGTTGCGTGCCAACATCACGCGCACGGAGGGCCGCAAGCTGTTCGTGGAGGCCACGATGTCGGAGGTTGCCACCTCGAGGCGGGTCGTCTGCTCTACCGCGCTCTTCCTGAAGGTGGACGTGGGACATTTCCTGCAGGGCGAGCCGACGGGATCGTTCGGCCAAGGATCCGGTCAGTGAGGATCCCGCTCGACGGATTCCGCTGACCAATCCGAATCGTTACCGGCTCCGAACGGCATCGCAGAAGGGCGCCTCGCGTCCTGGCCCGACGCTGCACCCGAGCCCTCGCGTTGCTGTCCCCGAGACCGACGCCCCGTATTTGCGGATGTCAGTGACTACTTCTGCGCCGGTTCTCCGCCGGGCCGGACGCGGTGGTCTGACCGCCTGTTGTGACGATGTGTGTGGACCTCGCTCTGGTGATCGGTGCCGCGTCCTCCCTCTCGCTCGCGCTACCGGACATCGCCGAGAGCACCGCGGCCACGCAGACCGAGTTGACGTGGGTGTTGAACGTCTCGCCCTGGTCTTGGCGGCCTTGCTGCTACCGGTCGGGATCGCAGCCGACCGGTGGGGACGTCGACAGTTCCTGGTTGCCGGCCTCGTCTTGTTCGCTGTCGCATCGCTGGCGTCCGGGCTGGTGGAGCAGCCGCGCACCCCACAATCACGCTGCGAGGCCTGGCCGGTATCGGGCGCCGCCGCGGTGATGCCGGCGACTCTCTCGGTCCTGGTCGACGCCTTCCCCGACGACCCGCGACCGCAGGCCGTCGCGATCGGGGCAGGGCGTCTCCGGAGCAGGCGCCATGGTGGGGATCCTGTTCTCGGGCATTCTGTTGGAGAACTTCTGGTGGGGCCTATTCGTCAGCGCGTCGGCGCCAGTGAGTCCTTCGCGAGAGCGGGTGGGAGTTGCCGATCCGCCGTTGAGGCTGAGCCGATCGGTCTGGGGCCGGCCTTCCGTTCGAGTCCCGTGAGCCTCCTGCCTGGCGAGGTACTCCTCGAGCGCGCGGCAGTCCCGACGTACGTCTCGTCGTAGCCGCAGCTCAGCCGCCATCCGGACGCTGGGAGCCGGCGTTTCGCGCACTCAGTTCTCGTACACGTTGGCGCTGACATACCAGCAGCTTCCACAGGCAACGAGGCCACCGACGAGCCACCACATGAGGTAGCGGACCACGTCGAAGAAGGCCCCTGCCAGGTAGTGCCATCCGAGCCCGTTGAGGTCCGCAAAGCGCACAGCCCACCTCCCAACTGGCCGGGCAAGACGGTGGGTCCGGCGGCGGCCGAAGTGCGGAGCGAAGACGTGGGGCTGACACTGCGCCGAGTTACATAGGAAGGAAAGGGTAATCGTCTGGCCTCAGGCAAGTTCAGACACGAGAACGGTGAGGTGGCGAAGCATGGGGACCGCTATCGATTGCTCCTCGACGGTCAGGGATCTCCAGGCCGCTGACAACCGGTTGGCAACGAGGGCGCGCTTGGCCGCAAGGAGCTGCTCCCCACGCTCCGTCAGCCTCAGGACGCGCCGGCGTCGATCGTCGTCGGCCGGGACGCGACTCAGCAGCCCGGCTGCTTCCAGCCCGGCCGCCTGCTGGGTCACCGTCGGTTGGCTCAGCAACGTGTACGCCGAGATGGCGGCGATGCCCTCGCCACCGCAGGCCTGCACAGCATCGAGAAGGACCAACTGAGGCACGGTGACGTCGTCGAAGAGCGGCTGCAGTCGACCCCTCGTCCGGCGGGCGACCGCCAGCAGAGCCAGCACCGCGTCAGCGAACTGCTCAGCAGCGCCAGCCGTCAATTGGCTCCGCACGGCGTCAGCCCCCACCCCTTCACCACCCATGCGCACTCCCCTACGTCGAGAACAACACGCGGACCGGACCGGTGCCGACACTGAACGACAGTCCGCCCTGACGTCACGCTACCGGCCCAACCCAGCGGACTGCGGCTTCGAGCAAGGGCACGCGCCGGTCTGGTTGCCAGCGTTCTTGCATAAGGATGGTATATAGTTTCACTATGTTGTTTCCCGCGGCTAAGCGTGCAGAAACGGTGGCGGCGGTTCTCGAGCAGCTCTCGCGTGTGATGCGGCGACTCGCCACGACCGGTGGCCTCGGGCTCACGGCGGCTAGCGTGCTGACGCGACTGGACCTAGACGGACCCCAGCGTCTGACCGACCTTGCCGCCAGCGAAGGGGTCTCGCAGCCCAGCATGACTCAGCTCGTCTCCCGGCTCGAGCGCGAGGATCTGGTTCAACGCGCTCCCTCCCCGGAGGACGGCCGGGTGGTGATCGTCACGGTCACCGGCGCGGGCCGGAATTTGGTGGCCGAGCGGCGACTAGAACGAGCAGCGGCGCTGGAGGCCCTGCTCAACGAGCTTGATCTCGACGAGCAGGCAGCGATCAGCCGGGCGCTGCCGGCATTCGCGCGGCTGGCCGACCTCGCCAACGTCCCAGCTGTTTCCGGACGGGCTGACCGTCCGCGTCCCGGAGGAGTCAGATGACAGCCCCACACGCACCGCACGAACCCCTCGCGAGCCCGTTCCGCCAGCCCCGGGCGGTGTGGGCGGTCGCCTTCGCCTGCGTCATCTCATTCATGGGAATCGGTCTGGTCGACCCCATCCTGCCCGCGCTGGCGCACGACCTGCGCGCGACACCGAGCCAGGTGTCGCTGCTGTTCACCAGCTACCTGATCGTGACCGCGGTGGCCATGCTAGTGGTCGGTCCGATCTCCAGCCGGATCGGTGCGAAGCGCACGCTGGTGCTCGGCCTGATGATCATCGTGGTGTTCTCCGCCCTGGCCGGAACGTCGGGAACCATCAACGGCATCGTCGGTTTCCGCGCCGGCTGGGGGCTGGGCAACGCCCTGTTCATCGCCACCAGCCTGGCCGTGATCGTCTCGTCGGCCACCGGCGGCTTCGCGGGGGCCATCATCCTCTACGAGGCCGCCCTCGGGCTCGGTATCGCCGTGGGACCACTGTTGGGCGGCGAGCTCGGCAGCATCAGTTGGCGGGGACCATTCTTCGGGGTCGCCGTCCTGATGGGCATCGCCCTGGTGGCCACCATGCTGTTCGTCCCGTCGCAGCCGAAGCCCGCACGGCCGACCCCGTTCAGCGCGCCACTGCGCGCGCTGCGCCATCGCGGGCTGCTCACCATGGGATTGGCTGCGCTGCTGTACAACTGGGGCTTCTTCACCATGCTCGGGTACGCGCCCTACCCGATGGAGCTCAACGCGCACCGGCTCGGTCTGGTGTTCTTCGGCTGGGGCCTGCTGGTGGCCATCTTCAGTGTGTTCGTCGCACCGCGTATGCAGGGCCGCTTCGGCACCGCCCCGGTGCTGTATGCAAACCTCGCCGCACTGTCCGTTGTGCTCGCCGTGATCGCGGTCGGGGTGGACACGCCGTCAGTGGTGATCACCGCCGTCGTGGTCAGCGGCGCTTTCATCGGCATCAACAACACGCTCACCACCCAGGCGGTCATGCTCGTCTCGCCCGTCGAGCGACCGGTCGCGTCCTCGGCCTACGGGTTCGTCCGGTTCATCGGCGGCGGACTCGCGCCCTACGCAGCGGGCAAGCTGGCCGACCACTACGACCTCAGCGTGCCGTTCTTCGTCGGTGCCGGGGCGATCGCCCTCGCCATTATCGTGCTGGCCACCGGCCACCAGCTGCTCGCCGCCGCCGAGTCGGGGCAGTCCGCCGGAGAACCGATCACCTCAACCGAGGAGCCTGTCGAGCCGACCCTGGTCCGCCTCGATGCGACGCCCGGTAGGCAACACCGGCCAGTCGTCATCGCGATCGCCGCGGCCGAGGACGCCCGTGACCTCGTCGCGGCCGCGGCCGAATTGGCCCGAATGACGGGGAGTCCAATCGAACTCGTTCACGTTCACGAGACCACCATCGTCGAGGAGTTCGCCATCGACGCGGCGGACTGGGGCTGGGAGCGGCAAGCCCTGCGTCGCCACATCGACTGGCTCACCCAACACGGAAGCACCGCGAGCGGGCTGCTGCTGCACAGCGTTGGCGACCACGCCGCTGCTGGGCGGGTCCTCGCCCGACACGCCAACAACGTCGACGCGCGAACGGTAGCGATCGGCAACTCCCCCCACGGAGCTGCTGTGCAATTCGCGGAGGGAAGCCTGACACACGCACTGATCGCCAGCGCGCGGTGCCCCGTGGTCCATCTTCGTCCCGGCACAACCGCCCGCGAACTCACGGCCGACGACTTCGGGGAGTCGATCCGGCCCTGACCGACGGGTCGCGATCGGCCGCGGGAGACTCAGTCCGGGCGCCGGTTCGCCGAGCCAGCCCCGCCTCCTGCGCCCCTCGGCGGCGGCCACGGGCCGTAACTGCGGCAACTCCAGGAACGGAACCAGACCCAAACGGTGCTGACAGACGTCGAACCGGTCGAGGTCGACGTCCCACGCGACCGCGAGGGCACCTTCGATCCACGGATCGTGAAGAAGCGGCAACGCCGCCTCGATAGAGTCGACCAGATCGTGTTGTCGCTGACCGCGCGTGGCCTGACCACCGGTGAGGTCGCCGCACACATCGCCGATGTCTACGGCGCGAGCATCAGCAAGGACACGATCGGCCGGATCACCGAGAAGGTGACCGCGGAGATTGTCGAGTGGCAGCACCGACCACAGGAATCCGCCGTCTACCCGGTGATCTTTATCGACGCGATCATGGTCGAGGTGCGCGACGGCCAGGTCACTAAACCTCGATCCACCGATGAGGTTGGTCGGGTGAGCGCGTCGTGAAGTGAGAATGCCCTTACGTGCTGGGAAAATCTGTCTTGTCTAGGGACCGATTTCCACCACCACGAAGGGCATCTCGTAGATGCAACTCTGCCACACGCCCCGTGCCACGTCGGCGGTGTTCGATGATCCGAATCTCGTGTCGTCGGCCGGGCTGGTCCCGGTCCTCGCGCTGGCCCGGTCCGCCGGGCTCCACGAGCTCGCTCAGCAGCACTTGTCGGTGCCAACGTACAAGGGCGCCAACTCCGGTCTGAAGGTCGCCTCCCTGGTCGCTGGGATGGTCGCAGGCGCGGACTCCATCGACGACATGGCGCTTCTTCGTCATGGCGGGATGGGCCGGGTCTTCACCAGCGCCTACGCGCCCTCGACGCTGGGATCGTTCTTGCGGTCGTTCACGTTCGGCCACGTCCGCCAGCTCGACGCTGTCGCCTCCCGGTTCCTGACCCGGCTGGCCGACCAGGCACCGATGATCACTGCGGGCCAGGAGTCGACCCAGCGGGTGATGGTCGACATCGACGACACCATCTTCGAGGTCCACGGCCACGCCAAGCAGGGCTCAGGCTACGGCTACTCCGGGGTCCGCGGCCTCAACGCGCTACTCGCCACCGTGTCCACCAAGGACACCGCGCCGCTGATCGTGGCCCAACGGCTCCGCAAGGGATCGTGCGGTTCACCACGGGGTGCGAAGCGTTTGGTCGCCGACGCGTTGAAGACCACCCACCAGCTCACAGGTGCCTCCAGCCTGCGACCGCTGGTGCGCGCGGACTCCGCGTTCTACGGACACCCGAGCATCGCAGCCGCGCTCAAGGCCGGCGCAGACGTCTCGGTCACTGTCCGCCTGGACAACCGCATCAAGGCCGCGATCACCACGATCGCCCAGGACGCCTGGACCCCGATCGAGTACACCGACGCCGTGTTCGACGAGCAGACCAAGACCTGGATCTCCCGCGCCGAGGTCACCGAGATTCCCTTCACCGCGTTCGCTGCGCAGAAGAAGACCAACCACGTGCCAGGACGGCTGGTGGTGCGCCGGATCCCGGACCTCAACCCGGGCAGCAAGGACGGCCAGGACACCCTGTTCGACACCTGGCGCTTCCACGCCTTTTTCACCACCACCGCCCCGGTCGTGGCCGACACGGTGGCCGCGGACAAGACCCACCGTGGCCACGCGATCATCGAACAGGTCCACGCCGACCTGAAGAACTCCGCGCTGGCTCACCTGCCCTCAGGGCAAGTTCACCGCGAACGCAGCCTGGCTCGTGCTGGCCGTGATGGCGTTCAACCTGACCCGAGCCGCCGCGACCATCACCGGCCCGGGACTCGCCAAGGCCACCACCGCGACCATCCGCCGCAAACTCATCGCCGTGCCCGCCCGAGTGGCATCCTCCGCGCGAAGAGTGACCCTTCACCTCCCAACCGCGTGGCCCTGGGAGACCGCCTGGACCGAGCTCTTCACCCGGGTCTGCGGACCACCACCGGCATCGACGACCTGACCACCCCAGCCGACACGGCACGACGACCAACCTGGAACGACCTGGCAGCGAGGCCAGACCAACAGCCACGCCCACGCACCCGAGAACCCCTCGTCAGCGACCGCGGACGCTCAACCCCAGCTCATCGGTGGATCGAGGCTAAAGCGCCGTTCTACGTCGTCAACGGGGTCACCGCTGCCGGGAGCGCGACATCCTCGGGATCTGGGCCGGCGAGGGTGCGAAGTTCTGGCTCAAGTTCGACGTGTTCGACGACGGCTGCAGTCGACCCCTCGTCCGGCGAGCGACCGCCAGCAGAGCCAGCACCGCGTCAGCGAACTGCTCAGCGCCAGTCGTCGATTGGTTCCGCACGGCGGTTGCGTGGATATCGCCCTGCTCATTGGGCAATGTTGCTCATTGGGCAGCGACCCCCATACTGGGTACATGGAGCGTGGATTGCGGGATGTGAAACGCGAGGCGACGGCTCATGCCCTGGCCCAAGCGGCGTTCGAGCTGACCCGTGAGCGGGGTCTGTTCGGTTTCGTCACCGCAGACGTGGTCGAGCGGGCTGGGTACTCCCGTCGCACGTTTGCGAACCATTTCTCCTGCAAGGAGGAGGCGGTCGCCTCGGTGGCCTTCAGCCGCATTGACGATGTCGGTGCGATCTTGTCAGGCCTACCGGCGGACCTCCCGTTGCCCGACGCTCTCCTCGCGGTGATGCGGGAGCAGTTTACGGCCGACACGCTGGTGTCGATGCGGGAGTTGCTGGCGATGGCTCGGCAGTACCCGACGCTCGAGCCTTACGTTCTGGGTGTCCAGCAACGGATGCGCCAGTCTGCCCAGGAGTTGTTGGGATCGTTGGCTGGGGACCGTTACCCCGGCATCTACGTGCCATTGCTCTTCGGAGCCGTGTACGGCGCCGTCACGGCCGCCCTGGAGGGCACCCTCGACGTGCGACTTGACGGTGACCGCGACGCTTCGCCGGGCGCGATGGACTACACCTCCTTCCTCGACATCACCTTCGACTACCTGCGTACCGGCTTCTAGCCACACGCAGTTCCCCCACTGAGGAGAAACAGCCCGCATGTCTACGTTCCTGTACCGGCTCGGGCGAACTGCCTTCGGTCGCCCCTGGTTGTTCATCGCGGGCTGGCTGGCCGTGCTCGCGGTGGTCGTGGCCGGCTTTGCCATCAACGGCGTGAGCGTGAGCTCGGAGATGAAGATCGAAGGCACCGAGGCGCAGACCGTTCTCGACCGTGTCACCGCGGAGCTCCCCCAAGCCTCGGGGGGCCAGGCAAGTGTGGTCTTCACCGCCCCTGAGGGTCAGCGTCTCGACACCCCGGAGCGCCTCGCGACGATCAGCAACACCGTCAACGAGATCTACGCGCTCAAGCAGGTCGTCAACCCCCTCGACGCGGCGCTGGGCGCCCCTGCCGACGCCCCCGGCGTCGGACCAGGCGGCCCAGGCGAGCCGGGACCAGGCTCCGGCTCGCAGCCGGGGAACACCCCCGCTGCTGGGCCGAATCAGGGCCAGGCGCTGCCGTACCAGCCGCTGGTGGTCGACGGAAGACCGGTGCCCGGCGTGCTGGTGTCATCGGACGCCCAGGTGGCGCTCTTCCAGTTCCAGTTCAAGGTCGCGACGTTCTCGCTGACCGACAAGGACGTCACCGCAGTCCTCGACGTGATCGACCGCTCCGAGACCGGCTCGGACATCACGGCCCTGCCGAGCGACACACTGAAGGCCTTGGAGGTTCCGGTCGGGGTCGGCGAGGTCATCGGGCTTGCGGTCGCGGCGATCGTGCTGGTGCTGACCCTCGGGTCGCTGGTCGCAGCCGGACTGCCGCTGATCACCGCCCTGGTCGGGGTCGGGATCGGCGTCGGCGGCGCCTACGCCCTGTCGACGATGGTGACGATGAACTCCGCGACCCCGGTGCTCGGGCTGATGGTCGGCCTCGCCGTCGGAATCGACTACGCGCTGTTCGTCGTGAACCGTCAGCGACGCCTGATCCTCGACCGGGGCCTCACCGCACGGGAGGCAGCCAGCAGGGCCGTCGGGACCGCAGGCAGTGCCGTCTTCTTCGCAGGACTCACCGTCCTCATCGCGCTCACCGCCCTGAGCGTCATCGGCATCGCGATGCTCACCACCATGGCACTCGTGGCGGCCACCACCGTCGCGTTGGCCGTGCTCATCGCCCTAACCCTCCTGCCGGCGCTGCTGGGCCTGGTCGGAGAGCGGATCTGCTCACCCAAGGCCCGGGAGCGGCGTCGCGCGAAGGTGGAGGCGGAGTCCCACAGCGTGGCCGACCACTGGGTGAAGGGCGTGATCAGGTTCAGGTGGCCAGTGATCGCTGTCGTCATCGCCACCCTGGGTATTGCCGCCATCCCAGCCGCGAGCATGGACCTGGGTATCCCCACCGGCGCCACCGCGAACAAGGACACCGCCGCCCGGCAGAGCTATGAGGCAATCTCACGTGGCTTCGGCGAGGGCTTCAACGGCCCCCTCCTGGTCACCGCAGAGCCGACCACGACCGGCGCCTCGATCACCCCCGAGCTCACCGCCACCCTGACCAAGGAGCTCCAGCAACGCGACGACATCGTGCTGGCAGCACCCGTCGGCACCAGCGAAGCGGGCGACCTGCTCGTGTTCAGCGTCATCCCCACCTCCGGACCCAGTGACGCTGCCACCAGCGACCTCGTGAACTCACTGCGTGAGCCGGGCAACCCCATTGCCCAGCACAACCAGGTGAGCCTGGGCGTGACCGGCTTCACCGCCATCAACCTGGACATGTCCGAGAAGCTCGCGGGCGTGCTGCCCCTCTACCTCGCGATCATCGTCGTGCTCTCGCTCCTGATCCTGATGCTGGTCTTCCGCTCGGTGATCGTCCCCATCAAGGCCACCATCGGCTTCCTGCTCAGCATCCTGGCCACCTTCGGCATCACCACCGCCGTCTTCCAATGGGGCTGGCTCAGCGGCCTCTTCGGGTTCGACACCGGCGGCCCACTGATGAGCTTCATGCCGATCATCGTCACCGGCATCCTCTACGGCCTCGCCATGGACTACCAGGTCTTCCTGGTCTCCTCCATGCGCGAGTCCTACGTCCACGGTCACCACGGAAGGCACAGCGTCATTCACGGTTTCGATCAGGCCAGCCGGGTCGTGGTCGCAGCCGCCGCCATCATGATCTCAGTGTTCTCCGGCTTCATCTTCAGCCACGACATCATGATCAAACAGGTCGGGTTCGCCCTCGCCACGGGCATCCTCATCGACGCCTTCATTGTCCGGATGACCCTCGTCCCGGCACTCATGGCGATCTTCAGCGAAAAAGCATGGTGGCTGCCCCGCTGGCTCGACCGCCTGCTGCCGAACCTCGACGTCGAGGGCGACAAGCTCCTGACCATGCTCAACGAGCAGTCCGAGACCGCCCGACGGCGAAGGATTGAGATCCGGAACTGACGGTCATGCAGCCAAGGTTCCGACTCATGTGGCAGGTGAGTCAACCGACGCGACCCACGACCCCGCACACCGAGCTGGACCGGCCGACTGCGAATGCGCGCGCGTGCCGATGACTACATACGCTGCTTGCTGACCCACCAGTCTCGCGCCGGAACCTCACCGCCGCCTTCGAGACGACGTCGAAGGCGGCCATGACGGCCAACGAAGCGGGTACGGGCCATCAACTCGGAGGATACGCAGCGCCTCGTTGGCATGGCCCCCATCCGCAGCTCACTACCGATCACCCCCAGCACCGACGATCGGGCCCGATCACGAGGGTGCCCCGTCGCGGCGGCAACCCCCGGGAGCCTTCTGTGAAGGCCGTAGGCGGAGGCCAGGTCACCCCATCGGCGTCGAAGAGCAATCGGTACCCGAGGTGGTGCTCGGCGTCGAACTGACGCTGCCGGGCGATTGTCGGTGACGTTGTCGCGACTGATCCCTGGTTACGTCGGCCGCCGTGAACTCGGCGGCCTGGTCACGGAATTGGCAGCTCTGCGCGGTGCAGCCTCGTCATCGACCTTCTACTGCGTCGGGGTGCCACATCTGGGTCGGCGAGCATCTACGAACGGGGTACGCGCGTGGGTGTCGTGCCGGTTGGGTCAGTGCCCTGGGTCACATCGCTATCGTCTTCGTGGTCGAAGTCGTCACCGTAGTCTGCATCAGGATCGACGCCGCTCTCGAAGGCGCGTGTGAGGTTGTCGGCGGCGCTGTCGTGGTGCGTACCGCGACGAAGGGGCGTCTCTCGGAGAAAGAGCAAGACGAGGAACCCGATAATCGCGAAGGGCACGGCAGCCAGGAACGTTGTCTGCAGCGCGTCGGCGAAACCGCTTGTGACAGCGGTATGGATCGGTTCGGGGAGCGCAGCGATCTGGTCGGGGCTCCCCAGTTTGGTGGCACCGCCGACTGCCTTGCCGGGCGGCACCCCCGCCGCCTTGAGCTGGGCGGGAATGGTGTCACGCAACCGGTGGGTGAGCAGTGCCCCGAAGACTGCCACGCCAAGTGCGCCGCCCAGTGAGCGGAAGAATGTAGCGCCGGAGGTGGCGACGCCGAGATCCTTATGTTCGACCGCGTTCTGCGTAGCCAACACCAGGACCTGCATGACCATGCCGATGCCGAGTCCGGTGACGAGCATGTAAACACCGGCCAGGGTGAGGGAGGTGTTCTCATCAAGAAGGCTCATCAAGAAGAGTCCGACGGTCGTGATGAGGAGTCCCAGGAGAGGAAAGACCTTGTAGCGACCGGTCCGGGTGATGATTCGTCCCGAACCGATCGATGTCACCAACAGTCCGACCATCAGCGGCAGGGTCAGCAGGCCTGACGCGGTGGGGGTCTCTCCCTTGACGATTTGCAGGTATTGAGGCAGGAAGATGATCGCGCCGAACATCGCCACACCGACGGTGAACCCCGCAAGGCTGGTGATCACGAAGGTGTGATTCGCGAAGAGATGCGGAGGCATGATCGGTTCGACGACACGTCGCTCCTGCCATACCGCGAGCGCGAGCATCAAGAGCGCAAGCGCACCGAGGAGGTACGTCCAGCCAGAGTTCCAGGCGAACTCCTTGCCCCCGAGCGACAGCATGAGCAGCAGGGAGCTGACACTGCCCACGATGAAGAACGCCCCAAGCCAATCGATGGCATGTTGACGACGAGGGAAGGGGAGCTTCAACACCCGTTCGGTGACAACCAGCGCGGCGATCCCGACCGGAATCGGCGCCCAGAACGTCCATCGCCAGGATAGGTGCTCGACGAGGAAGCCGCCGAGCAAGGGGCCTGCGACGGTGGCGAGACCGAACACGGACCCGATGTATCCCTGGTAGCGCCCTCGCTCGCGAGGACTGACCACGTCCCCGATGATCGCTTGGGAGAGAGCCATGAGTCCGCCGACCCCCAGACCCTGGACGGCGCGCGACCCGATCAGTTGCGGCATGTTCTGCGCAAAGCCGGCGGCCAGCGAAGCCACGAGGAAGATCCCGATGGCGGACTGGAACATGATCTTTCGGCCGTAGAGGTCGGATAGCTTGCCCCAGATGGGAGTAGAGGCCGTGGACGCCAAGAGGGTGGCGGAGACCACCCAGGCCAACTGCTCCTGTCCACCCAGCTCGCCGACGATGGTGGGCAACGCGGTCGCCACGATGGTTTGGGATAGCGCCGCGACGAGCATCCCCAACATCAGGCCGACGAAGACGGTAAGGATCTGCCGGTGCGACAGGATCGGCATTCGAGAGCCCTCGTGCGTCGACGTGTCGCTGGAGGGTGTGGGCGCGGCTGATGCCTCGGTCATTGAATGCGAACTCCTCTGCGTGGTGGCCGTGGTGCTGTTTCCGCTGTCGTTGACCCCGGAGGGGCGGGGGTCGCGTCTTCCAGTTCGGCCATGTCTCGGTTGAACTTGCCCAGGAGGCGGGCGAAGTCCTCCTGGTCCTTGGAAGGCCATGAACCCAGAATGCCGCGCACCGCTTCGCGTCGCCTGGCCCTCGTCGCAACGAGCGACTCTTCCCCAGCCGCAGTAAGCGTCATACGACAGGCGCGACGGTCCTCCGGGTCCGGTACGCGCGTAGCCAACCCGGCCCTCTCCAAGTGGGCAACTTGCCGACTAATAGTCGAGGCGTATAGTCTGAAGTAGCTGGCCAACTCCCCCGGCCGCTGGGGTCCTCGATCGTAGATCAGACCCAGAATCGCGTACCCGGAGCGTTCGAGCGGACGACCACCGTCCGGGCCGCGTCCATGCAGGTGAACCTTTTGCGTACGTCGCACAAGCAAGATCACCTGACGCTCGACCTGACTCAAGACATCGGATCGCGTGGCCTCCTCGTCTATAAGAGCCGTCGAGAGCTTCTGATCGTTCGACAAGGACTACTCCTCGGGACGGCTTGAATGCCGCGATGGTCCGGGAAGGAAAGGCCACCCATGGCCTCGGGTGCGTTGAGGGGGAAGTGGTTCATCCAGTTCGGTCCTCGGCTCTAGCAGTTCAGGCCGCTCGACAGCCAGGAAGTCCTCCATGGTTACGAGCCCGCGCGCCACTTCACGTCGCAGCCTCAACTCGGCGAACAACCGGATCCGGGGTGCCGGCGTGTCCTGCACCCATTCCATGTACATAAACTGACCCGCGCACCAGCAACTACCGCAGGCCACCAGGCCCCCCATGCACCACCAGAGAAAGTATCGAGTCAGATCGATGAGCGCGTATGTCAAGGGCCAGTGAGAACTGCCCAGTGGCGGACATGAAACCTGCCCGCTGACGGCCACGAGAACTGCCCGGTGGTGGCCATGGGATCTGCCCAAGGGGGCTGCGGCCACCACCGACCAG